>CAXMWW010000028.1:0-39103 GCA_963422245.2 uncultured Sulfitobacter sp. | reverse complement strand
CCCCCAAACAAAAGCGCGCCAGCCGGGAGGACATACTGGCCCTACGCTCCGAAGTCCGCAAAGCCGAAGCCCGGGTGGAGAAAATCAGCGAAATGCAGGAAAAGCTGGCCACCAAGCTTGCCGACCCCGCGCTCTACGAGGACACAAACGTGGGCGAACTGGAGGTCTGGAACCGAAAGTACGCCGAGGTGATGGACGCACTCGACCGTGCCGAGGCAATCTGGATGGCAGCGCAGGAAAAACTCGACCACGCCTCCGCATAACCTCTCTTTATGCGACAAATACTCTCGGAGGGTCGTTTATTGTGGCGCCATTGGTTCGAGCCCAATGGACGACGAGGGGGCAGACAGCCCACTCATCAACAAAATAAAATCGCGCGCGGCGCAGCCGCTCCTTTTCGGAACAGCAGCAAGATGGGCTGACGTCGAGGAAATCAGCCCCTATATCTCCCCAGACAGGAGACGTTATGAGTGAATTTGAAACAGGCCGCGTGATCTATCTGGTGGTATTGCTGGCTATGGTGGCCGGTTGGTTCTTCATGAACAGCCGCGAGAACCTGAACAAGTCACTGCAATACGCAGCCATTTGGGCGATGATCTTCATCGGTGGGGCCGCGGCGGTCGGCCTGTGGAACGACATAAACTCCAGCACACTGCGTGGACAAATCACCCTGAACGGTGGCGACCAGATTGCCGTCCCCCGCAGCAATGATGGCCACTACTATCTGACGGCAGATGTGAACGGGGCAACCGTACGCTTCGTCGTGGATACCGGTGCAACCGAGATTGTTCTTACGCAGTCAGACGCGGCGCGCGCTGGCCTTGATCCGGAAAATCTTGCCTATCTGGGACGCGCCAACACCGCCAACGGTGAAGTGCGCACCGCCTTCGTCAGGCTGAATGAAATCCGTCTGGGCGACGCCCTGGACCGGAACGTACAAGCCCTCGTCAATCAAGGGCAGATGGACGACTCCCTTCTTGGTATGGGTTATCTACAGCGCTGGGGCAGCCTTGAAATCCGCAACAACGAACTTGTCCTGACCCGCTAAGCGCCTGTTTCGGCTTTCATTTCCCAACTGCCGCTTGCTTCGGACCAGTACTTTGCCGCAGCACCCGCATCGGCCAGGAATTTCCACTGCGCGCGCGCGTGTTGCACGGCCGCACCGTCATTGCCGTCAAAGAGAATGCAAACACGGTCAAGAGCGCCCACTTCCGCCGCTGTGACATCCGCGCCGTGCACAGCCATGACGCATTGCGGCGCGTTTGCCGGCTTTTCAGAGGTCGTTAGCAAAATGGGTTGATCCGCATCATGCGCACTACCCGACAACCCATGGGGCAAGAACCCATCGTCAGGTTGCAACCACAAAGCCCGGTCGAGGGCCTCCAGCGCCTGCATGTGCTGGCCCCGGACCGCCACGCGCCAGCTGTTGGCAAGTGACCGTTCCAGCAGCATCCGCAAGGTGTCCACAAGGGGCCTGCGCGTCAGATGATAGAAATAGGCCGCTCCCACCGCGATCAGGATCCTTCAAACTCGTTTGCAATCAGACGGTTAAGAGCCGCCACGCCCCAGCCCGTGGCGCCCGTGGGGGCAAGCGCCGTCTCGGACTTGACCGAAGCCACCCCCGCAATATCGAGGTGGATCCACGGCAGATCATCCTTCACAAACCGCTGAAGGAACTGGGCAGCTGTGATGCTTCCTGCCGCGCGGCCGCCCACATTCTTCATGTCCGCAATCCGGCTTTTGAGCAGGTCATCATAAGCCGCACCCAACGGCATGCGCCATGCGCCCTCGCCTTCCGTATCTGCGGCTTTCAGAAAGGCGTTGCAAAAAGCGTCGTCGTTGGAGAAAACACCCGCGTTTTCATGACCCAGGGCGATAATCATCGCGCCGGTCAGCGTTGCCAGATCGACCATCGCGGCGGGCTTCACGTATTCCTGAGCGTACCACATGACGTCGCACAGCACCAAACGCCCCTCAGCATCGGTATTGATCACTTCGACAGTGTCGCCCTTCATGGACGTGATCACATCGCCCGGGCGCACCGCGTTGCTGGACGGCATGTTTTCCACCAGCCCGACTAAGCCTACGACATTGGCTTTGGCTTTGCGCAGCGCAATCGCTTTCATCACGCCAGCCACCACGCCCGCGCCGCCCATGTCCATTGTCATGTCTTCCATGCCCGCGGCGGGTTTCAGGCTGATCCCGCCCGTGTCAAAGACTACGCCCTTGCCCACTAGAGCCAAGGGAGCCGCATCAGCCGCGCTGCCGTCCCACCGCATCACGACAACCTTGGAGGGGCTGTCGGACCCCTGACCAACACACAAAAGTGTTCTCATTCCGAGTTTTGCGAGCTCTTTCTCATCCAAGACCTCAACCTTCAGGCCCAAGGATGTCAGCTCTTCTAGGCGTTCTGCAAAGCTCGTTGTTGTCAGCACGTTTGCGGGGGCATTGACCAGATCACGCGTGAAATGCGCCCCTTCGGCCACCGCCATTAAGGGCTCTGCGGCAGCCGCCACATCCTCCGGTTTGCTGCACATGAGGGTAACTGCACCCTCGCGCGGCTTTGGGCTGCTCTTGTGGTCCTCAAATCCATAGTCGCGCATGGCGATGCCAAACGCGAGTTCGGCCATGTTGCGGTTTGATCCGGCCAACACGAGCAAATCGCTTTTCCCTCGAACCTTGGCCAGTGCCGCACCCGCCTTGCGCGCGTTTTCGGTCGAGATGGGGCGCGCCAGGTGCACAACATCGATTGCTTCGGCGGCCATCCCACCGGGAAACGTCAGACTGATGAGATCACCCGCTTTCGACTTGCCGAATGCGTCGCCCTCCAACGCCCGCGCAAGCGCTCCTCGGGTCATCTTGTCCAGCCGCCGCGCGTTTTGATCCAGCTTTACCCCCGGAGCGGCAAAAACGGCGATCCGACCGGTGCGATCTTTGAGATCATTGAGGTCAGTATCGCGAAACTCGATGGGCGTCAGTTTGGTCATGTTGGCACTTTCCTCATCCTTTGGAGGCAAGACCTAGCGCGAGGACGCGCCTATGGCCAGATATGAGTTTTCCAACGCGGAAAATTGGGGTAGCATGAAGAAAAATTGCCGTAAGAGCGCGTTTGGGGGAATGTGAGTGGGCCGAGTAGACCGCTATATGCTGTCGCAGCTTCTGGTGCTGTTCGGCTTCTTTTCGCTCGTACTTGTTGCGCTTTTCTGGATCAATCGAGCCGTTGTTCTTTTTGACACGCTGATTGGAAACGGCCAGACGGCTCTCGTCTTTCTGGAATTCAGCGCACTTAGCCTGCCAAAACTGATCACCACGATTCTACCGATCGCCACCTTTGCAGGCGCTGTCTATGTCACCAACCGGATGACTGGGGAATCGGAACTGACAGTGCTGCAGTCCACCGGAACAGGCCCTTGGCGTCTTGCCCGCCCCGTACTGCTTTACGGGGTGTGCGTGGCGTTGATGATGACCGTGCTCAGCCACTTTCTGGAACCCATGGCGCGGGCTCAGCTCGAACAACGCGAAACCGAAATCTCCCAGAACGTCACGGCCCGCCTTCTGACGGAAGGTACTTTTCTTCACCCCACAAGCAATGTGACCTTCTTTACCCGCCAGATTGACGATGATGGTGTGCTTCGTGACGTGTTCCTGTCTGATCGGCGAAGCCCGAAGGAAGGTGTCATCTACACCGCGACTGAGGCCTATCTGGTGCGCAATGGCGATGAAACAACCCTGATTATGGTGAATGGGCTGGCCCAGCGGCTGGATCACACAGACAATCGCCTTGCCACAGCCAAGTTTCGCGACTTTTCGTTCGACATCTCAGCGCTGGTCGATCCCAACAACACGGAAAATCTGGTGATCGCCAACATGACCACACCGGAGCTGCTGACGGATTGGGAGGCGCTTTCTGCGCGCACGGCGCAAGGGACAGGCATGATCGCCGAGGAGCTGCATAGCCGATTTGCGCAACCGCTCTTTTGCATCGTGGCTGCGATGATTGGTTTTGCCACCTTGCTTGTCGGGAGCTTTTCCCGCTTTGGCGTTTGGCGCGAAATTGTGACGGCCTTTGCCTTGCTTATCGCCATTGATGGCTTCCGAGGTGCCCTCGTTAACCCGGTGAGAGAGGACGCAAGCCTCTGGCCACTACTCTACGCACCCACGGCCCTGGGCGCACTCTTGGTGATCGCAATGCTTGGCCAAGCTTCGAACCCGCAGTGGTTGCGCCGTATTGGCGACAAGATGCGCGGGGTCGCTCCATGATCCTGCACCTCTACTTCGCCCGACGTTTTGCCATGACGTTCCTGATGATCGCATCGGTCCTTGTGGCGCTGGTACTGCTGGTCGACATTGTGGATCAGGCCCGCAGGTTCTCCACCTACGACATTGGCTTTGGCAACGTGATGCAACTTGCCTTGTTGAACGCCCCGCAGACCATCAACCTGATCTTGCCTTTGATTGTGGTGCTGGCCACCGTGGCGCTGTTCATCTCTTTGGCCCGCTCTTCAGAGCTGGTGGTGACACGCGCTGCAGGACGCTCAGCTTTGCGGGTCCTCATTGCTCCGGTTGTTGTCGCGCTGATCATTGGTGCGCTTGCCGTGACGATGCTGAACCCCATCGTCGCCGCAACGGGCAAACGCTATTTGCAGCTGAGCGAGAGCTACCGCGCCGGTGGCGCTGCCGCCTTATCGATCAGCGACGAAGGTCTGTGGCTGCGGCAGGGCAGCGAGACCGGTCAAACTGTTATTCGCGCCTGGCGGTCAAACACTGACGCCTCCGTTCTCTACGATGTGACCTTCCTTTCGTATGACACAGAGCTCGGCCCTGTGCGCCGGATCGAAGCCGCATCTGCCGCGCTGACGAACGGGACCTGGTCCTTGCGGGAGGCGAAGGTCTGGCCGCTGGCGGTTGGCACAAACGCCGAGGGCGGCGCTGAAGTACATGAAACCTATACCTTGCCCTCCACCCTGACGCTGGACCGTATCCGTGAAAGCATCGGCAAACCCGCTGCCGTATCTATCTACGACCTTCCCGAATTTATCCGACAGCTCGAACAGGCAGGCTTCAGCCCGCGCAAACACAAAGTATGGCTGCAGGCCGAATTTGCACGCCCCTTCTTTCTGGTAGCCATGGTGCTGGTTGCGAGCGCCTTTACCATGCGGCATACCCGTTTTGGAGGCACCGGAACGGCGGTGCTGACCGCAGTACTGTTGGGGTTCGGATTGTATTTCGTGCGCAGCTTTGCCCAGATCCTTGGCGAAAATGGCCAAATTCCGGTGCTTCTAGCGGCTTGGGCCACACCGGCGGCAGCGATCCTGTTGGCACTTGGTTTGCTCTTGCATATGGAGGATGGCTGAGTTGATGCGCCTGATCCTCCTGTCACTGTCGCTGTTCATGCTGCCGATATTGGCGCTAGCCCAGGAAACTGTGCCTGCTGAACGCCCGGCGATATTGGTCGCAGACCAGGTATTTATCACCCGCGACCGGACGCTGGTGGCACAAGGCAGTGTTGAGGCCTTCCAGGGCGAAACCCGACTGCGGGCCCGGGCGATCCGGTACAATCAGCAAACGGGTACTTTGGAAATTGACGGGCCGATCGTGCTTCAGGAAGGCGAGGACACAATTATCCTGGCCAATGCGGCGGAACTCGATTCAGACCTGCGCAACGGCCTGCTGAGCGGCGCGCGGGTGATCCTGGCCCAACAGCTCCAATTGTCCGCCACCCAGATCAACCGGGTAAACGGCCGCTACAGTCAGCTCTACAAGACTGCCGTAACCTCCTGCAAAATCTGCGAGGACGGCGAAGCACCGCTTTGGCAGATCCGCGCCAAACGGGTGATCCATGATCAGGTGGAACAACAGCTCTATTTCGAACAGGCGCAATTCCGCATCCGCAGCGTCCCTGTCTTTTATATCCCACGCTTGCGCATGCCGGGGCCGGGGCTGGACCGCGCAACCGGTTTCCTCGCCCCCTCCATCCGCAGGACGTCACAACTGGGAACGGGGCTCAAGGTCCCTTACTTCTTCAAGATTGGCGATCATCGGGACCTGACTGTCACGCCCTATTTCTCGTCTGAAACCCGCACGCTTGAGCTGCGATATCGTCAGGCCTTTGTGCGTGGCCGTATTGAATTCAATGGCGCAGTTTCGCGCGACGACGAACAACCCGGAGAAACCCGTGCCTACGTCTTTGGCTACGGCAATTTCGACCTTGAGCGGGACTACAAACTCTATTTCGCCATCGAAGCCGTCAGAGACCGGTCCTACCTCACGGAATACGGCTATTCCGACCGGGACCGGCTGCAATCTGAGCTCACAATCAGCCGCGCACGGCGCGACCAGTGGGTCAGAGGCAGTCTGATCAATTTCGAGACGTTGCGTGACAACGAAGTCAACAGCGTTCAACCTACATTGGTGCTTTTCGGTGAAGTCGAGCAACGTTACTTCCCCCAGCGTTTGGGCGGCGAAGTTCGGCTAAGCCTGCAGGCGCACAGCCATCGTCGCAGCTCAGATTCCGATACGGATGTGAATGGGGATGGGGTCACGGACGGGCGTGATGTTGCGCGGCTTAATGGCGAAATCGCCTGGCTTCGGCGCGACACGTTCAGCAACGGCTTTGTGACGGACGTCCAGGCCGGCCTGAACTTTGACGCCTTCCACATCGCACAAGACGCGTCCTTTGCCCAAAACCCCACAGACACCTCAGCTCAGGCCGCGGTTGCCCTGCGCTATCCGATGATCCGGCAAGGCCGAAATGGGACATCGACGCTGCTAGAACCCGTGGTTCAGGTTGGCTGGACCTCCGGTTCGCGTCTGAACGTTCCCAACGACGAAAGCACCCGCGTGGAATTTGACGAAGGTAACTTGCTGTCCTTGTCACGCTTCCCGAGGCCCGACAGGCGAGAACGCGGCGCCGTGGCGGCCCTTGGCGTCAACTGGGCGCGATTTGATCCTACGGGCTGGGACGCACACCTGACCATCGGCCGCGTCTTCCGTGAAGACGCAGACGCGGACTTCACCGAATCTTCCGGGCTCGGCGGTGACAAATCGGACTTTCTTCTGGCTGGTCAAATCAAGACAATACATGGGGTCTCCGTCTCTGGGCGGGGTTTGTTCAGCGACGACTTCCAGTTTGCAAAAGCAGAACTTCGCGGGGATTGGTTCTTTGACCGTGGACGGCTTGGCGGCTCATACGTCTGGCTCGCCGCAGACACGGTCGAGGACCGGCCCCAGGCCATTTCAGAAATCACGCTGGACGGACAATACAAAGTCAACCGACACTGGACCGCCAGCGCCAACTATCGCTATGACACCGAAGACAGCCGTTCCGCAACGGCAGGTGTGGGCCTGACCTACAACAACGAATGCGTCAGCATCGATCTTTCGGTACGTCGGCGCTATTCTTCCTCAACAAGTGTTGAGCCCTCAACCAATATCGGTTTTAACATCGGTCTGAGAGGCTTTGCCGCCTCCTCCGGAACAGAAAGTTACACGCGCTCATGTCGGAACTGATCCATCGCAAAGCCGCAGCATGCCTTATGGGCCTTCTAGCGTTTTGTCTTGCACTGACGTTTGGTATCACAGCCCAAGCGCAGAACCTTTTCGCGCCGGTGGCCCGGATCAACGGGCTGGCTGTCACTGAATTTGAGGTCCAGCAACGCCAGCTGTTCCTCCAGTTATTGAATGCACCAAATTCCGACCGGGAAAGCGTTGTTAATGAGCTGATCGACGACCGCCTCCGCCAAGATTATCTGGCGCGGTTCGATCTTGTGGTGGAAGGTGAACTGCTCGAAAACGGGATGAGCGAATTTGCCTCCCGCGTGAACCTGAGCACAGAAGAGTTTGTTGCAGCCCTGGAACAATCCGGCGTCGCCCGTGAAACTTTTCGCGACTTCGTTTCAACGCAGATTGGCTGGCGCGAGCTGATCCGCGCCCGTTATGGTGCCTTTGCCAATTTCACTGACGCTGATATCGATCGTGAGCTGGGCCGGTCCTCCGCAGGGTCCGGCATTCGCGTGCTGCTGTCAGAAATCATCATCCCTGCCCCACCCCAGAATGCCGCTCGGGTCGCAGCACTTGCAGACCAGATCTCGCAAACGCGTTCGATAGCGGAGTTCTCATCCTTTGCGCGCCGCTACTCCGCCACGGCGTCACGTGGGCGCGGCGGCTTGCTCCCTTGGACCCCCTTAGAAAACCTTCCGGCGTCACTGCATCCCATCCTCCTTTCATTGGCTGAAGGAGAGGTCACGCCGCCCCTGCCAATCACAAACGCCGTGGCGCTCTTCCAATTGCGCGGGATCGAAGAAACCGGGAAACCCGCCAAGTCCTATTCAGAAATTGAATACGCCGCCTACTACATTAACGGTGGCCGATCTGAGGCAGCTTTGGCCGAAGCCGCACGTCTTCGCGGCCAGGTTGATCAGTGCAACGATCTTTTTGGTATCGCGCAGGGTCAACCTGCTTCCGTCCTGGACCGTGGCACCAAGAAACCGGGCGAGATCCCGCGCGACATTGCAATTGAATTGGCCAAGCTGGATCCCGGCGAAGTCTCCACCGCCCTGACCCGTGCCAATGGCAACACGCTTGTCTTCCTCATGCTGTGCAAACGCGTTGCCGAAGACAAGGCCGAAGTCAGCCGGGAGGCTGTTGTCGGTGAGCTGCGACAGCGCGTGTTAAGCGGTTACTCAGACCAGTTGATGGAGTCCCTGCGTGCCGACGCCCGCATCGACCGGCTGTGACAAGCACCGTTCGGCCGATTGCAATTTCTTGTGGTGAACCCGCAGGCATCGGTCCCGAGGTTACGGCAGGTGCGTGGGCTGCGCTAAAAGACAACGTTCCAATGGTCTGGTTGGGCGACCCTTCCCACCTTCCATCCGATGTACCACGGCGTGAAGTACGCTCCTGCGAAGAAGCCGCGCGCGTCTGTGCAGACGCCCTGCCCGTCCTCGCGTTCAGTTTTGGTACTGACGCGACCCCGGGCGTTCCGCAATCATCCCATGCCCAGGGCGTCATCGACGTGATCGCAAAGGGCGTCGATCTGGTGCAGACGGGTGAAGCCGCAGCACTTTGCACAGCGCCCATTCACAAGAAGGCGCTTCAGGACAGCGCGGGCTTTGCCTATCCCGGTCACACTGAATATCTCGCGGCTTTGGCAGGCGTTCCAGACGTGGTGATGATGCTCGCCTCTGACCAGTTGCGCGTTGTGCCAGCCACCATTCATATTCCGCTTTGTGACGTACCAGCAGAGCTGTCACCCCACAGGCTGCGCCGCGTGATTGAGATCACCGCACAGGGCCTAAGCAATCAGTTTGGTATCCAGTCGCCTCGCATCGCTATTGCTGGCCTCAACCCGCATGCCGGCGAAGGTGGAGCGATGGGCCGGGAAGAAATGGACTGGATCGCGCCGCTGGTCGCCGAGATGCAAACTGAAGGCCTAACCCTGACCGGACCGCACCCCGCAGACACGATGTTCCACGCCGCCGCCCGTGCGCGCTATGACGCGGCAATCGCCATGTACCACGATCAAGCGTTGATCCCCATCAAGACGCTGGACTTTGACCGGGGCGTGAACGTCACCCTCGGCCTGCCATTTGTGCGCACCTCGCCCGATCACGGCACGGCCTTTGACATCGCCGGACAGGAGCGCGCCAACCCGACGTCCATGGTCGAAGCCATCCGTTTGGCGCATCGCATGGGCAACGTGACATGAGCGCGATTGACACGCTCCCCCCATTGCGGGAGGTCATCGCGACCCACGGGCTCAGCGCGCGCAAGTCGCTGGGCCAGAACTTCCTTCTGGACCTGAACCTGACGGCCAAGATTGCCCGGCAGGCCGGTGATCTGACCGCAACAGATGTGCTTGAAATTGGTCCGGGCCCCGGGGGCCTGACACGGGGGCTCCTCTCCGAAGGCGCACGGCACGTGTTGGCAGTCGAAAAAGACAGCCGCTGCATGCCTGCCCTTGCCGAGATTGCAGCGCACTACCCCGGTCAATTGACCGTTCTGGAAGGCGATGCGCTCGACATTGATCCGCTGACACACCTCACCCCGCCGATCAGGGTGGCCGCAAACCTGCCCTACAACGTTGGGACGGAACTTCTGGTGCGGTGGCTGACCCCACCAGATTGGCCCCCTTTCTGGCAAAGCCTGACGCTCATGTTCCAACGCGAAGTGGCAGAGCGGATCGTGGCGCAGCCCGGTTCCAAGACCTATGGTCGGTTGGCGATCCTGGCGCAATGGCGGGCGGAAGCCTCTATTGCCATGCACCTGCCGCCAGGGGCCTTCACGCCACCGCCCAAGGTATCTTCCGCCGTTGTGCATCTCACCGCCCTGCCCGAACCCCGCTACCCGGCGGATGCCGCAATCCTGTCGCGTGTGGTGGCAGCAGCCTTCAACCAGCGCAGAAAAATGCTGCGCGCCGCGCTCAAAGGGGTATCACCAGATATCGAAGCCCACCTGCATGCGGCCGGCATCCCGCCCACAGAACGGGCCGAACAGGTCGCGCTGGAGGCTTTCTGCGCCCTGGCCCGCAGCCTTGAGGGGGCCACATGACCCTGACCCGTCGCAATTTCCTGATGCTTGCACCCTTGGGGGTCGCGGCCTGCTCCGCTCAGCCACGCCCCGGCTCACAAAGTGACGCCGCAGCACTAGCAAATGCGATCCGCGCCCTCTCTCCGGCGGTGGACACCGCCGAGGCCAACCGCGCCGCCCAATTGGCCTACGCCCACACCTTTGCACTGGCGCAGGCCTATCAGATCACCGATCCACCGCTTATCCACAACGCCAAGGTCAACGCGGGGCGCAAGCCACGCGGCTTGTGCTGGCATTGGGCGGAGGATATGGAGGCCCGGCTCAAGGCTGAGAATTTCACAACCCTCTCGATGCACCGCGCGATTGCAAATGCCGACAGCCGCATCTTCATCGACCACTCGACAGCCGTGATCTCTGCTCAAGGGGCAACCATGCAAGATGGGATCGTATTGGATCCCTGGCGCCAGGGCGGCACGCTCTTTTGGAGCCCGGTCATCACCGACCGCAGATACAAATGGGAAGAGCGCGAGACCGTACTGCGGCGGTACGGCCGCATCCGCTACGTACAACAAGGCGCTGACGTCAGCTGAACGCTGGCCGAGCCGCAAACGACCCCCAAAACCCTTGCTGCACCCACAGATGCCGCATCCTTGGAAACCACATCCAACCAAGCGCTGCCGAAAAAATGTCATGCGGCGCAGCCGCTCAATCAGATCACGCCTGCCCCAAAGAAAAGGCCCCGCAAATTGCGAGGCCCAAAGTCATTCTGCGGCTTCCGGTTGGTCTCCACCGCCGTCCGAGCTCGTGTCAGGCTTGCGCGGCTTGCGGCGCGGCGCGCGCTTGGGTTTGGGCTTGCTCTCTGGCGTTTCCACCAGCCCACTTTCTGCGCCCGCATCCGGCACATCCGGTTGCGGGGCTTGGGACGGATCGCTGGACCGATTGTCCTGACCGCCCCCGTTGCTTTCGCGCTCTTGTCGCTCTGCCCGTTCCCGATCGCGCTCCGCCTGGCGTTCGCGGTTCTGGCGCTCCTGCTCTTCGCGGCGCGCTTCCATTTCGCGCTGTGCATTCGCCAACAGACGCAGATAATGTTCCGCGTGCTGCTGAAAGTTTTCCATCGCCACGCGGTCATTGGCCAGCTGTGCATCGCGCGCCAGCTGATTGTATTTCTCAATAACCTGTTGCGGGGTCCCGCGCACTTTGCCCTCGGGGCCGGAACTGTCGAACACGCGGTTGACGACATTGCCGCCCTGATTCTGGCGGTTGCGGTTCTTGTTCGACCGGGACCGTGATCTCGTTGATTTCATTTGAAATTGTCAGCCTTTGGTGCTGTTTGAACGTAGTGCCGGGTGGGCGTGGCAGCGCCAAATTGGTCCCGGGTGTGCAATATGTTGGGCTTACCGCCGCGCGGGACCGTCCGAGGACATCCACCGCTGCAACATCCTTGAATAAGCATGTGGCGCAGCGCAACTCAAGTCCAAAGTGGGAAAATGGCGGTATTTCCGCCTCTTTTCGTGCCTTTAGGCCGGTTTGGCCGCAGAAACGACACGCGGCGCACCACCCAGGTCGTGGATCAGCGCCACCTCTGCCCACCCGGCATCTTCAAAGATACCTTCTACGTCATCCCCCTGTTTCCAGCCGATTTCGACCAGAACCCGGCCTTCTGTTGACAGATAGCCCTGGGCCTGATGGGCGATCACGCGGTATGCCGACAACCCGTCCCCTTCATCCGTTAGCGCCATGCGCGGCTCGTGCTGAGCCAGTTCCGGGGCCACATCGCGCATTTCTTCCGCCGCCAGATAGGGCGGATTGGCCACGATCAGATCAAAGCGACCAGAGACAGCCTCAAACCAATCCGATTGCAAAATCTCCGCCCGCCCCGCCACATTGTGCTGTACCGCATTGGCGCTGGCCTGCAGGCAAGCCGCCTCCGACAGATCAACGCCCACACCGGATGCATCCGGCCGCTCTGCCAGCAACGTCACAAGTATACAGCCCGACCCAGTGCCCAGATCCAGCGCCCGCGCAAAAGGAGCAGAGAGCGCTTTTTCAATCAGCGTTTCCGTCTCGGGTCTGGGGTCCAGCACCTCGCGACTGATGCGGAACTCCCGGCCATAAAACGCCCGAGCGCCCACCAGTTGAGAGACCGGCACGCGCACAGCGCGCAAGGCCACCAGGCTCTCAAAACGTTCTTCGATCTCTGGCGCGATCTCCTCCGGTGCGATCAATGTGACACGTGTAGCGTCCACGCTGGCGGCATGGGCCAGTAACAAGCGCGCGTCGCGCGCCGGGTCTGGCACCCCCGCCGCACGCAGGCGCGCGGCTGCCGCCGCCATCGCTTCGCCTGCGGTGCTCACCCGTTCATCTCAGCCAAAGCCGCCGCCTGCGCATCCGCTGTCAGCGCATCGACAATCTCGTCCAGATCACCCTGCATCACCGCATCCAGACGGTAGAGCGTGAGGTTGATCCGATGGTCCGTCATGCGCCCTTGGGGGAAGTTGTAAGTCCTGATCCGCTCTGAGCGATCCCCTGACCCAACCTGAGACGCCCGGTCAGCAGAGCGTTCCTCATCCACCCGGCTCCGCTCCATGTCATAGAGCCGCGCTTTGAGCACCTGCATTGCCTTTTCGCGGTTCCGGTGCTGGGATTTCTCGGAGGACGTCACCACTATGCCGGATGGCAAATGGGTGATCCGCACTGCAGAATCGGTGGTGTTCACATGCTGGCCGCCTGCCCCAGAGGACCGCATCGTATCGATCCGCAGATCATTTGGATCGATGACGATATCCACATCCTCGGCTTCCGGCAGCACCGCGACCGTGGCTGCTGAGGTATGAATGCGCCCGCCGCTTTCTGTTGTCGGCACCCGTTGCACGCGGTGCACACCACTTTCGAATTTCAGCCGCGCAAAGACATCCTGCCCGGTGATATGCGCCACAACTTCCTTGACGCCGCCAAGCTCGGTCATCTGTTCTTCGATCAGATCAACTTTCCAGCCCTTGGCCTCGGCATAGCGCTGGTACATCCGCAACAGATCAGCAGCGAATAGGGCGGCCTCGTCCCCGCCCGTGCCCGGCCGGATCTCCAGCATCGCAGGCTTGGCGTCGGCAGCGTCCTTGGGCAACAGAGCCACCTGCAAGGCTTCCTCCGCCTTTGGCAACGCCTCTTTCAGTAGGGGCAGTTCCTCTCGCGCAAGCTCTGCCATTTCGGGATCACCCATCATCGCTTCGGCCTCTTCCAGATCGGCCTGCAACTGCTTGTAGGCGTCGATCTGTTCGACCACGGGCTTCAGATCCGCGTATTCCTTGGCCAACGCTGCAAAATCAGCGCCATCCGTTCCAGCCGCCATCGAGGCTTCCAGAAACTGAAAACGTTGGGAAATCTGTTCAAGGCGGTCCATTGGGATCATGCCTCTGCCTTCGCCCATGCAAGGGGTTTGGTCAAGGCGGAAAGCCGTGCTATAATGGCGTCATGAAACGTTTCATGATCCTCGCCAGCCTTGTCGCCCTGCCCGCTACGGCGGATGTTACCTCACCTTCGGGCAAGACGGTCGATTGCTATTGTACAGACAAGCAACGCAACCGGATCGAGCTGGGAGAGACCATTTGCATGCAAGTGGACGGGCGGATGTTCATGGCGCAGTGTCAGATGTCTCTCAACTCGCCCATGTGGCGCGAGGTGCAGGAAGGGTGCCTATCCTCCAGCCTGAGCGCTCCGCTTGAGCCGCTCCAGTCGTTTGGCGTTGACGCCGAGATCACGACGTCCAAATCGTAGGCGCGCGAACATCCTGATCTGCCCGTCGACCAGCTGCAGTGTGGTAAAGTCCGGGAACCCCCACCATTTGCTGCGGCTGACGTAAGTGACATGGCCTTCCTCTACCCCTCCGGCGATGCGAGAGGTCGCAGGTTCCGCCATCATGGCCCGGTCCAGATGCGCCAGCATTTCGGCGTCCCCCGGGATCACCCGAACCGCGCTCCCTGCCCCGGTTTTGTCTGTCGTTGCCGCAACGGGGACATGCCAGCGGTCCACATCAATGGGGGCCAGCCGCACGTAAGCCACGGCCACCACCACAAGTCCCAAAGCGATCCATAGCCACATGCGCGCGCCTCTTGCTTTCATAATGCGGATAAGCTCAGTTTTGCCGGTTCACCGATATGCCACACCGGGCAGCACGCACAACATCTCGTAAAGGATGTTCGCCCCGGTGAGCGCCGTGTTGCCCGTGGTGTCATAGGGTGGTGAGACCTCAACCATGTCCCCACCCACCAGGTTCAGCCCGTTGAAGCTGCGGATAAGCTCCAGCGCCTGCGGCGTGGACAGCCCGCCGATCTCTGGCGTGCCGGTTCCCGGCGCATAGGCGGGGTCGAGGCTGTCGATGTCATAGGTCAGATAGACGGGCCGCTCGCCGATGTCGCGCCGGATCTCCTTGCCCAATGCCATCAGGCTCTTACCCCAGAGCTCATGGGCCGGAAACTGCTGGAAACCCCAGCCCGCAGCTTCACGAAAGTCATCTGCGCCATAGCCCGTGCCCCGCAGCCCGATCTGGTAGGTCTTGTCAGCCTGGATCAGCCCTTCCTCATGGGCGCGGCGGAATACCGTGCCATGCGCTTCCTTTTCGCCAAACATCTCATCATTCACATCCGCATGGGCATCCACGTGAATGAGCGCCACAGGCCCGTGCCGCGCCGCCATCGCCCGCAGGATTGGTAAGGTGATCGAATGATCGCCCCCAATCGCCATCGGGACAGCGTCATAGTTAAGGAGTTCTGCGTAACTCTCTGCAATAATGCGCAAACTGTCGCTCAGCGAAAAGGTGTTGATCGCCAAATCCCCGATGTCGGCCACCTGCAACCCTTCAAAAGGTGCGGCCCCCGTGGCCATGTTGTAGGGCCGGATCATCGCGCTTTCGGCCCGCACCTGTTTGGGACCAAACCGTGTGCCCGACCGCTAGGACGTCCCCACATCCAGCGGGATACCAAGGATGGCCACATCCAGCCCCTTCATGTCGTTCACGGCAGGCAGCCGCATGAAGGTGTTCGGCCCCGAAAATCGGGCCAGATCGTTGCCAGAAATCGGTTGGTTCTTTTCGCTCATGCAGTTTGTCTTTCAGAAGGTGCCATAAACCGGCAGCCAAGCCCCACAGAGGCCAGCACGACCAGCCAACCGTTCATGCCCCACCACATCAAGTCAAACCATCCTTGCAACGTCCAAAAGGACAGCGCCATCAGGCCGGCGCAGAACATCAGTGTCAGCCCCACGATCTCCAGGACTTCGCGTTTGGCCCCTCTGACCGGCCCAAAACGGGCGACGAGGCCGCAGACGGCAAACAACACATCAATCGGCAAGAACGACCAATTCCAGTTTACCATCAGGGGGTTGAGGTGATCGGCATACATCAGCTCCGGGCTCACAACGAGCCAGCCAAGACAGACAACTGCAGCGAATATCCAATAGCTGAGCATGGCCAATTCGGTAAAGGTCAGCAGAACTTTCATGCACGTATCCTCGCACCAATGAGTTGTAAAATCTCGGTGGCGACATGGGCACCGGCGATTGCCGTCGCCCCTGTCGTATCAAACGGCGGGGATACTTCGACCACATCTCCGCCCACGATGTTGATCCCCGCCAATCCGCGCAGCATGGCTGCGGCTTGCGCCGACGTCAGCCCACCCCAAACAGGTGTGCCCGTCCCGGGCGCATAAGCCGGATCCAGCGCATCAATGTCCCACGTGAGGTAACAAGGTCTGTCGCCAATGATCGCCTTGATCTGGCGCACCGTCTCTGCCGGACCCTGTTCATGGACCTGAGCGGCATCGATGATATTTACCCCCAGCGTGTCTTCATTGGTCGTTCGGATGCCGACTTGGACAGAAGTCGCAGGGTCCATGATCCCCGTCTTCACCGCCTTATAGAGCATCGTGCCATGGTCGATCCGGTCCATTTCATCATCGGCCCAGGTATCCGTATGGGCGTCAAATTGGAGCAGACTGATCGGCCCATACTTCTCCGCATACGCTTTCAGGATCGGGTAGGTCACATAGTGATCGCCCCCCAAAGCGACGCTCGCCACGCCTGCATCGAGGATACCCTTGATATGGGCCGTCAGCGCGCCTGGAAACTCTGGCACCTTCGCGTAGTCAAACGCCAGATCGCCATAGTCCACGATGGCGCATTCGCTCAGAACATCAAAATCCCAGCCATAGGGCGCATCCGGGGCCTGCAGGCTGCTGGCCTCGCGGATCGCCCGTGGCCCCAACCGCGTGCCGGGACGGTTGGTCACAGCCTGGTCAAACGGCACGCCTGTCACGGCAATATCCACGCCGGTCAGGTCCTTGGAATACTTACGGCGCAGAAATGACGTCGCCCCGCCAAATGTCAGCTCAAAGCTCGGGCCCTTGAGGTCATCGCGCGTAAACGCATGGTCAATCTGTTTACCCGCATCCTCCAGCGCCATCAGCGGCCCCCGACGGGCTGCGCGGTTTCGACCACGCGCGCAAAGAAGGACGCGCCGACCGGACAGATCTCATCATTGAAGTTGTACTTGGGATGGTGCAGCCCGCCCGTCCCCTCACCCGTGCCGACGAACAGGTAAGCGCCGGGGCGTTCTTCAAGCATGTATGCGAAATCCTCGGATCCGGCGACTTTCGGGAAAGCCGCGTCCACCTTGGCCTCGCCCACCACTTCTTCTGCCACTTTGGCCGCAAAGGCGGTTTCAGCCTCGGCATTCACGGTTGCTGGATAACCGACTTCATAGTCCAACTCTGCCTCAACCCCATAGCTGGCCGCCTGTCCTGCCACGACTTCTTCCATCCGCCGACGGATCAGGGCTTGGACGTCCTTGTCGAACGTCCGCACCGTCCCGTTGATCATGGCTGTGTCAGGGATGATGTTGCTGGCGGTCCCAGTATGCACCTGCGTGACAGAGATTACCTTTTCCTGCGCTGAATGCACATTGCGCGACGAAATCGTCTGAATGGCCTGCACCATGCCCGCCGCGGCCACCACCGGATCGGCAGTCTCATGCGGCATCGCCCCATGGCCCCCGCGCCCCTTGATGTGAATGGTGAACATGTCCACGGCTGCCATGATCGGCCCGGGTGTGGTCATGAACTTGCCGAACTCGAAATCCGGCACGTTATGGATGCCATACACCTGCTTGACGTCGAAGGTATCCATGATGCCTTCCTTGCACATCACCTCGGCCCCGCCACCGTCTTCTTCTGCCGGTTGAAAGATCAGCGCGACCCGGCCAGAGAAATTCCGCGTCTCCGCCAGATACTTTGCCGCCCCCAGCAGCATCGCGGTATGCCCGTCATGGCCGCAAGCATGCATCTTGCCGGGATGGGTGGAGGCGTATTCGACACCCGTTTCCTCAGGGATCGGCAGAGCGTCAAAGTCTGCCCGCAACCCGATGGTTTCCCCTTCGCCCTGCCCATTGATGATCGCCACGATGCCCGTTTGGGCAATGCCCTCGTGCAGCTCATCCACACCGATCTCTTCCAACCGCTCCTTGATAAAGGCTGCGGTCTTGGGGCAGTCAAAGCTCAGCTCAGGGATCGTATGCAGATGCCGCCGCCAGGCGGTCATATCGTCAGCGAGGGCGGCAATGCGGTTGATGACGGGCATGGGGTGGACTCCTCTGGGTGGATGGGTTCCCTTCGTTGTGACACGACCGTACGAGGAACCGCAATGGGCGACGCGCTGATCCATGACCAAGACGCAGGGATAGAACGCCTGCTGGAAATCATGCGCCGCTTGCGCGACCCTGACACCGGTTGTCCGTGGGACATCGAACAAGACTTCGACAGCATCGCCCCCTACACAATCGAGGAAGCCTATGAAGTCGCTGACGCCATCCAGCGCCGAGATTGGGCAGAGTTGGAAGGCGAGTTGGGCGATCTGCTGTTGCAGTCGGTCTACCACACGGCCATGGGCGAAGAGGCCGGGCATTTCACGTTCCAGTCTGTCGTGCGCAACATCTCTGACAAGATGGTTGCACGGCATCCGCACGTCTTTGGCGAGGAATCCCGCGACAAATCCGCCGAACAGCAAACCCGGGACTGGGAGGCGATTAAGGCGGCTGAACGTGCAGGCAAAAAACAAAAAGGCACGCTAGACGGCGTGGCCGTTGGCCTGCCCGCGCTTTTGCGCGCGCTCAAGCTGCAAAAACGTGCGGCGCGCGTGGGCTTTGACTGGCCCTCCACCGATCAGGTGCTCGACAAGCTAAACGAGGAGTCCCGCGAACTGGTAGAGGCCCGCGATACCCTCACTCAGGCAGAGATTGAGGAGGAATACGGCGATCTGCTCTTTGTCATAGCCAACCTCGGGCGGCATCTGGGGCTCGACCCCGAAGCGGCCCTACGTGCGGCAAACGCCAAGTTCACCCGTCGGTTTGAGGGGGTGGAAGCCAAGCTCAAGGAGCGCGGCAAGTCCCCCAGCGACAGCGATCTGGCCGAGATGGACGCGCTTTGGGACGAAGTGAAGGCGGAGGAACGCCGATAGTGGTTCGACACCGCCGCAATACCTGCCTACAACCCCTTCCATACTGAATGCATTTTCCCCGGAGCCTTCATGCCCCCTCGCAAGATCATCATCGACACCGATCCCGGACAGGACGACGCGGTTGCCATCCTTTTGGCGCTGGCCTCCCCTGAAGAAATAGACGTGCTGGGGATCACTTGCGTCGCGGGCAACGTACCGCTTGATCTGACGTCCAAGAACGCACGCATTGTGTGTGAATTGGCCGGCAAGCCGGACACTTTGGTCTATGCAGGCTGCGACCGTCCGTTGGGGCGCGCGCTGGTCACGGCGGAACATGTGCATGGCAAGACCGGGCTTGATGGGCCAACACTGCCAGACCCGACGATGCCGCTGCAGGACGGGCACGCGGTCGACTTTATCATCGACACGTTGCGAGCCGAGGAGGCCGTCACCCTTTGCCCGCTGGGCCCACTCACCAATATTGCAACCGCTTTGCAAAGGGCCCCGGACATCGCCGAGAAGTGTCAGGAAATTGTCCTGATGGGGGGTGGCTATTTCGAAGGAGGCAACATCACTCCCACGGCAGAGTTCAACATTTACGTCGACCCACAGGCCGCTGATATTGTGTTTAAATCCGGCATTCCGATCGTTGTGATGCCGCTCGATGTCACCCACAAGGCACTGGTCACCAAACCCCGCAATGACGCCTTCCGCAATCTTGGCACACCAGTCGGTGTCGCCGTGGCCGAAATGACCGATTTCTTCGAACGCTTCGACAAGGAAAAATACGGCTCCGCCGGGGCACCCCTGCACGATCCTTGCGTGACCGCCTACTTGATCGACCCCGACCTATTCTCAGGCCGCCACATCAACGTGGAGATTGAAACAACCTCAGAGCTGACCATGGGCATGACCGTCGCCGACTGGTGGCGCGTCACGGATCGCGCGCCAAATGCAACCTTCATGGGCGACATCGACGCCGACGGTTTCTTCAGCCTGCTGACAGAAAGGCTGGCTCGCTTATGAGCGCCGCACTCACCCTTGGCAAACTGGAACATCAGGAGAAAATCCTGCCTCTCATCGCCGCCTTCCATGCGGAGGAAGGCATTGAAAGCGATGAGGAAAAGCGCATCGCGGGGATCACGCCGCTGCTGGAGGGCAACCCTTACGGGGCAGCTTATCTGATCGGCCCGGCCCGCGCGCCCATCGGGTATATCGTAGTCTGCTTTGGCTGGTCTGTCGAATTTGGCGGGCTCGATGCAATCATTGATGAGCTCTACATCCGGCCCGGCGTGCGCGGGCGCGGTATTGCAACCGAAGCGCTCTCCGCGCTGCCCAAGGCGCTCTCCGCCTACGGGCTACGCGCAGTCCATTTGGAAGTCGACCGCACCAATGAGGCGGCAATCAAGCTCTACCGCCGCGTGGGATTCCGCGAGCGTGACAACTACATGTTTATGACCCGGGTTCTTTGATGCAGATCCCTTTCGACAACAGCTTTGCCGCATTGCCGGACGCATTTTATGCCCGCCTCAACCCCACCCCCGTAAAGGAGCCGAAGCTGCTGGCGTGGAACCAGGATCTTGCCGCACTTTTGGGCGTGGAGCCTGGCGATCTATCTGAAATTGCACCGGTTTTCTCAGGCAATCAGGTGCCAAACGGGGCGGCCCCCCTCGCTCAACTCTACGCAGGGCACCAATTCGGCAACTGGAATCCACAGCTGGGCGACGGGCGCGCGCATCTGCTGGGTGAAGTGATTGGAACCGATGGCATCCGGCGCGACATCCAGCTCAAAGGCTCCGGCCCCACGCCCTATTCCCGTATGGGCGATGGCCGTGCGTGGCTAGGGCCGGTTCTGCGCGAATATGTGGTGTCAGAGGCCATGCATGCCCTTGGCATTCCCACCACCCGCGCGCTGGCGGCTGTCAGCACGGGCGAACCCATCTGGCGCGAACAAGGTGCCTTGCCCGGTGCCGTTCTGACCCGCGTGGCCCAAAGCCATCTGCGCATCGGAACCTTCCAGATCTTCGCCGCACGGGGAGAGACTGAGAACCTCAAGACCCTCACGGATTACGCGATTCAGCGCCACTATCCGGATGCGGCGGGCCCCCTGGACCTCTTGCGCGCAGTTTGCGCGGCGCAGGTCCAACTTGTCACCGCCTGGATGTCCGTAGGCTTCATCCACGGCGTCATGAACACCGACAATTGCGCCATATCAGGCGAAACCATCGACTATGGCCCCTGCGCCTTTATGGATGGGTTCCACAGCGGGCGGGTGTTTTCCTCCATCGACCAACAGGGCCGGTACGCCTATGGCAACCAGCCCCAGATCGTGGTCTGGAATCTGGCGCAACTGGCCACAGCCTTGATCCAACAGATGGAAAACAAGGACGCCGCCGTCGCCGAAGCCACAGAAATCATCGAGGCGGTACCCGGGCAACTGGAAGCCGCATGGCTCACCCGCTTTGCAGCCAAGATCGGCATCGCGAAACCACATGAGACAGACTTGCCGTTGATCCAGCGCCTGTTGCAGTTGATGCAAGACGATGGGGCCGATTTTACCAATACCTTCTGGATGTTGGGCAAACCGGCGGCGCGAGATCAATTCGTCAACCGCGACGCCTTCGACGCTTGGGAAGCCGATTGGCAAGCCCGTCTCGCGGGCGCACCGAACCCCGACAAAGTGATGGCTAAAGCCAACCCCGCTATCATTCCACGCAACCACCGCCTTGAGGCCATGATCGAAGCCGCCGTTGCAGGCGACATGGCCCCGTTCGAGCGGCTGAGCAATGCACTTGCGTCGCCGTTTGAACCTTCAGACCCGGCACTTCAACGCCCACCCACCGAAGATGAAATCGTCCCGGCCACCTTCTGCGGCACCTGAGGCTGCCACGAGCGCAAACGCAGCCTCCTCGGAAAACACGCCGCCACAAGCGAACCCCAAAAAATGTAATGCGGCGCAGCCGCGCAATCAGGTCACGTGCCCTTCGGTTTGCGGTTGATCAGGAATATCCCGCCCGCCACCAACACCAGTGCGCCCCAGACGGCCGGACCCACGTCTTCGGACAACAACAACCATCCCAGCACCACGGCAAAGACTGGCGACAGGAAGCTGAAGGAGGCCACAGAGGACGCCGGATAAATCGTCAGCAACCAGAACCACGCCAGAAATCCCAGGCTCGCCACGGCAACGATTTGAAAAACCATCCCGGTATAGTGGATCAGCTCAGGGTCCCGCATCAGCGGGCCAAAGAACGGCGCAGCCAGTAACAGGATCGGGGCAGAGATCGCCACCTGAAAGATCAGCTGTTGTGCAGGCGGCACCTCGCGGAGCGGCGTCAGACGCACGCACAACACAATCCCGGCCCAGAGGAAAGCCGAAGTCAGCGCCAGAAGATCGCCAGCCCAACTGACCTCTCCGCCCCCGCGAACCGTCAGGGCCAAAGCCACCCCCGCCATGGCCATCATCAGCCCCGCAACCTTGACCTTGGTCAGCTGTTCGCCGGGAAACACAAAATGCGCAATCAACGCCATCCAAACCGGCATGGAATAGAAAATCACTGACGCACGGCTGACTGTCGTGATGTCGAGCGCCGTAAAAAGACACATGAATTCAGTGGCAAAGAGAATACCAGACAAGATCCCGCCAAACCACGCCTTGCGTGGAATGTTGATGCTGACGCCCCGCAGATGCATCCAGATCAAGAGCACAACCACTGCGCCCACTGAGCGCAGACCGGCCGAAAACACCGGGCCAAAGCCTCCCGCCGTGACCTTGATCACCACCTGATTGAAAGCGAGGTTCAGCGCAAAGAGCGTCAGCGCCACCGCTCCAAAGAGATCAATATGTGACTTGCGCTCCATCGCCAGCATCAAGGGCGGTCTCGGACCGTGAAGTCAATGGGCGAATCCCCGCGCCTGCCATCTGGCTAGAGCTTTTCCCCCTGCCCTTTTTGCGAGAATCTGCCACAGTTGAGCCATTCAAGATTGGCAGTTCCGACAGGGGGGTATGGATATGAGCCTGATGAAAACACTCGCGAAGGTGGCAATTGGCGTTGCACTGGCCAAGGGTGCGAAATCAATGATGGACAAACGCAGCCAGCCTGGCGCTGCCAGCGGCGGCAGTGATCTGGGGGGATTGCTGGGTGGCTTGGTCAAAAGCCCCGGCAGCGCCCAGCGCCATGGCGGCGCGCACAGCCCCGGTGGTGACTTGCAAGACATGCTGGGTGGGCTGCTAGGTGGTAAATCTGCGGCAGGCGGTTCTGCGGGCGGCCTTGGCGGATTGCTGGAACAACTGGGCGGCACACAAAGTGGCAGCACTGGCGGGTTGGGCGGATTGCTGGGCGGTCTGGCGGGCACCGCAGCCGCTGGCCGGGGCATGGGCGATCTGCTGGCCGGCACGGATGAGACCCTGCGCCGCAGGCCGCAACAAGAGAGCGCCGACTTTGGCAGCGTGCTCAATTCCCAGTTTGGCGGACAGCAGGAACAGATTGAACCCTCGCAGGATCAGGAAGCTGCAGCTGCGCTTATGCTGGCCGCGATGATTCAGGCAGCAAAGTCGGACGGCACCTTTGATGAGGCCGAGCAGGCAAAGCTGCTGGATCAGTTGGGCGAAGTGGACGCCGAAGAAGCAGCCTTTGTCCGCCGCCAGATGCAGGCTCCTGTGGACGTGGACGCTCTTGTCCGTCAGACGCCTCAGGGCATGGGGCCACAAATCTACGCAATGTCTTTGTTGGGGATTGACCTCGATACCCAGGACGAGGCGCAGTATCTGCACAAGCTGGCGCTGGCATATGGCATGGCCCCGGCAGAGGTGAACCGTCTGCACGAAGATATGGGAGTGCCTACTCTCTATTCGTGAATATCAGGGCTGCCTGACCTCAGACACGATCCCAAGACAGAACCTAACTGTCAGTAAACGCAGACGCGTCGTTATCGACGCGTCTGCTTTTGCAGTCTGTTAAGTTCTGGGGGGGGTGATCCACAAGGTTTCGAAGAACAATCCTCCGCCGGACGCTACGCGTGAATATCAGGCCGCGCGCGCACCGCTTTTTCGGCCACCACCGCCGCGACGCCGCCGCTTGCGCGCGCCGCCGGGTTTTCCGCCAGGCTTTTGACCGCTCGGTGCTCCACCACCTTGCGGTCTGCCACCACGGCCCCGCCCCCGACCTCCGCCGCCGCGCTTGGGCTTGGCTTCTTCTTCAAAGCTCTCCCATGGGCGACCCGACGCAACAGGGATGGTCATCTTCATAACCTTCTGGATCGCGCGCAGATCAACCATTTCATCCGGCGCACAAAAGGCAACAGCAGCCCCGTCCTTGCCCGCCCGGGCAGTCCGGCCAATGCGGTGCACATATTGGTCCGGTACATTGGGCAGCTCGAAATTGTAGACGTGCTTGACGTCAGGAATATCCAGCCCCCGCGCCGCCACATCCGTGGCCACCAGCACCGTGATCTCACCCGCCTTGAAGCCCGCAATCGCACGATCCCGCTGCCCCTGGCTCTTGTTGCCATGGATGGAGGCGGCCTCAAACCCCGCGCCCACAAGCATCTTCATCAGCTTTTCCATGCCATGCTTGGTCCGGCCAAAAACCAGCGCACGTTCACCCACATGTTTGGACAAGAGCTCAATCAGCAGGTTGGGTTTCTCCGCCTTGGCGATGAAATGCACTTCCTGCGTGATCTTGTCCGCCGCCTTGCCGGGGGGCGATACCTCCACCCGGATCGGGCGGTTGAAGTAGCTTTGCGCGATCTCGCCCATCAGCTTGGGCATGGTGGCTGAAAACAGCATGGTCTGCCGCTCGGTGGGCAGGAGCGCCGCGATTTTGCGCAGGTCGTGGATGAAACCCATGTCGAGCATCTGGTCGGCTTCATCCAACACCAGAAACGTTGTCTGACCCAGATCCACAGCCCTGCGGTCAATCAGGTCCAGCAGCCGTCCGGGTGTGGCAACCAAAAGGTCCACCCCACGCTCCAGCCGCTTGATCTGCGGGTTGATGCCAACGCCGCCCACGACCATCTGCGCCTTCAAGGGCGTGTCCTGACAATAGCCTTTGAGGTTGACCATGATCTGTTGCGCCAGCTCGCGGGTAGGGGCCAGCACGAGGCCACGCGCAGTGCGCGGGCGGGGACGGCCCTTCATCTCCAGCATCTGGGCGACCAGCGGCACACCAAAGGCTGCCGTCTTGCCCGTACCGGTCTGCGCTAGCCCCATCACATCGCGCCCGTTCAACGCATGGGGGATGGCTTGCTTTTGGATAGGGGTCGGTTCTTTGATCCCCATTGTGTTCAACCGCGCCACCAGTTTCGGCGGCAGGTCCATCATTTCAAATTCGCTCATATCGTCTCTTTCCAGCGCGGGATGAGCCCCGCGCAAAATTCTCTGGAGCGCATGGCGCGCCCTGCATGGTCCACGCGGCATCGGATCAAAGGTCAGGCCACATGCCAGCAACTCTCCGGTCGCGTTTGGCCCCACGCGTGATTTTGGGAACATCGGCGTGCCTTTGTGGTCGGTCGCACGGTCGGGCCAATCATGGCCCCGGCGCCGGGTCTGCTCACGCGGCAAAAGGCATCGCTGGGGGGCAGATGGGGGTTTGCTGCGCATAAGTCAACCGCAAAACCCGGTGGTGCGGCAGCGCGAAGCGGGATAAACCGATAGTCCAAGAGCAACACGAAGACATCCGGCCACCATGACCAAATCCATTATCAAACGCTGCGAAGCCCGGGGCATGCGCATGACTGGCCAACGCCGCACCATTGCGCAGGTGATCGAGGACAGCGCGGATCATCCGGACGTGGAAGAGCTCTTTGCCCGTGCCTCGGCCATTGATGCGGGCATCTCCATTGCCACGGTCTATCGCACGGTGAAGCTGTTTGAGGAGGCCGGCATTCTCGACAAGCTCGAGTTTGGCGACGGGCGCGCGCGCTATGAGGACGCTGAGCGCGATCACCACGACCACCTGATTGATCTCAACTCCGGTGTGGTGATCGAATTCGTGGACGCGGAGATCGAAGAACTGCAGGAACGGATAGCGGCCAAGCTGGGGTATGAGCTGCGCGGCCACCGGCTAGAGCTTTACGGTGTGCCAGCCAAGAAATGAGGCAACGCCTGCACCTGCTCTTTGGCGCTGGCTTGCTGGTATTCATTGCCGCCCATTTGGCCAATCACCTTGCGCTTGCCAATGGCTCCACCGACCACATCGCCACAATGGAAGCCCTGAGGACCTTCTATCGCCATCCGGTGGTTGAGCCCCTGCTGATTGTCGGCCTCATCATCCAACTGGCCCTTGGCCTGCGCCTCGCCCTGCGTCGGGGCAGACCACAAAGCGGTTGGGCATGGGCGCAGGTGACCTCTGGAGGGTATCTGTTTGTCTTCCTGCTGATGCACGTACCGGCAGTTCTGTTTGGACGGCTGGTGCAGAGCCTCGATACAAACATCTTCTTTGCAGCCGCAACTGTGCATGAAACGCCGATGAGCCTTTTCTTTGCTCCCTACTACACGCTCGCTGTAACGGCGGTCTTCCTGCATCTGGCGGCCGCTTTGCGTTTTGCAATGTGGCCCCGAACGACGCCGTGGCTGGTCGTCCTGCCTGCGCTAGGGTTCATTTTGGGCATTTGGATCGTGGCAAAGATGATGTCCCTGCATGTGCCGCCGGCCTACCTCTGATAATTGCGCCCCAACATCGCAGGCACCAACACCGACAGCACCAGCAACCGGGCGATATGACAGGCCGCGACAAACCCTGGCACCACGCCCAGCACGGCTCCCATGGCGATCATGGTCTCCAATCCGCCCGGCGCAAAACCGATCAGAACATGGGCCACGGGCATGCCAAGCGCCCATGCCACTGGCAACGATGCCATTGCGGCCAGCACAACGGCCACAACCGTCATGGCAAGCCCAGCGGCTAACCCGCTGAGCAACTGCCCCACTGTCACCCCGGAAAACCGCGTCCCGATCAGTGCGCCCAGCACCAGATAGGCTGGAAGGACCAGCCAGTCGGGCAACACGCCGGGGATGATTTCGGTAAGGTGAAAGAGGGCGGAGGTCACCATCCCCCCCAACAGCAAGGGTGCTGGCAGTGAAAGCCGTTTGAATACCCAGCCGACTACAATGGAGACTGCAAAGAGCAGCGCCATCTGCCACAAGACAATGGGCGTGCCCTGCGGGGCGACGTTTCCTGTCACTTCCACGCCCAGCGCGATGGCCGCAAAAGGCACGACCATGGTCAGCGACAACAGCCGCACCGATTGCACCATCGAGACACGCGGCACGTCACCGCCGATCTCTTGCGCAACTGCCATCACGAAACTCAGATGCCCTGGCGACGCGGCAAGCAGGGCGGAGCGTCGGTCAAAGTCAAAGAAAGCCACCAGCAAAGCGCGGCAAACCACGATGATCACCCACAAGAGCAGCGCCATGAACGCAAAGGCCAGCGGCCAGCGCAGCATGGCACCCAGCGCATCGCCGTCAAAGCCGGTGCCCACGGCCACGCCGAGCACCGCAAAACAGACATCGCGCAGGCGATTATCAATCCCGGTCTTCAGTCCCGCGACCCCGACCAGGCTGACCAGCACCGCTGGTCCCAGCAGGACGTAAACCGGGGCCGACAGCGC
Source organism: uncultured Sulfitobacter sp. (assembly GCA_963422245.2). Taxonomy (GTDB): domain Bacteria; phylum Pseudomonadota; class Alphaproteobacteria; order Rhodobacterales; family Rhodobacteraceae; genus Sulfitobacter. Next base: position 11,485 of record CAXMWW010000028.1, on the reverse strand, counting down.
CCAGCCAAGTACCGCTCCCATCACCGCGACCCCCAAGGTGATCGCGGTCACAGCCCATTGGTTTGTCCAGAAGGTGCCTTGCATCCCCCCAGCGCTAACACCCCGGGCCCCAAGGTACCATAGGGCTTGCCCTTGCCTTGCAAACCCGCCATGCCGCGCATGAACCCCTTGATCGGAGTAACGGCATGGAAAACCTGCGCGGTGCAGCCCTGATGACCTTCGCAATGCTCGCCTTTGCCGTCGAAGACATGTTCATCAAGCTGCTGGCCGATGAGATGCCCATTGGCCAGATCATATTGCTGTTGGGGGTCGGCGGCATGGTCGCCTTTGGCGTGATCGTCCGCGCGCGTCAAGAACCGCTTTATGACCCGGGCTATCTGTCGGCGTCCATCGTGATCCGGGCCTTGGGTGAGTTGATCGGCGTTCTGGGGTTCGTCTCTGCCATTGTGCTGACGCCGCTGTCCTCTGCTTCGGCCATTTTGCAAGCCACGCCGCTGGTAGTGACGTTGGGGGCCGCACTCTTCCTCGGTGAGACCGTTGGCTGGCGGCGGTGGAGCGCGGTTTTTGTGGGCCTTTTCGGCGTGCTGCTGATCATCCGCCCCGGCATGTCGGACTTTGAACCGCTGTCCTTGTTGGCCCTTCTTGGCGTCTTTGGCCTGACCCTGCGCGATCTGGCCACGCGGCGCGTACCCGAACACCTCAGCACTATGCAGCTCAGCTTTCTGGGCTATGCTGCGATCATTCCCGCAGGCATTGGCCTGATGTGGGCCACCAGCACGCCGTTTGTGATGGCCTCCCCCCAAGGGTGGGCCTATTTTTCGGCCGCCCTGATCGTCGGCTTCTTCGCCTACTACGCCATTGTGGCCGCAATGCGCGTGGGCGAAGTCAGCTTCGTCACCCCTTTCCGCTACACCCGTCTGATCTTTGCCATGATCTTTGGCATGGTGGTCTTTTCCGAACGCCCCGACGCGCTGACCCTTGTTGGTGCTGCCATTATCGTGGCCTCCGGCATCTATACGGTCTGGCGCGAACGCAAACAGTCTCTGCCCCCTGTGGCCAAGCCCGCCGCTCCGCGTTAAAGAACGCGCAACCAATCCCCCAAAGGAGCCTTCCCATGAGCACGATCATCGACATCCACGCCCGCGAAATCCTCGACAGCCGGGGCAATCCGACGGTGGAGGTGGACGTGATCCTCGAAGATGGGACCATGGGCCGCGCGGCGGTGCCCTCTGGTGCCTCAACCGGGGCCTACGAGGCCGTCGAGAAGCGCGATGGCGACAAGTCCCGCTACATGGGCAAAGGCGTGCTGGAGGCCTGTGCGGCCGTCAACGGCGAAATTGCCGAGGCCATCGTCGGCTATGATGCCACCGAACAGGTCGAGATCGACGAGACCATGATCGAGCTTGATGGCACCGACAACAAGGGCCGTCTTGGGGCCAATGCCATTCTGGGTGTCTCGCTGGCCGTGGCAAAGGCCGCTGCCGACTACTGCACCCAGCCGCTTTATCGTTACGTGGGCGGCACCTCGGCCCGCATTCTGCCGGTGCCGATGATGAACATCATCAATGGTGGCGAGCACGCAGATAACCCGATCGACATTCAGGAATTCATGATCATGCCAGTCGCGGCGGAGAACATCCGCGAAGCGGTACGCATGGGATCCGAGGTGTTTCATACGCTGAAGAGAGAGCTTCACAATGCGGGCCTGGCCACGGGCGTCGGCGACGAAGGCGGCTTTGCCCCCAACATCAGCTCCACCCGCGATGCTCTTGATTTCATTCTGAAGTCTATCGAAAAGGCGGGCTATAAGCCCGGTGATCAAATCCACCTGGCGCTGGACTGTGCCGCGACCGAGTATTTCAAAGACGGCAAATACGTACTGTCCGGCGAAGGCAAGTCGCTGAGCAGTGAAGAGAACGTAGACTACCTCGCAGCCCTTGTGGCCGACTACCCCATCATCTCTATCGAGGACGGCATGTCCGAAGACGATTGGGACGGCTGGGCTGCCCTGACAGCTAAGCTGGGCGACAAGATCCAGCTGGTGGGCGACGATTTGTTCGTGACCAGCCCTGCCCGTCTGGCAGACGGCATCACCCGAAAGTCCGCGAACTCCATGCTGGTCAAGGTGAACCAGATTGGCAGCCTCACCGAGACGCTCACGGCCGTCGACATGGCCCACCGCGCGGGTTTCACCAACGTGATGTCCCACCGTTCAGGCGAGACCGAAGACGCCACCATCGCCGACCTTGCTGTCGCCACCAATTGCGGGCAGATCAAGACCGGATCGCTGGCCCGCTCTGACCGGCTGGCAAAGTACAACCAGCTGATCCGCATAGAGGAAATGCTGGGCGAGACGGCGGAATACGCAGGTCGTTCAATCTTGAAGTGAGCCAAGGGGGGCGCAGGTGTTCACCATCATTGACCCGCGCGCACTCCAGCGTGACGCCCCCTACACGTTCTATCTGCCGTCTGAGGCCGCCCTGGCCCACGTCGCCCCCGGGGACAGCATCAAGCTGATCTTTGAACCCACCGGCGCAGCAGACCCCTGCGACCCGGAACGCATGTGGGTGGAAGTGACGGCACGCGACGGAGATGCGCTGACTGGCAAGCTCGACAACAAGCCCTTTGAGCTGTCCGGTCTTGCCCTTGGCGACACGCTGCACTTTGCGCCACACCAGATCATCGCCATCGACTGGTCCAACCCTGACGAAGCCCCTGACGATCCCGACCCGACGGAGCAATGGCTCGCACGCTGTCTGGTCGAACGCGCGGTTGTCGAAGGCCGCGCCCGGGTCGGATACATGTGGCGCGAGGTGCCTGAGACGCCTGAAGCATCGCCCTACCCCGACACCGGCTGGTGTCTGCGCCCTCACGAGGCGGACATCGGGACGGAAGAATATGAGGCTGAGGACGTCGTCTATGTTGCCATAGGTGCGGTGTTGAACGTGGATGACAGCTTTGTCGATCTGCTCTACGCGCCCCCCGGCTCCGCTTTCGCGCGCCAGAACGACGGACAGTTTGCGCCCGTCCCTTACCCGGAAGACGCAGCCGATGACTGAACCCATAACGCTCCGCCCAGCAACCACAGCCCAAGACCTTGAGGCCGTGCGCACCCTCTGCTGGACCTACCGCGATTTCCTGCTGAACGCGAGCGGCACGGATGCCGAGATCGTGGAGGCGTTCTACCCCGTCCCCAAGTACATATCCCTTATGGATCGGATTGCCGAAGAGCACGCCCGGCCTCAAGGTACCATCCTGCTGGCGCTGCTGGGCGATGAGCCTGTGGGTTGCGGGATGACCCATGCGCTGGATGCGCAAACCTCTGAAATCAAGCGCGTTTACGTCACCGAAGGTGCCCGCGGGCGTGGCGTTGCCGCGCAAATCTGCACCGCACTTGAGGATCAGGCCCGCGCGGATGGCTATACGCGCATGGTGCTCGACACCTCCAAGAACCTGACGGACGCGCAACGCCTCTATGCCCGATTGGGCTACGCCCTGCGCGGCCCCTACCAGCCGCTTCCTCCAGATGTTGTGGACGCGCTGGTGTTCTTCGAAAAACCGCTCTGAAGCCTATCCGGCGCATAAGGTGCCACCAGATTGGCCTGATGGTTGCTGAGCCCGTCGTCAATCACCTGCGCTGACAGGATTTCAGCCACGACGGGGGCCAACGTGACGCCGGAGTGCATGACGGCGGTATAAAGCCCTGCCGGTCCGCAAGCCCCCACCACGGGCAAACCGTCCTGCGTTACGGGGCGGTAGGCGAGGCTGACCTCCTCCCAATCCACCGAAACGCCCGGCAACAGTGCTTGCAGCCTTGCGGCAGCGGCATCCGCCAGCACGATGGGACTGTCGGCAATACACTGCGTGCTGTCTCCCTGATGGGACGCCGCCGTTGGCATCAGAATGCGACCATCGGCAAGCTGGCGAAACTCTCCAATGGGTGCCGCGCAGATATGGCTCAAGAGCGGCGGAAGTGGCTTGGTTTTAAAGATCACGCCCGGACGTTCCAGCATTGGTAAGGCGACCCCCAGGGGCTCCAGCAAGCGCGGCGCGCCTGTGCCCCCTGCCACGACAACCCGGTCACAAGGAATCACCCCGCCGGGCAAACGCACCCCCGTTACCCGGCCGTTGACGTGCAGAACTTCCTGAACCGTGACACCCATGATCCGCGGTGCGCCGGAGGTGGCAAGCAACGCTTGTGTCACCCCCACCGGGTCCGCTGCCGCTTCATCCTCGAAAAACACCGCAGCCTCAGGTGCTGCAACCGCTGGTTCACGGCTGGCAAAGTCTGAGCGGTTCACGATCTGTGCAGCATATCCCATGTCCCGCAACCCACGCGCCTGAGCTTCAAGCGCTTCGCCCTCTTCCTCCCAGCACAGACACCCGGACCAGGCCACGGGCAAAGCAAGCTCCCGCGTCAGCCGCCGCCAGGCTTCGATCCCCTCAAAACGCAACGCAAAATGCGCGGCATCCGCAAAGAAACTCGCATTGATCCAGCCAAAGGACGCGCCCGTTGCACCCGCCGCAGGCCCTGCGGCATCCAGCACCGTCACCTCTGCGCCCCGCTTGGAGAGCGCATGGGCGAGGCTTGCCCCGATGATCCCGGCCCCGATGATCGCAACGCGCATGTCCGTCCCCTTGGCACACTGTCAGCGCCACAATAAGGTCCTCCCATGACACCACAAGAGATCATCGCGCGCCTCGACCTCAGCCCCCATCCCGAAGGTGGACACTACCGCCAAACATGGGTGGCCGAGAATGAAGGCCGGCCCACCGGGACATGCATCTATTTCCTGCTGCAGGCAGACGAGCGCAGCCACTGGCACCGGGTCGACGCAACGGAGATCTGGCTTTATCACGCAGGAGCCCCGCTGGTCCTGTCGATGGCGGAAACGGACGACGGCCCCGCGCAAGACCACTTGCTGACACCGGATTTGAACGCAGGTGCACCACAACTGATCGTCCCGGAAAATCACTGGCAATCGGCCCGTAGCACAGGCGATTGGACGCTGGTCAGCTGCACCGTCTCACCGGGGTTCCGCTTTGACGGCTTCACACTGGCCCCGCCGGGTTTTGACATTCCGCAATGAACCACACCGCATTCATCGCCAGCCTGACGCCTGCGCAAAAAACCGCTTTGCACGCGCGTTCAACCGAGCGCGGGTTGCGCCACCTTGCAGGGCATCTCGGCGCTCTGGTACTGATGGGTGCCTACATCGCGTTACAAGGGCCGCTCTGGGAGCTCTTGCTGCTGCCTTATGGCTTGACGATGATGATCCTCTTCACGCTGAGCCATGAATGCACCCACGCCACCCCCTTCGCGCATGCGGGTCTGAATGATCTGGTAGGCCACGCGGTCGCCCTGCCCCTGATGCTGCCCTTCACCTGGTTTCGGTACTTCCACCTCGCGCATCACAAACATACCAATGACCCCGACAATGACCCGGAACTCGCAGGCGGCGGCCGCCCCACCACATGGGGCGCTTACCTGCGCTATCTTTCAGGCTGGGGATACTGGTCCGGCAGCGCACGCACGCTCTGGCAGAACGCCCAGGGCAAGATCGACGCCCCCTACCTGCCAAAGCGCAAACACAGCACGATGAAGCGTGAGGCACGCGTTCTGCTCACCCTCTACGCCATCCTTGGCCTATCGCTGTTCTTCAGCCCTTTGGTGCTCTGGCTCTGGATCATCCCGGCCCTTATCGGCCAACCTGTGCTGCGGCTCTACCTACTGGCTGAACACGGCCACTGCCCGCCCGTGGCCAACATGCTGGAAAACACCCGCACGACACTGACGAACCGCGTGGTGCGCGCGCTGGCCTGGAACATGCCATACCACGCCGAACACCACGCCATGCCCATGGTCCCCTTCCACCAACTGCCCGCGCTGCATGCGGAAGTTCAAAGCCACCTCAAATCCGTCTCAAACGGCTACGTGGCCTTCACCAAAGACTACGCGCGCGACCTGACCCGCTGAGCCAAGAGCACAACACCCCATCCTTGGAAACCACGTTGAGAAACGCGGGACCAAAAACATGTTTTGCGGCGCAGCCGCTCAATCAGATCACGGCTGGCTGACGGTCCCGCCGCCCACGGCTGCGCGCACGCCTGTGGTCCCGGGACAGGAGGTCGGCAACCCCCGCGCCACGCGCACCGCCAAATAAGCAAAGGCCTGGGCCTCAAGCATATCACCATCAAGCCCTACAGCCTCCACCGGGGCCACGGGGCAATCGAGCGAGACCTCCAGCATCTGCATCAGCACCGGATTATGCCGCCCGCCCCCCGTCACCAACATCCGTGCAGGCGGCGTAGGGCAATGCTGCATCGCTTCCACCACACCGGCAGCACACATGGCAGTCAGCGTGGCCGCGGCATCCGCATCTGATAGCTCATTCACCAGCCCCACCATCTCGGCAAAGTCATTGCGATCCAGCGACTTGGGCGGAATGCGCGCAAAATAGGGTTCCGCCAGAAACAGCTCCAACGCGCCCTGGGCCACTTCTCCGGTGGATGCGACCTTGCCCCCCTTGTCAAAGGGCTGCCCCAGCCGTCCCTGCATCAGATCATTCAGCGGCGCATTGGCGGGGCCGGTATCAAACGCAAGTAAGGCCCCGGCCTCCGCCGGATCAGGCCGTGCCGGATCCACCCAGGTCAGGTTCCCCACCCCCCCGAGGTTCAAAAAACCAACAGCCTCCTCAATCCCGACATACCGCGCACAAGCGTGATGAAAGAACGGAGCCAGTGGTGCCCCTTCGCCCCCCAGCTCCACATCTGCAGACCGGAAATCCCAGACCACAGGCACGCCGAGTGTTGCAGCCAAAGCGGCCCCGTCGCCCACCTGCAACGTACCGCGCGTGCGCGGGGCATGGGCCAGCGTCTGGCCGTGAAAGCCAATCAGCTCCACACCTTCAAAGTCTGCAAGTAACGTCGCATGCGCCGACTCGACCACCTCAGCAACCGCCGCAACCTCAGCGCCCGACCACTTGCCCAGGCCCGCCGTCAGGACCGCGCGCTCGGCTTCCGAATAGGCGCGATATCCTGTCTTACCAAACCCTTGAATGTCACACCCATCGGTGCGCAGCACTGCAGCATCCACCCCATCAAGCGATGTCCCCGACATTGCGCCAAGGGCTGTCACCACGCCCGTCTTTACAATGGCCTTATTCATGGCCTTTTCCTTTGCCCGATCGCCCCCTATAGATGCCCCGCAACACCACTCCGAGGCAAGCCATGACCTACCACCCCAAATCGGATTTCATCGCGGTGATGATGGAGCGCGGCTTTCTGGCCGATTGCACCGACTATCAGGGGCTGGACGAGGCGCTGCAAAAAGGCGCACAGCCCGGCTACATCGGTTTCGATGCCACAGCCAAATCGCTGCATGTCGGGTCCCTCATTCAGATCATGATGCTGCGCTGGCTGCAAAAGACCGGGGGCAAGCCGATCACGCTGATGGGCGGCGGGACCACCAAGGTGGGGGACCCTTCCTTCCGGGCAGATGAACGCCCGCTCATGGGACCCGAGCAGATCGACGCCAATATTGCCGGCATCAAACAGGTCTTCTCGGCCTATCTGACATACGGTGACGGCCCGTCGGACGCGCTGATGATCAACAACGCTGAATGGCTGGACGGGCTCAACTACCTCGATTTCCTGCGCGACATCGGACGGCATTTTTCGATCAACCGGATGCTGTCGTTTGAAAGCGTGAAATCGCGTCTGGACCGCGAGCAAAGCCTCAGCTTCCTCGAGTTCAACTACATGATCCTGCAGGCCTATGACTTCATGGAGCTGCACCGCCGCTATGGCTGCGTCCTGCAAATGGGCGGATCGGATCAGTGGGGCAACATCGTCAACGGCATCGACCTCACGCGCCGCGTCATCGATGGCGAGGTTTATGGCCTCACCTCTCCGTTGCTCACGACCTCTGACGGCAAGAAGATGGGCAAGTCCCAAACCGGGGCCGTCTGGCTGAACGCGGACATGCTGTCGCCTTACGAATTCTGGCAGTTCTGGCGCAACACCACCGATGCGGACGTGGGCCGGTTCCTCAAGCTCTATACCGAGCTGCCGGTGGACGAATGCGACCGACTGGGCGCGCTCGAAGGATCAGAGATCAACGAGGCCAAGGTGCGTCTGGCAAATGAGATCACGACGCTGCTGCACGGGTCTGACGCCGCAGCGGCGGCAGAGGCCACCGCTCGCGAAGTCTTTGAAAAAGGGGGTGTGGGGGATGACCTGCCCACCCTGACGCTTTCGGCGAACGACGTGGGCGACGGCATCTCCATCGTGCAGCTGATCGTGAAATCAGGCCTCGCGAACTCCGGCAAGGAAGCCAAGCGCCTGATTGCCGATAACGGCGCACGCCTCGACGACCAACCGCTGACGAACGCCGGGATGATGATTGACGCAGGCGCGCTCTCTTCGCCCATCAAGCTGTCGGCGGGCAAAAAGCGTCACGCCTTGGTGCAACTGGGCTAAACCAGCCCGGTTGCCAGCCGTCACTTCCCATGATTATCTGAACATGCGTTCAGATAGGGAGGCACCCCATGCAATTGTCCACAACCGCCGCCGTCATCACCGGAGGGGCCTCCGGCCTTGGCGAAGCCACCGCGCGGCATTTCGCGGCCCAGGGCGCGCAGGTGACCCTGCTCGACCTGGATGCTGACCGGGGTGAAGCCGTTGCGGCTGAGATCGGCGGGCATTTTGCCCAAACGGACGTGACAGAAGAGGCCTCCGTGCAGGCCGCAGTTGCGCATGCCATGGACAAGATGGGTAAAATCACAGCCTGCGTGAACTGCGCAGGGATCGGGGATGCGGCCAAGACACTCGGGCGCGACGGCCCCCACCCCTTCGACCTCTACAAACGCACCATCGACATCAACCTAGTGGGCACCTTCAATGTGGCACGCCTCGCCTGTGCTGAGATTGCCAAGAACGATCCAGAGCCTGATGGCGCGCGCGGCGTGGTGATCAACACCGCCTCCATCGCGGCCTTCGACGGTCAGAAGGGCCAAGTGGCTTACGCGGCCTCCAAAGGCGGCGTGGTCGGCATGACCCTGCCCATGGCCCGCGATCTGGCCAAAGAAGGCATCCGCGTGATGACCATCGCCCCTGGCATCTTTGCCACGCCGATGCTGGCGGGTCTGCCCGAAGAAGTTCAGGCGTCCCTCGCGGCTGATGTGCCAAACCCGGCGCGGTTGGGCGACCCAAATGAGTACGCAGGGCTAGCAGGCTTCATTGTGGAAATGGGATATCTTAACGGCGAAGTGATCCGCATCGATGGCGCTTTGCGGATGCGCTGAGCTTCAGCCGGATGACACCCTTAGCCCAACGACACCCGCTACGATCAAGGCAGCCGAAGCCAATTTCAGCGGCGTAATTGTTTCCCCCAGAAACAAGGCTCCAAAACAAACGGTTCCCAGGACCCCGACGGAGGTCCAGATTGGATAAGCAACGCTGACAGGCAACTCCTTCATGGCCAAAGCCAGCAGCCAAAGGCCGCCAACAATGCCAATCAGCGTCACGACAGTCGGAATGGGTCGGGTGAACCCATCGGACATTTTCATTCCCATGGCAAAGATGACCTCAAATACCGCTGCAAATCCAAGATAAACCCAGGCCATCCTTGCTCCCGCTTATGATTTGGGGTGCCCTGAGCAAAACGCATCCAAGGCCCCGTCTTGCGCAACTATAGTGACTTTGGCCGAAGCCGCCATTCAACCTTGGTTCTTCTCTTCCAGAACCAGCCACTCTTCTTCACTATGTGAGAGCTTTTCCTGCCGCTCTACAAGGGCTTGCGTGGCCTTGTTGAACTTAACCGGCTCGCGCGCAAAGAGCTCTGGATCGCTCAAGAGCGCCTCCAGCTTGCCAATCTCAGCCTCCAGTCGCTCAATCTCTGCCGGCAAGGCCTCCAACCGGTGCTTTTCGGTGAAACTGAGGCCAGACTTCTGCTGTGCCTTCGGGGATTGGGCAGCGGCTTCTTTCCTGGGTTTCGCCACCTCTTGCCGGGGCGCGTCAACCTGCCGTTGGCTTTGATAGTCGGACCATCCGCCCGCATAAACCGTCGCTTTGCCGTCCCCTTCCATCGCAATGGTTGTGGCGGCAACACGGTCCAGAAAGTCCCGGTCGTGGCTCACCAGCAAAACCGTCCCATCATAAGTGCCCAGTAGTTCTTGCAGCAGGTCCAGCGTCTCAACGTCCAGGTCATTGGTCGGCTCATCAAGCACCAGCAGATTTGACGACCGCGCCATGATCTTGGCCAGCAGCAGGCGCGCCTTTTCGCCCCCCGACAACGATCTGACCGGCGCGCGGGCCTGTGCCTCATCGAAGAGGAATTCCTTAAGGTAACCAACCACATGCTTGGGCTGCCCCCGCACCAGAACCTGATCCGCCTTGCCGCTGACCCGCATGTCCGGGTCCCCCGTCAGACTGTCCCAAAGCGACATGTCACCATCCAGCTGCGCACGGGCCTGATCAAACAGGGCAAGCTCCAGATTGGTGCCCAGCTTTACGGCACCTTCATCCGGGCTTTCACGGCCAATGAGCATGTTCAAAAGCGTCGTCTTGCCCACCCCATTGGGCCCCACCAGCGCAATCCGGTCGCCACGTTGAACGGTCAGGGAAAAGTTGCGCACGATCGTCTTGTCGCCAAACCGCTTTGACACGCCCCGCGCGTCGATCACCTTGCGCCCCGACTTTGGACCGGCCTCCAGCTGCATGGCAGCTGTCCCCTGCCGCTTGATCTGACTGGCACGCTCAGCGCGCAATTCCTGCAGCGCCCGCACGCGGCCCTGGTTGCGCTTGCGGCGGGCAGAGATCCCCTCAACCGCCCATCGCGCCTCCGCCTTGATCTTGCGATTAAGCTTGTGCGCCCGGGTATCTTCCTCCTCCCAGACCTGATCCCGCCACGCCTCAAATGCGGCAAAACCCTTCTCCTGCCGGCGCACTATTCCTCTATCAATCCAGAGGGTTGCACGCGTCAGTTCACGCAAAAAAGCCCGATCGTGAGAAATCAGAACAAAGGCAGTCCCCGCCTGCTTCAACTCTGCCTCAAGCCAGGAAATGGCTTCGATGTCTAAATGGTTCGTCGGCTCGTCGAGCAGCATCAATGCAGGTTCTTCCGCCATCAACCGCGCCAGGGCCGCACGCCGCCTTTCGCCCCCCGATGCCGTGGAAACAGGCCGCGCGGGGTCAAACTTCAACCCTTCGCCTGCACGCTCAACCTTGTACATCTCACCCGGTTCCAGCGCCGCGGTGGCGAAATCCCCCAAAGTCTCAAAGCCTGTAAGGTCCGGATCCTGCTCCATATAACCCACGCTCACGCCCGGACCGGCAACAACCTCGCCCCTGTCCGGCTCCACCAGCCCTGCCATGACCTTCATCAGCGTGGACTTCCCCGACCCGTTACGCCCCACAAGGGCCAGCCGGTCCCCGGGATGAACGACCAATGACAAGTCATCAAACACCGGATCACCGCCGAATG
>CAXMWW010000027.1:0-4342 GCA_963422245.2 uncultured Sulfitobacter sp. | reverse complement strand
GGCCCTGGCAGGCGTCATTGCGCTGGCCGCCCTCTGGATCATGCGCGAGCGCTTGCGCAAATGGGCCGCAGGGGATCGCTAACCCCACCTCAAACCGCCCACCCGAAACCGAAAGGAGACCCCGGATGCATGTCAAAACCCATTCCCGCCTCAATGAGGGCACGCAAACACCTATCAACCAATCCGCAGCTGAACTCGTGCGCGTCGGGTTCAACCCGCGCGAGGACGCCACCGTGGACCGGATCAAGATGCTGGCCGCAGCCCTGATCACCGAAGTCGGAAACCTTAAAATCGATGACCATGTTGCCGGGCGTCACGCCAGCCTCGCCATCACCGCCGCCGAGGAAGCGGCCATGTGGGCCGTCAAGGCGGCGACACCAGGCACATGATCTGGCTGTCGGCCATAACCCGGTCCCGCTCCGGGCGCATGCTCGGGCTTGTCGTGATGGCCGTATTGGCAGCACTCGGCCTGCGCCGCTCCGGCTACAAGGCCGCAAAACAGGACCGCGCGGTGGCGGATGCGCAATCCTCTTTGGACATCCGGCACCGCGCCGATGCGGCGATGCGCCGCTCAGAAGGCGATCCACGCCCCGTCGATGACCGGATCGCGCAGCACGGAAGGCTGCGCGATGAGTAGGGCGCACCCCGGAGCCGCTGCAATGGCCTGTCTGGCCGCAGGGCTGGCCGTGCTGACCGCCTGCACCCCGCCACCGCCCGCACCGGCTCAGGCCGTCTGTGACGCGCTGAGGCCCGCCCTGCCCACATGGTCCCGTCAGGATAGCGCGCAGAGCCGCAAAGAGGCGGCACGGTTTCTGGAGGTCTGGACGGCTGTCTGCGAAACCACGGACTGAAAACAGTGGTTCGGGCGGACTGCGCGCCCCGACGGACAGTCGATGGAAACCGGTCTCTGCAGCGCGAAGACCAGCGCAGGAGAGCGGGCCGGGAGGTGTGGAAGGCGGTCTGCGGGGATCAGCCAAGGCGCATGTCTGTGATCCGGCCTCGACCACAGGCCCCGCAGCGCAGCCCTTCCCCAACGTCCGCGAACCGCGCACCCGCCCCATGCTTTTCGATGAGACGCGCCACCGGGATCTGCCCCTCATGGCCGCAGGCGCAGGTCAGAATAAGCGCCTCTCTTCGAGCCGTCTCAAGACGCCGCCCGGATATGTCGAGCACCACCGTGCTGCCGCGCTCCGGTGCGGGTGCCCTTGTCCGTTTGCGTTCTGTCGCGCTGCGCCGTCGCAGGAAGGCCATCGCTCCCCCTCTTCTCCTTTTCCCAAGGGCGGACCATGGTCCGCTGCACGACCCCTATCCGCCATGCTATGGGAAGCCCACGCCGCTGATGCCGTGTCGCGCTATGACCGGACGGGGGCCGGGATGCACCAACATCCCGAACCGGGAGATGGACACTCCCACGACCTGAACCGGCCCGTTCGAGGCCGTCCCGTCACCTGCGCTACAGGCGGGATCATGATCGTGGGAGCGCTCCCCCTTGTCCATGCCCGAATGCAATCCGGCAGGCGTCGATACCCTGACGCCCGTCACCCCCGCCGAGCCGCTGGCACCCTGGTTTGGCGGCAAGAAATATCTCGCAAAGCTGATCGCCGCGCGCATCGCGGCCATACCACATCGCTGCTATGCCGAGCCAGGGCAATCGACTGAATGAATTTTGGCGTAAATTTCAAGTACAAACCATGAACATGGTGCGTATTCTCGTAGACTTGAAGTGTCAATTTGTCGATTTTTGCCCATCTTCAGCGCCGCAGCGCCGTTCAGTCGATTGCCCTGTATGCCGAGCCCTTTGCCGGGATGGGCGGCGTGTTCCTGCGCCGCGCCCACCGCCCGCAATCGGAAATCCTCAACGATATCAATGGCGAGATCGTCAATCTCTTCCGTGTGGCGCGCGATCATCCGGACGCGCTGGAGGCCGAGTTCACCCTCTGTCTCGCCGCGCGCGAGGCGTTCATTCGCCTGATCAGGACCCCGCCCGAAACGCTCACCGATATCCGCCGCGCGGCGCGCTGGACCTATCTGCAGCGGATGTCGTTTGGCGGCAAGCCCGCGCATCTGGCCACGCCCGGACAGATGGGCCCCTCCGTGCATCACCCCGCCCGGCTCACCGCACCCCGCATGGCGCGGCTGATTCGCGCAGCCCACACCCGGTTGCAGGGCGTCCATGTCGAACGGCTGGACTGGGCCGCGTTCATCCCGCGCTATGATCGCGCCTTCACGCTCTTCTATCTCGATCCGCCCTATCTTGGCCATGAGAGCGATTACGGGCGCGGGGTCTTCGCAGCCGAAGACTTCGCACGGCTGGCCGCGATGCTGCGCGGCCTCAAGAGCCGGTTCATCCTGTCGATCAATGACCGGCCCGAGATTCGCGCGCTCTTCGCATGGGCCGATCTGGAAGAGGTCGAGACGCGGTATTCCGCCAATGCGCGCGCCAACAAACGCGCAAAGGAGTTGCTGGTCTCGGGGGGTGGGTGAGGGACGGCGGAGCACAGACTACATACAGCAGTTCGCGCCCGCATTACCATTGAGAACATGGATATTGGATCGGGTGATGAGGCCCGCTCTGCCACCGCAATCTTCGTGCGTAATTTGCATCGGGAACGCCATTGATCCTCGCATGTCAAAATTACCGCCACCCCCATTCGTGAGTTCTTGCACCCAACCCCACGAACACCACTGAGCACCATTTTCCTGCGCAGCCTGCATTTCGGGCATAGTGCAAAGTTTAGCGCCATAGGCGGCACACAGCGCTGTCGCAGCGCCATAATCAAGTCCGTATCTGCCTGGGTTCAGGTGAAAAATGCAGCGCCCAAATTTTTTGACTGATTCAGGGTCGTGGCAGGCTGTTCGAAGCGCGTCCTTGATGGCTGCAGCGTCAACTTCGGCCTCATTTCGGATAGTCTTAATCCGATCTTTAGCCGCTTTGATCACTTCAATTTCGGCTGTGTCCAGAGTGCGGTTGTAAAGCTCCCAGATCCCGTAGGCAGACCCCAAACCAAGAAACAACGCCGCGCCGATCACAAAGTTTCGCCAATGCGAAAATCTGGTTTCCAAAGTATGGATTCGAAGTTCTATATCATGGTCTTTTTGCCTGTCGGTCATCACGTCATCCTTTATTAATATTCGGCTCCCCACCATGCGCCGAGGTTGCGGGCAATGGCCCCGACCAGGCTAGGCGACCAACAGCGCGGTCCCATTCGCCCACAGGCCGTGAACCATAGGCCGGGTTATCGCTGGTCATGGTCCAGCCCTCTTCACTCTCACGCAATCGCTTGACCACAAGGCCATCGGGGGTGTGCAGCACGAACACCTGACCATCAACCGGTTCGGTCCAGTTCCGGTCGATCAGGATCATGTCACCGTCTTGCAGTGTCGGCTCCATCGAATCCCCTGCCGCCTGAATGCAGGACAGACCGCGCGGCTGCGCCCAGCCCGGCAGGATGGAACGCGGGATCTCGACCTTCACTTCCTCTGACTCATCGAACACCATCTCACCCGATCCGGCAGCAGCACGAACATCAGAAATGACAGGCACCAGAAGATTGTCATCATCCGTGCTTGCCGAAGCCTTGCCATCCTCATCACTGTCTTCAGATTTGACGAGAGCAGGCGAAGTGAAATTGCCTATGCGTCTGGCGATGACCGGCCACAAATCTTCGGGTATCGGGTCGCGGCCCGTTTCTAGCAGAAGTCGATTAAGTTTCTGCGCGCTCTCCTCCAGTTCAATAATAAGTTGCTGTGGCGCTTCGTTTATCAGTCGAAAAACTTCAAACAAATCTATTGCAATTCTTTCAGGCGGAAACGTTTCCAGATCACCCTTCAACAACCATGCAGAATCCACACTAAAGGCTCTCGCATAACGCTCCAGCACATCCAGCTTGATGCCTCGATGACCATTCTCATGAGAGCAATATGAACTGACAGTCCAGCCAAAGTGTGAGGCTGCTGCTGCTGCACTGGTGTAACCAGCCTTAATACGCGCGTCTCTCAAGCGATCGTGAATTTTCATGCAAAATGTATAGGCCAGCAAATCGCCAATGTCCTATACGTTTTGTATTGACGCTTTCGCATGCGCAATCTATACGTTTTGTATTGACGCAAGATCACTAAAACAAGCAAGGCTGAGCGCAGGTTTAAGCCAAGAAACTCTCGGGAAAATCCTAGGGGTTCACCAAGTGACGATCATGCGCTGGGAGAGAGGCATGACGCCAATCAAACGAATTTACGCTGATGAGATAAGGCGAATTCTGGGGGTCGAGATCGACCCTCGTGCAGTAGATGAGAGGGCTATCTGATGCCGATGGTGCGCCCCAAACGCCCTAGGCTAGATGCG
>CAXMWW010000026.1:0-381189 GCA_963422245.2 uncultured Sulfitobacter sp. | reverse complement strand
GTTCGAACCCGCGGATGATGTTCGGATTAAGAATAAATCGGTCAACAGTTCGGTTCACACCGCTGTTCCAGGCCAGGGCACCCCCCTCCAGGGTTGCCCGAAGGGTGACTTCTTCATTGAGGATTTTGCGTTCACCCACAACCTTGGCTACGGTCTTGATATACTTGCTATCACCGCCGAGCCCGGCAAAATCCTGACTGAACTGGAACAAGACGCCTCTGGTTGGGTCAAGGCCGCCGCGCCTTGTGTCATAGGTGTATTCATACCCCACCGACGAAGAAGTCTGCTCGCCTGCGTCAATTTCATTTTGGATCACCGCGCCGTTCGCGGGCGATGACCGCGCTGTCATTTCTTCGATTGTACCCGTGTAGCGAAGCTGCAAACGGCCGTTTTCACTGACCGGGAAAGTCAGGCTTGGGCGAAAGACAAAGCGTTCCGTGTCATACTCCGCAAAGGACGAACTTGTTTCCGCAAAGTCGAGTTCTATCCCCAGCGCCACGTCTCGGCCCAGGAATGAGGGTTCGACAAAGTCGATGCCGTACCGGGTGGCCTCTGAGGCGGTAGAGACGTCGAATGACAATCTCTGCCCACGACCAAGAAAGTTGCGCTCTGTAAAGCTGATCGCCACGCCAAGGCCATCGTTGTTCGAAAACGATCCGCCAAAGTTCAGTGAACCAGTAGGCTGTTCTACCACGTCTACATCGATAACAACCTGTTCCGACGAAGATCCTTCACGCGCGTTGACCTGGGCGCTCTCAAAGAATCCATGGCTGCGAATGCGATCTGCTGCTTCCCGAATTTCGCGTGGGTTGAACGGGTCCCCTTCCACGCTGTCAAAGTCGCGTCGGATCACGCGGTCTTGCGTGGTCGTATTGCCCTCAATATCGATGCGTTCGATGAAGACACGGGGTGCCTGGGTCAGCTGATAGGTGACGTCCAATGTGAGATCGCGCTCGTTGCGCGTGATCACGGGTTCAACCCGCATGAAATCCACGCCGTCGCGCGTTGCTTTGCTCTCCAGCCGCGAGATGTCACGCTCGACAAGGACCGGCGAATAGACACTGCCTGGCTTCGTCCCGATGATTGCCTGATACTCTGCCGCACTGACGTTCTTCAGTTCGGACTCAACTGTAATTGCCCCGAACTTGAACTGCTGACCCTCAACGACATTGTACTGGACGAAGAAACCGTCCCTTTCCTCGGTCACCTCAGCATTCACCGCCTGCGTGCGGAAATCGACGTAACCACGGGAAAAGTAGAAGTCGCGCAAACGCTGCTGGTCAGAGGCGATACGCCCTTCGTTAAAAGTATCCTGACGCACAAGCCGGCGGAAGATACCCGCTTGCTTCGTCTCAAGAACCCGGCGCAAACGGCGGTCTGAATAGACCCGGTTGCCAGAGATGCTCAGGCGTTCAACTTCGATGTTGTCGCCTTCGAAAATTTCAAACACCAGGTCCACACGGTTTTGACTGCGCCGTATGATACGGGGGTTAACACGCGCGGAAATGCGGCCTTCTGCGGCGTAGGCTTCCGAAATCTGTGCGGCGTCTGCCTCAGCAGTGGCGGGGTTGAACACGCGCCGTTCTACTGTGTTAATGATTGTGGCAAGTTGTTCGTCTTTGATCCGTCGATTGCCTTCAAAGCGGACCCTGTTCACGGTGGGAAATTCCACAACAGTGATCACCAAAGTGCTACCGCGCGGCTCAATGGCGACTGATTCAAACAGACCCGAGTTCTGAAGGTTCTGAAATGCAGCGTTCAACTGCCCACCGGTGACCGGAACACCGCGTCCGATTCCCGCACGGGTCAGGATCAGCCCATCGCCGATCCGTTCGTTACCGTTGATAACGACCGTGCTAAACTGGTACTGTTGTGCTGCCGCTTCGGGGGCTGGTGCCACCCAAGCTACTGACATCAAGGCACAAAACGAAACACTCTTTAGCAGCCTCGAAACCGACATCTGCACCGCCCGTTCAGGCTGTGCAGCACCCCCGCCCAATAGTCTCATGGTTCAAACCCATCTTACGACATCTATTGGCAACCTGAGTACGCAAGTGGGGGCTGATTGTCAAAATACGAAACGCAAAAAAAACACCACATTCTCAGGGGAATCGCTTTTGAAATATTGACTATGCATCACGTCTGATTGGATTCATACGGATTGCGTCATTAGTAAAGGATGCGACCGCGATGGAAGATTTTTCTCATATTTTTGAGGGCGTTGAAGACCCTCGTACGAGCAACGCTACACGGCATGATCTTCATGAGATGCTTATGATCGGCCTGTTGTCGACCATGTGTGGCGGCGAGGGTTGCTGCGACATGGCGCTATTTGGCACGACGAAAGAGCCGTTTTTGCGCACATTCATGACACTGAAGCACGGAATACCGAGCCACGATGCGTTCTCTGACCTGTTCAACGCCCTCGATCCTGGCACGTTTCAGTCAGTGATGCTTCGCCTGACAGAGGGGTTCGCTGACCAGTTGGGCGAGGTGATTGCGGTTGATGGCAAGTCGTTGCGGCGCTCCTTCGACAGGGCGAAGAAGCAGTCGGCGTTACACCTCGTGCAGGCTTTTGCGGCTGAGGCCAGGCTCGTACTCGGGCAGGTCGCTGTTGACGAAAAATCCAACGAGATTACGGCGCTGCCCGCGCTGTTGAACATGCTGTCGTTGAAGGGGCGGATTGTGACGGCGGACGCTATGCACACGCAGCGCACTACAGCCGAGACGGTAACGCAGGCTGGCGGTGATTATGTTCTGGCGCTGAAACGCAATCAGGAGACGCTGCACGAGGATGTGGCACTCTGGCTGGATGATCCTGGAAATGTCGAAAACTGTGAAACTTATCAGAATGTTGACGCAGGACACGGTCGACTGGAGACGCGCAAGGCGTTGATCTCGCATGACGTTGCCTGGCTCGACGAGCGGCATCACTGGCCCGGGCTCAGGGCCATCGGAAAGGTCGTCGCCACCCGCGAAGTCGGCGATAAAACCTCATGCCAAACTCGCTACTTCCTCATCAGCGCGCCGCTCTCTCCCGAGCGTTTCCTGTCCATCACCCGCGCCCATTGGAGTATCGAGAACAGCCTTCACTGGGTGCTCGACGTCTCCATGAACGAGGACGCCGCGCGCAACAGAAAAGACAACGGACCCGAAAATCTCTCTATCCTACGGCGCATCGCTCTCAACCTCGCCCGCTCCGAACCGTCAAAAGGATCAATGCGAGGAAAGCTGAAACGCGCCGGATGGCAGGATACATTCATGCTCGAACTCATCAGAACCGCGACCAAATCTCAAAAGCGATAGCCCTGACCACATTCTGCAGTGGTGTTTCAGGATGAAACATCATGGTGTAGGTTTGTCAGTTCAAAGCGATCCAACAAAAGCACCCGCCGCAAGGGCAAAGGCGATGGTGAAAATGTACAGGACACGGTCCCAGTTAAGGTCCATGAGCAAGCGGAATCCGCGATATGAACTTTGAATGGCTTGCATGATGCGCTCCTTCGTACGTCCCAGCGGATAACAGGGGATTAAGGCAGGGTGTTGGACGAAATGTGGCAAGACTGTGGCGGGCCGATTGCAAAGCCACCTCCGTCCTGCCAGCTTTTGCGAAATAGACGGCGAGAGGTGACAACATGCCCAAGAGAGTTTTGATCCCGACAGGCGCAGAAGCCATTGTTGAAGCAACAAAAATGTCGCCGGGCATACTGTCAGAGGGGCACGTGTTTGTCACAGGCATGACCGGCTCTGCGCCTGATGGCACCATGCCCGAAGACGCTGAGGACCAGTTTCGCGCAGCCTTTGCCAAGATCGCATCTGTTCTGAATGAGGCCGGCCTGACACTCGATGCCGTGGTGGAAATGACCAGCTATCACGTGGGCCTGCGGGACCACTTCGCGCTTTTTGACCAAGTGCGGCAAGACCAGTTCAGACCACCCTACCCTGCGTGGACAGCCGTTGAAGTCGCGGGGCTGCGCCGGGTTGGCGCATTGGTTGAGGTGCGTGTGATCGCCAGTACCCGCTGACCCTATGGCTCAGGGACAGAAGATATCGTTGCCTAACGCGAATATCATCAGGGTCAGCACCAATGCGATCCCGATCGTCATCAGAACGCGCAGGGCGCCATCACTGGGGGGTTTTCCAGCGACAGCTTCATAGGCATAGAACACCAGATGGCCCCCATCGAGCGCTGGGATCGGGAAGAGGTTCAGCAAACCTACAGCGGTGCTGATGACCGCGATGAAATAGATGAAAGACTGCGCGCCCTGGCTCGCCATAGCCCCAGATGTCTGCGCGATGCCCAAGGGACCGCTCAGGTTACATGTGCTCAGCTGGCCCACGATCATCTGTCCCAGCCCGTTGATCGAACTGTCGATGATCCGCCAGGTGCTGGCCACACCGCCTGACAGGGCCTCCCCAATACCAGGAGACTCGGTGGCAGATTCGAACGCCATGCCGCCCCGGATGCCGATGCGCAGGAAACGTTTGAAACTGCCGTCTTCTTGCGGTTCATCCTGATATTTGGGGGTCATGGAGAATTCCAAGTTCTCCCCATCCCGCAGAATGCCCAACGTGACCGGCTTGTCCTCAGACAGCAGGACAACCGATTTCAATTGCTCAAAGCCGACGACTTCCTGACCGTTGACCTGCGTGATCACGTCACCTTTCTTGAGGCCCGCATCCCAGGCCGCAGACCGTGGCGCGATGCCGGTCACATAGACGGGCATGAGGTATGGGCCTTCGACGGTCAGGTCCTCACCATCACGGCGCACGCCATAGTCAATTGTCGGCGTCAGCGGCAAAGCGTCGATGAAGCTCTCATAGGAGTCAGTATCCGAGAAATCAGGCAGAGGTTGACCTGCAACCGTGACAATTTCGTCCCCAACCGCCAGCCCACCCGGCACTTCAAAATTGGCGCGGAATTCGCCAACGGTCAGCGGGTCCTTTGCCACACCGCTGAACATCGCAACGCCAAAGAAAACAAGGATCGACAGGGCAAAGTTGAACGCCGGGCCCGCAGCCACCGTCAGCGCGCGCGCCCACAAAGGCGCACCATGCATCGTGTGTCGCAAAGCGGCGGGATCGTCCCCTACCGCAGCCATCGCTTCCTCATCTTTACCGGACGCAGCGTTGGCATCCCCTGCAAACTTCACGTAACCGCCAAAGGGCAAGGCGGCGATCTGCCATTTCGTGCCGTGCTTATCATCGCGCGACCACAGCACCGGGCCAAAGCCCAGGCTGAACACATCCGCCTTGATGCCAGTCCAGCGGCCGACGATGTAGTGGCCGTATTCGTGGATGGCCACGATGATCGAAAGGGCGACAACGAAAGCAAGAACGGTCCAGATGAAGCTGCCGAATTGCGGAAGAAGGCCTGCGATGTCCAAAGCTCTACCCTGCTCTTTTCTTGATGGCCGCGTGGGCCGTGTTACGTGCCAAATGGTCCACTTTGGCCACGGTATCAAGGGTCATGGTGTCAGCAATAAGGCCACTTTGCTGCGACATCCCGGCCAGGGTATCTTCGACAACATCGGCCATTTGGATGAATTTTATGTTGCCTGCGATAAACCCATCCAGCGCGGTTTCCTTTGCCGCATTGAACACAGCCCCCATCATGCCACCTGCGGCCATGGTTTCCCGTGCCAGGCGCAGCGCGGGCCAGCGTTGCTCATCCGGGGCGCGGAATTCCAGCTGGCCAATCGCGGCAAGGTCCAGTCGTTCCAGCGGCAGATGGGCACGATCCGGGTGAAACAGCGCATAGCCAATGGCGTGGCGCATGTCGGGCGGCCCCACATGCGCCATCAACCCTGCATCGCGGAACCCCACCAGAGCGTGGACCATGGATTGGGGATGCACAAGCACTTCGATCTGGTCGGGTGAAACACGAAAAAACTCACGCGTTTCAATGATCTCCATCGCCTTGTTAAACATGGAAGCGGAGTCGATCGTGATCCGTTGACCCATATCCCAATTGGGATGGGAGGTGGCCTGTTCAAGCGTCGCCTCCTGCAGCTTCTCCAGCGGCCAATCACGGAATGCCCCCCCGGACGCCGTGATGATGATCCGCTCCACCGCGTCGATGTCCTCGCCCACCAAAGCCTGAAAAATGGCGGAGTGCTCGGAATCCACCGGCAGGATTGTTGCCTGGTGCTTTTTGGCGGTTTTCAAGATCAGCTGGCCCGCACAGACGAGGGATTCCTTGTTGGCGAGCGCTAGCGTGGCACCTTGCTCCAAGGCGGCCATCCCCGGAGCCAACCCGGCCGCGCCCACGATGGCGGACATGACCCAGTCGGCAGGGCGACATGCGGCTTCGACAATAGCGCCTGCCCCTGCGGCGGCTTCGATACCACTGCCCTCAAGAGCTGCGCGCAGATCCTCCAGGCGAGTCTCGTGAGCGGTAACGGCAATCTCGGCCCCTAAAGCCCGCGCATCCTGCGCCAATCGCGCGATGTTGCCCGCCCCCGTAAGCGCGACGACATCGAAATCCTGCGGCGCATGGCGAATGAGATCGATTGTGTTTTGCCCAATCGAGCCTGTCGCCCCGAAGATCGAAACCCGTCGCGCCATCAGCCAAGTCCGGGCGGGAACCCGATGAACTGGCCCATGATCAACAGGAAAAGCGACGCCCCCAGCATGCCGTCAAAGCGATCCATCAGCCCGCCGTGGCCGGGGATCAGATCGGAGCTGTCTTTGACCCCCATCTTGCGTTTCATGCCGCTTTCGGCAATGTCGCCCATCTGGGAAGCCATTGAAACTGCAATGGAAATCCCCATCAGCTGAAGACCGACGCCGGTATTGAAGCTGAACAAGAGCCCGACAATGGCCGCCCCGATCCAACCCGCGCCGGTTCCCGCCCAGGTCTTCTTTGGACTGACCGCGGGCCAGAACTTGGGGCCGCCAAAGTAACGCCCGGCGAAATATCCCGCCACATCCGTGACGACGACAACAAGAACCAGCCACAAAAGCCAGCCAAAGCCCATGTCATCGCGCACCGCGATCATGCCGTAGCTGGCGAGCAGGATCAGAACGGTGAAGGCCATGTAGATCGTGCGGTTCCGCTCTAGCTGGCCAAAGCCCACGAACGCGGGGGCCAAGAGCAAGGGCAAGGCGAAGCCGACCGGTAGATAACTTGCGATAAAGACCGCGATCCCGGCCAAAGCGCCCAACTGCAACTGAGTGTGCTTGGCACCGGGGCGCAACATGCCGACCAGTTCCCAGACCATCAGACCGCAGATCACCGCCACCAGTGCGTGGAACACGTGGCCCCCCAACCAGATGCCCACAAGGCCGATGACCACCATGGCGGCCCCTGCACCCATGCGGGTCCTCAGATCATCCCACTTGTCACTCTCCGCCATCGCCGCCTCCCTCAGGTCTTGACCGCGCCGAACCGGCGATCCCGCCCGCCATACGCCGCGCAAAGCTTGCCGAATTCCTCCCGCGAGAAGTCGGGCCAGAGCGTGTCGATAAACTCATACTCCGCGTAGGCTGATTGCCAGAGCAGGAAGTTCGAAATCCGCGCTTCTCCGCTGGTGCGAATAACTAGGTCTGGATCCGGCAAAACATAAGTATCCAAGTAATTTGGCAGCGTTTCTTCATCCACGCTGTCGGGATCGAGCCTGCCTTCCGCCACATCGCGCGCCAGACGTTTGGTGGCCCGCGCAACCTCGTCGCGGCCACCGTAGTTCAGCGCAATGGTCAGATGGACCCGGTCATTGGCCGAGGTCGCCTCTTCAAGTTCGCTCATCAGCTTGATCAACTTGTTATCAAGCCGCACGCGGTCCCCAATAAACCTGACCCGCGCGCCAAATTCGGACAGCGAGCGTGTCTCTTTGGTGATGTATCGCCGGAAAAGGCTCATCAACCCGGCCACTTCGACCTGGGTTCGCTTCCAGTTCTCAGTAGAAAAAGCAAATATCGTCAGGTACTTGACGCCAACCTCAGGGCAACACTCCACAATCTCGCGCACCCTTCGCGCGCCTGCATGATGCCCAAACAGCCGCGGCCTGCCCCGCTGCGTCGCCCAGCGGCCATTGCCGTCCATGATGACAGCCACATGCCGTGGACCGCGCTCCACCGGAGGGAGCGGATCAGTTTTGGGGTCATGTTTCATGAAGTTGCCTGTGGCATGTTTTCTTTAATCCTATGACGCCCTGGCTAACATACAGATGTCCCAATTGGCGAACCGCCACTCCACCCTTCGAAACAGCAAAATCCTCCACTGGAGGATTTTCGGGAAGCTGTTTCAAACCTGCATAATCTCGGCTTGCTTCGTCTCAAGTTGTTCGTCGATCTGGCCGATGTAGGTGTCGGTGATCTCCTGAACGGCTGATTCCCAGAATTTCTGGTCATCTTCCGACATCCCGTCCGCCTTGGCCTTCTTGATCTGATCCATGCCGTCGCGGCGAACGTTGCGGATGGAAACCCGTGCATTTTCAGCGTATTGGCCTGCAACTTTTGTCAACTCCCGGCGACGTTCTTCGTTCAGCTCCGGGATCGGCAGCATGATGATCGTGCCGTTCAGCTGCGGGTTAATGCCTAGCCCGCTTTCGCGGATGGCTTTCTCCACCTTGCCGACCAAGCCCTTGTCCCAGACGTTGACCGTGACCATCCGGGGTTCCGGCACATTGACCGTGCCGACCTGATTGATCGGCGTCATCGCCCCATAGGCGTCCACCATCACAGGCTCCAGCATAGAGGCCGAGGCGCGGCCTGTGCGCAGGCTGGCAAATTCAGTGCGCAGCGAGGCAATCGCCCCGGTCATGCGCCGCTCAAGATCATCGGTATCGAGCATAAAATCGTCGGACATGGGTTCCCCGTGATGGCTGTTTTCAGCGTTATCAGAGGTATAGAGCAAGCCGTGGTAGAAAGGCCAGCGGGGTTTCAAGCTCCCGCACTTTTGATTGCTTTTGCTGCTGCCGTGTAGCCGCCAGAGGCACCATCCACAAAATGCACGTGATCATCCGTCAGGATCGAAGGCACGATGCAGGTCATCATCGCCTCTGATTGCGCATGCAGGCCAAAGCGGATGGTGCCTGCGTCCTCCGCCGTTTGCAGCAGGGCGCGCAGTGCTTCCTGTGTGGCCACGTCACAATCCAGCGTCATCTTCAGGCCATCATCGAACTTACGGTAGTCCGCATTCCGCCCCACCACGCTGCGGTAGCGCCGCGCATCGAATCCACCAATCTTGAGCCCGGTCTTGATCAGCAGCCAGGCTACAAAGCTCTCAAAAAGGGCCTTGCGCCGGGCAGCAGCCAACCTGCCCTGCCCTTTTTGCGCATGCGCTTCCAGTGTGGCACCTGCGGGCGGCCAATCAACGCCGGGGCCCTCCGTCGCGACAGGATGGCCCGCGCGTTCCAACTGTCCTGCCAATGCGATCACGTCATGAGCGAGCGCGGAAAACGCAGCTTCGGAGGCTTCCTCTTGGCGTTGGACGACGACCGACAGGATCTGTCCATGACGGCTTTGCATGTGGCTCCAGCGGCACGAAAGGCCCGTCAGGTCTGGTTGGGTGCCGGGTGCTGCGGGGGGCAGATCATGCGCACCGGCTTTCATCTGTTCTTCGGCCCAGCTGAGGCCGCCTCCGGAAAACATCGCGTAGTCCACGCCATCCGCCGCCCGAAAGCGGGCAACGCCAACGTCGAGGTCCGCGGCGCGAATGTCGCGTGCCTGCACCATCCCGACGCGCAGCGAGATGTCGAACTCCTCTTTGGCCCAGAGCCTGACAGCCGACAGGGCGTACTGCGCAGCGTCGCGCCATGCCGGGGGCACGGCGAACCCTGCGCCATCTCCGCCAAAGATAAATGGAAACGCCTGACCTTCGTGCGCGTTGATCTGCGCTGAGATTACGGCGGAACCCACCATGTTCACGGTCTTGTACCGCCCGTTGGCCACGGCCTGTGTCGATCCCACGATATCGGATGTCCCGATCCACCAGTCATCCGGCAGTGGTGCGTAGCAGTTCGCCTCAGCCAGGCGATCGAAGTCAGAGTATAGCGGCAGTCCTTGGTAAAAGTCGCCGCCGCCGGTCATCCCTGCACGCGGGTATAGGTGCCTTCGCCTGCCAGAATGCCCCGGAACCCGCCGGGCTCATCAAGGCTGAAGACGATGATTGGCAGATTGTTATCGCGGGCCAGTGCGATGGCGGAGGCATCCATGACCCCTAGCCGCTTTTGCAGCACATCGTCGTAGCTGACGGTGTCATAGCGCACGGCATCGTCATGCTTGGCCGGGTCCTTGTCATAGACCCCATCGACCTTGGTGCCTTTGAAGATTGCTTCACAGTTCATTTCATTCGCCCGCAGCGTTGCCGCAGTATCGGTGGTGAAATAAGGGTTGCCGGTGCCTGCCGCAAAGATGCAGACACGCTTTTTCTCAAGGTGACGCACGGCGCGGCGGCGGATGTAGGGTTCGGCCACTTCGTTCATCGTGATCGCCGAAATCACCCGCGTGAATACGCCCAGGCTTTCCAGCGCAGACTGCATGGCAAGCGCGTTCATGACCGTGGCCAGCATGCCCATGTAATCGGCCGTTGTCCGCTCCATCCCCTGAGCGCTGCCTTGCAACCCGCGAAAGATGTTACCGCCGCCGATCACCATGCAGATCTCGACACCCATGTCGTGAACGGTTTTGACCTCAGCGGCGATGCGCTCGACCGTAGGCGGGTGCAGACCAAAGCCCTGATCACCCATCAAGGCCTCCCCCGAAATCTTTAGCATGACGCGGTTGAAGGTCGTCTTGGGGGCATCAACAGGCATGGGCAGACCTTTCAAGGCAACAGCGGTTTGCGTTTGACGGGCAAACTGTCGCAAATGGGGGAAAGGTTCAATGCATCCCGGCAGGCTGCGCGCAAAAATGTCCAACTCCATCGCTTCTTTGTTGCGCAATGTATCGCGCGAACAGCCCGTTCTGATTGCGGGGCCAACCGCATCGGGCAAGTCAGCCCTGGCGTTGGAGGTTGCGGCAGCCCAGGGTGGCGTGATCGTGAACGCCGATGCCAGCCAGGTATATCAGTGCTGGCGCATTGTGACCGCACGTCCATCGACTGAGGAAGAAGCGCAAGCGCCCCATGCACTCTATGGTCATGTGGGCGCACATGACCCCTATTCCACGGGCCACTGGCTGCGCGAGGTGCAGGCTCTGATGGCGGCAGGCGAGCGGCCTATCATCACCGGGGGCACAGGGCTCTACTTCAAAGCCCTCACGGAGGGGCTGGCTGAGGTGCCACCCACGCCAGCAGAGGTTCGTTCGCGTGGGGACGCGCTGCCTTTACCCACTCTGCTGGCGCAAACAGACACCACTACTCTGGCCCGGATCGACACTGCCAACCGCGCCCGTGTTCAACGCGCGTGGGAGGTGCTGCAGGCCACAGGGCGGGGTCTGGCCGACTGGCAAGATGACACCGGGCCGCCCACATTGCCGCTAAGCGACTGTGCCGCCTTCGTTTTTGACGTTGAAAAGGACTGGCTGAATGCCCGGATCGCGCGGCGGTTTGATCTGATGATTGATCAAGGTGCGTTGAGCGAGGTTGAGCGTCAGCTGCCCCACTACGACCCGGGCCTGCCTGCCCATCGCGCGATCGGGGTACCGGAACTTGTCGCCCATCTGCGCGGCGAGATCACTCTGGATCAAGCCCGGGAGGCCGCAGTGATCGCGACTCGGCAGTTTGCGAAACGCCAGCGCACCTGGATACGCAACAAGATGACCAGCTGGCACAGATATGCCCCCGACGAGGGCTGATGCGGCTTTCGATTTTCCGACTTTTCATGGCCGATCAAGCCGTTAGAATATCAGCTGAGTTTCACTATTGCGACCAAAACCATGCCATCCCCCTTGTCAGACATTGAGATCACGACGCTGGCCAAGCTTTCTGCCGGGCAGGACTGGCAGTTGGAACTGGTGCAGTCGCGCCCTGCCCATACGCTGATCTGGACCACGCGAGGTCAGGGCCGCACACTCCTTGACGGACAACTGCGCGGGCTGGGCACGCATAATGCGCTCTGGATTCCGGCCGGGCACCTTTTCTCTGTGGATTTGGGCTATCAGGGCGCAGGCATGGCTGTGATGATCCCTGCAGGTGCCAATCTGCGCCTGCCGGAAATGCCCCGCCATCTGCGCATCAGGGATGTACATGTCCAATCGGAGCTGACCTCGATCCTTGAAAACGCGCAACGCGAACAATTGAAGGATCGCCCGCTGCAACAGGAGGCTTTGGAGGCGCAGGTGGCGCTGATGTCCGTCTGGTTGCGGCGTCAGATCATGCAGAGCGAACATGTACCTGATCCACGCAACGCTGCCGCCCGCCTCAGCGCACGGTTCTGCGCGCGGGTGGCGGAACACTACGCGAGCGGTGCCTCCATGGGGGAACACGCCAGCCATCTGGGTGTGACGCCCACGCACCTGACACGTGCGGTCAAGTCGGCAACCGGCAGGACAGCCGCCGAGATTATCGCGGAGCGGGTCCTGTTTGAGGCACGCATCCTGCTGCGCGACACGGATCGCCCGGCACAAGACATCGCACGGCACCTTGGGTTTGGGTCTGCCGCTTACTTCACCCGGTTTATTCAACAGCACACCGGCCTGCCCCCCAGCAAGCTCAGAGGCTGAGCGGGACATCCAGCCCGAAATGTCGCTTTTCGATTAAGCTGATGTCGCAAAAATGACCTCAAATGGCGGAAGATATCATTGACCTCCCGCCTGAGGTCATGCCTGAATAGGGGTCAGAAATTTTTGCGGCAGCGCTTTGTTGCAGAAAAATGCACCCGGTCCGGGGTGCGGGGGGAGCATTGAACCGGATAGCGTCAGCCCTGACGGGCGGCGTGTTAAACCAGCAAATAACCAAGCCAACAGCGGCAGCCATACATCAGGCAGAGAAACTGCCAGCCACCAACAGGGGCACCACATGGGAATTTTCATACTTCGCCGGCTGGGCGTGATGTTACTGACGGCACTGTGCCTGACGTTCATCGTGTTCTGGCTTACCAATCTCTATCCAAACCTGGAAAAGCTGGCCAAGACCCAGGGCAACTTCCGCATGTCGGACGAGGCGGTGGCGTCTTATCTGGGCGACCGGGGGTATCTGCAGCCGACCTTCGTCAAGTTTGGCGAATGGCTGGGGGTGGTGCCGGGCTATGTCACCGAAAAAGAGGACGGGGAAACCTTTGGCCGCTGTTTCAGCGCTGGCACCCCTGAGGAGGAGCGGCGCAGCTTTTGCGGGATACTGCAGGGGGATTGGGGTTTCTCGACCGTCTTTAAAGAGGATGTAGGCAGCATCGTCGTGGAAAGGCTGGGCAAAACGGGCTTCCTGATGTTCTGGGTCTTGGTGTTGATGGTGCCTTCGGCGCTGATTGTCGGTGTTTTGGCAGGGATGCGCGAAGGGTCCAAGCTGGACCGGTCCCTGTCTACCTTCTCGATCGCGACAACTGCCACGCCTGAATATGTGTCCGGCGTGATTTTCATCGCTTTGCTGGCCTCCTCGAAGTACGGTATTTCGCCCTGGCTTGTTGAAATGGGCTGGATCGACGGCAAGACGCTGTTCCTGGGTTCTGCCACCAAGGCGTTGGATGACGCGACCTTCTGGAACTTCTTCCTGCCGGTGCTGACGATCTCACTCTATGGCATGGGCTACATCGCGCGGATGACGCGGGCCTCGATGACGGAAGTCATGACAGCGCAGTACATCCGCACTGCCCGCCTGAAAGGCGTCAAGTTCAGCGACATCGTCCTCAAGCACGCCCTGCGCAACGCGCTGATTGCGCCTTTCACGGTGATCATGCTGCAGATCCCCTGGCTGCTGAACGGTGTGGTGATTGTCGAGACGCTCTTTAACTACAAGGGCTTTGGCTGGCTGCTGGTGCAGGCGGCGGGCAACAACGATATCGAGCTGCTGCTGGCAGTCTCGGTGGTCTCAGTCGCGGTGGTGCTGCTGACACAGCTGATCTCTGACATCGGCTATGTCTTCCTCAACCCGCGCATTCGTATCTCTTGAAGGGAGCTGACACATGGAACCTTTGACATGGACCGGCTCACTTTCAGGGCTGAATCTAATTTTCCAGACCGCGGTTTACGTGCTGATCGCGGGCATCGCCTTGCAAATCGTGATGTCCTTTGTGCCCTCTTCGGGGGGACGGGCCATCAACGCGGACGGCACGCTTGCTGCGAATGAGGGCTTTTCCGGCCTTTTGAACAAGGGCGTTGCCTGGCTGTTCTTTGGGGTTGTCGGGATCATTTTGATCTACATCGTTGCGGGCATCTTCATGGGCACAGGCGCAGGGATCATCGGTGGGATGGCCCAACAGTTCCTGCCGGTCTGGATCGCGCTCATTCTAACGTTCGCCCTGTCGATCACCTTCAAACGCAAGCTGGGGCTTTACGGCAAACTGTTTGACAGCACTGTCGGCATGATCGGCTTTGCACTCGTGATGTTCTGGGTCTTCACCGGGGTCATGGGCGGGCTGTTTGACATGATTGTCACCCATGACAGCCTGTCTCAGGTCTCTGGCATGAAGAACAAGCTGCCCGGCACGCCGCTGCGCGGGGCCGAAGAGGGCGAGTTTGCCTGGTATTTGCTGGGGGGTGACAACCTGGCGCGCGACGTCTTCAGCCGTCTGGTCAAGGGCGCATGGGTTGTGGTGTTGATCGCACCCATGGCCACCGTCTTTGCCTTTATGGTGGGCATCACGCTGGGTCTGCCTGCGGGCTATTACGGCGGGCGGCTCGATACGATCCTGTCCTTTGTGGCCAACCTGATCCTGGCCTTCCCGGTGATCTTGCTGTTCTTCCTGCTGGTCACGCCAGAGATCGTGTTGACCGGTATCCCCAACTACATGGCGGCAGTGCTGTTTATCTTCCCGTTGATCTTCATCGGGATCCTGCTGAACTCGCGCTACTACACCCAGCCGAGCTTCCGCACACCGCTTCTGATCGTTGTGCTGGGCCTGCTGGCATGGGCGTATTTGTCGCTGATCTCCAGCGATGGGACGATCATCGAGAACGACAGCTACACAGTGCCGGGTCTGCCCGCGATCCTCGATTGGATCCCGATGCCGCCGGAAATTCTGGTGGTCTTCGTGTCGGTGGTTTTCGTGAACTCGCCCACTGTGTTCCGTATCGTGCGAGGCCTCGCACTCGACATCAAGACGCGAGACTATGTGGCAGCCGCCCAGACGCGCGGTGAAGGCCCGTGGTATATCATGCTGTGGGAGATCCTGCCCAACGCGCGCGGGCCTCTGATCGTCGATTTCTGTCTGCGCATTGGTTATACGACCATCCTACTGGGGACGCTTGGCTTCTTTGGTCTGGGCCTGGAATCGGAAAGCCCCGACTGGGGCACGACGATCAACGCCGGGCGCCGATTGCTGACGCTCTACCCGCATGCGGCCATCGCCCCTGCCCTGTCGTTGCTGACACTGGTGCTGGGTCTGAACCTGCTGGCGGATGGTCTGCGTGAGGAATCGTTGCGCGATTGATGACTGTTGGGTTTCCGGGGCTCTGCCCCGGACCCCGGGATATTTTTCAGCCAGAAATAGGAGGCGGATCAGCCCCCAACTGGCAAAGGGAGAGACAACATGGCTAAGGCGGACTACGACGGCCCCATCCTTGAGATCGACAAGCTGTCGATTTCCTTCTTTACGCGGCTTCGCGAAATCCCTGCGGTGATGGACTTCTCAGCCTCCGTGATGCCGGGTGAGGCACTGGGGCTGGTTGGTGAATCCGGTTGCGGCAAGTCCACTGTGGCACTGGGCGTTATGCAGGATTTGGGCGTGAACGGCCGCATCGTGGGCGGGTCGATCAAGTTCAAGGGCCGCGACCTAGGTGAGATGTCAGATGACGAACTGCGCGACATTCGTGGTTCTGAAATTGCGATGATCTATCAGGAGCCGATGGCATCGCTGAACCCGGCCATGAAGATCGGCAAACAGCTGATGGAAGTGCCGATGATCCACGCGGGCATGAACGAAAAGGACGCCTATGACCGCGCGTTGCAGGTGGTCACTGACGTGAAGCTGCCCGACCCCAAGCGCATTCTGAATAGTTATCCGCACCAGTTGTCGGGGGGCCAGCAGCAGCGCATCGTCATCGCCATGGCGCTGATGTCAGAGCCGTCCCTGCTGATCCTCGATGAGCCAACAACCGCTCTGGACGTGACGGTTGAGGCCGCCGTGGTCGAACTGGTTAAAGACCTGGGTAAGAAATACGGCACCTCGATGCTGTTCATCTCTCATAACCTCGGTCTGGTTCTGGAAACCTGCGACCGCATCTGTGTGATGTACTCAGGCGAAGCGGTGGAGCGTGGCTCCATCGAAGACGTCTTTGACAAGATGCAGCACCCCTATACGCAGGCGCTCTTCCGGTCGATCCCGCTGCCGGGGGCTGACAAGAACGCGCGGCCGCTCATTGCCATCCCGGGCAACTTCCCGCTGCCGCACGAACGTCCCAACGGCTGCAACTTTGGCCCGCGCTGCGACTATTTCGAAGCGGGGCGTTGCGACCAGGGCGTGATCCCGATGGAGGATGTGCCAGGTGATGAACGCCACCACACGCGCTGCCTGAGATATCAGGAGATCGATTGGGCGGCCCCGCCGGAGATAGGCGAACAGAAGGAGAAGCCGGAACCGGGCAATGTTGTCCTCAAAATGGACAAGCTCAAGAAGTACTATCAGGTCGCGGCCAATGCGATGTTCGGCGGTGGGGACACCAAGGTTGTCAAAGCCAACGAGGAACTGTCCTTCGAGGCCCGCGAATCTGAGACACTGGCTATTGTGGGCGAATCTGGCTGCGGCAAGTCCACCTTCGCCAAGGTGTTGATGGGGCTGGAGACGGCAACCGAAGGGCACATTTTGCTCGACAATCAGGACATCGGCGATGTGCCGATCGAAGAACGCACCACCAAGAATGTCGCTGATGTACAAATGGTGTTCCAGAACCCCTTTGATACGCTGAACCCGTCCATGACTGTGGGGCGGCAGATCATTCGGGCGCTCGAAATATTCAAG
Organism: uncultured Sulfitobacter sp.; assembly: GCA_963422245.2. Lineage (GTDB taxonomy): Bacteria > Pseudomonadota > Alphaproteobacteria > Rhodobacterales > Rhodobacteraceae > Sulfitobacter. Next base: position 364,195 of record CAXMWW010000026.1, on the reverse strand, counting down.
GTAGGCAACAATGAGGCCGAGCGACGTCAGCGGATGCTTGAGCTTTTGGATCTGGTGAAACTGCCGCGCGAATTTGCAGGCCGCATGCCGCGTCAGTTGTCAGGTGGTCAGAAGCAGCGTGTCGGCATCGCCCGCGCCTTTGCTGGGGATGCGCGGATCGTGGTGGCGGATGAGCCTGTCTCAGCCTTGGACGTGTCCGTGCAGGCCGCCGTGACCGACCTGCTGATGGAGATCCAACGCGAGCAGAAAACCACGTTGCTGTTCATCAGCCACGACCTTTCCATCGTGCGCTATCTCAGCGACCGGGTCATGGTGATGTATCTGGGCCATGTGGTGGAACTGGGCAGCACCGATCAGGTCTTTGCCCCGCCCTATCACCCCTATACCGAAGCGCTGCTGTCTGCCGTACCCATCGCCGATACCTCTGTCAGCAAAAAGCACATCGTGCTGGAAGGTGACATCCCGTCAGCGATGAACCCACCGACAGGGTGCCCGTTCCAGACGCGCTGCCGCTGGAAATCAGAGGTCCCCGGCGGCCTTTGTGAGAAGGAAGTGCCGCCGCAACGCACCATGGCAGACGGTCACCAGATCAAATGCCACCTGTCGGATGAGAAACTGGCTGAGATGGAGCCGGTCATCGAAGTCGGGGTGGCGGCAGAGTAATTCGCAGCTCTTAAAGAGACTGAAAGGCGCGGACCGAACGAACGGTCCGCGCCCCGCCGGTGTTTCTGGGACAGCTTAAAACACCGACGAAAAAAGACACCGGCAAATGGGCAGATCTACCGATGTCCATAGGACAAACTCTTGAAAGAACGTTTGGTTCCCGCAAAAGATGAGTAAATTGGAAAAAATCCACCAAACCTGTGTTTCACGGCCTATCAGCCCTCGAAAAGCGGGCACCGGCCAATTGTCAGCGCTGACGGATTAGCGTGAGCTTGTGGACGAACCCGAACCCGCAATAATGCGTACGTAGTTCCGGGTTTCCTTGTAAGGTGGTATGCCACCGTACTTCTGCACTGCACCTGGTCCGGCGTTATATGCCGCAAGCGCCAGCCGCCAGGTGCCGAATGTGCGGTACTGCTCTGCCAGATAGCGCGCCCCGCCTTCGAGGTTCTGCGCCGGGTTCGTCGGATCAACTTTCAGCGTGGCCGCCGTGCCCGGCATCAGCTGGGCAAGTCCAATGGCCCCCGCATGGCTGACCGCCTTTGGGTTCCAGCCGCTTTCCTGCTGCACAAGACGCAAGAACAGATCAACAGGAACACCATGCCGCCGTGCGGCTTCCTTGGCGACGGGCAGGTATTCCCCCTTGTACCGCCCACGGTACTTGGGCGTCGGGTTCAGCTTGTCCCACTTGGTGGGTGTGACAACCTCTGGCGGCTTGAGCCGGACAGAGCTGTTGTATTGCTGGGCCGCCCGGTTATCGAGCAGCTTTTTCTGCGAGGAAAACAGCGTGCGGCGGTTCTTGGACGAAAAGATATCGGCAGTGGCTGTACTGCCGATCACGCTCACTGCAATGACGGTCGCAACCGCTGCTGGTCTTAAACGCTGCATGTGCCCGAAGCCCCTGCCCCACTCGTTTGGCGGACTATACCAGATTTGGCCCCTGCCACCAGCCCCGACACTGCGTGATGTTGTTCAATCTTGAGATCGGCGAGGCAACGCCGATGGCACTTTGGCGGATTTTGCCCGACTGCCCCCTGTAAAGCCGATGTTAACCACGATCCTGTCAGGGTATAACGACCCAAATCGAGGCTCCTCCGGATTCGGGGCCGCTGACAAGACATACCAAGGGGGGCAACATGGCCGGCTCAGTCAACAAAGTGATCCTTATCGGCAATCTGGGGCGCGACCCGGAAGTCCGTACATTCAACAACGGTGGCAAGGTCTGCAACCTGCGGATCGCCACATCAGAAACCTGGAAAGACCGGAACACCGGCGAGCGTCGCGAGAAGACCGAATGGCATTCAGTCGCTATCTTTCAGGAAGGTCTGGTGCGGGTGGCAGAGCAATACCTGCGCAAGGGTTCCAAGGTCTATATCGAGGGCCAGTTGCAGACTCGCAAATGGCAGGATCAATCGGGTCAGGACCGCTATTCCACCGAAGTTGTGCTGCAAGGTTACGGTGGCACGTTGACCATGCTTGATGGGCGTGGCGAAGGCGGCGGTAGCAGCGGCGGATATGGCGGCGGCCAGTCCGGCGGTGGTGACTATGGTGGCGGCTATGACAGTGGCCCGTCTCAGGGCGGCGGTGGCGGCGGCGCCTCTCGCGATCTGGACGACGAAATCCCGTTCTAATCTGGTGAGCCCCGAAGCCCATATTCTGGGCCTCAACATCATTTTCTTTGCAGTGGCCTATCTGGCCATTTACCCCCGGCTGGAGCCCAAGACGCTGCGCCGGATGATGGTGGTGGACCTTGTGCTGCTCGTTGTCCTGCTGGGCATTGCAGGCAGCGTCTATTTCGGCGCGGGGACCGGGTTCAGCCTGCTCTTTTTTGAGGCCAATTGGTGGGTGTTCACCTTGCTGACGGCTTTAGTGATCGAAGTCCCTTTCTTTCTGTGGTTCTGCGCCAAGTGGGATATTGATCCGACCGACTGGGACAGTTGACGCGAAAGTAAACTCAATTGGTGACAGGCTGCGCCGCCCGGTCTAGCCTGCAGGCCTTGGGGGTATGACATATGCGACAGATCACACTTGCGCTTTGCGGCGTGCTTTGGGCCACTGGAGCGGCGGCGGGGCTGGAGATTTGCAACCAAACAGACCAGCGCCACTCCGTCGCCATTGGCTACAAAGACGGCGATGATTGGGTGTCCGAAGGGTGGTGGAACATCGACGCCGGGGCATGTCGCGAAGTCGTCAAGGGCGACCTGAAGAACAGGTACTACTACTACCGGGCCGAGGCAAAAGGCCGCAACTTTGACGACGGCGGCTATTTCTTCTGCACGATTGACGACGAGTTCACCATCCGCGGTGCCGACGATTGCGCGGCACGGGGGCAGAACCGTGTGCCCTTCGCGCTCATCGATACGGGCACCACGGCCACATCCTATTCGATCTCAATGATCGACGCCGGGAAGTCGGAAGACGCGCGCGCGCAAGAGCAGGCATCAGCCCCAGCACAAAACGCCGAGCCTGCCCGGGAACCCGAACTTTTTACCGTGCGCGGCGTGTTTCAGGAATGCGGTGCCAGCGACGATCGCGGTGGATGCGCGTTCCATGCGGATGGATACAAATGGTACGTCTGGGAAGGTGCCGGCACACCCGATGGTGTGATGGACCAATTTTACAACCTCAATACCGGCGACATGATCGAAGTGTCCGGCGATATGCTGGAATTCAACGATACCACGGTCGAGGTCATCGCGCACCAGGTCTACCCAGACACGATCCGTGACGAGATCGCCAACACCACGGCAGGCATTCAGGGCCGCTGGGTGGATGTGGACGACCGTTCATCCGAGATCCAGCTTTATGGCGGCGAATGGTATGATTTCCTGGACGGTGCTTACCTTGGCGAAAGCTATTGGCGTGTTGCGAATTCCTGCGAAGAATCCCGCGGCTCGGGGCCGGTGATTTTGCGGCGCTCGCTGGAATACCCGGACACCTATGATTGCTATCTGATCACGGGCTGGGATGCGATTGTCTTGCAGGTCACGTATCTGGGCGAAGCGCGCCAGCCGTCCTACACCTACGAACGGGTCTACAACTAACGCGCGTCCAACGCGTCCTGCAGAACGCCCACCACTGTCTCGCGCGGCACATCGCTGGTGACAAATGCGTCGCCAATGCCGCGCGCGAGGATAAAGCGCAGCTGCCCGTCGATCACTTTCTTGTCCTGCCCCATCAGGTCAACAAGGGCTTCAGCGCTCGGCAGGTCGCCGTCTATGTCCGCCAGATCCACCTTCATGCCCATGTCACGCAGATGCGCACGCACGCGGCTAGGATCTTCCTGCGCGCAGAGGCCCAGACGGGACGAAAGCTCAAACGCCAGCGCACAGCCGATGGCCACGCCTTCCCCGTGCAGCAGGCGGTCGGAATAACCCGTGGCTGCCTCCAGCGCGTGGCAGAAGGTATGGCCGAGGTTCAAAAGCGCGCGGTCCCCCTTCTCTGTCTCATCGCGAGCCACGATGTCGGCCTTCATCTGCACCGAATGGCGCACCGCCTCCACTCGCGCGGCCATGTCACCCGCCGCCAAAGCGGGGCCGTTCTCTTCTAGCCATTCGAAAAACTTGGCATCCCCCAGCATCCCGTATTTCGCAACTTCACCGTAACCGGCGAGAAAATCGCGGGGCTCCAAAGTGCCAAGAAGCGTTGTGTCCGCCAAAACCAGAGAAGGTTGATGGAATGACCCGATAAGGTTCTTACCATGGGTGGTGTTGATCCCCGTTTTGCCACCGACCGAGCTGTCGACCTGCGCCAGCAACGACGTTGGCACCTGCACAAAACGCACACCGCGCCGCAGGATGGCAGCGGCAAAGCCGACGAGATCACCAATGACACCGCCCCCAAAGGCAATGATCACATCCCGCCGCTCGACCTTCTGATCGAGGAGCCAATCCAGACAGGTCTGCAAATGCGGCCAGCTTTTGGTCCCCTCACCTTGCGGCAAAGTCATCGCGGACATCTCAGCCCCGCCGGCGGCCAACCCCGCCTGCAGGCTTGCCAGATGCAGGTCTGCGACATGCGCATCTGCAATCACAAAGACGCGGGGGCGCGGCAGCAGTGGCAGAATGTGCTGGCCCGCATCGGCCAGAAGCTCGGGGCCTATCAAGACCTCATATTCACGACCCGGAAGGTGAACATCGACCCGTTCAATCATCGCTTTGCTCCAGCACATCGCCACGGGTTAACAGAACCTGAACCACGCGGGTCGTCATTGCCTCTATGCTGAGGTTCGCTTCACAAGGCACTGAAAGGTCTGCCTTTTCATAAATCGGCACGCGGGCCTCATAGATATCGGTCAGGGTCTGCTTGGGGTCTGACGTACGCAAAAGAGGCCGGGTATCCTTGTGCCGCACGCGGTTCCACAAAAGCTCAAGATCAGCGTTAAGCCAGATCGCCACGCCCCGGTCAGAGATGTTCGCGCGGTTTTCTTCAGACAAATACGCCCCGCCCCCTGTCGACAAGATGCACTGGGTCCCGTCCAAAAGGCGGCTGATCACCTCGGTTTCGCGTGCGCGAAAGAACGGCTCGCCATCGCGCTCGAAAATCTCCGGGATCGTGAGGTTTGCCGCCGCCTCAATCTCCGCATCCGAATCCAGAAACGGCACACCAAGCCGTGCCGCCAACGCACGGCCGACCGCTGTTTTGCCGGCACCCATCATCCCTACCATCACAACTGTCTTCTTGAGGACAAATCGTGCAGGGGCGGCGGAGGGGTCGGCCATGGTTTGCTCAATTTCCATCATTTTTTCCTGAATGACGTGATCTTGGCCAAAAGGCCATATATAGAATGGGCAAAACAAGCAAAACGAGCAGGCCGCGATGCTGGGCAAACTCATCAAGTTTCTGATTTTCCTCGCGATCCTGGGGGTTATTGCCCTTATCGGCTATGCTTATGTCGGTCCTTTCTTTGGCGCGGACTTTGCGCCACCACAGGTTGAGACGCGCGTGCCTGTCACGTTGGATACGGACTGACCGGTGCGGCTGGCGGTATCCTGCATCGCGTTGATGATCTGGGCCACCCCCGGTGCCTCACAGCAACCAGCTGCATCTGATGCGCCACTGTCCGTGATTGACTGGTTGGGCAGCCAGCCCGCAACAGTAACACCAACCGCGCAACCTGTCCCAGACGAGCCCCCTGTGACCACGTCAGGGACTGCGCCAGCGGTCACGGTTGCACCCTTGGGCACCACCAGCCCGCGCGAGATCGGATTGGTCCCCGGAAATCTGACGGGATTGCCTGCAACGTTGTGGAGCGGCAGCGACGGGATGAAACTGGCAGGGCAGATTGCAGACTTGCCGGAGCTGCATTTGCCTGCCGCCCAGTCGCTGCTTTACACCGCGCTTCTGGCTGAGGCCTTGGCTCCGACAGGGCAAACTGCTGCCGCTGATGCGCTTGCCTTGGGCCGTGTCAAAAAGCTCATGGCGCTTGGCGCGGTGGAGCCTGCGCATTCTTTGCTCGAACAGATTGGCGTGACGACATCACCCGCACATTTCGACCTCTGGATGCAGATCAGCCTGCTGAACGGAACCGAAAACCGGGCCTGCGACGTGCTGCGCAACGCACCACATCTGACCAAGGACTACGGCGTGCGGATTTTCTGTGCTGCGCGCGATGGCGCGTGGGAGAACGCAGCACTCACCTATGGCTCCGCACAGGCCCTTGGGTTGATGCCGGAAGAAAGGCTGGCCTTGCTTGACCGTTTTCTGAACCCGGACCTTTTTGAAGGGGCCGCCCCCCTGCCCGCGCCGCGCAAAATGGATCCACTCAGTTACCGGTTGTTCGAAACCATCGGAGAGCGGATGCCAACAGGCAATCTGCCGCGCGCCTATGCGGTGGCTGACCTGCGGGATCTGGCCGGGTGGAAGGCGCAGCTCGAAGCAGCAGAGCGGTTGACCCGCGCGGGCGCATTGCCCGACAACCAGCTTTTGGGCCTTTACACCGAACGCAAAGCCGCAGCCTCTGGCGGCATTTGGGACCGCGTCGTAGCACTACAGCGGTTTGAAACCGCGCTTGAGACCGGTTCAGAAGAAGCCGTGGCCAAGACGCTGCCTCCGGTCTGGCAGGCGATGAAATCCGCGCAATTGGAAACCGCTTTTGCCGGGCTTTTTGCCGCACGACTAACCCCGATGTCCCTTGAAGGGCGCGCGGGTCGCACCGCACTGGAAGTGGGTCTTTTGTCGTCGGAGTATGAAGCTGTGGCCGCTGCTGCTCCGAACGATCCTGACACCGCCCTGCTGCGCGCCATCGCCGTTGGGGAGGTCAGCACCTCGCGCCCGCAGACCCGTTTGGCCGGTGCGGTTTTTGATGCCTTTGCGGAACCAACGCCGCGGCAGCCGCTGATCGAAATGGCACGCACTGACCAGCTGGGCGAAGCGATTTTGCACTTGCTTGCCCTGCTCGAAGACGGGGCACAGGGCGATGCACTGGCCCTGCGCGATGCCCTGTCAACGCTCCGCGTACTGGGGCTGGAAGACACCGCCCGCCGTGCCGCGCTGCAAGCGTTGCTGCTGGAAGGGTAGCAAGATGCAAACGCCCACGTTTCACTGGATATCCGCTTTCCTTGAGGCACAGGCCGCAGAACTTGGTGCCGCGACAAATACGCAATTGGCTTACGGCCGGGATCTGAAGGATTTTGACGGTTTTCTGGCCCAACGGGAGGCTGATTTTGCGACTGCAACGCGCGATCTGGTTGAGGCATATCTGATCCATTGCGATGCCCAGGGCCTTGCCAAATCCACACGTGCCCGTCGGTTGTCCGCGATCAAGCAACTTTACCGCTTCGCTTTTGAAGAAGGTCTGCGCAGCGACAATCCTGCCATTCAGATCGCAGGCCCGGGCCAGGACAAACGGCTGCCCAAAATCCTGACTGTTGAAGAGGTTGACCAACTGCTTGAGGCGGCCCGCAATTCTGGGCGATCCAAGGCCGACCGCATCCGCAACACCTGTCTGATGGAACTGCTTTACGCAACCGGCATGCGGGTCAGCGAATTGGTCAGCCTGCCAATCAGCGCCACACGGGGAGACCCCCGATTGCTGCTGATCATGGGCAAAGGAGGCAAGGAGCGTATGGTGCCGCTGTCGCCCCCGGCGCGAGAGGCTTTGACTGCTTGGTTGGCAGAGCGGGACCTTCAGGATGAGCACGCGCGCACGGAGCGCCTGCCCGTTTCACGGTTCCTCTTTCCGTCACGCGGCAAATCCGGTCACCTGACACGCCATCGGTTCTACCTTTTGATCAAAGAATTTGCAGTCGCGGGCGGTGTTGATCCGACCAAAGTCACACCGCACACCCTGCGCCATGCCTTCGCGACCCATTTGCTGGCCGGTGGTGCGGATTTGCGCGCCATTCAGACCATGCTGGGCCATGCGGACGTGGCCACGACAGAGATTTACACCCACGTGCTGGAAGAACGCCTGTCACAACTGGTGCTCGACCATCACCCTTTGGCCAAGGACGGCACGCGCAATGCGGCGGGCAAGACATCCTCGGACGGCCAATAGCCGCTGAGCAGACCGTCGCGGTATCCTGCAGGCAACCCCGCCTCGTCCATCGCATTGGCCGCCCCTGCTGCGTCATAGCTCAAACGGTGCACCTGCACCTCGCCGCCATCCAGCACGGCAAACCGCGTTTGCTGGCCCCCATCATGTGGCGGCATGCCGATGACACCCGCATTGATCCAATGGCCTTTGGAGGTGGTTTTGATAAACGGCACGCCGCTATGACCTGCGATGATATGATCAACCGGACCAGCGATCGCCTCAAACGCCTGCCATTCCTCTGCAAAGACCTCGTTAGGGCTGGTCGGCCAGACAAACCGCGCTACTTCGGTGATACCACCATGCAGAACGCCGTATCTTGCGCCCTGGTGGACAAATGTCAGGAGGTCCGGCAGCGCGCCCATCCAAGTTTTATCCTTATCTTGAAGGACTTGAGCTGCATAATTGAACCAAGTCACACTCAGCAGATCACAGGCTGAACCTTCCTCAAACCCGCACCCGCAATCCGCAGCGCCGCTGGCCAGCTGCACTTCGCAATTGCCCGCGATCACGGGGCACCCGAGTGCCCGGATCATCGCCACGCATTCTGCTGGCTCACCCGCATAAGCGACGATGTCGCCCGTGCAGACCATATGATCCCGGGAAATCCCCCGCGCCTGCGCCTCAGTCATCAAAGCACGCAGGGCTTGGGCATTCGAATAGGGGCCTCCAAACAGCAGAACAGCCCCGTCCAATACCCCCAGATCGCGATGTTTCATACGTCCTCCGCCCGTCCAAGGCTTGAATGAAGCGCCCTGCGCGCCCATAACCTATTGAACCCTATCAGAGGATCATAGTTCTAAATGGAAACGGGCACCGCACTGCTTGATGGCGCGTTCTGGTTCAGCAGCGGGGTCATCCTGCTGCTGCTGGTCTTGTCAGGCTTCTTCTCAGGCTCGGAAACAGCTCTCACGGCCGCTTCCCGCGGAAAACTGCGCGCACAGGCCGACAAAGGGTCAAGCGGTGCCGTGCGAGCCTTGCGGATCACCGAAGACAACGAGCGGCTGATCGGCTCCGTCCTTTTGGGCAACAACCTGGTGAACATTCTGGCGACGTCGCTGGCAACCTCGCTGTTTTTGCGGCTCTTTGGCGAAAGTGGCGTTGGGCTCGCGACCCTCGTGATGACCCTATTGGTGCTGATCTTTGCCGAGGTGCTGCCCAAGACCTTTGCCATCACCAATGCAGAACGGGCAGCCGCCCTTGTGTCCGGCCCTATCAGCATTGTCGTCACTGTTTTTGCCCCCATTGTGGGCGCGGTGCGGATGATCGTGCGCGGTATCCTGCGGGTGTTTGGTGTCACCACGGACCCTGACAGCAATATTCTGGCTGTGCGCGAGGAAATCGCAGGCGCGCTGCAACTGGGCCACTCCGAAGGGGTTGTGGAAAAGGAAGACCGTGACCGCATTCTCGGTGCGCTGGATCTTGGCGACCGCGCGGTAGAAGAGATCATGCTGCACCGTTCAGGGATCGAAATGATCGATGCCGCAGCTGACCCCACCGAAATTCTGGAGCAATGCCTGCAGTCCAACCACACCCGCCTGCCCGTTTTTCGAGACGATCCGGAGAACATTGTGGGCGTGGTGCACGCCAAGGACCTGCTGCGCGCGATGTACAAGGCCATCGGCGGGCCGGACGGGGATGCATCGGCGCTCAAGAACTTTGACATCTCTCAGGTCGCGATGGAGCCCTACTTCGTCCCTGAAACATCGACCCTCGATGAGCAGATGCGCCAGTTTCTGCGTCGCCGGACCCACTTTGCACTGGTGGTGGATGAATACGGATCGCTGCAGGGTCTGATCACGCTGGAGGACATTCTGGAAGAGATCGTGGGCGAGATCACGGATGAATTCGACCCCGATGGTGAGCAGGTCCTGAACCCCGGCGAAGACGGTCACCTGCTGGTCGAAGGGGCGATGACCATCCGCGACCTAAACCGCGCGACCGACTGGTCACTGCCAGATGATGAGGCCAATACCGTCGCCGGGCTGGTGATCCATGAGGCGCAGATGATCCCAACCATGGGCCAGGTTTTCAGCTTTCACGGCTTCCGCTTTGAGGTAATGGAACGCGAAGGCAACCGGATTACACAGCTCAAAATCAGGCCGTTGTGACACTCTCGCGGTCCGCGCTTGCATACGGCCCTTGCTGATGGCTCGACCGTTCTGGACCTTTCTTGGATTGCTCGCCCTGGCCCTCGGGGCGATCGGCGCGGTGCTGCCCATCTTGCCTACAACGCCCTTGGTGATCCTCGCCGCCTTTTGCTTTGCCAAAGGATCGCCGCGGCTTGCCGCCATGCTGGAGAACCACCCGACTTTTGGCCCAATTATCGCCGAATGGCGCGATAAAGGGGCCATCGCCCCGCGCTACAAAGCGATGGCCGCAACCATGATGGCCGCCGCCTTTGGTCTTAGCCTTTGGATGGGACTCAGATGGGAGGTTCTTACCCTTCAGGCCGTCTGCCTGTTGGGTGCGGCGGCGTTCGTGCTTAGCCGCCCCAACGGTTGACGCGCCTACCAGCTGTCCGAATCGTATCCCAGCGACGCAGCCGCCGAGCGCTCATCTGCGTTCAGGTCGCTCCAGCTATTGTCTCCGCTGGTGGGTTCTGCGCTCTGCCCACTCCAACTCAGCGCGTCCCATCCCAACACAGTCCATGCGGCGCGCTGTGGGGCTGTCAAATCGCTCCAATCCAATACCTCCCAGTCAGTGCCTGGCGAGGCCACCAAAGGTGGCGCTTTCAACGCATTCACGTCCACAACAGCGGTGCCGTCCCACATCGGGCGGCTGTACCCCAGATCGCGCGCGGCTTCCTGTTGGGGCCGTGACAGCGCATCCCAGATCAGATTCTCGCTTTCAGGCTGCGCTGTCTGGCCCTGCCAACTTGATTGGGTCCAACCTAAGGTGGTCCAAGCCATACGCTGTTTGGCGCTCAGATCTGACCAATTGAGGTCCTCCCAATCGATAGGGTGCCTTGGGCGGTGTTCGAACGCTATTTCGGGTTCTGCGGTCTGCGGCTCGCCCTCGGCAAAGATGTTCTCATCAACGAGAGAGGAGCTTTCCCAGGAAATCTGCTGAAACTGGGTTGCCTCAAGCAGCTTGCGGCGCACGCTTTTGAACATCTTTTCGACCGGCACACCGGGCTTGGATATCTCTTCCAGCAAGGCGGCTGTGTAAGGACTATTGCGCCCTATGCCATCAAATGCTACCGCGCCAGGCTCGGTCGAATAGGCCACAATTGAACGCCGCGGCGCGCGCATTTGCGCAAGGCCCGACGGCAAGTTCATGGTCTGCTCAAAGGGATCGTTACGACAGGCATCAATGATCAAAAAGCTGGCCGCACTTTCCGCAGCAGCCATCACGTCGGTGATGTCTGACAGCAAAACCCCCTGCGCGATCAAGTCATCCTCTTTACGGATCGCAGCGTCTGTAGGCAGCAAAATATTGGCCCCCTGCACCTGCACCGCATGGCCCGCGTAATAGAAAAGCCCCTGCCCGTCCGCCCCGGCTGCGCGCAAGTCCGCCCCAAACTGCGCAATCGCTGCGCGCATTGCGGCCCGGTCGCTGTCCTGCGCCACCGTCACATCAAAACCAAGCTCAGCCAGTTTCTCCGCCACATCGGTCGCATCGTTTATAGGGTTGGGCAGCGCCGTGACCGATTGGTAAGCACCATTGCCGATCAACAACGCAATTCGTTCCTGCGCCTCAGCCAACGACGCGCAAAAAAACGCTATCAAACCTACAAGGCAGGCCTTGAGAAGATCACTTTGCATAAACGACCAATCAAAATTCTGATGCAGAGGGTCGCAGCAAATCCAGCGTGGATCAAGCGCGCAGCTTTTCCCCCTTTGGGTCAAACGGCGGCTCAGCCAGCACAACGGCCTTGTGAGATTGGCCAAGTACCATGACGTCGACTTCGTCCCCTGCTTTCACACCGGTCACAAAGCCCAAGGCCAGCGATTGGCCAACCGTGTAGCCATATGCACCTGACGTGACACGGCCAATACCCTTGCCGTCCTTGAAAATCGGCTCCCCGCCCGTGGCATCCGCGTTAGACGCATCGCACAGCGCCCCGTCAAGCGCCAACAGCACAAGTTCTTCGCGCGCGTCCTTGGCCATGGTCTCTGCCACGGCAGCTTTGTTCAGGAATTCCTTGTCCATCTTGCACAGACGGTCCAAGCCCACTTCCTGAGGCCAGTACTCGGGGCTGTATTCGCGGCTCCAGCTGCCATAGCCCTTCTCCACCCGCAGCGACATCAGCGCCCGTGACCCGACGGGGCCTGCGCCCACGTCCTTGCCTGCGTCAATCAAGGCCTCAAAGAGCCGCCCCTGATCCTCTGTCGCGCAGTGAAGCTCCCATCCCAGATCGCCAGTGAAGCTGACGCGGAGGGCCAGACAGCGCACGCCTGACAGCTCAATCCACTTGGACCGCATGAAAGGGAAATCCGGCGTGGCAAGCGAGGCATTGGTCATGCGTTGCAACATCTCACGGGACTTCGGTCCGGCCACGTTGAAGCCGCACATATCGTCGGTGTGGCTTTCAAACGTCGTGCCGTCGGGCAGCGGAATCGCGTTGAAGAACCGCAGGTGATAACGCTCCGCCATGCCGGAACCGATGATCCAGAATTCGTCCTCATCCAGCCGCGTGACGGTGAAATCACCCGCAATGCCGCCCCGCACGCCAATGAGCGGCGTAAGACACGACCGACCGACGGCCTTTGGCATATTGTTGGCAAAAAGGCTGTTGAGCCAGTCCTCGGCCCCCGGCCCCTTCACGCGGTATTTGGCAAAGTTGGAGATGTCGATGATCCCCGCCTTGTCACGCAGCATCTGGCATTCACGGCCCACCTGACCCCACCAATCCTGACGCGTGAACCCTTCGGTTTCGTCTTTTGCACCAATGGGATAGCCGAAGTAGAGCGGATGCTCCCAACCGTAGTTGAGGCCAAAGACGGCCCCCAGTTTGCGCTGCGCGTCATAGGCGGGGCGCTTGCGCATGGGCCGGCCCGCATCGCGTTCTTCGTTGGGGAAATGGATCTTGAAGCGGTTGGCGTACTGATCTCCCACCTTGGCCTTGGTAAACGCCTCGTCCGCCCAAAGCCCGAAGCGCGCCATGTCCCAGGCGAACATATCATAACGGGTCTCGCCCGTGCCAATCCAATCTGCCGCCAAGAGCCCCATGCCACCGGATTGGGAGAACCCGGGGATGATGCCGTTGCAGCAGAAGTAGTTGCGCATCTCGGGCACCGGACCAAAGAGCACGTTGGAATCCGGTGACCAGATCATCGGTCCGTTGATCACACGTTTAATCCCGGCCTCGCCTACCGCAGGCACGCGGTCGATGGCGCGCATCATGTTTTCTTCGATCCGTTCCAGATCGTCGGGGAAGAGATCATGGGCAAAATCCAGCGGAGTGCCGTCTTCGGCCCAGAACTTGAGGTCTTTTTCGTAGGCACCGATTAGCAGCCCTTTGCCTTCTTGCCGCAGATAGTATTCGCCATCCCGGTCCGCGACCGACGGAAGACGTCGATCCATGTCGTCAATCTCGACAATCGTTTCCGTGACAAAGTATTGATGTTCAGTAGGTTGCAGTGGCAACTTCAACCCCGCAAGGGCCGCAACCTCGCGCCCCCAAAGGCCTGCGGCATTCACGACCCATTGCGTGTGAATATCGCCTTTTTCGGTGCGCACGATCCACGATCCATCGGGCTGCGGATCGGTCCCCAGCACCGGGCAAAACCGCACAATCTCGGCCCCTGCATTCCGCGCGCCCACGGCATAAGCGTTGGTCACACCCGACGGGTCCACGTTGCCGCCGTTCTCTTCGAACATGATGCAGCGGATGCCATCATAATTGACCAGCGGGTGCAGTTCTTCGGCCTCTTCCCGGCTCACTTCGCGGAACGGCAGGCCGTAGTACTTGCCTTTGGCTTCCTGCAGGCGCAGCTGATGTTCGCGCGCCTCGGTCTGCGCGAGGTAGAGCGAGCCAGGTTGAAAAACACCGCAGCTTTGGCCCGTCTCAGCCTCCAGCGCGTTATAAAGGTCCATCGTGTAGTTCTGGATGCGCGTGATGTTGTTGTTGTCATGCAGCCCGTGGATGTTGGCCGCCGCGTGCCACGTTGATCCGGAGGTCAGCTCGTCCCGCTCCAACAGAACCACATCCGTCCAGCCCAGTTTTGTCAGGTGATAGAGGATCGAGCAGCCAATGACGCCGCCTCCGATAACAACGGCCTGGGCATGGGTTCGCATGGGGACATCCTTGGTTTGACGTTTGGTTTGATCAAAATGTCCGCCGGTCCAGCCTCTTGATTGCCGTTTTCCGACCCCTGCTGTCGCTTAGCGTCTCTTTCTAACGCTGAGGTTTCCGATGATGCGCAGCCTTTCTGCGGCGCGGCGTCATTCGGTAACGACATCTTCTGTCGTTATCTGCATTGGCACCGGCGACAGGAAGGATACTCTGACCCGCAAAAGTCAAAGGAAAAACCTCATGCAAACCACCACCCGCGTTGCCATCATCGGCGGAGGCGTTGTTGGCGCATCCGTGCTTTATCACCTGACCAAGCTGGGGTGGTCGGATGTGATGCTGCTGGAACGCTCAGAGCTGACGTCCGGGTCCACCTGGCATGCGGCTGGCGGGTTTCATACGCTCAACGGTGACACCAACATGGCGGCCCTGCAGGGCTATACCATTCGCCTTTACAAGGAGTTGGAGGAGATCACGGGTCTCAGCTGCGGCTTGCACCACGTGGGTGGCGTGACGCTGGCCGACAATCAGGACCGCTTTGACATGCTGCTGGCAGAACGCGCCAAGCACCGCTTCATGGGGCTGGAGACAGAGATCGTCGGCCCCGAAGAGATCAAACAGATCGCACCTGTGACCAACGTCGATGGCATCATCGGCGCGCTATATGACCCGCTGGACGGCCACCTCGACCCCTCTGGCACGACCCACGCCTATGCCAAAGCTGCACGCATGGGCGGGGCCACGATTGAGACGCACTGCATGGTGCGCGAAACGAACCAGCGTGCGGACGGCACCTGGGATGTGGTGACCGACAAGGGCACGATCCACGCCGAGCATGTGGTAAATGCAGGCGGCCTATGGGCGCGCGAGGTGGGCGCGCTGGCAGGCGTATATTTCCCGCTTCACCCGATGGAGCATCAGTATCTGATCACCGAAGACGTACCGCTGATCAAAGAGATGATGCAGGACGGCAAGGAACATCCACATGTGATGGATCCGGCGGGTGAAAGCTATCTCCGGCAGGAACGTTTGGGTCTTTGCATCGGGTTTTATGAGCAGACTTGCCGACCCTGGGCGGTGGGGGGGACGTCCTATGACTTTGGGCAGGAGCTGCTGCCCGATGATTTTGACAAGATCGAGGACAGCATCAACTTCGCTTACAAACGCTTCCCCGATCTGGAACGCGCGGGCGTGAAGAACGTGATCCACGGGCCTTTCACCTTTGCGCCTGATGGCAACCCGCTGGTGGGTCCCGTGCCCGGCATGCGGAACTATTGGTCCGCTTGCGGCGTGATGGCCGGGTTCTCTCAGGGGGGTGGTGTGGGCCTCACACTGGCGCAGTGGATGGTCGAAGGGGAGCCCGAGCGCGACGTGATGGCCATGGATGTGGCCCGCTTTGGCGACTGGATCAGTCCGGGCTATACCCTGCCGAAAGTCATTGAAAACTATCAGAAACGTTTCTCAGTCGCCTATCCGAATGAGGAGCTGCCCGCCGCACGGCCCCATCAAACCACACCGATGTATGACATCTTTTCCGACATGGGTGCCGTCTGGGGCCATCAGTACGGCCTAGAGGTGCCGAACTACTTCGCCCGAGGGGATGAGCCGACTTATGAAACCCCGTCCTTCCGCCGATCTGACGCTTTTGAGGCCACGGGGCGCGAGGTACGGGGGGTGCGCGAAGGCGTCGGCATTAACGAGGTTCAGAACTTCGGCAAATACCTCGTGACCGGCGCAGGGGCGCGCGCATGGCTTGACCGGATCATGGCAGGCCGCGTGCCAGCCAGGGGACGCATCAGCCTGACCCCCATGCTGTCGCCCAAGGGGCGCCTGATTGGCGATTTCACGATCTCCTGTCTCGGTGAGGAAGAGTTTCAGCTGACCGCTTCCTATGGCTCCCAAGCATTCCACATGCGCTGGTTTCAGCAGAACCTCGACGCGGACGTTCACATCGAGAACATCTCGGACAGGCGCACAGGTTTCCAGATTGCGGGGCCCAAAGCCCGCGAGGTGCTACAGGCTTGCACGTTGAGCGACATTAGCGAAATGGCCTTTCTCGATGTGCGCCCTCTGGTGGTGGGACAGACCAACTGTCTGGTACAGCGGGTCAGCTACACCGGTGATCTGGGGTTCGAGATCTACTGCGACCCCATGGCGCAGCGCCAGCTTTGGGCGACATTGTGGGAGGCCGGTCAGCCCCACGGTATGGTTCCCTTCGGCATGCGCGCGATGATGTCGCTGCGACTGGACAAGTTCTTTGGCGGCTGGCTGCTGGAGTTCGGGCCGGACTACACGGCAGCGGAAACCGGAATGGACCGGTTCATCGCCTGGAAGAAGAACACCGATTTCATCGGGCGTGCGGCTGCTGAAACGGAACGCGCCGAAGGACCTGCCCGGAGATTGGTGGCCTTTGAGGTCGACGCGCAGGATGCGGACGTGCAAGGCTATGAACCGATTTGGTTGGGGGGGAAGGTCGTCGGTTTTTGCACCTCCGGCGGGTATTCGCACTATGCGGGCAAATCCATCGCCCAAGGGTTCGTGCCCACCGCCCGGGTTGCTGCAGGGCTTGAGGTAGAGATCGAAATTCTGGGCCAGATGCGCAGTGCGACACTTATCACCGAACCTCTCTTTGACCCGGCAGGTGAGCGGATGCGCGGCTAGCAATGTAAGGTGGGCCTCTGGCCCACCCTCCCCGGTTAATGAATCGCTAGACGTCACTTTCGCCAGTCGTAAGGTGGGCCTATGGCCCACCATGACTTTCCGATCATCATCCTGGCTGCGGGCGCGTCTTCTCGCATGCGCGGTAGCGACAAGTTGCTGGAGCAGGTCGACGGCTTGCCGCTGCTCGCGCTTCAAGCCAGAAGGGCGCGTGCTGCCACCTCAGGCGATGTGCTGATTGCCCTGCCCCCGTCGCCACATCCACGATATGACGTGCTGGACGGCTTGGATGTCATCGCCGTGCCCGTGGCTGATGCCTCCGAAGGGATCAATGCCAGCCTGCGAGCCGGATTTGCAGCCCTGCCAGCACAGACATCCTGCGCCATGGTGCTCCTTGCGGATCTTCCCGCATTGCGAACCGAAGACTTGCTTGAGGTTGCGCAGGCCGTCGACTTGCAGTCTGACCTCCTCATCTGGCGTGGGGCCACCTCGACGGGCAAGCCGGGTCATCCAATCGTCTTCAAAGCGGAGCTTTTCGCTGAGATCGCCCGCCTTCATGGCGACGGTGGCGGACACAAGGTTGTTGAGGCCGCACAGGGCATGGTCGCGCTGGTGCCTCTCAAAGATAATCGGGCGCGCCTCGATCTGGACACGCCCGAAGATTGGGAACGCTGGCGCGCGGCGCGCTAAGGCCGGATCAGCGGAACTCTTCCAATGCAAGCAAATGCGCCTCGTGCGCGCGCAGCAGACGCCGCGCCGCTGTGAAGTTCTTCAGACCCTGCGCCCCTTCCAGCTCCGGAAAGAGGTCCAGGATTTCACGCCGCTGTTCGCTCTTGATGCCAGCCATGGCATGATCGCCCGGCTGGAAGCTCTCCGCCCAGACGCCATCGGCCAGAACAACTTCATGGGCGTCGAACATCATGTGGATGTAGCTCACCTTGGGGATCGGCAGGCTTTCCACACCGTCCAGACCCGTCAAGTGCTTGGCCGCCACCAACACTTCGCGCTCACCAAACATGACTTCCGCCAGCTCTGACGTGACCAGCATCCGGTGGTTCGGGCTGACCATCATGTCGCGCTGCGGCTGGCCATCCCCAAGCGAACCGGCACGGAACAAAATGGGGAAGTAAGCTGGCATCTTCTCCAGATCGGCGCGGTTCAGGTTGCGCCGGCCAATCCATCTGATTTCTTGCGGGCCATTGTCACGGGTGAGGACACGGTCCCCTTCCTTCAACTGCTGCACCGGCACTTCGCCCCGCTTGGTGGCAATCTTGGTGCCGGGGGTGAAGCAGATGATGACCTCTTCGATCTCCGAATAAGTCGTTGTACCCGTGACATTGCCATCCGCGTCGCGGAACACGATTGTGCCGCTCTCATCACCGTTCTCTGTCAGCGTATAAAGCCCGCGATCAAGGCCGGTCAGGCCCAGCACGTCAATGTCCGATCCATCGGCATCTTCACCGCCGGTGATCGTGTGGCTGCCACCCGAAGAGAAGTTGAAAAGGTCAGAGGCCTGCCCGCCCATCGCCTCGTCATCACCGCCGCCAGAGGTGATGGTGTCCATCCCCTCGCCACCGTCCAACTGGTCGGAACCTTCGCCACCGTCGATGACATCGTTGCCGCCCTGACCCAGAATCGTATCATCGCCCTCACCACCGTCGATGGTATCGTCGCCCGCTTCAATTGGCGTCACCACGGCATCGTCAATCAAGTCGCCCGACAGCGTAAAGCCGGAACGGGTGGAGCGGGTTTCGAGCTCAAATTCGATAAACTCGCGATTTTCGAATTGGGCTGAGAACCAGGCATCCTGATCGGACGGGTTGTTCTGTTCGGTGCCTGCCGCGTTCACCTCACCCCCACCTGTGGTGACGTTCAGCGAGGTGTCATCGCTGGTCCCAAAGGCGGTGAAGTTATTGGCGTCAATGGTAACGGATTCCTGATCGCCCGGGCTGTTGCGGTCGAGGTCGTTGAAGGTGCCCGTGGAATTGAGCGCCACGGGTTCACCGGTCGCGGGGTCAAAGAACTCAAGCCGGAACCGCGCAGTCTCCCCCGCAAATGAGGCATTGCTGTTGGTGTTGAGCAGGATTTCGAAGCCCGGACCGCCCGTCAGGTCGATCCGCATGTCGGAATCTGACGTGCCCACCAGAACAAGGCGGCCGTCAATCTGGGTGCCATCCTCCAACTGAGCCACATTGCGGTAGACAACGCTATCGCCGTCCTGCGCACGGCTGCCGGTGTTATTGGCGCGATTGGCAAAGTCCAGCGTGATAGGGCTCGCGTCCTGTCCGGGGGCTGTACCAACACCAGCGTCGCCAAAGATAACATCGTTACCTTCACCACCATCAATCAGATCGTCGTCCCCTTCACCGGAAACAAGATCATCCCCCGCCCCCGCAGTTATCTGATCTTCTTCGAACGTCCCCTGAAGGGTATCGTTATCCGGCGTCCCATTGATTACGGCCATGGCAGTAGCCTCCCAAAATGCAAACACTCATCTCAAAGGAAGCTGCAGCAGCTTCCCACCCGCACACAAAGTTATAGGTTTTGTTGATAAATTTGAGGGGAATTTGAAGCAGATACGCGCATTTGTAGGTTTGTTACTGCAATACGCAACTTCCCGCTTAGGTAGTGTTTCTGTTTCGGAAACAGTTGATTAATTCGCGGGCAATTGGACAAAGAAAACGGGGCAGCAAGCTGCCCCGTCTCTCGTTATCGCCGGGGCCAAGCCCTGGCAATAGCTGCATTCAGCAAGCGATTCGGTTGACCTTACTTGAGCACCAGCTTCGCTTCGTGCTTCTTCAGCGACCGGCGGGCGGAGGCATAACCTTCGATCCCCTCTTCGGTGGCCAGTTCCGGGAACAGTTCCAGAATTTCCTGGCGCTGCGCATTGCCGATACCGGCAAGCGTTTGATCACCAGGCTGGAAGCTCTCAGTCCAGGTGCCATCGCTGAGGATCACCTCGTGCTGATCGAACATGATGTGCACGTAGGTGGTCTGCGACACATCCACGATATCCACACCGTCCAGCCCGGTCAGGTGCTTGGCCGCGACGAGAACCTCACGCTCTTCGAAGTAAAGCGCTGTCTTGTCGTTGGCCACCAGAACCCGGTGGTTGGGCGAGACCATCATGTCACGCTCCGGCAGATCGTTGCCAAGGGCACCCTGACGGATCAGCACGGGCTTGAGGTGCGCAGCACGCTCCAGCTCTGCGCCGGTCATGGCGCGCTGACCAACCCAGCGGATTTCCTGGATGCCGTTGTCGCGGGTGATGACCCGGTCGCCAACTTCCAGTTCTTCCACCAGACGCTCGCCTTTCGGGGTCGCGATCTTGGTGCCGGGGGTGAAACAGGGAATGATGTTCTCGATCTCTTCGAACACCAGCGTGCCTGCGTCGTTCCCGTCCGCGTCCAGGTAGTTGACGATGCCGTCTTCCTGGTCCGGAGAAGTAAAGGTGATCGAGAAGCTGCCGCCCTCAGGGGCCGAGCCGCGCAGGTCCAGCGTGTCGAAGTCCACAGGACCCGAGCCGCCGTCCACATCATCACCAGCGTTGACGTTGACAAAAGTATCCTGACCCGCACCGCCGGTCATGGTGTCGTCGCCGTCACCACCATCCAGCAGGTCGTCGCCCTGGTTGCCGGTGATGGAGTCATCGCCTTCACCGCCCATCACGGTGTCGTCGCCTTGTCCGCCGTCGAGGCTGTCATCGCCTTCACCGCCGTCCAATTCGTCGTCGCCAACGTTACCGCGCAGGGTATCGTCGCCTTCGCCACCGTCGAGTACGTCGTCGTCAAGGCCACCGGATGCGCTGTCGTCACCCTGGCCACCGATCAATGTGTCCTCACCGGTGTTGCCTTCCAGCACGTCATCATCAACGCCACCGTCGATCATGTCATTGCCCGAGCCACCGGCGATGGTGTCGTCATCGTCCTGACCAAAGATCAGGTCGTTGCCCGCACCGCCATCGATGGAGTCGCGGCCGTTTTCAGGCTGACGATCAGGCGAGAACGGGTTGTCGTCTGTCGCCTCATCGGGGATGTCCAGAACGTCCAAGCCAAGGTCAGGGTCATTGCCACCATAGATGGTGTCATCGCCTGACCCACCCAGGATCGTGTCGTTGCCTTCGCCGCCCACGACGCGGTCATCCTCGGTGCCTGCGTTCACAAGGTCATCGTCGATGCCCGCATTGATGACGTCCGCACCGGCCCCACCCGTGATGGTGTCACGGTCGTCCCCGGTCGAGATTGTGTCGTCACCCGCACCACCGTCAACACTGTCGCGGTCGTTTTCGGGGTCAGAGTCGGGGTCGTAGCCCAGACCATCGGTGTCCGAGAAGGGATACCCCAGGTCCGGCAGAATGTCGCCGCTGGACGTATCGATCTCGTCGTCACCGTCGCCACCGTCTACGGTGTCGGAGCCGTCTCCGGTCTCGATGGTGTCATCACCACCGCCCGCACGCACAGAGTCGTCCAGCGGATCGGTGCCCGGCAGGATGGCCGGATCGTCATTGACGATGTCACCATCCGGATCGCCAAGGAAGTCCTCGTCGATCAGTTCACCATCATCCGTGCCGTCCACGATGCCGTCCAGGTCACCGGTTTCCACAGTGATCTCGTGAACCGCCGTATCCTGCAACCCATCGGGATCTTCGATGGTGTAGGTGATCGTCGCGACACCGGTAAAGCCTGTGGCGGGTGTGAAAGTCACAGTGCCATCGCCATTGTCGACCAGCGTACCTTCATCAGCAGGCACGGTCGCGGAAACCACGGAAAGCTCGTCCGGTGTGTTGTCCACATCAGTATCATTGGCAAGCAGGTCAACAGTGACAGGCGTGTTGAAGTCGGTCGTGTCAGTATCGTCCACCGCATCGGGTGCATCGTTGACAGGCGTGACCGTCACAATCGCTTCGCCGACATCGGTGTTCCCATCAGGGTCGCTTACTGTGTAGGTGATCGGCGCATCGCCGTTAAAGTCAGGCGCAGGCGTGAAGGTCACGGTGCCGTCACCGTTATCTACCACCGTCCCAAAACGCTCTGGCACGGAAACACTATCAATCGTCAGCGGCTGATCCGTCGGGTCGGTGTCATTGCCCAGAAGGTCAACGACGACCGGCGTGTCTTCAGGTGTTTCGGCCACATCGTCAACAGCAGTCGGGCTGCCGTCCGCGGGCGCTTCGACAGTGATGACGTGCACAGCGCTATCGGTCGCACCAGATGGATCGTCAATCGTGTAGCTGATTGTGGCGTCACCAGTGAAGCCATCGACAGGCGTGAAGGTCACGGTGCCGTCGCCATTGTTGACCAGCGAACCCTGATCAGCAGGCACAGTTGCCATGATCACGTTCAGATCAGACGTATCGTTGTCCACATCGGTGTCATTGGCCAGCAGGTCCACAGTGACTGGCGTGTTGAAGTCGGTCGTGTCCGCATCGTCCACGGCATCCGGCGCGTCGTTGACAGGTGTTACCGTCACCAAAGCTTCGCCATCATCCGTGTTCCCATCAGGATCGCTGACGGTATAGGAGATGGTCGCAGGCCCGTTGTAGTCAGGCGCAGGCGTGAAGGTCACGGTGCCGTCACCATTGTCTACAACGGAACCAACCTCAGGCAGAACCGAAACGCTATCGAGCGTCAGGGGCTGGCCGGTTGGGTCCGTGTCGTTGCCCAGAAGATCAACGACCACCGCGGTGTCCTCGGGCGTCTCTGCTTCATCGTCCACGGCCGTTGGGCCATCGTCGGCAAAGCCGGGGTCGTCAAAGGTCACGTTGTCGATACCGCCGGAACCGGGCAGCACAACTTCAAATGTAGCTGTGTCAGGCACAAAGAGTTGGACCGTGACTTCGCCACCATTCTCGGTGGGCGGGACAAACTGGCTTTCAATCAGATTACCGTCGCGGTCGTAGAAGTTCATGGTCACACCGACTTCTTCGATGTCCTTGAACGTGATCGACTTCATCTGAACGTCATTGTCGAAGTCAAAAGAAATCGTGCCGCCGCCGTCGTGGTCGTCGGGGTCGGAGCTGTCGCCATCGGTAGAGATGATCAGCAGACCTTCCAGCGTGTCAGACGCCAGGTCATCGTCATCGCCGGTCGGGTTGGCGGTGTCAAAAATCATCGCCTGGCCGGACCCACCGGTGGCAGCGACGGTTACGCCTTCGTATTCGTCATCAATGACGGTCCCAGCGGCAAATGGATTGAAATCAAGTGTACGGATCATGGTTTAGCTCCTCAAGCGTTGCTGCGTGCGGCACGCAGCGCGGCCGTTCTGGATTTTGATGCAAGACAGGTGGTGGCGGTTCCGAACGGAAGCGCACGCGGCATTGCCGCGAAGTGTGATTGTGGCCCCAGCGCACAAAACATTATGTCGTCTCCCGTTCCATTCATCGCCCCGCAGGCCTTGCCGGCAAGCCAGGGCGACGCGCACTTGCACCAAAGAAGAGAGGGAGAGCCTTGCGGCGGTCAAAGCAGCAGCACGCGCCGCTGTCGACTATGTGGATACGAACACACATTCGTGGCGTACACACATCTCCCGCATCTTCAAAATGATGCGTTCGGTGCGGTCGCCCCCGTGACCTACAGACTTTGCCCCCCAGTTGGGCAATCCAATAAATACCGACTGGTTTGCCGACAACAAAGGGAAAAAAGGCTGAAAAGTGTCACCCGTGAGGTCAGATTCACCATATTTTCGAATTGGTTAACGGGCGAACATTCCCCTTATACGCGAACATTGTTTCCAGGTTTACGTTGCGGAAACAGCAATTACTTCAATAAAAATTGAGACTTGGCCCAATGAACGCTCCAAGCGGTCAGCGCCGGATTGTGGTTAATTGTGCAAGATCAAGAAACAGTGACATTCAACCTATTCCGCAGGGGCGCACGCCCTTTTCCCGTCACAGTAGGGAATGACTTGTTCTCGAAATGGAACCAATGTGTGTATTCATCACGGAATGGTGCGCAAAAGGCGTGCCAAAAGTCACATTTGCATCGAATCAAAAGCAATTTGTGGGCAAATTGAGGCCTCTTGCGAATCTCTACAGCGATATATCGAAGGCCGTGGTACCCGAGGCCGGACTTGAACCGGCACGCCTTGCGGCAACGGATTTTGAATCCGTCGTGTCTACCATTCCACCACTCGGGCACTGCGGCTGATGTAACCTGCGAGGTGCGCCCTCACAAGCCCATTCTGCACCAAGACGACCTGCGCCCTTGACCTGCGCCCTATGGCATGGTGTTGCAGGTGACGCAGAACTATCAAGGCCGCGCCTCCGTGATCCAACGCCTCTATGACTGGACCCTCAGCCTTGCGCAGCATCCGCGCGCCCTGTGGGCTTTGGCCATTGTTGCTTTTGTCGAAAGCTCTTTCTTTCCGATCCCACCGGACATCATCATGATACCGATGATCATCGCGCGCCCCAACCGCGCGTTTTTGATCGCAACCGTTTGCCTTGTTTCATCTGTTCTGGGCGGGCTGCTGGGGTATGCCATCGGCGCGCTCGCGTTTGAAACCATCGGCCAGCCGATCCTTAGCGCTCTTGGCAAAGCGGATTCCATGGCCGAATTTTCCACCCGCTTTAACGATCTAGGATTCTGGGCGGTGCTGACCGCTGGCGTCACCCCCTTCCCTTACAAGGTCATCACCATCATGTCGGGTTGGACGGCCATGCCGCTGGGCACGTTCATCGCCACATCAATCCTGGCGCGCGGCCTTCGCTTCTTTATCGTCGCAGCTTTGCTGTGGAAGTTCGGCGCGCCCATCAAGGATTTCATCGAAAAGCGTCTGCCCTTGATGTTCACCATCGCCGTCGTCCTGCTGATCGGCGGTTTTGCAGCTGTGAGGTATCTATGACACCACGACTGCTCGTTCTTCTGGCGGCCCTGGGGTCGGCAGCGCTCCTTCTCGGGGCCTTCGGGTTCCAGTATATGGGCTATCAGCCCTGCAAGATGTGCCTATGGCAGCGCTGGCCGCACGGGGCGGCTGTGCTGATCGGTGCAGTCATCTTGCTGGGCGGTCCTTTCATTATGGTTTGGGCCGGGGCAGCGGCGGCAGCCATCACCGCCGGGATTGGCGTTTACCATGCCGGGGTCGAATGGCGCTGGTGGGAAGGCCCCTCAAGCTGCAGCGGCGGCGGTTCGTTGAGCGGTTTGTCAGGCGCAGACCTGTTGTCGACCGACGTGCCTGCAACAATTGTAATGTGTGACGAAATCGTATGGCAGTTCCTGGGGCTGTCCATGGCGGGCTGGAATGCGGTGCTCTCTGCCGGGTTGGTCGCCATCTGGCTTGTGGCAGCCTCCCGTGCCAGACTGGCGGCGTGACCACCTTCAGAGAACTCCACCACGGCCCAGACGCCTTTGTAATTCCCAACCCCTGGGATCGGGGCAGCGCCGTGATGTTCCATCAGATGGGCTTCAAAGCCCTCGCCACCACCAGCGCTGGCATGGCCTTTGCGATGGGCCGACGCGAGGGCACGGTGCCTTTTGACGCGATGGTGGACCACTGCAGAGAAATCGTCACGGCCACCCCCCTGCCCGTTTCTGCTGACCTTGAGTATGGCCTCGGGCATTCCCCCGAAGAGGCCGCCGAAACCATCCGACAAGTGGCGCAGACCGGAGTTGCTGGCTGTTCACTAGAAGACCACACCGGCGATCCCGCAAATCCGATCTATGACCTCGACCACGCGGCCGCGCGCATTGCTGCTGCCGCCGAAGCAGCCAAGCGGTTGGACACCGATATGGTCTTCACCGCGCGATGCGAAAATTTCCTCTGGGACCGGCCTGACCTCGATGACACGATCAAGCGATTGCAAGCCTATGAAGCCGCCGGAGCCGACGTGCTATATGCCCCTGGCCTGCGGAAGTTGGACGACATCCGCGCCGTCTGCGCCAGCCTGTCAAAACCCGTGAACGTGATTATGGGCAGCCCAGGCGTTGATCTGAACGTGCAGGAACTGTCGCAAGCCGGCGTGCGCCGCATCTCTGTCGGCTCCGCCATTGCCCGGCGCGCCTATGGGGTGGCCATCGATGCCGCGCGCCAGATCTCGCAGAAGGGTCGGTTTACTGAAGCCTCGAAGGCTATGAGCTTTGCCGAGATTGAAAGCCACTTGCCCGAAGCCTCCTGACTTCAGCCCGTCTTCCGCGTCCTGAGAAATAGCGAGGTCTCCGACGCCACCACTCCGTCCAGCCGCCGAATGCGCGTAAGCACCGCATCAAACGCCTCCAGCGTTTCGCTGCCGATCTCGACAATCACATCCCAGCGCCCGTTTGTGGAATGCACCGCACGCACCTCCGGCGTCGCAATCAGCTGCCGCGTGATCCGCTCCGTCCCGCGCCCTTCAATGCCGATCATCATCATGCCGCGCACCGGGTCAGTGGCCACATCGGCCGGGGTCACAACCGTGAAACCCACGATCTCACCGCGCTCCTGCAACTTGACCAACCGGGCACGGACAGTCGCCCGGGACAGCCCAAGCAAAACCGCCAAATCCGATACTCCCGCCCGCGCATCATGCCGCAGGGCAGAAATCAACCGCTCATCCGTACTGTCCACCTTGAATGTCCATATTGGTGAATGAGCGCCCAATATGACCATTCTGAACGATTGTCGATGCCCATTTATGCGCGCTAGCGTCACGTCAAATGGAACGGAGCCTCTTATGACACCTCAAAAATGTATCCTTGTAGGTGTGCCCCTCGATTGCGGCAAACGTCGTCAGGGCTGCCTCATGGGTCCAGACGCTTATCGAACCGCAGGCCTGGCAAAGGCCCTGCGCGATCTTGGGCATGAGGTCGAAGACATTGGCAACATCCAGCCCGCTCCCTTCACCTCAGACGCACATGACAAGCTCTTCAAGCTCGCCGAGAACATCGCCTGGACCACCAGCCTCGCTGACACCGCCCAAAGCACGCTACCGCAAGGTCTGCCCATCTTCATGGGCGGGGATCATGCGTTGTCCCTTGGGACAGTGCTGGGGGCAATGCGCCATGCCGAGGCGCAAAACCGACCGCTTTTTGTGCTCTGGCTCGATGCGCATACCGACTTTCACACGCCCTACACCACCGACAGCGGCAACCTGCACGGCACGCCGCTGGGCTATGTCACGGGCCGGGACGGGTTCGATGGCTTCCCGGTGATCGACACGCCGCTGCCTCATGAACAAATCGCTTTGATCGGCCTGCGCTCCGTTGACGCGCCTGAGCGGGAGGCCATGCAAGGCAGCGCCATCACATATGTCGACATGCGCGACATTGACGAGAACGGCATCGCCAAGCCGCTTTCTGCCTTTCTGGAAAAAGTCGCCGTAGCGGGCGGGATGCTGCATGTCTCGCTCGACGTGGATTTCCTGGACCCCGCCGTGGCCCCTGCAGTTGGCACCACCGTGCCCGGCGGCGCCACAGTGCGCGAAGGCCATCTGGTCATGGAGATGTTGCACGACAGCGGCCTCATGACCTCACTCGATCTGGTGGAACTGAACCCCTTCCTGGATGAACGCGGCCGGACGGCGACCCTGATGGTGGACCTTGCCGCCTCTGCCCTGGGCCGCCGAGTCTTTGACCGCCCCACCCGCGCTTACTGAGAGGACCCAAAACATGACCCTCAAACCCTCCGCCAAAGCCCTCGTGCCCTTCGTTTCTGTCGACCACATGATGAAGCTGATTCACCACATTGGCGTAGCAGAGATGATGCGCGGCATTGCCCAGAACATCGAACAGGATTTCCACCGATGGGAGCTTTTCGACAAAACGCCCCGTGTTGGCAGCCACTCCGAGCAAGGGGTGATTGAACTGATGCCGACCTCGGACGGTGAGGTCTACGGCTTCAAATACGTGAACGGGCATCCGTCAAACACCAAGGATGGGCTGCAAACGGTCACCGCCTTTGGCCTGCTGGCCGATGTGGCCACCGGATACCCCGTGCTCTTGAGCGAAATGACCATGCTCACCGCACTGCGCACGGCTGCCACCTCCGCCCTCGTGGCGCGGGTGCTTGCGCCCAAAGGGGCCCGTGTCATGGCGATGATCGGCAACGGCGCGCAATCCGAATTCCAAAGCCTGGCCATGAAAGCGATTGTGGGTATCGATGAAGTACGCCTTTATGACATCGACCCGGCAGCCACTGACAAATGCGCGGCAAACCTTGCTGGTCAGGGCCTCAAGGTCACAAAATGCAGCAGTGCGGAAGATGCCATTCTGGGCGCACAGATCATCACGACCTGCACGGCAGACAAGCAATACGCGACAATTCTGACAGACAACATGGTGGGTGCCGGCGTGCACATCAACGCCATCGGCGGGGATTGCCCGGGCAAGACGGAACTGGCCCCGGCAATCCTGCACCGATCGGACATCTTTGTGGAATACCCTGAACAAACCCGCATCGAAGGTGAAATCCAGCAACTGGCCACGGACCATCCGGTGACCGAGTTCTGGCAAGTACTGAGCGGTCAGACGCCGGGCCGTACTTCCGACAAACAGATCACGCTTTTTGACAGTGTCGGCTTCGCGATCGAGGATTTCTCCGCCCTGCGCTACGTCCGCAGCCGCATCGTTGACACCGGTTTCTTCCATCCGCTCGATCTGCTTGCGGACCCGGACGACCCCCGCGACCTCTTCGGCATGCTTGTGCGCGCCAAGGCCTGATCAAATTCCCAGAAAGGGAGAGTGGCAAGCCCTCACAGGCCTGTCCCCATGCCCTGCCGCTGGGCTGCAGACTGCAACAGCGCGGCGATGCGTCCCCAAATCAATGGAATGCGGCGCAGCCGCGCCATCAGATCACGGCCGCGTCACGTCGTGCCCGTAAAGCCAATCGAGCGCGCCAATCATTCTACCCGGTGCCACCCTGCTGCCCAAACGCAATCCAAGATGCGCCAGCGTCCGCACTGGTTGTGACCTTAAGTGATACTTCCAGGCGTTGCGCTCCGCCGTCTTGACGATCCGCACCACCCGGTCTCGCCGCCGCGCCTGATAGCGGGCCGCCCAATCAGCCCCGCCCTTCGCCACCTCATCTGCCAGGACCCAGGCATCTTCCAACGCCATATTGGCGCCCTGCGCGAGAAACGGCAGCGTTGGATGCGCTGCATCACCAAGGAGTGCGATATTGCCCTCACTCCACCGCGCGGCGACCGGATGAAGGTGAAGCCCCCAGAGCGTCACGGCTTCCACCTTTGACAAAAGCGCCGCCGCCTGACCACCAAAATCAGCAAAGGCAGTACGCAGCGCCGCGGGATCATCGGCATGGGCCCAGCCCTCTGCCGCCCATTCGCTCCGTTCTTCCACCGCCACAAGGTTCACCAAAGCGCCCCCCCGCAGCGGGTAGCTGACCAGATGTCGCCCCGGCCCCATCGCAACCTGCGCCACGTCTGCGTGACCTACAACATTGGGCACAACCGCACGCCAGGCCACCTGACCGGAAAATGTGGCATTGTCCGCCCCGTTGAGCAAGGGACGCGCCACCGAATGGATACCATCTGCGGCCACAACAACCTTGGCTTGCCTGCGACTGCCATCCTTCAGATGAACCTGCGGCAACTCCCCGGGCTCTACCGCCTCAACATCACAATCCAGATCCAGGGTCACACCAGCGCGCTTCGCACCGCCCGCCAGCACATCAACAAGATCTGCCCGGTGCACAAAGTAATAGGCCTGATCCCCGCGCAACCGCATGAGGTCGAGCCGGGCCACCTGACGGCCCTTGGCATAATCCACCAACTCAACCGCTTGCCCACGCACCGCCGCTTTCTGACGCAAGGCCGCCTCCAGCCCCAAAGCGCGCAGCACCGCCACACCATTTGGGCTGACCTGCAGCCCCGCGCCGACTTCTGAAAACGAAGCCGCGCGCTCAACAAGCGTGACCGCCACCCCGCGTTGCGCAAGTGCAGTGGCTACGGCCAAACCGCCAATACCGCCCCCCACAACAATCGCATTCGAAAGACCCATGCGCCCTCTTTACAAACAAAAACGCCGAGGCGTCAGCCCCGGCGCTTCAATCACAAAAACAACGCAGCGATCAATCGTCGCGATGCACTTTTTCGCGGCGCTCATGACGCTCCTGCGCCTCTAGGCTCATGGTCGCAATAGGGCGCGCATCCAAGCGTTTCAGCGAAATCGGCTCTCCGGTGACGGAACAATACCCAAACTCGCCTTCATCAATCCGGCGCAGCGCCGCGTCGATCTTGCCCACCAGCTTGCGCGCGCGGTCCCGGGTCCGAAGTTCCAACGCGCGGTCGGTCTCCTCGGACGCCCGGTCCGCAACATCGGGAATGTTCCGTGTCCCGTCCTGCAGTCCTTCGATGGTGTCGCGGCTGCCGGCAAGCAGCTCGGCCTTCCAGTTCAGCAGCTTGCGCTGGAAATAGGCCAACTGTTTGTCATTCATGAACGGTTCGTCTTCGGCCGGTGAATAATCCTCCGGAAGAAATACTTCCTGCTTCATTTGTGTCCCCTCAATGGCAATCGTGTCTGGCACTTGAGGCCCCTCTCGCGTCCGAGAATGCTCCCTGCCGCAGCGTCTATCTTAGGCATTGGGGATTGTCACTACACAATCCTTTGGATTTTTGGTTAAAGGCCGCTAGCGCGAGGCCCGCGACAGCAG
Organism: uncultured Sulfitobacter sp.; assembly: GCA_963422245.2. GTDB lineage: Bacteria > Pseudomonadota > Alphaproteobacteria > Rhodobacterales > Rhodobacteraceae > Sulfitobacter. The sequence continues at coordinate 333,524 of CAXMWW010000026.1, read as the reverse complement.
AAGGTGAATACTGATGAAATTCCAAGGCACTGCCGATTATGTGGCGACGGACGATCTGACCATCGCGGTCAATGCTGCAGTCACACTGGAACGCCCGCTGTTGGTGAAAGGGGAGCCCGGAACGGGTAAGACGGAGCTCGCCAAGCAGGTCTCAGCTGGGTTGGGTCTGGAGATGATCGAGTGGAACATCAAATCCACCACCCGCGCGCAACAGGGCCTCTATGAGTACGACGCCGTCAGCCGTTTGCGCGACAGTCAGTTGGGTGAAGAACGCGTGCACGACGTCAAGAACTACATCCGAAAGGGCAAGCTCTGGCAGGCCTTTGAGGCGGACAAGAAAGTTGTGCTGCTGATTGATGAGATCGACAAGGCCGATATCGAGTTCCCCAACGACCTGCTTCAGGAACTCGATAAGATGGAGTTCTTTGTCTATGAGACCGGTGAGACGATCAAGGCCGCGCAGCGCCCCATCGTGATCATCACCTCCAACAATGAAAAGGAACTTCCCGACGCCTTCCTGCGCCGCTGTTTTTTCCACTACATCCGCTTCCCGGACATGGAGACGCTGAAAAAGATCGTCGAAGTGCACCACCCGGGGATCAAGGAAAACCTGCTCACCACCGCGTTGACGCAGTTTTACGAGATCCGAGATCAGCAGGGTTTGAAAAAGAAACCATCTACGTCGGAAGTTCTGGACTGGTTGAAACTGCTTTTGGCCGAAGACATGGACACCGAAGACCTCAAGCGTGACGGGGCCTCCGCCCTACCCAAGTTGCACGGTGCACTGCTGAAAAACGAACAGGACGTGCATCTGTTTGAGCGCCTGGCTTTCATGGCGCGCGGGCAGCGTTGACGCGCGCAACCATTACGTAAGCCGGAATAAGCTAACCGCCTGCAAAACAGGCGGTTTTTTGACTTTTCTGACGAAAATCTGTTGCCCAATGGACTCACTTTGGGCGCTTCCTCAATTCTGCCTCATTTGCCCCAAAATTGCCTTAATTGCTCCCTACTAAGTTCGTGATGAAGGGCGAAAAGACCCGAAATCCAATAGCTCAAAAGGGCAGGCAGGCAATGATTACTCTGGTTCACGCAGTCTCTGCGCGCGTAATTCGTGCGCGACTTTCGACGTGCGGCTATCACCAAACCACTGATTTCAAGGGGTTTCCCCTGTGAACGGCCGTCTTGTTCTGCCGCTGGTCATGCTTTTGAACGCATGTGTACCCGCCTCGCAGCCCGACATCGCCACCCGTGCAGCACCGCTGATCAACTCTTCATTGCCGCCAATGAAGAACTTTGGTGCCAGCAGCCCTGCCGCCCCGATCCGGTCCAACAATGACCTGGCGCTCGACTTTATCGAGCTGTCGTTCCAAATGGAAAGCGGACGTGAATTGCCGATCCTCACCCGGTTTGAGGAACCCATTCGCGTCACCGTTGCTGGCAAACCGCCCGCGACCCTTGGCTCGGACCTAAAGCGTCTGATCGCACGTCTGCGCAATGAAGCAGGCATTGATATCAACTACACAGCCGGTGGTGACGCAAACCTCACCATCCACGCCGTCAGTCGTGCGGAAATCCGTCGCGTGCTGCCTCAGGCCGCGTGTTTTGTGGCCCCCAACGTGGACGGGCTGGCCGACTACCGGAAATCTCGCCGGTCGACCAAGACCAGCTGGTCGCAGCTGAAAAAGCGTGAAAAGATCGCGATCTTCCTACCAAATGACGCCAGCCCGCAAGAGGTTCGCGACTGTCTGCACGAAGAGGTGGCTCAGGCCATCGGGCCGCTGAACGATCTATATCGTCTGCCGGACTCAGTCTTTAACGACGACAACGTGCACACGGTGCTCACCGGCTTTGATATGCTGATCCTGCGGGCCTACTATGACCCGTCCCTGCGATCCGGCATGACGCGTGGCCAGGTGGCCGCCGCCCTGCCCCGGATTCTATCGCGCATCAACCCGCGCGGGAACGGAGCCCCCAACCGCTTTGCCACCCGCACGCCCGTTACCTGGAGCCGCGCTGTACAAACCGCCCTTGGCCGTTCGATCTCCAGCAGCAATCGTCAGACCGCTGCGTCTGAGGCTATTCGGATCTCCATTGCGATGGGCTGGAACGATCATCGTCGCGCCTTTGCGCACTACGCCATGGCCCGTGTCACGCAGTCCACTGACGCGGAAAGAGCGCACAAACACTACGTTCTGGCCGATCAAATTTATGCCCAGACACCGGGGACACGCCTGCACCGGGCCTATGTGTCCACACAACTTGCCGCCTACCAGATTTCCAAAGGCAATGGTGCGCAGGCTTTGGCATTGATTGCACCGCACGTCGAAACAGCCCGCGCCCGCGAAAACGCCGCATTGCTGTCCACCCTCCTGCTCTTGCGCTCTGAAGCGCTCGAACTGGAAAACCGCCCATCCGAGGCACGTCAGGTCAGGCTGGACAGCATTGGCTGGGCACGCTACGGGTTTGGCCCTGACTGGGCTGTGCGGGCCAAGATGCGCGAGATCTCGTCGCTGAACCCGCTCAAAGGGTAAATCGGACGGTTTGACATGGATGTATTGCTCGTAGCGGCCCTTGGGGCCGCGATCGGGGGCTTTTCAGCCAAGCGGCGTGGCGGCAATGGCAAGGATATGGCGCAATATGCCACCGTCTTCGCGATTATCTTTACGCTTGCCGGCCTGATCCTGTCGATTGCCTACACACGCCTGTTTTTGGGATAAGGCACAGTGTTCCTGCCCTTCTTCGACCAGCTCCGCGCCCACAAGGTGCCAGTGTCGATGCGGGAATTCCTGACATTCCTCGATGGCATGGCCGCAGGCATCGCGACCTATGATGTCGAGGCGTTTTACTACCTCGCCCGCGTCAGCCTCGTGAAAGACGAACGCAACATCGACAAGTTCGATCAGGCGTTTTCGACTGCTTTTAAAGGTATTGAAAACATATCTCTAGACGATGTTCTTGAAGCAGTCGAAATCCCCCGCGACTGGCTTGAGAAGATGGCGGAAAAGCACCTCAGCCCGGAAGAAAAAGCCGAAATCGAAGCTTTAGGTGGCTTCGACAAGCTCATGGAAACGCTGAAAAAACGGCTTGAGAAACAGCAAGGGCGCCATCAAGGTGGCAACAAATGGATTGGCACCGCAGGTACCTCACCTTTCGGGGCTTACGGCTACAACCCCGAAGGCGTGCGGATCGGTCAGAAGGAAAGCCGCCATCAGCGCGCGACCAAGGTCTGGGATAAGCGTGAATTCAAGAACTTGGACGACACTGTTGAACTCGGCACACGCAATATCAAGGTCGCTTTGAAACGCCTGCGCCGCTGGGCGCGTGACGGCGCAGATGAGGAGCTGGATCTGGGTGGCACCATCCGTGCCACGGCAGAACATGGGTATCTGGACGTCAAAACCCGGCCCGAGCGGCGAAATGCAGTGAAGGTCCTGCTGTTCCTTGACGTTGGCGGATCGATGGACCCCCATGTAAAGATCGTGGAAGAGCTCTTCTCCGCCGCCAAGGCCGAATTCAAGCACTTCGACTATTTCTATTTCCACAACTGCCTCTACGAAGGCGTGTGGCGCGATAACCGTCGCCGGTGGGACGCTCAGACCTCCACGCACGAAATTCTCCGCACTTATGGGCCTGATTATAAATGTATATTCGTGGGTGACGCCTCAATGTCTCCCTATGAAATTGCCTATCCCGGCGGTGCCAATGAACATTGGAACGCGGAAAGCGGTGCGACATGGCTGACCCGCGCGCGGGACCAATGGCCCTCAAATCTCTGGATCAACCCGGTGCCCGAGAAGTACTGGCAATACACCCACTCGATTGAGATGATCCGCGAGATTTTCGGCCAAGAGGCCATGGTGCCCATGACGCTGGAGGGCCTTAGCCGTGGCATGAAGGCGTTGACGCGATAGAGCTCGATGCCAAAAAAAAAAGCAGTGATGTTAGAATCTCTGGGTAGTTCCCTTCACGCTTCAATAACTAGATTTATAGTTTTGGTTTTTCGTTTACGGTGACCAAATGATGCCCTCAATATGGTGGGCCGTGATTGACCAGTTCGGGACCACGAGTTCGCGGCTCAGAGCCAAGTCAAGTCATCAATTTAGTTTTGATGACTTGATGCACTCTCACGTGGGATTTCAATCAACATTTGTTCCCAAAGGCTCTCGGGTAGAGCAGGCGTTTCTCTGGAAAGAGTATCCATCGAAGCTCTAATGTCCTCAATGATGGCGTCGTCCAAGTCATGGCCGTCTGCGTTCTGAGCAATCAAAAAATCGATCCGCCTCTTAACTGAATTAAATTCAGCTGCCGCTGTGTTGTGTTTTCCTGCTCTTTCGGCTGACCCCATAAAGGTTTGCAAAGCGGACAAAACAGCGGCGGCCAGTGTTACGAACCCTGCAAGAAGCTGAAGCCGCGGGTCGATGCCTTCTTGCAATGTCGCAAACAAGCTACTGCCGGCGAGAGTAGTGAGAACAATTGTAGGCACACCTAGAAAAAAGTTCCTCTTCGAGAATTTGGTTGAAGCTCTGTAGTTACCGGTACTCGATCTGAGGCAATTCCGACGCCATCTTTCGAGTATCCTAATTCGATGTTCGGAGTTCATAGGGGTCCCTTTTTGAGATTGTGAGAAAGTCCTATTGTTAAACAGAGTTCTCAGCATCCGCGCTAGTGAACGAGTGCTGCAAATCAAGTAAATTGGGTTTAGCTATCCTTGAAGTAAGATCTGTAGCGCTTCTCTTCGACCGCAGAAAGATGCCATTGGCTCACGGAGCATCAATAGCCGGTCTGCGCTGTATCTGGAAATCCAAGTTAGGAAACACCGTGCCAAGAGCTGCCTCCTTGGCCCCCCGCACCTTCCATACTAACCTCCCCCCATGTCCACAGCCCCCGTCACCCACATCGACCCCGTCAGCTTCGCCGCTGACCCCTATCCGACGCTGGCGGAGATGCGTCAGCACGCGCCAATAACATTTGTCCCCGAACTTGGGGCAACCCTCTTCACCCGCCGTGACGACATTCACCGGGAAGAGAAACGGATCGAGACCTTTTCCTCCCTCCAGCCCGACGGGCTGATGACGCAGCTGATGGGCGAAAACATGATGCGCAAGGATGGCGAGGCACATATGGCGGAGCGGCGCGCGCTCTTCCCAGCGCTAAGCCCGCGCACGGTAGCAACCCACTGGAAACCGATATTCCAAGTCGCCGCAGCTGAGATCATCGCGGAACTTGCCCCCAGGGGTGCCTGCGATCTGGTGACGGATTATGCCATGCCTGTCTCTGCCCACGCGCTCAGGGCCATCACCGGGCTGACACAGATGCAAACCCACGAGATGGACCGCGTCAGCCAGCACATGATCGACGGTTGCGCCAATTACCTTGGCGACCCGGATGTTGAGGCGCGGTGCCATGCGGCCACGGCCCTCATTGACGATCACATCGACCAGATGACCGCCCAGCCCCCCGACAAAAGCGCGCTGGCGGTGCAGCTCACAGCTGGTCTGCCGATGGACAGCATCCGCGCCAACATCAAACTGGTGATCTCCGGCGGGCAAAACGAGCCCCGCGATGCCATTGCGGGCACCGTCTGGGCGCTGCTCAATCACCCACAGCACCTTGAGATGATCCGCGCTGGGCAAGCCACATGGGCCGACGCCTTTGCGGAATACGTTCGCTGGGTCAGCCCCATCGGCATGTCGCCCCGGGTTGTTGCCCGAAACGACACGGTGGACGGCATCTTGTTTGTACCAGGCGACCGTATCTTTTTCATGTTCTCCTCGGCCGGGCGGGATGAAGCGCATTTTGAGAACCCGGATCAGTTCGACATCACCCGTGACACAACGCCCGCAATCCCATTTGGCGTAGGCCCGCACTTCTGCGCAGGGGCAGCGGCTTCTCGTTGTTTGATCACCGAAATCGCATTACCCATGCTCTTTGACGCGCTGCCGGACATCCGCCTTGATGGCCCTGCCCCCTTCACCGGCTGGGCCTTCAGGGGGCCGACGTCTGTGCCGGTGACCTGGGGCTGATCTTCACCCTTCCAATAAACTCAAATCCCCCGCTTGCCCGGCGCGATCCGCCCCCCATATTGAGGTCATGATCAAGGTTTTGCCGATCCTGCTGGCCGTACTGTACGGGCTGGCGATGTACCGTTTTTCCGCCTGGCGAACGGCACGGGAGCTTGATGCGAAATCAACGGAGCTGATGGATCCATCTTTCAATCCGGTACTCGACCGCCTGGCCGCAGCCCTCGATCTGCCCCGGGTCAAGGTCAGCATTTATGAAATTGACCCCGTCAACGGCCTTGCCGCGCCTGACGGGCGGATATTCATCACGCGCGGGTTCTACAAACGGTTCAAAGCGGGCGACGTGACGGCGGAGGAGCTTGCCACTGTGATCGCACATGAGCTGGGCCATGTGGCCCTCGGCCATTCTCGCCGCCGGATGATCGACTTTTCCGGGCAAAACGCGCTCAGAACTGTGCTGATGATGATCATCGGGCGGTTTGTTCCTTACGTCGGGCCGTGGATTGCCAATGCACTGATCACGTTGCTGGCGGCACAGTTGAGCCGTGGGGACGAATATGAGGCGGATGCCTATGCCGCAGCGCTCCTGACCAAGGCCGGGATCGGGGTGGGTCCGCAGATCTCACTTTTCGGCAAGTTGGAGGCATTGACCCAGTCCAACCACGGCACGGCCCCTGCGTGGTTGCTGAGCCATCCAAAGACCGAAGAACGCATCTCCGCCCTGCGCACTCTTGAGGCAAAGTGGAACGGCTGAGACCGGACGCCCAAGAAAATTCCAAATTTTCTTAGCAAGATTTTTCGAAAAAATCGTGTAACTATTCAGGTTGTCTCTGGGGCGTTTCAGACGCTTGATTTTGTCAGGTCGGTTCGAGTTTCTGGATGAGTTGATCGGCGGTTTTCTGGAGTGTTTCGATTATTGACCAGCCCTGTTTGCGTGCCGTTTCGATCACGGTTCTGAGGGTGCAGAAGTTTTCCGCGCCGGTCAGTGTGCGGAAGCATCCCGAGACCTTGATACGGACCTTGCCCATTCTCAGATCCCTCTCGGCCTCGTTATTTGTGAAGGGAACCTGCAAGTCGGTAAGGAAGCGCAGGACATCGGCCTTGCGGTCACGCAATCGCAGCACGAGATTGTGTCCGGTTCGCCGTTTTGGTCGTCCTCGGGGGGATTTGCCGGGCAGTGCGGGTTTCAGCGGTGGCTGGTTTTCATGTAACGACAGCCCCTGCGCGATGCAGGTGTCGTAGCGCTCATCGATGGCCTTGACCACATGCGCCGCGACATGATCCCGACCGTTTGCCCGGGCGCTGGCGGCCGCCCTTTTCGCGTCCAGCAGGATAGTCTGCATCATCGCAGCCCATGCTTCCTTTTCGATATCGACGAGCGCCTGCAACTCGCGCATGTGATGGGCATTGCAAAGGCCGTGCACGACCTCCTCCATCCTGGCGTAGGATGCCCAGTTGTCATGCACCGCAATCCCCGATACGCCGGACAGCAGATCGCCTCTGCCCGCCCCCATCCGGAAATGGCTCAGGGTCAATGAGCAGATGACATGCTGCCACCGGTTTCGGCCTTCAACCCGCAGACCTGTTTCATCCAGATGTTTCACCGCCACCTGCACACCGCACAAGGCGTCACGTACAGCGTCTGCAAAAGACAGCATGCCCTCCGCCACCTTCGCAATCAGCCGCGCCAGTGTGGCGGCGGAAATGCGCACGCCGAACAGGTCACGAAAGACCTGCGACAGACGGTCATCGGGAATGCAATGGTACGTCTGAAGATAGCTCGCCATGGCCGCAATATGATTGCCGTACTGAACCGGTGCCCTGACCCCTTCCGGGAACGTGCCGCGCACGTGCTTTCCGCAGTTCGGGCATGTGCACTTATGAGCCCGGTGCTCAGTGATCGTGAGGGGTGGCGGCGGCGGCAGGTCGAACACCTGCCGGGCTGCAAACCCCTGCGAGGGGCATTGCGTCAGATCATGATCGCAGTCGGGACAGGCTTGTGGATGATGGTCGACAACCTCGTCGGGGGTGTCCGTCTGCTCCAGGGTCGTGCCCTTGTGCCCCGGCTGACCGCCGGGCTTGCGATCCAGTTGCCCGCGCTGATCCTTCCTGCCCTTCGCCGTCGGCTTCGCAGGGCTGTCACTCGACGGAGGCTTGCTGCTGTTCCGGCTGTTCAACGCAAGGCGACGCTCAAGCCCCTCAATCCGCTGCTCAAGCACAACGATCATCTCTGCCTGTCGCCGGTTCTCCTCGACAAGATACGCAATCGTCTCACGCTGCGTTTCGATCAATTCAATCAGTTGGGACTTCGAGAGTTCAGCAAGTCCGCTGGTATGGGTGGGTTCGCCAGACATGCCCTGATCGACTCATGAAATCCTCAATCAGAAAACCGGAATGTGCTCCCCCGAGTCGATTTGACGCAGCCGAAAAACGCCACCGACAACCTGGGCAGTTACAAAATCGTAACTATTCAGGTTGTCTCTGGGGCGTTTCAGACGCTTGATTTTGTCAGGTCGGTTCGAGTTTCTGGATGAGTTGATCGGCGGTTTTCTGGAGTGTTTCGATTATTGACCAGCCCTGTTTGCGTGCCGTTTCGATCACGGTTCTGAGGGTGCAGAAGTTTTCCGCGCCGGTCAGTGTGCGGAAGCATCCCGAGACCTTGATACGGACCTTGCCCATTCTCAGATCCCTCTCGGCCTCGTTATTTGTGAAGGGAACCTGCAAGTCGGTAAGGAAGCGCAGGACATCGGCCTTGCGGTCACGCAATCGCAGCACGAGATTGTGTCCGGTTCGCCGTTTTGGTCGTCCTCGGGGGGATTTGCCGGGCAGTGCGGGTTTCAGCGGTGGCTGGTTTTCATGTAACGACAGCCCCTGCGCGATGCAGGTGTCGTAGCGCTCATCGATGGCCTTGACCACATGCGCCGCGACATGATCCCGACCGTTTGCCCGGGCGCTGGCGGCCGCCCTTTTCGCGTCCAGCAGGATAGTCTGCATCATCGCAGCCCATGCTTCCTTTTCGATATCGACGAGCGCCTGCAACTCGCGCATGTGATGGGCATTGCAAAGGCCGTGCACGACCTCCTCCATCCTGGCGTAGGATGCCCAGTTGTCATGCACCGCAATCCCCGATACGCCGGACAGCAGATCGCCTCTGCCCGCCCCCATCCGGAAATGGCTCAGGGTCAATGAGCAGATGACATGCTGCCACCGGTTTCGGCCTTCAACCCGCAGACCTGTTTCATCCAGATGTTTCACCGCCACCTGCACACCGCACAAGGCGTCACGTACAGCGTCTGCAAAAGACAGCATGCCCTCCGCCACCTTCGCAATCAGCCGCGCCAGTGTGGCGGCGGAAATGCGCACGCCGAACAGGTCACGAAAGACCTGCGACAGACGGTCATCGGGAATGCAATGGTACGTCTGAAGATAGCTCGCCATGGCCGCAATATGATTGCCGTACTGAACCGGTGCCCTGACCCCTTCCGGGAACGTGCCGCGCACGTGCTTTCCGCAGTTCGGGCATGTGCACTTATGAGCCCGGTGCTCAGTGATCGTGAGGGGTGGCGGCGGCGGCAGGTCGAACACCTGCCGGGCTGCAAACCCCTGCGAGGGGCATTGCGTCAGATCATGATCGCAGTCGGGACAGGCTTGTGGATGATGGTCGACAACCTCGTCGGGGGTGTCCGTCTGCTCCAGGGTCGTGCCCTTGTGCCCCGGCTGACCGCCGGGCTTGCGATCCAGTTGCCCGCGCTGATCCTTCCTGCCCTTCGCCGTCGGCTTCGCAGGGCTGTCACTCGACGGAGGCTTGCTGCTGTTCCGGCTGTTCAACGCAAGGCGACGCTCAAGCCCCTCAATCCGCTGCTCAAGCACAACGATCATCTCTGCCTGTCGCCGGTTCTCCTCGACAAGATACGCAATCGTCTCACGCTGCGTTTCGATCAATTCAATCAGTTGGGACTTCGAGAGTTCAGCAAGTCCGCTGGTATGGGTGGGTTCGCCAGACATGCCCTGATCGACTCATGAAATCCTCAATCAGAAAACCGGAATGTGCTCCCCCGAGTCGATTTGACGCAGCCGAAAAACGCCACCGACAACCTGGGCAGTTACAAAAAATCTTCTCTCGCTTAGCTGCTGAGCGCTTTGCCCAATCGCGGCAGGCGCGCTTTCTTCATCAACCGGCGCAGGGTCCAGTCTTCATCTGACATCGCCCTCGCCGCCGCCAGCACTGTTGCCGCCACGTCCCGGATGGCCGTCTCATGCTCAGCCCATTGCGCCATCAGAAACCCATCGGGGTCGACGCGCGCAAGGCCTTCCTCGGCCAGCGTACCTCTCGGAAAGTCCTTCGCATTCAACGTCATGATCGCGTCAGCGCTGGCGTCGATGGCGACCGCCAAGACGTGAATGTCGTTTTCATCCGGCAACCACAACCGCGCTTCGCGGCCAGGTGCGGCGGGGCGTTCCGCTTTCGGCCAGGCCGCGCGCAAGAGCGCGATCTCACCCCGCGCCTGCGCTTCTCCCTCTGGTCCCAGCTTCACTGTCGCCCGGGCCCATTCCTCCAGAATGCGCGCAGACCAGACGGGCTCAAAGACACCTTTGCCCGCAACGCCTAAAACCACCTCGCGCATCACGGTGGGATAGAGCACGCAGGCGTCAATCAGGATCCGGGGCCGCGTCACAGACGAAAGAACAGCGATTTGAGGTATCCAGTTTCGGCCAGCTGAGGCAGTTGTGGATGATCCGGCCCGGCAAAGCCTGTGTGGATCAGCGCACCACGCCGCCCAGCCCGGCCGATCCCACGCGCAGAGGCATTGCGAAAGGCGCTCAAATCAGCGGCATGAGAGCACGAACACAGACCCAGAATGCCGTTCTCTGCCACCAGCGGGGCCGCCAACCGCGCTATCCTCTCATAGGCCCGCAGGCCTGCATCCAGCGCTTTGCGCGATGGCGCAAAGGCCGGCGGGTCGCAGATAACCACATCAAACCGCGCGCCTTCTTTCCCAAGGTCGGCCAACACGTCAAAGGCATCGCCTTGCCGCGTCTCAAAACGGTCTGACACAGACGTCGCTTGCGCCCCGCCCTTTGCCAGCTCTAACGCAGGGGCTGAGGCATCAACGGCCAGAGCGCTTGCGGCGCCCCCAGCGAGCGCGGCCAAAGAAAACCCGCCAACATGCGCAAAAACATCCAGAACCCGCGCCTCCTGCGCGAGGCCGGCGGCAAAGGCATGGTTGGGCCGCTGGTCAAAGAACAGGCCCGTCTTCTGCCCGCCTGTCAGATCGGCCAGATAGGTTGCCCCGTTCATCGGCACTGGCACAGGCCCTTCGGGCGCTTGCCCGGCAAGCACGCCAGAGACGTCATCAAGCCCTTCCAGCCCTCGCGTCCGGCCAGAGGCGTTCTTGAGCACTGCCGCGCAGCCTGTGAGTTCAATCAAAGCTGCCGTAAATGGCGCCAGCAAAGCCTCAGCCCAGGCTGCATTTGGCTGGACAACCAAAGTGCCTCCAAAGCGGTCGACTACCACACCTGGCAATCCATCGGCCTCTGCATGGATCAGGCGGTAGAACGGCGCGTCAAAGAGCCTCTCGCGCAAGGCCATGGCGCGGGCAATGCGGCGGCCAAACCACGCTTGATCCATCACAGAACCTGCATCTGCATCCAGCATCCGTGCCGCGATCTTTGAGGCAGGGTTCACCGCGACCACGCCCATCGGGCGGCGTTCGGTGTCCTCCAGCACAGCCAATGTGCCGGGTGTCAGCTTTTTGGTGCGCCGATCCAGCACCAGTTCATTGGCGTAAACCCAGGGAAAGCCGTGGCGCACGGCGCGGGCATTGGCTTTGGGCAACAGGCGGACGGTGGGCAGGTCATCTCTCATGCCGCCCCTCTACCCGGCCCGGCCGCCGGGAAAAACCCCTCAATTCCGATCGCGGCTGCGCCAGCCTCCGCGGCGGCGCGGACTGGCCATGCCGACAAGCCCCTCTTTGAGGATCTCCGTCATCGGATGCTCCGCTGCCTTACTTTCGTATCTGGACAGCAGCGCCCGGATCGCCTGCCCGGTGTCCTGCTCCATCGGCAGGCTCAGCGCCCAGTCGAGGAAGATCGTCCGGCATTCCGCTTTGGTGATGCCCGCGATCCGGTAGGCCTCAAAAATGAGGCCCTTGTGATCGTGCTCACTGCTCTTTTGCATGCCGCTCCTCCCGCTCCGCACTTGCTGGCAGCGCCGCGCTGACGATGGTGGCGGCTTCGGTGTAGGTCTTGGTCATTTGCGTCTCCAACGCCGCCAGCGTGTCGCTTCCGAGCGTTCGGGAGAGGTAAGCCGCCCCCGCCTGCCCCAGCGTATCGACCTGCAACGTCTCAGCAGACAAGAGCCGCACCGCGCATTGCAGCGCCCAGCAAGCCTCGTAGGCTGCGCTGAGCGCCTCTGCCGCCTGAGAACTCAAGACTCCGGCCTTTGCAGCACCCAAAAGCCCGGTCGGAATGTCCCGCGCCTGCAAACCGGAAATGAGCAGCCCCGCCTGCCCCATCAGTTCGATGTCCTGCAACCGGCCCGGCCCGATCTTGGCATCCCAGATGCCGCCCGGGGCCTTGGCGGCAGCGATCTTGCTGCGCATCTCGGCCACGTCAGAGAGGATTTTGTCAGGCTCTTCGGCCTCTGCCAGGATGCTACGCCGCAGGGCCTCCACATCCGCCGCCAGATCCTCAGGCCCTGCCACCACGGCCGCACGGGTCAACGCCAGATGTTCCCAGACCCAGGCCTCGTTCCGCTGATAGCTTTCGAAACTGTCAATGGAGGTGGCCACCGGCCCCTGATTGCCCGAAGGGCGCAGGCGCATATCGATCTCATAAAGCCGCCCCTGCGACATGGGCGCCGTCATCGCGGTGATCATCGCCTGCGTCAGCCGCGCGTAGTAAAGCCGCGTGGCAAGCGGCCGCGGCCCGTCAGAGCTTTCCTGATCCAGCGGATCGTAGATCACGATCATATCAAGATCAGAGGTCGCATTGAGTCGCCCTGCCCCCAGCGACCCCATGCCAAGCAGCACCGCACCTCGCCCTGGCGGGGGGCCATGCCGGGTGGCAAACTGGTCTTGCACCACGGGCCACAGGGCCGCAAGCACCGCGCGTGCCAGATCGGCGTATTGCGCGCCTGCGGTCTGCGGGTCGATCAACCCGCGCAGTAGGTGGACGCCTATGCGAAAATGCCATTCGCGCGCCCACCGGCGCGTGCCGTCAAGGCGCGCTTCATAGTCCGGTTCGGCTGCAAGCTCGGTACGCAGCATCTCTTCCAATGCAGCACCTCCGGGCCAATCGGAAAAGAAATCCCCGCCGATGACGGCATCAAATACGCGGGCGTTACGAGACAGATGGGCAGCCAAGGCAGGCGAGGTGCTGACGATGTCAATCAGCAGGTCTGCCAATTGGGGATTGGCATGCAGCAGCGAGAACAGCTGCACCCCGGCAGGCAGGCCCGCCAGGAACGCATCAAAGGCCAACAGAGCCTCATCCGGTTTGGCAGACTGGGCCAACCGCGCCAGCAGTTCCGGCTTTAACCGCTCGAAGAGTTCCGCGCCCCGGTCGCTGCGCAGCGCCGGATAGCTCAGCCAGCCCTTCGTGATTTGCGTGTCAAAGTCATGACCCTCGATTGGTGGGGCTGGCTTGGCCTGGGTTGCGGCAAAGAAGCCTTCGGTCAATTCATGCACTGCGCTCAGCCGGGCCTTGAGGTCCACTTTCAGTGCAACGGTGTCCATATCGACCATACAGGCCAGCCGATCAAAGCCTGCATCGTTGGCTGGAAGGTCATGGGTCTGCGCGTCCTGCACCATCTGAATCCGATGCTCGATCATCCTGTGGGCGCGGTAATGTTCGGTCAGCGATGCTGCTGCATCTTCCGGCACCCAGCCTTTCTGAGCCAGAACCGCCAACCCCTCACAGGTGCCGCGCACGCGCAGGTCGGCATCCCGCCCGCCCGAGATCAATTGCCGCGTTTGAGTAAAGAACTCAATCTCTCTAATGCCACCGCGCCCCAGCTTCATATTGTGGCCTGGCAAGGTAATTGGCCCACCGAGCCCCTTGTGTTCCCGAATGGCCAGCCGCATGTCGTGGGCGTCCTGAATGGCCGCAAAGTCCAGATGCCTGCGCCACACGAAGGGGCGCAGCGTGTCCAGAAACTGGTTGCCCGCCTTCAGATCACCCGCACAAGGCCGCGCCTTGATGTAGGCGGCTCGTTCCCAGGTGCGGCCCAGGCTTTCGTAGTAACTTTCTGCCGCTGCCATCGCCATGCAGACGGGGGTTACCGCCGGATCAGGCCGCAGTCGCAGATCGGTGCGGAACACATAACCATCCGCTGTCGGATCGTTCAGCAGTTTCGCCATCGCCCGTGTCGACTTCACAAAGGCGCTGCGGGCTTCATGGTAGTCATCCGGATCAAACCGCGTTTCATCAAAGAGGCAAACCAGGTCGATATCGGAGGAATAATTGAGCTCTCCCGCGCCCATCTTGCCCATGGCCAGAACCACCATCCCGCAAGCCGTGTCCAGGTCATCCTCGGTCATGCCAGGTACTTTGCCGCGCCGCACCAACGGTGCCAGCGCTGCGCGCAAGGCACTCTGACAGGCCGCATCGGCATAGGCTGTCAAAGCGCCCGTGACCTGCTCCACCTCCCATGCGCCGCCAAGATCGGCGAGGGCCGCCATCAACGCCACACGCCGCTTGCCCTGACGCAAACCCGAAGCGATGTCGGTTTCCTCATGAGCGGCCGCTTCCGCGATAACGCTGGTCACAGCCGCATCCGGATCGGCAATCGCTTCCGCAAGCCAATCCCGCTCCTTTTGCAGCAGGCTTAAGACATAGGGCGCAGTAGAGGCCGCGTTGATCGCGAGTTCCTGCACCTCCTTGGGCAATGCGCCAACCAACCCAGCCGCATCCTCCGCCCGCCCCGCATGGTAGCGGCGCGGCACGCGGGTCAGTCGGTTTGCAAGGGCTCTACTTGTCATGCCCCCAGCATTGCGGCACCAATGCGGGATGAGCAAGAGCCTGAAACGGGTCCGCGCCACGCTAGAGGCAGCAGGCCTGACACCACAGATTGTCGAAACCCCACTGGCGCGCACGGCGGCGGATGCTGCGGAGGCCATCGGATGCGAGATAGACCATATCGCCAAGTCGATCATATTTGGCGGGCAAGACAGTGGGGCTGCCCTGCTTTTTGTCACCGCTGGGGGTAACCGCGTAGACAACTCCAAGGCCTCGGCGCTTGCGGGAGAGCCCTTAGGCAAAGCCGACGCTGCACTGATCCGTGCGCAGACGGGATTTGCCATTGGGGGTGTGGCACCCATTGGGCACTTGACCAAACCGCGCGCCTGGTTTGATCCGCGACTACTAGATTTCGACCTGATCTGGGCAGCGGCAGGCACACCACATCACGTTTTTGGCCTGGAACCAAGTAAAATTCTGAGAATATCTGGCGCGCAAATATCTGATTTTACGACCTAATCTCAGAAAATGTAAAAACCTTTCACATTTTCCCTTGCGCCCCGAACAACAATCCCCATATCCACTAATGTGAAAGGCATTCACATAAGACCTCTCACCCGACCGGGGGCTGCAATACGGGCCTCATTTGAAACGAAAGGCTTGAAACACATGAATACGATCACCCAAGACGGCTCTTATGCGCGCCAGCCGAGCTGGTTTGCCCGCTCTGAAGCCTGGCTTGATGACAAGGGCAAAGGCGCGTGGATCGCGGCCATGGTTCTTGGCTTCATCTTCTTCTGGCCTGTTGGCCTCGCCCTTCTGATGTACATGATCTGGAGCAAACGCATGTTTTCTGGCACCTCCTGCGCCAAGCGCCGCAACCGTTCTTTCTCGATGCCGTCCCGCAATACGGGCAACGCCGCCTTTGACGCTTACAAGGCCGACACCCTTCGCCGTCTGGAAGAAGAACAGGCCCAGTTTGAAGACTTCCTGGAGCGTCTGCGCGAAGCCAAGGACAAGTCCGAATTCGACCATTTCATGGACGAACGGGCAAACCGTCAGCACGATGATGCGGCGGACGAGCCTGACGCCAAGAAGGCCTAAGGTTCTGTCCGGGCGTCCCGATTTGGGGCGCCCTCTCCAGTTTTCGAATAACCATTTGCCAACAGGGACAATGTGATGACCATGACCGCAGACCACAGAGACTTTTCAGATACCCGCGAGCCACAGGCCCAGATGCCGGTGCCTGTGCAGATCATCTCGACCGTCACTTTTGCCGCTTTTGCCATTCCGGTGACGATTGTCGCGCTCAACGTCTTTTGGCCTGCGGGTGTGGCCATTGCCATCATCCTCGCCTGGCGCGGTGGCTTTGCGCCTACTGGCAGCCCGCCACCTGCCCCGCGCAACGTGGAGGACGCAGTGAAGTCCCTTATGCCCACGCAGGCCCAGAAGGCCAGCGGCAATGCCAGCTTTGACGCCTACCGCGCCGACATGATCGCCCGGCTGGAAGCGGAGCAGAACAAGTTTGAGGGGTTTCTGGGCCGTCTGCGCGACGCCAAGGACCAATCCGAATTTGACGCCTTCATGGATGAACGCGCTGCCCGTGTCGAAGAGATGCGGTCAGAGGACGCGGACAGCCGAAGTGGCTGACCCCTTCAACCCAACCCTGCAAGCGACACTCAGCGAGAACCCGATGACCGCCCTGCCTGATCCTGACATGCAGCCTCAGTTTTATGACGGCGTCCCTTTCAAACGGCTGCTGGCCTGGGGCATCGACATGGTCGTGATTTTGCTGATGTCCCTGATCATCCTGCCTTTCACGTTCTTCACAGCGGTGTTTTTCTTTCCTGTCCTGATGTGGCTGGTCAGCTTCATCTACCGGGTGATCACGCTGACGACGCGTTCCGCCACATGGGGCATGCGCCTGATGGCGATTGAGTGCCGGGACCGCCGGGACCAGCGGTTCGATTTCGGTCATGCGCTGCTACACACCGCTGGGTATTCGCTCTCTATTGGCACGGCGCTGGTGCAACTGGTGTCGATGGTGCTGATGGTTACCACAGAACGCGGCCAGGGGCTGACCGATCTGGTGCTGGGTACAACAGTCCTGAACAACCGCAGGTAGGGTTAACCTCCCCAGAAACGGGGCTTGGAATCTGCGCCTACGCCGCTATCATTTGGCGGAAACCACCGATGGATGTCCATGCGCCACACGCTCCCCCTGACGCCGCAGTTTTATGTGACGGCCCCGCAGCCCTGCCCCTATCTGGAGGGGCGGATGGAACGGAAGTTGTTTACAGCATTGCAAGGGGAAAACGCGGCAGAGCTGAACGACAGCCTGTCTGGCCAAGGCTTTCGGCGTTCGCAAAACGTGTTGTATCGGCCCTCTTGTGCGGACTGCGCAGCTTGTCTGTCAGCGCGCATTGATGTGTCGGCATTCAAGCCCAGCCGGAGCCAGAAACGCATCCTAAAGCGGAACTTGCGGCTGGAGCGGCGGGCGACCTCGCCCTGGGCCACGGAAGAGCAATATGCGCTTTTCCGGCGCTATCTGGACAGCCGCCACGCGGACGGCGGCATGGCCGACATGGATGTCTTTGAATTTGCCGCCATGATTGAGGAAACCCCGATCCGCAGCCGTGTCGTGGAATACACTGACCGCGACACCGGAGAGCTGATCGGTGTCTGCCTCACAGATGTGCTGGGCGACGGGGTGAGCATGGTCTACTCCTTCTACTCTCCCGACTACCCTCGCGACGGGCTAGGCAATTACATCATCCTCGACCACGTGGAGATCGCCCGGTCGGCGGGGCTGCCATACGTCTACCTCGGCTATTGGGTGCCGGGTAGTCAGAAGATGGGGTACAAGGCCAAGTTCTCGGGTCTTGAAGTCTATCTGGGAAACAGCTGGCAAAGGCTGAAGGACCCGTCAGCCTTTGAGCCGGACAACCATCCGCTCAGCACAGATCCGATTGCCGAACAGGTGGCAAACATCGCTTTGCCAGACGTGGGCCCCAAACAGCGCTGACGGGGCGTTTTCCGACGCGGAAAACGGGCCTGAATTCTGCGAGAATTCAGATGCAGCGCGATCAGCGATCTACCTGTTTTTCTCCCAGGAGGACGCCCCGGAATTCTCGCAGAATTCCGAAGCGCTCCACGCATCAGTTGGGGATCAGATCTGGCACGATGGTCACAATCGCCGGGAAGAACCACAAGATTGCAAGCCCAACCACCTGGATCAGCACGAACGGAATGATCCCGCGATAGATATGGCCCGTTGTCACTTGTGGCGGCGCCACCCCGCGCAGATAGAACAGCGCAAACCCGAAGGGTGGCGTCAGGAATGACGTCTGCAGGTTCACCGCGATCATGATTGTCACCCACTTGGGGTCGAACGTGCCGCCATAGATCACCGGCCCCACAATCGGGATCACGATGTAGATGATCTCCAGGAAGTCGAGCACGAAGCCCAGCACGAAGAGCACGATCATCACGATCAGGAAGACTGTGAATTCGTTGTCAAAGCTCTTGAGGAACTGCTGGATGTAGTGCTCTCCCCCAAAAGAGATCACCACAAGGTTCAAGAGCTGCGACCCGATCAGGATTGTGAAGACCATCGATGTGACCTTGGCTGTCTCCCGCACAACCGGGCTCAGCACGCCGCTGGAATAGAGCACCCAGCAGGAGAAGAAGAGACCAAAGAGCGCGTAGAGGTAAGCACCATAGGCCGCGATAAAGGCGATCCAGTTTTCGGCTGGGACATTCTCCTGATTGATGCGCAAATCGAAGTTCACGCCGATCAGGATGCAGATGATCACAGCCAGCGTGGACCAGATGATCACACGTGGTGAGCGGTCCTGATCCTTCAGCTTGCGGTAGGCGGCCAGCATGATCGCCCCGCCGGCACCCAGAGCTGCCGCAGGGGTCGGGTTGGTGATACCGCCCAAGATGGAACCCAGCACAGCCACAATCAGAACCAAGGGTGGGAAGACCACGCGGATCAATTCATTCTGTGCGCAATAGCCCATGGCTTTCACCACGCCATAGATGATCAGCACAAAGGGAATGGCCATCAGGACGACAGTTGTTCCTGGTGAGGTCAATGGCCCCACAAGCGCGATATCAACCAACAACGCCAGCACGACACCGATACCGCCAATCAGGAAGGGTCTGCTGTCAGCTGAGGGCGACACGCCCCGACCTACCGTCAGGATCAGCCCCATAAGAACGATGATCACTGCAACACCGGTGCCGATAGGCGCGGCGTTCGCAACGTTCTCTTCCAACGCGGCCGCCATTTCTTCATCCGTCAAACGCTCGGATTGCGCTACACCGCCTGCTGCATCAATCTCGGCCTGTTGGGCGACGGCAGCATCCCATGCTTCCTGCCCGTGCAGCTCAATCATCGAGGCCTGACACTCAGGCCCCACTTTTGTGCGCAGGGACGCGGATTCACCGCTGTCAGAGAAGCTGGAGACCGTGACGGTCTGGCTGCCCACAACGCCCAGGTTGCCAAGAACGATCATGCCCACGATCAGCGCGGCTGGCACGCCCAGGAACCATGTGAAGGCCTCGTTCCGGGTGATCGGTTCGGAGTTGGTGGAACCCATCGGCACCGCAGGGGCCTTGTCTGGGTTCAGCAGCGCATAGCCAAATGCATAGAGCGCATAAAGCAGCGCGAGCATAATGCCCGGCAGCATTGCCGCCTGGAAGAGCGTGCCAACCGAAACCACGGCAGGCTCGCCAAGGAAGGTCAGCGCGTCAGAGCAGCCCGCCGCATTGGCCCGTTGCTCTTGTGCGGCGGAATAGAGGTCGCCTGCCAGCGTGCCCAGCAGAACGATCACGATGGACGGTGGAATGATCTGTCCCAAGGTGCCAGAAGCGGCGATCACGCCTGTCGCGATCTCGGGAGAGTAGTTGTTGCGCAGCATGGTCGGCAGGGCCAACAGACCCATGGTCACAACTGTAGCGCCGACGATGCCGGTGGAGGCGGCAAGAAAGGCACCCACAACCACGATGGACACGGCAAGACCGCCCGGTAGCGGGCCAAAGACACGCGCCATGGTGGTCAGCAGATCATTGGCGATCTTTGAGCGTTCCAGCGTGATCCCCATCAGCACGAACATCAGAACAGCCAACAGTGTCTCGATCGACTGGCCCGCCAGCACGCGTTCGTTGATCCGGTTCACGATGAACGAAACGTTGCGGTCCAGCGCTGTTTCCCAGCCCTGCGGGAACACAGGTGTCTCGTATCGCGGCAAATCGGGGTATCGGAACTGCGATATCAAGTCCGGCTTGACGCCGGAGGCCACCAGATCCTTGAACGCCTGGCTGGAGGTATCCACCGCCTGGTGGATCAACAAGCCCGCGCTATCGAGGGCAGCGATAATGCCAAATGAGATGATCCCGGCCCCGCCGATGGCAAAAGCCACGGGAAAGCCGCTCAGGATGCCTCCGAAAAGGCAGATGAACACGATGATCAGGCCGACTTCGACCCCGTCCAACCCCAAAAACATCAGTGCGTCCCTTCGTAGGCTTCTTCACCTTCGCCAAGGCTGTCCTTGTCGAGGTATCTGTCTTTGCTGTCCTCGCCCTCGCGCAGTTCGAGGTAGGACCGGTAAAGCGTTGCAATTGCCTGCAGGAAGACCATCACGCAGAACAGGCACAGCAGGATTTTGAAAAGGAAGTAGGCGTTGAAGCCGTTGGGCGAGAAGCCAATGGTCTCCACGTTCCAGCGCAGCGCGCGGGCCTTGGTCAGCATTCGGTCAATTGTGTCAGAGGCCGAAGGCTTTGGCACAATCAGGTGCCGCCACATGAAGTACCAGCCGTAAATCCATGTAAGAACAGCCAAAGGCATCATGAAGAAGACGGCACCGAACATGTCGACGATCTTTTTGGTGCGCCATTTGGCCCCGGCATAGAAGAGGTCGACACGCACATGGCTGCCCTGCACAAAGGTGTAGGCACAGCACAGGCAGACAACGATGGCGTTATGCAGCTTGAGGCCCTCGGCCCACCAGCTGACGTCGAAGGTAAACACCTTGCCAAACCCGATGGAGATATCGGC
Organism: uncultured Sulfitobacter sp.; assembly: GCA_963422245.2. Lineage (GTDB taxonomy): Bacteria > Pseudomonadota > Alphaproteobacteria > Rhodobacterales > Rhodobacteraceae > Sulfitobacter. Next base: position 312,482 of record CAXMWW010000026.1, on the reverse strand, counting down.
AACCGTAAAGACGCGCTGCAGCATCACGATGATGATCTGCTGCAAGACCATGATCAGCCCGGCCCAGGCGGCGATGCGGCCAACCGTGTTGGCGATGCTCTCAAGCCCAATGGTCACTGACCACATGAAGGATTTGCGCCAAATACCGATGCCCGTGACGATCAGAAAAATGACAAATAGAAAGTAGAAAAACTCGGCAGAGCCACCGTAGTAGACAAAGCGCTGCAGCGATTCCTTGTCCTCGGTCGTGTTGGTCCAGGCAACCCAGTCTAGCCACAAGCTAGGGTGCGTAATTGCATAAGCGAAGTTGTAGAACGCCATCACGACGTTGGTCAGAAACGACCCAATCACTTCCATACCGAATTCCCCCTGCCAGGCGCAGTTCATGCCGCGCCAGTCCGTCTTTAACCCGGGCCTGCAAGCTCTCGCAGGCCCGGATCTTTTTCAGTCAAGCCAGAGGCTTAGCCACGCACGCGGTCACGCTGCGCGCGGTATGCGCCAGCGGATGCGTTCAGCCAGCCAGAGCTGTCTTCCATGGAAGCGAAGTAGTCGTCGTTCACTTTCTTGAAGAGCTCGTCGCCCATGAACTCGGCATAGACGCCTTTGGAGGCCTCATACATCGCATCCCAAACGGTGTCGGGGAATTCCAAGACCTTCACGCCACCGGCCTGCAGACGCGTCAGCGCCGCACCGTTGTTGTTCAGGTACTGGCTGAGGTTCCAGATGTTCGCGTGGCCAGCAGCCACTTCGATCATCTTCTGGTGCTCCGGGGACAGCTCATTGAAGACGTCCAGGTTGCACGCCGCCGACAGACCCGCGGCAGGTTCGTGCATGCCGGCGGTGTAGTAGAACTTGGTGATTTCCTGGAAACCGGCCTTTTCGTCCGCCCAGGGGCCAATCCACTCGGTGCCGTCAATCGCGCCGGAGGCCAGCGCCTGATACACTTCTGCGCCCGGCAGGTTCTGCACGGACGCGCCCATGGCACCCAGTACCTTGCCGCCAAGACCCGGCATGCGGAACTTCAGGCCGTTGAAGTCTTCTGGACCTGCAACTTCCTTCTTGAACCAGCCGCCGGCCTGCGTGCCGGTGTTACCCGCCAGGAAGGACTTCAGGCCAAAGATTTCACCCACTTCGTGGTGCAGCGCCATGCCGTTGCCATGGTAGTACCAGTTGTTCAGCTCGGTCGCGGTCATGCCGAAGGGCACGCCGGTGAAGAACGCCAGCGCCGGGTGCTGGTTGATGAAGTAGTAGTCAGCGGCGTGATACAGGTCAGCCTGACCCGCGGTCACAGCGTCAAACACTTCGAACGCGCCCACCAATTCGCCAGCGGCCTTGACGTCGATGGTCAGCGACCCACCCGACATCTCGTTGACGTTGGTTGCGAACTTTTCAGCAGCGTCGAAAACGCCTGCCAGGCCACGGCCCCAGGATGTCACCATGGTCAGGGTGCGGTTGCCCTGCGCATAGGCCGGTGCGGCCAGCGTGCTGGCTGCGGCAGCGGTGCCGCCAAGTGCGGATGTCTTCAAAAATGAACGACGGTCCATATTAGATACTCCTCCCGAATAGGATAGCCCACGGTGCACATCTGGCCCGTGGGTTGTTTCAAGTGGGCCTAAACTAGCGCGCGGGACGGATTTGGAAATACCTAGTACTGCGTAGAGGTTGCGCTAACAGCCCGGTTTGCGGGCAGTTGCACCCTAAAATCAGGGCGTGTTTGGCAATAAATCAGGCAATTCCCGACCCGAGTATATGCAGGACACACTTTGATTCGAAGCCGATTCCGCGTATTCGAATCATCCATGCGCCGCCTCCTGTCCTTCCTGCTCCCCAGCTATGGGCAAAAGCTGACCCTGCTTGCTGCAGTGCCGCTGATCGTAGCTGTGGCGGCCATCGCTGTGCTGGTTGCCCTGCAGTCCCGCGCCCTGGCCGAACGGGAGATCGCAACACTGGAGACGCAGTTGATTGAGGCCAAGAAAGCGGAACTACGCAATTACGTCACCCAGGCCCGCAACGGGTTCTACTTCATCTACGGCTCTGCCCTGCCCGACGACGAGGACGCCAAAGCGCGCGTGAGCCAAATTCTCGCGGCCATGATCTATGGCGATGAGGGTCAGTTCTTTGTGTATGATTATGACGGTACCGCGCTCGTGTCCCCCCGCCATACCCACCGTATCACCCGCAATTGGGCCGGAGATGCGGATGGCGAAGGCACCCCTATCGTGGATGAGCTGATCCGGATCGCCCGCAATGGTGCAGGCTATCACACTTACATGTGGCCCAAGCTGTCCACCGGCGAGGAAGCGCGGATGATCTCTTATGTGGTCGGCCTGCAAGACTGGCGCTGGGCGGTTGGCACTTCCGTTTTCATCGACGATGTTGTGGCCTCTGTGGCGACCGCCCGGGCGGATGTGGAAACGCGGGTCCAGCGCACGTTCCTCTACATTGGTGCCATCACGCTGGTCGCGCTTTTGACCGTCTTTGGCACGGGCATGTTCATCAATCTGCGTGAACGCAGGCTTGCGGACGCCAAGCTCAAGAAGCTGACGCAACGGGTGTTTGACGCCCAGGAAGAGGAACGCGGCCGCGTGGCACGCGAATTGCATGATGGGATCAGCCAGTTGCTGGTCGGCGTGCGCTATGCGCTGGATAACACGCGCCGTCGCCTGGACCGCGGGGCTGCCAATGCCGATGAACCCCTCGGCAAAGGCATCGAGTCGCTGGGCGAGGCCATCACAGAGGTCCGCCGCATCAGCCGTGATCTGCGCCCCGGCGTACTGGACGATCTGGGCCTTGGCCCCGCGCTCAAGACACTGACTGAGGAATTCCAGGCCCGCACCGGCATTACCTGTCATTTCGACACCGTGGTCTTTCGCAACCGGCTGGACAATGACGCCAAGATCGCCCTTTACCGCATCGCACAGGAAGCGCTGACCAATGTGGAGCGGCACTCTGGTGCTACGGCCGTGCACATGGACCTGCGGGGCCACCGGCGCGGTGGCACGCTGCGGATTACTGACAACGGAAAAGGCCTGCCGTCACGTGGGCGCAGCGCATCGCCGGGTTTGGGCCTGCGCAATATGCAGGAACGCATGGATCAATTGGGCGGATCTCTTGTGTTGCGCGATGCGAAGGGCGGTGGAACCACTATTGAAGCCACTGTCCCACTCAGCCATATGCTCCCCCCCGAAGATGCTTCATCCGCACGCAAGGTGGCTGCTGAATGACCCAGACCCGAGTTCTGATCGCTGACGATCATCCAATGGTTGCCGAAGGCATTCAGTCGATCCTGGAAAGCTATGATGATGTTTGTGTCGTCGGCACTTTGCCAAACGGCCAGGACGTGATTGACCAACTGGACGCGCTAGCCCCGGACGTGATCCTGATGGATCTGAACATGCCTCGGATTGGCGGGCTTTCAGCGACAGAAATTGTGCTGGAACGCAGACCCCAGACACGCATTGTCATTCTAACGATGCATGACAGCGCAGAGTACATCGACAGCGCATTGAGCCATGGGGCCATGGGATATCTGCTCAAGGATGTGCCCACCGACGAAATCAAACAGGCCATTGATGCGGTGATGGCAGGGCAACGGTATCTTTGCACGGGGGCCAAAGGATCGCTGGAGCCAAAGCCCGGTGGCGCGCAGGACGCCTTGACAGACCGCGAACAGACAATCCTATTGCAACTGGCCCAGGGCAAATCAAACAAGGATGTTGCCCGCACTTTGGATATCTCCGTCCGAACGGTGGAGACACACCGCAAGAACATCAAACGCAAGCTTGGGATCTCATCAACCGCCGGGCTGACCCGCTACGCCTTGGAACATGGGGTGCTTCAGGGCACCGGAACCAGCTTTTGAGCGGAAACGGATAATTTACGCCATTTCTTTAGGACATGGGCGCGGAGGACGTTCCCATGCAACTGACAGACCCCCATCTGACAACCCCGGCGAATTATACGCCGTCGCTGCTGCAAGACTGCACAGAGCAGCATGAATTGCGCGTTCTCATCGACGAGATTGCCACCACTCGGGGACTGAGCTTGCAAATGTCGCTGCGCGCTATGACCTATGCTGCCGCACCTGACGAAAACACCAGGGGCAGCGTGGCGCAGGAATTTGACGGCATGCGCCAACACTTTCACAGAAACCTCGACCTCGCTTTTGGCACCAAACCTATCGAGGGTCAGATCCCCGATCATGTCGCCCGAATCCGAGCCGCAGCAGCGCGTGATCCAAACCGGCATCGGCAGATGATGTCGGTTGCCAAAACCGTCGATCTCATGAACGAACGTCTGCAATCAGCGCAGAGTTTGAGCTTTGCTGACGCGCGGCAGTTTCTGGGCCAGGTCTGGCCCACCGCACGCGATCAGATGACCCAAGTCATCTGGGATGTCTGGGCGGACATGGACACCGCAAGAGAAGATGAGCTGCGGGAGGCAACCACCGCAGCCGAGAAGCTCGGTAAGCGACTGGGGCACCTGCATGACATAGGCAAACATGTGCGGTTGGTCTCGCTCAACGCATCTGTCGAAGCGGCGCGCGCGGGCGATTTGGGCAAAGGCCTGATGGTGATTGCCAATGAATTCAAAGTGCTGGCTGAAGAAATCCAACGCCTGGCACAAGACGCGCAGAATGACGTAGGCACATTGTCGTGACGTGGATCGCGCCACCGAAATTAACCCTGTGACAAGTCGCATAAGCTAAGCATTTTGTAAAATTAAGTTCGGTGATCCATGAACGCCCACACAACAGCGAACGCCATCACGGTGATCAGGGAGGTCTCTTTTGAAGACATCCGCCGCGCCATTGATCAGGTCGCGACCATTCGGGCGCGCAATCTGCGGATGGCGTACTATGGGATGCTGCTCTACCGCCCGGACCCCAAAACACCAATGACAGACGAAGTGCGCGCGCAATTGTTTGCGAAACTGGACGAACAGCTTGTTGTCATTCGCTCGATAACCGACATCTTGCATGGACGCGCACACCTCCCGGAAACATCGAGGCTGATTTCGAATTGGTTCGCAGGTATCGCTGCAACACGCCCGAAGGACTTGCAGATGTTCAGCGCGCTTGTGGCAGCCACGGAACGCGTCGCAAAGGCCGCAAAGGCAAACAGCGTCGGTCAACAGACCGCACTTGCCGCTCATATCGACTTGGTTAGAGGCGACGCTTTCCAACGGATTACCGGGTTGTGCGATGCATTTTGGGACGATCTTGCCCGGCAACAAGCGGAGCAGCTTGTGACAGCCCAGGAAGCCAGCAAAGCACTGGGCGGCTGCCTCAATCGTCTGGAACGGATCGGCCAGCATGTCCGGTTGGTCTCCCTCAATGCCAGCGTGGAAGCTGCCCGCGCTGGCACAGCCGGCAAGGGGCTGATGGTCATCGCCCACGAATTCAAATCCCTCGCCGAAGAAATCCAAAACCTCTCTCAACAGGCCCGTACAAAAACCGTGTCTCTCTCTTGATGCCTCTTTCATGCCAAAGCCTGGCGGTCGTGAAAAACCGATCAGGTTTAGGGTTTACCGAAACACTGATTGCCGAGTGATCCATGAACGCCTTCACCAATCCGAAATCAGACGGCCCCAACTCGATTGAGCTCGATCCGAGCTATCTTGAGGTGCAGGACGCCATTGATGAGATTTACGATCTGCGTTCGAAGGTCGTGCGCATCGGTTTGCTTGGTACGTTGCTTTATCGTCCCGATCCCATGCGCCCCACGCCCGACGCGGAACGCGACAGTTTGCTTGCTTTGCTGAAAGAGCAGGTATCCGCTTTTGATGCGGCCACCCGATTGATGGAACGCGGCGCGCCCTTTCCCGATATTTCGCCGTCTATGTGCAGCTGGATCTGCAAATGCGCTCAGGAATGCCCCAAGGAACTGGCGCTCGCCTCTCGCGTCAATAAGCTGGGGCAGCGCGTTCTGGTTGAAACACTAGCTGCAAGCGACAGGCGCTCAGCTGCCCTAGCAGAACATATGAAAGTTGCCCGCGCCGGTTATCATGATGCGATATCGGTGCTTTGCGAACACATGTGGGCCACCTACGAGGTCCCCAGAAACGGGCAGTTGGAGCGTGCGAAGACAGCGGCGCGTACATTGGATACGCGGCTGACGCGATTGGAACGGATCGGCACCCACGTGCGGCTTGTTTCTTTGAACGCCTCGGTGGAGGCCTCTCGTGTTGGCGAAGCGGGCCGGGGCCTGTCGATCATCGCGCATGAATTCAAGGAGCTTGCCGAAGAGGTCGGGCGCATCGCACAGGCCGCACGAGAAGACGTAACAGCCATGCAAATCCACAATTGAGCGGTCCTATTTTCTAAAATTTCACCTCAAGCCCCTCTTGCGAACGAAAATTTCGCAAAAACAGCTTTGGGCGACATGAATTTCGCTCCCTCCCCTATTGACGCCCCCGCCGCGCAACCATAGTGTCGCGCGTGCATGAAGGAGAGTACGGCATGACCGCACTAGTCGTAATTGTAGGAAAGACGCGCATGGGCCGGTGACGGTAAACCATTTCTGAACCCATGCGCCCCCGCCAAGATCGGGGGCTTTTTTATGCGCAACGCAAAACCTGCTGAATGGAGAAAAGCAGATGACACGCCAGATGACCGGAGCGAAGATGATCGTTCAAGCCCTGATAGATCAGGGTGTCGATACCGTATTTGGGTATCCCGGCGGCGCTGTCCTACCGATTTATGACGAGGTCTTTCAGCAGAACTCGATCAAGCACATCCTCGTGCGCCACGAACAGGGCGCGGTGCATGCCGCTGAAGGCTACGCGCGTTCCACGGGAAAGCCTGGCGTTGTGCTGGTGACTTCCGGCCCCGGGGCAACAAATGCCGTGACCGGCCTGACGGATGCCCTGATGGATTCGATCCCGATCATCGTACTGACCGGCCAGGTGCCGACGTTCATGATCGGCTCTGACGCCTTTCAGGAGGCTGACACCGTCGGCATCACGCGCCCCTGTACAAAACACAACTGGCTGGTCAAGGAAACCGACCGCCTGTCCGGCGTCATTCACGAGGCTTTCCATGTCGCAACGTCCGGCCGTCCGGGCCCGGTGTTAATCGACATCCCCAAGGACGTGCAATTTGCGACCGGAACCTACCAGCCGGCAAAACCATCCGCCTCGCACTACCAGCCGCAGGTCAAAGGCGATCAGGAGGAGATCACGCAGCTTGTCGCCTTGATGGAGAAAGCCAAGCGCCCGATCTTCTATACCGGCGGCGGCGTGATCAACTCGGGCACCGCAGCCAGCCAGCTGTTGCGCGAATTGGTGGATGCCACCGGATTTCCGATCACCTCAACCCTGATGGGTCTTGGTGCCTATCCGGCCTCTGGCAAGAACTGGCTGGGCATGCTCGGCATGCACGGCCTTTATGAGGCCAACATGGCAATGCACGACTGCGATCTGTTGATCAACATTGGCGCGCGGTTCGATGACCGGATCACCGGCACAATTCCAGAGTTCAGCCCCAAGTCGAAAAAGGCGCATATCGACATCGATCCTTCTTCGATCAACAAGGTCATCAAGACGGATGTGCCGATCGTGGGTGACGTCGCGCATGTGCTCGAAGACCTGCTGAAGATCTGGAAGTCCCGCGGACGCAAGACAAATGGCGCAGCCCTTGAGGGGTGGTGGACCAAGATCCGCGAATGGCAGGCCATCGACTGTCTCAAGGCAGAGCAATCTGGCCCGGTCATCCGCCCGCAGTACGCATTGCAGCGGCTTGAAGCACTGACCAAGGACAAGGACCGCTACATCACCACCGAAGTCGGCCAGCACCAGATGTGGGCCGCCCAATACCTCGGTTTTGAGGACCCCAACCGCTGGATGACCTCCGGGGGCCTCGGCACCATGGGCTATGGCTTCCCCGCTTCCATTGGCGTGCAGATGGCCCATCCCGATGCGTTGGTGATCAATGTGGCTGGCGAAGCCTCGTGGTTGATGAACATGCAGGAAATGGGCACTGCAGTGCAGTACAACCTGCCGGTCAAGCAGTTCATCCTGAACAACGAACGCCTTGGTATGGTCCGCCAGTGGCAGGAGCTGCTGCACGGTGAGCGCTATTCCCAAAGCTGGTCGGAGGCCCTGCCCGACTTTGTGAAACTTGCTGATGCTTTTGGGGCCAAGGGCATTTTGATCGACAACCCGGATGATCTGGACGCCGGGATTGAGGAAATGTTGGCCTATGACGGCCCAGTGATCGTCGATTGCCTTGTCGAGAAGCACGAGAATTGCTTCCCGATGATCCCATCGGGCAAGGCACACAACGAAATGCTGCTGGGTGAGGCCGAAACCCAGGGTGTGATTGATGCGAAAGGGTCGGTGCTGGTGTAACGCGTTTTCTTTCAAAGAAAACGGCCCGGAGTTTTCCAAAACTCCGGTGTCCCCGACCTCAAATGATAGGAACAAACAGATGTCCCCGCTAAAGATCAAAAAAGGCGCTACAAGCCACTCCGCCTACAACCTACGGCCCACGTTCTCTGACGTGGTCGAGCGTCACACCTTGGCTGTTCTGGTCGAAAACGAACCGGGTGTCCTGGCCCGCGTGATCGGCCTTTTCTCGGGCCGTGGCTACAACATCGACAGCTTGACCGTGGCCGAAGTGGATCATGATGGGCACCTCAGCCGCATCACAATTGTGACTTCGGGCAAACCGCAGATCATCGAACAGATCAAGGCTCAGCTGGGCCGCATCATACCCGTACATGAAGTCCACGATCTGACGGTTGAAGGGGCCTCGGTTGAGCGGGAACTGGCGATGTTCAAAGTGGTGGGCACGGGCGACAAGCGCGTGGAAGCCCTGCGCCTGGCGGATATCTTCCGCGCCAACGTCGTAGACAGCACCCTGGAGAGCTTTGTCTTTGAGATCACCGGAGCGCCGGAAAAGATTGATGCTTTTGCGGACCTCATGCGCCCTCTGGGCCTTGCCGATGTCGCGCGCACAGGGGTGGCCGCGCTGTCACGCGGCGAATAACCCAGATCTCCGGTCGGAACGGTCAGGCCTTGCGCACAAGCGGTGGCTTGTAGTCCCGTTCTTCCCTCTGCCCAGTAAAGGGAACAATCTTGCCTGACGTCGCACCGTCTGCGCCCGCGTCCTGACGCAGGCGTTCCGGCAAGCCGACGCAGGCATGTTCCTGCACCAAAGTTGGATTATGTGCCCGACGGATCCGCCGGTCGGTAGAGACCTCAAACTGAACCATGTCTCCGGCATCAAAGAACGAATACCCGTCCTCTTTGAGCGAGGGGGATTCGTAGTAGGCTAAATCACCCTGATCTTCACACCAGAAAACTGCTTTGCGGTCCGTTTGGTCACTCCAGAGAACTACTCCAATCATTTCAACCACACGTTTTTCTGCCCATACTCTTTGCTATCAACACGCGTATCCAGTTTGGATGGCAAATTCCGCCACGCAGGGTTGCAATTTGTGTCCGCTGAAATAGTGTGCTGGTGCACTTTAGCGCCTTCATTGACGCGAAGCCGCGTCAATTTTTGTGAGTAGTTGTGTAAACTGGGCTGTTTTCCGGAAGATACGTACCCGCAATTCAACTCTTGAGGGAAAATGGACAACAAGAACATGTCCCCGGCGCAACTGCGCGCCATGTTCGGCGCAAATCTGCGTCAACTCTCAGACGCCTATCCGTCGATTTCCGATTTGTCGCGACAGCTTGGTATCAACCGGACACAGTTTAACAGATATCTGGCGGGCGAAAGCTTCCCGCGCCCAGATGTCTTGGCGCGGATCTGTCACTTCTTCGACGTGGACGCCCGCGTCCTGCTCGAGCCTGTCGATCAAATCGGCATCCAGCAGGATCCGATTTCGAATGCCTTTTTGCGGGGATATGTTGGAACCGGCGCGCAGAATGTCCCGTCAGAGCTGTTTCCGGACGGCTTCTATCGTTTTTCGCGACGCAGTTTTGTCGACACGCGGCTGTTTATTGTGGGCCTTGTCCATGTGCGGCGAGACGGGGCCAATACTTACCTGCGGGGATATGAGCTGCCCGACGCGATGCGCATTCAGCATCTTCCCACAAGTGCACGCGCACGAGAATTCCGGGGTATTGTCATGCGCCAGGAAGACGGGATCAGCATCATCGCCTCGCGGGCCAACGCGATGACAGCCTCTTTCAACTATCTATCACGCGCAGCGTCGTTTCAGAACAATTTCTGGATCGGGTACGTGACCCGAACGGTTCCTGAATCCAGTGGCGGCATGCGCGCGACCCGGCTGGCCTATGAGTATCTTGGCCCCGGCATACCGGCGGCCTTGGCTGCAGCGCGGTCGTCCGGATTTTGCAAGGTGGATGACCTTCCGCCATTTCATCGACGGCTGCTACAACCGGATTCTCCCTTCGTCTGAAGGGATGTCGTGCACGTACAAACGGGGTCGGTCCAGAAGTCTTAGCCCGTTGAGGGTGATGATAGCTTGTGGTCAGACACAATCGGGAGTTTTGACCATGTCCCTGACCGATCTTGCAGCCGTCAATCGGCCCATTGAACAGGCCAACGGTCTGCCCAACGACCACTACATCAACGCCGCTGTCTTTGATGAAGAACGCCAATCCGTGCTCTTTCAGAACTGGGCGGGCCTGGCTGTCGCCGCTGATGTGCCGGAAATCGGTGATGCCGTGCCGGTGGATTTTCTGGGCATGCCGCTGCTGATTGTGCGTGACAAACAGGGCGAGGTGCGCGTTTTTCAAAATTCCTGCCGCCACCGTGGCATGATCCTGGTCGAAGAACCCCGCAAGATCGAAGGGGCGATCCGATGTCCCTATCACAGCTGGTGTTATGCCACGGACGGTCGGCTTGTCTCCACCCCGCATGTGGGCGGGCCCGGCCAGAACACCCACGAAGGCATCGACCGCGCTCTGCTGGGCCTCGTGGAAATCCGCAGCCACATCTGGATGGACGTGATCTTTGTGAACGTCTCTGGCACAGCGCCCGCGTTTGAGGAGGCCAACGCCGATCTGCTGGCCCGCTGGTCAGAATTCGACAAGCCGCTTTATCATGGCGGCGCTGATAGCCGGTTCAAGCTTGAGGTGAATTGCAATTGGAAGCTGGCGGTGGAGAACTACTGCGAAAGCTATCATCTGCCTTGGGTCCACCCCGGGCTGAACAGCTATTCCCGGCTGGAGGACCACTACCACATCGAAGAACCCGGTCAGTATTCTGGCCAAGGCACGTTGGTGTATCGCCAGCTCAAAGGGGACAGCGATCAGGTCTTTCCCGATTTCGACGAACTGACCGACAAGTGGAACACGGCTGCCGAATACATCACCGTCTTCCCCAACGTGTTGCTGGGCGTGCACCGCGATCATACTTTTGCGATCGTCCTGGTGCCTCAGGGACCCGAAAAAACGGTGGAGAACATACACCTCTACTACGCCTCGTCTGAAACTGACGCCGAACTGCGCGCCCGCAACACCGAACAGTGGAAAGAGGTCTTTGTCGAAGACGTCTTTGTCGTCGAAGGCATGCAGCGCGGGCGCCATGCTGTGACCTTTGACGGCGGACGGTTTTCGCCAGCCATGGATGGGCCAACGCATCTGTTCCACCGTTGGGTGGCAACCCAGGTGCAACGGGGGCGCGCGCAGGCTCAGGCAGCGGAGTGAAAGACCTCGACCGCCGTCTGCTGGACGCGCACGCGCGTGATGACGTGCCGGCGCTTGTGGCGCTCTATTCAGAGGCGGCCGAGCAGGCAAATGATGCAGAAGCGGCGGCCTTTTACCTCACACACGCGCATGTTTTTGCGATGGAGCTTGGCCTGGCACAAGCGGCAGATCTGCGGTCAAAACTGGTCGAGATGGGGCGTGAAGAACCGTTGGGAAAGGTCCCTGCCCCGCGCAGGTGAACGTAGACTTTCGAGCGGCAGCCCCGGAATTCTCGCAGAATTCCGCGCCCTACGCGGGTGCTGGTGGATGTTTCTGAGGCCATTGCGTTGCCTGATGCCACTGCTCAGCCAACTGCAACAGCCGTCCGTCTGATCCTCGGGGACCAATCAGCTGCACCCCTGCAGGCAGGCCATTTTCCCCAAATCCAACAGGCACATTCACCACCGGCAGCCCCAAAAGACCAGCAGGCACAACGACCTGCATCCAGCGATGATAGGTGTCCATGGCCATGCCCGCGATCTCGGTCGGGTGAACCATCTCCACATCGAAGGGCCAGACCTGGGCCGACGGCAGTACCAATACGTCATAGTCCTGGAACAGCGCATGCGCCGTGCGGAACCAGTCTGACCGGATCACACTGGCGCGGTTCACCTCCATCGCAGACATTGCCAACCCTCGGGCGATTTCCCATTGGGCGGCCTCTTTGAGCAGCCTGCGCTTGTCCGGATCGGCATAAAGTGGCTCTGCCCCGGCTGCGATTGCGAAGGACCGGAGTGTGATCCAGCTGTCCCACATGGCATCGGCATCAAAAGGGGCATCCAACGCCATAACACTGTGGCCCAGGTTGCCAAGCTCTGCCATGGCCGATTCTGAGATGGCCAGAATCCCGTCCTCCATCGGCAGCGCCCTGCCCCAGTTACCAAGCCATCCGATCCGCTGCGGTGATAACTCCGCATCCATCGCTGGCAGTGTATCCGCAGGAGAAAGCCCGTGTGGCTGGCGCGTGTCGGCACCCGTCATCGTATCAAGCAACGCGGCCAGATCCCGCGGATCACGGGCCATGGGCCCGAGCGTGGCCAATTGGTGCAGGAAAAGCTCACCGATGGGTTCTGACGGCACTGTGCCCCAGCTGGGTCGCATCCCATAGACGTTGTTCCACGCCGCAGGGTTGCGCAGCGACCCCATCATGTCTGAGCCGTCCGCGACGCTCACCATCCGCGCCGCGAGCGCTGCTGCTGCCCCTCCAGAAGACCCGCCTGCAGACTTGGCCACATCGTACGGGTTGCCCGTCGCCCCATGCACGGGATTGAACGTATGGCTGCCCAACCCGAACTCTGGCGTGTTGGTCTTGCCTATGATGATCGCGCCTGCGGCCCGCAAGCGGGCGACGACAGTCTCGTCTTCCGCCGCCACCTGCCCGGCAAAAAGCGGTGAGCCCATGGAGGTCGGCAAGCCCTTGGCATTGGCCAAGTCCTTGATCGCCATGGGAATACCGTGAAGCCAACCTTTGCGGGGTGCGGCATCTGCGGCGCGTGCTTCAGCCATCAGGTCATCAGCGTCCCGCAAGGAGACGATGGCATTAACCGGACCGTTGACCGCAGCAATCTGCTCCAGCGTGGCCTGCATCAGTTCCGCTACGCTCAGGTCACCTGAGGTCAAGGCCGCTGACTGCTGCAAAGCAGATTGGCTCAGAATGTCGTGCATCTTGGTGCTCCCGGATTGGCGGGACTAAACCAGATTCGCGCACCATTGCACAGAAAAACGGCGGACTTAGCCGTCTTGCGCCTCTGCCCGGCTTTTGCCGCTCACTGCCAAAGCCAGCGTCGCCCCCATGAGCCCATCAAGATCTCCGTCCAGCACCCCTTTGGTGTCGGACGTTTCAAAGTTCGTGCGCAGGTCCTTGACCATCTGATAGGGCTGCAAAACGTAGGACCGGATCTGGTTGCCCCAACCCGCGTCACCTGCGTTTTCGTGCACTTCGTTGACCATCGCCGACCGCTTGTCGAGTTCCAACTGATAAAGCCGGCTCTTGAGGGCCTTCATCGCAATGTCCCGGTTCTGGTGTTGGGATTTCTCTGACGAGGTCACGACGATCCCCGTGGGATGGTGTGTGATCCGAACCGCCGAGTCGGTAGTGTTCACGTGCTGACCGCCCGCGCCCGAGGACCGATAGGTATCGATGCGGATGTCACTGGGGTTGACCTCAATCTCGATATTGTCGTCCACCACCGGATACACCTTCACAGAGGTGAAGGATGTGTGCCGCTTGGCCGCTGAATCAAACGGCGAAATTCGCACCAAACGGTGCACGCCACTTTCTGATTTCAGCCAGCCATAGGCGTTGTGGCCTTCGATCTTGTAGGTTGCAGATTTGATCCCTGCCTCATCGCCCGCACTTTCGGCCTGCAGGTCGACCTTGTAACCCTTGCGCTCCGCCCAACGGACGTACATGCGCGCCAGCATCGAGGCCCAGTCGCAGCTTTCCGTCCCGCCCGCACCGGCGTTTATTTCAAGAAACGTGTCGTTGCTATCCGCCTCACCATCAAGCAGCGCTTCGAGTTCTTTCTGCGCGGCTTTCTCAACGAGCGCTTTGAGGGCGGCTTCAGCTTCGGCAACAACTTCGTCGTCCTCTTCCATCTCCCCCAACTCAATGAGGTCAATGTTATCCTGTAGCTCTGTCTTGATGCCTTCGTAAGTCTCCATTGCATCTACCAAAGACTGGCGTTCGCGCATCAGTTTTTGTGCCGCGGCCGGGTCATCCCACAGGTTGGGGTCTTCGACACGGGCGTTGAATTCCTCCAGCCGATGCTGCGCAGTTTCCACGTTCAGGCGCTGAGCCAACAGCTCCAGCGACTTGCCGATGTCATCTGCGTGATTTTGTGCTTCTGCGCGCATGTGCCTGCCCTCTCAATCGGTTCGACCGAGATAAACCAGCACACCGCCTGCCACAAGCGCTGGCGGAATTTTCGAAAAATTCCGGTCCGAATTCCTGCGAGGAATTCGCTTCCGCCTAGTACAAACCGCCCGAGGACAAAGTGCCGAATGTGGCCTTTGGCCCGACAACGGCTTTCTTGCCCGTGGATGTCGTCACCTGCTTGGCCTGACGCGCGCCGACTTCTTCAACCAGCGGCAGATCCGCCCCCATGGCAAAGCCGCCGTCGAAGGTGATGCCAAAGATCGGCTCTTCGCCTTCACGGAAACACTCGGACACCACATTGGGGCCTGATGCGCCATCGCTGAGCCGCGCGCCCGAGAACCGGTCAATCTTCATGAACAGGCAGCTGTCCGGCGCGCGGAAATCGCCACCACCGAATTTCTTGACGGCCTGAGACATGAACCGCTGGAATACCGGCCCGCACATGCCGCCACCCGATGCCCCACGCCCCAGTGAGCGCGGCTGGTCGTACCCGATGTAGCACCCAGCCACGATGTTGGAGGTAAAGCCCACAAACCAGACGTCCTTGGCGTCGTTTGTTGTCCCGGTCTTGCCAGCCGTCGGCACGCCCAGATTGATCGCCTTCTTCGCAGTACCGCGATCCACCACGCCCTGCATCATCGAGGTCAGCTGGTAGGCCGTAACCGGGTCCATGACACGTTCGCGGTTCGAGATGATGCGCGGCGACACGCCCGGGTCCAAGCTTGCCAACCGGCAGTCGTTACAGATGCGCTGATCGTGCTGGTATACGGTCCGGCCATAGTGGTCCTGCACGCGGTCGACCAGCGTGGGCTGTACGCGCTCGCCGCCGTTGGCGAACATCGCATAGGCGCTCACCATCTGGTAAAGCGTCGTTTCCTGCGCCCCGAGCGCGTTGGCCAGCACGGGGCTGAGATTGTCATAAACCCCAAACCGCTCAGCGTAAGACCCGACAATATCCATGCCGACTTCCTGAGCCAGTCGAATGGTCATCAGGTTCCGCGATTGCTCAATACCCGTCCGCAGTGGCGTGGGGCCATAGAACCGATTTGACGCGTTCTTGGGCCGCCACACGCCCTGAGGCGTGTTGATCTCAATCGGCGCGTCCACCACGATGGTTGCCGGGCTATAGCCGCTGTCCAAAGCGGAGGCGTAAACAAAGGGCTTGAAGCTCGACCCTGGCTGGCGCTTGGCCTGAGTGGCACGGTTGAATACGCTCGCCTGATAGGAAAAGCCACCCTGCATGGAGATCACACGGCCCGTGTTCACATCCATCGCAACAAAGGCCCCTTGCACTTCCGGCACCTGCCGCAAGGTCCAGCGAATGAAGGATCCGTCATCATCAGCCGTCATCCGGCGGACCAGGACCACATCACCCACCGCCACCAGATCACCAGCCACGCGGGCCCTGCTGGCCAGCGATCCATCTGGCAGCAGTTTGCGCGCCCATTGCACATCCTTGGCGGGCACCCAGTGCCCGTCCGCGTCATCGGCAATACCTTCGATGCCCAACCGGGCTTCGTTCTGCCCGACCTCAAGCACGACCGCAGGATACCACTGGTTTTCCAGATCAATGTCGCGCGGCACACGGACCTCTGCCAGCGCCTCGCGCCAAGTGGCCTCGTCACCCAGAACCTCGGCGGGCAGCGTCTTGCCGGTCCCCCGCCAGATGCCCCGGCCGCGGTCGTATTGCTCCAGCTGACGCTGCAGGGCATTGGCCGCAATGGGCTGCATTTCATTGTCGATGGTCGCGCGCACGGTCAGGCCACCGGTAAAGAACTCCCCCTCGCCAAAGTCGCGGCTCAGCTGGCGGCGGATTTCATCGGTGAAATAGTCCCGGGGCGGCAGGTCAGACTTGAAACTGGCAAAGTCCCCGTTCTGCACAGATTTCAGCGGCTGGGCCTTCTCGCGCTCATATTCCGCCTCTGAGATATAGCCATTCTCGTTCATCTCTCGCAAAACGAAATTGCGCCGCGCCAGCAGGCGGTCTTTCTTGCGCACGGGATGAAACTGTGACGGAGCCTTAGGCAGGGAGGCAAGGAACGCGGCCTCATGCGGCTCAAGCTCGCTCAATGTCTTGTTGAAGTAGGTCTGTGACGCCGCTGCCACCCCGTAGGAGTTCTGGCCGAGGAAAATCTCGTTCATGTAGAGTTCGAGAATTTTTTCCTTGCTGAGCGTCTGCTCGATCCGCGCGGCAAGGATGATTTCCTTGATCTTCCGCTCCGCCCGGCGGTCACCTGAAAGCAAGAAGTTCTTCATCACCTGCTGGGTGATGGTTGACGCCCCGCGCACATCGCGCCCGCGCGACCGCACGGCGTCAAAAGCCGCAGCACCAATACCGCGCAGGTCATATCCGTCATGCTGATAGAAGTTCTTGTCTTCGGCCGAAATGAACGCCTGCTTAACCAGATCAGGGATTGTATCCGCTGGGGCAAAGAGGCGCCGTTCCTTCGCAAATTCGTCAATCAGGCGGCCCTGGCCCGAATAAATCCGGCTGATCGTTGGCGGTGTGTACTGCGACAAGGATTCGTGACTGGGCAAATCGCGCCCGTACATCCAGAAAATCGCCCCCACCGTCAGCGCAGCCATGGCGGCCCCCATGGTCAGGGTCGTGAAGATGCCTCCGAAGAAGGACAGAATGAATCGAAACACCTGCGTCACCGCCGCTTGTTTTGTTGTCTCTTGCTATACAGGAGCCCGGTCCGAGCGTCAAAACACGAAGGTGCCAGCCGGGGGCAAGAAACCGCCCAGAGGATTATTGCCTTATCAAAGGCTTAAGGGCTTCGTCGCTGTCACGCCATTGCAGGATAGAGTCAGCGATGGCGTTCACCATGACAGCCCGCCACACCGGATCGCGCAGGTTGGCCAAATCGCGCTTGGAAGACATGAAGCCGACCTCAATCAGCACGCTGGGAATATCGGCTGATTTCAGCACCGAAAACCCCGCCCGGCGGTGCGGTCTGCGGTTCATTGGGCCGCCGCTTTCGGTCATCCCAGCAATCAGAAAATCGGCCAGCGCCTCTGACCGAGGCTCGGTTTCCTGACGGGCAAGATCCAGCAGGACACCGGCCACCTGATCATCTGATCCGGTCAGATCAGCCCCTGCGATGATATCCGACCGATTGTGCCGCGCGGCCAGATGGGCAGAGGCTGCGTCCGATGCTTCATCAGACAGGGTATAGACCGTTGCCCCCCGCGCGCCACCGTTGCGCAACGCATCAGCATGCAAGGACACGAACAGGCTGGCCTGCGCCTGATGTGCCATGGCCACGCGCCGTTCAAGGGCGACAAAGATGTCTTCGGTCCGCGTCAACTGCACTTCCACCCCGCTGCGACGCAGGGTTTCGGCCAGCGACAGGCCAAAACTGAGCATAAGCTCTTTTTCTGTAACACCTTCCCGCTCTGCCCCCGGGTCGATCCCGCCATGACCGGGATCCAGCATCACAACAAACGCCGGTTTGTCCGAATTTGGCTGTGGCGGCGCAGTCAACGCCTCTGTCCAGGCTGGATCAACTGGCGTCCCTGCGGCGGAGGCAAAGGCGTCTTCGTCCACGGCTTCCAGTGCAATTGTCAGCGTGGCAGCACCGCTGCTCACATCCACAGGCATTCCAATCTCAACGGGCACCATTGGCTCCGCCAAGTCCGCCACCAACCGAGACCACCCGGGTTGAAAAGCCCCAAAACGCACAGCGGACACGCGCCCCGGCTCTGCCAGTAGCGCCGAAGGCGCCACACCAGACCAATCCGCCTCTCTGAAATCGACCACGAGCCGCGCGGGTTCATCCAGCAGGAACACGCGGAAAGGTACCCCTTGGCTCAGCCCCACGCGCAACTCGGTCTTGCCGAACCAACCATCGCTGATCTCGCTTCGCGCGGCATCTACACGGGCAAGTGCCGTCAGGTCCTGCGCCGCCACGGGCGTGGCCAGCACCAAGATCAAGGTGAGTAGTCTGAAAAGTGCCTGCATCTGCGACCCATTGACCGGGTTTGTTTGCGCGGATGCTATCACTTCAACGCGCGGCCATGAACCCCTTTAGACGCCGCAGCCCTTCACGAATATCCCCAGTGCTACGCGCATAGGAAAACCTGAGCGTCGTCTTGCCCCGCACCGGATCAAAATCGAGACCAGGCGTGACGGCAACGCCTGCCTTTTCCAGGATTTCCGCTGCAAAAGTGCGGCTGTCATCGGTGAATGCGGACACATCAGCATAGACATAAAAAGCGCCATCAGGTGGTGCGATGTCGGTGAAGCCTGCATCGACCAGCCCCTCCAGCATCAGCGCACGATTGGCCCGGTATACGTCCATATTGTCCTGCAGTTCGTCCTCACATTCCATCGCCGCCAGCGCCGCGACCTGGCTTGCGTGGGGCGCGCAGATGAACATGTTCTGAGCGATCCGCTCAACCACCCGCACGTGATCGTCAGGCACAACCATCCAGCCGACACGCCATCCCGTCATTGAAAAATACTTGGAGAACGAGTTGATCACATAACAATCGTCTGTGATTTCCAGCGCGGTCACGGCCTTCTTGTCATACTCGATACAGTGATAAATCTCGTCTGAGATGAAGGACATACCGGCCTCTGTGCAAGCACCTGTCAGTGCCTCCAGCGCAGGTCGGTCCAGCATCGTGCCTGTGGGATTGGCCGGGGACGCCACCAGCAAGCCGCGCAGGTCTTCACCCGCAAAGTCCGCGGCAACTGGCTGAAAGCGGTGCTCAGGCGCGGCAGGCAAATCCACCGGGACCATCCCAAGGGCACGCAGGATCTGGCGGTAGCTGGGATAGCCCGGCGCGCCGATCCCCACCCGGTCGCCGCTGTCGAAAAGTGCTGTGAAAGCAAGAATGAACCCGCCGGAGGACCCAGGCGTTATCACAACACGCGCAGGATCCAGATCGACGTTGTACCATTCCCCGTACATACCCGCGATGCGCGCGCGCAAGGCAGGTAGGCCAAGCGCCACCGTATAACCCAAAGCCCCCTCACCCATCGCTGCGGCCAGCGCTGCACGCGCGCCCTCGGGCGCGGCTGTCCCAGGTTGGCCGACTTCCATATGGATGATGTGACGCCCTGCTGCTTCGGCGTCTGATGCAGCCTGCATGACGTCCATCACAATGAAGGGATCAACCGCTGATCTGTTAGAGTTGCGCATTGGCTTGCTCCTGAGCATCGCATATGCTTTCACCGCGCAAGGCGCGCGCCGTCAACCCGTAACCCACGCCCCCGATAAGGACAGCCATGTTTCACCGACTGATCGCCCCTGCTTTGGCTACCACGCTGGCCTTTCCGGCTTTGGCCCTCGACCTGAATGAAATGACCGAGGAAGAGCGCGCCCAGTTCCGCGCTGAAGTGCGTGCTTACCTGATGGACAATCCTGAGGTGATCATGGAAGCGGTGGAGCTTTTGCAGCAACGCGAAGCAGATCAGCAGGCGCAAGCAGACCTGTCACTTGTTGCTGCCAACGCGGATGAGATTTTTAACGACGGGTATTCCTGGGTCGGTGGCAACCCTGACGGCGACATCGTGCTGGTTGAGTTCCTCGACTACCGCTGCGGCTATTGCAAACGCGCCCATAGCGAGGTCGCTAGGCTTCTCGAAGAAGACGGAAACATCAAGCTGATCGTGAAGGAATTCCCGATTTTGGGCGAACAGTCCGTCCTTGCTTCCCGCTGGGCCGTGGCCACCAAGCAAGTGGCCGGTGGCGACAGCTACAAAGCGATGAACGACGCTCTAATGTCGTTGAATGGTGACATCACGCTGCCCGCGTTGCGGCGTCTGGCGTCCACCTTCGGTCTGGACGCGGATGCTATTGAGGCGCAGATGGACAGCGCAGAGGTCACCCGGGAAATCGCAGACACGCGCGCGCTGGCCCAGCGGCTGCAAATCTCTGGCACACCTACATTTGTGCTGCAGGATGAGTTGCTGCGCGGGTTCTTGCCCTTCGATGGCATGATGGAACGTGTTGAGGCCAAACGGGGCTGATCAAAGAAAGCGCTCGTGATAGCGCACCAGACGTTCGAAATGCGCCTGAAGCGACCTTTTGAGGTGATCTGCTTCTTTGACGTTCAGAATGTAGTCGACCAGCAGGTTATATTGCTGAATTTGCCTCGGTAACCGCTTGGCCGGATCGAGGCGGTCAATCCGTTCCGCCTCTGCGACAACCTGCACAACCTGCTTTTCGGGCCTTTGAGGGGCCAGCATGGAGGGCGGCAGCGCTTTGCCGTTCATCAAGGTCATGACCTGATCAAACTCCGCAAAAATGTCGGCGTCCAGGTCGGCAATGGTATCCCTTTCAGCACAGGGCCACGCCCAGACATAGGCGATTTCCCAAACGTCTATCTGCCGATTGGCAATCACGTCAGAACGGGCCGATGTAAGGTGCCGCCGCACCCGCGTGCGAATGCCATCTACCGACTGGCCGACATAGATCGGCACCCCATCCAGATCACATAAGGCATAAACGCCAATCTCATTTGTCAGCTGTGACAACGCCGCGCTTCGGAATGCCTGAGCCGCTGTCATGCAGCTGCTCTGCATCTTTCGCTTACGAGGACTGGCTGAAAAATGTTCTGGTCCAGATAGCGGACGATGGGCACCGCGACCCCGTCACCAAACACCTTGTAGGCCGCGTTGTAACGCGACGGCGGTGTGTAGCTTTCCGGCAATCCCATCAATCGCATGGCTTCCCGGCTGGACAGCAGGCGTGCATGCAGCTCGCCCTTTTCAGCAATCAAAAGGGTCTGTCGCGAGGACCCCCCGGCAGGCGTTCTGAGGCAGCCCGCGACGCCGTCAAACCGGACTTCCGCCCGCTGCCTGATCTCACCCGATTTGGTGGGACGCCCCCGTTTGTAGAGCGTGCCAGCCACCGTCTTGTCACTTTTGAGCGCCGCGGCGACGCGGTCGCTGCTGGGTGTGCTCATCATCGCTTGCAGGCGCGCGATCTCTCGTTTGGAAAGCCACGGCGTGTCCGGTTCTTCATCAATCAGATCAATCAGTTCCGTATTGCGATGCGCAACAGGCGGACACTTCAGCCACAGCCAGGAGTCCCGAAGTGCCTTGTCCGCGTTCTCATAGAACTTGACGATCTTGCGGGTGTGGAAAACCCCTTCAGGTTCGGCCTGAACGAGGTGATCAACCCGCAGGTCTTTACGCAACGCCACAACAAACACACGCGGCCTGCTTTGGGGAACAAAGTACGATGCATCGATCTCCAGCACGCCGGTGCTATATCCCATGCGCACCAAACGGTTGAGAACATGTGTGAAATCCGCGCCCGATTTTCGAGTGACAAGGCCTGTGACGTTCTCAAAAGCGATGATGCGCGGCGCAAAACCGTCCTTTACCGCCTGCGCCACCTTGTCAGCCCAGACGTCAAAGACACCGCTCCGCTCCCCTGCCAGACCGCGCCCTTTGCCGGCAAGCGAGAAATCCTGACAGGGGCTGGATGCCCAGAAAAGGTCGATGGGCTGTTTCAGCAGGTCCGGGTCCAGATGCCTGATGTCTCCCTCAACAAGGCCCTTCGAGGAATAATTGTCAGCATAAACCGCGCACTTCATCGGGTCGATATCATTGGCAAGCGCGCAGTTCCAGCCGTCGCCCAGTGCTGCGCGCACCATGCCGCCGCCGCAGAAAAATTCGGCATATCTTGGGATTTCAGCTACGACGTCCACCATATCTTTGAATACTCAGATTAGGTTGGCCTGTCGACGGTTAATGGAAGCTGAAACGTCAGGCTATTCCGCCGCCTCTTGCGCGCTTTCGGCTTCGATCTCAGCGGCCTTCTTTTCGACCTGCTCAACAATGTGATCGACCATGCTGTCGTTGTCCTGACGGTGGCTCTGCTTGCCTGCCAGATAGATCATTCCGTGACCGGCACCGCCGCCGGTAAAACCAACATCTGTCATCAGGGCCTCGCCGGGGCCATTCACCACACAGCCGATAATGCTCAGGCTCATCGGCGTCTTGATATGTTCCAGCCGTTTTTCAAGGACTTCCACGGTCTTGATCACATCAAACCCCTGACGCGCGCAGGACGGGCAAGAGATGATGTTCACGCCTCGGTGCCGCAGACCCAGTGACTTCAGGATCTCATAGCCGACTTTGATCTCTTCGACCGGATCAGCGGACAAAGACACACGGATCGTGTCGCCAATACCCATCCACAGCAGATTTCCCAGCCCGATGGCGCTCTTGATCGTGCCAGACACCAGCCCCCCGGCCTCCGTGATACCAAGATGGATCGGCGCGTCCGTGGCCTCGGCCAGCTGCTGATACGCAGCGGTTGCCATGAAAACGTCCGAAGCCTTGCAGCTGATCTTGAACTCGTGAAAATCGTTATCCTGCAGGATCTTGATGTGATCGAGACCGCTTTCGACCATCGCATCCGGCATGGGTTCACCGTACTTTTCTAACAGGTGCTTTTCCAATGACCCGGCGTTCACGCCAATTCGCATGGAACAATTGTGGTCCCGCGCGGCTTTGATCACCTCGCGCACGCGCTTTTCATCACCGATATTGCCTGGGTTGATCCGCAGACAGGCGGCCCCCGCCTCTGCCGCTTCGATGCCGCGTTTATAGTGGAAATGAATGTCCGCCACGATGGGCACGCTGACCTCGGGCACGATCTCTTTCAGCGCCTTGGAAGAGGCCTCATCCGGGACAGAGACGCGCACGATGTCCGCGCCTGCCTCCGTTGCTGCGTTGACCTGCGCGATTGTCGCGGCCACGTCGGTTGTCAGCGTGTTCGTCATGGTCTGCACCGTGATCGGTGCATCCCCCCCAACGGGCACATTCCCCACCATGATCTGGCGTGACTTGCGGCGGTAAATGTTGCGCCAAGGACGGATATGGTTGAGCGACATGGGCGAAGGCTCCGGCAGGTTTAACCTTTACCTACAGCGTTTTGGGTTCATGTTGAACTGCTTGTTCACTGTCTTTCCCTTCAGGCGTACCTGAAGAACGTAGATATCCGATTCAAAGAGGTCTCTGAACGCTCAATATAGCGCCAGCGCAAGGAGATGCGTTCAGTTGGACTGACAGGGCAGTGCTGCAAGCACGGCGGGGTCGACATCGGAGCTTTCCAGATCAGCAAACATCCGGCTCAACAAATTGTCCACGGTCAGGTCCACAGGCTCATAGAGCTCCGCCAAGGCCTGCTGATGCAACGGTACGTTGGATGTCACAGCCCCGCGCGGCCCAACGGGGCCAAAGCAATCGCTACCCATGGCAAAGTACAGCGCGCCCGACTCGCCTGTGCGCAGAGTCGGCGGCTCCTCCGTCGCGGGAACCTCCCAGACGTCGCCTTTGTTCATGACAGCTTCGAAGATGACCGACCCATCAGCACCACGAACCCGGACCCAGGAGGGATAAGCCGCAACCATCCGCACGGTACCCGGGGCCAGTTCTGTCACCTGAGGCACAGCGCCGGTCGTGCCACTTACGGCTTCGGCAATCGCACTATCGATGCCAGTCGCCAGTGTTTCGGTTCCTGCATCTGCGGTGGCAAAGTTTCCGACTGATCCGGGGTCAATCGTTGCAATCGGTGCATCGCGGGCCACCAGAACAGGGACATCAAGGGCCTGCGGGCGATAAAGGCGGTCCAACGCCTCGACCCGAGGCGCTTCGATGCTCTGCGGTGCGGCGCTGTCACCGCTCACGCTTGGGGCGACAGCCAAGGCCCCTTCCAGCGGATCCAGGTCTGACAATACCACCGGCGTCTGATCCACAGGAGCAACCTGAACCCGCTGCACTTCTTGCAGCACCGTCCAGCCGCCAAATCCAATGGCACCGATCAAACCAACCAGCACCAGTAGCGAACCAATGGCCGCAGGTTCAATACGGCTCAGCAAGCTGTCCCCTGCCGGGGTGAAGGGCAGCGCCGGTTTGGCAAACAGATCGCTGTCTGTTGATCGGCCCCGCGTGCGTTCTTCAAACGAGGGCTTCTTGACGACAGAAGCCTCCGCCGACATCCCATGCGCCACGGCAAAACCGCTTTCCGCACAAAAGGCGTCAAAGGCCTTGTCCGGGTCCATGTTCAGATAGCGCGCATAAGACCGCACGTAACCGGCAATGAAGCCGGGTGTGTCGAACGCATCCGGATCAGCGTTTTCAATGGCAGCGATGTAAGAGGCTTTGATGCGCAATTCGCGCTGCACATCCAGCAGCGACTTGCCAAGCGTGGCGCGCTCCCCGCGCATGATGTCGCCAAGACGCAGTTCAAAGGCGTCGAACCCTTTGGGTTCGTCAACCTCCACAACTTCCTCTTTAGACGACCACCGCCCGATCATAACCGCGTCCCGTACTTCTGCTGCTCGCAGCCTTTCCCCGATTTTCGTTCGACGATTCGGGTTTGGCCTTATCTTTCGTTAAGTCTAGCATAACGCAATGGAAAACACGAATTGCGTTGGGTCAGCCTGCTGCTTCGGCACGATTCAGCGCACAATGCGACCAAAGCCCGTCCATTGCGCCTACCAATCGATCAATCTCGCCCGGGCCATGCACCGGTGAGGGTGTGAACCGCAAACGTTCCGTTCCGCGCGGCACGGTCGGGAAGTTGATGGGCTGGACGTAGATGCCGTGGTCTTCCAGCAGCATGTCGCTCAGCATCTTGGTGTGCACCGGATTGCCCACCATAACTGGGACAATATGGCTACCATGATCTATGATCGGCAGCCCCAGCCCTTTCAGACGCAACTTCAACGCTGCCGCCTGTTCCTGATGGCGCTGGCGCAGTTCAGGCGCTTGCTTGAGAAACGCGACTGACGCCGCCGCCCCTGCCGCCACCGCAGGGGGCAGCGAAGTCGTAAAGATGAAGCCAGGCGCATAGGACCGGATCGCGTCACACATCTTGTCGCTGGCCGCGATATAGCCCCCCATCACTCCGCACGCCTTGGCCAGCGTGCCGTTGATGATGTCGAGCCTGTGCATCAGGCCGTCGCGTTCCGCCACCCCTGCCCCGCGCGGGCCATACATGCCGACGGCATGGACCTCGTCGATATAGGTCAGTGCGCCAAACTCGTCCGCGAGGTCGCAGATCTCTTTAATCGGACCAAAATCGCCGTCCATGGAATAGATCGATTCAAATGCGATCAGTTTTGGTGCGGCGGGATCATCCGCCTCTAGCAACTCCCGAAGGTGCGCCACATCGTTGTGCCGGAAAATCCGCTTGGCCCCGCCATTACGGCGCACGCCTTCGATCATGGAGGCATGGTTGAGCGCGTCAGAATAGATGATCAGCCCCGGAAACAACTTTGGCAGGGTGCTGAGTGTTGCGTCATTGGCGATGTAGGCGCTGGTGAAAAGCAGCGCCGCTTCCTTGCCATGCAGATCGGCAAGCTCGGCTTCCAACCGCTTGTGATAGACCGTTGTGCCCGAGATATTGCGCGTACCACCGGAGCCTGCGCCGGTCGCATTGATTGCATCACGCATGGCCTTCAGCACCACCGGGTGCTGGCCCATGCCCAGATAGTCATTACCACACCAGACGGTGATTTCCTGCTCGGACCCATCGGGCCGTGTCCAGATGGCATGCGGGAACTGGCCATTACGGCGCTCAATGTCGATGAACGTCCGATAGCGGCCTTCATCATGCAGGCGCGCGATCGCCGCATCCAGCTTGTCGTTATAGTCCATCGCGCGTCTCCGTTTTTGGCAGCATGATCCAGCAAGCAGCGCCGGACCCGAAGTTTTAGAATAGTTATAAGATGGCCCGTGCCGCTTCAATGTCTAATCGGGGACGCGATGTCGCAGCTTTGATCTGGATCAACCTTGTGACAAAGGCATGCAGCTTTCGCCGCATGCCCAGATATTTTCAAGTCAGGTGCAGACGTTACTCCGTCTCGAACCGCACATCGAAGTCCGGGTAGCCCATGGAATCTTGATCCTCAAAGGCCACATGACAATCATGGCAGAAACTCTGCTTGATTTTCATCGTCTTCCCATTGGGCTGCACCGCGTCATAGACCCAATTGTCAAACTCATCCGCCTCACCTTCGGCCACCTTGGTCATGATGAACAACGGCCCCCGACGCGGCTTGTTTTTCTTGGAAAGTGAGAAGCTTTCTTTTGCGAGGATGGAACCCACAGGCATCGAAAACCCGCCCTCATCTTCGTACTTCACATATTGCTCGTAAGCGACGTCATTGGCGAAGGTAAACAAGAACCGGCTGCCGTGAGGGCCCGGGGCTGCTGGGCCGGTCGCCGTGGCCTGCCAGGTGCGGTAGGTGCTGCCTACCTCGTGCCCCTTGTCGGCATAGCCTTCGGCCATCTTGTCTTTCAGACAATTATAGAGCCGCTCGATATCCGCTTGCTCAAAATCATCCGCCTTCTTTTCAAAGGTGCATTCGTCCGCTGCGGCTGGGGCCGCAAGCCCCAACAACGCAATGACGGCTCCTGCCGCCACACCATATTTCGATTTCATTTTTAGCTGTCTCCCTCCCGGTCTTGGCTAGGGTGCGTCAGAACGCCGCGCCCAACCCCTCCGTAGACCGCATACAACGGTATGCAAAATCGCGGGACTTCACATTTCCGAGAGTGGCACACGCCGTCATGTGGCTGAGCGCATTCTGGCCGATTGCCTCTGCCCGCTACATAGCCCACAGTCGGGCCAAAATAAGACCCAACCAAGGAACCCCCGATGTCTCTAGATGATGTCCTTTCCCGTATCGATGCTGATCTGCCTGACGCCACTGAACGGCTGATGGACCTGTTGCGGATCCCCTCGATCTCTACCGATCCCGCGTTCAAGGCGGACTGCGACCGCGCGGCAGACTGGCTGATCGCTGATCTTGCAACCATGGGTGTGGCGGCAGAAAAACGGGCGACGCCCGGTCATCCCATGGTGGTTGGCCATGTGGGCGACGGCGGGCCTCACCTGCTCTTTTATGGTCACTATGACGTGCAACCTGTTGATCCGCTTGATCTTTGGGATCGCGACCCGTTTGACCCTGAACTGCAGGACACCGACAAAGGCCAGGTGATCAGAGGGCGGGGTGCGGCAGACGACAAGGGCCAGTTGATGACCTTTGTCGAGGCTCTACGGGCCTGGAAAGAAGTCAAAGGCGACTGGCCCTGCCGCATCACCTTTTTCTTCGAAGGGGAAGAGGAATCCGGTTCCCCATCTCTCGTCCCTTTTATGAAAGAAAACGCGGACGAGCTTAAAGCCGACATCGCGATGATTTGCGACACGGGACTGTTCGAGTCCAAGACCCCCGGCATCACCACCATGCTGCGCGGGCTTCTGGGCGAGGAGCTGACCATCACGGCGCCGGACATTGACCTGCATTCGGGCATGTATGGCGGCATCTCACGCAATCCGGTCCGCGTGCTGTCTAGAATCATTGCCGCGCTACACGACGACCAGGGCCGCATCACCGTCCCGGGTTTCTATGACGGCGTGCCTGACCTGTCGGACGAGCTTGAAGCACAATGGCAGGGGCTTAATTTTGATCACGAGCGATTTCTGGGCGATGTGGGGCTCTCTGAGCCTGCGGGTGAGCAGGACCGCACCCCGCTGGAGATGATCTGGTCGCGCCCCACCTGTGATGTGAATGGCATCTGGGGTGGATATACGGGCGACGGGTTCAAGACCGTTCTGCCGTCTCAAGCCCATGCAAAGATCAGCTTTCGGCTTGTGGGCACGCAGGATCCCCTGCAGATCCGCGAGAATTTCCGCCAGATGGTGCGGGACGCGCTGCCGCCGGACTGCACGGTGGAATTCAACGGGCATGGGGCGTCAGCTGCCTCGGGTGCGGACACCTCGGGGCCGATGTTCGAACAGGCACGCCAGGCGCTGAGCGACGAATGGGGCATTCCAGCGGCCTACATCGGCTGCGGCGGATCGATCCCCATCGCGGGACACTTCCAGAAGATCACTGGCACCGAGCCGATGCTCATTGGCTTTGGTAAAGACGACGACGCGATCCATTCGCCCAACGAGAAATACGATATGGAGAGCTTTCATAAGGGTATCCGGTCCTGGGCGCGCATCCTCGACGCCCTGACCTGAGGTATGAACCAAAAGGGCCGGCCTGTTCGGGAGGAGGTGAACAGGCCGACCAGTCATAACGGCATCCGGGAGGAAGGACCGTTAGTCTGTTGATCTCATGCGCTAGTCAGTGGTCGAACTTCAGCCCTACCAGCTTGGCCGCATGACCAAAAATCTCTTTGCGAGCTATGCCCATCTCGGCAAGCTGCCTGTCGGTCATGCCCTGCAAGACACCCACCATCCGTGCGTGTTGCATGTGCTGGACGGTCGCAAGAAACCCACCCTTCAGGCGCGACAGAATGGGGCCCAAATCCACATGCGCCGACGCGCGATGGGCTTGAGGATGCACCTGATCACTCATGACCCGCCCTCCTGACTGGCGGTCTCCAGCGCCACGCGGCGAATATGCGCGCGGGGGATGGCGATATCGGCCAGCTCGCGGTCCGACAGGCGGTTCAGCTCATGGTAGGTCTGCCAGTAACGCGCAGACCGTGCCCGGCGTGCGGCCAGTCTGTCCCAAAGCTGCTCAAGTCTTGTGCGCCAGAGGCCCTGCAGGGCCAGAATGGCTGCGTTTTGACGTTTCTTCGCGATGATCATTTGGTCTGCTCCAGATTGCCATTGCTGCGATGCAGAATTAATGCTGCAACGCAGAGGTAGCGCAAACATCTGCCCCGCCCCAGCCCCCAATCGCGCAATGGGGTCTTGCCTGTCAGGAAAGGCAGCCTAGCCATGGATGGCTCGACCCAGATGCTCACCTTCGTAAAGGTGGTGGAGCTTGGCAGTATCTCTGCCGCTTCCCGCGACAGCGGGCTGACACCTTCTGCTGTAAGCAAACAAATCGGCCATCTGGAAGACCACGTGGGCCAGCGCCTCTTGTATCGCAAGCGCACTGGAGTGACGCTGACGCAAGAAGGCCAGTCGTTCTATGACAAATGCCGCGCCGTGGCCGACAAGTTCTACGAGGCCGAGGCGCATATCTCCACCTATCGCGCGGCCCCCAGTGGGCCCCTGCGCGTGGCCTCCAGCGTCGCTTTTGGCAAATACCAACTGATCGGGGCCCTACCCGACTTTCTGGCTGCCTACCCCGACATCCGCGTGTCGCTCGAACTCACCGACCGGGTGATCGACCTGGAGGAGGAATCCTTTGACGTCGCCATCACCTTTGCCGAGCAAATGACCAACCAGACGGTTGTCGCCCGCAAGATCATGGGCAACGAACGCATTCTGGTGGCCTCACCTGCTTTTATCGCCCGGCACGGTATGCCCGAAACCTTTGAGGATCTGGCCCGCTTCAACTGCCTTCGTACCACCCAAACCCAACAACGCAACGCGTGGGAGGCGCGCTTCGGCGACACCACGCACCGGGTCGACGCTACCGGCTCTTTCGAGGGAAACAGCGCAGACGCCGTGTTTCAGGCAGCGCTCGCGGGCATGGGCATTGCGCGGCTGTCAACCTACATCGTGGCGGACAAGATCGCCTCGGGCGCGCTGATCCAGCTTTTCCCAGCCTACACCCAGCAACGCGCGGATGTGGCCGTGACATTTGCTGACAAACGCAACCTCGCCCCGCGCATCCGCGCCTTTGTGGATTTTCTGGCTGAACGGTTCCGCAAGTCAGGGTAGCCTTGGGCGAAACAAGCCCCACTAGGACCATCCCCATGCCCTTGCTTGCCGACTTCGAAACAACCAAAGCCACCGTAAACGGCCAGACCATCGCCTATGCCAAGGGCGGGTCCGGCCCGCCGGTGCTGCTGCTGCACGGCTTTCCGCAAACCCATGTGATGTGGCACGCCGTGGCCCCAAGGCTGGCCGCACATTTCACCGTCATCTGTCCCGATCTGCGCGGTTACGGGGCCAGTTCCAAACCACATGGCACTGCAAACTACAGCTTCCGTGAGATGGGTGCTGACCAACTGGCGCTCATCGCACACTTGGGATTTGACCAGTTTCACCTTGTAGGCCATGACCGCGGCGGACGGACGGCGCACCGCATGGCGCTGGACGCCCCGGAAGCGGTCGCATCGCTCACCGTGATGGACATCATCCCGACACACATGCTGCTCAACGACCTGTCTCGACACGTGGCAAA
The DNA here is from genome assembly GCA_963422245.2 of uncultured Sulfitobacter sp. Lineage (GTDB taxonomy): Bacteria > Pseudomonadota > Alphaproteobacteria > Rhodobacterales > Rhodobacteraceae > Sulfitobacter. The sequence continues at coordinate 281,869 of CAXMWW010000026.1, read as the reverse complement.
AGCCTACTATCACTGGTTTTTCCTCGCCCAGCCCGCGCCCTTCCCGGAAACGCTGATCGGCCACGATCCGGACGCCTATTATGAAGCCTCTCTTATGGCATGGGGCAGCACGCCACTTTCAGATTTTGATCCACAAGCGCTGGACGCCTACCGCAGTGCATGGCGTGACCCAGACGCCATCAGGGGCATGTGCGAAGACTACCGCGCAGCGCTGGAGATCGACTTTGACCTGGACGCCGCAGATCTTGGCCGCAGGGTTGAATGCCCTGCACTTGTGCTTTGGGGCGCGGACGGGGCTATGGGCAAGGCTTACGATGTTGCGGCCACATGGAGCGACAGGCTGACTGACGTTCAGAGTTCTGCGCTTCCAGGCGGGCATTTCTTTGTGGATCAATTTCCGAAGGAAACAACGGACCGGTTGCTCAGCTTCTTGCGCGATCAAGCCTGAATTTGCGGTGCCCGAAATTCGCTTTTAGGGAGCGGCTTACGGCCACAACGCGGTGCCCCGTTTAAGGGGGCGTTTCACCATCGGTATTGGGAGAAAATAAGCAGCGGTGGCGCGGTTGACGGGGCTCGAACCCGCGACCCCCGGCGTGACAGGCCGGTACTCTAACCAACTGAGCTACAACCGCCCACTGCTCACCGCATCTCTGCGGTGTTCGCGTCTGATATGACTGCCGCCGCGCCCCGTCAAGCGCGATTTTCACAAAAGCGCGTAAATCTCTGTTTCGGGGGGTGGCGGCGGCCACCACCCGTGTCAGCGGTCCGGGGCCGGAATGAACTCCTGATCATCCCCGGGCGGCAGTTGAAACCGTCCATGCGCCCAGTCCCCGGCGCGCCAGGCTTCTTTCGCGGCCTCAATCCGCTCTTTGCTTGAGGCCACGAAGTTCCACCAGATGTGACGCGATCCATCCATCGTCGCCCCACCCAGCAGCATGATCCGCGCACCTTGATCACCCGCCTTGGCGCTGATCCTGTCGCCGGGCCGAAAAACAAGCATGCGGCCAGGCTCAAACGTCTGACCGGCAACTGTGACCGTGCCCTCAAGCACATAGAGCCCGCGATCCTCATGATCGTCGGGCATTGGAATAGACGCACCGGCTTCCAACAGAGCATCGGCATAAAGCGTTTCGGAATAGACCTTGACGGGCGCTTCTTCACCATAAGCTGTCCCAAGAATAACCCGCACTTTTTTACCTTCGCCTTCCAACAGGGGAAGCGTATCTTTGGGGGCATGTTCGAAAGCAGCGCCTGTGTCCTCCTGTTCTTTTGGCAAGGCAACCCAGGTCTGCAGGCCAAAAAGGCTGTGCGGCTTGTCCCGTACGTCCCCATCTGTGCGTTCCGAATGGGTGATTCCATGCCCGGCAACCATCCAGTTCACGGCTCCTGGCTCGATCCACTGATCAGTCCCCAGAGAATCGCGGTGGTGAATTTTGCCCTTGTACAGGTAAGTCACCGTGGCCAGTCCGATATGGGGATGCGGGCGCACGTCAATGCCCTGACCGGTCAGGAACTCTGCAGGCCCCATCTGGTCAAAGAAGATGAACGGCCCGACCATCTGACGGGCCTGTGCCGGCAACGCGCGGCGCACCTCGAACCCACCGAGGTCCCGTGCGCGGGGAACGATCACGGACTCAATGGCATCAACGGCGTCCCCAATCGGGACATCGGGGTCAAGTGCGGGGTTCCAGCTCATGTTGGGCTCCTTCATCTGTGTTGCGATGAAGGTAGCTTGCCTGCGGCTTCGCGCAATAACCTTGAGAGTGCGCGGGTGCAGAGGATCTGTGCAACTCCCGACCCAAAGTGCCGCAAAGCGGCGCGCCCCGGTCGGGCCGTGTATCTGCTACAAAAAAGAAATGCAAGGAACGGTGAGATTTTGGTGGGTCGTGAGAGGCTCGAACTCCCGACATCTTCGGTGTAAACGAAGCGCTCTACCAACTGAGCTAACGACCCGTCCGAGGCGCGGTTTAGCCCATGCACCCCGACCCTTGCAAGCCCTATTCCAGCTTGGTTTGCCGGCCTTGCGACAAGAAGTAGACATTCCCCTGCCCGCCTTCCAAACGGCCGATGTCAGCAATGTCCAGATCAAGCAAAACAAGGCGCAACATGCGGCTGGTAATGCCATGTGTGACCAGCACTGCCGGCCCCTCCAGATCTTTCAGGAACGAACGGCACCTTTCGCGAAGGGCGACAAACCCCTCCCCCCCCGGCGCGCGCTCGTACAGGTCCAATGCGCTTTCCTCACTTTCGTCAACCGGGCGGTCCATCAGCAACTGGTCCCGACGTTTGCCCTCCCAGTCGCCAACCCCAATTTCCACCAGCCGGTCGTCTTGCAAAATCGGCGCAATCAATCCCTGCAGCGCGATCTCAGCCGTCCGCGCAGCACGGCCTTGTGGGCTGGAAAAGCACACAAAACCGTCCAAGGATTGACGTGACAGTATACGGTGCTGCGCCTCGGCCTGGGCGATCCCTGTCGGCGTCAATGGGCTGTCGAGCGTGCCTTGAATGCGATGTACTGCGTTCCATTCGGTTTGCCCGTGCCGAAGGATGTAGAGATCAGGGTAAATGCGCAAAGCTCATCAAGCCGTGAAGAAGGGAAGTGGTGGGTGATAAGAGATTTGAACTCCTGACATCTTCGATGTGAACGAAGCGCTCTACCACTGAGCTAATCACCCGCCGTGGCCGGGAGTTACTGAATTCAGCGTCTCCATGCAAGACCTGTCCCGCAGAATTTGCGGGCCAGTCTTGCTATTCCTTTGGCGTGTCATCCGTACTGGCAGAGGATGGATCAGGCGGAAGGTTCTGATGGACCTTGGCAAAGAGGATCCGTTTGGAAGAGGTTGTTTTCTTCTTGTGAACTTTGAGCTTGCCCAATGGCTGCGCCACCAGCTCTCTGCCCTCGGCCAAGGCTTCTCCGACCACGCCAAGCATGCTTTCAACCACAGGACGCACGTCCCGTTTCTTGAGGCCCGTCCGCTGGACAACCGCGTCGATCAATTCCTTCTTGCGCAGCGATGGACCAACGACCACCGCTTCGGGTGCGTTCACGACGGAAGGCTTCACAGATTGCGCCGCCGGTGCTGCTTTTGGCTTGGCAGGTGCGCCAGCCTTTGCCTTGGTGGTTGTCGCAGCCTTGGTCGTGCTGCTTTTGGTTTTCTTAGGCGCGGTTGTTTTGCTCGTACGGCTGCGCTTTGTCGTTGTTTTCTTTGCCGGAGCCTTGCTGGATGATGTGGTCACGGGGTTGCGCATTCCTTTGTTTCTTGTCTGGAAACAAACTAAAACCCTTGTCGATAAAATACTAGTGAAGGTTGTTGTTGGAGCGATATTCCCGCTTTCGCTCTTCAAAGAACCCGCGATGGCTGCAAACCTCCATCGCAACCATCTTGGTACACCGGAAATGAAAAAGCCGCCCCAACCGAGGGCGGCTTTTCCTGAATTGTAACAGAGTTTTAGTGCGCTGTGGCACCGCCGCTCGGGTCCGCTTTGGCAGCAATAGCTGCAGCTGCTGCCGCATCTTCTGCTTCCTGATCCCATTCAATGGCCTCAGGCTCCGACACCAGCGCGTGTTTGAGAACTTCGGACACGTGGCTCACGGGGATGATGGTGAGCCCTTCTTTCACATTGTCTGGAATATCCGGGAGGTCCTTTTCGTTCTCTTCCGGGATCAGCACTGTGGTGATGCCGCCTCGCAAAGCGGCCAACAGCTTTTCCTTCAATCCACCAATGGCCGAAGCGTTGCCACGCAGCGTCACTTCCCCTGTCATCGCGATGTCCTTGCGAACAGGGATACCCGTCAGGACCGACACAATCGCCGTGACCATCGCCAAGCCTGCAGAGGGTCCGTCTTTGGGTGTCGCGCCATCCGGCACATGCACGTGGATGTCGAGCGTGTCGAACTTGGGCGGCTTCACCCCGATCTTGGGACTGATGGACCGCACGTAGCTCGACGCCGCATCGATGCTTTCTTTCATCACATCGCCCAGCTTGCCGGTGGTCTTCATCCGGCCCTTTCCGGGCAACTTCAACGCTTCGATGTGCAAAAGATCGCCGCCGACCGATGTCCAGGCCAAGCCCGTGACAACACCAATCTGATCGTCCTTTTCGGCCAACCCGTAGCGATGCTTGCGCACGCCAAGGAAGTCATCAAGGTTGTCGCCGGTTACCGTCACGGCATCCGCTTCCTTCTTAATGATCTTCGTCAGCGACTTGCGGGCCACTTTCGCGATTTCACGTTCCAGATTACGCACGCCCGCTTCACGGGTGTAGTAGCGAATGATCCCGGTCAAAGCACTGTCTTCAATGGTAAATTCCTTACCTTTAAGACCGTGGTTCTTGATCTGCTTCTCAACCAGATGCTGTTTCGCAATCTCGCGCTTTTCGTCCTCGGTATAGCCCGACAATGGAATGATCTCCATCCGGTCCAGAAGCGGACCCGGCATGTTGTAGGAGTTCGATGTGGTCAGGAACATCACGTTCGAGAGGTCATATTCAACCTCCAGATAGTGATCCACAAAGGTGGAGTTCTGTTCCGGATCAAGCACTTCGAGCATGGCTGATGCCGGATCACCGCGGAAGTCCTGCCCCATCTTGTCGATCTCATCCAAGAGGATCAGCGGGTTCGTCGTCTTCGCCTTTTTCAGCGCCTGAATGATCTTCCCGGGCATGGAGCCGATATACGTCCGGCGGTGACCGCGAATTTCGCTTTCATCACGCACGCCGCCCAACGAGATGCGAATGAACTCGCGCCCCGTGGCTTTCGCGACCGATTTGCCCAAAGAGGTTTTGCCGACGCCCGGAGGACCAACAAGGCACATGATCGGGCCTTTCAGCTTGGACGACCGCTGCTGCACCGCGAGATACTCCACGATGCGTTCCTTAACCTTTTCAAGGCCGTAGTGGTCGTTGTCCAGAATTTCCTGCGCCCGCGCGAGGTCCTTCTTGACGCGAGATTTCTTGCCCCACGGGATCGACAACATCCAGTCGAGATAGTTGCGGACCACAGTCGCCTCAGCGGACATAGGCGACATGTTCTTGAGCTTCTTGACCTCAGCCTCAGCCTTCTCCTTGGCCTCTTTGCTCAGCTTGGTCTCAGCGATCTTTTCTTCCAGCTCGACAACTTCATTCTTGCCGTCTTCGCCATCGCCCAGCTCTTGCTGGATCGCCTTCATCTGTTCGTTCAGATAATACTCACGCTGGGTCCGCTCCATCTGGGACTTCACGCGGGTCTTGATCTTCTTCTCGACCTGCAGTACGGACATCCCGCCCTGCATCAGGCCATAGACTTTCTCCAGCCGCTCAGAGACTGACAGCGTTTCCAAGAGGTCCTGCTTCTGGTCCACTTCAATGCCCAGATGCCCCGCAACCAGATCAGCAAGACGCGCCGGTTCAGTGCTTTCACCAACAGCCGTAAGCGCCTCATCTGGAACATTTTTCTTGACCTTGGCATAGCGTTCAAACTCATCCGCGACCGTTGTGATCAGGGCATTTGTCGTGGCCGCATCACCTGGCATCTCAGTCAGATACTCAGCGCGTGCTTCAAAGAAATTTTCATTCTCAAGGTATTCGGTGATGCGCACCCGGGCCTGGCCCTCGACCAGCACCTTGACCGTGCCATCGGGCAACTTGAGCAGCTGCAGTACATTGGCCAACACGCCCGCTTTGTAGATGCCACCCGCTTCGGGATCGTCCTCCGCCGGGTCGATTTGTGACGACAGCAGGATCTGCTTGTCGTCTGCCATCACTTCTTCCAAAGCGCGCACAGATTTGTCACGCCCTACAAAGAGCGGAACAATCATATGGGGGAAGACCACGATATCGCGCAGGGGCAATACCGGATAAGACGCGTTCAGAGGTTCTAACATGCTCACTTCCTTATTGTAGCAAGACGATCCGGGCCCCTCATCTGAGGCAACCGCTGCCGTCTCCCGTCCTGGATAGGGTACGTGGGCACCCAACCCGCCCGTTTCAATGCCCTTCTGCTGAGAGCTGGACGCATCATCGCTCTATGAGGCCGCGCAAGCAACCGCTGAATGCCTCGTCTTTGAATGAAATGGCGCGTGTAGGCAACCGGTCAAGGCACGCAAGCGGGATGGTGGGCGGGGCGATGGCGCAGCCGAGCGGCGCAAGCCAGCCGAACCGGTCCCCCGCAAAGGCATCGCAATCCCCATCAATCACAGCCAAAGGCGCTTCAGGCAATCATCCGGCGATAGCGCGTGCTTGTTTGCCTCCCAAAGACGCCCTGCGTGCAATGCTCTCGCGCAATACACGCTCCTGCGCGCCACGACCCCACCCGAAGGCGGCCGCATAACTGCTGCCGACCACAACACCATCTCGGAACACCGCCCCGGACATGCTGGCACGCTCCTCTTCGGCTTGGCTCATGGGGATCAAGACACCGTCACAGTCCAATTGGCCGCTGCCCTTTGCTGACATACGGCCTTTACACTGCCGCCCATCTGCTGCTGCAATCGAGATGTCTGCGGCTCCGGAAATATGGCCGATCATTTCTCCGGTATAAATCGCCTCTTCCGCGCCCTCTACCTGGATCAAAAGCGCCGCTGGGAAGGTGATGTTTGTCAAACCAGACAGCTCGCCGTCATTGTTGGCTGCAGCGACCATCACAGGCACCTCGCAAGCCGCCAGTGCTGTTGCGGCAACAACACCCGCAAGAAATCTGATTATTCGATTTTGTCTCAAGAACGCGCTCCACCTAAAAGTCCTTCAGATTTCAGAGCACAACACTGCCTGCTAGACAACCTCCAACCCACCAGAACGGAGAGCAAGACCGTCAAATCGGATCAATATCCCCTTGCGCCCTGCCGGCATGAAACTCAGCTTCCCACGCGGCAAAGGTACCACCTTCAATCGCAGCCCGCATGCCTGCCATAATATCCTGATAGTACTGCAGATTATGCCAAGTCAGGAGCATTGAAGAGATAATTTCCTGAGAACGGAACACATGATGCAGATAGGCGCGGCTGTAGCCCCTGCATGCCGGACAGGTACAGTCTTCATCCAACGGCCGAGGGTCGTTCTGGTGCCGGGCATTTTTGATATTGAGCACGCCATGGCGCGTGAAAACCTGCCCCGTGCGGCCTGAGCGGGATGGCAGAACACAGTCCATCATGTCGATCCCGCGCTTTACGGCACCCACAATGTCATCAGGCTTGCCCACCCCCATCAGATAACGTGGCTTGTCTTCGGGCAACTGATCCGGCGCATAATCCAGACAGTCAAACATCGCTTCCTGCCCCTCGCCCACAGCCAAGCCGCCAACAGCATAGCCCTCAAAGCCAATCTCGCGCAGCGCTTCGGCGCTTTCGTCCCGCAGGTCCTCCTCCAGCCCGCCCTGCTGGATCCCAAATAGCGCGTGCCCAGGCCGATCCCCAAAGGCCTCGCGCGACCGTTTGGCCCAGCGCATCGACAGGCGCATGCTGTCCGCAATTCGGTCGCGGTCCGCAGGCAGCGCCGGGCACTCATCAAAACACATCACGATGTCAGAGCCCAAAAGCCGCTGAATTTCCATCGACCGTTCCGGCGTCAAAGCATGTTTGGACCCGTCGATGTGGCTTTTGAAGGTCACACCTTCTTCGGTCAGCTTCCTCAGGCCAGCCAAGGACATCACCTGAAACCCCCCGGAATCCGTGAGGATTGGTCCCCGCCAGTTCATAAACTTGTGCAAACCACCCAAACGGTCAATCCGCTCCGCCGTGGGCCGCAGCATCAGGTGATAGGTATTGCCCAACAAAATGTCGGCCCCGGTGGCGGCCACACTCTCCGGCATCATCGCCTTGACCGTAGCCGCTGTGCCAACAGGCATGAAAGCAGGCGTGCGGATGTCGCCCCGAGGCGTATGGATCACGCCTGTGCGCGCCTTTCCGTCCTGCCCTGTCTTTTCAAAGGAAAAAGCTGCCATGCAATCACTCCCTGGCTCGTCAATCGCGCGTTAAACCATGCGCCTAAAACTTGCAAATCCGGGGAAACACCACCAGATATTGGGCAAAGATACAAAAAAGGGACAGTTGATAGTGGATATTGAACAATTCCTGATCGGCGCGCTTGAGAACAATCTGATTTTCCTGCTTCTCGCGATCCTCGTCATCATTCTGATCTTCCGGGCCGTGAAAATCGTCCCACAGTCCGAGCAGCATGTGGTGGAACGCTTTGGGCGGCTGCGCAGCGTGCTTGGGCCAGGGATCAACATGATTGTGCCCTTCATTGACAAGGTGCAGCACCGGATCTCCATCCTGGAACGTCAGCTGCCCACCGCGTCGCAAGACGCGATCACCCGAGACAACGTGCTGGTGCAGGTCGATACCTCTGTCTTCTACCGCATTACCGAACCGGAAAAGACCGTCTACCGTATCCGCGATGTGGACAACGCCATTGCAACTACGGTGGCAGGCATCGTGCGAGCAGAGATCGGCAAGATGGACCTTGATGAGGTTCAGGCCAATCGGTCGTCACTGATCACCACCATCAAGGCCTCGGTAGAGGATGCGGTAGACAATTGGGGGATCGAGGTGACGCGCGCAGAAATCCTCGATGTGAACCTTGATCAGGCCACGCGGAATGCGATGATGCAGCAGCTCAACGCTGAACGTGCGCGCCGTGCCCAAGTCACAGAAGCCGAAGGTGCCAAACGCGCAGTTGAACTGGCGGCGGAGGCCGAGCTCTATGCCTCGGAGCAAACCGCCAAAGCGCGCCGCATTCTGGCGGACGCGGAAGCCTATGCGACGCAAGTTGTGGCTACCGCCATCAATGAGAACGGGTTGGAAGCCGCGCACTATCAGATTGCTCTCAAACAAGTTGAGGCAATCAACGGCATGGGGGCTGGGTATGGCAATCAGACTATTGTCATGCCTGCCCAAGCATTGGATGCTTTCTCTGACGCGTTCAAATTGCTGAAGGGGAACAAGTGATGAATGACTACCTGTCCATCTGGTGGGTCTGGATCTGCGCCGCCCTGGCTTTGGGTGTCGTAGAACTGCTGGCCCCCGGCTATATCTTCCTTGGCTTCGCGTTAGGCGCTCTCGCCATGGCTGTGGTGGTCTTTGTGATGCCTGCCACGAACGTCCCTGCCCTGCTTGCGATGTTCGCAATCCTGTCGCTGATCGGCTGGATCATCTTGCGGATCTTGTTTCGCCGTCAATCCAGCGGTGCCCGGGTCGTGACCCGTGACATCAACGAGGGCTGACGCCTTGAGGGGGAAGTCGGTCTGACTTCTCCCATTTCGTCCCTGACAAAAATTGTGACACTGCCCGCAAGGATGCCAATCCGCGCATCCAAAGGACTTTGGAACAGGGACGAAAACCATGAAGAAATATGTCGCAGAAGCGATTGGCACGTTTGTGCTGGTATTCTTTGGCGTTGGCTCTGCCGTGCTGGCAGGTGGCGGGATCGGAATTGCAGATGCGATTTCCATCACCGGTATCAGCTTTGCCTTTGGCATTTCGGTCGTTGCGATGGCCTATTCCATCGGTCAAATCTCCGGCGCACACCTGAACCCGGCCGTCTCCATCGGGGCACTGGTGGCCGGACGCATCACACCTGCCGATTTTGTCGGCTACGCCATCTTCCAGACCGTTGGCGCGATCATTGCGGCGGGGGTCATCTTCGTGATGGCGACCAATTCGGTAGGCGGTTACGACATAGCGGCCAATGGATTGGGCCAAAACGGCTGGGGCACTGACTATGGTGGAGAGTTCTTCATGATCTCGGCCTTCCTGTTCGAGGTCATCGCAACGGCGGTCTTCCTCGTCGTCATTCTCGGCGTCACCTCCGAGAATGGTAACGCCGCGATGGCGGGACTGGTGATTGGCCTGACGCTGACGATGATTCACCTTGTGGGCATAACCGTGACAGGCACCTCGGTGAACCCGGCGCGGTCCATCGGCCCAGCGCTTTTTGTCGGTGGTACAGCGATTTCGCAGCTCTGGCTCTTCATCGCCGCGCCGCTCATTGGGGGGGCCATCGGTGGCCTACTGCACAAGGCGCGCATCACCGGCACAGATGACTGAACCAAACACGAAAACCTACGACAACCCAACAGGCTCTCCTCAGTGGAGGGCCTGTTTCTCTTTGTCCTTGAGCCCCCCGCCCCCATGTCCGACAATGGCAGGACGACAGACAAGGGGGCACGCATGGAAAAGCTGAACTTCGGGTGGGAAGAATGGGTGGCCCTGCCTGACCTTGGCTTGCCCGCGCTCAAGGCCAAGATCGATACCGGCGCGCGCACCTCAGCGCTGCATGCCGATGATATTGAGATCTTTGGACCAGCCAGCAAACCCAAGGTCCGCTTCATCGTGCATCCCATTCCCGCACGGCGGGACGTGGCCATCCCCTGCTCTGCCCCTCTGGTCGACCGGCGCGAAGTCACCTCGTCCAACGGCGAAAGTGAAAGCCGCTATGTGATCTCCACCACCTTGGAGGTTGCCGGGCAGGATTGGCCCATCGAGGTCACACTGACCAACCGCGCAGGCATGAACAGCCGCATGCTGCTGGGTCGGCAGGCACTGCAAGATCACATTTCGATCTCCGCAACCGAAAAGCGGCTACAGCCAGAACTCAGCTATGATGTCTACCATACCGCAAAGCTGCGCGCGGCGGCACCAAAGCGGGCGCTCAGGATCGCGGTGCTCAGCCGAGAGAACAACTATTCCACCCGCCGCCTCGTGAGCGTTGGTGAGGAACGCGGCCATACGGTTGAAGTCATCGACACCACCCGTTGCTACATGGCAATCAACACCATGGCGCCCGAAGTACATTACGATGGCAAGCGCCTGCCGCGTTATGACGCCGTGATCCCGCGCATCGGGGCCTCCATTACCCCCTACGGCTGTGCGGTGATCCGCCAGTTTGAGACCATCGGCACCTATTGCGTAAACGGGTCTGCCGGCATTCTTGCCAGCCGTGACAAGCTGCACGCTCATCAGGTCCTTGCGGCCAGACAAATCGGCATGCCTCAAACAGCTTTTGCTGCCTCCCCCAAAGACACGTCAAACCTTATGGGGCTGGTCGGCACGGCACCCGTGATCGTCAAGCTTCTGGAAAGCACCCAGGGCAAAGGCGTTGTGCTGGCTGAGACCAAAAAGGCTGCTGAATCGGTGATCGATGCCTTCCGGGGCCTCAAGGCGAACTTTCTCGTGCAGGATTTTGTCAAAGAGGCTGCAGGTGAAGACATCCGCTGTCTGGTGATCGCTGGAAAGGTCGTCGCGTCGATGAAACGGACCGGGGCCGAGGGGGATTTCCGATCCAACCTACATCGCGGGGGATCGGCCAAAGTGGTCCGCATCACCCGCGAGGAACGCGACACGGCCGTGCGCGCCGCCCGCGCGTTTGGGCTGGGCAAGGCTGGCGTGGACCTACTGCGCTCTGAAAGCGGGCCCAAAGTGCTCGAGGTCAACTCCTCCCCCGGTTTCGAAGGCATCGAAGGGGCCACGGGTAAGGACATTGTCGGCAAGCTCTATGATGAGATTGAGGTGCGCGTGAAACCTCAGCCGCAGCGGCGCAAGCGCACGGGCTGACCGGCGGCTCTGGACGCGCCGGGAACCAATCCATATATAAACGCTCAGGAACAACCCCGAGGGCCCCATGACTGACCCGATGCCACCTATGGAAGGCACACCGCTGATTGAGCCATCCTCAACGGATCATCCGCTTCATGAAGCGATTGTCGAGGCCTGCCGGTCGGTCTATGACCCTGAAATTCCGGTAAATATTTATGAACTGGGGTTGATCTACACCATCGCGATCAATGACGCGAATGAGGTCAACATCAAGATGTCGCTGACTGCGCCCGGCTGTCCTGTCGCTGGTGAGATGCCCGGCTGGGTTGCAGATGCGGTAGAGCCCCTGCCCGGCGTCAAACAAGTTGACGTCGAACTGGTGTGGGAGCCGCCCTGGGGCATGGAGATGATGTCAGACGAGGCGCGGCTGGAACTGGGGTTCATGTAGGCTCGCGCTTGAAGGCAAGCCAAATAACTTGCTTTCTCCAAATGCAAGCGTTATGACTTGCCCGTGTCCAATGTAACTGTCCTGACAGGCGATATCGTCAATTCCACTCAGCTTGATCCGCAACGGCTGGATGAGCTAGTTGGCATCATTGACGCCTGCGCAAGAGAAATTTCCGGCTGGGAAACCCCCGTACGGCCTGTCGCGTTCGCCCGACGCGGTGGCGACGGATGGCAGATGGCCCATGAGGGCTCAGCCGTGATGGCGATGCGCAGTGCCTTGTTCATTCAAGCTAGCCTGCGCAGTACGGGCGAAGACATATCAACCCGGATCGCAGCGGCTACCGGGGTCGGTCAACTTGACCCTGAGGCAGACCTCAACAGCGCGCACGGAGCCGTTTTTCGGGCCTCCGGGCGTGGGCTCGAACAACTTCCGGGCTGGGCGTTGCTGTCTCATGCCAGCGGGGGCGCGCTGGATGCCGCATTCATCCTTGCAGACCACATCTCCAAAGGTTGGACACAAGCGCAGGCCCGTGCCGTCAGAGCGATGCTTCCCCCAGATGCAGGCCCCCGCCGTGCGGCAGCAGACGCGCTGGGCATCAGCCGTCAGGCGGTGGATCAGGCCTTGCATGCAGCCGGGTTCCCTGCCCTCATGCGGGCCATGACGCGATTGGAAACCAAGTGATTGACCCGGCACTCCAGACATTTGCGCTGCTGCTGACAGGACATCTGCTGGCGGATTTTGCTCTTCAGACCGGGTGGATGGTCACCAACAAACACCGCCTGCCGGTGCTTGGCCTGCACGTGGCCATTGTGTTCATAGCCACGTTCGCCGCACTTGGCGGCAGCCCCCTGCCGGTGCTGGCCATAACGGCTGTGCACTTCGTGGTGGACTACACCAAGGTCCACGCCCTGCCCGATCGGTTCTGGGCCTTTACCGCGGATCAAGTGGCACATATCGCCACATTGGGCGTCGCTGTCTGGTGGATGCCGGATGCGGCTCAGAACGGTCTGTGGGCCAGCGATCTCGACACACTGATCCCGCTTGCCCTCCTCGCCTGCGGCTTTGTATTGGCCTCCCCCGGGGGTGGCCCGGTCGTGGGCTACCTGATGGCCCCCTACCGCGACGTGGCAGGCCCCGATGGGTTGCCCAATGCAGGCCGCATGATCGGCTTGCTGGAACGCGCGCTGATATTCCTGCTGGTCATGATCGGTGAGCCTGCGGGCATCGGCTTTCTGATCGCCGCCAAATCCATCCTGCGCTTCAACACAGTGTCCAACGACCGTGCGCTGACGGAGTATGTGATCATCGGTACGCTAGCCTCTTTTGGCTGGGCCTTGATTGCCGGACTGGCCACCGGGCAGTTGCTCAATCTCATCTGACGGCTTGAGCGCAGCGCCCCCACGCCCTATCTAGGGAACAAAGGAGACCCGCGCATGTTCGGCATTCCAGGCAAACAGGCCGTCACCATGACGGACAAAGCTGCAGCACAGATCGTGAAACTGATGGAGGCCAAGGGCCACCATGGGCTGCGCATCGGCGTCAAGAAAGGCGGCTGTGCAGGTATGGAATACACCATGGACTACGTGGATGAGGCCGACCCCAACGACGAGGTTGTGGAACAGGGCGGCGCGCGGGTGCTGATCGCGCCCATGGCGCAGATGTTCCTTTTTGGCACGCAGATCGACTATGAAGTCACGCTGCTGGAGGCCGGTTTCAAGTTCAACAATCCCAACGTGTCAGAGGCCTGCGGCTGCGGCGAATCGATCAAGTTCGACGACGCGCTGTTCGCCAAGTGAGCCTTTCGGACGATCAGATCGTCCACGCACTGGAAGTCTTTGAAGGCGTCCCAGATGTCACAACCCGCAAGATGTTTGGCGGGCTGGGATTATACTCCGAAGGGACAATATTTGGCATCGTCATGTCCGACGGCACCATTCGCCTGAAAGGCGCAGGCGACATGATCGCGCGTTTCGAAAACCTGGGGATGGAGAAATGGGTGTACCAACGCCCCGGCCAAAAACAGAGCTCCATGCCCTATTGGGACCTGCCTGACGGGATGTTGGATGATCCGGACGAAGCATCGGCTTTGGCCCGTGAGGCGTTGGCGCATCTTTGATAAGGACACTCAAGCGTGTAACTGGATTAATCAGCAGCAGAGTCCGCTCTCAGCACATCACCACCTGAGGCGCAGTCCGGGCGTCGACCGACCTGGAGGGCATTCGAAGCGGTTGCGCGGCATAAGACATCGACACAAATCCTACATTAGTGGCTTGGCAGATGTTAGAATATCGCCCTCCGGGGGGAGGTCGGGCGATGCCCGGACTGCGCCGGGCGGTTGCGTGTTTTGCCTGCGTCGTCTGCTTACCAAAATTCGCTGAAATTCAGGCCACTCAGTCCGAAGTTGATCATCAAGTCGGCAGCAAAAGCTCTAATCCGAAGTTTCGGCAGGCTTCCACGCGATTGCAGCCAGATAATTGGTCGTCTCCACACTGACCACCATTGTCCGCGTTGGACCATAGCCATCCGCCGCCCGTACCCGCCGGAATGCCTTTTGATTGCGCGCAAGGCGTACAAGACCGGACATTGTCAGCACCAGAAACGGCCCTTCGCCTTTCAGCGGAATCGTGTCGACAGATTGCCACCCTCGCGCCAGGGCATCGTCCCGCATCTTATAAGGATCACGGCGTTCTGGAAGCGTGTGTTTCATGGCGTATTTCTAACAGTTCTCGAAGGTGTCTGCCATCATGGGCGGCGTGCGGCAAAACCGCCTACGGCTTCTGCAGATGGACATAGGTCTCTTCAAATCGCTTTGAAAGATGCTCACCCGCCAGCACAGGGGTCTCCCCTTTCGGTGCCACGTTCACATCACAGGTGGGGTTGAAGAACAGCGGCACCGAAATCCGTTCCGCTGTGCCGCCGACAACCCGGTGCGGCGTGGCCTGAACTTCTCCACCGGACCAGAATTGCATCATCTCGCCAAAGTTGATCACAAAGTCCCCCGGCGGGGCGGAGATCGGGATCCAGCCGCCACCGCGCCTGCGCACTTCGAGCCCGGGTGATCCGTCGGTGGCCAGCAACGTCAAGCAGCCGTAGTCGGTATGTGTGGCGATGCCAAAGTCTTTCTCCCCGGCCCATGCTGGACGTTCGGGATAGTAATTCCCCCGCAGCAAGGCCATGGGCACCTCAAAGGCGTCGTCAAAGCTGTCCCACGATCGCCCGATGCTGGCCGCCACACCGCGCAGGACCTCCATGGCGACGTCGCAAGCGTCGCTATAATATCTACGGACGATGGGCTCGAACGTCTCGGGTTGGGCAGGCCAGATATTTGGCCCATAGACCGTCTGCGCCAGTCGTGGATCACTCTCTGCCAACGTCACACCGCTGTCAAAGAACTGCTTGTAGTCTGCGTTGGCATCCGGATTGACCTGTTCTGAACCAGGCGCACCCCAGCCGCGATTGGCCCCGGTCTCGGCCATATCATACGGGCGTTTGTCGGCCTCCGGCTGCTTGAAAAACGCGCGATACGTCTCAATCACCTCCACGACACGAGGGCCGTCCAACGCAGTATTGAAGACGGTGGCAAAGCCGATATCCGTCGCCGCCCAGTTCATCGCCGCGAGGGCCATTTCGTCACCGGTCTTCAGCGCCTGCAGATTGATACGCGGGATCATGTGGGCTCCTTTTGCCCCCTCCTACAACAGCCCCAGCCCGGGGACCAGCGCGTTGCCGGGCCGCAAGGGGGATGTTAGACCAAGCCCAACCAAGAAGGAGACAGGCATGCGCAAGCAGATCGCAGCAGGCAATTGGAAAATGAACGGCACAAGCACGGCCTTGTCAGAGATTGACGCTCTGGCCGAGGCGCATCCAGACCCGCGTGTCGACATCGTCATCTGCCCTCCCGCGACTTTGCTGGCGCGGGCGTCGCAATCTGCGGAAGGGACGCCAATCCAACTGGGCGGTCAGGATTGCCACGCAGAAACCTCTGGTGCCCATACCGGCGATACCTCTGCCGAGATGTTGACGGACGCGGGCGCAACTCATGTGATCCTTGGCCATTCGGAACGGCGCGAGGACCATGACGAGGCCAGCGAAGACGTGCGCGCAAAGGCAAAGGCAGCGCAAGCGGCAGGGCTCACCACGATCATCTGTGTAGGCGAAAGCCTGTCGCAACGCGAGGCGGGCAATACGCTTGATATCATCGCCGCCCAGCTTTCCCTTTCGGTGCCCGACACCTGCACCGCAGACAACCTCGTGATCGCCTATGAACCAATCTGGGCCATCGGCACCGGCCGCATCCCAACGTTGGAGCAGATCATCGAAGTGCATGACTTCATCCGCCAGGATCTGACCGACCGGTTTGGGGCGGAACTGGCCGAAGCCACCCCGCTGCTTTACGGTGGATCGGTCAAGCCGGACAATGCTGCGATGATCTTTGAAGCTGCCAATGTCGATGGCGCACTTGTGGGCGGAGCCAGCCTAAAGGAGGCAGATTTCACGCCGATTATCAAAGCGTTGGAGGCGTCTATTCAAGCGGCATGAAGACGCTCCATCTTTCGCCCCAGGACCCGGATTTTGTCCAGAACCCCTATCCGGCCTACGCCCGGGCGCGGGCCGACGGGCCGGTTCTGTTCTGGGAAGACTACGGCATGGCTGCGGCCTTTGATGCTGCCACAGTTGGCGCGCTTTTGCGCGACCGCAGGCTGGGTCGTGCCCCGCTTATGCCGCGGACTTATCCTCCTCACCTCGCTGACTGGGCGCTGTTGGAAGCGCATTCGATGCTCGAACTCGAACCACCGCGCCATACCCGGCTGCGCGGGCTGGTGCTGCGCGCTTTCACCTCTCGGCGCATCGCAAACCTGGCACCGGACATTGCCCAAATCACCAGCCAGTTGATCGCGGAACTCCCCGACACGCAGTTCGACCTAATCCCGGCCTTTTGCACCCAACTTCCGGTGCGCATCATCGCGCGCCTGCTTGGCGTGCCGGAAGATATCTGGCCCGACTTGCTGCGCTGGTCGAACAAGATGGTGGCAATGTATCAGGCAGGGCGCAGCCGCGCGGTGGAGGATGCTGCCAATCAGGCCAGCGCCGATTTCACTGCCTTCCTGCGCACCTATGTGGACGAACGCCGCAACGACCCGCGCGACGACCTGATCACCCAGTTGATCGCGGCAGAGGAGGATGGCGAAAGGCTCTCAACCGATGAGCTGATTGGCACCTGCGTGCTGCTGCTGAATGCAGGTCATGAGGCAACTGTGCATAGCCTCGGCAATGCTGTGAAATGCCTGCTTGAACATGGCACGCCGCGATCGGCATTGGCCCCCGATCACATAGCCAAAACGGTCGAAGAACTGCTGCGTTTCGATCCGCCGCTGCACATGTTCATCCGAACGGCCTATGAAGACATCGATCTTGGGCACCACATCCTCAAACGCGGAGAAGACATCGCCCTGATCTTGGGCGCTGCGGGCCGCGACCGGGCGCTCTGCGAAAACCCCGACACTTTCGACCCTTTCCGCACATCAAAGCCTCACCTTGCCTTCGGCGGTGGTTTGCACTTTTGCGTTGGGGCCCCACTTGCCCGGTTGGAACTGCAAATGGCCCTGCCCGCCCTCTTTGCCGCCCTGCCCAAAATTACGCTCACCGAGCCCCCGAAATATGCCAACAGCTACCATTTCCATAAACTCGACCGCTTGATGATCACACCGTGATTCTGCCCGGGGTCAAGGATCGCACAGCGACCCCGCGCAGCGGGGCTTGTCCTTGACGCCGGGCAGAATCGCACCAACCATCGAAAATGCGCATTCAGGGCAAACCTGTCCCTGAATCGCTTCTCAGCACACGCCTGAACCCCAGCAAACCACCCATTCGCCCGCAAGTTTGGGCTCACACCTGCCCCAAAAACCAAAAATGTAATGCGGCGCAGCCGCTCCTCTTAACACGACCCTACAACGGCAGAGCCACGGTCGATTTGATCTCTTCCATCGACAGCAGGGCCGTGACATTGTGGACCCGCACCTCAGAGATCAAAGCCTGATAAAACGCATCATAGGCCCGCGCGTTCCGCACCCGTACCTTCAGAATATAGTCGATATCCCCCGCCAAACGATGCGCCTCCTGCACTTCGGGGCGGTCCTGCAAAGCCTTCAAAAACCGCGCCTGCCAATCCGCCTCATGCTCTGACGTGCGGATCAGGACAAAAAAGCAGGCCTCGAACCCCAGCGCCTCGGCATCCAGCATCACGGTTTGCTGACCCACCACGCCAGCGTCCCGCAATTTGCGAATCCGGTTCCACACAGGGGTCTTCGACGACCCCACCGCCTTGGAAATTTCATCAAGTGACTGACTGGCATCGCGCTGCAGCTCTGCCAGAATTTTCCGATCCACCTCATCGATCCGAACAGCCATTCCGCAATTTCCTCTCTGCTGGGTCTTCCGTTCCATCTGCACACAAAACCAGAACGATCATCCTTATCTGCGCCGCCATCTGGCGAAATATCGGGAATATTTCCTATATTCAACCTCACGCAGCCCTACAGAAGGCCACAACATGGACCATTTTCCCATCTTCCTGTCCACAAAAGGACAACGCATCGTGCTTTCCGGCGGGGATGAGGCCGCATTGGCCAAGCTGCGTCTGCTGATGAAATCGCAGGCGCTGATCGAGGTCTTCAGCCCGGAGCCGCACGCAGACATCGAAGGCTGGGCCGAAGCTGGCCGCCTGACGCTATACCGCCGCGCTTTGCGCGGGGGCGACGTCAACGGGGCTGCTCTTTTCTATGCGGCGGACGAAAACGACGCCGAAGACACACGCACCGCCGCCCTCGCCCAAGCCGAAGGCGCACTGGTGAATGTCGTCGACAATCTGGAAGCAAGCGCGTTCATCACCCCCGCCATCGTCGACCGCGACCCGGTTACGGTGGCCATAGGCACCGAAGGCGCGGCCCCCGTGCTGGCCCGCGCCATCAAGGCCGACCTCGAAGAACGCCTACCCACAGCGCTCGGCATGCGCGCCCGCGTCGGCAAGGCGTTTCGCAAAATGGCCAAGGCCCTGCCCTTTGGCCGCGCGCGCCGCGATTTCTGGCGAGAATACTATTTCGGCACGGACGTTCAGACATCCGATGAGGCTGCTGAGGCTCTGGACACCTTACTTGACCGACACCTCAACAAAGCCGCCCGCCCCGGCCACATCGCTTTTGTTGGCGCAGGCCCGGGCGATCCGGAGCTATTGACGCTTAAGGCCCGCAAAGCACTGGATGAGGCTGACGTGGTCATCCATGACCGCCTTGTGACGCCCCAGATCCTTGAGCTGGCGCGGCGCGAAGCCACTTTGATCGACGTGGGCAAGGAGGGTTTTGGACCCTCGACCTCACAAGACCACATCAATGCGCTCTTGATTGAACATGGCAGCACTGGTGCGCAAGTCGTCCGACTGAAATCTGGTGACGCCACGGTCTTTGGCCGCCTCGACGAAGAAATAGAAGCCGTTGATGCACAGGGCATCAATTGGGACATCGTACCCGGGATCACCTCGGCCTCAGCCGCTGTGGCCACCATCGGCCAAAGCCTGACGCGCCGCGGCCGCAATGCCTCGGTCCGGCTGCTGACAGGTCACGACATGAAAGGCTTTGCCGATCACGATTGGGCCACCCTGGCCCGCCCGAATGAGGTCGCCGCAATCTACATGGGCAAGAAATCCGCCCGTTTTGTTCAAGGCCGCCTGATCATGCACGGCGCAGACCGCAGCACCCCAGTGACGGTGATCGAAAACGCCTCCCGCCCTGACGAACGGGTGCTGGCCACCACGCTCGACCACTTGCCTACTGATCTGGCGGAGGCCGAGTTCAACGGCCCTGCCCTGATGTTCTATGGCCTCGCACCGCGTGCCGCCGCCCAAGCCGCCACAGATCTGCCGCTAGAGGAGATGGCCTGATGCCCAAGCCTTTTACCCCCAAAGTCATCACCGCCAACGCGCTGCTGGAAGGCGACGTGATCTACCTCGCCGCAGAAGGCTGGACACGTGAGCTGAGCGAAGCCGAAGTCCTCACCGACGAGGCCGACGCCGACCTGCGCCTGATCGAAGCCTCGGCTGAGGTCGACAAGGTCGTTGGCGTCTACCTCGCTGACGTGAAGGTCGAAGACGGCATCCCCCACCCCGCCCATTTTCGCGAGGATTTTCGCGCCACCGGACCCTCCAACTACGCTCACGGCAAGCAGGAGCAACTCTGATGTACCACTACACCGATTTCGACGACGCTTTCCTCAAGGAACGCAATGCCCAGTTCCGTGCGCAGGTCGAACGCCGCATCGACGGCAGCTTGACCGAGGACGAATTCAAGCCCTTGCGCCTGATGAACGGCCTTTACCTGCAACTGCACGCCTACATGCTGCGTGTCGCAATCCCTTATGGAACGCTGAACAGCCGTCAGATGAACGTGCTCGCCGATCTGGCCGAGACCTACGACAAAGGCTACGGCCATTTCACGACGCGCCAGAATATCCAGTACAACTGGCCCAAGCTGCGAGATGTACCGGACATGCTTGACGATCTGGCCAAGGTAAACTTGCACGCCATCCAGACCTCCGGCAATACAATCCGCAACGTGACCGCTGATCACTTCGCCGGTGCGGCCAAGGATGAGCTGATCGATCCGCGCCCTGTGGCAGAGCTCATCCGCCAGTGGTCCACCGATCACCCGGAATTCCAGTTCCTGCCACGCAAGTTCAAGGTGGCTGTTTCCGGCGCGCCTAACGATCGTGCTGTGACAAAGGCTCATGATATTGGCCTGCAAGCCGTTGAACAAAATGGCGAAATCGGATGGCAAGTGATCGTCGGCGGTGGCCTGGGCCGCACGCCCATGATTGGCAAAACGCTGCACGACTTCCTGCCGCAAGAAGACTTGTTGCCCTATCTCGAAGCCATCGTAAGCGTCTACAACCTGCTGGGCCGTCGCGACAACAAGTACAAGGCCCGCATCAAGATCACAGTGCATGAACACGGGCTGGACGACATCCGCGCTCGGGTGGAAGAGCGCTTTGCCCTGATCAAACCAACATTCTCTGGTATCGACCAGCAGATGCTGGCACGGATCGAAGCGGACTTTGCCGCACCCGACTTCCGCGTCGCGAGTGATGCGCCCTTCCACACCGCCCGCCAGCACGACCCACTATTCCGCAGCTGGTCAGACACCAACCTGACCGAGCACCGCGCGCCGGGCTATGCGATTGTCTCGATCAGCCTCAAGGCCCACGGCAAGACACCGGGCGATGCCACTGCACGCCAGATGCGCTTGATGGCAGCGCTGGCCGAACGCTATGGCCATGACGAGCTGCGCATCAGCCACGAACAGAACGTGATCCTGCCCCATGTCCACAAGGCCGACCTGCCGCACATCTATGCCGCACTGAAGGCCGAAGGCCTGGGGACGGCCAACATCGGCCTGATCTCAGACATCATCGCCTGCCCCGGTATGGACTACTGCGCGCTGGCCACGGCACGTTCGATCCCCATCGCGCAAGAGATCGCGACGCGGTTTGACGAGCTGAAACTGGAACACGATGTCGGCCCGCTGAAGATCAAGATCTCCGGCTGCATCAACGCCTGCGGCCACCACCACGTGGGCCACATCGGCATCCTTGGCCTCGACCGTGCAGGCGTGGAGAACTACCAGATCACGCTGGGTGGGGACGGCACAGAGGATGCTGCAATCGGCGAACGCGCAGGCCCCGGCTTCTCAGCCGAAGAGATCATTCCGGCCATCGAACGACTGGTGCTGGCCTACCTTGACCTGCGCACTGAGGCGTCGGAGACCTTCCTGCAGACTTACCGCCGCCTTGGCATGGCCCCTTTCAAGGCCGCTCTTTATCCGGAAGCTCAGGCCAATGCCGCTTGATCAAACCCCTGGGCTGATTGAAACAGTCGCCCGGTTGAACACAGACATGCGCCATAGCAGCGCGGGCGACGTGGTCCGCGCAGCGCTTGCCCACGCGCCAAACCTTGCGCTGGTGTCGTCCTTCGGGGCGGAATCGGTGGTGTTGTTGCATCTGGCCGCAACGGTACAGCCGGACCTGCCGGTGCTCTTCATCGATACCGGGATGTTGTTTGATGAAACCTTGGCCTATCAGCAGCACGTGGCAGAGCGGCTCAATCTTACCAATGTGACCCTTCTGAGGTCGGGTCACATTCAAAGCGGCGATCCGGCAGGCACCTTGCACCGCAAGGATCCGGACGCGTGCTGTGCCCTGCGCAAGAGCCAGCCGCTCAATGCCGCGCTGAAGGGCTTTGATGGTTGGCTCACTGGGCGGAAACGCTTCCAGTCCGGCAAGCGCGCCACGCTCGAACACTTTGAAGTCGATGCGCGCACAGATGCGCCAGCACGCCTGAAGGTCAATCCGCTGGCATATTGGTCGGCACAGGACGTTGCAGACTACATCAACAACAACCAACTGCCCCGGCATCCGCTGGTCGCACAAGGCTTCCCTTCCATTGGCTGCGCGCCCTGCACTACAGCGGTGCAGGAAGGTGAAGACCCCCGTGCAGGCCGTTGGAGAAACTCAACAAAAGACGAATGCGGCATCCACTTTCAGAACGGCAAGCTGATCCGCACAGGAGCACCGACATGACACAACTCATCAATGACAGCGGCTTTGTTGCCGACGACTGGACCAAAGGCTTTTGCGCCCAAGGTGCGGCGAACGATTGCCAGGCGCTTGATCTGGCCTCTGACACAGATCCGCTCACAATCGACCTGCCGGACACGCTTGAGATGATCCGCATCGACTTCCCCTCCTCCGCCGATGGCCGTGGTTTCACCATCGCACGCGCCCTGCGCCTGCGCGGCTTCAAGGGCCGGATGCGCGCGCATGGACACGTGCTGGCGGATCAATATGCCATGGCGCGGCGTGCGGGCTTTGACGAGGTGGAAGTGCCAGACGATCTTGCGGCACGCCAGCCAGAGGACCAATGGTTGGCCCGTGCTGATTGGCAGGCGCATGACTACCAGTCCCGGCTGCGCGCGACTGCGACCTAAGGGCCAATTGCCCCCCGACCTACAACCTTCTAAAGACAGGACGTGCGGCACGCCCGTGCGAGATATCAAATGACCGAGCATTCCCCCGTGGACCAGCAAACCGCAAAACCCGTACCCACCCTGCCCGACGCGCAGACGGTAACGGACGTCAAACACTGGACAGACCGTCTGTTTTCCTTCCGCTGCACCCGGCCTGCCTCCTTGCGCTTCCGCTCCGGCGAATTTGTGATGATCGGCCTGATGGGCGACCCCGACCCCAAGACAGGCAAGCAAAAGCCGCTGCTGCGGGCCTATTCCATCGCCTCGCCGGCATGGGATGACGAATTGGAGTTTTATTCCATCAAGGTCCAGGACGGCCCGCTCACATCCAAGCTGCAGCACATCCAGCCCGGGGAACAAATCATCCTGCGACCCAAGCCCGTGGGAACGCTTGTGCATGACGCCCTGCTGCCGGGCAAACGTATCTGGTTCTTCGCAACAGGCACCGGCTTTGCTCCCTTTGCCTCGCTCCTGCGCGAACCGGAGACTTATGAGAAATTCGAAGAAGTTGTGATCACCCACACGGTACGCGACGTGGCCGAACTCGACTACGGCCGCAAGCTGATCGAAGACCTCAAAGCCGACGAGATGATGCAGGAATTGCTGGGCCAGGAAGCGCTGGACAAGATCCGCTACTACCCCACGACCACGCGGGAAGAGAGCCCGAAAATGGGCCGCATCACCACGCTGCTTGAAGACGGCACCGTGTTTCGCGACCTTGGCATCGACGGCATCCACCCTGACACAGACCGCGCGATGGTCTGCGGCAGCCTTGCGTTCAATCAGGACATCAAGGCGGTGCTCGAAGGTTTCGGGCTGGAAGAAGGCGCAAACTCTGACCCCAAAACCTTCGTTGTCGAAAAGGCCTTCGTCGGCTGAGGCTTGCGCCAGCGAAAATTCCTTGGAAACCACATTCAGGCAGGCGCAACCAAATAATGTCGTGCGGGCGAAGGCCCGCTCCGTCAGGTCACGCCTGCCTCAATATCCCTCCAACGGTACGCCTTTCACCGTGATCCGGTGCATCAGGCGCGCGTGGCCTGGGTAGTCGGCGGTGGCATAGTGCTGCACCAACCTGTTGTCCCAAATGGCCACCATGCCTTTTTCCCAGGCAACACGCGCCGTGAAGATGGGCTGCGTGACAAAGCGGTAAAGATACTCCAGCAACGGCGCGCTTTCCTCCACACTCCAGCCATCAAACCGAGTGGTGAAATCACCGTTTACATAAACACAAGGCGCACCCGTCACCGGATGCCGGATGATAGCAGGATGCACAACGGGCGTGCGAAACGCATTCGGGTCTTGCCCCAACCCCAGATTAGAGTTGGCAAAGCTACCGTCCGAATGCTCAGCCTTTAACCCGCACAACGTCTCCTGCAACCCAGGAGACAAAGCCTCATAAGCAGCCGTCATGGAGGCAAAATGCGTGTCCCCGCCTGCCGGCGGCAGTTCCCGAGCCGACAGGATCGAACACATCGCAGGCGCTGCGTCATAGCTGTGATCCGTGTGCCAGGTTCCACCAATGACACCGCTTTGCTCAGGCTGCGTGCGGACCTCTGCAATCATCGGATAATCGGCCACTGGCGTGAAAAAGCGGTTTATGTCTATCTCGCCAAAATGCTCTGCCAGCCGGATTTGATCCTCAGGCGACAGGTGCTGATCAGGCAAAACCACCACACCAGAGACAAAGAGCGTGTCGCGCACCGCATCAAGATCCCGCACAGAGGCATCGCGCAACGTGCAGCCGGTCATGCGTGCGCCCAGGTGTCCGCTCAGCTTTGTGATATTCCAAGTCATCTCGCTACGCTGCCCGCCGGCCAGCACCAGCGCAACAAAAAACCGCGCCCCGAGGGCCGGAGCGCGGCAGTAATCTAGACCAAGATGCCGAGGATCAGAGACCCAAGGCTTCCTTGATCTTGTCCAGCGCGGCCTGCAGCAGCTCCGGATTGTCTTTGGCCGCTTCCAGCGCTGTGGTCAGCGTGGTTTTCTGCAGCGCACCCAGTTCGGAGCCATTGACCATCTCTGTCACCTTGTCGAGGTCGAAACCATCGGTGGTCAGCAGGTCTGCCACCGAAGCCGTGTCTGTGGCTTCTTCCGTCGCATCCGTTGCGGCCTCAGTGGTGCTTTCTGCAGCATCCGTGGCTGCGCCCTCTGTGCTTTCTGCCGCGTCAGTGGCTGCTTCTGTGGCGTCAGTGGCGGCGTCAGTTGCCGTTTCCGCAGTATCGCTTGCGGCATCGGTAGCAGCGTCCGCTGTGCTCTCCGCTGCGTCAGTCGCTGTTTCTGCGGTGTCAGTGGCAGCATCAGTCGCGGCTTCAGCGGTGTCGCTTGCGGAATCTGTTGCCGCTTCTGCCGTGTCACTTGCCATATCTGCGGCACCCTCTGCTGCATCATTAGCCGCATCTGTCGCACCTTCGACAGCGTCAGCTGCAGCGTCTGTGGTCGCGTCTACTGCATCTGTGGCAGCGTCCGTTGCAGCCTCTGCCGTATCGCTGACCGCGTCTACGGCGTCGCTTGCAGCATCGGTTGCGGCGTCCACCGCGTCGGAGGCCGCATCAGCTGCACCCTCAGCGGCATCTGTGGCCGCATTAACTGCGCTATCAGCAGCATCAGTGGCTGCATCCACAGCACCCTCAGCCGCGTCTGTGGCCGCATCGACCGCGTCAGAAGCCGCATCCGTCGCTGCGTCAACCGCATCAGAGGCCGCGTCTGCCGCCTCTTCCGCTGCCTCAGTCACCGCACCTGCTGCATCTTCGGCGGCATCTGTGGCCGCATCCACTGCGTCCTCAGCGGTTTCCGTCACGGCATCCGCCGCAGCTTCGGCCGTGTCACTTGCAGCATCCACCGCGTCACCGGCAGCGGTGCTTGCGTCATTTGCCAGCTCAGACGGCGATTTGCCGGACCACAGCATGTAGCCCCCAACACCGATGATGGCAGCAACAACAATCCAAATGAGATTTCTCATAGGTCTCTTTCCCTCAACTCAGGCCGGGTTCACCTGAATGCTATTTCCCCCGTTGCGCCTCAGATGCGATTCAAACCCACCTGATTCAAGGGGAAATTGCGCAGACCTGACGCACCGGCGTTATTTTGCGTCTTGAAGATGGACCATGCCCAGTTTACCTTGCGGCTTCACGTTTCGCGAACCATCAAAGGACAAGATACCATCGCTCGCAGACCCCACAATGCGCCGCCTCAACGCGACACCGGCCCGCGCATCAACGACAAGATTCGCAGCACAGAAATCCGCCTCATTGGTGCCGACGGCGAAAACGTCGGCGTAGTCAGCCCCTCACGCGCCATGGACATGGCCGTGGATGCTGGTCTTGACCTGGTGGAAATTTCGCCAAATGCCAATCCGCCCGTGTGCAAGATCATGGACTTTGGCAAGTTCAAGTATGAACAACAAAAGCGCGAGAGCGAGGCCCGCAAGAAACAAAAAACCATCGAGATCAAGGAAGTGAAGTTCCGTCCCAACACGGACACCCACGACTACGATGTGAAGATGAAGAACGTTTTCAAGTTCCTCGACAACGGCGACAAGGTGAAGGTCACCCTGCGTTTCCGTGGGCGCGAAATGGCGCACCAGAACCTGGGACGTGAGTTGCTGGAACGTGTGGCAGAAGACACCAAAGAGGTCGGCCGGGTGGAGAACTTTCCCAAAATGGAAGGCCGCCAGATGGTCATGCTGATCGGTCCGCTGCCAGCCAAAGGCTAAACAGGTCCTAAACCCAAACATGAAATGCGCCTGCCACAGCGGGCGTTTTTTGTTCGCAGAACCAAAAAACCCGCGCCTTCACCGGGAAGACGCGGGCTTTGATCCCTTTACGCGATGGCCTCAGCCAATCGCAGCAACCGCGCGGCGGGTTGTAACGCCCACAAGATGTGCGCGGTACTCGCCAGACCCATGCAGATCGCTGATCATGTTGCTGCCGTCCAAGGACAACCCGGCAATGGCGTCGGCAGAGAAGTTTGCCGACAGTGCCGCTTCGGCCTCAGCCCAGCGGAACACACCGTCATTGGACGCCCCCGTGATCGCAACACGCACCCCGTCGCTGAACTTGGCAACAAAGGCCGCGACCAACGGGAAGCGGGAGGCGGGCTGCAGCACTTTTTCGTAGTGCGCGGCCTCCGGCACAGGGAACTTGACCTCGGTGATGATTTCACCCTCTTCCAACGCGGTTGAGAACATGCCCTGGAAATAGTCATCCGCACCGATTTCGCGGGTGTTCGTGACGATGGTGGCCCCACTGGCAAGCGCGCCCGCCGGATAGCAGGCAGACGGATCGTTGTTAGCCAGCGATCCACCGATTGTGCCGCGGTTCCGGACTGCCGGGTCGCCAATGCGCCCAGCAAGTCCTGCAAGCGCAGGGTATGCCCCACCTTCGCGCGCCACAGTCGCATGGGTGGTTGCCCCACCGATGCACAGCTCACCACTATCACCGGTGCATACGCCCTTCATCTCATCCACGCCCGAAAGCGAGACAAGTACCGAAGGCGACGCGAGCCGCGCTTTCAGCGTCGGGATCAGCGTTTGCCCGCCCCCCAGAGCCTGAGCGTCTTCACCACCCAATGCCTGCGCGGCATCGGCGACAGTTGTCGGCTGTTCTACGTCAAAGTTGTACATTTCATCTTCCTTTCTCTGACCTCAAGGGACGGGAAACCCCCACCTCTTTCTGGCCAAAAATATCCCGGGGGTCCGGGGGCTAGCCCCCGGTCCTGCCCTATCCAATCAGCCGTTCATCGCCGCCCAGACGCGCGAGGGCGACATGGGCATGTCAATGTGCGTGACGTCCTTTCCGGCAGACCGCAGGGCGTCTACCACCGCATTGACCACCGCCGGCGGCGAACCAATCGCCCCCGCCTCACCACAGCCTTTCACGCCCAGTGGGTTGTGCGTGCAGGGTGTCTGGCAGGAATGGTCCACGTCATAGAACGGCACATCGCTGGCGCGCGGCATGGCGTAATCCATGTAGGACCCCGTCAGCAGCTGACCGTTTTCGTCATAGGCGCAGTTTTCGAGCAAGGCCTGCCCGATCCCCTGTGCCAGACCACCATGCACCTGACCGGAAACGATCATCGGGTTGATGATGTTGCCAAAGTCGTCTGCGGCGGCGAAACGTTCGATGGTGACTTCGCCGGTGTCGGGATCAACTTCAACCTCGCAGGCATAGGCACCGGAGGGATAGGTGAAGTTGGCCGGGTCATAAAACGCGGTTTCCTCCAGCCCCGGCTCAATATCCTCCAGCGGATAGTTGTGCGGCACGTAAGCGGCCAGTGTCACATCACCCCAGGCCACGGATTTGTCCGTACCGGCCACGCTGAACGTGCCGTCCTTGAGTTCGATGTCACCTTCCGAGGCTTCCATCAGATGCGCTGCGATCTTCTTGGTCTTGGCGATGATCTTCTCCGCCGCGCGGACCATGGCAGAGCCGCCCACGGCAATGGATCGGGACCCGTAGGTGCCCATGCCCATCGGCGCTGTGGCCGTATCGCCGTGCACGATCTCGACCATGCTTTCATCGATGCCGATCATCTCAGCGATCACCTGCGGGAAGGAGGTTTCGTGCCCCTGCCCGTGGCTGTGAGAACCCGTCATGACAACCAGCCCGCCCGTGGCGTTGACCCGCACGGTCGCGGATTCGTAAAGCCCCGCGCGTGCGCCCAACTGACCCACAAGATTTGACGGCGCGATGCCGCAGGCCTCGATATAGCAGTTCACACCAAAGCCGCGCAGCTTGCCGTTGGCTTCACTTTCCGCACGACGCGCCGCGAAACCGCCGCGATCTGCGATCTCTTCCAGCTTGTCCATGGTCGCGACATAGTCGCCGGTGTCATATTCCACGGCCACAGGAGTGGCGTAAGGGAACTCTGTCACAAAGTTCTGGCGGCGCAGGGCCACCGGATCGACGCCCAGCTCATGCGCTGCTTTGTCGATGACACGCTCCAGCTGATAGGTGGCCTCTGGCCGCCCTGCCCCGCGATAGGCATCCACTGGCACGGTATTGGTGAAGACAGCCTTCACGTTCACGTAGATCAGCGGCGTCTTGTAGTTGCCCGCCATCAACGTGCCGTGCAGCCACGTGGGAATGGAAGGCGCGAAGGTCGACAGGTACGCGCCCATGTTGGCGTAGGTATCCGTGCGCAGCGCGGTGAAGTTGTTATCAGCGTCCATCGCCAGTTCAATCTTGGTCACATGGTCTCGCCCGTGGGCATCGGACATGAAGGCCTCTGACCGCGATGACGTCCATTTAACCGGACGATTGCAGGCTTTGGCCGCGAAGGTGCAAAAGGCTTCTTCCTGATAGTGGAAGATCTTTGCCCCAAACCCGCCACCGACGTCAGGGGCGACAACCCGCAGCTTATGCTCCGGAATCCCCAGCACAAAGGCACCCATCAAGAGGCGGATGACATGGGGGTTCTGCGAAGTAGTGTAGAGCGTGGAATCATCCGTGCCCCGGGCGTAATCGCCCACCGCCACGCGTGGCTCCATGGGGTTGGCCACAAGACGGTTGTTGACCAGCTCCAGCGTGGTCACATGCGCGGCATCGGCAAAGGCCTGGTCCACAGCGCCCTTGTTCTCCTCGACGAAACCCCAATCATAACAAAGGTTTGATGTCAGATCATCATGTACCTTTGGCGACCCATCAGCGACCGCAGCCTTCATGTCTACAACAGCGGGCAATTCACTGATGTCAACGCTGATGGCTTCGGCAGCATCACGGGCCTGCTCCAGTGTATCGGCCACAACGGCGGCGATGGGTTCACCGACATGACGTACCTTGCCCTGCGCCAAAATGGGGTGCGCGGGTTCCTGCATCGGTTCGCCGTGTTTGTCGGTGACTTGCCAGCCGCAGGGCATGCCGCCCACGCCTTCGAAATCCGCACCGGTAAAGATACGCACAACACCCGGCATGGCCGATGCGTCGGCTGTATCCACGCTGTTGATTGTCCCGTGAGCAATGTCCGAGCGCAGAAAATGCACATAGGCCTGCCCGTTCACGTTGATGTCGTCCGTGTAATTCCCGGCCCCTGTCAGAAAGCGCACGTCCTCCCGGCGCTTGCTGCTGGCTCCAATTCCACCATCTTTTGGCATTGTCTTCCTCCCTAGCTGGGCGGGCCAAAGGCCGCGCCTTACTTGATTGGTTTTTCGGCACCGGGGGCGGGCGACACGCCCGCCTTACAGGACCGTATTCGTAAGGCGGGCCGTGTCGCCCGCCCCCTGTCGTTATTCAGCTGCGATTGCAGAAACGTCTTGCCCAGAGGCCGCCATGATCGCCTTGACGATATTGTGGTAGCCTGTGCACCGGCAGATGTTGCCGTCAAGATAGTGGCGCACCTCGGCCTCCGTGGGCTTGGGGTTTTCTTTCAGCAGAGCTGCCGCGGACATCACCATGCCCGGCGTGCAGAACCCGCACTGAAGCCCATGATGATCCTGGAACGCCTGCTGGATCACATTGAGCGACCCATCCGCATTGGCCTGACCTTCGATGGTCGATACCTCAGCCCCTTCAGCCTCCACCGCGAACATGGTGCAGGCCTTCACAGCCTCCCCGTTCACGTGGACCACACAAGCCCCACACTGGCTGGTGTCGCAGCCTACATGGGTCCCTGTCAGCCCCAAATCCTCTCTCAGAAACTGGACCAGCAGCGTTCGGCCTTCTACGTCGCCAGACGCAGCCTTTCCATTCACGGTCATTGAGACCTGTGCCATGACATCCTCCCTTTTGGTTCTCGTTTGGGGGGAGTTAAGCACGGCAACTGGCTGTTGAGAACCGGAAAAATCACGAGACGAGGCGCTTTGGCAGGATAGTGCAGAATGCTGCGGTGCAGCTATGCGCCCCGCCGTCGCCGGGGCTGCGGACGTGTGGGAATTTCCTTCAGCAACCCCCCAACCCCCATGGCCGAGATATCCTCGGAACGCACCTCAATCCCGCAGACGACCCGGCTCAGCACCCAGTCCGCCCCGTTAAGCGCAGGCGACCGCGCGCATCCGGGCAGGCCAATGACCGGCGTACCCCGCACCTGCCCGATGAAAAGCAGATTGCCTGGATCAACCGGCATGCCAAACCGCTCGATCGTGCCCCCCGCAGCGCGCACAGCAGTGGGGGCCACGTCATGGATGTCCGATGTCGCCGAGCCGGTCAGGATCAGCACAAGCTCAGTCCGCGCCTGAGCAATCGCCGCTGCGATCGCATCTGTCGCGTGCGGCACCATGACGACGCTTTCCAGTGTGACATCAAGCGCTTCAAGCCGGTTCTGAATGGCGTCACGCCCCTTGTCCGCCGCTCCGCCGGGGATTTCGCTGATGATCAGCGTCGCGCGACGCATCACCGGACTGACAAGACCAATGGCATCCGTTCCCTGGGCACAGGCTTGCTCAAGGTGCGCCTCACTCACCCCGTAAGAGATGATTTTCACTGTTGCGACCAGCCCGGCTGCCGCCACCTGCTGGTAAGGCGGCACGGTGGCAATTGTGATCATCGGGTCAACCGCATTCACGGCGTTCAATGCAGCCGGGTCCAAGGCGACCACCCCCGGCCCCGTGGCGACAAGATTCGCGCGCCCCGTGAATGCCTCCGCTATCTCCAACCCAGCGCCTTCGCGCATGATTGCCTGCGCAAGCCGCGCGGCGGCGTTATTCTCGTCAATCTCCCCTGGTTCAAGGCGCGCCACAATGACCTGCTGAATGTCGTCGCGCCGCAAGGCGTCAATATCGCGTGCGGTCAATACGCGCCCCTTGCGCAAGCGGCCGGACGTCAAGGCCACCGAATGCGCGAGCGTGGCACCTTCGGCATCAATCAGGGAAACCGGGCCGAATTTCATCCCTGACGAAGGCTCTGGATGAGCTGGGCCAGGATCGCCACGGCAATCTCCGCCGGACTGGCGGCCCCGATGTTGAGGCCAACAGGGCCGTTGATCCGCGCAATATCTGCCTCGCCAAACCCCACTTCGCTGAGCCGTTCCACCCGCTTGGCATGGGTGCGTTTGCTGCCCAGGGCCCCGATGTAGAAGGCCTTGGATCGCAGAGCGATGTGCAAGGCCGGGTCGTCCAGTTTGGGATCGTGGGTCAATAACACAACGGCCGTGCGGGCATCCACGCCGATCTCCTCCAACGCGTCATCCGGCCAATCGTTCACCAGTCGCGTATCCGGGAATCGCGCCGCCGACCCGAAAGCCTCGCGCGGATCAACGACAACGGGATCAAAATCTGCACGCGCCGCCATGCCGACCAGATCCTGCGCAATGTGCACTCCGCCGACAACAACCAACCGCAAGGGTGGGTTGTGAATGGCAACAAACGTCTTGCCGTCCTCTTCAATGCCGGATCGGTCCAGCCGAAACCTTGCCTCGTGCCCTTCCGAGGTCAGCCGACGCCCACTGCCATCCAGCGCCACCTCATATGCGATCTGCGCCCGCTCGCGCCGTGCCGCGGCCAAATCGCGCAGCATGTCCGCAGGCATACCTCCCTTGCCCACAGGTTCCACGAGAATCCGAATGGTCCCGCCACAGGCCAGACCAACGGCAAAGGCATCTCCGTCACTGACGCCATACTCGAGAACCCGTGAGGCACCCTCCTCCAAGGCCTCCAGCGCCTCGACAACGACTGCCCCTTCGACGCAGCCACCTGAAACGGAGCCTTCCATCTCGCCGTCACCTGAAATCACAAGTTGCGCGCCAACGTGGCGGGGCGCCGAGCCCCAGGTCTCAATCACAGTGGCCAACGCCACATCGCGACCTGCCTCGACCCAGGTCAACGCCTGTTCCACCTCACTCATGTCTCCCCTCCTCCGGATCGGAGCCGCCATTGGTTCGTCAACAGGGTTGCAGGGCCGCGGCGGATTGCCAAGTCAAATCCACGTATTCCCCAGACGTAAGGGAGACGCGGTTCTGCCGTGGGCCGCAGACCACAAACCGCAACGCCATCCCCAGCGCGGGACGCTCCGATCTCTCAGCATCGATCAACCCAAAGCGCCCTTCAGCAGCGCGGCACCTCACCAAACCAGCCTCCGGAGCGCCCAACTCAGACCCAGTGAGACAGAAAAAATGTAATGCGGCGCAGCAGCTCCTTTTGACAGCCCCCTGCTTGCACCAGAGGCCTGCGCAAACTACATCTGGGCCAACACGCAATCCCGACGGAGCCGCCGCCCCATGCCCATGCAAGCCCAGGACATCGAAGATCTCATCCGCGCAAGCTTTCCCGAAGCCCAGATCACCATCACTGATCTTGCAGGCGACGGAAATCACTACGCAGCGGAAGTGATCGATGCCTCCTTCAAGGGCCAAAACCGTGTCCAGCAACAGCGCGCGGTCTATGCCGCGCTCAAGGGAAAGATGGATGGCAACCACGGGGAATTGCACGCGCTGGCACTAACAACCAAAGCGCCGGAATGAGCCTTGGCTGGATCATAGCGGGCCTTCTGGCCGGAGTGGTGCTGATCAGCTGGCTGCAGTACCGCGCGCAGGCGGGCACCTACCGCCCATTGGCAAGCCGCCAGCCCGAACGTGCCGAGACGGAAGAACGTCCGTTGGGTACAGAAGCGATCGACATGGACGCCGTGCGACGGACCCAGCGGCAGAACGAAAGCCTAGAACGGGCGCATACCAACTGGACGCGCGGCAAGGGCAGCATCCTTGGGGCCGCCGCCGCAGACACACACATCGCGCCACTGGCCGATGACGAGACTTATGCAAAGCGGTTCCACGCCGCGTATATGAACAAAAAGGACACGACAAAATGAGCGATGCAGCAACACAGATCCAGGACCAGATCAGCACCAATGACGTGGTGTTGTTCATGAAGGGCACCAAGGAAATGCCGCAATGCGGGTTCTCGTCCCGCGTAGCGGGCGTACTGAATTACATGGGCGTCGACTATTCCGACGTGAATGTCCTCGCGGACGATGCCATCCGCCAAGGGATCAAGGATTTCTCAGACTGGCCGACGATCCCGCAGCTTTATGTGAAGGGTGAATTTGTTGGCGGATGTGACATCATCACCGAAATGACCCTGTCGGGTGAGCTTGATACGCTTTTTGATGATCAGGGTGTAACATACGACAAAGACGCAGCTGACAAGATCCGCGAAGCCAACGGTTAAACGGGGGTGGGCGATACGCCCACCTTACGGATCCTGTTTCAAGGCTTCGACGGGGCGTCATTTGGCGGGCTGGAAGCCCGCCTTACTCTTTTCAGGTTTGCCAGAGCGCACCGGGGCGTCAGCCAGCCTTTTCTTCCACCTCTGCGGCCAGCGCTTCAGCGCGCGCGGCAAGCTCGGCCAGTGTGTCGGTTACCGATTGCGGCACCACGGGCACTTCGATCCGTTCAGGTTCAAGGGCCGCATTGCGCAATCCGGCAAGTTCGGCCTCGCGTTCTGCCAATTCAGCGCGCACCTCATTGATCTTGTCCTCAACGCTCGCTGTCTTGTCCGCCAGCATTAGCCCCGCCATCAGCAGCATGCGCGCCTCGGGCAATCGGCCCACCTGGTCTGACAGGACCTGCGCCTCATCATCCAACATCTTTGCGGCGGTAAAGAGATAGCTTTCTTCCCCCTCCTGACAGGCCACTTCAAACTGGCGTCCGCCGATGGTGATCTGAACTTCGGGCATCAGGCGTCCTCCTCTGCGGGGCTGTCTTTGGCATCATCCACAAGCGGGCTGAGGGCCGCGAGAATCGCGCTGGCCTCGGCCACATCTGCAGCACGGGCCGCACGTAGACCTTCCAGCTCGGCCAACATGGCCTGATTGATCAGATCCGCGTCCCCGACCCCTTCGGCGTTCGCAGTGCGCAGTGCCTCGCAGGCCTCCAACAATTGCTTGTTCGCGCGCCGCACCCGCTGCAGCTCCACATCAATTTGGGCCATACGTGCATCGGCCTCCTCAACGGAGGCACGCATCTGCGCCATTTCAGCGTCCGAGCGGGTCTTGAGCGCGCGCACACGTTCCTGCAGCTGGGCGTTGGCGGTGCGCTCGTCTTCAAGCGCCTGAACCATCTCCGGATCTGGTCCTGCAGGCCCGGCGGCAAGTCTGTCCACACCGCCCGCGATGCGGTCCATTGCGCCTGCAATGCGCCCCTGCAGTTCGTCTATGTCACTCATTGCGCGGATCGTCCCCTGTCATCTCTACCATTCACCCGACGCCAAACCACCCGAATCGCTCTGGCCGGAATTTCAACACCATTCTACCCAATCCCTTTTCCAAATGCGCCCCCGTTTCGGATCAGGACGTTGAGGGGCGTTGTTGATCCATCAGATGAGCGGACCGGCCGGGCCACTCTCCGCTTTGGCTTGCACTTTGCCGCGCGGCTGATATGCAGCCATCCATCTGCACAAATGCCAATGGGGAGCGCTACCTTTGGATCTTTCAGCCCTTGCATCCGCCCATCCTGACCACTGGTCCAAAGCCTCGGCAATCCGCGCCCTGACGCTGGACGCTGTTGCTGCTGCAAACTCCGGTCACTCCGGCATGCCGATGGGCATGGCGGATGTGGCCACGGTCCTTTTTGAAAAACACCTCAAGTTTGTTGCATCAGACCCCAATTGGCCAGACCGTGACCGGTTTATCCTGTCGGCAGGCCATGGCTCCATGCTGCTTTATTCCCTGCTGCATCTTGTGGGCGACGCTCAGTTTCCCATTGAGGAGCTGAAGGAGTTTCGCCAGATGGGCCGCCGCACAGCAGGCCAC
Organism: uncultured Sulfitobacter sp.; assembly: GCA_963422245.2. Lineage (GTDB taxonomy): Bacteria > Pseudomonadota > Alphaproteobacteria > Rhodobacterales > Rhodobacteraceae > Sulfitobacter. Next base: position 246,168 of record CAXMWW010000026.1, on the reverse strand, counting down.
CCGGAGAACTTCCTCGCGGATGCCATTGAAACCACGACCGGCCCACTTGGTCAGGGCATTGCCAATTCAGTAGGCTTTGCCATGGCGGAGGAAATCCTGCGCGCAAAGTTTGGCCGCAAGGTCATGGATCACAAGACATACGTCATCGCAGGCGATGGCTGCCTGATGGAAGGTGTGAGCCAGGAAGCCATTACGCTGGCGGGGCGGCACAAGCTGGGCAACCTTATCGTGCTGTGGGACAACAACGATATCACCATTGACGGGCCGGTGTCGCTCTCCGACCGAACAGACCAGATCGGTCGCTTCAAGTCTGCGAAATGGCATGTGCAGGAAATCGACGGCCATGATCCGGAGGCCATTGACGCGGCATTGACAGTGGCGAAGCGGACCAAACGCCCGAGCATGATTGCCTGCAAAACGCATATTGCGCTGGGTCACGCCGCACAGGACACGTCCAAAGGGCACGGCGCGCTGACCGATCCTGCGCAGCTGATTGCAGCCAAGGAAGCCTATGGCTGGAAGTACGGCCCTTTTGAAATCCCTGCTGACGTCAAATCGGCTTGGGAAGCGATCGGCAAACGGGGTGCGGCCGAACACGCTGAATGGACCGAACGCTTTGCTGCACTTTCAGACAGCCGCCGGGCCCGCTTCCAACGCGCATGGGACCGGGATGTCCCGCGCAAGCTGAGCGCTACGATCAAGGCGTTCAAGAAACAAATGACCGAAAGCGCGCCCAAGCTGGCCACCCGGGCCGCTTCCGAGAAAGCCTTGGAAGTCATCAACCCGGTGATGCAGGAAACCGTGGGCGGGTCTGCGGACCTCACAGGATCAAACAACACCAAAACCGGGGATTTGGGCGTCTTTGACGTGGACAACCGCAAGGGCCGCTACGTCTACTGGGGCATTCGCGAGCACGGCATGGCCTCTGCCATGAATGGTATGGCGCTGCACGGCGGCATTCGCCCCTACGGTGGCACGTTCATGTGCTTCACGGACTATGCCCGTCCTGCAATGCGCCTGTCCGCTCTGATGCAGCAGCCGGTGGTCTATGTGATGACACATGACAGCATTGGTCTGGGTGAGGATGGCCCCACCCACCAACCGGTTGAACATGTGGCAATCAGCCGGGCCACACCCAACACCTATGTGTTCCGCCCCTGCGACACCGTGGAAACCGCAGAAAGCTGGGAACTTGCACTGAGTATGCAGTCCAGCCCGTCTGTGCTGAGCCTGACCCGGCAGGGCCTGCCGCACATGCGCACAGAGCACAAGAACAACAACCTTGTGTCGCGGGGGGCCTACACCTTGGCCGATGCAAAAGCAGGCAAACGGCAGGTGATCCTGATCGCAACCGGGTCAGAGGTCCATGTTGCCATGGCGGCGCGGGACCTGCTGGAAGCAGAAGGCATTGGCACGCGCGTTGTTTCAATGCCCTGCATGGAACTGTTTGCAGAACAGGACGACACCTATCGCAAGCGCGTTTTGCCTGGCGGTGCGGTCCGTGTCGGCGTTGAAGCGGGCGTGCGCGAAGGCTGGGATCGTTGGCTTTTGGGCGAGCGTGGCAAGTGGAACAAGGCTGACTTCGTTGGCATGGATCGGTTTGGGTCCTCTGCCCCCGCTGGAGAGCTCTTTGAGAAATTTGGCTTCACCGCCGAGAACGTGGCCGCCCGGGCCAAAGCGTTGCTCTGATCTGCTGTATTGAGGTCTTAGAGACTTCAAACAGTCAGAAGAAGTTACGCGAACCTTAACGCAGACGCGTCGATATCGACGCGTCTGCGTTTGTAATTCATTAGGAATTTCTGCGAATTACTGTTCGGCAGACGCTGAGCTGAGGATCAAACAGCGCCAAACAAGTGACGCAATGGCGGACCTTCACCAGAGGCATTTCCGCCAATTTCACGCCAAGATTTCCCGCTATAGGCGAAATTGTGCCCAATATGCCCCAGTTTCAGCCGATCTCTGCCCATTTTCAGTCGCATTAACGATTTAGACATGAACTTCAGAGAACCTCACCTAAGGTTGTTCTCAGGAGGGATGCGCATGCTGCTCAAGTACGTGATCGGAACAACAACTTTTGCTGCCTTGTGCAGCATCTGCTGGCTGATCATGGGGGGAACATTCTTGTCCGCCCTGCTGGTGTACGTCGTGTCTGGGCAGTTTTGCATGGTAAGCCTCGTGGCCTTTGCGTTGCTCCGGTCCCGCAGCGCAGCCGCTGAAACCTAAGCCAAACCTGTTTTCATCCGCGGTTGAATACGGCGCGCCAGACTGGCGTCACGATCTTTTCTCCTACCGGGATCAACAGCAGCCCAAGAACCAAGCCAAATATTCCGTCGAGCACCGCAGCCGTGGCCCACTTTGCAAACCCTGCAAATCCGGTTGATACGGCGTCCCCCACCCCAGCACTGATCGATTTGACGGTCTGATAAGGCCAATCCCACAAATGCATTTCGTGCAAGGCGTGGATCACAATCTGCCCCCCAACCCACAGCATTGCCGCCGTGCCAATGATTGTCAGAAGCTTCAGGAATCCCGGCATGCCGCGCACCAGTCCGCGCCCAATCCCCCGGGTCAAACCCAGCCGCCCCCGGTTGGCCATGGCAAGGCCCAGATCATCCATCTTCACGATCACCGCGACGGATCCATAGACCGCCACCGTGATCATGATGGCCACAGTGGCCAGTGTCGCGGCTTCCATCCAGAAGTTGCTGGGCGGGATCGCAGCCAGCGCGATGGTCATGATCTCGGCAGACAGGATGAAATCGGTCTTGATGGCACCTGCGGCCTTCTGTTCTTCCAGATGGGCAGGATCTTCAACTGTCTTGTCTGCATTCGGGTAGTCCTCATGCCCATGGCTTATACCCAACGCATGGGCCACCTTCTCTGCCCCTTCGAAGCAGAGGTAACATCCTCCCAGCATCAGCAAAGGCGCAATCATCCAAGGGGCAAAATTTGCAAGAAGCAGACCAATCGGCAGCAGGATCAGCAGCTTGTTACGCAGGCTGCCCTTGGTGATCCGCCAGATGATTGGCAACTCGCGCTCGGCCCGGAAGCCCTGCACGTACTTTGGCGTCACCGCTGCATCATCAATCACGGCTCCCGCGGCTTTGGACCCGGCCTTGGCCGCCTGTCCGATCACGTCATCCACGGATGCCGCGGCCACTTTCGCAATGGCTGCCACATCGTCAAAAAGGGCTATTAGACCGCTCATGGCTGCTGTGCTCCCTGCTTTGGAACACTCCTAACACAGCACGGCTCCAGAACAACCACCGACCTTTACCGCTAACATGCAGGTTTATCGCTAACATCAGGAAAATGGACAGTTTTCCCCCTTTCGCCCGTCGCATCGCGAGGTCTATAGGGAGCGCAACAAAAGCTGCCCTGAGGACCCGAGCCATGACCATCAAAGTAGGCATCAACGGATTTGGCCGGATTGGCCGTTGCGTTCTGAGCCATATCTCTGCCAGCGCTCGTGACGATATCGAGGTGGTCAAAATCAACGCCACCGGACCACTGGAAACCGCGGCGCATCTGATCAAATACGACAGCGTGCATGGTCGGTTCCCCAATGAAGTCACCGTTGATGAACAACAGGGCTACATCAATCTGGGCCGCAACGACATTGAGGTGATGTCCACGTATAACCTGGAAGAGCTCGACTGGACCGGCTGCGACGTGGTCATGGAGTGTACCGGCAAGTTCAACGACGGCAACAAGGCCGGGGTGCACTTGGAGCAAGGCGCCCAACGTGTGTTGTTGTCGGCACCGGGCAAGAACGTGGACCGCACGGTGGTTTATGGCGTGAACCATGACGAGCTGCAGTCCAGCGACACGATGATCTCCAACGGGTCATGCACAACCAATTGCCTGGCCCCGATGGCCAAAGTCATGCACGAGGCGATTGGCATCGAAAGCGGCCTGATGACTACGATCCATAGCTACACCGGGGATCAACCCACGCTAGACCGCCGCCACAACGATCTCTATCGCGCCAGAGCCGCTGCAATGGCGCTCATTCCGACCTCCACCGGCGCCGCCAAAGCGTTGGGAGAGGTCCTGCCTGCCCTCAAGGGCAAATTGGACGGCACCGCGATGCGGGTCCCTACCCCGAATGTCTCTGCCGTTGATCTGACCTTTACTGCATCCCGTGATGTAACGGTCGAAGAGGTCAACGCCGCCGCCGCTGCCGCCGCTGAAGGGGCCATGAAAGGCGTGCTGGCCTATGATCCGGAAAAGAAGGTCAGCATCGACTTCAACCACACCGAAGAAAGCTGCATCTTTGCGCCCGACCAGACCATCGTTGTGGCCGACCGCACCGTGCGCGTGCTGGGTTGGTATGACAACGAATGGGGCTTTTCGGTGCGCATGGCGGATGTTGCCGTCGCCATGGGCAACATGGGCTGACTTGCGCGGGGCGCTGGCCCCGGCCATAAGGGGCTGGCAACGACCGGAGCCTGTCCTTGACCAACCGCATCGCCTTGTTTCTCGGATTATTCCTGATCGCGGCCATGATCGCGGATGTCTATCTTTATGGCACCGAGCACCTGTTGTTTCTGGGAAAGAAACTGTTCGAGTTGATCGAATGGATCGCCTTCTGGCGGTGACGATTTTCTGCGAGAAAATCGAACAAAATCCTCGCAGGATTTTGGCGCGCGACGCAAATGTATCGATACGAAATCGCCGTTGACTTGGGACCAGACACGCGCATTTTGGGGTCAATCGAATAATTTGATCAAAAAAGGTGACGCCATGACAGTGAAGCTTGGGATCAACGGTTTTGGCCGCATTGGCCGCAATGTACTCCGCGCCCTGATGGAGCGTGCGCCGGGCGATCTGGAGGTTGTTGCGATCAACGATCTGGCCCCTTTGGAGACCAACGCGCATCTCTATGAATTTGATAGCGTTCATGGTCGCTATGGCCGGGACGTCACGTTGGGCGATGGCACCATTGATGTGGGTTGGGGACCCATCCGGGTTACTGCAGAACGTCAACCCGACAAACTGCCGTGGGATGATGTCGACATCGCTTTGGAATGCACCGGTTTCTTTCGCTCTCCGGAAAAAGCCGCGCTGCATCTGAAGAACGGGTCAAAGCGGGTGCTGATCTCTGCCCCGGGCAAAGGCGATGTAAAAACAATTGTTTATGGTGTGAACCATGACCTGATAATGGCGGAGGATACGATCCTCAGCAATGCCTCCTGCACCACCAACTGTCTGGTTCCAATCGCTCACGTATTGCACGAAGCCTTTGGCATCACGCGCGGCCATATGACCACGGTCCACAGCTATACCGGAAGCCAGCCCGTGCACGACCGGGCGCACAAGGACCTCTACCGCGCCCGCGCTGCTGCCCTTTCGATGATCCCCACAACCACCGGGGCCGCCGACACAATGGGCGTTGTCCTGCCGCATCTCGACGGGCTGATCACCGGCACCGCCATCCGCGTGCCAACTCCGAACGTGTCCTGCTGCGATCTGGTGGTCGAAACCCGGAAATCAGCCACCGAGGAAGAGGTCAACGCCGCATTCGAGGCCGCCGTTGGTACACTCCATGGTGTGCTGGGTGTCACACCGCGCAAGCTGGTGTCGATGGATTTCAACCACGATCCACGCAGTGCGATTTTTGCCTCTGACCAGACATCCGTGCAGCAAGGCAATCTGGTTCGCGTGCTGGCCTGGTATGACAACGAATGGGGCTTTTCGAACCGGATGCTCGATACGGCGGGCGTAATTGGACGCCTGCTCTGATCAGCGCAACTGCGCGATAAAACTGTCGATTTGTGGCAAGTAGTGGGGAAAGGCCATCAGATCCGTATGGCCTGCCCCGGAAATGGCGACAAAGCGCAGGGGGATGCCCGCATCCTCCATCAGTCCAGATAGGCGAGCGCCGTTCACGTATGGCACAACCCTGTCCGCAGTCCCGTGCAACACGAGCACGGGTGCGGCGACGCCTGCCAGGTCATGGTCCGTGCGCCAGCGTTGCACGGGCAAATAGCAGGCCGGCAGGCCAGATCGTTTCGCCATCAGGCGGCAAATCGCGTCATAAGGTGCCGAAAGCACCACAGCAGAGACCTGCCGCCGTGCCGCCACGTGTACCGCCAGCCCCGTGCCCAGAGAGTAGCCCTGCACGATCAACGGCACATCCGCAAAACGGGATTGAACCCAGTCTGTGACAGCCAAAGCATCGCGCTTCAGCGACGTCTCGGATGATGTGCCCGGCGTGCCCCCGCCCCCGCGATAGGTCATGGCAACCACGCTGCGCCCGGCGTTCACGTGGTGGTCGAGCATAGGGCGAAACACTTCCAACGCGCCCACGTTTCCCATGAAATAGAACACAACTGGCGCATCCGCTTCCCCTTGCAGCCAAAAGACCTGCACCGGATCAGCTCCCGGCACAGACACATCTTCAACCGTAAAAGCGGGATCAGTAAACGTGTCATCGTAAAACGGATAAAGCAGCCGCGGGTGCAGCCAGATCATCATCAGCACATAGACCGCGCCGATAAGAACCAGCGTAATCAGCGCGCGATTGATCCGGCGGCGGCCCCGGCCACGGGTCATCCGAAACGGTCGCGCAACGCCTCGTTCACGCGGGGTGTTACAAATTTGCTCACGTCCCCGCCCAGACGCGCGATTTCCTTGACCAGCTTACTGGCAATCGCCTGATGTTCCGCCTCGGCCATCAGGAACACCGTCTCAATACTGTCATCCAGTTGACGGTTCATACCAACCATCTGGTATTCGTATTCAAAATCGGCCACCGCCCGCAGCCCCCGCACGATCATCTGTGCACCGACATCCCGGGCGCAGTCGATCAGCAGGTTCTCAAACGGGTGGGCGACAATCTCCATCCCGGTCTGTTTGGCCAGTCCCGCACATTCCGCTTCGACCATCGCCACCCGTTCTTCCAGCGCAAAGAGAGGGCCCTTGTCGCGGTTGATGGCCACACCAATCACCAGCTTGTCCACAAGCGTGGCTGCGCGGCGGATGATATCGATGTGGCCCAAGGTGATGGGATCAAAAGTACCGGGATAAAGACCGATGCGCATAAGGGCGCTCCTGCAAGTCACGTCAGAGGACAGGTCAGCATGCAGCGGTGCGGCATGCAAGCCGTTAGTGGCCCATGATCATCCCTTCAAGCGCGTCTTTCTCCATCGAAAGCTCTGTCAGCCGCGCCTTGACCACATCGCCAAGTGAAATGAGGCCCACCATCTGGCCCCCTTCCAGCACCGGCATATGACGGAACCGTCCGTCGGTCATTTTCTGCAAGACCTCGTCGGCGCGGTCGTCCGCCCCACATGTCACCAGCTTGGACGTCATGATGCTCTCGACCGAATGGGTCAGGCACCCTGCCCCCTGACGGCCCAATTCGCGCACGATGTCGCGCTCAGACAGGATGCCATCCGGCGTCTTGCCATTCTTGGATATCACCAGCGTCCCGATCCGTTTTTCCGACAACATCCGGGCGGCCTCTGAGATCAGCATGGAGGGCGGCGAAGTGACCACCGCGTCATCAGATTTCGATTTCAGAATTTGGGATACCAGCATGGGCGTTCTCCTTGGTTGAACTGCCCCCGGGCCCTCAGGGTCCAACGGAACCCGGTTTGTTGTCAAGTCTTTGCCTCAAGTGCGGCCACCTGCCCGCGTAGCCCGGCGATCAAGAGCTCCGAAAAGCGCTGCAATCTGCGATTGCGGCGGTCGTCCTCATGGCGGATCAGAAAGAACGCCCGCTTGAGGTGCACGTCATCTGGCAAGACGCGCACCACACCCGGGGCCTGCGGCAGTGCAAAGTCATGCACAACCCCAACCCCCGCCCCTTGCCGGATCATCTGCAACTGCACAGAGACGGAGTTCGACGCCAGCGGCACACGTTTCACACCAAGCTCGGCCAAATAGTCGAGCTCTCGGTCAAAAATCATGTCGGGGATGTAGCCCACCAGCCGGTGGCCTTTGAGGTCGTCCAATGTATCCAGGGGACCGTTCTGCGCCAGGTAATGCTGTGCTGCGGCCAGATGCAGGTGATAGTCAGTGATCTTCTGCACCAAAAGACGTCCTGCCGTGGGCGCGCTGACCCCGATGGCCATGTCCGCCTCGCGCCGCGAAAGGTTGAATACCCGGGGCAGCGCGATGATCTGAACATCAAGGTCCGGGTTGTCGGCGACGATGCGCCCGCAGACATCCGGCAGCAGGTAATTCGCGCAGCCATCCGGTGCGCCGATGCGGATCTGGCCGCGCAATGCGTCGTCCGCATCCTCCACATCCGCAGTGGCGCGGCGCATGGCCTGTTCTGCGGCCTCTGCCCGCTCCAGCAGCTGCAATCCGGCCTCTGTCAGCGCATAGCCTTGCGGCGATTTCACAAACAGCATCACATCCAGCGCCTTCTCCAACCGCCCGATGCGCCGCCCCAGCGTCGCCGGGTCCAGCCGCAGGACACGCCCCGCCCCACTCAGGCTCTGCTCACGGGCCACGGCCAGAAAAAGCCGCAGGTCATCCCAGTTTTGCATAACCGCCTCTTCACCCTTCCCCTAAACTCATGTCCGACAAGCCAAACGCGCTAGCTTTGCATTTTCGCAAAACGGCTTTGAGTACTTGCCTCTTTTCCACATCTTTTTGCAAGGCTATCCTGCCCCTAATTCCCAACAGGAGAGAGATCATGCAGGAACTCACCCACTATCTGAACGGCGAACATGTCAAAGGCACCTCCGGCCGGTTCGCCGACGTGATGAACCCCGCGACCGGCGAAGTTCAGGCGCGCGTGCCCTTGGCAAACAGTGCTGAAATGGACAAGGCCGTGGAATATGCCGCTGCCGCCCAGCCGGCCTGGGCCGCGACCAATCCACAGCGCCGCGCACGGGTGCTGATGAAGTTCGTGGACCTTCTGAACCGCGACATGGATAAGCTGGCCGAGGCGTTGTCACGCGAGCACGGCAAGACGCTGCCTGATGCCGCAGGCGACGTGCAGCGGGGGCTTGAGGTGGTTGAATACTGCATCGGCGCGCCGCAGATGCTGAAAGGCGAATACACCGATTCAGCGGGCCCCGGCATCGACATGTACTCCATGCGCCAGGCGCTGGGGGTGACAGCGGGTATCACGCCGTTCAACTTCCCCGCCATGATCCCGATGTGGATGTTCGCCCCAGCCATTGCCTGCGGGAATGCGTTTATCCTCAAGCCGTCCGAACGGGACCCTTCTGTGCCCCTCATGCTGGCGGAACTGATGGAGGAAGCGGGCCTGCCCAAAGGCGTGCTGCAGGTCGTCAATGGCGACAAGGAAGCGGTGGATGCGATCCTCTATCACGATGTGATCCAGTCGATCGGTTTTGTCGGATCGACCCCGATTGCCGAGTACATCTACGGCACGGGTTGTGCGCAGGGTAAGCGCGTGCAGTGTTTTGGCGGTGCCAAGAACCACATGATCGTTATGCCGGACGCCGACATGGATCAGGCGGCGGATGCGCTGGTTGGCGCAGGCTACGGTGCAGCGGGTGAACGCTGCATGGCGATCTCCGTCGCCGTCCCTGTTGGTGATGAAACCGCAGACCGCCTGATCGAAAAACTGGTGCCGCGCATCGAAAAGCTCAAAGTCGGCCCCTACACTGCAGGCAATGACGTGGACTATGGCCCGGTCGTAACCGCGGCGGCCAAAGCCAATATCGAACGGCTGGTGGAATCAGGGGTGGCGCAAGGTGCCAAACTGGTTGTGGATGGCCGTAACTTCAGCCTGCAAGGCTATGAGGACGGCTACTTCGTGGGCCCGCATCTCTTTGACCATGCCACAAAGGACATGGACATCTACAAAACGGAGATCTTCGGCCCGGTCCTGACCACAGTGCGGGCACAAACCTACGAAGAGGCGATTGGTCTGGCGATGGACCACGAGTACGGCAACGGCACAGCAATCTTCACCCGCGACGGCGATGCGGCCAGAGACTTTGCCAACCGCATCAACATCGGCATGGTGGGCATCAACGTGCCGATCCCGGTGCCGCTGGCCTATCACACCTTTGGCGGCTGGAAGAAATCCGTGTTCGGTGACCTCAACCAGCACGGGCCGGATGCCTTCAAGTTCTACACGCGCACCAAGACCGTCACGGCGCGCTGGCCGTCAGGCATCAAGGAAGGTGGCGAATTCTCGATCCCGGTGATGGAGTAAGGTGGGCATTTGCCCACCCCTACCCCCTGCTGATAGGCGGCGATGATAAAACGTAAGGTGGGCGTACCGCCCACCCTACTTGAAATATTGTCGCAAAGGTTAGAATTTAACACTCGTTCAATAACCAGCCAGAGGGACCCTCGATGGATTTTGCGCTCAGCGAAGAACAGACAGCCATATTTGATATGGCCTATGCCTTTGGCCAAGACCACATCTCCCCTCACGCGCGCGACTGGGAAGCGGCGGGCACCATCCCCAAAGAGCTTTGGCCGCAGATTGCGGAGCTGGGCTTTGGCGGGCTATACGTGGACGAAGCCTCCGGCGGCTCTGGCCTGGGGCGGCTGGATGCAACGCTGGTTTTCGAAGCGCTTTCAATGGCCTGCCCCTCCGTTGCCGCGTTCCTGTCCATCCACAACATGTGCGCGCGGATGATCGACAGTTTCGGCAGTGACGATATGAAAGCGCGCCTTTTGCCCGACGTGCTGTCGATGCAGACCGTGCTGAGCTACTGCCTGACAGAACCCGGATCAGGCTCGGACGCTGCAGCCCTAAAAACCCGGGCAGAACGCACCAACGAAGGCTATAGGCTCAACGGCACCAAGGCCTTTATCTCCGGCGGCGGATATTCAGATGCCTATGTCTGCATGGTGCGCACGGGCGAGGATGGGCCTAAGGGCGTTTCAACAGTCTACGTCGAGGACGGCACAGAAGGCCTGTCTTTCGGCGGATTGGAAGACAAAATGGGCTGGCGCAGCCAACCCACGGCACAGGTCCAGTTCGACAATTGCGACATTCCAAGCACCAATCTGCTTGGCGAAGAGGGCCAGGGTTTCAAATATGCGATGATGGGCCTCGATGGCGGGCGCCTTAACATTGCGGCCTGTTCGATGGGGGCGGCGCAGGCGGCGCTCAATGCGACACTGCAATACATGGGCGAACGCAAAGCCTTCGGCCAGCCCATCGACCAGTTCCAGGGTCTGCAGTTCCGGCTGGCGGATATGGAGATTGAGCTCCAAGCCGCCCGCACCTTCCTGCGTCAGGCCGCGTGGAAGCTGGACACCGGCGCGCCGGATGCCACCAAGTTCTGCGCCATGGCCAAAAAGTTCGTGACCGAAGCGGGCAGCAAAGTGGTGGACCAATGCCTACAGCTCCATGGCGGCTATGGATATCTGGCGGACTATGGCATTGAAAAACTCGTGCGGGACCTGCGGGTGCATCAAATTCTGGAAGGCACGAATGAAATCATGCGCGTGATTGTGGCGCGGGACATGTTGAAAAACAGATGAGCGATATCTCCATCCGCATCAAAGGCCACGCCGGCCGCATCACCTTCACCCGCCCGCAGGCGCTGAACGCGATGACTTACCAGATGTGTCTGGCCATTGAGCAGGCGTTCGACGCGTGGCGCACGGACGACGCTGTGAAGCTGATCGTGATCGACGCCGAAGGCGACCGCGCGTTTTGTTCGGGCGGGGACATCGCTGAACTTTACGGGACCGGCACCATGGGTGATTTCGCCTACGGCCAGAAATTTTGGGCCGATGAATATCGCCTGAACAGTAAGATCTTCCACTACCCCAAGCCAGTGGTCTCTTTCATGCAGGGTTTCACCATGGGCGGCGGTGTGGGCATCGGCTGCCACGGATCCCACCGCATCGTAGGCGAAACCAGCCAGATCGCCATGCCGGAATGCGGCATCGGTCTTGTGCCTGACGTGGGTGGGTCGCTGATGCTGGCCTTGGCCCCGGGGCGGCTGGGTGAATATCTTGGCACAACAGGTGCGAGAATGGCCCCGGAGGATGCCATTTTCGCAGGCTTTGCAGACAGTTACATCCCGCAAGGAAAATGGGCGAAAGTCATCTCTGCTTTGGAGGCATCCGGTGATGTCTCCGCACTGGAAAGCGCTTCTGAGACCCCGCCTGAAGGCACGCTGAAGGCGAAGGCGCACGAAATCGACCGGCTTTTCACCGGTGAAACCCTCAGCGATGTTCTGAAAGACCTGCGCAATGATGCGGGCGACTTCGCTGCTGATGCGCTCAAGAAACTGTCGCGCGCGAGCCCTCTGTCGACCGCCTGCACTATTGAGATGATGCACCGCCTGCGCGGGCCGACGCTGACCATGCAAAAGGCGCTCGATCTGGAGTATCGTTTTACCTACCGCGCGGCGGAACACGGGGACTTCCTGGAAGGTATCCGCGCAGCGATCATTGACAAGGACAGGCAGCCCAGGTGGCAATACGCTGATATGGCGGTCCCCTTGATGGCCGTGTCAAATATGCTGCGACCCCTGAGAGAAAATGCGCTCAAACTGGAGGATACACCATGAAAATCGGATTTATCGGGCTGGGCAATATGGGGGCGCCCATGGCCGCCAATCTGGCAGCCGCCGGACATGAAGTCAGCGGTTTCGACGTGGCGGGAACGACCGCCGATGGCGTTCGCGTGGCGGCCAGCAATGCCGATGCAGCGGCAGGGGCGGATGTGGTCATCACCATGCTCCCTAATGGGGATATCCTACGCGCTGTTGCGGCAGAGATCATTCCGGCCATGACCAAGAGCGCGCTGCTGATCGATTGCTCCACCGTGGATGTGGACAGTGCCAAGGACGTGGGTCAAGACGCTGAAAACGCGGGACTTCTCTTTGTCGACGCACCGGTTTCTGGTGGCATCACGGGCGCTGCGGCAGGGACGCTCACGTTCATGGCTGGCGGGTCGGAGGAAGCCTTTGCCAAGGCCGCCCCTCTCTTTGAGATCATGGGCCAGAAGGCCGTTCTGTGCGGTCCGGCAGGCTCCGGTCAAGCCGTGAAAATCTGCAATAACATGATCCTCGCCGTCACCATGATCGGCACCTGTGAGGCCTTTGCGCTGGCCGACAAGCTGGGGCTCGACCGCCAGAAGATGTTCGATGTCGTCTCCACCTCCTCGGGCTACAGCTGGACCATGAACGCCTATTGCCCCGCCCCCGGTGTGGGTCCGGCCTCCCCTGCCGATAACGGCTACAAACCCGGGTTTGCCGCGGAACTGATGGTAAAGGACCTTGGGCTGTCCCAACAGGCCGCAGAAATTGTGGACGCCGACACACCAATGGGCGCGCAGGCCCTCGCGCTCTACAGACAATTTGTCGAGGATGAAGACGGCCGCGGCATGGATTTCTCCGCCATGCTGCCCCGGTTCGAAAAGCGCGGGCGCGACGGGTAAGGTCGCAAACGGGGTGTTCCGCGCAGGCCACTTGCCTAAAGTGGGTCCATGACCCTGCCCTTTCACAGCTTCGCCCATGATCTGACCTACAGTGATCTGCCGCCGGAGGCACTGGCCGTCCTGCGCCGGTCTTTCACTGACACGATGGGCGTGGCCGCCGTCGCCTCAACCACCCAAATGGCCGATCTGGGGCGTAGGGGAGCCCTAGCCATGTTCGGGACAGGCACGGCAGGGGCTGCGCGCATCCTGATGGATGGCCGCACCGTCAGCCCCGCAGGGGCTGCGATGGCCGGGGCCATGACCGTTGATGCGGTGGACGCCCACGACGGGACCTCCCCCTGCAAGGGGCACGCTGGCTCTGCCATCTTTCCTGCGTTGCTGGCGATGGCGGACGCCGCTGACACGCCGCTGGATGGGAGAACCTTCGCGACCCAGTTGGCCGTGGCCTATGAGGTCAGCTATCGCGCGGGACTGGCGCAGCATGCGACTTGCGCTGACTATCATACTTCTGGGGCCTGGACGGCTGTAGGTGTGGCCACAGCCTGTGCGCGGGCGTTGGGCTGCAGCTCCGAAAAGATCAGACACGCGGCTGGCATTGGGGAATACCACGGACCACGTAGCCAGATGATGCGCTGCATTGACCATCCCACGATGCTGCGCGACGGCGTGGGATGGGGCGCGCCGTCAGGCGTTGTCGCCGCCTATCTGGCGATGGAGGGCTTCACCGGCGCCCCTGCGCTCACCTGCGAGGACGCACCATCGTTCTGGGTCGATCTGGGCGACAAGTGGCGGCTGGTCGAAGACACCCACTACAAGCCCTACCCCTGCTGTCGTTGGGCGCATCCGTCGATGGATGCCGCCGCTGATCTGATGGCGCAGCACGGGCTGCGGTCTGCGGAGGTCGCGGGGGTAGAGATCAAGACCTTCCACAACGCGACAAGGCTCGCCGGCCACACACCCACCACGCCAGACGAATTCGCCTACTCCATCGCCTTCCCGGTGGCCGCGATCATTGCGCGCGGTCAGGTTGGGGTCGCGGAACTGGCCGAGGACACCTTGCAAGACCCTGAAATCCTGCGCCTTTCCCAAGCAACGGAGCTGATCGACGATCCGCATCTGACGGAAATCTCTCAAGGCAAACGCTGGGCGGAGGTCACGCTGGTCTTGCAGGACGGCACCCGGTTGACCGCGGCCCCCCGCACCCCGCGTGGGGATACCGATATGCCGCTGAGCGATGCGGAGATCAGCGAGAAGTTCCACCTTTTTGCGGACCCGGTCCTGGGCGAGGCCCGGACGCAGGAACTGGAGCAATTGTCTGGCTCTTTTGACAGCCTGTCGCCCGCTGAGTTTTCCCGCCTGCTGGACCTCTGCCTGACCTCCCCTTAATCGTAGCGGGGGTTCAACGCGCGGCAGCCTTGAAGGCGGGCGGCCAGGTCCACGTTGCCTTGCAACGACGGTTCTCGCGTCGCCCAGTCTTGCTGCGCTTTTTCGAACTGCCCTTGAGCAAAGCTGGTCCCGTGTTGCTGACGGACCCTATCCAGCAGATCGGCGCTGGCTGATTGGAACTGCGCGCTCAGCTCCAGGTCGGGTTCCTCAGGCGTCAACAGACTGAAGATCGCGGCACATTCAGCAAAGTACCGACCGCCTTCGAGCGAAAAGAGCGGAGGTGGTTCGGCGGCGACCGGGCGGGTTAGCAGAACCAGCCAGATCGCCGCACGGATCACTCCGCCGCCACCTTCGCGCGTTTGTCGAGCATCGGTTTGAGGTACTTGCCGGTGTAGCTTTCCTCAACTTCGGCCACTTGCTCTGGCGTCCCGGTCGCCACAATGCGCCCACCGCCATCGCCACCTTCAGGGCCAATATCAATGATGTGATCAGCTGTTTTCACCACGTCGAGGTTGTGTTCAATCACAATGACCGTATTGCCTTGATCGACCAATTCATGCAGCACTTCCAATAGCTTACGCACATCCTCAAAGTGCAGCCCGGTCGTCGGTTCATCGAGAATATACAGCGTCCGGCCAGTAGAGCGTTTGGATAGCTCTTTGGACAGTTTCACCCGCTGCGCCTCGCCGCCCGACAGGGTTGTCGCCTGCTGGCCAACCTTGATATAGCCCAGCCCTACACGCATCAGCGCGTCCATCTTCTCACGGATAGAGGGGACGGCAGCAAAGAACTGCTGGGCGTCTTCGACCGTCATATCCAGCACATCGGCAATCGACTTGCCCTTGAACTTGATCTCAAGCGTCTCACGGTTGTACCGCTTGCCTTTGCAGGTCTCGCATTCCACGTAGACATCCGGCAGAAAGTGCATCTCGATCTTGATAACACCATCACCCTGGCACGCTTCGCACCGCCCGCCTTTGACGTTGAAACTGAAGCGACCGGGCTTGTAACCCCTCGCTTTTGCTTCAGGAAGGCCCGCAAACCAGTCACGGATCGGGGTGAAGGCCCCGGTGTAGGTCGCGGGGTTGGATCGGGGCGTGCGCCCGATGGGGCGTTGATCGATGTCGATCACCTTGTCGAGGTGCTCCAACCCCTTGATCGTCTCACAGGGCGCTGGCGTTTGCCGCGCGCCATTGAGGTTCATCGATGCCGTCTTGAACAACGTCTCAATGGTTAGGGTGGATTTACCGCCGCCTGAAACGCCGGTTACACAGACGAACTTGCCCAATGGGAAGTCTGCCGTCACGTTCTGCAGGTTGTTGCCGGTGGCTTTGACCACGGTGAGCTTTTTGTTGCCTTTCTTGCCCTTTCGCCGCGTGGGCGGCACGGTGATCTCTCTCGTGCCGGACAGATAATCGCCCGTGATCGAACCACTTGAAGCCACCTGAGGTGGGGTGCCATGGGCCACGACTTCGCCGCCGTGCACACCCGCGCCCGGCCCAATGTCAAAGACATAATCCGCTTCGCGGATCGCTTCCTCGTCGTGTTCAACAACGATCACGGTATTGCCCTGATCCCGCAGATTCTTGAGCGTCTGCAGCAAGCGGTCGTTGTCCCGCTGGTGAAGGCCGATGGAGGGCTCGTCCAGCACATAGAGAACCCCGGTCAGACCGGAGCCAATCTGGGAGGCCAAACGGATACGCTGGCTTTCGCCCCCACTTAAAGTACCACTTGAGCGTGACAGCGTAAGATACTCTAATCCAACGTTATTCAGAAACCCCAAACGCTCACGAATTTCCTTCAGAATGGCGCGCGCAATCTCATTGTTCTGGTCCGTCAGATAGTCCGGAACTGCCTTGCACCAATCATAGGCCTCGCGGATGGACATCTGCACCACCTGCCCCACGTGAAGCAGCTCTTTAGGCTTGTCCCGTGGGCCAATCTTGACCGCCAGCGCCTCCGGTCGAAGGCGATAACCGCCGCAATCGCCGCAGGGGCGGTTGTTCTGATACCTTTCAAATTCCTCGCGAATCCAATTGCTGTCCGTCTCACGATAACGCCGCTCCATGTTGGGGATCACACCCTCAAACACGCGGGTCACCTCGTAGACGCGGCCGCCCTCGTCATAACGGAATTTGATCTCTTCCTTACCGGAGCCATACAGAAACACCTTCTGTACTTTCTCGGGCAAATCCTTCCACTTCGTGTTCTGATTGAACTGATAGTGTTTGGCGATGGCCTCAATCGTCTGCTTGAAGTAGGGGCTCTTGCCCTTGCGCCAGGGGGCCAACGCGCCGTCGTAGACTTTCAGGTTCTGGTCCGGCACCACAAGCCGTTCGTCAAAAAACAGCTCCATCCCCAGCCCGTCACATGACGGACAGGCCCCAAAGGGCGCATTGAAGGAAAACAGACGCGGCTCAATCTCGGGGATTGTGAAGCCACTGACCGGGCAGGCAAACTTCTCAGAAAACGTGGTGCGTTCGGGGTCGCCTTCGCTGGGCGCTGTCTCCAGAATGGCGATACCGTCGGCCAGATCGAGCGCGGTGCGCAGGCTGTCCGCCAGACGAGTCTCAAGCCCCTCACGGATGACGATCCGGTCCACCACCACATCAATGTCGTGGCGAAATTTCTTGTCCAACGTGGGCAGCTCATCCAGTTCGTAGAACGCGCCATCCACCTTGACTCGTTGAAAACCCTGCTTGCGCAACTCTATGAATTCTTTACGGTATTCACCCTTCCGGTCGCGAATGATCGGAGCCAGCAGATAGGCGCGCGTGCCTTCCTCCATCGCCATGACGCGGTCCACCATGTCCTGGACCTGCTGCGCCTCAATGGGCTTGCCTGTGGCAGGCGAATAGGGCGTGCCAACGCGCGCAAAGAGCAGACGCATGTAGTCGTAGATCTCGGTCACCGTCCCCACAGTGGAACGCGGGTTTTTCGACGTTGTTTTCTGCTCAATCGAAATCGCGGGTGACAGGCCAGAGATGTGATCCACATCCGGCTTTTGCATCATGTCAAGGAACTGACGCGCATAGGCCGACAGCGATTCAACATAGCGTCGCTGCCCTTCCGCATAGATCGTGTCAAACGCCAGCGAGGACTTGCCCGACCCGGAAAGTCCCGTGATCACAACCAGTTGGTCGCGGGGAATATCGACATCGATTCCCTTCAAATTATGCTCACGCGCGCCGCGTACTTCGATTTTTTTCAGCTCAGCCATCAGATGCCCCCACCTCAGGCCTTGATACATAATCCGGGTGGGCCAAAGTGCCAATGAAAAAATGAGAACGAAAGCGGAACTTTACCGATTGCGCAGATGCCCCAGCCAAAGATGCAAAGCCAGGCCTGCAACAAAGGCTGTACCCGCCAGCAAAGGCAGAGCGCCATAGCCAAAGCCCGCCAGTGCTGCTGCCATAATCGGTGTGCCCACCGTGTTGCCAATGTTGCCCATCTGGGCCATCGCACCGTTGCCCTGCGCCTGCGTGCTGGGCCGGTCGTTCAACTGAGGCACCGCGGCAAAGCTGGCCCCTTGGATCAAGCCCATTGCGCCTGCCAGTGCCAGACATGCCAGCGGGTTCCCCGGCATAATCCAAAGCCAAACGGCACAGAGGACCGAAAGCGCAAAACCTTGCTCGACCACCTGCACCGCTGTGAAGCGGCGCAGCAGCAGCACGCCCAGCGTCATGGAAGAAAGGATGCTCATCAACGGCATCGCCCCCATCACCAGCCCGCGCCACGCGTCATCAATGAAGGGCGGCATCACCGTGAGGACAGAGACAAAACTGAACGTATAGAACAGCCACCCTGCCGCAGGTGCCGCAATACGCGGGGAGCGGTAAATGACCCAATGATCACGCATCAATTGAGCAAGGGAAAAGGGCTGTACTTCACTGCTTTCCGGCAGCGCGCGCAATCGTGCTGCGAGAAAGACGGCAAAAGTGGCCATGTAACCGGCATGTGCCAAAAACAGCGCTGGCAAACAGACATTCAACGCCAGGGGGCGTCCCGCCCAGGCCAGCACAGCAAAGGCCACGCCAAAGAACGTTCCCCAAAGCGTCAGGGTGAACCCCCGGTCACGCGGGGCTGACAGTTGCGCAATCAGTGTAGGCGTCGCCACCACGATGGCCAGGTGCGATGCGCCTTCAATCACGCGGGTCAGCAGCATCCAGGGCAGCGGCGGCAGCAGCGCCTGTACGGCAGACACCCCCGCCCCGATCCAAAGCGCCCACAATAGCGCGCGACGATACCGGATGCGCGCCACCAGCAATCCTGCGGCCACACCGAAAAGGATCCCGACAAAACCAACTAGGGACACAACCCATCCCAAGGTGGCTCCAGCGTCGGGATAGGCTTGCGGCAGCAGATCGAAAATCACACTGACCTTGCCGTATTGCGCCGCCGCCCCCAGCCCTGCACCCCAAAGCGCCAGGATCAGTCCCCAGGGGGTCTTCATACCTTCTGCGCAATCGCCCAGGTGGCAATCGGCATCATGGGATCGTTTTTGATGATGTCCGTTTCAGGGTCATGAACGGGCGGCCATTTGTCTTCAAGGTTCCGCAAGGCCACGTGCCGGTTGCCCCATTGCTCTGCGTGGATGGCCTCCTCATCAAAGCCCCCTTCGACCAGCAGGTTTTTAAGCCCCCGCGCCGACCAGCGGGAATTGTCTTGCGGTGCGGCGTGAAAGGGGACGTAGAACGGCACGGCGACCAGAAAGAACCCTCCGGGACGCAGCATCTGAAGCACATTCCGGGTGGCGGCATAGGGACGGTCGAGATGTTCCCAGACCTGATTGGCAAGGATCAGATCGAATTGAAGCGTCGCCCCCGCCTCATCCACATAAGGGCCTGCGCAGACGTCATATTCCGGGTACCAAAACTGACGATAGGACTTGAAATCAAACTGAATTCCCCACTTGCCAGACACTTCGGCGGCATCCAGCGACCGGGGCCCAAGGGATTTGACGATCCGGCGACAGGCAGGACCCTGAACAACGCGATTGAGACTGACCATGCGCCTCTTATGCCAAGGCACCGAATACCCGTCCAGCGCGATTCGACCCAGGGTCAAGGATCGCGTAACGCGACCCCGCGCAGCGGGGCTTGTCCTTGAGGCCATGACGCATCGCAGAACACTAGATGATGCGCATTCAGGGCAGACTTGGCCCTGAATCGCTTCTCGGCAGGTGATCAACCCTAGCCCAGAGCATAACATATGCCGCGATAGGCTCAGGCCCGCCAAAAGCTCCAAGAATGTAATCGCGGCGCAGCCCGCGTCCGTTTAACAGGAGCTACATGTGAATGACGCGGCCGTAAGCGTCCAGCACCGCCTCATGCATCATCTCCGACAGCGTCGGATGCGGGAAGACGGTGTTCATCAGGTCTTCTTCGGTGGTCTCCAGCTGACGGCCCACCACATAGCCCTGAATGAGCTCTGTCACCTCGGCACCGACCATATGGGCCCCAAGCAACTCGCCCGTCTTGGCGTCAAACACGGTCTTGATCATGCCGCCCTCTTCGCCCAGCGCAATTGCCTTGCCGTTGCCAATGAAGGGGAAACGCCCAACCTTGATGTCGTAACCCAGTTCCTTGGCCTTGGCCTCCGTATAGCCGACGGAAGCCACCTGCGGGTGGCAGTAAGTGCAGCCTGCGATGCTTTCCGGTTTCACCGGATGAGCGTGCTTGCCTGCGATCAGATCGGCAACCATAACGCCCTCGTGTGACGCCTTGTGCGCCAGCCACGGCGCACCGGCGATATCACCAATCGCATAAAGCCCATCGACGCCTGTGCGGCAAAACTCATCCGTAACCACGTGTGTGCGGTCGACCTTCACGCCTAGGCCTTCCAGACCCAAGCCTTCGACATTGCCGACAATCCCAACGGCAGAGATCACGGTGTCAAAGTCGTGCTTCTCCACCTTGCCGCCTACCTCGATATGCGCTGTGACCTTGCCCTTCGCCCGGTCCAGCTGTTTGACCATGGCTTTTTGCATGATCTTCATGCCCTGCTTTTCAAACGATTTCTTGGCAAAGGCTGAAATCTCGGCGTCTTCCACAGGCAGCACGCGGTCCATGACCTCGACAACCGTCGTATCAGCGCCCAGCGTGTTATAGAAACTGGCAAATTCGATGCCGATCGCACCTGAACCAATCACCAACAGTTTCTTTGGCATCCGCGCAGGCTGAAGCGCGTGCTTGTAGGTCCAGACCAGATCGCCGTCTGCTTCCAACCCCGACAATTCGCGCGCGCGCGCACCGGTGGCCAGGATGATGTTATTGGCCGTCAGCTCTTCGGTGCCTTTGTCGGTCTTCACGCTGACCTTGCCCTTGGCCGGGATCGTTGCTTCCCCCATGACCACGGTGATCTTGTTCTTCTTCATCAGATGACCAATGCCGCCAGAAAGTTGACCGGCGACTTTACGAGACCGCTTCACAACCGCATCGAGATCATAGCCAATGCCGTCAGCCTTCAGGCCGAACTCCTTGGCCCGGTGCATCAAATGAAAGACTTCAGAGGACCGCAGCAGCGCCTTGGTGGGGATGCAGCCCCAGTTGAGACAGATGCCACCCAGATGCTCGCGCTCCACGATCGCGACATTCATACCGAGCTGCGCGCCACGGATGGCCGCAACATAGCCCCCCGGCCCCGCCCCGATGACAATCAGATCAAAGGATTTCGCAGCCATGGTTGGTCCTCACTTAGTTCAGCGGAATTGGTTTACCGTTAAACTATAGTGCCTGACCCTCTGACTGCGAGGGGTTTTTTCGCATGGCTGCTATGCGGCTTTGGCCTGCAGCTGCCTGACTGTGACCCCATAGCCCCCCTGGTCGACGTAGTCTTTCTCAAGCGCTGTCATTTCACGGTCCAGCACTCCGTTGCGATAGGGGAAACGGCCAAACTGGCGGATCACCTCACGATGGGCGCGGGCGTGCAGGAGATTGCTGTCGCGGCTTTCAGGCATCCGTTCGCACATCAGGCGCACGCAACGGTCCTGATCACAAAGGTTTTCCGAATGCATCAGCGGCATGTAGAAAAACTGGCGCGCAGGTTCATCGATCCTCATGTCCCAACCGCGCTCGATGCTTTGCTTGGCCGCAGCAAGTGCCGCCCGGTCAGAGGCAAAGGCCTTGCCCGTCCCGCGGAACATGTTGCGCGAAAACTGATCCATCAGGATGATATAGGCCAATGCGCCTGACGGATAGGTAAGCCAAAGAGAAAACTTGCCCTCACAAGCGGCTTCCCACGTTGTCTGGAATCGGGCCCGAATTTCCTGATCGAGGGCCTCGGAACTGTTGTACCACCCCTTTGGTCCGATCTCGTCCAACCAGAAGCTCAATATCTCTTCGGGGCCTGCCATGGTGCGTTCCTCTGTGTCGCTACACGCTTTGATTTCAGATTTATGACGGTTTTTTTGAAGTTGCATATTCACGAATTGTAACCATCCGACATTGTTAGCGCTCTCAGTTCTCGTCTTCGCCTTCCAGCTCGGCTTCGATCGCATATTCCTGCGCGAATTCAACTGCCTGCGGTGTGGCAGATGGGTACATCGGCACGTATTCGCCGGTCTCCTCCACAGGCACCGTCGCACGCTGGGTTGAGCGATATCCGGCGTAGATTGCCATCAGGCCGAAAAGAACGGTTGTGAACAGGTAAAACCCCGGTGGGCCAAAGGCCGTGCCCATGATCCAGCCGGTAACAATCGGGCCGATAATCGCCCCTAAGCCATTGATAAACACCATCCCTCCGGAGGCGGCGGCCATGTCGTCATGTTCCAAAAAGTCGTTGGTATGGGCAATGAGCAGTGAATAGAGCGGGTTCGACATCCCCCCCATCACAAAGGCAGAGACCAGCAGCAGGACATAGACCTGCCCAAAGAGCATCCCAATGACCGACCCAACCCCGCCGATCAGCGAAACGATCACAATCAGAAAGCGGCGGTCCATTCGGTCGGAGATCCAACCGATGGGGTATTGCAGGATCACGGCCCCCACAAAGAACATCGCCACGTAGAGTGAGATTTGCGCAACACTCAGGCCCACTTCAGCACCGTAGACCGACGCCATGCCGAATTGCGCGGCAAAGATACCACCCAAAAGGAACATGCCAACCGCCCCCAAAGGCGAGAAGCTGATCAGTTGCTTCAGGCTCATAGGATGGGTGGTTTCAAACGGCGGTGTGGGGCTGGCAGAAAGTAAAATGGGCGTCACTGCGATGCTCACGAGCACCGACGGGATGACAAAAAGCACAAAGCCCGAGGGGTCGGCTGTTAGCAACAGGGCCTGCGCGATCACGATACCAAGCGTCTGCACGATCATGTAAAGCGACAGCGCCTGCCCGCGGTTGGAGTTGTCGGCTGCGTTGTTCAGCCAACTTTCGGCGGTCACATACACGGCTGAGAAACAGAACCCGATCAGCACCCGACCCAGTGACCAGATGATGACATTGGGGAAAGTGGGATAAAGGATCATCACGGCGGAGATGAGCGACGCAAGGGCTGCAAACACGCGCACATGCCCCACCCTGCGGATCATGCCGGGTGCCATGCGCGACCCGCCAAGGAAACCCAGGAAATAGGCCGACATGACGATCGACATCTCGAAAGTCGAAAAATCCTCAAGCGCGCCGCGAATGCCAAGCAAAGTGCCCTGCATCCCGTTGCCAATCATCAACAGGCCCATGCCCAACAGCAATGCCCAAGCGCCTGAAAGTACCTGCATCATGACCGCGTCTCCTGAGGCCTCAACCCACCCCTGAAGGTTTCGTTCCACCGCGTCCGCGCATTGCGCGACAAAATGGTGCCGCTTTCGAACTCTAGGGGATCAAAAGCGAAGCATCTCCGTAAGAAAAGAAGCGATATTTCTGCGCGATGGCATGGGAATAGATGTCACGTATTTCCTCCACCCCCATCAGGGCAGAGACGAGCATCATCAGGGTCGACTTGGGCAGATGGAAGTTCGTCATCAGAGCATCAGCCACGTTGAACTGGAAACCCGGTGTGATGAAGATATCCGTGTCACCTTCCCATGGAGTGATCTCGCCCGACTTGGCGGCTGTCTCAATCAGGCGCAGGGCAGTGGTCCCAACCGGGATCACGCGGCCTCCGGCGGCTTTGGTGGCGGCAATCTCAGAGGCGGCGGCCTCGCTGACCTTGCCCCACTCGGCGTGCATCTTGTGTGCGCTGATGTCGTCCACTTTGACCGGCAGGAAAGTGCCCGCGCCTACGTGCAGGGTGACATGGGTGAAGGTCACGCCTTTCGCCGCCAATGCCGCGAGCAGCGGTTCGTCAAAGTGCAGCGAGGCTGTGGGTGCCGCAACTGCGCCGGCCTCACGCGCCCAGACGGTCTGGTAATCCGTCCTGTCTTGCGCGTCCGCAGGGCGTTTGGCGGCAATGTAGGGCGGCAAGGGCATGGCCCCAGCGGCGTTAAGCGCTGCGTCAAAGTCATCCCCGTCACAATTGAAGCGCAAATGCCCCTGCCCGTCCTCCACGGCTTCAAGGGTAGCGGAAAGGGCGTCGGAAAAGACAACGCACTCCCCCGGCTTGAGCTTGCGCAGGGGCTTGATCAGCCCAGCCCAAGTGCCATCGCTGCGGGGCTCCAGCAACGTGACCTCAATCTTTGCCTGCACCGGGCCTTGCGCGGTGTCGCGGTGGCGCAGACCGCTCAGGCGCGCGGGGATGACCTTGGTGTCATTCAGAACCAGCCGGTCACCGGGTTTCAGCCAATCAACCAGGTCTGTTACACGCGCATCGTGCAGCGTGGTCACGTCGGCCACCAGCAGCCGGGCAGACGACCGCGGCACGGCGGGGCGCGTCGCAATCAGGTCTTCGGGCAAGTCGAAATCGAAATCAGAAAGTTGCATGAGCGCTACCTAACGATTGCTGAGATCGGACTCATCCTCTGTTCTTTCGCGCTGCACCGGCTTGGCCTCTGGTAGCGTGCTTTGTGCAACACCATCAACCACCGGCACCTTGGGCGGCGCGCGGCGGAAGATCTCTCTGAACATGCCGGGCGTCAGGGCAGACAGCGGGTTGACCGAAACATTGGGCGATTTGGCTGGGCCGGTCAGGGTGTAGTTGAAACCAATCAGCCCCTCGCCCCGCCGGGTCAGCACCGACCCGATGCCATTAAGCAGATAGACGGGCGTAATCACCCCCTGCATATCTAGGTTGCCGCTCTCCAGCCCATAGATCCCGTCCATTGACAGCCCCATCGATGCGCCAACTGCGCTCGCTTTGGTAAGGGTCAGGCGATTGGGGGTCAGCCGAAAATCGCCCTCTACTTCGTCGAACACAATCCCGTCGCCGTTGAGTTCGTTGATCAGACCGACAACAGAAATTGCGTTCACCAGCCCTGCAATACCCGGTGCGTTTTTGACGCGAATTCCTTTGGCGTTGAGCCGGCCGTCAAAGGCCCCGCCAGACCCGACCGGCAACAGCGTCAGGGACAAATCACCCCCAACGACCTGTTGCAACAGCCCAGCCGAACGCAGAACACCCCCGGCATCATCTGACAGCAACCGCACAGCGCTGCGTCCGTTCTGCGGGATCACGCGCCCCCGCACGGGCGTACCGCCGTTCAGCAATGCCTCGAACGTGCCGTCGAGCCCCTTGTCGGTGATGAATGTGCCTCGCATCTGGGTGAGCGCAATGGTGTCGGTGATCTGCAACCGGTCGAGCGCCACCTCCATCGGCGGACTTGCCGCACGACTGCCCCCTCCGCCCCCCTCGGACCCGCCAATCTCTGCCCGACGCATGTCCAGCCGTCCCCCGCGCAGCAGCACCTGCAACGGCTTGCCCGAACCCTGCCCCACAAGGTCGACCGGGATGTCGAGCCAATCCCCCACTTGCAAGCGATCAAAACGCACTCGGTCCAGAGTGCTGCCCGCGTGGAGAGCCACATTGCCGGAAGCTGCGAGCCCGGCACCAGAGACTTCAAGCTTATCCACCTGCGGCGTGGCACCCAGACGACCACTAACCTGCAAATTCCCCTTGGCACTGGCCGGTTTTGACCAAGCCAGTTGCGGCACCGAAAGGCGGATCCCCGCCAGATCAGAACCAAATTCGAACCGGGGTGCCGCCCCGCGTTCCAGATCGACAGCAATGCGCCCGCTACCATTGCCAGTCAGCATGCCTGTGGGAAGTGCAATGCCAAAGGTATCCAGCGCCTGTTGATTGACCGCAATCTGTCCCCGCAAAGCGCTTTTGGCTTGTCCCTGCCCAATCGGCTGGGCCCAGGATCCTTCAAACGCCACGCCATCCAGCTGCGCCTTTCCGTTGATCTCAACCGCGGAATTGTCGGCAACGACCGTCAGACGTTCTGCCCGCAGGCTGCGGTCCGTTATCAAACGGTCACTAGCGACATTGCGCAGCTCACCTTTGGCGTGGAACACAACATCAGCTGTTGTTGTTGTTCGGCTCAACGGCACGGCCAGCGTACCTTCCAGCACCGCTTGCCCGCCTGCGACATCAACAGCGATGCCCGCTTTGTCCATCACCTCAAGCGGTTTTTGATTGAGAAGCGACAGCGCGGCTGTGACCGACGAACGGGTGTTCAGGCGCACGACTGCAGGCGCGCCGTTCTTTACGCCGACGTCAGGGATGATGAAGGACGATCCCCGTACATCCACAGGACCGCCGTCCGGCGCGACAACCTCGCCACCAGAGACCGCGATCACCATGCGGTTGTCCATCAAGCTGAAATGACCCGACCCGTTCGTCACCGGCGGTAAGGTCTTGAGATACCTGACGGTTGCCTCCTGATAGTCAAAGGCAACATAGGCAAGGGGTTTGGCCTCAGGCTCAAGCCGAAGTGCGACGTCGATGTTCTCCACCTTTGCCTGCAACAAATTTTGCAACAACCAACTGCGTGCCCTGGGCTTGGCCGTTTCAGGCCAAAGCGCCAGCAAGCGCTGCGGGTCGACCGCATCCATCTGACCATCCACAGTGACGTGCCAGCCATCCCGCCCTGCCCGCAGCCCGCCGTCCAGCAACAGGGTCTTGCCTTGGTCGGTGATCTGCAATCGGCCCAATCGCAGCCGGAACGGGTTGAGTTTCAATTGAAAATCAAGATCCGCCCCTTGGATGCTCACCGGGTCGGGATAAAGATCAAAAGGGTTTGCGCTGACATTCTGCAACCGGAATTGCCCGACCAGATCGCTAAATGCCGCCGCTTCACCGATGCCGCCCAGCAAGGCGGTGCCACTCGCCTCTCCGGTGACCCACTTGCTGCGCACAGAGACAGTGTCAAAGCGCAGCAGAGCTTCCGCCGGATCGTAGCTAAAATAGCTGCGCGCCTCTTCAAACGGGATCGGCTTGGCTTGGGGATCGGGCTGCACGACGCCCGCGCCGATCTGCAAGGTCGCGTTCAGTGGCGCGAACTTGCCCTGCGCATCCAAACCGCTGCGCACGGAGCCGGAGATTGGCGCTTGCAGGACACCAAGCCAGGCAAAGGCAGGACCTTGGCTGGCAATATCTTCGGCAGCGACCCCATCAAAACTCACACCGAATTCGGCGGCCGTTTGCCCGATGGCTGACGTATAATTCGCCGAAAGTGTCGCAGCGCCCGCACCGCCACTCAGAAGCGCCAGATCAGCAGAAAGTGTCAGATCCTCCTCCGCCCGCGTCAGCCTTAATCGCCCGCCGTCCACGGTCCAGGCCCTCTGCGCGCGCGCGTCCTCAAACCGCAGGGTCAAAGCGCGGATGTCCACCTCAGTCAGAGCGCTCAGCGCGGGCTGCGTCAGAACCTCGTCCACCTGCGCGATCAGATCGGGCAGCGTTGCGGCTTCTCTGGCAGGTCTGGCCGTTGTGCCGGACTGCCCCCCGGTCAGCCGCACCCGTCCTTCAGCATCCCGGCGCAGGGTCAGAAAAATACCGGAAAGCGCCACATCGCTGGGCTGGACAAGCCCTTCAAAGAGCGGGGCCAACGCAAACGTAGCCTTGAATTCACTCAAGCCGACAATGTCGCGGCCCGCAGGCGTAGTCACCTGAACGTCACGCAGCCGGACCCGTGGGACCCAGCCCTCATCGATGACAAAAACCATTTCGCCAAAGGCTACCCGCGCATTGGGCAGTTCACGCGCGATCCGGTCTTCGATCCTTTCCTGAACCCACTGTGGCGCAGTCACCGACCGGCCCTGCAACAACATCAGTCCCGCGCCAGCAGCAACTGCAAAAAGCAGCACCAAGATGCCCAAGGACAGCACGACCCTGCGCAACAGGCGGCGCGGTGGTTTTGTCGCTGTTTCCAAGGCGGTGTCTTCCATGGTTCTCCGCAGGTTGGGCTTTGACTTTGCAAAGACCGCCCTACTATGACAGCGCAGACGATCCCTTCCAAGTGACGAAAGAGAGAGCCATGCCAGAGATTTCCCAACCCGCCCCGGCCTTTGACGCCCCCGTAACCGGGGGTGGCAACGTATCGCTGGACAGCCTGAAAGGCAGCAAGGTCGTGCTGTACTTTTACCCCCGCGATGACACGCCGGGTTGCACCAAAGAAGCGATTGGCTTTTCAGAGCATCTGGAGGCCTTTGCGGCCGCAAATACAAAGGTCTACGGGGTCTCGCGTGACACGATGGCCAAGCATGACAAGTTCACGGCCAAACATGACCTGACAGTGCCTCTGCTGGCAGATGAGGACGGCAGCCTGACCGAGGATTACGGCGTCTGGGTTGAGAAAAACATGTACGGCAAGAAGAGCATGGGGATCGAACGCGCGACTTACCTGATTGATGCCGATGGCACGGTTGCGCGGATTTGGCGCAAGGTGAAAGTGCCAGGCCACGTGGAGGAAGTGCTGGAAGCGGCACAAGCTCTGTGACGCCACTGGCGGAAATGGCGGAAGCCGTCCTGCGCAGCTCGGATGGGCGGGAAAAGACCGCCTTGTCACGGGGCTTTGCCGCCGAATGGCAAGCTGCGCGCGCAGGGGGTGAGGTGCCTGAGATCGGCACCGCCAATCCTCCTTTGCATCCGGCACGGCCCGCGCGGCCCGAACTTCTGAGCCCCCGCGATGTCCCGCGGCGCCGTCCCGGCACGCCGGAAGGGCGGATCGCGCTTCTACATGCGGTGGCTCATATCGAACTCAACGCCGTGGACCTGCATTGGGACATCATTGCGCGGTTTACAGACACCAAACTGCCCATGGGCTTCTACGATGACTGGGTCAAAGCAGCAGATGAAGAATCCAAACATTTCAATCTGATGTGTGACTGCCTTGAGGCGATGGGGAGCCACTATGGTGCGCTGCCCGCACACGCTGGGATGTGGCGCGCCGCCGAGGACACTGTGAACGATCTGATAGGCCGCCTGGCCGTGGTGCCCATGGTACTGGAGGCCCGGGGCCTCGATGTGACGCCCGGCATGATCAAGATTTTCAAACAGGCCAAGGAAGACGGCGCTGTTACTGCGCTGGAAACAATCTATGCCGAAGAAGTCGCCCATGTCGCTTATGGCTCCAAATGGTTCCATTTCCTGTGTGGGCGCTTTGACGAAGACCCGAAAGAACGATTTCACGCGCTGGTCCGGACCTATTTCCACGGCGACCTGAAGCCACCGTTCAATGAAGAAAAGCGCGCCGAAGCGGGCATTCCACCCGATTTCTACTGGCCGTTGGCTGCACAGCACTGACCGGCGCGTCAAGCACGGCGTCCAAGTCGTTGGTGTCGGCGGTTTTTTGCCAATTTGTCGCAATCATTTGCAAAGACGCGGGCTTAACACCCCAAAGGCTTGCCCCATTGCAGCCCACTGGCTAATCACATCTGGGCGGGTTTTCACTTTTGGGGAGGTGCGGCGCGCAGGGACGGAAAACGGGTGAGGACTACAATTCGTGCGCTCAAGACTGGCGATCAAGATCCATGGGATCATGGAACACTATTTTCCCGAACGGCGGGTGTTCCTGAAATCTGACAACGACACCCGCTTCATTCGCTAGCGCCCCGGCACCCAGATGGTGGCTTTCGCAGGCTCTGCCCTTTTGGTGGCCTGGGCCATTGTCGCCACCGCAATCATCCTGATGGACAGTATTGGATCAGGCAACTTCCGCGAGCAGGCCAAACGCGACCAGCGCACCTATCAGGCGCGGCTGAATGATCTTTCCGCCCAACGCGACAACCGCGCCGAAGAAGCGCTTGCTGCACAGAATCGCTTCAACGCAGCGCTCAAGCAGATTTCTCTAATGCAGTCCGAACTGCTTGCATCTGAAACCCGCCGTCACGAGTTGGAGACGGGAATCGAGGTGATCCAGTCAACGCTGCGTGACACCATGAAAGAGCGTGAAAGCGCGCGCACGCAGTTGGCCGCACTCGAACAGAACCTCGAAGAAGGTGGCAACGGTGTGGTCACCGCTGCCGCTTCGTCAGCCCCGGTTGATTTCCTCGCCGAAGCGCTCGCGCGCACAGCCGCAGAGCGGGATCAGGTGATTGCAGATGCACAGGATGCGCTTTTGCAGGCCGATGAAATGGCCCAGCAGATTGAGCTGATGCGCGATCAGAACGATGCCATCTTCCGCCAGCTGGAAGAAGCGATGACGGTCTCCGTCGCCCCGCTCGACAAGATGTTCCGCAATGCGGGCATGTCGACGGATAGCATTCTGGCAACTGTGCGCCGAGGCTACTCCGGCCAGGGGGGCCCGATGACGCCGCTTAGCTTCACCAGTCGCGGCAATGAGCCCACCCCGGATACGCTGCGTGCCAACCGTCTGCTCAATCAGATGGACAAACTGAACCTTTACCGCATTGCGGCCTCCAAAGCGCCCTTTGCGACACCGGTGAAGAACTCCTTCCGTTTCACAAGTCCTTTTGGATACCGTCGCGACCCTAAGACGGGCGGGCGCCGGATGCACTCTGGCGTGGATTTCGCCGCGGGGCTTGCCACTCCGCTCTACGCCACAGCGGACGGTGTTGTGACCCACTCTGGTTGGCAATCAGGATATGGTAGGCTTGTCAAAATCCAGCATGAATTCGGGATTGAGACACGCTACGCCCACCTCAGCAAACTTCGCGTCAAAGTGGGACAAAGGGTCTCGCGCGGGCAGCGCATTGGTGATATGGGAGCCTCTGGACGTGTCACCGGCGTGCATCTGCACTACGAGGTCCGCGTAGGTGGCAAAGCTGTGAACCCCATGATCTATATCAAGGCTGCAAACGATGTTTTCTAAAAGCAAAATCAACGATCCCGCCACTGGCAACGACGGCGATGCGGCCAAGCCCGCAGCGGCCTCGTCGCCTGCCCCTGCTGCGTCTTCGGCCCCTGCGGCCCCTGCTGCAAGCGAATTCAAAGCCAGCGCGCCAAAAGCCAAGCCGCCCGCGTCTTTGCTGTCCGCTGACCTGCATGTCACCGGCAACATGAAGACCACCGGCGACATTAACGTCGAAGGCACCGTGGAAGGCGACATTCGCGCCCACCTGCTGACCATCGGCGAAAGCGCCACCATCAAGGGCGAAGTCACCGCCGATGACGTCGTGATCAACGGTCGCATCGTGGGCCGTGTGCGTGGCCTGAAGGTGCGTCTGACCTCCACCGCTCGGGTTGAGGGTGACATCATCCACAAAACCATCGCGATTGAAAGCGGCGCACACTTTGAAGGTTCCGTTCAGCGTCAGGACGATCCGCTGAACCCCTCCGCCAAAGCCGCCCCCGGTGCCAAGGCCAACCCGGCCTCTTAAAAGCGACAGACCATGACAGACAAACAGGCGTCGCAGGCAGCTGCGGCGCCTGTTTTTCATGAAGGCTTCTGCGCGCCGGAGGCCAGAAAATACGTGCTTGCGGCGGCCATCCTGGCCTCTGCGCTCGGGTTCATCGACAGCTTCGTGGTCTCCATCGCCCTGCCCGCCATGCGACAGTCGCTGGATGCGACGTTGATCGAAGGTCAGTGGTTTCACAACGCCTACATGCTGACGCTCGCTGCGCTCATTCTGGTGGGCGGAGCCTTGGGCGATCGGATCGGGCTGGCCCGTGCCTTTGGCCGCGGCATTGCGCTTTTTGTTGCG
This sequence comes from uncultured Sulfitobacter sp., assembly GCA_963422245.2. Classification (GTDB taxonomy): domain Bacteria; phylum Pseudomonadota; class Alphaproteobacteria; order Rhodobacterales; family Rhodobacteraceae; genus Sulfitobacter. Next base: position 214,460 of record CAXMWW010000026.1, on the reverse strand, counting down.
TCTTCAATTGTTTGTGCCTTAGCTCCGACAGCCGAAGTGATGATCGTTGCGCGCACCGTTCAGGGCATGGGAGCTGCCGTCATGGTGCCCGGCTCGCTGGCCATTATAGCCCGCGCCTATCCGCGGGAAGAGCGTGGACGTGCCATTGGCACCTGGGCTGCGGCCTCTGCCCTTACGACGGCACTGGGGCCGATCATTGGCGGGCTCTTGCTGACCTTCGGCGGGCCAGAGACCTGGCGCGTGGTTTTTGCGATCAACCTGCCGCTGGGCGGTCTGGCGCTTTGGATGCTTTGGTCCAAGGTGGGGCGGGACCGCCCGGCAGGCGGAGCACGTCTTGATTTGCCTGGGGCGGCATTGGCAACGCTGTCGTTGCTGGCCATCGCCTGGGGGCTGACGCAGCTGGGGCATGACGGCAGCAATGGGATGGTCTGGTTGGTGGTTGGGATGGTGGTTATGGTGGCCTTCCTGTGGGTTGAGGCACGCAGCGACCACGCCATGATGCCGCTCAGCCTGTTTGAGAACCGGGTGTTTTCCGCGGCAAACTTCATGTCTTTCACGCTCTACGCCGCCCTTGGCATGATGTTCTTTTTCATGCCGATGACATTCATCGCGGGCTGGGGTTATTCGGAGATCGAGGCCTCCGCCCCATTTGCACCAATGTCTGTCTTCCTATCGGTAATGTCATCACGCGTCGGCCAATGGGCGGACCGCGTGGGTCCGGGACCGTTGTTGGTTGCGGGAAGTGTGCTGACCGGTTTGGGGTATTTCGCGATTGGAGTTGCGGCCCCTGCGCAGAACTTGTGGGGACATGTCCTGCCTGCGATGTGCGTGGTCGGGATTGGCATGGCGTTGGTTGTCGCCCCCCTGTCGACCGCCGTGATGGGGGCCGTAGGTGAGGATCAATCCGGCGTGGCATCTGGTGTGAACAATGCGGTGAGCCGGATGGCAAGCTTGATATCCGTCGCGGCGGCCGGCGGCTTGGTGAGCCTGCTCTACACGCGTGCGGGTGGCGGGGCGAGCTTTGGCATCCCTTCGGATATTGCAGGCCACGTGGAGGCGATGAATACCGCCTTTGCCGGTGTGGCCTATGGCGCGGCAGGGCTTTGTTTTGTGACTGCCTTGGTCGGCGCTGTTTTCATACGCCGCACCTGACGGCATCTATCCATTTTGGCAGACCCCTTCACGAAGACACGTCGTTCAAAACGCGTCGATTTAGACGCGTCTTCAGAGCGGTGCCTTAAATTTCCGCAAGATTTCTGACGCTTAGGCAGCTGATTGAGACGATTTGGCAGCCAACGCCCTATTGGCCCAGCATCCAAGACCCCTTGGGCCAGAACGCGTGGAAAGCAAACGCAAACATGACATCATGCGCGACGTCCCGGCCTTTGGCATCTTGAACCCGGACCGAACCCACATCCCGCCCGGCAGAAATGCGCCCCGTATCCAACGCAGACGCCTGACCCGGCCGCCATGAGATCACCACCCCAGCTTCTTGCACCACTTCCTCTTTGGCAAGCCGAGGCAATGGCCAAGTGCGCTCGCCCACGCGCACCACACGAGCTAGCGGTTCAATGCCGTGCGGCGGGTTCTCTCCGGCGTAAAGCCACGGCTTGGACAGGCTGTCATACCCTCGATAGGGATTGCGGCCGTAGTCACGGTTGAAGGCAGGTTGCGCCATCACCAGCCCCTGCGGGTTACGCGCTTTGAACTCCGCCCAGCTTTCCATCCAGCTGGGCAGTGTCGCCAGCTCTACCCCGGTCATGCGCCCCACAACCCCCTGCCCGACAGCCTGCTGCCACCAGCTTTGGGTTTCACGGTCGTACATGATCATGTCCGAATTGCGCAGCTTGCCGCTGACACCAAAACTCAGCACCTGCCCCCGCACCCGCCTGTCAAAGGTGATGCCAGAGTTGCACAAGGGGCAGAAGGTCACAGCCACTGGCACCCCACCGATGCTGTCGTTCACGATCTCATGCCACATCAGATAACGGATCGGATAGGCACGTGGGTCCGCGCCTGCGATCTCAACCGCAATCACAGGCTCGCGATCCTTGAGTCCGCGTTTGTTGGAAGCCCGTTGGAACTGAGGCTTGTCTATCGCCGGGATGCCGTCTTTTGGGGGACCACCGGACATGACCTCTTCCCAGCTTGGGATCGTGGTTTTGGAGAAATCCGTGTCCGGCCATTCCTGCCGCCAGAAATCCGGATTGGCTTGGGCCGAAGTTACGGCAACGCAAAAAGCAAAGATAAGAGCGCGTATCATGCCCCGTAGTCTGCCGCGCGCAGGGCGATCCGGTCCAGCCGCCCCACGCAATCTTGATGAGATGTCAGTCGATGACTGTCACGGTTTTCATCACATCCGGCGCGCCGGTGATCTGGCCGCTTTGGGGATGACCACGCTTGATGGCATCAACCACGTCCTGCCCTTCGGTCACGCGGCCCACAACGGTATATTGCGCGTTCAGATGGGGCGCCGGTTCAAACATGATGAAGAACTGGCTGTTCGCGGAGTCCACGCTGCGCTTGCGGCCCATGCCAACCACGCCCGTCTCGTAGGGAATGGCGGAGAACTCCTGCTCCAGATCAGGCTGCCCGCTGTCGCCCTGCCCGGCGCGGCGTAAATCGCCATCGGCCTTGCCAAACTGCACGTCGCCTGTCTGCGCCATGAAGCCTTCGATCACGCGGTGGAAGACCACGTTGTCATAACGACCCGCCGCTGCCAGTTCGGTGATACGCGCCACATGGCCCGGGGCCACATCCTCAAAAAGGTCGATGACGACGGTGCCATTGGCCCCCTCGCCTTCGATCTCGATCTTGAGGCCGGTTGCCGCCGCAGGGGCTGCAACCCCTGCTGCCAGCACAAATGCCAGAGCGTTACGCATCTGCGGCCACCTTCACACTGATCATGCGGTCAGGGCTCGCAGGCGGCTCACCGCGGGTGATCGCATCGACGTGTTCCATGCCTTCGATCACCTGGCCATAGACGGTGTACTGACCATTGAGGAAATCGTTGTCCTTGAAGTTGATGAAGAACTGGCTGTTGGCCGAGTTGGGGTTGGCAGAGCGTGCTGCGCCGAGCGATCCACGCGCGTGCGGGATTTTGGAGAATTCCGCCGGGACATCAGGCATGTCCGACCCACCCGTGCCCGCGCGCTGAATGGAGAAATCCTTTTCCATATTGCCGTGCTGCACATCGCCTGTCTGAGCCATGAAGCCATCGATCACGCGGTGGAAGGCCACGTTGTCATATGCACCTGCGCGCGCGAGCTCTTTCATGCGGTCGCAGTGCTGCGGTGCCACGTCGGGCAGCAGCTCGATGGTAACCGTGCCGCCGGGCAGCTCCATCAGGATGGTGTTTTCGGGGTCCTTGATCTCGGCCATGTGGGTCTCCTTTGATCCGATGTTGCCCGACTGCTTATTGGCTTCGCGCCGCAATGCCAAGCGGTCCATTGACCTACGCGCCCAGAACGGCAAAACACGACCCCAAGGCATCAGACGTAAAGGATCGGACCCATGGGATGGAAAACGCTGGACGAGGTGGAACTGCGCGGCAAGCGGGTGCTGACCCGGGTCGATATCAACGTACCGGTGGAAGATGGTCGGGTGACGGATGCCACGCGGATTGAGCGGATTGTGCCCACGGTAAAGGATATCCTGGCGCGGGGTGGTCAGCCGATGCTGATCGCGCACTTCGGGCGGCCCAAGGGCAAGGTGGTGCCAGATATGAGCCTGCGCGTGACGCTGGCTGCTCTGGAAAAGGCGCTTGGTCAGCCCGTCACTTTCATAGAAACGCTTGAGGATGCTGAGAGGTTGTCCGCCGATGCGGGCGGTGTCTTCCTGCTCGAAAACATCCGCTTTCACCCGGGGGAGGAGGCGAACGACGCCGCCTTCGCCCGCCGTCTTGCAGAACTGGGCGACATCTATTGCAACGACGCATTCTCTGCCGCGCACCGCGCCCATGCCTCGACCGAGGCGCTGGCCCGGATGCTGCCTGCCTGTGCTGGTCGCCTGATGCAGGCAGAGTTGAAGGCGCTTGAAACGGCGCTTGGGAACCCGGCCCGGCCCGTGGGGGCGGTTGTCGGAGGGGCCAAGGTCTCCACCAAGATCGAACTTTTGGAAAACCTCGTGAACCGGCTCGACGTGCTGGTGATCGGGGGTGGCATGGCCAACACCTTCCTGGCCGCCCTTGGCGCGGATCTGGGCAAATCGCTGCAGGAGCCAGACTTTTTCGACACCGCCCGTGACATTCTGGCCCAAGCCAGCAAGTCGGGTTGCCGTGTGCTGTTGCCCTCTGACGGGCTAGTGGCGACAGAGTTTGCGGAAGGGGCCGCCCATGAGGTGGTGCAGCTTGACCAGAAGGTCCGGCTCGCCCCTGACCAGATGGTGTTGGATGCAGGCCCCGACACGATTGCCCATGTGCGAATGGCCTTTGAAGGGTTGAAAACGCTGATCTGGAACGGACCGATGGGGGCCTTTGAAATCAAACCCTTCGACACAGCAACCAATGCAGCAGCGCGTGTTGCAGCCGAACAAACACGCAATGGCGTGCTGATCTCGGTCGCAGGTGGCGGGGATACGGTGGCCGCGCTCAATCAAGCCGGTGCTGCGGAGGACTTCACCTATATCTCCACCGCAGGCGGTGCCTTCCTGGAGTGGATGGAAGGCAAGACCTTGCCCGGGGTTGCGGCGCTGGAAGGACGCTGACCGCTTCAAGGTACGCAAATCCTCACCTTGCGTTGACCGCGGACCCTCGTAAGCTGGCTATAGAAACCGAAAGGATATTTTATGGCCCGCTTTTCCAGACTTCTTCGCGCAACAGCCCTTTCCACGCTGATCGCCGCCCCGCTCGCGGCTGAGACCGACCCACAACCGAACCTGTTGGAGTTCTTTTCGGTCAACCGCATTGGCACTTTCTTTGCGAATACCGCCATTGCCGCCCTGCGCACGCAAATGGAGCTGGAGTATGAGTATCTGTCCACAGACCTGATGCGGGGGTCGGTGTCGATCTCTGGTGTGACAGTCCGTCCGCTGCTGCCTTACGATCAGGCACAACAATGCGTCATTACGATCGAACGGGCCGTGCTGAACACGGATGTGGCCAAGCCCTTTGAGGTCGCCTCTGAGATGAACCTCAACCTTATTGGCACCAAGGCCAACACGGCGTGCGTGCCGCGCGAGGTGGCCATGGGGCTGCGCGCAGCAGGCATTCGGGATATCGAGCTCGACCAGTTCAAGATCCGCGGGGCTTACGTCTATGCCACGGGTGAGACCTCTGCCGATGTTACGCTCGCCATCAACAACTTTGCCACGCTCGATGCCTCTGCCAACGCGATGATCCTGCCCCGCTTGGGCACCTATGGCCCCGGTGACCCGGCATTCCGCGTGATGCGCGCTGTGGTGAGCCTGAAAGATCAGGGCGGGTGGAATACCGTCTCTGCCGTGCTGCCTCCGAACTTTAACGATCCGCAGACCATCAAGGAAATCGGCACCGAAGCGGTGACGCAATTCATGAGCGACGGCGGTTTGCGCACCGTTTCAGCGGTGGAGCGGAACTTCATCGCAGATTTGATGGACCGGGTCGAAGACTTTGTGACAGACCCCGGTGAAATCACCATCGAGGCTGCCCTGCCCGACACCGGCATCGTGGTGGAGCCCGAAACCTACGACCGTGAACCCTTTGAGCTGGTCAGCGCGCTGGCGCTGGAGGCGCGGACAAGCCCCATCGCGCGGTCCCGGATCATCGACAGCGCAAAGCTCGCTGCATTGGCCAGTGGCGAGAACAGCAGCCCGCAGGACCTGCTGGAGATCGGCGAGGCCCTTCTGAACGGCAATGGTGTCCCGCAAACACCCACCTTGGTGCCGCGCATCCTTGCCGGGCTGACTGTCCCCATTGACAAGCCCCCAGCTTTGCTGGGGGACCCCTGATGTTCTACATATGAGGAAGATTTCCTAGAGGGTTTCGACCGCTCGAAGCCCTGCAAGGGAAATCTTCCAATGTCATCAGAAACGACAAATCACCTTAACCACAGTACTTGGGAGTGCAAATATCACGTGGTTTTCACGCCCAAATACAGAAAGAAGGAACTTTACGGCTACCTGCGCCGAGAATTGCGTGAAGTATTCCACCGACTATCGCGCCAGAAGGAGTGCTCAATTGAAGAGGGGCACCTGATGCCAGACCACGTGCATATGTTGTTGAGCATCCCACCCAAGCACTCGGTCGCGCATGTGATCGGGTTCATGAAGGGAAAAAGCTCGATCTGGATCGCGCAGAACATCAAGAACCGCCGCCGCAATTTTGCGGGGCATAAATTCTGGGCACGTGGTTATTTCGTCTCGACGGTCGGCGCAGATGAGCGCACGGTGCGAGCTTATATCCAAACGCAAGAGCAACAGGACAAACGCCTCGACGACCTGTTTAACAGGTAATCTGTAACCCCAACCGCTTCGAGCGGTTCAAGCGAAGCGTTTCAAACCTCCACTTCAAGTGGAGGTTATTGGCTGCGGAGCCTGAGTATGCGGCCGCCGCCTCCGCCCTGATCGCGCAGGCGCTGCAGGACAGCGACCCGTCGGGCGCGTATGTCTACGCGCTTGTGGCGGCCTCAGATGGGGTTGAGGGGGCTGTGTCCCGGCTCGACCGGTTGGAAAACCGTATGACAACCGGCGATGTGCTGAGCCTTCAGGCGGCAGAAGTGGAACGGGTGGGCATTTCGCCGGCGGATGCCATTGGCGATATTGACGACCCCCGTGCGCTGCGGGCATTGGCCTTGGCGCATTATGCCGGCGCGGGCCAATCCCGGTCCTATGCGCGTGCCTACTACTATGCGTTGCTGGCCGAGGCCGCAGGCGACATTGGGGCCACCACGCTCAAGTCCGAAATCGAAGGCCGCTTTTCCGCGCGGGGTGACGACGTCACCGCAGAATGGGCAGATCTCAGTGCCAGCATTCAGGCCAGCGCGCTGGAGGACTGGATCGCGGGTGGTCTGGCAGGGGAATCGCTTTTGAAATATTGACTATGCATCACGTCTGATTGGATTCATACGGATTGCGTCATTAGTAAAGGATGCGACCGCGATGGAAGATTTTTCTCATATTTTTGAGGGCGTTGAAGACCCTCGTACGAGCAACGCTACACGGCATGATCTTCATGAGATGCTTATGATCGGCCTGTTGTCGACCATGTGTGGCGGCGAGGGTTGCTGCGACATGGCGCTATTTGGCACGACGAAAGAGCCGTTTTTGCGCACATTCATGACACTGAAGCACGGAATACCGAGCCACGATGCGTTCTCTGACCTGTTCAACGCCCTCGATCCTGGCACGTTTCAGTCAGTGATGCTTCGCCTGACAGAGGGGTTCGCTGACCAGTTGGGCGAGGTGATTGCGGTTGATGGCAAGTCGTTGCGGCGCTCCTTCGACAGGGCGAAGAAGCAGTCGGCGTTACACCTCGTGCAGGCTTTTGCGGCTGAGGCCAGGCTCGTACTCGGGCAGGTCGCTGTTGACGAAAAATCCAACGAGATTACGGCGCTGCCCGCGCTGTTGAACATGCTGTCGTTGAAGGGGCGGATTGTGACGGCGGACGCTATGCACACGCAGCGCACTACAGCCGAGACGGTAACGCAGGCTGGCGGTGATTATGTTCTGGCGCTGAAACGCAATCAGGAGACGCTGCACGAGGATGTGGCACTCTGGCTGGATGATCCTGGAAATGTCGAAAACTGTGAAACTTATCAGAATGTTGACGCAGGACACGGTCGACTGGAGACGCGCAAGGCGTTGATCTCGCATGACGTTGCCTGGCTCGACGAGCGGCATCACTGGCCCGGGCTCAGGGCCATCGGAAAGGTCGTCGCCACCCGCGAAGTCGGCGATAAAACCTCATGCCAAACTCGCTACTTCCTCATCAGCGCGCCGCTCTCTCCCGAGCGTTTCCTGTCCATCACCCGCGCCCATTGGAGTATCGAGAACAGCCTTCACTGGGTGCTCGACGTCTCCATGAACGAGGACGCCGCGCGCAACAGAAAAGACAACGGACCCGAAAATCTCTCTATCCTACGGCGCATCGCTCTCAACCTCGCCCGCTCCGAACCGTCAAAAGGATCAATGCGAGGAAAGCTGAAACGCGCCGGATGGCAGGATACATTCATGCTCGAACTCATCAGAACCGCGACCAAATCTCAAAAGCGATAGCCCTGGGTGGTCTGGCGGATCGGTTCCGGACGGAGTAACCTTATCCCTCCATTCAAGAGGAGGGATTGGCATGGCAGGCTGGACGCTGATCACCGGCGCTTCTGAGGGGCTGGGCGTGGAATTCGCCCGGCTGGCCGCAGAACACGGGCGCAAAATGATCCTGAGCGCGCGCTCCGTCGACAAGCTAGAGGCACTGGCAGCCGACCTGCGCGGCACCGGAGCCGAGGTGGTGGTCATCCCGGCGGACCTCAATAACCTGAGCGAGGCGGAGCGGCTTTGGTCCGAGGCTGCAAATGACCGGCAAATCGACCTGCTGATCAACAATGCCGGGCTGGGCCGCAACGGCCCCTTCGCGCAGGACAGCAACGCAGATGGCGGCTGGGCGCGGGAACTGAGCTCCATCAACGTGAACATGACCAGCCTCACGCGCCTGATGAAACTGGCGATCCCGCACATGGAGGCCGCAGGCTCCGGGCGGATCATGAATGTCGCCTCCACCGCCGGGTTCCTGCCCGGGCCGAACATGGCAGTCTACCATGCGACCAAGGCCTACGTTTTGCACCTGACCGAAGCCGTGGCGTTTGAGCTGCGCAAGTCCCCGGTCACCGTCACAGCCCTGTGCCCCGGTGCAACAGAGACCGCCTTTTTCGATGCCGCCGACATGCGCGGTATGCGGCTGTTGAAGCTCGCTCCGCCCGCAAAAGCGGCAGATGTGGCCCGCGCCGGATGGGAGGCCACGATGAAAGGCCGGACGATCTGTGTGCCGGGGTTCATGAACAAGGTTTTTGCCTTCCTGCCTCGCGTCAGCCCACGCGCAATGGTGCTGTGGATTGGGAACATATTCCTTTCAAAAAAGTAGATTGAAGGGATTCACACAGCGAATCACCTGTGGCATAGTCTGAATACGCCCACCAAGAGGCGATCAGAGGCAGACAACATGAACCGCAGTTCACGACCCGCAATCGGCACAATGCTGTTTTTTGCCATCGCCTTTGCGCTTAGCCTCTATTTCACTTTCGCCGCTGTTCAGGGTGACTTTGGCCTGTTCCGCCGGGCCGAGATCGTTGCCGAAAGCCAGGACTTGCGCGTTCAGCTTGCCGGTGTGCGCGCTGATGTGGTGCGGATGGAGAACCTGACAAAGCGTTTGTCTGATGATTATCTCGATCTCGACCTGCTGGACGAACGCGCGCGTTCCGTGCTTGGCATGGTGCGCGCAGACGAAATCGTGATCCGCTGACAGACCTTGGCGCGCGCCGGTTCTGCCCTACCATTTGCGCATAGCTGACCGCATATTCGCGCCTCTACACAATCCCTGCGGGATGCTGTAAAAGATAGTTTAACGCTAAACTATCTTTTGAACATGCGTTCACGTACGGAGGAACACCTGCCCATGGCTGCCAAGAAAGCAACCAAGAAGACCGACAAGAGCAATGTGTCGGCAGACGAACTCAAGGCCTACTACAAAGACATGCTGCTGATCCGGCGGTTTGAGGAAAAGGCAGGTCAGCTTTATGGGATGGGTCTGATTGGCGGGTTCTGTCACCTCTATATTGGTCAGGAAGCAGTTGTTGTGGGGCTGGAGGCTGCTGCCGAAGAAGGCGACAAGCGCATCACATCCTACCGTGACCACGGCCACATGCTGGCCTGCGGCATGGACCCCAATGGCGTAATGGCCGAGCTCACGGGCCGCGAAGGCGGGTATTCGAAGGGCAAGGGTGGCTCCATGCACATGTTCTCGAAAGAGAAGCATTTCTACGGGGGCCATGGCATTGTGGCCGCGCAGGTGCCGCTGGGCGCGGGTCTGGCCTTTGCGGACAAATACCTCGACAACGGGCGCGTGACTTTCACCTACTTTGGTGACGGTGCGGCAAACCAAGGTCAGGTCTACGAGACTTTCAACATGGCCGCCCTTTGGAAGCTGCCAGTGGTTTTTGTCATTGAAAACAACCAGTACGCCATGGGCACAGCGCAACAACGCTCCACCTCCAGCGCGGAAATCTGGGAACGTGGCAAAGCATTCGGTATCCCTGGGGAGGCCGTCGACGGCATGGATGTGCTGGCCGTGAAAGCCGCAGGAGAAACCGCTGTCGGCCACTGCCGCGCAGGCAAAGGCCCCTACATCCTCGAGGTTAAGACCTACCGTTATCGTGGCCATTCGATGTCGGACCCGGCCAAATACCGGACCCGCGAGGAAGTTCAGAAAATGCGCGACGAACGTGACCCGATTGAGGCCGTGCGTTCCATGCTGCTGCAGGGCAAGCACGCGTCAGAGGACGATCTGAAAGCCATCGACAAGGAAATCAAGGCCATCGTGAACGACAGTGCCGAATTCTCCAAGGAAAGCCCGGAGCCTGATCTGTCTGAGCTCTGGACAGATATCTATGCGGAGGTCCCGGCCTGATGCCGCATTTCGAGATACATGCAAGCGACGTCCCTTCGGCCAAGTCGTTCTACAGCGGCCTGTTCGGCTGGACCTTCGATGCCATGCCGGGTGGCGAAGAGATGGAATACCACCTGATCGAAGGATCAGACATCGGGATGGAAAAGGGCGTGACCGGCGGTCTGATGAAACGCATGGATGCGATGCCTGAGCCCGGCAGTCCGATCCGAGGTGGCACGATGACCTTCGAGGTGAGCGACTGCGATGACCGCTATGGCTGGGCGCTGGCCAATGGCGGCGCAGAGGCCCTGCCCCCTCAAGACTATCCTGGCATTGGACGCTGCGCTTATGTCGAAGACGGCCAAGGCAACGTCGTCGGAATGATCACACCTGCGGAGAGCAACTGATATGGCAACCGAAATTCTCATGCCCGCCCTTTCGCCCACCATGGAAGAAGGCACGCTGGCCAAGTGGCTGGTCAAGGAAGGTGATACCGTATCTTCCGGTGACATCATGGCCGAGATTGAGACCGACAAAGCCACCATGGAGTTCGAAGCCGTCGACGAAGGCGTTGTTGGCAAGATCCTTGTGGCCGAAGGCACCGAAGGCGTGAAAGTGAACACGCCCATCGCGGTACTGCTGGAAGATGGCGAAAGCGCTGATGACATCAGCACCAGCGCGCCTGCGCCCGCCGCGGAAGCAGCCCCCGCAGCCGAGGCCCCTGCCCCGGTCGCTGCCGCTGCTACGCCGGCAGCCCCCAAGGCTGACACCAGCCCAGACTGGCCCGAAGGTACGACACTGAAACAACAGACTGTCCGCGAGGCCCTGCGCGACGGCATGGCCGAGGAGATGCGCAGCGATGAAACCGTCTTTGTCATGGGTGAGGAAGTTGCCGAGTATCAGGGCGCTTACAAGATTACCCAAGGCATGTTGGACGAATTCGGCTCCAAACGTGTGATCGACACACCGATCACCGAACATGGCTTTGCCGGGATCGGTGTGGGCGCGGCATTTGGCGGGTTGAAGCCGATTGTGGAGTTCATGACCTTCAACTTCGCCATGCAGGCGATTGACCACATCATCAACTCCGCCGCCAAGACGCTCTATATGTCTGGCGGCCAGATGGGCGCTCCTATGGTCTTCCGTGGCCCCAACGGTGCGGCGGCCCGCGTGGGCGCGCAGCACTCTCAGGACTACGCCGCGTGGTACATGCAGGTCCCGGGTCTGAAGGTGGTGATGCCCTATTCAGCATCTGACTACAAAGGCCTGATCAAGACGGCAATCCGCGACCCGAACCCGGTGATCTTCCTTGAGAACGAAATTCTCTACGGTCGCAGCTTTGATGTGCCTGATCTGGATGACTACACCGTCCCCTTCGGCAAGGCCCGCATCTGGCGTGAAGGGGCTGACGTGACCATCGTCAGCTTTGGCATCGGGATGAGCTATGCGTTGGAAGCCGCTGAAAAACTGGCAGAAGATGGCATTGACGCGGAAGTCATCGACCTGCGAACCCTGCGCCCGATGGACACCGACAGCATCATCGCATCGGTGATGAAAACCAACCGTCTGGTGACCGTTGAGGAAGGCTGGCCGCAAGGTTCTGTCGGCAACTACATCTCTTCGGTGGTGATGCAACAGGCGTTTGACTACCTCGACGCCCCGGTCATCAACTGCACGGGCAAAGATGTTCCCATGCCCTATGCGGCCAACCTTGAAAAGCACGCGCTGGTGACCACCGATGAGGTCATCGAAGCCGTTCGCCAAGTCACCTACAAGTAAGGAGCGCAGCATGCCTACAGAAATTCTCATGCCCGCCCTGTCGCCCACCATGGAGGAAGGCACGCTGGCCAAATGGCTGGTCAAAGAAGGCGACGAAGTCTCCTCCGGTGATGTGATGTGCGAGATCGAGACCGACAAAGCGACCATGGAATTCGAAGCCGTGGACGAAGGCGTGGTCGGCAAAATCCTTGTGGCTGAAGGGACCGAAGGGGTGAAAGTGAACACACCCATCGCCGTGCTGCTGGAAGAAGGCGAGAGCGCCGATGATATTGGCAGCACACCCTCCGCGCCGGTGGCAGATGCGCCCGCGGTCGCTGAGGAAGCGCCAGTACCGGCACCAAGTCCCACACCTGCCCCAGCAGCTCCAAAAGGCGCAGACGGCACCCGCATTTTCGCCTCCCCTCTTGCGCGCCGCATTGCCGCGCAGAAGGGGTTGGATCTGGCGCAGATCAAAGGTTCTGGCCCACATGGCAGGATTGTGAAGGCGGACGTCGAAGGATTGTCGCAGACAGAGGCTCCTCAACCCGCCGCCGCACCTGCAGCAGCACCTGCACCGGCAGCTGCCCCAGCTGCTGGCCCCTCAGCCGATGCCATTGCCAAGATGTACGAAGGGCGGGACTACGAAGAAATCAGCCTCGACGGCATGCGCAAGACGATTGCAGCCCGCCTGACCGAGGCCAAGCATAGCATCCCGCATTTCTACCTGAGGCGCGACATCCATTTGGATGCACTGCTCAAGTTCCGTAGCCAACTCAACAAGCAGCTGGAACCGCGCGGCGTGAAGCTGAGCGTCAACGACTTCATCATCAAGGCCTGCGCGCTGGCCCTGCAACAGGTGCCGGACGCCAATGCGGTCTGGGCAGGCGACAGAATGCTGAAGCTGTCACCATCTGATGTCGCCGTGGCCGTGGCCATTGAGGGCGGTTTGTTCACACCCGTGCTGAAAGACGCGGAGATGAAATCGCTATCGGCCCTGTCAGCAGAGATGAAAGACCTCGCCACCCGCGCCCGCGACCGCAAGCTGGCCCCGCATGAATATCAGGGCGGCAGCTTTGCGATTTCAAACCTGGGCATGTTCGGCATCGACAACTTCGACGCCGTCATCAACCCGCCTCATGGGGCCATTCTGGCAGTCGGTGCGGGGGTAAAAAAGCCCGTTGTTGATGATGAAGGTAACGTGGGTGTCGCAACGGTAATGTTCGTCACACTTTCCGTGGATCACCGGGTGATTGACGGCGCGTTGGGCGCAGAACTACTGGCGGCAATCAAGGACAACCTTGAAGCACCGATGACGATGCTTGCCTGAGCCTACTCTGGAATGGAATGAAGTAAGGGCGAGCCAGCAGGTTCGCCCTTTTTGCTTAGAGATCGTCTTCCCACGGCCCCAACATGTGGTTCATGGAAATCGACGGCTGATCACATCCCGCTTCTCCAACAATCTTAGCCGGGATACCTGCGACTGTCTTGCAAGGTGCCACCTCTTCTAGAACCACGGACCCCGCAGCGATCCGGCTGCAATGGCCAACCCTGATGTTACCCAGCACCTTTGCACCAGCCCCGATCAGCACGCCATCACCAATCTTGGGATGCCGGTCCTCCTCTTCCTTGCCCGTGCCGCCCAGGGTCACCGAGTGCAGCATGGAAACGTTGTCGCCAACCACCGCCGTTTCACCAATCACAATGGAATGGGCGTGGTCGATCATGATACCCTTGCCGATGCGCGCACCGGGGTGAATGTCGACGCCAAAAATCTCGCTCACGCGCATTTGCACGAAATAGGCAAGGTCACGCTGCCCCTGCGCAAATAAGTAGTGCCCCACGCGGTAAGCCTGCACAGCCTGATAACCTTTGAAAAACAGGATCGGTTGGAGCAATCTGTGGCAGGCAGGGTCGCGTTCATAAATCGCCACAAGATCGGCACGCGCTGCCGCAACGAGTGTGGGATCAGCAGCATAGGCATCTTCCACGATCTCGCGAATGACAGACATCGACATCTCGTTTGACGCTAGTTTTGCCGCAATACGGTAGCTTAGCGCACGTTCAATCGATTTGTGATGCAGGATACAGGCATGAATAAAACCGCCCATCAGCGGCTCGTCCGACACCGCTTTTTCCGCTTCAACCAGGATCTGAGCCCAAACGGGATCAATCGACGTCAGTTTTGTCTGAGGCTGTGCCATGGGACGGGTTCCTTTGCTGATGCACCCCTGTCTTGCCGCATCATCTAAGCAAAGGCAAACCCGTGATGCAGCTAATTTCCCATGTGGTGTTGTAAGCGCCACTTACAAGTGGCGACAATCCTTGCGCGCAAGGAGTTGCGCAAGGACCATCTCAAATGCGCTGCAATAGTCGCGGTCATCAAAGGTTAGCTCTGGCTTCAACGGATGCTGCCGCGCTGCGGCCAACAAGGTACCGTTGCCCCAAAATGGATGCGGTTTGCCCAAGCGGCGCGTGAATCTATCCGCCCAATCGGCCTCTTTCAGGAGCCGCAGACACAGCCCCTTCCGTTCAGATGCGGGCACTGCCATCAGGGCGCGCGCGGCGGCGGTCACGTCACTGTGAAGTATCGGGCGCATCAGGCGGTGAGTGTCAGCCGTTCAAAAAGGCCAGGCCCAAAGGAGGCAGACACCTGCGCCACCTGCACTTCGAAAACGCCAACCAGTTGATCTGCGGCTTGCTGCGCTGCCGAATATTTCCAAGTCGGCGTATCAACCGTCACCTCGCGCAATGCTGCATCGTGCTGAACGACCCTGACCAGATAGCTTTCTGTTTCCTCTCCCAAGGGCACTTCACCCCCTTCCCAAGGATCGCCATCTATGCGTGTGCGGCGGATCCAGCTGAAATCCAAAGCACTACCCAAGGTGCCCTCAACCCGCAGGTGACAAGGCGCATAGGGACGTAGCCCATTTCCGGAAAACGCTTGCTCCAGATGCAGATAGGACGGATCGTCATAACCCCTAACGGCCGGGCCAATACGATAGTGTTGCGACACACCCCGCAGGTTGGGTCCGTGCTCAATCTGCTCAGGACGACCGTCCATCAGGACAAAGACCGATCCCACAGGCCACTCAGCCGGCATGAGCCCATCGCTGCCTGCCTGACCACGCAACCGCGCCGTCAGACGATATGTTCGAGGGGCAATCAACTCCGCCCCGGCAAATTGGAACATCTCCCAATTATCCGGGCTCCCGTCGCCAATGGCCGCCAGATTTGCTCCGCTGAGTAGGGCAGCCTCATCAACCGATGACAGCGACCCGTTGATCAGCTTTACATCCAACCCTTCACCTCGGTCGATTAAGCCAGTGCAGGCTGCGGCCATTGGGCTCTGTGTGATCCCGGTGATCGTGGGAGCGGGCAATAATCGGTTCAAAGTGTAGCCAGAATCGGTAGCAGACTGGAACAAGGCAATCTGCCCGGGCCAGGGACGACCTGCGGCAATCACATAGGGTGCATGAGGCACCTCATCGCCGCGCAACAACGGCAGGTCCATGAAGTAGGGCGTGACAGGGACCGGCGGTGTAAAGCTGCGCATGGCGACAAAGTCGTCATCAAACTCCGACGGCTCATAAACTTGCGGTTCGATCCGCACCGCATCGATCACCTGCAACTCAGACTTTTCGACCCGGTCAATACGGTAAAGCGCTTCACGCTCATTCTCATCAGGCGGCAAAGCCACAACATCCCCTGCCCCCAACCCAAGCCGTGAGGGGGGCAAGGCAAACCGCACACTCTCGCGTGAAACGCGCGCCTCCGTCAGCCAACGTTCGGTCACCTGACGGCCCTCAGACCGGGTGAGCGCCATGTTGAGCTCAGAACTTGAAACACCGTGCGTCGCTTCGTCAGCAATCACCGCCTCTTCCGCGATCGTGTCAAAGTTCCCGTCTGCCTGCACAAAGCGGAGCCTCACCCGGCCCGAGACCTCAGCCTCCGAGTCGCGCAGCTGCTCAAGTGTGCCATCAAGTTCGCTGCTTACGGCAAGAAATGCGGGATCAATTGCAGTTTCTTGCAACCCATCACGCATCCGGAAGAGCAGGACGCCATCCCGCTCAATGGCGTCAAACCCATACCGGAGCATTAGAGGCTGCAGCGCAGCCCGTGCGTCAGACACCTGATCGACCGTGAAGCCACGTACCAAACCATTAAGCCCGCTGACGTCATACGCTGTCAGTCCCGATGCCACACAAATCTCGGCTACAACGTCAGCCAAGGACCGCGACGCCGTCCGCCCGTTGATCCAGTGACCACGCGCGTAATTCTCACCATCGCTCCACTGACCACGGTTGTTGGGGAAAAACGGAAAGGGTCGCACATCCCAGGCCCAGGCAAAGGCGCGGGACATATCGATCATCTGACCTTCGTATTCCTCGGACGTGGGGTTGTTCTTTGGATCGCGCCAATAGGTCGACATGGCCCGCAGGTACTGCATCTGGATCAGATCATCCCGCACACCGTCCGAATAGCGTGGTAAGGAACTTTCCGAGCTTTTCTGGTCCAGAAACTTGTTTGGCTGGTTGGTGCCCTTGTCCACAGCCGCGCAGCCGTACTCTGTGAACCAGATAGGTTTCGACATCGGCTCCCAAGCGGTGTGATCGGATTGTCGGACGCCGCCGATCCGCTCAAAGTGTGGCAAGGACCACCAGCTGCGCATGTCCTTGAAACGCCAGATCCACGGCTCATTGTGCGCGCCATCGGTGATCGGTGTGCGGATCTGAGCGTCCCGTGCCTCTTGTGAATGGTAAAACCAGTCGTACCCCTCTCCGCCTTCGATGTTGGCCATGAGGTAGTCAACATCATAGATCGCACCATGATCTTGCGCGTCCAGATGATCGATACCTTCCCGCCAATCAGAGACGGGCATGTAGTTGTCGACGCCAATGAAATCGATGTTCGGATCGGCCCAAAGCGGATCTAGGTGAAAATAGCGATCCCCGGTGCCATCCTGCGGCTGATAGCCAAAGTACTCCGTCCAGTCCGCAGCATAGCTGATCTTAGTATCAGGACCCAGCAGAGTGCGGACTTCGGCAGTGAGCGCCTGCAAACGCGCAACGGAGATAAACGCGCCACCAGCGCCCCGGATCTGCGTCAACCCGCGCATCTCGGAGCTGATGCAAAAGGCCTCAACCCCGCCAGCGGCTGCACAGAGGGCCGCGTAGTGGAGGATAAACCGAGATAGCGTCCACTCTTGCGGACCAGAATATGCAACAACCCCTTCGCCCAAGGTGAAGTCAGCGGCGGTCGACGTACCAAAGAACGCGTCGACTTCTGCGTCAGCCGCCGCAGTTCCATCAGGGCTGCCAGTCTGCCCCGGCGCTTTGGAAAGCGTAATTCGACCACGCCATGGCAAATGCGGCTAGGTCTCTGCGTCCGAGTAAGGATCGGGCAGCGTATTGCCCGAAGTCTGATCCATCAAAATGAACGGATAGAACATCACCGCTTTGCCCGCGGCATTCATCGCCTGAATTGCCTCGACAACCGACTGATCTGTCGGCGTGCCGCCATAGATCGGTCGGTCATCCTGCTCAGAAATCACCTGGGCCGCTGAACGGGACAAGCCCGAGACGGTCCAGGGCATGTTTTCCCCGTCCACCGTCGCACTCTCAACCTTCGGGCGGATCGTGCATTCGCCGCAGCGCAGATCGTTACCAAACCAGGACACGACAAGCGACGCGGCTTGCAGGTTGGGCAACTCCTCGGTCAGCGCCTCAATAGAAGTCGCAAAATCCGGCTTGCCGGACGGCGAGTTGATATTCGCACTAAACCGCGCATTTTCTGCGCTGTCGAAGTAACTGACCGGGGTCGATGCCAGCCCATACTCACCCGTTCCCGGGATCAACGCCACGCCTTCCACGCCCAGCGCAGGGCCGTGTTCGGCACCAGGCATTTCTGGCTGTTCCGCGCGCATGACCTCAAAAGAAAATTGCGGGACACGGTTGCCGTATGGTCCTAAAGGCAAGTCTTCCATGACCACATAAGCGGTCCCTCGATAGGCCGGAACAAGCCCGGGCCCCTCAACTGCCTCCATCACCGGATCGGGCAGCTGCGTGTCAGTCCCTGTATAAAGCCGCATGTTCAGATCATCAGGCGCGATCTCTTCGCCATCGGCCCAAACGCGCCCGACGCTGGTGATTTCCCCCTCGCAAAGTGCGATCGCCAAGGAAATGGAATAGCTGTACTCAGTGGTCTTTGGTTTGGGCGGACCGCCTTTGCCACCGCCGCTTACAGTGACGTCTTCTTTGAAGTCAGAGGTCCATATCAGCTGCCCCCCCAGCCGCATCCGACCAAAAAGCCGAGGGATCACCTCGCCCTCACCCACCCGGGTCAGACGGAAGCGATCCACCTTGCCAGTTTCAACAGCTTGCCCACCCTGCCCCAAGAGGCGCTCGTCGATCACACGCCCCAGCGTCGCTCCGACAGCCCGACCAATCGCAACCGAAGACAATCCGGCCAAGGTACCACCAACAGACCCGCCAATGGCAGCACCGGCTGCAGAAAGAAGTATCGTAGCCATCAGACGGTCCTCTCAGGAAATGCAAAACGCGCGACAACGCGGCGCGCCCAGGGGCGGCTTAGCGGGCTTTCCATCACCCCATGTCCGGCGTAAGCATGGATAAAGGTGGGTGTGTCCCCGCACTCAGCTTGAATGCCGAGATGTTTGGCCACGGCACTGGCCCTCATTCGAAACAGCAAGACATCGCCGGGAGCGGCCTGTGACAACGCCTTGGACGGCAAATGGCGGAGCGCCGCAGCCCAAAGACGCTCTTCACCCTGAGGCTCGGACCAATCCATCGAGTATGCCGGCACCGCCTCGGGCTCTGCCCCTTGCACTTCGCGCCAAACCCCACGCAAAAGCCCAAGGCAATCACTGCCCGCTCCACGCTTAGCACTTTGGTGCACGTATGGGGTGCCAATCCACCCACGCGCAGCCAGGACTACATCCTCACGCCCGCTCATCTGAGCGACCCACCGTCGCCAGATCCGCTCTTGCGCGGAACCGACAACATCCAGTCATCGTTCGGCAGATCAGGAAAGCCCTGATAATTCCGAATGTTGTTGAACTTTATCCGGCAGGTCTCCAACCGCTTGTCACAACCAGGATGCAGCCGAACCAACGTACCGCTGCCAACATCCCCTCTGATAGGTTCCCACAGTTCGATGATGCGCTGATCGTCTTCTTGACGATCATGCTTGATCACACCCCACAAGCCTTTTGCTGGGCCGTCCAGTACTTCGAAACGGCCACGCGTGAACCAATCAGGATCAAAAGCCAATCCTTCATCCCATGTGAAAGTGCGCCCACCTTCCTCCAGCGCGACAGGCAATTCTGCGACGAACCCTGGTTCGTTCAAATCAAAGCGACAGTTCTTGTCTCCCAAGACAGCTGTACAGGGCTTTTGAAACACACGGCCCTGCGGCACGTTCAACATTTCCGTCAACCCGCGCAGCTCCGCCTTGAACGCTCCGCCTGCGCGCGCGATCTCTCCGATCGTGCCGCGAAACTGCAACCAGCGTTGGGTGACATCCGCCCAATTCACCAGCCAGACCAATACTTCGGCCCCGTCAAAACGCCCCTGCTCTATCTCATCCTCGCGAATGGTGCGCGCGGACAGCGCCCCCAGCGCTTCCGTGTTATCCACTGAAAGCCCGGTACTCTGCGCCAATGCCTTGGCACCAAGCCCGCTATCGGCTTCAAAGACGCGCCCCTCAAAGCTCAACGGGAGGTCATGATCGGTAAAGCCAAAGCTGACACCGTCCGCCCGATTCACCGCCCAGGCGTGACAGAGCGTTGTCAGACCACCCGCCAAATGCGCCTCAAGCGCAGCACTCAACCCCGCCATCAGATCCGCACCTCGATCACGGGAACATCAGGGACCTGACCAGCTTGAAAGCTCTCGACCGAGGCCAGAATGCGGTCAGTGTCAAAGCGCACAGGAACATCAAATTCATAACCGGCAAAGACCTCTGTGCCCAACTCGGGCGGCGTGGCAAAGGTGATCTCGCCAGTCGTCGGATTGACCTCATATTCGACGCCATCGCGCAGCTCATCCTGTTCGACGCCGACCCGCACGGTGCCCTCCACAGGCTTGCGGATGGGGCGTTTGTAGACCTGCTCGCCTGAGGCATAGTTCTTCACAAGCTGAAAGACCGATTGCTCCGCATCGCCAATCGCAATGCTCTGATCATCAAAGGCAATCTTCGCGGAGGCCGCGCTGGATTTGTAATCCGCCCAATCCTTCCAGCGGAACCCATGCATCTGTCCCATCCGGGCTTCGAAAAAGCCAATGACACGCTGCAAGTCGTCAATTGACCGCATTCCAATCCCGGCGTCGTAAACCCGGCGCGAATGCGCCCAAGGCGTGTTGCGCTCTTCAAAGCCGTTGGCCAGTGTGACCACATCCGTGCGTCGCTGAGGGCCACCAATGGCACCCAGGCTCAGAGTTTCCGGGAACCTCACCTCATGAAAAATCATCTGCCTCTCCCCTTACCGGTTGCGGTTGCCAGCGCTGAGCGCACGGCTCATCTGTGCTGCGATCTGGCTCTGTGACTTTTGGAAACCCTGCACATCCGGGGTCGTGATATTCATAACCACGGTGGTGCCGCCGCCACCTGCACCGCGCACACCCAGCTTGCCATCTGGCCCGCGTGCCAAAGGCATGATCGCTTCCGGCCCCGCCTCGCCCATCAACCCCATCCCTCCCCGCATGGGAAAGGCCGTCGGGCCGCCGACGACCCCGCCTTTGGCAAAGGGCGTCACGCGACCCTGCGAAAACGCGCCCCCGTTTCCAAACGGCAGAATGCCCTGAACCAGGCTGCCGACACCTTGGCTGATCAGCCCCCCAAAATGATTGGTCACCGGGCGCATGGCTGCGTTGTAAGTGGTATTGACCAAGGAACGCGCCACCGTCTTGAGCGCATCAGACAGGCGCACTCCATCGAAGACCACACCGTCGAAGGCCTTGCGTAGTCCTCGGCTGAGCCCTTTTTCCAAGGTCGCCACATCCTGACCCGTCGCCGCCAGCGATCCACGCATCCGCCGCAATTCACTGTCAAAGCCAGAAATTAGAACGGAGGTTTCTGCCAGTGTGGCATTCAGCCCCTCAGCATTGCCCTCAAGACCACCTTCACCATAGTCGCTCATCGCTTCAATCCTTTGTCCTGTCCGGATAGGCCGCCATCAAGGCATCCAATCCGTCCCTCAACAGCGGGTGCGCCGCACTCGGCGTTCCCAGCATCATCTCCAGCTCAGCAGGCGTCAGCGCCCAAAACACGCCCGGATCCAGCTTCAACCCCTGCAGGCCTGCGCGCATCAGCGCTGGCCAATCGAGACCCGGGGCGGTGCTCACTCCGGCACCATGAAAGCGCGCGCCAAGAGCTCTGCTGCTGCCTTCGCCGCAGCCATCGGACCGCCTTCAATCTCAGCACAAAGCAGTTGCGCATCAGATATGGACGAACCGCCCCCGCGAAGCCCTGCACCCAACAAGGCCACGACGTCTCTGCTGGAAAACCCGTTGCTCTCAAATCGCTCAGCCAGCGTAAGCACGGATCCCGCCTCGAATGTCTCTTCCAGCTCCGCTAACGCACCCAATGTCAGCCGCGCCACATGGCGCTCTCCATCGATGACCAGCGAAACCTCTCCCCTCCAACGGTTGGCCATGTTCAGACCAGCACATCAGGCGAGAAGATCAGCGCGCCGGCCGATTGCAGGCTCAGCTCATATGTTGCCTCGCCATTCAGCGATCCCGCGTATTCGATGGAGCTCAGCTGGAACGGCCCCTCGACCACGCCAAAGTCCGGGATCACAATTTGAAAGTCGGGCGTCAGCCCATCAAAGAACAGCTGACGGGCGCGTTCATCCGTATCCGCATCCCGAAACACACCCGAACCGGATATCGCCGCTGACCGCACACCTGCGCCCACCAGCAATTCGCGCCAGCCGCCCTCGCTGTCGAGCGTGGTCACGTCCACCGTCTCTGCGTTGAAGCTGACCCGCGTGGCCCGCAGGCCTGCGATGGTCTGGAACTGACCATCATCCATCATGTCCATTTTGACCAAAAGGTCCTTACCAGCTTGAACAGCCATTGGTTGTCTCCTGAGTTAATTCGATAATGGTGCACGCGCCGCGTCAGTCGTCAGAAACTCTTGCGCGGAACCGCATGTCGATCTGGCGTGTGCTGCCCCCGTCACGCCTTGCGGCCACGGCCCGCTCAAACTGCAGCGCCACAAGGTGACCTCGGGACAGCGCAAGGTCCGCGCCATGCAGCACGTCGCTGATCGCGCCGGACACCGCTTTGACACCGGCAAAGCCGGGCTCCGTGGTGATCACCGATACGGTGAAACGGTGCAGCGCGCCGGATCCGACGTTGTCTGAAGCATCCCGTACCGTTTCCGCACCCAAACGCACATAGGTCGCAGGCAACGTCCCGGTCGGCATCGCGTCATATATGTCCGTGCCAACGAGCGACAGCAGTGCATCATCAGTTCTCAGCGCGTTGAACACAGCTGTCTGCAAGGGTTCTGACATGGCATAGCTCATACCGCGACCTCCTCATCCGCAAAGCAAACAAGATAACGGCCCGCCGGGTCGCGATCTGCCACGGCCTGAATGGTGAAGATGCGTGCACCGTCGCGGAACCGTTGTTGCGGTTTGGGGCGTTCGGGATTGCCCCAGGGCGCACCACGCACGACGATCTTGTAGCTCACCCGACTAACCCTTGCACCGGTTGCAGCAGCTTCACGGCCCGTGCGCGTGTTGATCTCAGCCCAGAGGGTGCCCAACGCGGTCCACACCTGGGTAAAGCCCCCGGCCCCGTCATCGATCTGCTCCGGCGTCTCAAGCACCAGGGGATGGCATAGGTTTGGCAAGCTCACGATGCACCGCCCAGACGGACGGTCTTGTAACGTTCGATCAGGCTCGTGACACCAAACGGCATACATCCGTCGCTCAATGCCGTGTCATTGCGGTATTCATAGTAATGCGCGGCCAGCATCAGCACAGCTTGCTGAAGGTCTGCAGGCACTGCCTGCCAGGACGCACCGTAGCCAGCATAAAACTCGATCTTTGCAGTTCCGTTCTGCGGAATTACTGGCAGAGCAGCGCCGCTCGCGCGCAGTCGGGGACGTTGTACATCTCGCTCCAACCAATACGTCTCGGCTGCGATTTCCGTCTCCGACCCATCGCGTGAGATCACGCTGAGCCGGGTTACCGCAGTAACCGGGGCCACCGGAAGCGCTTGTCCTGCCGCGTCTCGCCAAGCCTCTACGGTCCAGCTGAACGCCCGCGCCAGCAGCGCTTTGCACGTGCGAGCTTCAATCGCGGCCATCGCGGCCCGCAAGAACGATGCCACCACCGGGTCCTGCACATCATCCTGATCAAAACCGCTGCCCAACCGCAGATGCGCCTTGAACGCATCCACTGGCAAAGCCGTATCCGGGACAGAGGTTTCTTCGAACAACATCATGGAATCTCTCCAAATTCTTGCCCTCCAGACTGGTCGTGATCAGTCCCGGACGCGCGGCCAATCCACACTGCCCGGTTGGAGGGGAGCAGCTAGACAATGTGAACCTTTCAAGAAGGACCACGCGTCCGGACCGAGGCCAGGCAAGCCCGGCCCCGGCATTCAGCCTGGCGGGTTAAGCCACGCCGAATTTCAGCAGTTTGATCGCAGCAAAGTCGCTCACATCACCGCCCACGCGCTTGGTGGCATAAAACAGGACGTGCGGCTTGGCGCTGAAGGGATCGCGCAGGATGCGCAGATCGGGACGCTCGGCAATGCTGTAGCCGGCGTTGAAGTCGCCAAACGCGATGGAGAAGCTGTCGGTGCCCGCATCAGGCATGTCCTCAGCGACCAACACCGGATACCCCATCAGCTGCGCAGGCTCACCCGCCGCCAGACCATCAGACCACAGGAAGCGGCCGTCACCGTCTTTCAGCTTGCGCACCAGTCCCGCGGTCTTGGAGTTCATGACAAAGGAGCCATTCGCACGGTACTGCGCGCCCAGCGCATAGACCAGATCGACAATCGCATCGCCCGTCACATCACCATCAACGCCTGTGGGCACATAGCCAATGCTGTCCCAGGCCCAGCTGGCATTGTCGACGGTTGTGTGATCCAGAAAACCACGCGGCTTGTCGACGCCATCCCCGTTGATGAATGCGGCAGCTTCTGCACGGGCAAACTTGTCCGCAATGCGGCCCGCAAGCCATCCTTCAATGTCAAATGCACTGTCATCCAGCAGACGCTGTGACGCCTTCGGCAGGGCCGACAGCTCATTCAGCGAAATGGTGATGCGATCAATCTGCGGTGTGTCGGTCTCTGCCGCCGGGTCCGTCTCGGTTGCCCAACCTGCGCCCACATCAGTGTGGTCAATCAACACGTCATAGGACGTCGCTTCAACCGTCACCACAGACGCAATCGCGCGGATGGACGCGGTGGCGTTCAGCACCGACTGAACCGTTTCGGACGTCTGCGGATCCACCAGATAGCCGCCGTCGGAATTGACAGCCGTGGACAGCGACTTGCCCTCCAGCTCAAGGCCACGCAAGGCGTCATCATCGCCATTGCGCAGATAGGCGTTGAAGGCCTTTTGGTGGGGGGCACCGGCGTCCACCGCCCCACCCAGGGGCATGCGCGCAGGCGTAGTCATCTTGCGATCCAGCATGGTCATTCGCTCTTCCGTTTGTTGAAGTTTGGTCTCGATTTCCGCCTGAAAGCCCTTGAAGTCAGTGACAAATCCCGTCACCGCCGCGCGGACTTCCTCTGCCGGGGAGGCGTGATTGCCCCGTTCTTCAGTCTTGCTCATCGCTTGTCCTCGATTTCAGTATCTTTCCGAATTCATGAGCCACCTTTCGCCCGCAACACGTTGAAATCTCTGATTTCAGGCAGCGTTGGGGGCGTCAGGCTTTTCGGAAAGTGCTTTCGCCTCGTTAGACAACGGCCAGGGGTCGGGCCAATTCGTCCCGCGCCTCTTCAAAAGCCGCCGTCATTTCGCACAGCATGATTTCAAGAAGGACTTCCGCCTTCTGGTTCACCCGCGCACTGGGCAGCATCGGGAAGGTCACCAGCGACACCTCCCAAAGCTCCAGTTCCGACAAGAGCCGCTGGCCCTTGGTGTTCTTTGCAGCCTTCACGGTGCGGTAGCCGATGGACAGGCCATCAATGGCCCCCGCCGCGATCAGCGCAGCCGCCTCGCGGCCCTTGGCCACGTCGCGTAGGATCCGTCCCTTGACCCAAAGGCCTTTGGCGTCCTCACGCACTTCATCCCAGATCCCAATGGGTTGGGTCGGATCGTGTTGCCACAGCATCTTGACCGACCGACCAGAAGCGGCCAGCGCCTTCAAAGACGCCGCATAGGCCCCCGACTGCACCACGTCACCGCCCTGGTCAGCGGCATCAAAATAGCTCGCGTAGCCACTGATCTCTGTGCCGCCTTCGACGTCAACCGCTTCGCCAAAGCGGGCGAACTTGTGCTCAAGCCCAGACACAGTTGTTCCGTTCCCGGACGCAAGACCCGGGCCAAAAAACCCATTCGACATGTCAACTCCTTCGAAATGTCAGTGGCTTACGGTGCCACGTGCATGAAACTCTCAACCGCCTGGGCCAGGATCACGGCCACAACGCCATAGACCGTCAGCCACAACCGTTTCTCCAGCCGCTCCATCATCTGCTCGATACGCTCAAGCCTGCTGACCAGGTTCTCATGATGGATCGCGCTGATCTTCTCATGAGCCTGCAGCCGCATCCCCGGCGCGCACAGAAACCGTTCCTGAACAACCGGATCACTCATCACTCGTCACCGCAGGCAACCCCAGCAAACTGCGCTTTTCGGCCTGCGACAGAAAATCGGCCCGGGTCACGCGGGACCATTGCGCCTCGCGCTCCGCTGACAAAGCCGTCACCTGATCAAGATCCGGCTTCACCTCTACCGGCGCGCCGCCAAAGCCTGACAGCCAATTCGCCAGTGCTGCTGTCACCCGTGTCGCCAGGGGCAGAACCGTCAGGCGATAGAAGGCCCGGTGCGCTTCTTGATAGTTGGCATAGGTCGCGTCCCCCTGAATGCCGATCAGCATCGGTGGCACCCCAAATGCCAGGGCGATCTCACGTGCCGCCGCCTCCTTGGTCTTCTGGAATTCCATATCCGAGGGCGAAAAGCCCATCGGCTTCCAATCAAGACCACCCTCCAGCAACATCGGACGCCCCGCATTACGCGCGCCCTGATGATGGCTCTCCATCTCAGTGATCAGGCGGTCATACTGGTCATCGCTCAGCTTGCCCTGCCCCTCGGCCCCCTTGTAGACAATCGCCCCTGACGGCCGCGCGGCGTTGTCGAGCAAGGCTTTCGACCAGCGCGACGCCGAATTATGCACATCCATCGCCATAGCTGCCGCCTGCATGGGGCTGAACCCATAGTGGTCGTCCTGGGGGTGAAAATTGCGTATGTGGCAGATGGGGGAACCCGCAGTGGCATCAAATCGATGTTTGCGCCCACCGACGGCATACTCATAAGCGACCGGCCAGCCATCCGCGCCCGGCACCACAGACATCCGGTCAGAGCGCAGCACATGCAACTCTACCGGCATGCCCTCGGCCCCCACGGCCTCCACATACCCGTCACCTGACAGCAGCAGCTGCGCATAAAGCGCCTCAAGGAGCTCCGCCCGGCCCTGCGCGCCATTCGGGCGGCGCAGCAGGTCCATAACGGGATGCGCGTCATAGCGCATTGCCGTGTCCTGCACGACCAACGGCAGTGCAGCGGCAGCCTCAGCAATCAGCTTGACCGACCGGAACCCAACCGGGTTGCCGCAAAAGCCCGTCTTGGTAAGGCTCACGGTATCCCGCGGGCTCCAGGCCACACGACCCGATGTCTGATAGGCCACTACTGGCCCCGTGGCCGAGGCCTTCTGCTCGGGCACATCTGCTTTGCGTCGCAGAAAATCAAACACCATGGCATCCGCTCCTTCGTTTCCTTGCCGGTGGGTCCGTGACCCGTTTCATCCGGCGCAAAAACAATATCTCAAGAAAGGATTAAGGAGCGGAAACCACACCGTTCGGTGCCCACGCAACACCCTTAAAGGCTACGTACACCGGGGCTGCGCCACTTGGCGGCAGGCTCGATCATCAGCTCGTGCAGGGCCCAGACCAGCGCATCCACGCGGTCGGGACTGCCCCCGCCTTCATAGCCCTGCGCCGTCATCCGGCACATCTGATCTTCCAGCGCATCAAGGCCCTTCGTATGCGCCACACGGCCCTGTTCATAGAGCGCCGCCACAGGCTCTGCCCGCGCAGCCTTGCCGCGTGAGGCGTGGACGGACTTTAAAGGCACCAGAGGGTCGACGCCGCGCAAGACCTCGCCCACCATCTGACCGCCCTGATTGACCTCTGCCACCAGACGATCCGCGCTGAACTGCTCCATCGCGTTTAAGGCCGCTTTCGCCCAGCCGTTAGGTGTGGCCCCCTGCACCGTGCAATCAGCCAGAACAACGGCGCGCCAATCTTGCACCGGTCCTTGTGTGCGCGCACCGACAACCACGATGCCGCACTCATCTGCTCCGGCTCCACTGCTCGCAGCCGGGTCCAGGCCGACGACAACTCGGTCCAATTCCGGTACGTTTTCCACCCGACATTCCTCAAGAATCGCAGAGGTCCACAACGCCCCTTCCGCATCGACCAGCAATTCCCCATCCAGCTCCTGCCGCCCCAGCCGCGTGCCGGCATAACGCGCGCGCACCTCTTCCAAGAAAGACTGCGCCAGATGGGCAGCGTTCGCTTCGGTCGGCGCATGGGTGGAGACGGTTGATGATGCAGCCAGCAATTTCTTCAACGCGGCAACGTTGCGCGGCGTGGTGGTCACACAAACCTGTGGCTGGTCCCCCAACCGCAAGGCAAACTGCAACTGATCCCAGGCCTCCTCGCCCTTCTTCCACTTTGCCAACTCGTCCACCCAGGCCGCGTCAAACTGCGGACCACGCAAGGATTCAGGGTCATGCGCCGAATGGATCGTCGCCACAGCGCCATTGGGCCACACCAACCGTTTGCGGGTGGCCTCATAATCCGGCCGCCGGTCAGGCGGCGAACAGTTCAGGATGCCACTCTCACCAAAGATCATGACCTCGCGCACCTGCTCAATTGTCTCCCCCACGAGGTCAACCCGACGACAGGCCCCCTCATCCAAGGGCCGCGCACCTTCGACTTTGCTGCGCACCCATTCGGCCCCCGCGCGGGTCTTGCCCGCCCCTCTGCCTCCCAGAATGACCCAGGATCGCCAGTCGCCCTCGGGGGGCAGCTGGTGATCCATGGCCCAGAACTCGAACAAAAAAGGGAGAGCCAGAAGCTCTCCCTCATCCAGCTCATTCAAGAACCGTTCCTGGGTCTCCACATCGGCGCAGCTGATCCAGCTTGCACCCGATGTCAGCCCGGGCTTGGTCCATGTCGAGGGCATAGCCACCACAGGCGATGCCTGCCTGTTTGTTCCTGCACTCATCAAGTGTCGTCTCCGCTTTGTTGCATGCCAAGACCGCTGTGTTGAATTGCGTCAATCTCTCCACGGTTTCAGCACTGTCGATATCCCCCCCGGTCTTGGCTTCACGCTTCAGATCTTCGATCATGTGACGCAAGTCGCCAATCAACTCCAACAAGGACGCTAACCTGTCCTCACTCAGAGCAACTTCTCTTTCCGGGGTAATCTTTGTCATTTCTCCGTCTTAACCTCTCGCTTGGATCCCCCAACCGAGCAGGCATGAAAAAACGGCCACCGGGGGGTCCCCGGGGCCGTCGCCCATGTCTTCTAGCATGCCCAAAGGTGTACCTTAGAGCGTACGCAAAGTCAAGTTTTCTATTATTAACAGATGATTACCCGAACGCACGCAACCCCGACGCTGCGCGCAACGCCGCGCCTAGTTCCCCCCGGTTGAGGCATTCCCTGCCGCTTCCGACCCACGCTCCGCCTCGATCTCGCGCCAGCGGGCGACGTTCTCGTTGTGCTGTTCCAAGGTCTCAGCAAAGGCGTGACCACCTGTCCCATCAGCCACAAAGAAGATAAAGGGCGTCTCTTCGGGCTGTGCTGCAGCCATCAGACTGGCGCGACCCGGGTTGGCAATTGGCGTCGGCGGCAAAGCCGGGATCACATAGGTGTTCCAAGGCGTCTCCCTGCGCAGCTCAGACCGGCGCAGCCCGCGACCCAGAACGCCCTCGCCCTTCGTGATCCCATAGATCACCGTGGGGTCAGTCTGAAGCCGCATGGGCCCCTGGGTTCAATCGGTTCACAAAGACGCTCGAAACCTGACCCCGTTCTTCGGCAACCCCGGTTTCCTTTTCGATGATCGATGCCAGGATCACCAGGTCCTCAGGCGTTTCAATCGGCAGATCAGCATCCCGTGCCTCCCAAGCCGCAGCAACCAGCGTTTCCTGCGCTTCCACCATCCGGGCCAGGACAGCATTGCGATCATCGCCCGGGCGCACCTCATAACTGTCCGGTGCCAAGGCCCCTTCCGCAGGTACGGACGGCACCGTGCCTTCCAGAACCTCGACCGCTTTCAAACCCTCGACAACCTGCCAACTGGTGACACCTTCTGCCATGGCGATCCGAAAGCGCGTGTCACCCTTCTCCTTAGTTTCTGTGTAAAGCGCAGGCACCTCGTCCGCTGCCGGGGTGAACTGAACCCGCTCTACAAAGCGTCCTGTCTGCGGGTCCAACTCGCGCACTTGTACGGAAACCCGCGTCACGCCGATCCGGTAAACCACCTCTGTCCCACAGGTGCTCGCCCCGCCCTTGGTGACTACGTCGACAATCTCTTCCATCGACGTGCCCGGTTCCACCAGGAAACTACCGGCCTTCAACTGGTTGGTCTTGTCGGAATAGTCAGCACCGATCCGAAAGATCGCCGCCGAGCTCACCGCCCCCTGCTCCGCCAGATCCTCGCTCACACGGCGCATGTTGCTGCCGCGCTCAACCTGCAGGCAGATGGGCTGCTCCAATGGCCCGGCACCCGTGTATTGGCTTTGCCCCCACAGGATCACGCCCCCCCCAAGGAACAAACCAATCAGCAGAAAGGTAATCGCGTTAGACGCGATGTGCCGCCACATCAGTCGGCTTTCCCGAAGATCACGCTCGCGTTGGTGCCACCAAAGCCAAAGGAGTTGGACAGGGCCACATTGACCTCACGCTCCACCTTCTTGTTGGGAGCCAGGTCAAGTGGTGTCTCAACTGCGGGGTTATCCAGGTTGATCGTCGGCGGTGCCACCTGATCGCGAATGGCAAGGATCGAGAATATCGCCTCAATCGCCCCCGCAGCCCCCAGCAAATGCCCGGTTGCGGACTTCGTGGACGACATCGTGGCTTTGTTTGCCGCATCACCCAAAAGACGCTCCACCGCACCCAGCTCAATCACATCCGCCATGGTCGAGGTGCCGTGCGCGTTGATGTAGTCGATATCCGCAGGCTTCAGCCCCGCATCACGTAAAGCGGCCCGCATGGAGCGTTCACCGCCCTCACCGTCCTCGGATGGAGCGGTAATGTGATAGGCATCGCCCGACAGGCCATAGCCCTTCACTTCGGCATAAATCTTGGCCCCGCGTGCCTTGGCGTGCTCATATTCCTCCAAGACAACAACGCCCGCGCCCTCACCCATGACAAACCCGTCACGGTCCGCATCATACGGACGGCTGGCCTTCTCCGGCTCGTTGCCGCGTTTGGTGGAGAGTGCCTTGCAAGCGTTAAACCCTGCGATCCCGATCTTGCAGATCGCCGCCTCGGCACCCCCCGCAATCATCACATCCGCATCGCCATATTTGATCAACCGGCTCGCATCGCCGATCGCATGAGCACCTGTGGAACAGGCCGTCACGACCGAATGGTTCGGCCCTTTGAACCCATAGCGGATCGACACCTGACCCGAGATCAGGTTGATCAGCGCGCCCGGTACAAAGAACGGGCTGACCCGGCGGGGTCCGCGCTCTTCCATCATCACGGCCGTATTGGCGATGGAGTTCAGACCGCCAATGCCCGAACCAATCAATACACCCGTACGCTCAAGGCTTTCCTTGTCTTCCGGCGTCCAGTCCGCGTCCTCGACCGCCTGCTGCGCCGCCGCCAGTCCGAACATAATGAAAGTATCGACCTTCCGCTGTTCCTTGGGCTCCATATAGGTGTCAGGATTGAACGTGCCGTCGCTGCCATCGCCGCGTGGTACTTCGCAAGCGTACTTGGTGACCACTTCGCTTGCGTCAAACTGCGTGATCGGGCCCGCGCCCGATTGCCCGTCCAGAATACGGCTCCAGCTGGCCTCTACCCCGTCCGCAAGCGGGGTCACCAACCCCAGTCCTGTGACCACAACTCTGCGCATTGCTCTTGCCCCTTGGTGCTCGTTCGCGTTCTCTGGGCCTATACCTTGCGCAAGGCAACCTGTTCAAGGGCTTGGGGCGGGTGACCGCTCAAACCAGAAAAGGGGCATCCCATGCAAATCATGTGCCTGAACGGCTGGGGCGGTAAGATGCATGACAGCCTCCTGCCTTATCTGGCGCAAACCCAGCCCGACGTGCTGTGCCTGCAAGAGGTCGTGCACAGCCCTGCCACAAACAAAGAAACGCTTACCTACCGAGATGGCGATCACATACTCCGACAACGTGCGAACTTCTTTGCGGATGTCTGCCGCGCACTGCCCAGCTATGCCGCGACCTTTTGCCCGGCTGCCCAAGGCAACCTATGGGATGACGAGACGCCAATGCCATCGCAATGGGGTCTTGCGACCTTCGTGCACAAATCCATCCCGGTGATCGGTCAGGCCCAGGGCTTTGTTCACAAAGGTTTCTCCGCAGACGGGTTCGGCGATCACCCCCCGCTCGCGCAGCGCTCATGTGGTGCGTATCCATGACCTTGCGCAGGATCAGACCCTGACTATCGCCCCATATGCACGGGCTGCGCGATCTGGCGGGGCAAACATGACACGCCCCAACGCCTCGCACAGGCCTACCGCTTAAGAGACCTCGTGGCCTCAGTCGCGGAACCGGATGATGCCCTCATCGTCCTGCGGTGACTTCAATGTCCTGCCAGACAGCCAGACCTTCGAGGTCCTGCGAGACCTGGGCCTTACCGATCTCGTGACGGCACGCGGGTTCACGAGCACGCGGAACTCCCAATACACCAAGCCAAACCGTTTTGCCGACTACGTGATGGTCAACGCCCCCCCTGTCAGGGGCCAGCCTTCGACGTGATCCATGATCCCGAAGTGTCCGACCACTGCCCGCTGATCCTTCAGACCACCTGACCGGGTGGCCCCTTGCGGCTCATCAGGCGGACCACTTCGCCTTCCATCTCTGCATCCCGCAAAGGGCGATAACCCAGCGCCTCCGCCACGCGCAAAGACTGCCCATTATCGGGCGTGACGATGCAGACAGTCTGGCCCGCGACCACACGGTCGAACCAGTCATGCGCCGCGCGGGCCGCCTCGAGGCCCAGACCCCTGCCCGTGCACACCAGGTTCCAACACCCACCCCGCCCTCGGGAAAAGGATCAAAAATCCTCCCCCAAACCACGTGAGCCAAAGAAAAAGCCGGTTTGCCCGGAAATGTCAGGCAACCCATGAACCTGCACCGCCCACTGACCGAATCCAACGATCTGCCAATGGCCCGCATTGCGCAAAAAAGCATCCCAGGACCGCGCTTTGGGCCAGGGCTTTGCCAGAGATGTGCCGGACCACCTCCGGCGTGGCCCAAATCTCCGCAAAGCGTGGAAAATCCTCGCGGCGCATGCCGCGCAGGGTGACGCGAGGCGTATTGATGGTGGGAATGGCGCGGGACACCGGGGGACTTGCCTTACTCTTGCCTG
Organism: uncultured Sulfitobacter sp.; assembly: GCA_963422245.2. Lineage (GTDB taxonomy): Bacteria > Pseudomonadota > Alphaproteobacteria > Rhodobacterales > Rhodobacteraceae > Sulfitobacter. Next base: position 181,294 of record CAXMWW010000026.1, on the reverse strand, counting down.
AACGGGTTTTCCCCTAGACTGCGCAGGTCCCCCTGCCCGCCGCAAGCCCATATGAGCGCCAACAAAAAGAAAGCGGCGCTATTCCGCTATGGAACACCGCCGCTTTGGTCATTTCTTGCCGATGGCTCTTGGAGCCGTCAGATCAGCTCGCTTCGCTGATGAACTTCACCGCGTCGCCGAACGTCTGGATGGTCTCGGCTGCATCGTCAGGAATCTCGATGCCGAATTCTTCTTCGAACGCCATCACCAGCTCAACGGTATCAAGGCTGTCTGCGCCCAGATCATCGATGAAAGATGCAGATTCGGTCACCTTGTCTTCTTCAACGCTCAGGTGCTCTACAACGATTTTCTTAACGCGGGTTGCGACGTCGCTCATAATTTGGTCCTCATGTCCTTCAGGCTCCCGAAAAGCCCATTTTGTTTCCTCAACGCCGCACCGCGACGGTCAGAGTTTGCCCGGTCCCCGGGCGGTTGTTCATTCCCTTTTAGAGGGAATAAAGAGCGCCCGAAAGCACCCTTTTGGTCGATTCTGCGCCCCCTTTAGCACAAGAGGCATCGCACGCAAATGGATTTGCGCGACCGCTCACAACATGGCCATGCCACCGTTCACAATGCAAGGTTGTGCCTGTCACATAGGCGGCTTCCTCACTTGCCAGATACACGACAGAGGCAGCAATATCAGCGGGCGATCCCATGTGGCCCGCCGGGATTTGCCCCATGATTCCAGCCTTTTGGTCGTCATTCAGCTTGTCCGTCATAGCGGTCGCAATGAACCCCGGTGCCACGGCATTAACGGTGATCCCACGGCTCGCGACTTCGTAGGCTAGTGACTTTGACATGCCCACCATGGCGGCCTTTGATGCGGCATAGTTCGCCTGACCGGGGTTCCCGGTGCTGCCCACAACAGAGGTGATATTCACAATCCGGCCCCATCGGGCTTTCATCATCCCGCGCATCACGCCTTTGCACAGCTTGAACGCCGCCGTGAGGTTCACATTCAGCACGCTTTGCCATTCATCATCAGACATCCGCATGAACAGATTGTCCCGCGTGATGCCTGCGTTGTTGACCAGAATATCGACCGATCCCATTGCCTCTGCCGCCTGTTTGGGCAGGGCCTCAACCGCGTCCATATCGCTCAAATTGCAGGGCAGCACATGCGCCCGCTCCCCCAACTCCGCCGCCAGAGCCTCCAGCGGCTCGGTCCGTGTTCCGGACAGCCCCACTGTCGCCCCTTGGCTATGCAATTGCCGTGCAATATCGGCTCCAATCCCGCCTGACGCGCCTGTCACAAGCGCGTTTTTTCCTGTCAGATCAAACATATCTGCCCCTTCTCTTTCAATTTCTGCGGACCCTCAGGTCAAAAGCCCAAACCGCGCGATCTCTGCACGTGTCATCTCATGTATCCCGTCCGATGGGGCGGCCTGCAAGGTAAACCAATAGAAATCGGCACTTCCCAGCATGTCGCGGGTATAGGCCACGTTGCTGCGATGTTCGCGCGCATCACGCGGATAGTCCGCGCCCTCACCAAACCCATCCGCCCAGGAATGCACGCCAATCACGGCCCCCGGTTCCATCGTCCGGCGTTTGCCTGCAAGATAGAGATCGACCGCACCCGAATAGATCTCGCTCCGCCCCGTCAAATGGGTGTTCAGCCCCGCATCGCGCAACTGATAGCCCATCCGGATGACCGCCTCATCATCCAGCGATCCGGGCATGTCGGTCATCACCACGGTCGTCAGTTGCGGGTTCTCTGCCAGCAGCCGGGCAAATGTCGCAGGCGTACGCGACGTGATCTCACCCGCCATGAACAATCGGGTGCCCTGAACGTCGAACATGGCGCGATCCACGGCGTTGTCCGCAATCGCGCAAGCAGACAAACCGCCCAGCACAAACGCCAGAAAGCCGCGCCGCCCAAGTGGTTTAGTCAATTGCCCCACGCCGCGCTCAGGCGTCTTTTGCGGCCTGAACGTCTTCGGGCGTGCCAATCGTGCGGCTGCCCGCCTCGCGGTGGATACGCCGGATCATGCCAGAGAGCGCCTTGCCCGCGCCGATTTCCCAGAACTCGGTCACACCGTGATCCACCATCCATTCCACAGAGGTCCGCCAGCGCACGCGGCCCGTGACCTGATCCACCAACAAGGACCGGATCAGACCTGCATTGGTGACACCCGCGGCAAGCACATTGGCCACCACAGGCACCTTGGGGTCTGCAATGTCGACGTCAGCCAGCGCACGCGCCATCTCGCCTGCGGCCGGGGCCATCAAGGAACAGTGGAAGGGGGCGGACACAGGCAGCATCACGGCGCGCTTGGCCCCTGCTTCCTTGGCCAGTTCAACGGCGCGCTCCACGGCACCCTTGCTGCCAGAGACAACGTTCTGGGCCGGGTCATTTTCATTCGCGACCTGACAAATCTCACCCTGTGCTGCGTTCTGCGCCACTTTGGCCGCGTCTTCAAAGTTCAGGCCCAAAAGCGCCGCCATGGCCCCCTCACCCACGGGAACAGCCGTTTGCATCGCCTGACCACGGACGCGCAGCAGACGCGCGGCATCGCTGACACTCAGCGACCCGGCGGCGCACAAGGCGGAGTATTCCCCCAACGAATGCCCCGCCACAAAAGCCGCGCGATCCAGCGTGATCCCTTCCGCTTCCAACGCGCGGAACGCAGCCATGGAGGTTGCCATCAGCGCAGGCTGGGCATTCTGTGTGAGCGTCAGCGTCTCGATATCACCGTCCCAGATCACCTCTGACAGCTTTTCACCCAGCGCCTCGTCAACCTCGTCAAAAATGGCCTTCGCTGCCGGATAGGCCTCCGCCAGGGCCTTGCCCATTCCGATGGTTTGCGCGCCCTGTCCGGGAAAAATGAATGCGATGCTCATGGCTCACCCCTGTTTTTGTTGGCCATGATGTATCGTGCGCAACGCAGCCAAACAAGGGCGCACGCGCTCTGTGCGTTATGTGACCTTGCGGGGCTGGCAGGCTGGGTTATCTGTGGTGCGACCAGTCAAGGAGCCAACGATGACACTCTCCAATTCTTCGACACACTACGGGGGTGTCACCAAAACCTTCCACTGGCTCACGGCATTGCTGATCCTGACCCTGATCCCGCTCGGTTGGTATGCCAATCAACTGCCCTACGAGACCAGCGATGAATTGACGATCAAGGCCTGGTACTTCTCCCTGCACAAGACGTTGGGCGTTGCCGCGTTTTTCGTGGCTCTTGGGCGTATCATCTGGGCCATCAGCCAATCCAAACCCGGCCTTCTGAATGCGGAAAAGAGGATGGAGAGCTTCATGGCAGAGCTCGTCCATTGGCTGCTTTATGGTGCCCTGGTGATCGTGCCGCTGTCAGGCTGGATTTCCCACGCAGCCGCCGCAGGCTACGCGCCGATTTGGTGGCCCTTTGGCCAGGGCCTGCCACTGGTGCCACAAAGCACATCGGTTGAGCATTTCTTCTGGGCGATTCATTGGGTCGCAACGAAGCTGCTTATCCTCTCCATTCTGCTGCACATCGCCGGAGCGCTAAAGCACCACGTGGTGGATCGCGACGCCACGCTGCGCCGGATGCTGCCCGGTTCGACTGACCTGCCCCCCCTGCCCACACAAAATCACAGCCGTGTGCCGTTCGGAGGTGCCGCAATCCTTTGGCTTGGGGCGGTTGGCGTGGCCGCAGCCCTCACGGCCTCCGCCGATCATGAACCTGCGGCGGTCGACCAGCTTGAGGCCGTCGTCTCAGAATGGGCCGTGCAAGAAGGTGATATCCAGATCACCGTTGTGCAGTTCGGCAATGAGGTTCAGGGCAGCTTTGCCGACTGGACGGCTGAAATTGAATTTGACGACACTGTGGACATCGGCAAGGCGGGCAGTGTCACCGCGACTATCTCCATCCCGTCGCTGTCTCTTGGGTCGGTCACCCAACAGGCGATGGGGGCTGACTGTCCCCATTGACAAGCCCCCAGCTTTGCTGGGGGACCCCTGATGTTCTACATATGAGGAAGATTTCCTAGAGGGTTTCGACCGCTCGAAGCCCTGCAAGGGAAATCTTCCAATGTCATCAGAAACGACAAATCACCTTAACCACAGTACTTGGGAGTGCAAATATCACGTGGTTTTCACGCCCAAATACAGAAAGAAGGAACTTTACGGCTACCTGCGCCGAGAATTGCGTGAAGTATTCCACCGACTATCGCGCCAGAAGGAGTGCTCAATTGAAGAGGGGCACCTGATGCCAGACCACGTGCATATGTTGTTGAGCATCCCACCCAAGCACTCGGTCGCGCATGTGATCGGGTTCATGAAGGGAAAAAGCTCGATCTGGATCGCGCAGAACATCAAGAACCGCCGCCGCAATTTTGCGGGGCATAAATTCTGGGCACGTGGTTATTTCGTCTCGACGGTCGGCGCAGATGAGCGCACGGTGCGAGCTTATATCCAAACGCAAGAGCAACAGGACAAACGCCTCGACGACCTGTTTAACAGGTAATCTGTAACCCCAACCGCTTCGAGCGGTTCAAGCGAAGCGTTTCAAACCTCCACTTCAAGTGGAGGTTATTGGCTTTTTCGATGCTACCGCACACCCAACGGCCGTGTTCAGCGCAGACATCCAGCATGCCAGCGATGGGTTTGACGCCGTGGGCATGCTCAACATCAAAGGCAACGAGGTGCCATTGGAGTTGCCGTTCAGTCTCGCCATAGATGGGGATCAAGCAGAGATGCGTGGGGACCTCACGCTTGATAGACGCGCTTTTGGCATCGGCGACAACATGCCGGACCCTGCCAACCTCGCATTCGAAGTGTCCGTTAAAGTTACGCTGACAGCCATCCGTGGGGGTGATGCTAGCTAAAAGAAAACCGCGCCGGGGACATCCCAGGCGCGGCATCATGTTTCCAAGGATTGAGGGCGCTTATTCCGCCTTCATTGCTTCGATTGAGATTTGCACCGCAACCTCGTCGCTCACGAAGGGCGCAAACTTCCCAAGACCAAAGTCCGACCGCAACACTGTTGCAGTGGCATCAAATCCGGCCCAGGGCTTCCCCGCCTGCGGGTGATCGCCTGCCTTGTTCAGCTTTGCATCCAGCGTCACCGATTTGGTGATATCGTTCATGGTCAGATCGCCAGTGATCTTCGCGGTGTCATCACCTGTCACCTCAATTGCGGTGGAGGAAAAGGAGATCATGTCGCCCTCTTCCGCGCCAAAGAAATCACCTGACAGAAAGTGCCCTTCCCGCTTTTCCCAGCCTGTGAACATCGACATGACAGGCATCGAAACGTTCACCGAGGAAGCTGCAGGGTCAGCCTGATCGAACATGATCTCACCTTCGAAGCCTGAGAACATGCCGTAAGTGGTGGAAAAGCCGAGGTGGTTGTAGCTGAAGATCACCTGGCTGTGGCTGGCGTCCAGAACATATTTGTCCGCTGCAAACGCGCCTGTTGCACCGAGGGTGAGGGCAGTGGCAAGAATGAGGTTTTTCATAGGGGGCTCCCGTTGGGTTGTGTACTCCCCTAATCTGAGCACAGCCCCGCAAGTCGCAACTCAGCGTCACTCCACAGGCATTGCGCGTAAATGAACAACGCCCCGACCTGAAGGTGGGGCGTCGCGCAAAACCTAGTCATTAAGCTCAGGCCAGTTTGCCCGCATCCCGCAACCCGGCCAGCAAGCTCTTGAGCACACCCCGATCGGTCAATGTCACTTCGGCCAGCAAGGCACCGGATTGGCCCCAAAGACGGACATGGCCCCCACGCTGCTCTGCGCGGGACAGGTCGGCAAATGCGCAACGCTGCAAAACCTCGGCCGACCCATCGCCAGCCGTGCGCAGCAGACGCACTTCGCGGCGGATTGTGTCGATTTCAACCTCGGGGGCGGATGGCGTCGAAGACGTATGCATCAGGCCGAACCCGGCCAGAAGGGCCGTCACCGACAGCACCAGTTTGAAAAGCATGACATCACTTTCCCAGCTTGCGCCCGGAGCAACCCAAATTCCGATGGCCGCCAACGTCAAAGCAACCCCCAACAGACGCTGAACCGCTCGCACCACCATGCGCCCGCCGTCAGCCATGTGCACAGGCTCAAGCTTTGCCGCTTCGACTTTCATGAATTCTGCAGTTGCTGTCATTGTCCCAGTCCCTCGGCACGTCGATTTACGATTGGTTAAGGAGTGAGGACCAAAGAAGACCAAAAAGGGGCGAGGCAAAGGCGCGTGCGGGGCCATGTCTGGGCTCTTTTGCGGAAACTGATGCGCGTTGATGAAAATACCATTGCGTTTCAGGACGGTGCAGCATACCCACCGAAGCCAAGGGCCGACCCCCTGCCGCTCGCTGACGTCTTGTCATGGTGAAGTGTCGAAACTGATGAACATCTGACCTCTTTCCACACGTTTCGCAGGTCGGCAAAGCGAGCCCCTATTCCCCAAGCGGAACATGTTGCGAGGATCTCCAGGATGTCGCTTACGCCTCAAAACCCGTTTACGACTGGCCCATTGGGCCCAATATTTCTGAAAACTGCCCTGCCCATTATCTTTGTGATGGCGATGAACGGTCTCCTCACCATCGTTGATGCGATGTTTTTGGGCCGCTACGTCGGTGCTGATGCCCTTGGGGCGGTCACGCTGATCTTTCCGCTCTTCATGCTGATCGTGGCGCTGGCCACGCTGGTTTCCAACGGCATGTCATCGATTCTGGCACGCCGTTTGGGTGCAGAGGATCGCGACGGGGCGGCCGCGGTCTTTGCCGGTGCTCATGGCATGGCGCTGCTTGTCAGCCTCTTGCTGATGGCCGCTTACCTGTCGTTTGGCCACTGGCTTACGGTATCGCTGGCTTCAGGGTTTGAACCTTTGGCCGAGATGGGTCAGACCTACCTTGCCATCACAACCTTTATGTCGCCGCTTGCCTTCATTCTGGCGGTCAACTCTGACGCCCTGCGCAATGAAGGGCGGGTGGGGTTCATGGCGGCGATGAGCCTGCTGGTGTCGCTGTCAAACATCGGCTTCAACTACATCCTTATTGCCCTGATGGGGTTGGGCGTGGCGGGGTCGGCCTACGGCACGGCACTTGCGCAGCTTCTCGCGCTCGTCATTATCCTGGGATATCGCACATACGACCGACAGCTTCTTAGCCCAAAGCTGCTGCTCAAAGCCCCGCTCGCCGGCTATTGGGGGCGTATCTTGGCCCTCGGTGCCCCGCAAAGCCTCAACTTTCTAGGCGTATCGCTTGGTGCGACAGCGGTCATTATTGCCCTGCAACTGGTGGAGACATCTACCTACGAAGCAACTGTAGCGGCCTACGGCATCCTCACAAGGGTGATGACGTTCTGCTATCTGCCGCTATTGGGCCTGACCCATGCAATGCAGACGATTGTGGGGAACAATTACGGAGCACAGGCGTGGCAACGCTCAGACCAGGCCCTAAAGATGGGGATATATATCGCCCTCATCTACAGCGTCTTGTCACAACTGGCGTTCATCCTCTTCGCGCGCCCCATCGCGCTCCTCTTTGTAGATGACCCTCTGGTGATCTCGGAACTGCAACGCATCTTGCCAACGACAACCGCGATGTTCTGGGTTGCTGGCCCCCTGCTTGTGATCTCAAGCTACTTTCAAGCCATCGGCCACGCCACGCGGGCGGCCATCCTGGGGCTGACACGATCTTACGTATTTGCCATTCCGCTGACCTTTGCGCTGTGCCTGACCATCGGCGAATGGGGTATCTGGATCGCAGGACCCATTGCCGAAGTGCTGATGCTGATCCTCACCTGGATCGTGCTGTCACAGACATCGCGCGCCGTGGGGCTCAGGCGCGGGTTGCTGACGGCACCCAATGGGCCAAAACACGCTTGAAAAAACCGGGGCAAAGCGCTTGCGCGGCCCCGGAATCCGTGTATACGGCACACTTCCTTTGCTACACGTATGAACCGCGCAGTCTCTCGTGGTGGGGCCGCAAAGGTAAACCGCCCCGCCTTTGAAATGCGCTTGAAAATGAATGGAGAACGCATGCCGCTTTATGAGCATGTCATGATTGCGCGTCAGGACCTGTCCAACACGCAAGCAGAAGGCCTCATCGAACATTTTGGCACCGTGCTGTCCGACAATGGCGGCAAGCTCGTGGATCACGAGTACTGGGGCGTCAAGACGATGGCCTACAAGATCAACAAGAACCGCAAGGGCCACTATGCCTACATGCGCAGCGACGCACCCGCGCCTGCCGTGCAGGAAATGGAACGCCTGATGCGTCTGCATGACGATGTGATGCGCGTTCTGACCATCAAGGTCGACGAACACGCCGAACTGCCTTCCGTGCAGATGCAGAAACGCGAAGAGCGCGGTGAACGCCGCGAGCGCCGGTAAGAGGAGCAAGACACATGGCTGCAAAACCGTTTTTCCGCCGCCGCAAGGTCTGCCCCTTCTCGGGCGACAATGCACCCAAGATCGACTACAAGGACACCCGTCTGCTGCAGCGCTACATCTCTGAGCGTGGCAAGATCGTGCCGTCCCGTATCACTGCCGTATCGGCCAAGAAACAGCGTGAACTGGCCCGTGCCATCAAGCGCGCCCGTTTCCTTGCGCTGCTGCCCTACGCCGTCAAGTAAGGAGAAAGCACAATGCAAGTTATCCTTCTGGAACGTGTGGCCAAGTTGGGCCAGATGGGCGAAGTCGTGGACGTCAAGCCCGGCTATGCCCGCAACTTCCTGCTGCCGCAGGGCAAGGCGCTGTCGGCCTCCAAGGCCAACGTCGAAGCGTTTGAAGCCCGCAAGGCACAGCTTGAAGCGGACAACCTGGAAACCAAGAAAGAAGCCGACAAGATGGCCGAAAGCCTTGGCGGCCAGCAGTTTGTCGTGATCCGCTCTGCCTCTGACGCAGGCGCGCTTTACGGCTCTGTCACCACCCGTGACGCGGCTGATGCTGCAACGGAGAACGGCTTCACAGTAGACCGCAAGCAGGTCGTGCTGTCCGCACCGATCAAGTACCTCGGCGTCCATAACGTCGAAGTGGTCCTGCACCCCGAAGTCAGCGCCACAATCGAGCTGAACGTCGCCCGTTCGCCTGAAGAGGCCGAACTGCAAGCGTCCGGCAAGTCCATCCAGGAACTGGCCGCCGAGGAAGAAGCAGCCGCTGAATTCGAAATTCAGGAACTCTTCGACGATATCGGTGCCGCCGCATCCGAAGACGAGGAACTGGCCGAAGCTGCGGGCGTTGCCCCAGCAGAGGACGAAGCAGCCTCTGGCGATCAAGAAGACACGGCTGGCAACTAAGCCATTCGCTTTATCGCAAGACACGCCAACCGCCGCGCCCTCCAGCGCGGCGGTTTTTCGTTGCGGCGCACTGCTCACCAAACGATTGCGGAATTGTGATTGGCACAAGAGCCCCGCCCTGCGGATGATGCGAACAACCCAATCATTGAGAGCCTGCCCATGTTGACGCGTCTGATTTCCGCAGCCCTTGTCGCCTCGCTTAGCCTGTCACCCGTGATGAGCGCGGCTCAAACCAACCCTCTGCCAGACTACGTGGTCGAAAAATTCGGCACGCCACCTGATATCCCGACAGGCCCCCTGCCCGAACACCTGCAACGGGCGATCAACACGCTGTTCATTGACGGCATTGGCGCGTCCAGTTGGAACCGCGACAAACAGACAGCGCTTTATGAGATCACCGAATCCGGTGATCCGCGTCTTGCCTGGATCCTTACCGACCGGATGCGTTTCACCTGGCAGGCGCAGGTGGACAACGCCATGGCAGACGCGGCTTCGCAGCTTTTGGGTGTCACGCTCAAAACCCCGGCCCGCTGGGGTGAGTTGACCGATTATCTCATCGCATGGGATATACCCGCCTACCCCGGCTATCTTGATGCCAAGCGCGCCATTTTCACCCAGTTTGTGCCCGGCTGGGAACAGATCTTTGTCGAAGGCGACATCGACTGGCGGCTTGTGTCCTGGGGCGGCGTCAACATCGACGACCGGCTCTATGACACCACGGACGAGGTCTGCAATTGCATTCCCGCCGCCGATAACCCACAAGTGACCTCCGCTGAGGAAGCGACATGGCTCAAGGATGACGACATCGTCTTTGGAATAGAGATTAACGGCGAAGCCCGCGCCTACCCCCGCCGCATCATGGAGGTACGCGAGATGGTGAATGACACCCTTGGCGGGCGCGATTTGGGCATCCCCTATTGCACGCTTTGCGGAGCCGCGCAGGCCTATTTTACGGATGCTGTGCCAGCGGGCGTCAAACGCCCCATCCTGCGCACGTCGGGTCTGCTGATCCGCTCCAACAAGGTGATGTATGATCGCGAAAGCTGGTCGGTGTTCGACACTTTCCTGGGCCATGCCGTGACAGGCCCCCTGGCCGAAAAAGGGGTTAAGCTGGAACAAGCCACCGTCATCACTTCCGATTGGGGCAGTTGGAAAAAGGCCTACCCGCATACAACCGTCCTGAAAGAATACCTGGCGCTCGGTCGCGATTTTGACTTTCGCAACGGGCGCGACGCCAACGGCCCAATTTTTCCGGTGGGCGACGTGGACCCCCGCCTTGGCGTTCAGGATGACATCATTGGCGTGATCAGTCCTGCGGGCGATCCCATCGCCTTTCCCCGGGGCACCGCTTTGATCGCCCTGCAACAAGGGGCGGACGTCTCGCGGGACGGCGTGAAACTTCAGCTTGATGCCGGTGGCATCCGGGCAATGGCGCTCAACGGCGACAGCATTCCGAGCCACGAGGCGTTCTGGTTCGCCTGGTCGCAGTTTCATCCCGGCACCGGGCTTTGGACCCCCTGATCTCAGCGCCCTTTCGCCGACCGCTGAACGCCATCTTGCGAGACGAAGGTGCACGCGCCAATAAGCCGTGAGCGATCGCATTCAGGAGGGCGCAATGGAAATCCTAGACCGACGCCAAGCGCTGGTGCTTTTGAGCGGGCTCCTTGTTTCCGCCTGCGGAGGCAGCGAGCCCTCACCTGCCCCACAACCGGCGGAGCCAGCGCTCTATCCCAATGAAACGCCCGAACTTCGCACCAAGATCAACCGCTGGGCCGACCACTATGAGCTGCCCAGATCACTGGTGCATAAGCTGGCGATCCGCGAAAGCACACATAACCCGCGCGCCCGCAATGGTCCCTACTACGGCCTTTTGCAAATCCTGCCCGAAACGGCGCGCACGATGGGGTTTCGAGGCCAACCCACTGATCTGCTGGATGCCGACACCAACCTTGAATTTGCGCTGAAGTACCTGCGTGGGGCTTGGCTTTTGTCTGACGGGGACCACCAGACAGCAATCATGTGGTACGCGCGCGGGTACTATTTCGAAGCAAAACGGCGTGGCATGCTGGTAGAGACTGGCCTGCGCCCGGGCTAGGATTGGCGCAACTTGATACATCACTTCGCCGCCACGCCCCAAGACCATTCACAACATCCGCACAATGGTCGAACCCAGCAAAATGCGACGTCTGTTGATCAGGCTGATCGTTAGGCCCAAGAAAAAAGGCCACGCAGCGATGCGTGGCCTTCCGTTATTCACTGGTCTGAATACTTATTCTTCTTCAAGCGCCTCGACGGCTTTTTGCAGTTCGTCCTTGGAGACTTCTTTCTCGGTCACTTTCGCACCTTCGGCGATGTGATCGACAACTTTGTCTTCGAAGATCGGCGCGCGCAGTTGCTGCTGCATTTGCTGGTTCTGCTGCACAAACTCAAAGAACTGACGTTCTTGGCCCGGGTACTGGCGGGCCTGGTTCATGATCGCCTGCGTCATCTCCGCGTCGGTCACTTCGACCTCGGCCTTCTGACCCAACTCTGCCAGCAACAGGCCCAGACGTACGCGACGTTCGGCCAGCTTCTTGTGCTCATCCGTGGTCTCAATATCCGGGTGGTCGTGGCCTTCCACGTCCGGGTTTTCCTCGTGCCACAGCTGATGCGCGATCTGGTCCGCTTCTGCGGTGACCAGCGACGGCGGCAGGTCAAAGCTGACCATCTTGTCCAACTCGTCAAGCAAGCCGCGCTTCATCACAGCACGGGATGCCCCGGCATATTCCGCTTCCAACCGCTCTGAAATCTGACCTTTCAAGGCGTCCAGATCTTCTGCGCCGAACTTCTTGGCCAGCTCATCATCCACTTTGGCCGCGACAGGCTCTTTGACTTCCTTGATTGTGCAGTCAAAGACAGCAGCCTTACCTTTGAGGTTTTCAGCCTGATAATCTTCGGGGAAAGAAACCTCGACAGCCTTTTCCTCGCCGGCTTTTGCGCCAACCAGTTGCTCTTCAAAACCCGGGATGAAAGAGTTTGAACCCAACACCAGCGGATAATCCTCGGCTGTACCACCCTCAAAGGCTTCACCGTCGACTTTGCCGACAAAGTCCATCACGACCTGATCGCCATCTTTGGCCTTAGACCCCTTCTTGCGGGCTTTGAAATCCTGTGCTGTTTCAGCAAGATTGTTCAGCGCCTCGTCGACGGCTTCCTTGTCCGCCTTCACAACCATCTTCTGCAGTTTGATCTTGGAGGCGTCGATTTCCGGGATCTCGGGCAGAGCTTCGTAGGTCATGGAGACCTCGACGTCGTCGCCTTCTTTCCAGTCTTCGTTGGTCATCTTCACGTCAGGCTGCATCGCGGGGCGGTCGCCGGAGCTTTCGAAATGCTCACCCATCGCACCGTCGATGGCTTCCTGCATGGCTTCGCCCATCACGCGAGGGCCAAACTGCTTTTTAAGCAGCGCCATCGGGACCTTGCCCTTGCGGAAGCCTTTCATTTCGACTTCGGGCTGTGCCTCTGCCAGCTTTTCATCAACCTTCGCGGCCAGCTCGTCGGCTGTCAGCGTGATGTTGTAGCCGCGTTTCAGACCTTCGTTCAGCGTCTCGGTGACCTGCATGCATTCGCTCCATCAAAAGGAACCGCGCCGATGGGCGCGGGGAAATTTGGGACCTTCTATGGGTGTTGATCGCTGTGTGCAAGGGGGCACGCAGGCCCTGACGAAATCACTACTCGTGTGCCACCCAAAGCTGCATTGCGGCGTCCATCTCTTCGAGGATCAGGTCGAGTTCTGCCACGATCTCTTGCAGCCTTGCCGGCGTGACCGAACCACCCCTTTGCACCGACAGAACACTGTCCTGAACCCGTTGCCAGCACCCCTGCACTGTCACAAGCCTTGCTGCAACATCATCGTTCGGAGGTGGCAAAAGTCCATTGGCCGGATCACCGCGCCGAAGCCCCACCAAGGTCTGTGTAAAAGTCCCTGACGCGACAATAAGTTCTTCCCGGGCCTGATCAGCTTTCAGATTGGCCGAAATCAAGCACAGATTCTTGGCAATGCGCTGGCTCAGCATGCGCTGACGGCCCGCCTTGTTGAGCGTCGATGCCACCATCGGGCCCGTATGCCCTTCACGAGCAGCGGCTTCGATCAAACTGACCGTCTCCTCCGCCTTTTCCAGCAACGGCACATTGCGTTCCAGCACCAACGCCATAGCGACGCTTTGCAGGTCCCCCGAAACCAATTGCTTGATCGAAGAGGTCAAAGCGCGCGAACTGCCCACCACCTCCTGCAGTATCGCCTGGCTTTTGAGGTCTTGTACCGGCGCAAGATTGCGACGGGTGTCCCCGTTGATCAAATCGTCCAGATTGTCCTCAAACTCAGCGGCGGCGATAAATGCCTCTTCGCTGCGTTCGACGGGGTTGATGTGCAGGATTTTCATGCAGGCAGCCTTGGTCATCTGCTGCGTCAACATTCGCTGTCGCCCCGCAACGTTGAGTTGCATGCGCCATTCGGCGGCATTAACCTGATCGCTACTGGCAAATGCAGAGACGGGCGACATCGCCCCAACCAGAGCAGACGCCAAAAACACAGTGATCCACTTCATCCGCGTAGTCCCCTCTTTGACCGGCAACGGGCATTTGAGGGCTCTCTACACGACCGGCTCTTACGGGGGCGTTAATGTGCTCTAACAGTGGGCAACTTTCGGGATGCACGATGCCTTGGCAATGAAAGACAGGTCATGCGCCCGGCTTTGGGCTCACATGCCCAGCGCTTCCTTATACATCTCAAGCACCGCTTCTTCCTCGGCAATGTCGTCTGCATCGCGTTTGCGCAGCGCGATCACCTTGCGCATGACCTTGGTGTCATAGCCGCGTGCCTTCGCCTCTGCCATGACCTCTTTCTGCTGGTCAGCGATGTCTTTTTTCTCAGCCTCCAGCCGCTCAATCCGCTCTATGAACTGGCGCAGCTCATCCGCTGTCACCCGATAGCTGGCCTCGGCACCGGATTCGATGACGTCATCGGGGTTGGTGGTTGTGTCGCTCATGGCCTGCTCCTGTGATGCGCGGGTACTGAGCACCCCTGTTACGCCGCGCGCCGCGCCCTCGCAAGCAGGTCTTGCCGCGTCACCCGCTTTGGCGTAGCGCTGGCTGGGCAACAATCATTGGGGGCAGACATGGATTGGTTGATCTGGACGGGCGCAGGTGTATCGGTCGTGGGGCTGATCGGCCTGATGTGGTGCATCCTCAAGGTGAGCCGCGCAAAACGCGCCAACCTTGAAGAGGCAGCCATGCGCGAGGTCCTCAAAGGTATCGTGCCTTTGAACCTTGCCGCGCTGTTCCTTTCCGTCATCGGGTTGATGATGGTGATCTTCGGAATTTCGCTTGGGTGATTGCCCTCTTGGCAACATATGCAAGAAATGCTATATGTAAACCAGACAGAGGAGCCCGCCATGACATCCCCCCTGCCCGCAGTATCGCCGAAGGTCACCGCATTCTTTGATACAGCCACCAATACAGTAAGTTACGTGGTCCAGGACCCGGATGGGTCTGCCTGTGCGATCGTGGATTCGGTGCTGGACTTTGACCACGCCGCAGGGCGGACGGACACAAGCTCGGCTGATGAAATCATCGCCTTCGTAGAGGCCCATGGCCTGACCACACAGTGGATCCTCGAAAGCCATGTGCACGCAGATCATCTGAGCGCGGCTCCCTACCTGCAGGAAAAGCTGGGCGGCAAGATCGGGATCGGCAGCCAGATCACGGTGATCCAGGACACTTTTGGCAAGGTTTTCAACGAAGGGACGGAATTTCAGCGCGACGGCAGCCAGTTCGACGCGCTCTTCACGGATGGAGACAGTTTCCACATCGGCCAAATGCGCGCCGACGTGATGCATACGCCCGGACACACGCCCGCACGCCTGACCTATGTGATCGGCGATGCGGCTTTTGTGGGCGACACGCTCTTCATGCCCGATTTCGGCACCGCACGCTGCGACTTTCCCGGCGGGTCGGCCAATGACCTCTTCAACTCCATCCAACGTATCCTCAGCTTGCCGGAGGAGACGCGTATCTTTGTGGGCCACGACTATAAGGCCCCAGGGCGCGACGAATTCGCCTGGGAAACCACCGTTGGCGCGCAGAAGGCTGCCAACGTGCACGTGGGCGGTGGCACCCCTGAAGACGCTTTTGTCGAAATGCGCGAAACCCGCGATGCGACGCTGGCCATGCCCAAGCTCATTGTGCCGTCGCTGCAGATCAACATGCGCGCGGGTAACATGCCCGAGGCCGATGAAAGCGGCACCGTGATGCTGAAGCTGCCGCTCAACAAACTCTAAAAGGACATCTGAGATGATAGATTGGGTCTGGGGCCTTCTCGGGGGCCTGATGATTGGTGCTGCCGCATCGCTTTATCTGCTGGGCAACGGACGGATCATGGGGGTCAGCGGCATTCTGGGGGGCCTTGTAGATGGATCAGCGCGGAGCGCATGGGCCGAGCGCGGCGCGTTTCTGGCCGGGCTGATTGCAATGCCGGCACTGCTGCAGTTTCTCACTGGCCCTGCCACACAGACCAACATCTCCGGCAATGTCCTGCTGGTTGTTGCGGCTGGCCTGTTGGTGGGACTGGGGACGCGGATCGGCAATGGATGCACGTCAGGCCACGGCGTCTGCGGCATATCCCGGCTCAGCCCGCGCGGAATTGCCGCCACGCTGGTCTACATCGCGGCAGGAGCATCGACCGTTGTTGTGCTTCGCAACCTGTTCGGAGGGCTTTGAGATGCGGGCATGGATCGCTCTCGCAACAGGCAGCCTCTTTGGCGCGGGCCTGCACTTCTCCGGCATGACAGACACCGCCAAGGTGCAGGGTTTCCTCAACTTTTTTGGGGCATGGGACCCTACTCTCGTCTTCGTCATGGGGGGTGCCATCCTTCCAATGTTCGTCGCTTGGCGCATGGCAAAGACACGTGTGCCGCTAGTCGGCGGCAGTTTTCCGGCCCAACCCGACCCCACACTTGACCGCAAACTGGTCTTGGGGGCCGTGCTTTTTGGGGCGGGTTGGGGGCTGATCGGGCTTTGCCCGGGCCCAGCACTTGCTTCACTGAGCTATGGGGGCCCGATGGGTTTTGTTTTCCTTGTCGCGATGCTGTCAGGCATGGCCGCTGCACCGGGTGCGAAAGCGTGGCTGGACAGACCTGCAGCCACGGCATAGATCAAGGCATGGACATCAGACAGCTCACCCCCCGTTACTTCGTTAGCCCGCAGATTGACCCCGCAGACATGCCAGCACTTAAGGCCGCAGGGATCACCTGTATTCTGTGCAACCGCCCCGACGCCGAGGTTCCGCCAAGCCATCAGGCAGCCGCCATGCGCGCGGCAGCTGAGGCCGAAGGGTTGGTGTTTGAAGAACTCCCACTGACGCATCAGAGCCTTGTCCCAGATGTGATAGCGCAGAACCGTACCGCGGGGGCCGCAACTGAACACACCGTTTTGGCCTATTGCGCGTCTGGCACCCGGTCAACAATCGCCTGGGCATTGGGTCAGGCAGGACAGATGGAAGGCGACGCAATCATGCAGGCCGCACAGGCCGGCGGGTATGACCTCAGCAATATCCGCCACGTCCTGGATGCGCCTTTCTGCTGATCAGCAAGCTCAGCCCGTTTTCTGTAACGCCTCAAGCTCTTCAAGACCCGGCAAGTCCGACATGTCGGGCAGGTCTGGAAGGTCGGGGATTGTCGGCAGTGGTGCTTCAGGAACGACAGCAGGGAGGTTCGACAAGTCCACATCAGCCGTCACCAAGTTTGGATCGTCAAAAGCCGCTTGTGTTCCCGTGCCATCTCCACTGACCCTCGGCAGATCCAGCTCTTCGCGGTCGGATGCGCGGCGGCGCGGTTCGCGCAGCCCTTTTGCCGCATGTTCAAGCTGCAGCGCACGCACACCGTCGATTTGCCCCAATGTGCCTCGGCTCAGCTTGCGTCCATCGCGCGTCTGCACCTGCGCTTGATCAAAGGCGGTGACGCCCAAGTCTAACTGGTCACCAACTTGCAGCGCACGCATCCGGCTCAGCGGCATGCGCAATCGGGTTAAAGCAACGTTCAGGTCCGCATTGAGCGCCAGCACCTGCCGTTCAAGCCCTCCACCTGTCACCGTCTTCGCAACTGCATCAGAATCTTCTGACGTGGGAAGATTGTCTTCAGCCTCAAGCTGCGGAAAACAAAGCAGGATATTGCCCTGCCGCGTACCTGCCTCTACGTCGACGGTGAGATGAACAATTGTAAAGACCGGGGCTTCCAGCGCCATCAGCAGAAGCCGAGGATCGTCCATTCGCGCGCCAAATTCATACCCCTGCATCAGCGCCTTTTCGTCAGGCGCTTCGGGCAATGGGGCCGCGCGGCCAACAAGGCCATCCAAAAACGGCGCGCAGATTGCAGCATCCGTATCGGTTGGCTTGCGCGGGTCACCCTCCAACGAGGGCAGGACTTTGCCCATAGTCTGTTGCTGGATCAGGGCACCTACCAGATCAGGATCAAAAGCCGCTGCGGCACGCCGCCTGACCGGACCTTCCAACAACATCAGCAAATGCGCAGGATCAAAGACCCCTTCCAGATCGTCGCCCCCCCGTTCTTCGACCCGAATGGCGATGACAGCCGCAGCCATCGCAAAGAGATCGTCAGCCACTTTGGCCAACGTCAATCGGAGCGCCTTTGACAGTGACATGACACGCGCCTGTCGCTGCTCGCTCCCATTTCGGACCATGGCGTGCAAAGCAGAGGTCGGCTGCGCCGCCGCCCCTTCCTGTCCGGATTGTTCCTGATCGTCTGTCATCCCCTCCCACCCTTTTTGGTGGCATTTCCGACAGCCCTAAGGGAATTTGGTTAAGGGAGGCTTTATGCGTCTTGCAAAGACGCCTCTTGCTTTTGGTCCGCGTCACCAGCGGCGCCTTTCGGCAAAGTCACCCGAAACCCAGCACCGGGTGCCGCCTTGAGATAGCTGATGTCACCCCCCAAACGGTTCATGATCTCGCGACAGATCGACAACCCCAGTCCCGCGCCATCCCCGTTGTCACCGTTCACCCGGTGGAATTTTTCAAAGATCACCGTTTGTAGCTCTGCCGGCACCCCTGCGCCATTGTCTACAAAATCCACGCAAACACGGTCAGAAACCGGAGTGACAGAAATCGTCAGGGCAGGCCTTTCCGCCTGACAGTATTTCTGCGCGTTCGAAATCAGGTTGATAAAGACCTGCGTCAAACGGTCCAGATCAGTCTGCAGCGTGATCTCTTCGGCAATCACATCGCGCTTCACCTCAAGGGGTCTGTCACTGCCTGTCAGGGCCGTCGTAATGGCCTGATCGATGACTTTCCTCAGATCCCCTTCCGTGACATTCAGCACCACTTGACCGTTCTCCAGAACCGACAGATCCAGCAGGTCATCCAGCAACCGCGTCAATCGTATCGCTTCGGTATGGATGATGGAGGCGAACCTGGTCTTGTCGTCCTCTTTCATGCCCGTCGTATCGCGCAGCAGTTCGGAGAACGAGCGGATCGATGTCATCGGTGTGCGCAACTCGTGGCTGATCTGGCTGAGAAACGCATCCTTTTGTTGCGACAATAGCGTGAGTTTCTCGTTGGCGCTGCGCAACTCTTCTGCTGTATCCGCAAGCTCCCGCGATTTCGCTTCGAGCTGGCTGGAATACTCCAGCATCTGCGCCGATTCGTCCGCCACCGCCATCAAATCCTGCACGGACACCGACATACCGCCAACAATCTGCGCAATCATCGCATGGGCCGTCGCTGTCCCTACCGTTGCAGAGAGTTCACGTTCCAGCGATTGAACAAACTGTGGGGTGGGTTCAGGCAAGCCGCCTGTCAGACCTTGCGCTGCGGCCTCTTGCCGGAAAAACGCCTGGGCCTCCGGCGCCCCCAGAATACGCTGCGCCATGATCATCAGATCTTCACTTCCAGACATGGAGGCCACCCAGCCCCTTGTCGGCGTGGCATCAGCCAGCACATTCACAAACTGCGCCCCTTGAAGCCGCTCCATCGGGGATGGAAACGAAAACAGGGATCCGGTCACGAAACAGACCGTATTCAAAGACAGGCTCCAGACCACCGCATGCACTGTGGGGTCCAGGCCGGTGATCCCAAAAAGCGCCAGCGGGCGCAGCCATGACAGACCAAAAAGCCCGGTCTCAAACGTCTCTTGCGACAACGCGCCACCCACACCGAAGCTGGGCAGCAACATCGAGAACACCCAAACCGCAAACCCGGCGGCCAACCCCATGATGGCACCTGTTCGGGTGGCCCCTCTCCATATGATGCCGCCGATCATCGCAGGCAGAAACTGCGCGACGCCGCCAAACGCGATTGTACCGATGGCCGCCAATGCGCCCCCGCCCGAGATGCGATAGTAGAGATAGCCCAGCCCGATGATCAGCAGGATCGAGACGCGCCGGGACAGGATGATCACATTGCGGACATCCCCGGATTGCGAAGCACCCTGCGTGCCCAGCGCCAGCCATGTCGGCAGAACGATGTGGTTCGACACCATCGTCGCCAGCGCCAATGTGGCGACAATCACCATCGATGTGGCAGAGGAAAAGCCGCCAAGAAAGGCAAGCATCGCAAGCCCCTCCTGTCCCTGGCTCAGGGGCAGCGACAGCACGAACAGATCCGGATCGGTGCCTTCGGGCAGCAGATCAAGGCCCACAACGGCAATGGGCACAACAAAAAGGCTCATCAACATCAGGTAGAGCGGGAAGGCCCAGGACGCGATTTGCACATGCCGTTCGTCGTCATTTTCCACGACCATGACCTGGAACATTCGTGGCAGGCAGAGAAACGCTGCTGCAGACAGGAACGTCAGCGCCACCCAGCGCCCGCCCTGCACCTGCCAAGTGCCGATGTCAGAGGCTTCGATTCGTGCGAAAGTCTCTGACAAGCCGCCCGCAAGCCCCCACACAACAAAGATGCCGATGGCCAACAGTGCCACCAGCTTCACCACCGCCTCCACCGCGACGGCAATCACAACGCCGGGGTGGCGGTCATCAACGCTTAGGTTGCGGGTTCCAAAAAGCACGGTGAAAAGGGCAAGGCCCGCTGCGACCCAAAGGGCCGACCGCGCATTGCTGAAATCAGAGGTGCCGCCGGGCTCAGGTGCCGCAAAAATCTCAAGCGACAGAACAACCGATTGGAGTTGCAGCGCAATATAGGGGGTCACGCCGATCACAGCCATCGTGGTAACGATGATCGCAAGCACATTGGATTTGCCGTAGCGGGACGAGATCAGGTCAGCAACAGATGTCACGCGCTGAGAACGCCCAATGCGCACCAGACGGCGCAACAGCCACCACCAGGCCAGCATGACCAGCGACGGTCCCAGATAAATCGTGACATATTCCAGTCCCGACCGGGCGGCGTAGCCAACAGCCCCATAGAAGGTCCAGGCGGTGCAATAGATCGACAGGGACAGGGTGTAGACCAAGGACGACCGCAGCAACCAACCTGCCCGCCCCCGCAGCGCGGCCCGCTCCGCCAAGAAGGCGACGACGAACAGCCCGACAACATAGAGCAGACAGACAACAACAAGTTGGTTGAGGGACGCCATCAGGCCTGTCCGTCATCCGGTGATGTATCCGCAGGCACACGGGTCTTGCCCCACAGCAGAAATGCGCCAAGAACCAGCAACGCCCAAATCCCGAAAATATAGATCAGCGCGTCACCAATGCTTGTTGTCTCCTGCCCGTCGTCGGTACCCGGCAGACGCCACATCAAAGGCACCATCCACAAACCCAAGCCCAGAATAGGCAACAAACGCACCGCGTCCATCAAACGACGGTTGCGATATCCCTTGCGTTCGAGAAAGACAGGCTTGGGCTCTTTCATGCTACTGTCAGCTCGCGCACGGCATCCAGCATTTCGGTGTTCGAAAACGGTTTGGTCATGAAACGGCTGACCCCGGCCTTTTCCGCCATCTCGCGGTCACGCGATTGCCCGCGTGCGGTCAGCATCAGAATCGGCAAGGTACTGAAATCCGGGTCCGCCCTGAGATCTCCGAGAATCTCGAAACCACTGCGATCCGGCAGCATGACGTCCAGCACGACGAGATCGGGCTGCGTCTGGCGGATGACCTCCACCGCTGTCCCGCCATTTGCTATGGTCTGGACACGCCAGCCTTCCTTGCTCAGCAGAAAGCGGATCGCCTCAGCAATATTCACCTCGTCCTCGACGAGTACAACGGTCCTTGTCATGTGCCCTCCCCGGCAGGGACGCAGGACGGAACGTTTGTGCCCGTGCCAGCATCACCGGAACAAAGGATGCAACACAAACCGGTAAGCTGTCAAAATGAGAAATCAGGTGGTCCCGCCAAGGATGGAGGGTTCGCGGCGGGCCTTGCAGACAGGGTTGGGACAGACCCTGCAAGTGCTTCCCACATCGAGCGATGACGCACCGCCAGCCGCAAGCGGCAGCAGCAGCATGACGGATTGCACCAACGGGGGCACATTATAGTCAGGCACCGATTGACTTTCGCAGGTCGCATATGCCGTGAAGTGGGCTTGCGCCCGTCCCAATTGGTTGACGGTTTCAGACACCAGCGTGCCGGGTTGCCCTAGCGCGCTGAACAAGGGCCAAAGCGGGCAGCATGACCCGTGCTGAGGCACCGTAAAGCCGTCAACTGATTTGCGGAAAATAACAGCGCCTGAGCGGTCACAGACCACCAACCCGGCCTTGAGACCCGGCAAGGCAGCCAAACGCCGCAGGACCCGTGCGGGTGCTTGATGCAAGTGCCGGGCAAGGGCTGCAGGATCGGGTCCGAGTTCGGAGACCGCTTCTTCCAGCTTGTCCAGCGGAAGCACGGCTGCATCCCGCATGACCTGCAAAAGAACGCCCTGCGCGATGTGGCGCGCTGCCGGGGTGCGCAGCGTGGAGGCCTGATCCAGCAATGCGTCCACCGCTGCTTCTTCGCCTCCATGCTCCAACGATGGAAATCGAAAGCCATGCTCGGCCAGAAACTGTTCCACTTCTTCCTGAGGTGAATTCACGGCATCATCAGCCCTCTGATCCGCCTCAAGGCTGTTGATCAGGTCCTGCGCGCTGTCGGCTAAACGACGGCTGTCTTCGTTGATGTTGGCGTGGAAGCGCTTGCGCCATGCCGGTTCAATCGCGTCGTCATCAGCCAGAATGGAGGCGGTCGAGCGGATCGCCGCAGCTGTTGACAAAAGCTCGTGCATGGAAGCTGCCAGATGAGGGTCATGGGCCAGCCGGTCCGTCAAGGCCTCTACGGTCTGCTCCAATGCGACAACCCGCCGACGCGTGGTGGCTAGCACTTCTGCCCAGCCCGGAAAACGACCTGCAAACTCATCGGCCCTGTCGGCCTCTTGTTCCGCAAGCCCGACTTTGTCCGCTGCTTCGCGCAATGTCGCGATCAACGCTGCTTCGGCTCCTTCGGTCAGCATATTGGGTTCCACACCCAGCACGCTGGCGATTTGCAGCAGCAGTTTGCCACCGATGCGCCGCCGGTTGTGTTCGATCAGATTGAGATAACTGGCAGAGATACCGATTTGGCGGGCAAGATCGGCCTGCTTTTGGCCCGCCATCACCCGCCTGTCGCGGATACGGCTGCCGGTCAGCGTGTCAGTGGCCATATGTGCGTACTGTGTCTTTGTCGTGTTGAATCAACGGGTTTCTGCGGCGCAACATCATTTTATTTACAGCTTTCCTTTGCGAACTGCGAATATATTTACAAAAAGGTTCAAGTAATCAAGCCGCTTATTGAACGCTTTTCTGAAACCGCGCGATAAGACATTTGCACCTTTGTGCCCGCGCGGACCCCCGACAGAAGGGACGCGCGGCTGTCAAAATTGGGAGGACTACATGTCACTGATTAAACCAACCCGTCGCGGCCTGCTGAAGACCGGTGCGGCTGCTGGTGCCGGTCTGGCACTGCCGACGTATCTGCCTGCGGCCTCGCACGCTGGCTTCACCAACGCACCGACTGGCGACACGGTCACGCTGGGCTTCAACGTGCCCCAGACCGGCCCCTACGCTGAGGAAGGCCTGGACGAACTGCGCGCGCAGGAACTTGCGGTCGAGCACCTCAATGGTGAAGGCGACGGCGGCCTGATGAACACCTTCAGCTCCAAAGCGCTGAAAGGCAACGGTATCCTGGGCAAGAAGGTCACCTTCGTGACCGGCGACACCCAGACCAAGTCTGACGCCGCACGCGCATCCGCGAAGTCGATGATTGAAAAAGACGGCGCAATCATGATCAACGGTGGCTCAAGCTCCGGTGTGGCGGTTGCTGTGCAGGGTCTCTGCCAAGAGGCAGGCATCATCTTCATGGCGGGTCTGACCCACTCCAACGACACCACGGGCAAGGACCGCAAGAAGAACGGCTTCCGCCACTTCTTCAACGGATACATGTCCGCTGCCGCTCTGGCACCGGTGCTCAAGAACGCCTACGGCACTGAGCGTCGCGCCTATCACCTGACCGCTGACTACAACTGGGGCTGGACCCAGCAGGAATCCATTGCTGCTGCGACCGAAGCCATGGGTTGGGAAACTGTGTCCAACCAGCTGACACCGCTGGCATCGACCGACTTCTCCTCCTACATCGCACCGGTGCTGAACTCCGGTGCTGACGTTCTGGTTCTGAACCACTACGGCGGCAACATGGTGAACTCGCTCACCAACGCGATCCAGTTCGACCTTCTGTCCAAGCAAGTAAATGGCAAGGACTTCCAGATCGTTGTACCTTTGTACTCCGAGCTTATGGCCGCTGGTGCGGGCGAGAACGTGAAAGGCGTGATCGGCTCCATGAACTGGAACTGGCAGCTGCAGGACGAGGGCTCCAAGGCCTTCACCAAGTCCTTCGGTGAAAAGTACGGTCGTCCACCTTCCAACTCCGCGCACACCTGCTACGTGCAGACGCTGCTTTATGCGGATGCTGTCGAGCGTGCCGGCACGTTCAACCCGTGCGGCGTGGTCGAGGCCCTCGAAGGCTTCGAATTCGACGGCATGGGCAACGGTCCGACCCTCTATCGTGCCGAAGACCACCAGTGCTTCAAGCCGGTTCTGGTCATGAAGGGCAACGAGAACCCGACAAACCAGTACGACACGTTGGAAATCGTCGAAGTGACGCCCACCGAGAACGTGACCTACGCACCCGATCACCCGATGTTCGGTGGCGCAGAAGCGCAGCTGGGCGACTGCAACCCGGGCGCGTAAAGCCCCTGATTGCCCAAGAAACTTCGTAGGGCGGGAAACTCCCCGCCCTACCCCCTGCACCGCAAGGTGCCTGTCGATCCAAGGTGGGGACAATGGACGCAATTCTTCTTCAATTTCTGAACGGTCTGGACAAGGGCTCCGCTTATGCGTTGATCGCCCTGGGCCTGACCCTGATCTTTGGCACGCTGGGTGTTGTAAACTTCGCCCACGGCGCGCTTTTCATGATTGGTGCCTTCTGCGCGGTGACGCTGCAGCGCATCCTGAACCTCAGCTCGGTGACCGAAGACCCCACCCAAAAGGATTTCCTCGGCAATCCTCTGAAGGTGGAAACGCCTTATGTCGAAGCCTGGTTTGGGCCAGAGATGGGGGCCGCGATCATCAGTTGGTCCGTCCCACTGGCGATCCTCTTTGCCATTCCGATCATGCTGTTCATCGGCTTCGCGATGGAGCGCGGGCTGATCAAGCATTTCTACAAACGCCCCCATGCTGACCAGATCCTTGTGACCTTTGGCCTGGCCATCGTGCTGCAGGAAATCGTGAAGTATTTCTATGGTGCCAACCCGATCCCCACGCCCGCACCTGACGCCTTCAAGGGGGCCATCGACATCGGCGCGCTGCTGGGTCTGGATGCCGTGCTCGCCTACCCCTACTGGCGGATGATCTACTTTGCCTTCTCGATGGTGATCATCGGGCTGGTCTTTGCCTTCCTGCAGTTCACCACCTTCGGGATGGTGGTGCGTGCGGGCATGGCCGACCGCGAAACCGTGGGCATTCTGGGCATCGACATCGACCGCCGTTTTACCATCATGTTCGGCATCGCTGCCGCCGTGGCGGGGCTAGCGGGCGTGATGTACGCGCCGATCAACTCTCCCAACTACCACATGGGCATGGACTTTCTGGTCCTGAGCTTCGTGGTGGTGGTTGTGGGCGGCATGGGTTCCCTGCCTGGTGCCGTTCTGGCTGGTTTCATGCTGGGAGTGATTGAGGCCTTTGCCTCACTCGATCAGGTCAAGGCGATCCTGCCCGGTATCGACCAGATCATCATCTACCTGGTGGCTATCATCATTCTATTGACCCGTCCCCGTGGCCTGATGGGCCGCAAAGGCGTGATGGAGGAGTAAGACAATGCTCGGACTTGGAAAACGCGATACCTCGCTTTTGATCATCGTCGCTGTCCTGACGATCTTCGCCCCCTTCATCCTGAACCCCTTCCCGGCGGATTCGGCTATGGCCCAGTTCAACGCGGGCTACCCGGACTTGATGCAGCGGTTCATCATCTTTGGCGTCTTCGCCATCGGGTTCAACATCCTGTTCGGGCTGACGGGCTACCTCTCTTTCGGCCACGCGGCCTTCCTCGGCGTGGGGTCCTACGCCGTGGTATGGATGTACAAGCTCTTGAGCTACAACATTCTTTGGGGGCTTCCGCTGGCGGTGGTCGTCTCTGGCATCTTTGCTTTGGCCATCGGGTTCATCAGCCTGCGGCGGTCGGGGATCTACTTCTCGATCCTGACCCTCGCCTTCGCTCAGATGATGTTTGCAATTAGCTACTCTGACCTTCTGGGCAAGTTCTTTGGCACACCCATCACCAATGGTGAAACCGGCCTGCAGGTCTATCACACCGACCCGCAGATTTTTGGTAGCGAGGGCGCCACTGTGCCGCACCTCTTTGGGCTTGAGATGCGGTCAACCTACACGATGGATCTCGGCGCTTGGTCATTTGATTTCAACGCAGGCTACTATGTCTGTGTGCTGATCATGCTGCTGACCTTCTACCTGTCGATCCGCATCTTCCGCTCGCCTTTTGGCATGATGCTGCGGGCTGTAAAGTCGAACCAGCAACGCATGAACTATACCGGTCTGAACACCCGGCCTTACACGCTGGCAGCCTTCGTGATCTCCGGTATGTATGCCGGGCTCGCCGGTGGCATGATGGCCGCAATGGACCCGCTTGCGGGGGCTGAGCGGATGCAGTGGACGGCCTCGGGTGAGGTGGTGCTGATGACCATCCTTGGCGGTGTCGGCACACTGATTGGCCCCGTACTGGGTGCGGGTCTGATCAAGTATCTTGAGAACATCTTTTCCAAGATCAACAAGACCGTGCTGGAACAGTGGTTCGCCTGGATGCCTGATGGGATGGAAGACTTTGTCATCACCATCATCTATCCGTTCGTCGGCAAGGGCTGGCACCTGACGCTGGGCCTGCTGTTCATGGCGGTGGTGATCTTCCTGCCCGGTGGTCTGGTCGAAGGCGGCCAACGCATCCGCAACCTCTTTGGCCGCAAGGGCAAGGAAGGCGCTGATGCCTCCGCTGAGGCCGCCAAGCAAAACACCCCCGCTGAATAAGGAGCGCGACAATGGGCATTCTCGAAGTCAAAAATGTCGGCAAACGCTTTGGCGGGTTGCAGGCACTGAGCGAGGTCAACCTCAGTGTGGCGGAAAACTCCGTCCACGCGATCATAGGCCCCAACGGGGCGGGCAAGTCCACGCTGCTGAACTGCTTTGTCGGCAAGCTGATCCCGGATAGCGGTTCGGTCATGTTTGACGGGCAATCAGTGCTGGGACTGAAACCATATGAGATCAACCAGATGGGCATCTCGCGTGTTTTCCAGACGCCGGAGATCTTTGGCGATCTCACGGTCATGGAAAACATGATGATCCCCTGCTTTGCCAAAAGGGACGGCGCGTTTGAGCTCAACGCCCTTCCTTCCGTGAAAGGTCAGAAAGACGTGATCGAAAAGGCGGAGCACATGTTGGAAGACATGAATCTCGCCGACCAGCGGGAGCAGCACGCCGCCGCCATGTCGCGCGGAGACAAGCGCCGGTTGGAAATCGCAATGTGCCTTGCGCAAGACCCGCGCCTGCTGCTGCTGGATGAACCCACCGCCGGGATGGCGCGGGCGGATACCAACAACACCATCGATCTGCTCAAGCAGATCAAGGAAGAGCGGGACATCACCATCGCCATCATCGAACATGACATGCATGTGGTGTTCTCTCTGGCCGAACGGATCACCGTCCTGGCCCAGGGCACACCGCTGGTGGAGGACACGCCCGATAACATCAAAGGCCACCCCAAGGTGCGCGAAGCCTACCTGGGCGAAACCCAAACCGCGGCCTGAGCGAAGGCGGGCGATACGGCCCGCCTTACGACACAACCATCCCGTAAGGCGGGCCGTGTCGCCCGCCTCTGCCCGAGGACAAAAAGATGAACACCGCCACGCTCGACAAAAACACCAACCACGCAGCCACCGCCCCTGCATTTCTTTCCGTCTGGGACCTGCACGCCTATTACGGCGAAAGCTACATCGTGCAGGGCATCAGCTTTAAAGTGCACGAAGGCGAAATCCTGGCACTTCTGGGCCGCAACGGCGCAGGCAAGACCTCTACCCTGCGGGCCCTTGCTCGCATCGGTGATCCGGAAGTCCGCAAGGGCGAAATCTGGCTCGACCACCAGCCCCTGCACAACATGAAAAGCCACCAGGCCAGCCAGGCGGGTCTGGGCCTTGTCCCTGAAGACCGGCGTATCATCCCCGGCCTCACGGTGGAGGAAAACCTCAAGCTAGCACAGATCGCCCCGCCTATCGGCTGGTCGCTGGACCGCATCTATGACCTTTTCCCCCGCCTCGGAGAACGCAAAAACCAGGAGGGCACAACACTGTCCGGCGGCGAGCAGCAGATGCTCTCGATCGCTCGTGCGCTGGCCCGCGACATCAAGGTGCTGCTGCTGGATGAACCCTACGAAGGTCTGGCCCCGGTGATCGTGGACGAGATCGAAAAGACGCTCAACGTGATCCGTGACCAGGGCCTGACCACCATTCTGGTGGAGCAGAACGCCGTGCGCGCACTGCAATTGGCGGACCGGGCTGTGATCCTGGACACCGGCGGCATCGTGTTTGACGGCACCGCCAAGGAAGTGCTCGATAACGATGAGCTACGCGCGGAATACCTCGCAATTTAAGCTCAGGTGGGCGGGCAGCACGCCCGCCTTACCATCACAACATCCCGTAAGGCGGGCGTGCCGCCCGCCCTATGTCAGCTTCCGCAACTCGGTCTTCAGCACCTTGCCGTAGTTGTTCTTAGGCAACTCCTTCAAACGCATGTAGGCCTTGGGCCGTTTGAACCGTGCAATGTTGTCAAGGCACAGCGCATCAAGCGCCGCGTCATCCGCCTGCCCCACCACGAAAGCAATGATTTCTTCACCCCACTCCGCATGAGGCCGCCCGACCACGGATGCTTCGACAACATCCGGGTGTTGCATCAGCACTTCCTCCACTTCGCGCGGGTAAACATTGGAACCGCCGGTGATGATCATGTCCTTGCTGCGGTCCTGCAGCGTCAGATAGCCCTCTGCATCCAGCCAGCCCATGTCCCCGGTCATCAGCCATCCGTCACGGATCGTCTTCGCGGTGGCTTCAGGGTTCTGCCAATACCCGGGCATGACCGTGGCACCCCGCACCATGATCTCCCCATGTGCGCCGATGGGCAGCGCCTTGCCCTCTGCATCCCCAATCCGCACCTCAACCGCAGCCTGCGACACCCCAACAGAGGCAAGGCGCTCTTTCCATCGCGCATGGGTTCGATCCGCCACATCCGCGCGCGGCAGCACCGTGATGCCCATCGGGCATTCCCCTAGCCCGTAAATCTGCACAAAGACGGGACCAAAATGATCCACGGCCTCAATGATATCCGCGTTATACATCGGCCCGCCCGCGTAAACGATGGTGCGGAGCCCCTCGCCAGACACACCAGCAGCCTTCGCCCAAGTGGTCATGCGTTTGACCATCGTGGGCGCCGCAAACATGTGAACGCCCCCGAAATGCGCCGCAAGATCAAAGATCTCGCGTTCATCAAACCCTGCAGATGCGGGGCAGACATGACGCGCACCGGCGCGGACGTGCATCAGGTTGTAAATGCCTGCGCCGTGACTCATTGGGGCTGCATAAAGGGCCGTGTGATCAGACCGAACCTGTTCCACATCCGCCTCATAGCAGAGCGCCATGGACATCAACATGCCGTGGGTGATCATCACACCTTTGGGCTTGCCCGTAGTGCCGGATGTGTAGAAGAGCCAGGCCAGATCATGACTTTCGCGAGCCGTGACCTCGGCTAACGCCTCCGCCCCCAGCACCGCATCGAATTCCTTGCTCGGCGTCACAATACGGCGCGCCGTCACCCCTACCTCCCGAAGCATCTCCCCCAAATCAGGCGAGGCAAAGACAATATCCGCGCCTGAATCTTCCAGAATAAACGCCGACTCTCGAACATGCAGCTTGGCATTGATCGGCACGACCGCAGCACCGGCCATCCAGGCACCATAGAAAACCACCAGATACTCCGGCACGTTCTTCATGAAGATGGCAATCCGGTCTCCCGGAACGACGCCCTGCGCCTGCAACCACCCGGCAACCCGCATCGCCTGCGCATTGAAACCGGCATAGTTCGACACCATGTCTTGCCCCATGAACAAGGCGGGGGCATCAGGCGACAACTGCGTGCGGCGGAAAAGCCATTGGGCGAGGTTCATCTGTCTCTCCTTAAAATGGCAGCATGACAACAGCATCAAGCCCCCGCAACTGCCGTCTTTTCACCTTCGCCCCCTTGCCATATAAGCGGGCAACGTTCAGAGCGCGACCAAGCGCCGAAATGCGGGAAACGTCGAGGATACCCATGACCAAAAGCACCCATGACGCAGATGTTGCCTTTATCAAGGCGCTGGCCGAATTGCTCAATGAAAACGACCTGACCGAACTGCAGGTGAAGCGTGACTACGCTGAGGATGACAGCCTGAACGTACGCGTCAGCCGCAAACCTGCACAACAGGTCGTAACGCAAGCGGCCCCCGTACAGGTCGCAGCCGCCCCCGCCGCAGCGCCTGCAGCGGCCCCTGCCCCTTCCGCAGCCCCCTCGGGCGAGGCTGATCCCGCGGACCACCCCGGTGCTGTGACCTCCCCCATGGTGGGTACGATCTACATGCAGGCCGAACCGGGCGCGCCCGCGTTCATCACAGTCGGAGCTTCCGTCAACGAAGGCGACACGCTGCTCATCGTTGAAGCCATGAAGACCATGAACCACATCCCAGCCCCGAAGTCCGGCACCGTCAAACGTATCCTGGTGGGCGACGGCGACGCTGTGGAATTTGGCGCGCCGCTTGTGATCCTCGAATAAGGCCTTCGCAATGTTCGATAAAATCCTTGTTGCAAACCGTGGAGAGATTGCGCTGCGCGTGATCCGTGCCGCGCGCGAAATGGGCATCCAATCGGTCGCCGTGCATTCCACCGCTGACAGTGACGCAATGCATGTGCGCATGGCGGACGAAAGCGTCTGCATCGGCCCTCCGGCCTCCCCCCAGTCTTACCTTTCTATCCCCGCCGTCATTGCCGCATGCGAAATCACTGGCGCTCAGGCGATCCACCCCGGATATGGGTTCCTATCTGAGAACGCCACGTTCGTGCAGGCGCTTGAGGACCACGGCATTGCCTTCATCGGCCCGACCGCCGAACACATTCGCATCATGGGTGACAAGATCACCGCCAAAGAAACCATGATCAAACTGGGTGTGCCCTGCGTGCCCGGCTCCGAAGGGGGCGTGGCATCGGTTGAAAAAGCCAAGGCGATTGGCGAAGAGTTCGGCTATCCGGTTATCATCAAAGCCACCGCTGGCGGTGGCGGCAAGGGTATGAAGGTGGCTAACTCAGCTGCGGAAATGGAGAAAGCCTTCATGACCGCGCGCGCCGAAGGCAAGGCGAACTTCGGCAATGACGAAGTCTACATTGAAAAGTATCTGACCACGCCAAGGCACATCGAGATTCAGGTCTTTGGTGACGGCAAGGGCCGCGCGGTGCATCTGGGCGAACGCGACTGTTCTCTGCAGCGCCGTCATCAGAAAGTGTTTGAGGAAGCCCCCGGCCCCGCGATCACAACTGAAGAACGTGCGCGCATCGGCAAGGTCTGTGCGGATGCCATGGCCGACATCAAGTACATCGGCGCGGGCACCATCGAATTCCTCTATGAGAATGGCGAGTTCTACTTCATCGAGATGAACACCCGTCTGCAGGTGGAACATCCCGTGACCGAAGGGATTTTTGGCGTCGATCTGGTACGCGAGCAGATCCGTGTGGCTGCGGGCCTACCGATGGAGTTCACGCAAGACCAGCTGGAAATCAACGGTCACGCAATCGAAGTCCGCCTCAATGCGGAAAAACTGCCGAATTTCCGTCCCTCCCCGGGCCGCATCAGCCAATACCATGCCCCCGGCGGGCTTGGGGTGCGTATGGATTCGGCGCTTTATGACGGCTATTCGATCCCGCCCTACTACGACAGTCTGATCGGCAAGCTGATCGTACACGGACGCGACCGACCAGAGGCTTTGGCCCGTCTGGGCCGCGCTTTGGGGGAATTGATCATCGACGGCATCGACACCACCGTGCCCCTTTTCCACGCGCTTTTGGCCGAAGAGGCGATCCAGACCGGCGACTATAACATCCACTGGCTGGAACACTGGCTCGAATCCAACCTGGGAGATGGCTGAGCTTTCCCCTGAACTGCTGCTGCATGGCTATTCCATCGGGATTTTCCCGATGGCCGAGCATCGCGAGGACACCGAGGTCTTCTGGGTCGACCCGCGCCGTCGGGGTATTTTGCCTTTGGACGGATTCCGGGCCTCCCGGTCCTTGCGCCGGGAAATGCGGAACACCACTTATACGGTGCGGATCAACGGCGACTTTGCGGGCGTTGTGGCCGCCTGCGCGGACCGGGCAGACACCTGGATCAGCGCAGATATTGCCAATACTTACAATACCCTGCACCAAACTGGCCATGCCCATTCCCTGGAAATCATGGACGGGCCGGACCTTGTTGGCGGCGTCTATGGTGTGGTGTTGGGCGGCGCTTTCTTTGGGGAAAGCATGTTCTCACGGCGCAGGAACACCTCAAAAATGGCACTCGCCGCTTTGGTGGATCGGCTGCGAGACGGCGGCTTTACCCTTTTCGACACCCAGTTCCTGACCGAGCACCTCGCCTCCCTTGGCGGGATTGAGATCACCCGCGCGCGCTATCATGCGATGCTGGACCACGCCAAAGCGCAGAACGCCTCCTTCACCGCGCCGCCACCCCGGTCGCTTCAGGATGTTGTGCAACGGATGACCCAGACGTCATAGCGCGGATGTTCCATCGCCGACAACGCGGGTGCAGAGGCGATCATCCAGCCCGAGAACAGGGTTCCTGCACGCCCCACCTCGGAAATTTCAAGCGCGGCGTAGGCGTCTCCGGACGGGTTGCCCGCCGGGTAGCGGCAGTCGTTCATGACGATCTGAAGCTGGCCCAGTCGTTTGCTGCCGCCCTTGGAAATCTCGATATCCGCTGTTTGCCCGGAGGTTTTGTCGAGCGTTCGCAGGATGGCACCACTTGCCGAAGTGGCCTGCTGCGCTTGCGCCGCGGCTGCCAAAAAGAAGAACGCAATCAGATACTTGAACACGCGACTTCATCCAGTACTTGAACGGGTGGCCGGGATTACTCCGGGCTCCAGGCTTCGTAGTCGGACCGGTCTGCCGGGTTTTCTTTGCGAATGGAACCTGCAGGAGCATAAGCCAGCGCCGTCCCAGTCAGGTTCTCGACATGCGGTTTTTCCCAGTCCTTCTTGACCAGAGGCTTGTCAGTCGGCGGCTCATCCCACGTCCGATGAAGCCAGCCATGCCATTCCGGGCTGACGCGGCTTGCTTCCATGTCACCGTTGTAGATCACCCATCGCTTGGAGTCGTCGCCATTGCGATAGTAGACATTCCCCTGATCATCCTCGCCCACCCGGGTGCCACGACGCCAGGTGTAGAACTGCGTGTTCAAGGTCTGCCCGTCCCACCAGGTGATGGCGCGAAAAATGGTGTTCAGAATGCCCATGGGCTGTCTCCGATCCTGCTTGGCCACCTTATGCCTGACAGCAGCCGCAGCGTCCAGCGGGGTGTTGCAGCAAAGACTCCCCTTTTTCGCCGATCCTCGCCCTTCAGATCACGCTACTTCCCATGTTAACCCGAACCCGCGTATTGTTTCCAAAACGGAGACAACCCGATGACCGAGACCCTTGAAGTCGCAGCAGAATGCCATGGCGTAAAAGTGCCGAAAAGCCCAATGATTACGCCTGAAAGAGCGGAACGCATCAATGCTGCGCGGTATGAGGGACAAGAGATCGCGGGCGCGCTTGAGGTCATCCGCGAGAACGATCGCGTACTGGAAATGGGTGCGGGCATTGGGCTGGTCGGGGCCATCACAGCAAGAAACGGTGGCCCTGAAAAAGTACTTTCATTTGAAGCAAATCCGGGTCTCATTCAGCACGTCAATGCGCTTTATGCCCTGAACGGGCTGGAAGACCGCATAGAAGTCCGCAACGAGGTGCTGATGTCAAATCCGGACGCACCGGATGTGGTGACTTTTCATATCAGGAACTCTTACCTGGGCTCGTCGCTTATCGACACGGATACCCGCCAGACCACTCAAGTCGAAGTCCCGACAACCTCCTATGCCGAGCTGCAAACCAGCTACAAACCCACTGTTCTGCTGATGGATATTGAAGGGGGAGAGCTGGATTTTCTGCGTCATGCGTCGCTCAAAGGGATCCGGGCGATTGTTATCGAATTTCACCCCGGTGCTTATGGCAAAGAGGGCATGCGTGAATGCAAGGACATCCTCCAGAACGCAGGCTTTGCAAAGATCCCGGAACACTGCACGCGCCACGTCTGGACCTGCGTGAACGATCCCGCTGAGCAACCGCCGATGCCGCATGGCGGGTGGTCCTCAGAGATCACGACGCTCGACAACGCAGTTGTTGTACCGCCTGCGCCCGCACGACAGAGCTTTGTGCAAGCGGCGGGTGTCCTCGAAGCGGACGGCACCTATTGCGCCACAGGGGCGCTTTGGCGCAACGGTTGTGCCTTGACGACAGAGCCTCCGATACCAGCGGGCGAGCTAGTCACACGCAAAGGCACCTGGCTTTGGGGCGGCGTATTGTGGATGCACTTTGGGCATTTCCTTGTGGAAAGCACCGCGCGGCTTTGGGCGCTTGACGCCTTGGATGAAAAGATCGACGGCGTTCTGTTCATGCCCAAACGCCCCCGAAACGGCAGCGAAGTGCTTGATTACCAGCGGGATTTTGTATCCTTTTTGGGGCATGATCTGCCGGTGGAATGCGTGGACGCCGCGACGACGGTGGAGCGGTTGATCGTGCCTGGGCAAGGCTTTGGTCTTGGCCCGATGATCCCGGGCACCGATGCTTTCCGCAAAGCCTTTGCCTTCAACTTTGCCAAGGACATTAAGCCTGATGGGGCGGAGAAGCTCTATATCAGTCGCAGCGCCTTACCCTCCGGTCGGGGCAATCTGATTGGTGAGACGGAGCTGGAGGCCCACCTCACTGATCACGGCTACACGATCTATCACCCACAGCAGCACGACCTGCGCCACCAGATTGCGACCTACAAGGCCGCCAAACAGATCATCGCCGCAGAGGGTTCCGCGCTTCACTTGTTGGGCATGGTCGCGCGCCACGACCAAAAGGTCGCGATTGTGGTGCGGCGCCCTTCGGGCGCGACGGAGAACCTGGTGAAGCATTTGCGGAGCTTTGCCAGCATTGATCCCGCCGTTCTCATGCGCCTCAAGCGGTCTTGGAAGCCGACAAAGGCCGCAAAGCCCCGTAATTGGATGGGTGAGTTGGATATGCCCGCCTTGCAAGCTGATTTGGCAGACGGCGGGTTCATTTCCGCTTCGGCTGAGACTTGGCCAGACCTTGAAGCCACCGTGGTGCAAGATCGATTAGGCGAACAGTTCGAAGAAGTCGCCTAGACACTGACCTTTGTTATCCCGGACTGGGCCCGCCAATCGTCGCTTTGAACGAGATCGTTACCGGCGCGTCGGCAGGTGACCTGGGATTGCTGATTTCACGTTGATTGCAGCCAACGCGCATCACCTTAAGGCGGGCCCTTGACCCGCCCGAAAACAAAAAAGGCACCCGGATGGGGTGCCTTCTCAACTCTCGTAAGGTGGGCGCATCGCCCACCCTTGCGTTTAACCCGCAGAAGCTTCCTCTTTCTCAGCTTCCGCGTAGATCATCAGCGGTGCCGCATCAGAGGCCACGGCCTCTTCGTTCACCACAACCTCGGTCACACTGTCCAGCCCGGGGAGATCAAACATCGTATCGAGCAGGATGTCCTCCAAAATGGACCGCAGGCCACGTGCACCGGTCTTACGCTCAATGGCGCGCTTGGCAATTGCGCTCAGCGCGTCGTCCGTGAACGTCAGCGCGGTATCTTCCAGCTCAAACAGGCGTTGGTATTGCTTGACCAGCGCATTCTTAGGTTGGGTCAGGATGGTGACCAAGGCATCCTCATCCAGATCTTCCAGCGTTGCCAGAACAGGCAGTCGGCCAACAAATTCCGGGATCAGACCGAATTTCAAAAGATCTTCCGGCTCCAGCTCGGTAAAGATCTCACCCACGCCGCGTTCATCATTGTCGCGCACATCGGCACCAAAGCCCATGGCAGAGCCCTTGCCGCGCTGCGCGATGATCTTGTCGAGGCCCGCAAAGGCACCACCACAGATAAACAGGATGTTCGTCGTATCCACCTGCAGGAATTCTTGCTGCGGGTGCTTACGACCGCCCTGTGGCGGCACGGACGCGACCGTGCCTTCCATCAGCTTCAGCAGCGCCTGCTGCACGCCTTCGCCCGACACGTCACGGGTGATGGATGGGTTTTCGGACTTGCGCGTGATCTTGTCGACCTCGTCGATGTAAACGATCCCGCGCTGTGCACGTTCGACGTTGTATTCAGAGGCCTGCAGCAGTTTGAGGATGATGTTCTCCACATCCTCGCCCACATAGCCTGCTTCTGTCAGCGTCGTCGCATCCGCCATCGTGAACGGCACATCCAGAATACGCGCCAGCGTCTGCGCCAGCAGCGTTTTACCGCAGCCCGTTGGGCCGATCAGCAGGATGTTGGACTTCGCCAGTTCGATGTCTCCGCCCTTCTGGGCGTGATTCAGGCGCTTGTAGTGGTTGTGCACCGCCACGGACAGCACACGCTTGGCCATCGCCTGACCAATCACGTAGTCGTCCAGCACTTCGCAGATATCCTTGGGTGTGGGCACCCCATCGGTTGCCTTCAGCCCATTGGCCTTGGTCTCCTCACGGATGATATCCATGCACAGTTCAACGCATTCATCACAGATGAAGACGGTTGGCCCCGCAATCAGCTTGCGCACCTCGTGCTGGCTCTTGCCGCAGAAGCTGCAGTAGAGCGTGTTCTTGCTGTCGCCGCCTGAGTTATTCGCCATGCCCAACCCTTTCAGGATCGTCAGTTTCGTCTGTCCCTGCCCGCGAGACGTCTAGGTTGTTGCAACCCTAGGCCAGCCCATCCGGCGCTACAATCGCAAAATCCAGCGCCGGACGATCAAATCACGTTTAGCGCCTTATTTGTCCTCGTCGTCCGCCTTGCCGCGGCTTTCGACGATTTCGTCAATCAGACCCCAGTCTTTGGCTTCTACGGGCGACATGAAATTGTCCCGCTCCAACGCTTCTTCGACCTTTTTCAGTGTTTGGCCGGTGTGCTTCTCGTAAATCTCATTCAGGCGCGTCTTCAGTTTCTGGGTTTCTTGCGCGTGGATCATGATGTCCGTTGCCTGTCCCTGATACCCGCCCGAGGGCTGGTGCACCATCACGCGGGAGTTCGGCAGCGAGAACCGCATGCCCGCTTCACCCGCCGTCAGCAGCAGCGACCCCATGGAGGCCGCCTGCCCGATCACAAGGGTTGAGACCTTGGGCTTGATATATTGCATCGTATCATAGATCGACAGGCCAGAGGTCACCACACCGCCGGGGCTGTTGATATACATGGAGATTTCCTTGGACGGGTTTTCCGCCTCAAGGTGCAGCAGCTGCGCCACAATCAGCGATGACATGCCGTCATGCACGGGGCCGGAGAGGAAAATAATCCGCTCCTTCAGAAGCCGGGAAAAGATGTCATACGCCCGTTCGCCCCGGCTGGTTTGTTCCACCACCATGGGGACAAGCGTATTCATATAGATGTCGATGGGATCGTTCATGTCGGACTGCCTCAAATCCTGTCGTCGGGACCATACCCGAACAACGGTTAACGCAAGATTAGTTGCGGGGTTTGGG
Source organism: uncultured Sulfitobacter sp. (assembly GCA_963422245.2). Taxonomy (GTDB): domain Bacteria; phylum Pseudomonadota; class Alphaproteobacteria; order Rhodobacterales; family Rhodobacteraceae; genus Sulfitobacter. The sequence continues at coordinate 143,690 of CAXMWW010000026.1, read as the reverse complement.
GGGTTCAAGGGGGCCGCGCAATTTGACTAGCCCGCGGCCCCCAATTGGACGTTGTCCGAAACAGGTCGCCCCACCGTTCCTTGTTGACCAATAAACTGCTCTACCACGTCCTGCAGAGTTCCCAGCCCCGTGCCAAACGCCGCCCCCGTCCGCACCACGCGGAAATTGTCGTATGCCTGCAAGGGACCACCCGATTCCAGCAACGCCAGTTCAGTGATGCGCCGCCCCTTTGGACGCTCTGGGTCCAGCCGGAAGCGTAGCCCTCCGGTGCGGATCATATCGAGTTGCGATCGCAGCAAAGGGTCCGCGTGGAAAACAGCATCCGCCGCTTCTTCCAAAGTGGCCTTGATCGCCCATGTTGGTTCAGCGCTCACCCTGACATCACCGGGCAAAGCCGTGTTTGCCAAAACGTCTTCGCGCCGGATGGCATTACCGGGCAAGACCGAAGTGCCCCAGCGCCGTGCGGGCAGAAAGGCAATATCTGCCTGCCCCGCATGCATCATCGCATCGCATATCAGATCATCCCAGCTGGTCTGCAGCGCTCCGCGAGCAAAGAGCAGATGCCTTGCGCGTCCGAGTTCTTCGCCTCTGGCACCACCTTCAGAGGTCTTAGCAATGCGGACAACATCTACCATCTCCGGGTCAGCATCGATCAGGTCGCTGAAAACCGGGATGAGCTTGTGGCGCAGTTCCTTTATCGCCCCCTCCTCCACCTCCAGATCAAGGCGCGACAAAAACCGGCCCTGACCGCCTGAGGCAACAACGTGCGTTTGACCAACTTGCACCGGTTCCGGCAAGGCGATGTGACTGCGCCCGGACAGGATCACATCGATCCCCTTTATGGCCTCCGCCATTGCGCGATCAGCGTCCCATCCGTTCTGGGACAGGCAAACTACAACGGACGCCCCCTGGTTGCGTGCAATTAAAACAGCACTCTGCAACCGCACAAAGCGATCCTTGAAGAATTGAGGCTCCAAAGCAGGTGTGCGGTGTGCGCTACCGACAAAGGGATCATCCTGACCCAATACCGCGATCTTGACGTTATTTTGGGTCAACATGGCAAAGGGCGTGATCCTCCCCCCCATTCCGGCCTTTTCAGCATAGCGGTTTGGTGGGCCAACGATCGGGCAAGTCAGGCCGCGCATGAATTCAGCAAGTCCTGCGTCGCCCAACAGCTGCTCTCCGCCCAAGGAAACGGCATCGGGGGACAAAACCTCCCAAAGGCGCTGTAAATCGGCGGACTTTGACCCCAGACCGTCTCGCAATCCGACCGCGCTATCGCCGCCAAGCAGCAATTGCGCGCCAGGGCGCAGTGACCGAATGCCGCGCACAAGCGTCATAAGATGCGCCAACCCACCCATTTTGCCATAAGCCATTGCAAGATCGACGAAGTTTTCGTGGGTGAAGGCCATGTCCTGTGGCTGCAAGCCACCGATGCCATACCGGATTCGCAGGGCTTCACCGCTCAGATTTTCGGGCTGATCTGCCTCCGCTTGGCGCACCACGTGAGACTCCGCCGGGCGATAGAAGTGCGGCAGTATTTGACCCCGCAAATCGCTGGCATGCATCAAAGTCACTTGCCCCAGCGGATAGAATTGCAGCAGTTCGTCCTGATCATAGCGATCCTGCGCTGCGGCTTGGCCGCCAAGCCCAAGCCCTTGCGTTACCGCAGCGGCAGCCATTCCGGCGCTGACAAATCCGCGACGCGACAGCATCCTCACCCTCCTTTACCCTCCTCAGGTTAAGGAGGTTCGGCCAAAATGGTCAATTCTGATGGATATCAGACCGCGCATTTCCAAAACGGCGATGAACCGCCGAAGTGTCATAAACCTGTGATAGAATCGCGCCATCCCTGCCCTAACGACATCGCAACGCAAGGAGGCACGTATGTCCCGAGACAAAATCATCGCCGACCCAGCCTACGGTAACAAAGCAGAGGCATTTGAGGCATTTGACGATATTCCCACTAACCCCAACCTGAGCCGCACCATCGGTGACGTGATCAACACACGCTATGGCCGCCGCGACGTGTTGCGCGGCATGCTTGGGGTATCCGCCTCTACCGCGCTTTTTGGGACATCCGCGTTGATCGCTCCCACGCAGGCAGAGGCCGGAACCGCCAGCCGCTACGTCTTTGACGAGCTCACATGGGGCAATGACGAAACTCACCACATTGCAGAGGGCTATGACGCACAGGTGCTGCTGCGCTGGGGCGACCCGGTATTGGCTGACGCGCCTGATTTTGACGTGATGAACCAAACCGCAGCGGCCCAGTTGAAGCAGTTCGGCTACAACAACGACTATGTGGGCTTCGTTCCACTGAATGACCGCGAAACGCGCGGGCTGCTCTGCGTGAACCACGAATACACCAACGAAGAAGTCATGTTCCCCGGCCTTGGCCGTCAGGACCGCGATGGTTTCAAGGGGATGACCGCTGAGCTGGTGGACATCGAAATGGCCGCCCACGGGGGCACAGTCGTAGAGATCGCCAAAGGCGACGACGGCAGCTGGACCGTCGTAAAGGACGGCAAGATGAACCGCCGCATCACGCCGCTTGATACCGAAATGACGTTCAGCGGGCCAGCTGCGGGTCATGACCGCCTGAAAACGGGTGATGATGCGGAAGGCATGAAGGTCATCGGAACCATCAACAACTGCGCAGGCGGCATGACGCCCTGGGGCACTTGGCTAATGGCCGAAGAGAACTTCCACGGCTACTTCTGGACGGATCAGGAAGACGCCGATGGCAAGCCAGACATCTCCGGCTTTGCCGAGGCCAAGCAAATGAAGCGTTACGGCGTGCCGGGGCGCTGGTATGCCTGGGGTCAGTATCATGACCGCTTCAACATCGACAAAGAACCCAATATGCCCAATAAGTTCGGCTGGGTTGTTGAAGTCGATCCGATGGACCCGACCTCTACCCCCGTAAAGCACACTGCGCTGGGTCGCTTCCGCCACGAAGGCGCCGAAACCACCGTGGCTTCCGACGGCAAGCTCGTGGTCTACATGGGCGACGACAACCGTTTCGACTACCAGTACAAGTACGTGTCAAACGGCACCGTATCAGACGACAAGGCCGCCAACGCCGCCCTGCTGAGCGACGGCATCCTCTATGTCGCCCGCTTTGACGAAGACGGCACGATCACCTGGATGCCACTGGTGCATGGCGAGGGTCCACTCACTGCAGAGAACGGCTTCAACGATCAGGGCGACGTCATGATTGACACGCGCCTTGCCGCTGACCTTTTGGGCGCGACACCGATGGACCGGCCCGAAGACGCGCAGCCGCGCGGGGATGGTACGGCCTATGTTATGCTGACCAATAACACCAAGCGCGAAGAGGTGAACGCCGCCAACCCGCGCGCCAAGTCCAGCTTTGGCCACATCATTGAGATCAAAGAGGAAGATGGCAACCACTCCGCCACCACAGGCACCTGGTCGATCCTCGTCAAATGCGGTGATCCAACGATTGCCGACGTTGGTGCCGAGTGGAACCCCGAGACGTCCGAGAACGGCTGGTTCGGCTCACCTGACAACTGCGCCATTGATGCAGGCGGCAGGCTCTGGATCTCTACCGATCAGGGATCCGGCTGGGGCAAGACGGGCAAGTCAGACGGGCTTTACGCGCTGGAAACCGAAGGGGAAGCCCGCGGCACCTCCAAGCTCTTCTTCCGCTGCCCGGTCGGGGGGGAGCTGTGCGGCCCCTATTTCACCGACAACAGCGAGACGCTGTTTCTTGCCGTGCAGCACCCCGGCACCGATGGCACCAAGGATTTCAAAGGGTTCGAGCGCAATTCGACCTTTGAGGACCCCGCAACCCGTTGGCCTGACTTTGACGCTGCCATGCCACCCCGACCATCGGTTCTGGTGGTCACCAAACAGGGCGGCGGCAAGATCGCTGTTTGAGTTTCCCCCCGAAGACATTTTTAGCAGCTAAATCGGGCCTCACTTCGGTGGGGCCCTTTTTTGATCAAGCCCCTGTTCTGTAATCCATGACTTCAACTGGCATCGCGATAACATCACTTAGACGCTCACCAATCTCACAGAACAACCCAAGAACCGGGCCATCAACGGAGTTCGCACAAACCCTTGACCAAAACCTAAGGCAGACGCGTCGTTTTCGACACGTCTGCCTTAAGGGTCTGTCAAGCTCCTGCCGTTTTCAAAGGGATGGCGAGAGCCGTCAAAGCTCCAAGCACGGCATCAAGCGTTATTCAGTCATGCAGCGCACCATCTCGTCCGCCATACCCTGCAACAACTGCGAATAGAGCGTAGCACCCGTCTCCAGGTTTGCGCCCAGAGGGTCCAGCGTGCCTGCGTTTGTGTCCAGCCCTTCTGTCACCACATTAACAAAGCCCGGATCCATTTGAGGTTCTTTGAAAGCACAGGCCAGATCGTCACCCGCCAGCGCTTCACGCAAGGTCTTGATCCGTGCGGCGCCCGGGGTTGACGCATCGCCGGGGCTGATGGAGCCAAAGGCCTCAATCCCGAACCGCTCTTCGAAATAGTGGTAAGCATCATGCATCACGATGAACTTCTCACCCCGGATCGGTTCCAGTTGACCGTCGATTGTGGCTGAAAGCTCCGCCAACGCCACCTGTGCTGCTTTGGCATTGGCGCGGTAGGTCTCGGCGTTCTCCGGATCCAGCTCCGACAATTCATCCGCAATGTGGCTCAGGAAGTACTGCGCATTCAGCGGGTCGAGCCACAGGTGAGGGTCAGCTTCACCATGTGCGTGCTCGTCATGATCATCATGGCCATGATCGTCATGCGCCTCTTCGGCATGCTTGTCGTGGTCATGATCGTCATGGCCTTCTTCGGCGTGCTCTTTGTGGTCGTCGTGATCATGGCCTTCATGATCGTCATGACCTTCTTCTGCATGCTCTTCATGATCATGATCGTCATGACCTTCTTCTGCATGCTCTTCATGATCATGATCGTCATGTTTGTCATGATCGTGATCATCATGCTTTGCGTGCTCTTCATGATCATCGTGTTTATCATGGTCGTGGTCATCGTGCTTGTCATGATCGTGCTCATCATGGTCCGCATGATCCTCTTCGCCATGATCATCGTGATCCTCATGGTCGCCGTGATCATGATCGTGCTCGGCAAAAAGCTCGCCTTCACGGAACGACAAAAGTACCGCATTGTCAGTGCCCAGCCACTCCAAATGATGCGCGTCGCCGGCAAGGTTCTCAATTGGCCCTTCAAGCCAGGGGGTCAGCCCATGCCCCACCCAAACGACCAGATCAGCCTCCGCCAACATGCCAGCCTCAGAGGGGCGCATGGAATAGTGATGCGGTGAGCTGCCCGGTTCCATGATCAGGTCAGGATTGCCCACGCCGTCCATCACCATCGATACCAGCGAGTGGACCGGCGCGATATCAGTCACCACGTTCGGCACGTCAGCAGAAACCGGTGCAGCAGCGACAAAGAATGGAATAGTGTAACGTTTCATGGCATGACCTCTTGCGACTCGGCACATGGCTAGCGCATATGTTATAACATATCAATACGAGAGACGGCGCCTAAATGAGCACCCTCGGGTTCCACGATCACGACCATGACGCCTGCGTCAGCGAGGCGATCAGACGTGCGGAATCCCACTGCGAAGACAATGGGTTGCGCCTGACCCCGGTGCGCCGAAGAGCCCTTGAGGTTTTGTTGGAGGAACACCGCGCCTTGGGCGCTTACGACCTGCTCGCTGTGCTGGCTGAAGAGGGGTTGGGCAAACAGCCACCTGTGGCCTACAGAGCGCTTGATTTTCTGGTCAAAGCGGGGCTTGTCCACAAAATCGAAGCCCTGAATGCCTTTATTGCTTGTGTCCACTTGGGATCAGACCACGCCCCGGCCTTTCTGATTTGCCGCAATTGCCGATTGGTCGCCGAAGCAGATGGCAGCCAAACACCTGTCTTTATGGGGGAAGCCGCACGCGACACAGGATTTGTCATTGAACACACCGTAGTTGAAGCAACGGGCTTGTGCCCCGCATGTCAGGACGCCGCGTGAGCCTCATTTCGGCACAAAGCCTTACTCTTCAATACGGCGGACACGTTGTCCTGCGCGGTGTTGGGTTCACCATCGACAAAGGTGAAATCGTGACCATCGTGGGCCCGAACGGTTCGGGCAAGTCGAGCCTTTTGAAGGCACTGATCGGAGCCATGCCATTGGCGGAAGGCCAGGTGAAACGCGCATCAGGTCTCAAGATTGGCTATGTTCCCCAACGCCTGCATATCGATGGCACGCTGCCCATTACTGTCACCCGGTTCTTGAACCTACCAAAGCGGCAAGGGGCACCCGCCGTCAGCGCAGCTCTCACCCGCGCTGGCGTCCCGGAACTGGCTGACAGGCAGATGGCCGGCCTCTCAGGAGGACAATTCCAACGCGTGCTGCTGGCCCGGGCCCTGCTGGGAGAGCCGGACATTCTGATCCTTGATGAGGCGACGCAGGGGCTCGATCAACCGGGGGCCGCAGGATTTTATCGCCAGATCGAGGAAGTTCGGAGCGAACTTGGATGCGCGGTGCTCATGGTCAGCCACGACCTGCACGTTGTTATGGCCGCCTCTGACCGGGTGATGTGTCTCAACGGGCATGTCTGCTGCGAAGGCACGCCGCATGTGGTGGCCAACGCGCCGGAATATCGCGCGCTATTCGGGTCCGGGACCCAAGGCGCGCTGGCTCTCTACCAGCATGACCATGACCACGGGCATGACCATACGAGCCATTGATGCTGGATGATTTCGCCTTCAGAGCGGCCCTCGCAGGCCTGGGCGTCGCGCTTGCTGCCGGGCCTTTGGGATGTTTCGTGATCTGGCGAAGGATGGCCTATTTCGGAGATGCCACAGGCCATGCGGCGCTGCTGGGCGTGGCCCTTGCGCTGGCGTTTGAGTTCTCGATTTTTGGTGGCGTGCTTGCCGTCGCCCTGGCCATGGCGCTGATCATCAGTGGCCTCAGCGAAAGACATGTCACCACCGACGCCCTGCTGGGCGTATTGGCCCATGGTGCCTTGGCGCTTGGTCTCGTCGCGATGGCGATACTGCCTGGGCGCGCAGTAGATCTGGACCAATACCTTTTTGGAGAGTTGTTGATCGTCACAAGAATGGAACTTCTGCTGATCTGGGGCGGCGCATTGGCTGTGATTGGTCTGCTGGCTTGGCGCTGGCAGGCGCTGCTGACAGCAACTTTGAACCCTGACCTGTCTTATGCTGCCGGAGGCCATCCAAGACGAGAGCAGCTGATCCTGACGATAGCACTGGCGATCGTTGTGGCTGTGGCGCTCAAGGTGGTGGGGGCACTGCTCATTGCGGCCATGCTGATCATCCCCGCTGCTGCCGCCCGCCCACTTGCCCGCACGCCAGAGATGATGGCCGTCTGGGCGGCGATTATCGGGGCGACATCCAGCCTGTGCGGTTTGCAGGCTTCCTTTTGGTGGGACACGCCGACGGGGCCAAGCATCGTGACTTGTGCGAGCCTCATCTTTGCTTGTTCTATGGGGTATTCTGCATTGCGACAGCGCGGCTAGATGTGCTCAGGAAATGACCGCTGTTGCTTCAATCTCGACCTTGGCCTCGTCCTCGACCAGTCCCGCGACAACAACCATCGCCATTGCCGGGAAATGCCGCCCCATGACCTCGCGGTAGGCACGCCCCACCTCAGCCTGCGCGGCCAGATATTCGGCCTTGTCCGTCACATACCAGGTCAGGCGAGTGATGTGTTCCGGCGCACCGCCGGCGGCCTCCACTACGTCACGGATGTTGCGCAGCGCCTGCACCATTTGGCCAATGAAATCATGTGCCTCAAACTTCTGCTCAGCGGTCCAACCGATTTGTCCGCCGACAAACAAATGGCCATCCTCGGTCAGCACGCCGTTGGCGTAGCCCTTGGCGGGCAGCCAGCCTTCAGGTTGAATGATGCGATGTGCCATATGAATCCTTTCTCGAATGGGGTCAGACCCCGAGGAATTGGTCGGCCACGCGGTGATCAAGATCACCCATGGCCCCGGTCCAGACAGTGCGGCCCCGTTCGAGGATCACCGCGCGATCCGCGACGCGTCGCAGCTCAGCCAGTGATTTGTCAACCACCAGCAGCGCTAGCCCGGAGTCGCGTTTGAGGGTCGCCACGGCGGCCCAAATCTCCTGTCGCACTACCGGGGCCAGCCCTTCGGTGGCCTCGTCCAGCATCAACAGGGTTGGGTTGGTCATCAGCGCCCGAGCGATCGCCAGCATCTGCTGCTCGCCGCCCGATAGAGACGCCGCAACCTGATCGCGCCGCTCGCCCAACCGGGGGAATAGATCGCAGACTTTGGCAAAATCCCAAGCACCGGGCCTGGCAGCGGCATGTAGGTTTTCGTGCACCGTCAGCGGACCAAAGCAGCGCCGCCCTTCAGGCACCAGCCCCAGCCCCGCACGGGCCGCCTTGTGCGGGGCAAGCGTGGCCAGATCGCGCCCGTCAAGCCGCACCGACCCGGTTGAGTGTTTCAGCAAACGGCTGATCACTTTGATGGTGGAAGACTTGCCCATCCCGTTGCGGCCCATGAGCGCACAGACTTCACCGGCCTCAAGGCTCAGATCGACACCAAAGAGGGCCTGAGAGGGCCCATAAGCCGCCTCTACGCCAGAGAGTTCGAGAAAGCTCATGCTGCCTCTTCCTCCCCCAGATAGGCCTCGCGCACATCTGCGTTCGCCTTGATCTCTGCCGCTGTGCCGGTCGCGATGATGCGCCCGTAGACCAGCACGCTGATCCGGTCAGCCAAAGCAAAGACCGCGTCCATGTCGTGCTCCACCAGCAAAATGGGGGCCTCCTCGCGCAGCCCATCTAGGAAGCCCGTCATCCGCGTGCTGCCCGCCGTGCCCAGACCGGCCATGGGTTCATCCATCAGGAAAACCTTGGGCGACAGGGTAAGCGCCACTGCCACCTCCAACTGCCGCCGTTGGCCGTGGCTCAGATCAGCGGTGCGCTTGGTGGCGTGTTCCTGCAGGCCCACGCGGCTCAAAGCGGTCAGCGCGCGGTCCCGCAAATCCGACCGCCGCATCACCGGGTTCAAGAAACGCATAACGCCGCCGTCATGACCCAGCGCGCCCAGCATGACGTTTTGCATCACCGAATAGTCCATAGCCAGCGAGGAGATCTGGAACGTGCGCCCCAACCCTGCCCGCGCCCGCTGTACCGTGGAAAGCGGCGTCACATCCTGGCCTGCAAAATACACATTGCCCGCGTCGGACTTCAGCCCGCCCGCGATCTGCTTGATCAATGTCGACTTGCCAGCCCCGTTAGGGCCGATCAGCGCGTGTATCTCGCCGGGTTTGAGGGTCAGCGACACATCATCCGTCGCCTTGAGCGCCCCAAAGCTCTTCGACAGGTTGCGGACCTCCAACAGGCTATCCATGCGCCACCTCCCGCCCGGAAATGAGGCCAATCATGCCGCCCCGTGCAAAAAGCACCACAAGCAGCAGAATCACACCGAGGTAGATGTGCCAAAAGTCGCTAAGGCCGCCCAAGACATGCTCCAGCGTCACAAAGAGCGCCGCCCCGGCCACAGGCCCATAGAGCCGCCCCACCCCGCCGAGGATGCAAAACACGATCAGCTCCCCGGAAAGCTGCCAGCTGAACATTGTGGGGCTGACAAAGCGGTTAAGATCAGCAAAGAGCGCGCCGGCAAGGCCGGTCATCGCCCCTGAGATCACAAAGGCCACCAGCCGGATGCGAAACGGCCCGAGGCCCACTGTCTCCACCCGTTCCGCGTTTTGACGGGCAGCCGAGAGCGCCAGACCAAAGGCCGACTTGGCCAACCGCCCCGCCAACCAGATACCCAAGGCAAGGATCGCAAAGGCGATGGCAAAGAACTGCAGCGGGTCCAGCGTGTTCAGACCGGGAAATCCGTTGCGGACGTAGATCGACAGCCCGTCCTCGCCGCCATAAGCGGGCCAGGAGATGGTGAAATAGTAGAGCATCTGCCCAAAGGCGAGCGTGATCATGATGAAGTACACGCCGGAGGTCCGCAGGCTCAGCGCGCCAATGGCCAAGGCTGCCAAGGCGCTCACTACAATCGCGACCAGCCAGATCACTGGCATGGACTTAGTGCCTTCGATGAGGAACGGCGTCTCCATCAGCGGCGCATAGCTTTGGGCATGGCTCGCCAGAATGCCCATCGCATAGCCGCCCAAGCCAAAGAAGGCCGCGTGGCCGAAGCTCACCAATCCACCAAGGCCCAGCGCGATGTTTAGGCCGATGCCTGCCAAGGCCAGGATTGCTGCCTTTGTGGCCAGTGTGATGATGAAGGGTTCGTCCAGCAGCCAGGCAGCCAGAACGGTTGCGGGCAGCATGAGGAACAAAAAGACGTTGAGGATCGGTTCGCGGATCATCTCACGCCTCCCCAAACAGCCCGGTGGGTTTGAACAGCAAAACCCCCGCCATCAGGATATAGATTGACATGGACGCCAGTGCTGAACCCACTGCAGTTGCACTCGATTGGTCCATGAAACTGGCAAAGAGGATCGGCAGCAGGACAGAACCCAGCGTATCCGTCAGCCCCACCAGCAGCGCGCCAACCAGAGCGCCCTTGATCGACCCAATGCCGCCGATCACGATGACCACAAAGGCAAGGATCAGCACTGGTTCGCCCATGCCCACCTGCACCGACTGGATTGCGCCCACCATTGCCCCTGCCAGCCCCGCCAAGGCCGCACCCAGCGCAAAGACCAAAGTGTAGAGCTTTGAGATATCGACCCCGAGGGCTGCAATCATCTCCCTGTCCGCCTCGCCTGCGCGGATCTGGATGCCGATGCGTGTCCGCGCAATCAGCGCAAAAAGCGCCACCGCAATGGCCAGTCCCACGCCGATGATCAGCAGCCGGTAAGCCGGATAAAGAATGCCCCCCGGCAAGGTGACCGGCCCAGACAGCGCCGCAGGTACATCCAAGTACAACGGGAAAGACCCGAACACCCAGCGCGTGCCTTCCGAAAAGATCAGGATCAGCGCAAAGGTCGCCAACACCTGATCCAGGTGGTCGCGGTTATAAAGTCTTCGGGTAACTGCCCAGGTTGTCGGTGGCGTTTTTCGGCTGCGTCAAATCGACTCGGGGGAGCACATTCCGGTTTTCTGATTGAGGATTTCATGAGTCGATCAGGGCATGTCTGGCGAACCCACCCATACCAGCGGACTTGCTGAACTCTCGAAGTCCCAACTGATTGAATTGATCGAAACGCAGCGTGAGACGATTGCGTATCTTGTCGAGGAGAACCGGCGACAGGCAGAGATGATCGTTGTGCTTGAGCAGCGGATTGAGGGGCTTGAGCGTCGCCTTGCGTTGAACAGCCGGAACAGCAGCAAGCCTCCGTCGAGTGACAGCCCTGCGAAGCCGACGGCGAAGGGCAGGAAGGATCAGCGCGGGCAACTGGATCGCAAGCCCGGCGGTCAGCCGGGGCACAAGGGCACGACCCTGGAGCAGACGGACACCCCCGACGAGGTTGTCGACCATCATCCACAAGCCTGTCCCGACTGCGATCATGATCTGACGCAATGCCCCTCGCAGGGGTTTGCAGCCCGGCAGGTGTTCGACCTGCCGCCGCCGCCACCCCTCACGATCACTGAGCACCGGGCTCATAAGTGCACATGCCCGAACTGCGGAAAGCACGTGCGCGGCACGTTCCCGGAAGGGGTCAGGGCACCGGTTCAGTACGGCAATCATATTGCGGCCATGGCGAGCTATCTTCAGACGTACCATTGCATTCCCGATGACCGTCTGTCGCAGGTCTTTCGTGACCTGTTCGGCGTGCGCATTTCCGCCGCCACACTGGCGCGGCTGATTGCGAAGGTGGCGGAGGGCATGCTGTCTTTTGCAGACGCTGTACGTGACGCCTTGTGCGGTGTGCAGGTGGCGGTGAAACATCTGGATGAAACAGGTCTGCGGGTTGAAGGCCGAAACCGGTGGCAGCATGTCATCTGCTCATTGACCCTGAGCCATTTCCGGATGGGGGCGGGCAGAGGCGATCTGCTGTCCGGCGTATCGGGGATTGCGGTGCATGACAACTGGGCATCCTACGCCAGGATGGAGGAGGTCGTGCACGGCCTTTGCAATGCCCATCACATGCGCGAGTTGCAGGCGCTCGTCGATATCGAAAAGGAAGCATGGGCTGCGATGATGCAGACTATCCTGCTGGACGCGAAAAGGGCGGCCGCCAGCGCCCGGGCAAACGGTCGGGATCATGTCGCGGCGCATGTGGTCAAGGCCATCGATGAGCGCTACGACACCTGCATCGCGCAGGGGCTGTCGTTACATGAAAACCAGCCACCGCTGAAACCCGCACTGCCCGGCAAATCCCCCCGAGGACGACCAAAACGGCGAACCGGACACAATCTCGTGCTGCGATTGCGTGACCGCAAGGCCGATGTCCTGCGCTTCCTTACCGACTTGCAGGTTCCCTTCACAAATAACGAGGCCGAGAGGGATCTGAGAATGGGCAAGGTCCGTATCAAGGTCTCGGGATGCTTCCGCACACTGACCGGCGCGGAAAACTTCTGCACCCTCAGAACCGTGATCGAAACGGCACGCAAACAGGGCTGGTCAATAATCGAAACACTCCAGAAAACCGCCGATCAACTCATCCAGAAACTCGAACCGACCTGACAAAATCAAGCGTCTGAAACGCCCCAGAGACAACCTGAATAGTTACGTCTTCGGATCACTACCAGCTCGATGATGGCCCCTGCCGCTGCCGCCGCTGCCAAAGCCGCCACCAGCCCCAGCACAAAGGACCCCGTCGCCGCCGATACTGCCGCAGCCGCAAAAGCCCCCACCATATAAAGCGAGCCATGCGCAAGGTTGATCAGCCCCATCACGCCAAAGATCAGCGTGAGGCCCGCAGCCATCAGGAACAACATGATCCCCGATTGCAGGCCGTTGAGGACCTGCTCGATCAAAAGAATGGGTGTCATTGCAGTCTTGTCACCAAAAGTCTCAGGCCCAGGCCGGTGAAGGCCAACGCACTCAGCCCATGGATGATCCGCGCCGCGCGTGTGTAGAACCGTCGCGGCCCTGCCCGCGAAAAGAGCAGCGCGTATCCGACAAAGACGATGGCGCTTTGTGTACCCACGGCGGCAACGACCAAAGCAAGCTCAGCCGCGCCCGTGTCAGGGGTCAGGATCACCGCATAAAGCGCCCCAAAGAACAGATAGGCCTTGGGGTTGGTCAGGTGCAGCAAAAGTCCGCGCCGGTAAGCGCCCCGGTCAACGGCCACGCCATCCGATGTGTCGCCGCGCCAGGCGGCCCGGGCCGCCTTGAACGCCAGCCACATAAGGTAAAGCGCACCGATGACGCGCACTGCCTCCAGCAGCCAGCCATATCGCACAACAAAAGCCGCCAGCCCCGCCGCTGCCGAGATTGACCAGATCAATGATCCGCTCAGCACGCCAAGCGCAAGCCGCACCGCCGGGCCGGTCCCCCTGGCCATCGCCGTTGTGGCAACGGCCAGGGTGGCCGGACCGGGCGACCCGGTAGAGATCAGCGCGACCGCGAGGATCGCCGGGAGGCTGGCAAGCACGTCCATGACTACATCTTGCAGTCAGCGCCATAGACGTCCGTGTGGTCGGAAGAGGCCACACCGAGAGTCTTGTTGGTCACCACGTCGCCTTCCTTGACCACTTCACGCATGTAGATCTCCTGGATCGGATGCTGGTTCGCACCGAAAGAGAACTTGCCCCGGACGGACTGGATATCAGCCTCTGCCAGCGCCGCCCGGAAGGCGTCGGCATCCTTCACATCCGCCTTTGATGCGGCAGATGCCACCAAGAGCCCGGTGTCAAAGCCTTGTGCGGCATAAAGCGAAGGCAGACGGCCATACTCAGCCTGGAACGCTTCTACGAACTCCGCGTTGCCCGGCACATCGAGGTCTTTGGACCAGTGCGAGGTGTTCTTGACGCCCAAAGCGGCCTCACCAATCGCACCCAGAATGCCCTGATCAAAGCTGAATGCAGGACCCATCACATTCTTGTCCACGCCAGAGCCTGCGTACTGCTTCATGAAGGAAATCCCCATGCCACCCGGCAGGAAGAAATAGACCGTATCGGCATCTGACGCGCGGATCTGCGCGATCTCGGCGGCATAGTCAGTTTGACCGAGCTTGGTATAGACCTCCTCGGTCACAGTCCCTTCATAGGTCCGCTTGAAGCCCGCAATCATGTCCTGACCGGCCGGATAGTTCGGGGCCATCAGAAAGACTTTTTCGATCCCATTGCCGTTGGCCCAGGCACCCGCCGCCTCGTTAAAGGCGTCATTCTGCCAGGAGACGTTGAAATACAAAGGGTTGCAGCCCTTGCCCGCGAGCGCAGAGGGGCCAGCGTTGGGCGAAAGATAAAACTTGCCCTGCGCGGTGGAGGCCGGAACGACAGCCATCGCAAGGTTCGACCATATGATACCTGTCATCACATCAACCTTCTCCGACTGGATCAATTTGTCGGCCAATTGCACAGCGATGTCCGGCTTGCGCTGGTCGTCCTCGACCACAACCTCAATCGCTTCATTGCCCTTCACCGCCAGCATGAAGCCATCGCGCACATCGATGCCAAGACCCGCGCCGCCGCCGGACAGCGTGGTGATCATGCCGACCTTGACCTTGCCCCCATGGCCATCGGCAGAGACCCCGCCCGCCAGTGCGGCCATGCCTGCCGCCAATATCAGTGATTTCAGTTTCATATCGTTCTCCCTTGTTGTGGTGGCCTCTGATCGGGCCTTGATGTGTCGCATCATCCGTCATTTGCGCCGGATGACAACGCCTTATAACGCTCCCCTCACGTGCCAAAGTTCGGGGAAGAGCTCTACCTCCAGCATCTTGCGCAGATAGCCCACGCCTGATGTCCCTCCGGTGCCGCGCTTGAAGCCGATGATCCGCTCCACCGTGGTCACGTGGTTGAACCGCCAACGGCGAAAGTAATCCTCCAGATCGACCAGCTTTTCCGCCAGCTCATAAAGCTCCCATTGCGCAGCGGGGGCCTCGTAAATCGCTTGCCACATGTCCTGCACGAGGGGCTGCGCACTCCAGTCACTCTCCCCCGGTGCGCCCGCCAACGGATCACGTCCCAGCCGCGCGCAGGCCACGTCGATCGCCACCTGATAAAGGCTGGGGCGCGTCAGCTCTTGCTCTAACGCCGCAAGGGCCTCTGCCTTGTGCTTGTGCAGCTTCATCAGCGCGCCGTTGCGGTTGCCCAACAGAAACTCAACCAGCCGGTACTGATGAGACTGAAAGCCCGACGAATTACCCAACGAGGGACGAAAAGCGGTGTATTCGCTTGGCGTCATCGTGCGCAGCACATCCCAGGCGGAGTTCAACTGCTCAAAGATCCGCGCCACGCGGGTCAGCATCTTGAAGGCAGGCTGCAAATCCCCCGCCAGCATGACCGACCGGGCGGCTTGCAATTCATGCAGCGCCAGCCGCATCCAGAGTTCGGAGGTCTGATGCTGCACGATAAACAGCATTTCGTCATGGGCCTCGCTCAGCGGGTGTTGCGCCGCCAAAATGGCATCAAGCCCCAGATAGTCCCCATAGGACATATCCGATGCGAAATCCATCTTCGCACCCTCAGAGGCTTTGTCAAAATGGCTCACTTGCCTTCCCTCAGCGCAAAGCGTTGGATCTTGCCAGTCGCCGTTTTGGGCAGCGCCTCAATGAACTGGACATCGCGCGGATACTTGTAAGGCGCAATGGTCGCCTTCACATGGTCCTGAAGGATTTTTCTTGTCAAGTCAGAGGCTTCCGCCCCCTCCATCAGCACCACATGGGCCTGCACGATGGCCCCGCGTTCCTCGTCAGGTTTGGCCACAACGCCGCATTCGCTGACCATCGGGTGGCTCAGCAAAGCCGCCTCCACCTCTGGCCCCGCGATGTTGTAACCCGCAGAGATGATCATGTCGTCATTGCGCGCAGCAAAGTGGAAGTAGCCTTCGGCATCCCTGCTGAAACTGTCACCTGTAATGTTCCAGCCATCCTTCACGTAGACCCCTTGCCGATCATCCGCGAGATACCGGCAGCCGGTTGGCCCGCGCACCGCGAGCTTACCGACTTCTCCATCCGGCAACTCGTTCCCTGCGTCATCGATGACCTTGGCCTCATAGCCGGTGACAGGTTTGCCAGTGCTGCCGGCCATGTGGTCATCAAACCGGTTGGTGATGAAAATGTGCAGCATCTCGGTCGCGCCGATCCCATCGAGCATCGGCTTGCCCGTCTTCGCCTGCCAGTCATGGTAGACAGGCGGTGGGAGCGTTTCGCCCGCGCTGACGGCGGAGCGCAGGGAAGATAGGTCCGCGCCCTCCTCCATCGCTTGCAGCATCGCCCGGTAAGCCGTTGGGGCCGTGAAACAAACCGTCGCTTTGAACTTCTCGATGATCTCGATCATGTTGGGCGGGCTTGCGGTCTCCAGCAGGGTCGCGGCGGCTCCAAACCGCAGAGGGAAGACGGCCAGACCGCCCAAACCGAACGTAAAGGCCAAAGGGGGCGAACCGATAAACACATCCTCTGGCGTGACCTGCAGCACTTCCTTCGCGTAACCATCAGCAATGATCAGCAGATCACGATGAAAATGCATTGTAGCCTTGGGGTTACCGGTCGTACCTGAGGTGAAACCCAGCAATGCCACATCGTCTTGCGCCGTCCGAACCGCCTCAAACTGCACGGGCTTTTCGAGGGCGAGCCGGTCCAATTCCGCGTCATGGTTCGACGTCCCGTCAAAGCCCACAACGGTTTTCAGGAAATCCGACCCCTTCGCACATGCCGCCATCTCGTCCATGAGGCGCGTATCGCAAAGCGCATGAGTGATCTGGGCCTTGTCGACAATCGCCGACAGCTCGGACGTCCGCAGCATCGGCATGGTGTTTACCACCACCGCCCCGGCCTTGGTCGCGGCCAACCAGCAGGCGACCATGGCAGGGTTGTTGGCGGATCGGATCAAGACGCGATTGCCCGGTTTCACACCCAGGTTTTCGACCAACGTACGTGCCAGCCGGTTGGTCCAATCGGCCAGTTCCTTGTAGGTCCGTCGTCGCCCGTTCCCGATCAGGGCCGTACGATCTCCAAACCCTCTTTCTACCATAGCATCAGTAAGTTCGACGCCGACGTTCAGGTTTTCGGGATAGTCGAAATCATCCAACAGAAAGTCCGGCCACTGATCCTGAGGCGGCAGGTTATCCCGCGCAAACGTATCGATATGCCCCGATGGATACATGCCTATCCTCCCAATACCTGCCGGGCGATCACAACGCGCTGTACGTCTGACGCACCTTCATAAATCCGCAACGCGCGGATCTCCCGGTAAAGCCGCTCAACTGTCTCGCCATGACGCACGCCATCGCCGCCAAATAGCTGCACAGCTTTGTCGATCACCTGCTGCGCATGGTCCGTGGCAAAGAGTTTTGCCATCGCAGCCTCTCGCGTGACACGCGGCGCGCCCGCATCCTTCGCCCAAGCGGCGCGATATACCAGCAAAGCCGCCGCATCCACATCCAGCGCCATATCCGCGATGTGCCCCTGGACCATTTGCAAGTCAGCCAAAGGGCGGCCCTGCACCTGCCGCGCTTTCACGCGCACGCAGGCCTCGTCCAACGCACGGCGCGCAAACCCGAGTGCGGCAGCCGCGACGGTGGAACGGAAAACATCCAGCACCGACATCGCAATGGCAAAGCCGCGGCCCTGCTCGCCAATCAGCGCATCGCCGGGCACTTCAACAGCATCGAAGTGCAAAGTGGCCAGCGGATGCGGGGCTATGACCTCCAGCCGCGCCTCGACCTTTAGGCCCGGTGTGTCAGCAGGCACCACAAAGGCCGACATGCCTTTGGCTCCCGGCGCTTCGCCGGTGCGCGCAAAAACAGTGTAGACATCCGCAATCCCGCCGTTTGAGATCCAGGTTTTGTGGCCGTTCAGCACAAACCCGTTGCCCCGTGGCTCTGCGGTCATCAAGTTGCTGGCCGCGTCAGAGCCGGAACCAGGTTCAGTCAACGCAAAGGCTGAGATCGCGGCACCTGATCGCGTCTTGGGCAGCCAAACTGATTGCTGCTCAGACGTCCCAAACAGCGACAAAGCCCCCGTCCCAAGCCCCTGCATGGCAAAGGAAAAATCAGCCAACCCGTCATAGCGAGCCAGAGCCTCCCGGATCAGACAAAGGGTCCGCACATCCAGTGTTTCGTCCCCTGCCGCTCCGGAATGCCGCAGCCAGCCCCCCTCACCCAGCATCGCCACCAAGGCCCGGCACGTCGCGTCCGTATCGCCATGATCCACCGCACCCAGATTGGCGGCGCACCAGCCCTCCAATGCCTCCGCCAATTTGCGATGACGATCTTCAAAAAAAGGCCAATCGAGGAAACTGCGGTCAGCCATGGCGCGCAGTCTCCCTCTTCACCCTTCCCATAAACTCAAATCCAACTGCCGCCACGCTCAATCCCCTTCGAAAACCGGGCGTTCCTTGGCCACAAACGCCTTGTAGGCCCGCTCAAAATCGCCGGTCTGCATGCAGATCGCCTGTGCCTGAGCCTCCGCCTCAATGGCTTGTTCAATGGACATCGACCATTCCTGGGCCAGCATCGTCTTGGTCATCATATGGGCAAAGTTGGGTCCCGCCTGAATGCGCTTGGCCAAGTCCTGCGCTTCCGCGTCCAAAGCCGCGCCGTCAACCAACCGGTTAAAGAACCCCCAGCGTTCGCCTTCCTCGGCTGACATCGAACGGCCTGTGTAAAGCAGCTCCGCCGCGCGGCCCTGACCGATGATGCGCGGCAGGATCGCACAAGCCCCCATGTCGCAACCGGCCAAGCCCACGCGGGTGAACAGAAACGCCGTCTTTGCGTCCGGCGTACTGATGCGCAGATCAGAGGCCATGGCGATGATCGCACCTGCGCCAACGCAGATACCATCAATCGCTGCAATCACCGGCTTGCCACAGTTCACCATCGCCTTGACCAAATCACCGGTCATGCGGGTGAATTGCAGCAATTCCTTCATATTCATACGGGTCAAAGGACCAATGATATCATGCACATCCCCGCCGGAGCTGAAGTTGCCACCGTTGGAGCCAAAGATCACCACGTCCACATCGGCGGCATAGACCAGATCGCGAAACCAGTCGCGCAACTCGGCATAACTCTCAAACGTCAGCGGGTTCTTTCGGTCAGGCCGATCCAGCCGAACAGTGGCGATGCCATCTTCGATCTCGCAGAGGAAATGCGTCACATCACTCCGCATGGGCGGCCTCCTTTTCTTCCTTCTGGTCTGCAAACGCTGACAATCGCGCCGCCATCGCCCGTGCTTCTGCCGCAGGCAAATCACCCAATATGCCGTTGATCCAACCCTCATGAGCTGCCGCTTGCGTCTCAAAAGCACGCAAGCCTTGCGGCGTGATCTGCAGGATCATTGCCCGCCTGTCTCCGGGAACCGGTACCCGGCGCACCAAACCTTCATCTGCCAGACGATCCGCCAACCCGGTGACATTGCCGTTGGACACGCGCAAGACGCCACTGAGCTGGCTCATCTTCAGCCCCGCAGGATGCCGAGAAAGCGCCGACAGCATGTCAAAGCGCGGGAGCGTCGTATCAAAATCAGCCTTCAGCCGGTCGCGCACCTCGTGCTCGATCCCGCGCACGACCTTCAGCAGGCGCAGCCAAAGGCGCAGCCGCTCTTTGGAGCCGCTCATATCTCGCCCCCGGACACCGCCAGCGCGTGGCCATTGACCGAAGAGGCGCCGGGCGAGGCCAGAAAATCCACCGCCGCCACGACCTCATCCACGTCTATCATCCGCTTCATCGGGTTGCGGCCGACAACCATGGCTTCAGCCTTGTCACGCGGCACGCCGAACTTGGTCTCTACGTCGCTGACCGCCTTCTGCGCCATGTCGGTATCCACAAATCCGGGGCAAACCGCGTTGCAGGTGATGCCCGATTTGGCGATTTCTATGGCCAGTGATCGCACCAACCCCAACACGCCGTGTTTGGAGGCGGAATAGGCTGAGATGTTGCTGCCCCCCTGCATGGACGCAGTGGAGGCCACAGCAATCAACCGACCACCCGGCCCCATACCCTGCAACGCACCGCGAAAGGTCAGGAAAACACCTGTGAGGTTCACATTCAGCACCGCGTTCCAATCAGCCAACAACAGGTCCTTGACCTTGCCAGCAGCGCCTGCCCCGGCATTGGCGACAACCACATCGAAGGGCTGCGCAAAAACCTCACCCACCGCCGCCTCGTCCGTGACGTCCAGCGCAAGGCAGGACATGTCGCTGTCCCCGCGCGTTTCTTCCAGGGCATCCAATCGCCGCCCGGTGATTGTCACCGCGTCGCCCGTGCCAGCAAAGTGCCGAGCGATCCCGCGCCCAATGCCGGACCCGCCGCCTGTGACCAAAACACGTCTCATACAACCCCCATCTCTGCCGCCCGATCCGCCAGCCGCCAGGCCTGATCCCGGCCCGCCTCATAAGGTTGCGGCCATTTGGCGTGCCTGTCCCCAATTTCCGCCCCCGCCCGCAGGGTCCAGTAAGGGTCGCTCAGGTGAGGACGCGCAAGGCATACCAGATCAGCCCGCCCCGCCATCAGGATCGAATTGACGTGATCTGGTTCAAAGATATTGCCCACGGCCATTGTCTTGATCCCACCTTCGTTGCGGATGCGGTCAGAAAATGGGGTCTGGAACATCCGGCCATAGACCGGCTGTGCTTGCGTTGAGGTTTGCCCTGCAGAAACATCGATGATGTCCGCGCCCGCCTCCGTAAACATCGCCGCGATTTCCACCGCCTCTTCGGGTGTCACGCCGCCCTCTGCCACCCAATCATTGGCCGAGATGCGCACCGACATGGGCTTCCCTGCAGGCCAGACCGCGCGCATGGCTTCAAAAACCTCCAACGGGTAACGCATCCGGTTGTTCAGCGAACCGCCGTATTCATCGCCACGCGCGTTGCTAAGCGGAGAGATGAAGGACGAAATGAAATAGCCGTGCGCTGCATGCAGTTCGATCATGTCAAAGCCTGCCCGGTCGGCCATCTGCGCAGCAGCGACAAATTCATCTCTGATCCGGTCCATGTCGGCGCGCGTGGCCTCCCTTGGCACCGCATTGCCTTCAGACCATGGGATGGCAGAGGCGCTCACGATGTCCCAATTGCCATCCTTCAACGGCGCGTCCATTTGCTCCCACCCCACCTGGGTGGACCCTTTGCGACCCGCGTGGCCAATCTGGCAACAGATTTTCGCTTCCGTCTCTGTATGTACGAAATCAGTGAGGCGCTTCCACGCCTCTTCGTGCTCTGCCGCGTAGAGCCCTGGACAGCCCGGCGTGATACGCCCCTCGGCGCTGACGCAGGTCATTTCTGTGTAAACCAGCCCAGCGCCCCCTTTTGCGCGTTCTCCATAATGGATCAAATGCCAGTCCGTCGGGCAGCCATCCTCGGCTTTGTATTGCGCCATGGGGGAGACAACGATGCGATTGGCCAGTTCCATCTCGCGCAGCTTGAAAGGCGCAAACATAGGCGCGCGCACCGGGCCGTTTGAACCCGCGCCCGCTTGCTCCATGAACCACTTTTCGGCCCCTTCGAGCCAATCTCGGTCCCGGGTGCGCAGGTTTTCGTGACTGATCCGCTGCGAGCGCGTGAGCATGGAGTAGTTCAACTGCACCGGATCGAGATCCAGATAACGCTCCACATCCTCGAACCACTCGACCGAGTTGCGCGCCGCTGATTGCAAACGCAGGACTTCGAGGCGGCGCGACGCCTCGTATTCCTCGAACGCCGCTTGCAGATTGCTGTCTTTGGACACGTGATCTGCGAGCGAAACGGCGGATTCCAAAGCCAGTTTGGTGCCCGACCCGATGGAGAAATGCGCGGTGGCAGAGGCATCGCCCAATAGCACAACGTTCTTGTGGTGCCAGCTTTCACACAGCACGCGGGGGAAATGAATCCAGGATGACCCGCGAATGTGGTTGGCATTGGTCATCAGCTTGTGACCGCCCAGATGGTCCGCAAAAATCTCTTCGCAGATCGCGATGGTTTCCTGCTGAGAAATTTCACCAAAGCGATAGTTTTCAAAGGTTTGCTGGCTGCATTCGACCAAGAAAGTCGCAGTGTCATCGTCAAACTGATAGGCATGCACCCACAGCCAGCCCTTATCCGTCTTTTCAAAAATAAAGGTGAAGGCGTCATCAAATTTCTGATGCGTACCGAGCCAGACAAAGGGGCAACGACGGATGTCGATGTCGGGCCTGAAGGCGTCCTCGAACTCCATCCGGGTCTTGGAATTCAGCCCGTCACAGGCCACCACAAGATCATAGTCGTCCATGTAGGCGGAGGCAGAGTGCACCTCCGTCTCAAACAGCAGGTTCACGCCCAATTCAGCCGCGCGCTCTTGCAGGATCGTGAGCAGCCGGTGCCGTCCGATGCCGCAGAACCCATGGCCCGACGACACGATCTTGTGCCCCTTGTGGTGCAGGGCGATGTCGTCCCAATAGGCAAAATGGTCCCGAATGGTGGCGGCAGATACCGGGTCATTGGCCTGCAGGTTGTCGAGCGTCTCATCCGACAAGACCACGCCCCAGCCAAAGGTGTCATCAGGCCTGTTACGCTCCAGCACGGTCACATCGGCATCCGGCTGTCGCAATTTGAGAGAGATCGCAAAGTAGAGCCCGGCAGGCCCACCCCCAAGACAGATCGCGCGCATCTCGGCACTCCCTCTTTTTTGCAGATAGGGGAAGCCTAGGCCAAGTCGCTCATTGCTTCAAGAAAAAATATTTTAAGTCTGAAATATAAATGCCTAAACGAAAATCAAAAGGACGGTCCCCGCCATGATTGCGGCCATCACCGTCATGAAAGCCCGCCAGATCTGCGGCGTGTTCAAATAGCGCGATAGGTGATGTCCCACGGTTGTCCAGAACAGGCAGACGCCGAGGTTGATCGCGGCAAATGCCGCAAACAATCGCAGCGCTTCGCCCCACGGCGGCAGGCCAATGCCGAAACCGGCTGATGCCGCCAGTGTGACCGCCCAAATCTTGGGATTCACAGCCTGAAACAACACCGCTTCAACAAAGGAAAACGGGCGTCCCCGATCGGACGTGCGGCCCGCGCGGCCGGCCATTGCGGTGCGCCACGCAAGCCACAAAATCCAAGCGGAAGTAATTAGTTGGAATGTGAGCTTAAGGTTGGGTACAGCCAGCAGCGCAGCCCCTACGCCAAATGCCGAACAGGCCGCCAATACGCCTGTTCCAACGGGCACACCCAACAAGTGTGGCAGCGTGGCGCGAAACCCAAAACGCGCGCCGGATGCGGTTAGCATCACAACGTTTGGCCCGGGTGAAAATAACCCGGCAAAGACAAAGACCATCAGCGGCGCAGAGGCCGCCAAAAGGTCAGTCAATTATCTGATCCGGGTCTCGGTTGCTGCGTCAAACACGTAGGCGCGGCGGGATTCGAACGAGATATCGACCTTGTCCCCTTCGGAGGCGCGGTCATCGCCGCGTTCTTCGCAGATGATCCGCTCACCGCTCAGGGTATCAAGGTAAAGATAGCTCACCCCGCCCAGCGCCTCAGACAGTTCAGCAGTCAGCTTGCCCTGCCCCAACTGCACGTCAATGTGCTCCGGCCGGATGCCAAGAATCACTTCTGTCCCTTCTGCGGGCAAGGTCGCGCTGACTTCGACGTCCCGATCCAGCGAGGGCAAATGCACCTTGCCGCCTTTCACAGACCCGTTGAGGAAGTTCATTGCCGGAGAACCAATGAAACCCGCGACAAACTTGTTGTCTGGGTCGCGGTAAAGATCCAGCGGCGCGCCGACTTGTTCGATCACGCCTGCGCGGAGCACCACGATCTTGTCGGCGAGCGTCATCGCCTCGACCTGGTCGTGGGTCACGTAGATCATCGTGGCCCCGATTTCCTTGTGCAGACGTGCGATTTCCACGCGCATTTCCACCCGCAGTTCGGCATCAAGGTTGGACAGCGGTTCGTCAAACAGGAACACTTCCGGCCCGCGCACAATGGCACGGCCAATGGCCACCCGCTGACGCTGACCGCCTGACAGGTTGGCCGGTTTGCGCTTGAGGTATTGGTCCAGCTTGAGGATGTCCGAGGCCCCTTTGACCTTCTCGGCGATCTCAGCCTTGGGCACGCCGTTCATCTTCAGGCCAAACCCCATGTTTTCGGCTACGGTCATGTGGGGGTAAAGCGCATAGGTCTGGAACACCATGGCCACGCCGCGGTTGGATGGCTCTTCCCGGGTCACATCCCGCGCGCCGATTTCGATCGTGCCATCTGAGGTCTCCTCCAGCCCCGCGATCATGCGCAGCAGCGTGGATTTACCACACCCCGAGGGGCCCACGAACACACAGAACTCGCCATCTTCAATCTGAAGGTCGATCCCGTGGATCACCTGCACGTCACCATAGCGTTTAATGGCATTGGTCAGCGTCACACCTGTCATGTCTCAAGTCCCTGTTTGTTGTAGAGGTTCGACAACCGGAAAACGCCAGGCTTCAGCGTCCGCCGCAATGTCCCGCGCTGCCGCCTTGAGGTCCGGCACCAGCGCATCAAGTTTTTCGAAAGTCATATCTCTCGTCGATCCGGTGATCGACAAACCGCCCAGCACGGCACCCTGCGCCCCCAGAATCGGGACGGCAATGCAGATGATGCCCGGCTCGTGCTCTTCGCGGTCATATGCGTGACCACGGGCAACGATGTTTTTCAGCTCTGCTGACAGCTTTGCAGGCGTGTCGAGCGTGTGGGCTGTGAACGTATGATAGCTTTGTTGTGACAGCACACGGGCTTGCTCCATCTCTGGCAGGAAGGCTGTCATCGCCTTGCCCAGCCCCGTGCAATAGGCAGGACCAACCTTGCCCGCCTGGCTGTACATATCTACCGGCTGGGCCGCATTCCGCTTGTCGACGTAAAGCACCTGGCCATTGTCCATCTGCGCAAGGTGCACCGTCAGCCCGATGCGCGAGCTCAGAGCATCAAGATGCGGGCGGGCAATTGGGGCAAGGCTCGACTGCAGCCAGGCGGCATGGGCCAGACGAACCAGACGCACGCCAAGGGCATAAGTTTGGGTCTCGGGGTTGTATTCCAGCAGCCGCTGATTCGTCAGGGTTTGCAGGAACCGGTAGAGCGTCGCCTTGGGGAAAGGGCTGGCCTCCAGCAGGGTACCAAAGCGGACCGGGCGGCCAAATTCTGCCACCTGATCAAGCACTTCCATGGCTTTTCCCACTGTTCCGTCGCCGGACATGCCTTGCCTCCTCGCAAGTGCCGCCTGCCTGCCGTGCAGAAATCTAGCGGCTTGACAAGCGTGGCAGACTGCTGTTCAGTTTTCAATATGTAAAACCGAGTTTCAAATACTGGAACCACACTTTACGTTCATCTGGGAGGATCACGATGACATCACTGAAGAACAAACTGCTGGCCGCTGCGGCTGGTTCAACCATGTTGGCCGGGGCCGCGCTTGCTGACGTTCACGGGCTGAGCGGCGATCTGCGCATCATCTCGGACATGTCCAACCCTGCGCCTCGCGCCGTGATGGAAGGTCTGGCCGCCGAGTTTGGCGAAATGCACCCCAACCTGAACATCGAGTTGGAAATCGTCGACCGCGAAGCGTGGAAAACACAGATTCGTAACGCTCTGACAGCAAACGCGCCGGACGTTGTGAACTGGTACGCGGCAAACCGCATGGGCCCCTATGTGAGCGCGGGTCTTTTCGAAGACATCTCTGACATGTACGAAAACGGCGACCTGCCCGGTCTGGATGCTGTTAAGGGTGCCATGACGCTGGACGGCAAGCAGTGGGGCGTGCCTTACACCTACTATCAGTGGGGCATCTACTACCGCGAAGACATGTTCAACGAGCTGGGCCTGACCGAGCCGGTGACATTTGACGAAGAACTGGCCAACTGCCAGAAGATCGTTGACAGCGGCAAGAAGTGCTATGCCATCGGCACCAAGTTCCTGTGGACCGCTGGTGGCTGGTTTGACTACCTGAACATGCGCACCAACGGCTTTGACTTCCACATGCAGCTGGCACGTGGCGAAGTCGCATGGACAGACGACCGTGTACGTGAAACCTTCGCCAACTGGCGCAAGATCATCGACATGGGCGGCTACATCGACGACCACCAGTCTTACAGCTGGCAGGAAGCGCTGAAGTTCATGACAGATGGTGACGCGGCTGCGTACCTGATCGGTAACTTCTCTGTGCCGCACCTGCGCGAAGCAGGTCTGACGGATGATCAGATCGACTTCTACCAGTTCCCGACCATCGCAGACGTGCCGCAGGGCGAAGATGCTCCGACCGACACGTTCCACATCCCGGCCAACGCCCAGAACAAGGACAACGCCCGCGCGTTCTTGCAGTTCGTCACATCCGCTGACGTTCAGACCAAGATCAACGGTGGTGACGCCCTGGGTCAGCTGCCTGTGAACGCAGGGTCTTCCGTGGACGCGGATGAGTTCCTGGAGCAGGGTTTCGAGATGCTGTCCACCAACGCCCAAGGCGGCGTGGCGCAGTTCTTTGACCGTGACTTCCCGGCTGAGATGGCTTCCGTCGGCATGGAAGGCCTGCAGGAGTTCATGGTGTTCCCGGACAACCTGGACGACATCCTGGCCCGCCTCGAAGACGCGCGCCAGCGTATCTACAAGTAAGCCCTCAGGGCTCACTTTCGACCCCGCCCCCATCGGGCGGGGTCAACCCAACGGGCTTTCGCCCTGTTGCCCCGGACATCCTATCGGGGCCACAGCGCCAAGGCCGGAAATGCCGCAACAAAAGGAGCCACCGCCATGGCCCATGCGTCTGATCAAGCACACAACAAAAGCTGGTATGCGCGGAATGAAATACGCGTAACACCCTGGCTGTTCCTGGCACCGGGCATCCTGTTCTTCGCGGTTTACGTGATTATCCCGATCTTCCAGTCCTTCTGGATTTCATTCCATGAATGGGACGGGTTGGGCGAAAAGGTCTGGGTCGGCACCGGCAACTACGAACGCCTGATGACCGACCGCAAGTTTGAGATTTCCTTCTGGAACAACCTCAAATGGCTGTTCTTGTACTTGCTGGCGATCCCGGCGGGCCTGTTCATCGCGTTGCTGCTGAACCAAAAGGTCTGGGGCATCCGTCTTTACAAGTCGATGTTTTTCTTCCCCTTCGTGATCTCTCAGGTCGTGGTGGGGCTTGTGTTCTCGTGGTTCTACTTGCCCAACAATGGCCTATTTGACGTGATCATCGGCTTCTTCGGCATCGACATTCGCGGCGGTGTTCTGGGTAACCCCAATACGGCCACGTATGGCATCATCGCTGCGGGCCTTTGGCCACAGACGGCCTATTGCATGATCCTTTATCTGACTGGCCTGAACGCAGTAGACCCCGAACAGGTCGAGGCCGCGCGCCTTGACGGTGCCAAGGGCTGGAAAATGCTGTGGTATGTGATCCTGCCGCAGCTCAAGCCTGCGACCTTCATTGCCTTCGTGGTGACGATCATTGGCGCGCTGCGGTCGTTTGACCTTATCTCCATCATGACCAACGGCGGGCCGTTCGGATCGACCCGGGTGCTGTCGTTCTTCATGTTTGAGGAATCGCTGTCAGAGTTCGGCTTCCGCATGGGATACGGGGCTGCCATCGCGGTGGTGCTGTTCCTGATCATGCTGTGCTTCATCGCCTACTTCCTGTGGTCCATGTACCGAGACGAGAAAGGAGGACGCTGATGTTTCCGACACCTATCGAAAAACGGTCCCGTTCAGCGCAACTGACCTATCAGGGCCTCTTGCCCCTGGCCCTTATCGTCTGGCTGTTGCCGCTGATTGCGGTGGCCATGTTCTCCCTCAAGTCGTCCGCGGACTTTGCGGCAGGCAACTACTGGGGCATGCCGTCGTCCTTTGAGCTTTTCAACAACTACGGCAAGGTGTTCTTCGAATCCGACATGCCGCGCTACATGGTGAACTCTCTGCTGATCACCATCCCCACGGTGATCGGTGCTGTGGCTCTGTCATCGATGACGGGCTTTGCGCTTGGTATCTACAAGTTCCGCTCGAACCTGTGGATTTTCTTCATGTTCATCGCGGGTAACTTCGTGCCGTTCCAGATCCTGATGGTGCCGGTGCGTGATCTGACCGTCAGCCTGGGCATGTACGACACCAAGGTCGGTCTGGTCCTGTTCCACATCGCCTTCCAGACCGGGTTCTGCACGCTCTTCATGCGCAACTTCATCCGCGCCCTGCCGCATGAGCTGATTGAGGCGGCGCGCGTTGAAGGCGTGCGCGAATGGCAGATCTTCTGGTTCGTGGTCCTGCCCCTGATGAAGCCCGCGCTGGCCGCCCTGGCCGTGTTGATCTTCACTTTCATCTGGAACGACTATTTCTGGGCTGTCGTACTGACCCAAGGGCCTGACGCTCAGCCTGTGACCGCTGGCATCACCAGCTTCAACTCGCAGTTTGTCGCCCAATACCATCTGATGAGCGCCGGTTCGATCATCGCGGCCCTGCCGCCGGTGGCCATGTTCTTCCTGATGCAAAAGCACTTCATCGCAGGGCTGACGCTGGGCGCTGTGAAGTAATGAAAACCTGGAGGCTCGATGACAGACGCCAGACACTGGCGCTTGCAAGTGCGGGCGGACGTTGCCCAACCGTAATCTACTGGGGGCCGCCGCTCCCTGCGGATGAAGACCTGCAGGCGGTGGCTGCCGTCAGCCAGTTGGACGTGACAGGCGGCATGCTGGATGCCAACCCGGATTTGTCACTTTGTCCCGAAGCGTCTCGCAGTTTCCCCGGCCAACCCGGCATGATCGTGCGTCATGCCAGCGGCGAACGCCTGATCCCCAAGTTCAAGCTCAAGCACGTCACACAGGCGCACGACAGCCTGACCGTTACCTGCACCGATGATGTCAATGAACTCACTTACCTTGCGGTGCTGCGCATTGATCCCGAAACCCACGTGATCGAAATGCAGGCGCGGCTGAGCGCTGAACAGGCCATGCATTTGCATTGGCTTGCGGCGCCCGTGCTCCCTGCCCCGCAGCAGTCCGACGAGATGATCGATTTTGCGGGCCGCTGGTGTGGCGAGTTTCAGATGAACCGCACAGCCTGGTCGCCGGGCATACGCTACCGCGAAAACCGAACGGGCCGCACGGGGCATGAACACTTCCCGGGCCTGATCATTCCCTGCCGGGGGGCCACGAATGCTAATGGTGAAGCCTACGCCTTTCATTACGGCTGGTCCGGCGGGCACCGCATGGTGGCCGAAGAATTGCCCGATGGCCGCCGCCAAATCCAGTTCGGCCATGCCGCAAGGATGGAGACGGAACCGTCGACCGAGTTCCGCACAGCCCCGCTTTATGCCTGCTATTCGTCCGACGGATTGAACGGCTGCGGTATTGCCTTTCAACGCCACCTGCGTGACAGCGTCGTCACTTGGGCCAAACCCGACACCCCGCGCCCGGTGCATTACAACTGCTGGGAAGCGGTCTATTTCGATCATGACGTGCTCAAGCTCAAGGACATCGCGACACGCGCGGCCTCCCTTGGTGCTGAACGGTTCGTGCTGGATGATGGCTGGTTCGGGCAGCGTGATGATGACACGACATCGTTGTCAGATTGGGAGGTTGACCCGCGCAAGTACCCCGAAGGGCTTGGCCCGCTGATCGATCATGTTCATAGCGAAGGCATGTCCTTTGGCATCTGGTTCGAGCCGGAGATGATCAACCCTGACAGTAACCTGCACCGCGCCCACCCTGACTGGGCGCTGGGGGCTGAGGACCAGATCCTGGGACGCCAGCAAAAAGCGCTCAATATGGCGCTGCCAGAGGTCCGCGATTTTCTCTACGACCGCATTGCGGCTGTGCTGACCGCGCATCCCATTGACTACATCAAATGGGACCATAATCGCGTCCTGCCACAACCCGACGCCGAACAGACGCGCGGGTCTTATGCGCTCATCGACCGGCTGCGCGCGGACTTCCCGCATGTGGAGATTGAAAGCTGTGCCAGCGGCGGCGGCCGTATTGACTTTGGCATCCTCAGCCGCACTCAGCGGGTGTGGCTTTCCGACAGCAATGACGCGCTGGAACGGCTGCAGATGCAGCACAACGCCTCGCTGTTCCTGCCCGCTGCCGTCACCGGCAGCCACGTCGGCCCGCGCAGGTGCCATACCTCGGGTCGTACGCTCGACATTTCCTTCCGCGCCTGGGTCGCCGCCCAGCGCCACATGGGGTTTGAGATGGACCCGCGTGAGCTGGACGCCCGCGAAGAAGCGGTGCTGCGCGATGTGACCGGATGGTGGAAAGACAACCGCGACTGGATGATGAACGCCGACATCCAGCGGCTGGACGCTGCTGATCCTTCGGTGATCGCAGAACAGCAATCCGCGCGCGACGGGCACCGGTTTGTGGTATTTGCAGGAAAGGCGCGCACTTCAGCCCAGATCGCGCCGCGCCCGCTGCGGCTGACACGGCTCGATCCCAACGCGCGCTACCGCGTTTCGCTGCGCAACCGGGACGAGGCCAGCCACCTGTCCCGCGGGCAATTGGCACTCAAAGATGGCCCCGTAACGCTGACCGGCGCCGCCCTTATGCACAACGGTCTGACCCTGCCGTGGAGCTTTCCTGAAACCATGTGGGTGATCGAAGGAGAACGCCTGTGACCCAAACCGCCACCTTCCATGACCTTTCGGGCAAATCCGTCTACATCACCGGCGGGGGTTCTGGCATCGGTGCCTCCCTGACCGAAGGCTTCCTCGCCCAAGGCGCAAAAGTGGCGTTCATCGGCCGCTCGGATGCCAGTGCCTTTGTCGAGGCTTGCGCCGAAAAGCACGGCACAGCACCGTTGTTCCTGCAAGGCGACATCACCGACACGGCCCATCTGCAAGCCACGATGGAACAAGCGGCTGAGGCGCATGGCCCGCTTGATGTGTTGGTTTCCAATGCGGCCAATGACCACCGCCACGATTGGCGCGATGTGACGCCCGAGGAATGGGATCGGCTGCAGGCCATCAACCTCAAGGCCTACTTCTTTGCCATGCAGACCGCCGCCAAGATGATGGAGGCCAAGGGCGCCGGGTCTATCATCAACTTCTCCTCCATCAGCTACATGATGGGGAACGCGGGCTACCCCGCCTATACCACCGCTAACGCCGGCATCACGGCCCTGTCGCGCACCATGGCCCGCGAACTGGGACCTGCGGGTATCCGCGTGAACGCCCTGGCCCCCGGGTGGGTGTTGACCGAAAAGCAGCTTGAAAAGTGGGCCACGCCCGAAGGGCTTGCGGGCCATATGGAGCGCCAAAGCCTCAAGACGCATCTGGTGCCGCAGGACATTGTCGATGCGGTGCTCTTTCTTGCCTCTGATACCAGCCGCATGATGACCGGCCAATGCATGGTCGTGGACGGCGGCGTTGTGGCTACGGGCTGAGGATGGGGTTGAACGGCATACCCGATTGGATTGCCCTTGATTGGGGCACCACCAACCTGCGCGGCTGGGCCATGCAGGGGGATGCCGTACTGGCAGAGGCGTGTTCTGAAGACGGCATGGGCCGTCTGGATCGTGAGGGCTTCGCGCCCGCGCTAGAAGCGCTTTTGGCCGATTGGGATGTGCCTGTTGAAACACCGGTGATCGCCTGCGGTATGGTCGGTTCGCGCCAGGGCTGGGTCGAAGCGCCTTATCGCCCAGTGCCTTGCTCGCCGCTGGGACAGGGTGACTGCGTCCAGGCCCCCGGTGCGCGACCTGTCCGCATCATCGCAGGCCTGCGGCAAGACGCACCCGCTGACGTCATGCGCGGTGAGGAAACCCAGATCGCGGGCTTTCTGGCGCTCAACCCCGGCTGGGACGGGGTGATCTGCCTGCCCGGCACCCATACTAAATGGGCCGAGGTCAGCGCGGGCGAAGTGGTGAGCTTTCAAACCTTCATGAGCGGAGAGATGTTCTCGCTTCTCTCCAGCCAATCGGTGCTGCGCCACTCTGTCAATGCCCCGCAACCCGATGCAGAAGCCTTCCGCGCAGCGGTGGGCGATGCCATCGCACGGCCTGAGCGCTTGGCCGCACGGCTCTTTGCGCTGCGCGCAGCGGACCTGTTGAACGGAACTGACGCCGCCCAGGCCCTTGGCCAACTTTCAGGCCATCTCATTGGGGCGGAACTGGCCGCCGCCCGCCCCTATTGGCTGGGCCGTCAGATCGCGCTGATTGGCGGGGCTCAGCAATCCGCGCTTTATGCAGAAGCGCTCCAAGCCCAAGGCGTGCCAGCCACCCTCACCGACGCCAGCGCCATGACGCGCGCAGGCCTCACCGCCGCACGCCGCCTTTTGAAGGACATTCCATGACACTCCCCCTGATTGCCATCCTGCGCGGGCTTACGCCAGCGGAGGTCCCTGCCGTTGGCAAAGTCCTGGTTGAAGCCGGGTTCTCGACCATAGAAGTGCCGCTGAACTCGCCTGACCCGCTGGACAGCATTGCGCAGCTCAGCACGGCGTTTGGTGACGATGTGCTTGTCGGTGCAGGCACCGTTCTGACCATTGCGGATGTCGAGGCTGTGGCGGCGGCCGGTGGCAAACTGATCGTTTCGCCCAATTGCAACACTGACGTGATCAAGCGCACCAAGGCGCTTGGCATGCAAAGCTGGCCGGGCATTTTCACCCCTACCGAGGCCTTTGCGGCCTTGGACGCCGGCGCGGACGGGCTAAAACTCTTCCCCGGCAACATGGCAGGCCCCTCCGGCCTCGCAGCCTTGCGCGCCGTGCTGCCGAAGGGCACGACTGTCTATGCGGTGGGGGGCGCGGGCCCGGACAATTTTGCGGAATGGATCGCTGCCAGCGCGGACGGCTTTGGCATAGGCTCTGCGCTCTACAAGTCTGGCCTGACGGCGGATGACGTCGCCACCCGCGCCGCCGCCATCGTCACGGCCTACAAGGAAGCCGCCGCATGAGCCTGCACGATCCTCGCGCCTGCGCGCTTGGCGAGGGCCCACTTTGGCACCCCGAGCGGCAGGTGCTGTACTGGTTTGACATCATTGGCAAAAAGCTGATGGCCAGTACTGCCGATGGCCCACTGGAATGGAAATTTGACGAACATGTCTCTGCAGCGGGGTGGATCGACGAGGAGCGTATTCTTATGGCCTCCGCCACCGGACTTTGGGATTTCAACCTGGAGACCGGCACGCGCGATCTTGTGGTGGAGGTGGAGGCGGACAACCCCGTCACGCGCTCAAACGACGGGCGCGCGGACCCTTGGGGCGGGTTCTGGATCGGGACGATGGGGATCAACGCCGAAGCAGGTGCTGGTGCAATCTACCGCTACTACCGGGGCGAGTTGCGCCAGCTTTATGCGCCCGCGCATATCCCCAACGCCATCTGCTTTGCCCCGGACAAATCCTGCGCCTACTACACCGGCATCGATACCGGGTTGGTGATGCGTCAACCGCTGGACGACACCCATGGTTGGCCCAAGGGTGACCCGGAAGTCTTCATCGACTTTCGCGGCCAAACCGGCGAACCGGACGGTGCCGTGACCGACGCGGAAGGCACTTTCTGGATCGCCCGCTGGGGTGGTGCATGCGTATCGGCCTTTGCGCCTGATGGCAGCCACATCCGCGATGTTCCACTGCCCGCGCTCCAAATCACTTGCCCGGCGTTTGGCGGGCCTGACCTGCGTGATCTCTTTGCGACATCAGCGACAGACGGCTTGGTGCCAGAAGCGGCGGCAGACAACCCAGAGAACGGCAAGACCTTTTGCGTGAAAGACGTGGCCCAAGGATTGCCCGAGCCGCAGGTGATCCTATGAAACGGGAGCTTGGGGTCTGCTACTACCCCGAACACTGGCCGCAGGACATGTGGGCAGCGGATGCGGATGCCATGGTCGATGCTGGCATCCGCTGGGTGCGCATCGGGGAGTTTTCCTGGTCACGACTGGAGCCAAAGCCCGGTCAGTTTAACTGGGACTGGCTGGACGCAGCGATAGAGACGCTGGGGGTCGCTGGCCTCAAGATCATCCTTGGCACCCCTTCGGCGACCCCGCCCCGCTGGATGCTGGACCATTTCCCCGACATGCTTGCGGTCGACGCTGAGGGACGTGCGCGCACCTTTGGTTCGCGCCGTCACTATTGTCACAGTCACGGCGGTTACCGCGACGCAGCTGCCGCCATGGCGGCCGAGATGGGCAAGCGCTATGGCCGCAATCCGCACATTGCCGCCTGGCAGATCGACAATGAATACGGCTGTCATGACACCGTTCTCAGCTACTCGGATGCGGCCAGGGATGCCTTCCGCAATTGGCTTGCGCAACAGTACCAAAGCCCCGATGCGCTGAACCGTGCCTGGGGCAATGTGTTCTGGTCGATGGAATACGACGAATGGGACCAGATCGACCTGCCCAACTTGACGGTGACCCAGGCCAATCCCAGCCATGAGCTGGCCTTCCGTCGTTTCGCCTCTGATCAGGTGGTGCAATGGAACGCCGCGCAGGCAGCCGCCTTGCGCCCGCATACCGACGCGCCGCTAGTGCACAACTACATGGGCCGAGAGCTGAACTTTGATCACTACCAGATGGCGGCAGACCTCGATATCGCGAGTTGGGACAGCTATCCCATCGGGTTCCTGTCTGACCGGATGGAGGCCACGGACTCGCACAAGACACGCTATCTGCGCCAAGGCGATCCGGACATGCAGGCGTTCCATCATGACCTTTACCGGGCAATGAACAAAGGCCGCTGGTGGGTGATGGAACAGCAGCCAGGCCCGGTGAACTGGGCGCCCTACAACCCCGCGCCGCTGCCCGGCATGGTGCGGCTTTGGAGTTGGGAGGCCTTTGCCCATGGTGCCGAAGTCGTCAGCTACTTCCGCTGGCGCCAGGCCCCCTTTGCCCAGGAACAAATGCACGCAGGGCTGATGCGGCCCGACAATGTAGAGGCTCCGGGGCTATTGGAGGCCGCGCAGGTGGCGCAGGAACTCACTGAGATGCCCGATGTCTCCACTGCAAAAGCCAAGATCGCATTGGTGGTCGACTACAGCTCTCACATGGCATGGGACGTTCTGCCCCAGGGCCAGGACTTTAACTATTTCCGGTTGGTTTTCAGTTGCTACAAGGCGATGCGCAGGGCAGGCCTGAACATCGACATCCTGCCGCCCGATGCGACAGACCTGAGCGGTTACAAGCTGGTTTTTGCGCCCGGTCTGGCTCAGATCAGCGCGCCGCTGCGACAATCCGCAATTGAGGCAGAGGCGCATTGCATCTTTGGACCGCGTACCAACCTGATCACGCAGGACCTGACTATTCCGCTTCCCATGGGGCCAGACCTTCCGGACCTTGACGCAACTGTCACCCGTGTCGAAAGTCTGCCACCGGGGACGGCGCTGCCTGTCGCGGGAGGCGGGTCCATTCGACACTGGCGCGAAACTCTTGAAGGGGATGCCTTTACGCTGATGAGCACCAGCGATGGCGCGCCTTTGGTCATGTCCACCGGCAAATTCTGCTATCTCGCGGGTTGGCCCGACGATCAATTGTGGGACCGTTTGATCAGAGGCCTGACCGAAGAAGAGGGCATTTTGACCCACGATCTGCCCGAGGATCTGAGGGTTCGTGATACCGCCACCCATCGGTTTGTCTTCAACTATGGGCCAGATACGGTGGAATGGAACGGGCTGACCCTGCCGCCTGCAGGGGTGATCTGGCAGGATCTCTGAACGACCGGATTTCTGCGAGAAATCCCCCGAAATCTCACAGATTTCGGGCCCCCTAGCGGCCTTTCTCTGTCAGTTCTTCGAGCAAATCCAACAATTGTTTCAGTTTTTCTGGCCCGAACCGCGCTTCAAGATCTGCGGCTATGGCAGCGCTTTCAGTTGCGTGATCCTCAAGGACCTGCCGCCCGGCCTGCGTGATCGTCACAATCGATTTCCGCCGATCCACCCCATCAACTTCTCGGGTCAACAACCCTTCGTCTTCCATCGACCGCAGCATCCGCGTGAGCGACGGCAACAAAAGACAGGCCGCTTGCGCCAACGCTGTTTGTTCCATTGGACCTGCTTCGTCCAGGACCCGAATGACCCGCCACTTCTGTTCCGAAATACCGCTTTGCGATAACATGACCCTGATGGGTGCCATGACCGTTTCGCGCGCCCGCAGCAGGGCGATGGGCAAAGACCGTTGGGTGCGGCGCAAGGTCATGAGTGGGCCCTCTTGACAGCAGCAGGCGATTTACTTAACAAAGCAACTATATCCTGGGGAGGATCGATGCCGCACTTTCATATCGACTATTCGGCCAATCTTGAAGAGCGCATGGACCTACCCGCGTTTTGCGAAGTCGTGCGCGTGGCCGCGATTGAAACAGGCCTTTTCCCCCTGCCCGGCATCCGCATTCGCGCGATCAGGGCGGATCATGTGGTGATGGCGGACGCAAACCCCGATCACGCCTACCTCGACCTGTCGATCCGCCTGCGCGAAGGGCGAGATCACGACGCCAAGGTTGCAGCCACAGATCATATCTTCAAAGCGGCCGAAGCCTTTTGTACCGATGTTCTGGCCACCTCATCCTTCATGCTGTCGTGTGAGATGCGTGACATAGATGCCGAGCTGTCGCCCAAGACCAGTTCCATCCGCCGCTATATTCCGGGAGAAACCCCATGAGCGAGTTCGAGACCCGCAAAGCGGCCCTTGCCGCCCTTCTGAAGGCCCGCAGCGGCCCCATCGAAAATCTGGTCGGAGGGACATCGCAACCCGCCCTGTCAGGAGCCACCTTCGCCACCACATCGCCGGTGGATGACAGCCATATCGCCGACGTCGCCCGCTCTGACGCCGCTGACATCGATGCCGCTGCGAAAGCCGCTAAGCAAGCCTTTCCCGCATGGGCCGCCATGCCCGGTGCCGCCCGCAAGAAACTGCTGCACAAGATCGCCGATCTGATCGTAGAGCGGGCCGAAGACATCGCGCTGGCCGAATGTTGGGACACAGGCCAAGCCTACAAGTTCATGTCCAAGGCCGCTCTGCGCGGGGCCGAAAACTTCCGCTTCTTTGCAGACATGGCCCCCGCCGCCCGCGACGGCCAATCGCTGCCCACCCCAAACCATTTGAACGTCACCTCCCGCGTGCCGATGGGGCCAGTGGGCGTGATCACGCCGTGGAATACGCCTTTCATGCTCAGCACTTGGAAGATCGCTCCCGCGCTCGCCGCAGGATGCACCGTGGTCCACAAACCAGCCGAATTCTCCCCCTATACCGCGCGCCTGCTGGCCGAGATTTGCCACGAAGCGGGCCTGCCCGATGGTGTCCTGAACCTTGTCAACGGTTTTGGAGAGGACGCAGGCCGCTCGCTGACCGAACACCCCGACATCAAGGCGATTGCATTCGTGGGGGAATCCAAAACCGGCTCCGCCATCATGAAACAGGGGGCAGACACGCTCAAGCGGGTCCACTTTGAACTCGGCGGCAAGAACCCGGTGGTGGTCTTTGACGACGCCGATCTGGACCGTGCGCTCGATGCCGCTGTCTTCATGATCTACTCGCTCAACGGGGAACGCTGCACGTCATCTTCGCGGCTGCTGATTCAGAAGTCTGTCGCCGCCGAGTTCCAGGAAAAACTCATCGAACGGGTCAACAATATCAATGTGGGCCATCCACTTGATCCAAAAACCGAGGTCGGACCGCTCATCCATAAGATCCACCTCGATAAGGTCACCAGCTTCTTCGACGTCGCCAAAGGCGAAGGTGCCACCATCGCCGCAGGCGGCACCGCACCCGAGGGTCCGGGTTGTTACGTGCACCCCACCCTCTTCACCGATGCCGCGCCAGACATGCAGATTGCTCAGGAAGAAATCTTCGGCCCCGTCCTGACCGTGATCCCGTTCGAGGACGAAGCCGAAGCCCTGAAGATCGCAAACAACGTCGCCTACGGCCTCGCCGGTTACCTCTGGACCGCCGACCTAACCCGCGCCTTGCGCTTTTCAAACGCGATGGAGGCGGGCATGATCTGGGTCAACTCTGAGAACGTGCGCCACCTGCCCACGCCTTTCGGCGGGGTCAAAGCCTCAGGCATCGGGCGCGACGGTGGGCATTGGAGCTTTGACTTCTATATGGAAACCAAGAACATCGCTCTTGCCATGGGTGAACACAAGATCACGCAACTGGGGATCGGATAATGCCGATACCCGCATCAAACCTGAACCCGCCCTTCAATATCGTCCGGCTCAGTCACGCAGAGCTGTGCGTGACAGACCTCGCCTGGGCGCGGGCCTACTACGTCGATACATTGGGCCTTCAAGTAACGCACGAAGACTCCACCCACATCTATATGCGCGCCATGGAAGAACGCGGACACCACTGCCTGATCCTCCAACAGGCGGAGGTAGGCAGCGTCGGCACGCTCAGCTTCAAGGTCTGGTCAGAGGAAGACCTCGACCGCGCCGAACACTGGTTCAGCAGCCGCGATCTGCCCACCGAATGGACCTCCCGCCCATTTACGGGGCGTGTCCTGCAAACGCGCGACCCGTGGGGCGTACCGCTGGAATTCTACGCCCAGATGGACCGCCTGCCCTCGATCATGCAGCAGTACAAGCTCTACAGGGGCGTCAAACCACTCAGGATCGACCACTTCAACC
Organism: uncultured Sulfitobacter sp.; assembly: GCA_963422245.2. Classification (GTDB taxonomy): domain Bacteria; phylum Pseudomonadota; class Alphaproteobacteria; order Rhodobacterales; family Rhodobacteraceae; genus Sulfitobacter. The sequence continues at coordinate 105,144 of CAXMWW010000026.1, read as the reverse complement.
TCTTCTCCCCGGATGTCGACGGCGCAGTCCAGTTCTACTCAGACATGGGGTTCCGCACGACGGAATACACGGCCGACGAAGAAACCGGCCGCACCTGGGCCGCCTGGATGCACCGCAAAGGCGGCGTGCACGACATCGCCTTTACAAACGGGACCGGCCCCCGCCTGCACCACGTGGCCTTCTGGGTGCCAACCCCGCTCAACATCATCGACCTGCTCGATCTGATGAGCACCACAGGCTACGTCGATAACATCGAACGCGGCCCCGGACGGCACGGCATCTCCAACGCCTTTTTCCTCTACATCCGCGACAAGGATGGGCACCGGACCGAAATCTACTGCTCGGACTACCAAACCATCGACCCCGACCACGAACCCATCAAATGGGACCTCAAGGACCCCCAACGCCAAACGCTTTGGGGTGCACCCGCACCGCGCACATGGTTCGAGGAAGGGTCCGTCTTCGACGGCGCAGCCCTCACCGACAGCGACCTCAAAGCCCAACCCATCGTCGCGCCATGATCACTGCCCCGCTCCCTGCCTCTTTCTGGCATAAAATATCCCGGGGGTCTGGGGGCAGCGCCCCCAGCGGATCGGACCGCGCCAGCGGTCCGAAAAGGAGGCAACAATGAACTGGGACGAGTTTTCCGACTGGGGCGAAAAGATCTCCCAATGGGCCGCGGACTACCACAAAAACATCCGCGATTTGCCCGTGCGCGCGCAAACCCAACCCGGAGAGATCGCTGCCCTGCTCGCCCCCACCCCGCCCGAGACGGGCGAGGAGATGGACGGCATTATGGCCGATTTTGAACGCATCGTGATGCCGGGGATCACCCATTGGCAGCACCCGCGCTTCTTTGCTTATTTCACCTCCAACGCGGCACCCCCTTCGATTCTCGCAGACATGCTGATCGCAACGCTCTCCGTGCAATGCATGTTGTGGCAAACCTCGCCCGCCGCGACAGAGATGGAAGGCGTGATGATCGACTGGCTGCGCCAAGCCATGGGCCTGCCCGATGGCTTTTCCGGCGTCATTCAGGACAGCGCCTCATCTGCCACCCTCTCTGCCGTGCTGACCATGCGCGAGCGCGCAACCGGCTGGCGTGGCAATCGTGAAGGGCTCAGCGAGATGGGGCACCTGCGCGTTTACTGCTCGCAAGAAGTCCACTCCTCCATTGACCGCGCCTGCTGGGTCGCGGGCATCGGCCAAAACAATCTGGTCAAAATCGGCACCAAGGGCCCCCTGCATGGCATTGACGCCGATGAACTGGCCCGCAAGATCACCGAAGACCGCGCCGCAGGTCACACGCCAGCGGGCATCATCGCCATCACCGGCGGCACCGGCATCGGGGCCAGCGACAATCTGGCAGCGGTCCTGAAAATTGCGCAAGCCGAAGACCTCTACACCCACCTTGACGCCGCATGGGCAGGTTCCGCCATGCTTTGCCCCGAATACCGTGCGCAGTTCTGGGAAGGGGTCGAAGGCTACGACAGTATCGTCTTCAACCCACACAAATGGCTTGGCACGCAGTTCGACTGTTCCGTGCAGTTCCTGCGCGACCCCACGCAACAACTCAACACGCTCAAGATCGAACCGGAATACCTTAAAACAACAGGCGATGCGGTCACCAACTATTCCGAATGGACAATCCCCCTCGGTCGCCGCTTTCGCGCGCTGAAGCTGTGGTTTCTGATCCGGTCCTACGGGCTCGAAGAGCTGCGTAACCGCATGAGAAACCACATTACATGGGCCAGCGAACTCTGCGAAGTTCTGCGCGGTACAGAGCCCTTCGAAATCGTGACCGAGCCCATCCTCAGCCTCTTTTCTTTCCGCGTGCCCGGCGATGACGCCACCCAGCAACGCTTTGTCGATGCACTCAACGATGACGGTCGCATCTATGTCACGCAAGGTATGTTTGAAGGTCGCAAAATGATCCGCTTCAACGTTGGCCAATTCGAATGCACACGCGCGGATGTAATGATGGCCGCAGATGTCATGACCGAAGTCTGGGAGGCCAGCTCATGAAACTCGCCACCGTCACCGTCGAAGGGCGCAGCGCCTGGGGCGCGATCACGGAGGCAGGATTTCACGACATCTCTGCCCTCTCCCCCCAATGGCCTACACTGCGCGACGTGGTCACTGCAGGGGCTCTGGACGACCTGCATGAAGCTGCCGAAGCAACGGTGCACCAGAACTTCACCTACCAGATTCCAATCCCGAATCCCGAAAAAATAATCTGCGTGGGCGTCAATTTCCCCGACCGGAACGCCGAATACAAAGACGGGCAAGAGGCACCGCCGAACATGTCCCTTTTCCCTCGGTTTCCACGCAGCTTTGTGGGCCACGGTGTCCCGCTCACCCGCCCGCCTGAGTCGGAGAAGCTGGACTACGAAGGCGAGATTGCCGTGATCATCGGCACGGGCGGTCGCCGCATCCCCCAATCACAGGCCTTCGATCATATCGCCGCTTTGACACTGTGCAACGAAGGTACAATCCGCGACTGGGTCCGCCACGCCAAATTCAATGTCACACAAGGTAAGAATTGGGACGGCTCTGGTGCAATTGGCCCCTGGCTTGTCCCATTCAAAAACGCCGCACAACTCACTGATATCGAGCTCAAAACCGAAGTGAATGGCGAACTGCGCCAGCAGGACCGCACCTCCCGTATGCTCTTCCCGATCGCGCGCCAAATCGAATATATCTCCACCTTCACCACACTCGTCCCCGGTGACATCATCATCACCGGCACCCCGACCGGTGCGGGGGCGCGGTTCGACCCGCCCAAGTTCCTCAAACCCGGCGACACCATCGAAGTTTCCGCGACAGGCATCGGTACGCTGGTGAACGGAGTACGCGACGAATGACGCCAGACGCCATCCAATCCGCCGCCCAAGCTCTTCTGAAAGCAGAACAAACCGGCATCCAGTGCGGTCTTGTCAGCCTCGCCAACCCCGGCATGACGCTGGACGACGCTTACGCCGTGCAAGACGCTTTTGTCGCGGCAAGACTCTCTTCCGGCCGCACGCAGATTGGCTGGAAAATTGGTCTCACCTCCCGCGCCATGCAACAGGCTCTGAACATCACAACGCCCGATTCAGGCGTGCTTCTCTCCGACATGTTGTTCCAAAGCGGAGACACCGTGCCAGCCGGCCGTTTCATCCAGCCGCGCATCGAGGCAGAGATCGCTTTCATAATGAAATCAGATCTCTCAGGCGAAAACCTCACACGGGACGACGTGCTGGCAGCCACGGAATACGTCACACCTTCTCTCGAAATCCTCGACACCCGCATCCTGCGCGCCGATCCTGAAACCGGTCAGGCGCGGATCATCACCGACACAGTTTCCGACAACGCCGCGAACGCAGGCGTCGTTCTGGGCAACGCGCGCCATGCCGTGGATGCGCACGACCTGCGCTGGACCGGTGCCGTTGTGAAACGCGATGGCATTGTCGAAGAAACGGGGCTTGGTGCGGGCGTGCTCAACGATCCTGCAACCGGCATCGTCTGGCTCTGCCAACGTCTCGCTCAATACGGTGCAGGCCTCAGCGCCGGCGACATCGTCCTCTCCGGCTCTTTCATCCGCCCCATTGAGGCCCCTCCTGGCAGCCACTTCGAGGCGGATTTTGGCCCCTTCGGTCGCGTCGACCTCACCTTCGGGTGATCCAAACGCAAACCAGACTTCCTTGGAAACCACGCCCCAGCAAACGCTGACCAAAAACATGTCGTGCGGCGCAGCCGCGCAATCAGATCACGGCACGCATCAGAATGGCACGTCGTCTGTCCCGGTGAGAAACCGTGAAACAACATTCTTGATCCCGGCTTTCTCAAAGTCGACCTCGATCTTGTCGCCCTCAATCCCGATGATCGCGCCATAGCCAAACTTTTGGTGAAACACCCGTTCCCCCATCACAAAGGAACTCACCGCCTCCAGATCAATCGTCATGTTGCGGCTTTCCGAAGGCTGTTTGATCCCCCGCTCCCCCTGCCGCGCCTGCAAGCGCCGCCAACCGGGGGAGTTGTAGACATTAGCCTCCGCCGCCGCATCCTGCAGCGTGCTTTTGGGCATCGCCGCCCCATAGCCACCGCCATAGAGGCCGGGCGGGGTCAGCACATCCACGTTTTCTTCCGGTAGCTCATCAATGAACCGCGACGGCATCTGCGACTGCCACTGGCCAAAAACCAGCCGGTTGCCCGCAAATGAGATCGTACAGATCTCCTCGGCCCGTGTGATGCCCACGTAGGCCAGTCGTCGCTCTTCCTCCAACCCCTTGATCCCGCTCTCATCCATGGACCGTTGCGAGGGAAACAGCCCATCTTCCCAACCGGGCAGAAACACAGCCGGAAACTCCAACCCCTTGGCCGCATGCAGCGTCATGATGGAGACCTTTTCTTCCGCCCCCTCCTGTTCATTGTCCATGATCAGGCTGACGTGTTCTAGGAATCCCTGCAGATTCTCGAATTGCTCCAGCGCCTTCACCAGTTCCTTGAGGTTCTCCAGCCGTCCCGGTGCCTCTGGCGTTTTGTCGTTCTGCCACATCGCGGTATAGCCGCATTCATCCAGAATGACCTGCGCCAGTTCCACATGAGACATCTCCGGTGGCGCAAATTCCTCAGCGCGCCCATCGTCAAGAACATCATCTTCGCTGCCTGCCACAATCCGACGGGGCCGCGCCATCTCCGCCCAGCGCTCAATCCCGTCGATCAGCAGCCGCAGCTGGGCAGCCCCTTTGCCGGTCAGACCATTCTCCGCCAGCAGGATCCGCGCGCCCTCGACGAGGTTCACACCATTGTCCCGCGCGGCCCTCTGGATTTTCTGCTGCGCCTTGTCACCCAGCCCGCGCTTCGGCGTGTTCACGATCCGCTCAAATGCCAGATCATCGTCCGGAGAGGTCACAACCCGGAAGTAGGCCATGGCATCGCGGATCTCCATCCGCTCATAGAACCGAGGTCCCCCAATGACGCGGTACGGCAAACCAATCGTCAAAAAGCGATCCTCAAAAGCCCGCATCTGGTGTGACGCCCGGACCAGGATCGCCATCGCATCCAGCGACACAGGGTCCATCCCCCGAGTGCCGCGCTGCATGGATTCCACCTCGTCGCCAATCCAGCGCGCCTCTTCCTCACCATCCCAATGGCCGATCAGGCGGACCTTCTCACCGTCTGTGACATCGGTGAACAGGGTTTTCCCCAGCCGGTTTTCATTGCCCGCAATCACACCCGAAGCAGCTGCCAGAATATGCGGTGTCGAGCGATAATTCTGCTCCAACCGCACCACATGGGCCCCGGGAAAATCAGTCTCAAACCGAAGGATGTTGCCCACTTCGGCCCCGCGCCAGCCGTAAATCGACTGATCGTCATCGCCTACGCAGCAGATGTTCTTGTGACCTTGCGCCAACAGCCGAAGCCATAGGTATTGGGCGACGTTGGTATCCTGATATTCGTCCACCAGAATGTAGCGGAACCAGCGCTGGTATTGCTCCAACACATCCTGATGCGCCTGAAAGATCGTGACCATATGAAGCAGCAGATCGCCAAAATCCACGGCATTAAGCTCGATCAGACGCCGCTGATATTGCTCGTAAATTTCCGTGCCGCGATGATTATAAAGCCCCGCATCCGCCGCAGGCACTTTCTCGGGCGTCAGGGCGCGGTTCTTCCACCCATCAATGATCCCCGCCAGCATCCGCGCGGGCCAGCGTTTGTCGTCGATGCTCTCAGCCGCCACCAACTGTTTGAGAAGGCGCAACTGATCGTCCGTGTCCAGAATAGTGAAGTTTGACTTCAACCCCACCAGTTCAGCGTGACGGCGCAACAGCTTCACACAGATCGCATGAAATGTCCCCAGCCAGGGCATGCCTTCGACCTGCTGGCCCAGCATGTTTCCCACGCGGTTCTTCATTTCCCGCGCGGCCTTGTTGGTGAAGGTCACCGCCAAAATCTCATTGGGCCGCGCCGTGCCAGTGTTGAGCAAATGCACGATCCGCGCCGTAAGGGCACGGGTCTTGCCTGTCCCGGCACCGGCCAGCATCAACACAGGGCCTTCCAGCTTTTCTACCGCTTCGCGCTGCGCTGGGTTCAAGCCGTCCAGATAAGGCGTGGGCCGCGCCGCCATGGCACGGGCTGACAGTGACGCCCCTTCAAAGGTGTCCATTTCATCAAAACTGCTCATACCTCTCCATATCGCGATTCCACCTCTCAAGGAACCCCACGTTCGCGCAATGTTCCGCGCCGTTAGAGCAGACCTGACCCCATGAGCAGGAAAATGGGACGGTGGGCGGGGCGATGCGCGCAGCGCGAGCGCCGTCCAGCGGATTTGACACCACAAAGCCAATCCCCCCTTATGCGCCAGATGGACCTGCACGCCAAATACCCCGCGCTTTCCGATCTGCGCGCCAGAGCCAAAAAACGCCTGCCGCGTTTCGTTTGGGACTACCTCGACAGTGGTACAGGCAACGAACACACCCGAAACCGCAATCGGACACGGCTAGATGCCATCGGCTTGGTGCCCGGCGTTCTGAGCGGAGATTTCATCCCGGACCTCTCCACAACCTTCGCCGGCGACCACCTCCCCTTGCCCATCGGCATCGCTCCAGTCGGCATGTCTGGCCTCGTCTGGCCTGATGCAGAAGGCCACCTGGCCCGGGCCGCCACCCACCACCGCATCCCTTTCTGCCTTTCGACCGTGGCCACCCAAAGCCCCGAGGACTTGGCACCTCATATAGACAGCAACGCCTGGTATCAGCTTTACCCGCCACGCAACGAAGACATCCGCAGCGACATGCTGACCCGCATCCAGGAGGCCGGCTTCAAGACCCTTGCGCTTACCGTGGACGTGCCCGTTGCCTCGCGCCGCGAACGCCAGACACGCTCTGGCCTCACCCATCCACCGCATGTCACACCGCGCCTTCTGGCCCAGATCGCCCTGCGTCCCGCCTGGGCGCTGGCCACCGCACGCGCGGGCATGCCAAAGATGCGCACCTTGGAAAAATACCTTGACGGCCCGCAAGCCAAGCTGCCGCCCACGGCTCATGTCGGCTATCTGCTGCGCACCGCACCCGATTGGGACTATGTGAAATGGATACGCGACCATTGGCACGGCCGCTTCATCGTAAAAGGTATTCTGCGCCCCGAAGATGCGGAGCGGCTCGAAAGATCCGGGATCGACGCCATTTGGGTCTCCAATCACGCGGGCCGTCAGTTCGACGCGGCACCCGCAGCCATCGACGCCCTGCCCGCCATTTGTGCCGCCACCAAGCTGCCAGTTGTTTTTGACAGCGGCGTCGAAGGGGGTCTCGACATTCTGCGCGCTATAGCACTTGGGGCGGATATGGTCATGCTGGGCCGGGCCTTCCACTATGCGCTGGCGGCCCTGGGGCCCGCGGGCATTGACCATCTGATCGACATCTTCAAACAAGACCTCATCGCCAACATGGGCCAGCTGGGTGCCCGGACACTGGGTGACCTTCCCACGCCCTTTGACCTTTCCGAAGGCTACCCGAGCGCATCCGAAAAGTGAGGCTTTCCCCTGAATAGTTACAAAAACCGTAGTTCTGGGTATTGCGCTGCATCGCAGCATCCCTAACATGCGCGCGAATTAACCTAAGGTAAGGACCTTCCATGCCGGACTTCCAGAAAATCCTCATCGCAAACCGCGGCGAGATTGCAATTCGCATCATGCGCGCCGCCAACGAGATGGGCAAAAAGACGGTTGCCGTCTTTGCCGAAGAGGACAAACTGGGCCTGCACCGCTTCAAGGCGGATGAGGCCTACCGGATCGGAGAGGGCCTCGGCCCCGTCGCGGCCTATCTCAGCATTGACGAGATGATCCGCGTGGCCAAAGCCTCTGGCGCAGATGCCATCCACCCCGGCTATGGCCTGCTGAGCGAGAACCCCGAATTCGTGGATGCCTGCGATGCCAATGGCATCACCTTCATCGGTCCCCGGGCCGAAACCATGCGCGCCCTGGGCGACAAGGCCAGCGCGCGCCGCGTGGCGATTGAAGCAGGCGTGCCCGTCATCCCCGCCACCGAAGTTCTTGGCGACGACATGAAAGCCATCGCCCAGGAGGCAAATGACATCGGCTATCCCATGATGCTCAAAGCCTCCTGGGGCGGCGGCGGGCGCGGGATGCGTCCAATCAATGGTGAGGATGAACTGGAAGAAAAAGTGCTCGAAGGCCGCCGAGAGGCTGAAGCCGCCTTTGGCAACGGTGAAGGGTATCTGGAAAAGATGATCCTCAAGGCCCGGCATGTGGAGGTCCAGATCCTCGGGGACAAACATGGCGAGATCTACCACCTTTATGAACGTGACTGCTCCGTCCAGCGCCGCAACCAGAAAGTGGTCGAACGCGCACCCGCCCCTTACCTGACCGAAGACCAACGTGCTGAGATTTGCGAGCTCGGTCGCAAGATCTGCGCCCATGTGAATTATGAATGCGCGGGCACCGTCGAATTCCTGATGGATATGGCGGATGGCAAATTCTATTTCATCGAAGTGAACCCCCGTGTTCAGGTCGAACATACCGTCACCGAAGAGGTGACAGGGATCGACATCGTTCAGGCCCAGATCCTGATTGCCGAAGGCAAGACCATTGCGGACGCCACCGGAAAGCCGTCACAGGCGGACGTGAAGCTCACCGGCCATGCCCTGCAAACCCGGATCACCACCGAAGACCCAGCGAACAACTTCATCCCCGACTATGGCCGCATCACGGCTTTCCGTGAGGCCACAGGCATGGGCATCCGCCTGGACGGCGGCACCGCATACTCCGGCGGCGTGATCACGCGCTACTATGACAGCCTGCTGATGAAGGTGACGGCCAAGGCCCCCACCCCGGAAATGGCCATCGCCCGCATGGACCGCGCCTTGCGCGAATTCCGTATCCGGGGCGTGTCCACCAACATCGCCTTTGTGGAAAACCTGCTGAAGCACCCCACGTTCCTCAATTACGAGTACCACACCAAGTTCATCGACGAGACACCGGACCTCTTCCAGTTCACCCGTCGCCGCGACCGCGGCACGAAGGTGCTGACCTACATTGCGGATGTTACGGTCAACGGGCACACAGAAACCAAAGGGGCCGCGCGCCCACCGGCCCATGTTCGCGATCCCCGTCCACCCGTCGCACAAGACGCTCCACAAATGGGCACGCGCAACCTGCTGGAACAAAAAGGCCCGCAGGCGGTTGCGGACTGGATGAAACAACAGCGCCAACTGCTGATTACAGACACCACCATGCGCGACGGCCACCAAAGCCTGCTTGCCACGCGGATGCGCAGCCATGACATGATCAAGGTAGCGCCCGCCTATGCCGCCAACCTGCCGCAGCTTTTCTCAGTCGAGTGCTGGGGCGGGGCCACCTTCGACGTCGCCTATCGCTTCTTGCAGGAATGCCCCTGGCAGCGTCTGCGCGATCTGCGTAGCAGAATGCCCAACCTGATGACCCAGATGTTGCTGCGTGCGTCCAACGGCGTGGGGTATACCAACTACCCTGACAACGTGGTGCAGTTCTTTGTGCGCCAGGCGGCAGAGACGGGCGTCGACGTCTTCCGCGTCTTCGACAGCCTCAACTGGGTGGAAAACATGCGCGTCGCCATGGACGCAGTGATCGAGGCGGACAAGGTCTGCGAAGGGACCATCTGCTACACCGGCGACATCTTTGACCCCGACCGTGCGAAGTACGACCTCAAATACTACGTCGACATGGGCAAACAACTGCGGGACGCTGGGGCCCATGTGCTGGGTCTGAAAGACATGGCGGGCTTGCTGAAACCCGCCCAGGCCCGCGTGCTGGTCAAGGCTCTGAAGACCGAAGTGGGCCTGCCCATTCACTTCCACACCCATGACACCGCAGGCATCGCTTGCGCCACCATTCTTGCCGCTTCAGAAGCCGGAGTGGACGCAGTCGATTGTGCGATGGATGCGTTTTCCGGTAACACCTCACAGGCGACGCTTGGCTCCGTTGTCTCAGCCTTGCAGCACACGGACCGCGACACCGGCCTTTCCATGCAGGCGATCCGCGAAATCTCTGACTACTGGGAAGACGTGCGTGGCCAATACGCCGCGTTTGAGACCGGCATGCAGGCACCCTCCTCCGAGGTCTATCTGCACGAAATGCCCGGCGGTCAGTTCACCAACCTCAAAGCACAAGCTGCGAGCCTCGGTCTCGATGACCGTTGGCCCGAAGTGGCGCGCACCTACGCGGACGTGAACCAGATGTTTGGCGACATCGTCAAGGTCACGCCCTCCTCCAAGGTTGTCAGCGACATGGCCCTGATGATGGTCAGCCAGAACCTGACCCGAGAGGACGTGGAAAACCCCGATACGGATGTCGCCTTCCCGGACTCGGTGATTGACATGATGCGCGGCAACCTTGGCCAACCGCCCGGTGGCTTCCCTGAGACGATCATCAAAAAGGCGCTCAAGGACGAACAACCCAATCTCGAACGCCCCGGCAAGCACCTTGAACCTGTGGATCTTGAGGCCACCCGTGCCGATCTCTCGGCGCAGCTTGACGGTATGGAGATCGATGACGAGGACCTTGCAGGCTACCTGATGTATCCCAAGGTGTTCCTCGACTATATGGGCCGCCACCGCACCTATGGCCCCGTGCGCTCCCTGCCGACCATGACCTTCTTCTACGGTATGGACCCTTCGGAAGAGATCGCCGCCGAAATCGACCCCGGCAAAACGCTGGAAATCCGCCTGCAGGCTGTGGGCGAAACCAACGAGGACGGCGAGGCAAAGGTCTTCTTCGAGCTCAACGGCCAGCCTCGCGTGATCCGCGTGCCCAACCGTTTGGTCAAAGCCTCGACTGCCCAGCGGCCCAAAGCCGAGGCGGGCAATGACAACCACATCGGCGCGCCGATGCCGGGTGTTGTCGCCTCGATTGGCTGCACCGTGGGCCAGCAAGTCCATGCAGGAGACCTGTTGCTGACCATCGAAGCGATGAAGATGGAAACAGGCATCCACGCCGAACGCGACGCGGTGGTCAAGGCGGTGTACGTCACCGCTGGCGGCCAAATCGACGCCAAGGACCTTTTGGTGGAATTGGAGTAACGCGGCACGCCCCAACGCGTTTTTCACGGCAGGAGCGTCAGAAGTGGCCTCCTGCCCCACAACCCACGCGAAGGCCGCATCCTCCGAAACCACGCATCCACCGGCGCAGCCAAAAAAATGTCGTGCGGCACAGCCGCTCAATCGGATCACACGCGCGTCAGACCACATCGACAACGATGATCGAAATGTTATCCGCCCCACCCCCGTCCAGCGCAAGGCTCAGCAGTTTTTCCGAAACGGTCTCGATCGGTACACCGCTCATCGTGCGCCGCAACACATCAAAACTGGCGTATTTGTTCAGCCCGTCAGAGCACAATAAATAGCGATCCCCGGGAGCCACTTCTCCGCGCACCTTGTCCAGCTCCAGTACATCCCCCACACCAACAGCGCGGGTGATCGCATTGGACTGTGGATGATGCTCCGCCTCGTCCCAGGTCATCTCACCTGCCAGCACCATCTCCCCCACGACCGAATGATCGGACGTCAGCAACTCCAGCTCTCCGGCGCGCAAGCGGTACAACCGGCTGTCACCCGCCCAAAAACAGACAAAATGCGCACCCGAAACCATGAAGGCCACAACCGTCGCCCCCATCGTCCCGCCCCCACGCGCGTCTATCTCACTCAGAATGCTGCGATGCGCGCCCTGCAACGCCTGGCGCAGGGACTGCATCATGTCACCCGGCGCGCTGTCCAGCGGCAGCGTGGCCACCGCATCCACCACGGTCTGCGACGCCAGATCACCCGCCGCGTGGCCTCCCATCCCGTCGGAAACCACCCAGATCTTCTGCTCTGGCAGGACAAGTATGCTGTCTTCGTTGACCTGACGCACATGGCCTACGTGCGACACAGCGGAATGGCGCAGCCGCGTCATGCAGGGTCCCCTTGCGGCGCGTCCCAACGTGACAGATCAAAAAGCCGCAAGGCCTGCGCGCCAGCCGGCAGGCCGGGGGCTGTCATTTCAAGCGTCCCCTGCCCCATCAACGCTTTCCAATCGCTGCCCGGCGGGCCGGCTTGGGCAAACTCACCCGATGCGATGTTATTCAAAGCCATCTGCAACCCAGCCCGGGTCATATCATCTTCGAGCGAGGCCAGCGCAATCTCTTCCAACTGGGCGTAAACCGCTTCCGTCGTGCCCTCGCCCCGCGCCACAAGGGTCAGCGGAAACTGCCGCCCCACCCGATCAACCGACGGCATCAACACACCAAAAACCGGGTAGCGACCGGCCAGCCCCGGGGCCAGCGTAAAACGCCAGATGGGGGCTGACATGTAACAATCGTTCTAGGCATGGCCCAACGTTGTCCGGGCATCGCGCAGCGTGACTTGCAACCACCGGTCCCATTCCGCGACAAATCCACTGCCCACGCCCAGCCTGAGGAAGTCACCCAATCCGGGCAATTTTCCATATGCACCAAAAGAGCCCGTCATCAGAAGGACTTGGGGCAGCTGAAAGCGCCCAACGCCTTCAGGGTAAAGGGGTTCAGCGCAGAACCTGACTGCATCTGGAAAATCGCGATCCTCCCCCCGATGTTGAAGATCACCCGCTTGCGGTCAGGGGCATTCGTGTTGCGCACTTCCGCTGCATCGAGCATCCGGAACCAGGCCCAGGAGCCGGTGGTCTGAATGCCGCTTTCCGACCCCGGCTTGGTTGGCGCAAAGGTCAGTCGCACCGCCCCAACCGCCCCCGGCCAGCGAATGGCAAAGGGACGCGGCGTGCCATCCGAATGGGCGAACTTTACCTGCTGGCCGTCGATCTCCAGAATGACCTGCTGCGCCTTGGGGTCCAGCGCCTCTGGCGTGACCTGGAACTGCACATTCATCGCAGGCGAGCCAGCAAAGAAGGCATCCCGGATCAGCGCTGCATTCTCAAACTGCTTCAGCACCGCATTGGAAATACCCAGATCCGTCTGATTGACCTGCTTGAAAGTCCAGGGGCGTTTTGTCTGGTCCACGAACTTGCTGAGGTTCTGCTTGAAGAATTCATCCATCTTCCCGCCCGGGCGGAACAGTTCAGTAAACTCAATGAGCGGCGCATCCGTGTTGGCGCGGCGCTTGAACGGATAGGTGTTGGTCGTCACCCGTTCGCACATCGGCAGAACGGCCTCTTTCCAGCGCTGGTCGATCCCGGCGCGCGTGCCTTCGGTGGCCACCCCGCTGGAGCCCACCGTGATCTGTGACGCCCAACGCTTGAGCGGCCCTTCCTCAATGCGCCCAACAGCAGCCTGAAAACGCGGCAGTGCGGTGGAGTTATCCTGCGGATTTGCCACCCCGCCCTGGAAGTTGAGGTTCGACAGTTCCTGATAGACCTCCTTGAGCTGATCAATCAGCCCGGTCAGTTGCGAGGGCTGGCCTTCGGGCTCATCCGTCAGCCTGTGCAGCCAGTCAAAATGCTTGTCGACAAAGGCACCTGGCGGCTCTGGCTCACGGCCTGTCTCTGCCGCCTGTGCCTTCATCATGGCTTCCAGGAAAATACGGCTGGTGGGGGACAGCCGGCGCACCGCCAGCTGGCCGGCAACGCCACCGCCACCTTCCGCTGCGGCCGCAGCTGCGGCACCCCCGCGTTCCTCGGTCAAGCGCGTCTCATCGGACACAGCTTGCAGGACATTCAGGATCGGGGAGGTCGCACCGGACAGCACATTCGTGACTTCCACAGCCGACGGCAGATCGTTCATCGGGATGATATCCACATCCCCCAAGAGCGTGTCATAGTGCAGCACATAGTCGTTGTAATAGAGCCCCAGCACATCGCGGCTCAGTTTGATCAGGGCACCTTCGGTCTGCTCCTGACGCCCGGCCTCTCCCAAAATCCAGCTTTCTTTCTGAATACGCGCCGCCACGGTCAGGGCCTGTTCAAGGAACGTTTCATGAAAGCCCGCATAGGTGTAGATGCCCCGAATGCCGTCGTTCAGATCCTTGCCCGACGACCGGCTCAGCGCGCGGGCAATCGCGGGACCGCCCACATCTGTCAGCCGGAATTGCGGCAGCGACGTCACTGCAGGCGCATTGATAATACCGTTATAGACCCGTTCAGCCTGCGGCATGCGGGTCAGCACTTGCTGGACGGCCTCAACCAGATCGTTGTTCAACGCCACGGGCTGCATCGGGGCCGACATCAGCACATCCAGATGCCCTGCCAAGTCGTTGCGCAACCCTTCACGCGCGATGTCCGGGAAAGCGGCCTGCCAGTCCTTGGCAAACCAGCCGCCGACCAGATCGGGGTTCAGCGGCCCCACCTGCCCAAGCGTCAGATAGACCTTGAGCGTGTCATAAAGCACGTCGGCGTCGTTGATATTGCTCTGCATCTGGTTTTCCAGCCGAAGCAGCAGGCGCGGCAGGAAATGCGTGTTCAGCGCAGAGCGATAGGTGAGCTTTTCCTGATTGGAAAGCTCCCTGCCCTGATAAAGCCCCCAGCCCAGCCCATCGGGCGTGCCTGACACATACGTCGGGCTTGCGGGATTGTTGGGCATGTCCCGGAGCGTATTGAGCGCAGGGACAATCGACAGGAAGTCGGTGTCCCCCACAGGGCTGGGCGCGATTAGGGCGGCCTCTTCGCGGAACTTGGCGATGTTCGTGTTTGTGGTCTCCAACAGGTCCTTGTTGCCCAGATAGCTTTGGCCCCAGACCCAGCCCATGCCGATAGCCGCCAGGAACACGGCAGCAAACGCCGCGCGTTTGGTCCAGCGGTAGCGGCGTTCGACCTTGTCGTCCGCGCTGACCAAACCTGCCTCGCGGAAGATCACATTGGCAAAAAGGTCGTGCAGAAAGAACGACCGACCCGTCCCGCGCCCCGATCCAATCGCCTGCCGACCAATACCGAAGGTGCGCGCCATGCCCATCATCAGACGGTCAATCGGCGTGCCTTCCTGCGTGCCAGAGGTAAAATAGACCCCCCGCAGCATCTGGCGGTGTTCGTACTTGTTGTCCTGAAAGAGTGCCTCGAGAAAATCCTGCGCGACCCGACGGACGGAGGCCACCTGCGTGGGAAAAGTCGCGATCATTGACCGCCGCGCGGGGTCCACTTCGGTCTGCACTTTCTCCAGCAGCTGGCCGTTCAGCTGATCGACCAGCAGGCCGAATTCGGTATCAAACGCTTCCAACACCCGGGCCTTGGTGCCTTTCTTGGAAAACGGCAACGTGAAGCCCCAGACCTGATTGCGTTCTTCCTTGCCCAGCCCGTCAAAAAACTCGGCAAAACCCGCAATCAGATCAGCCTTGGTAAAGAGGATGTAGACAGGAAAATGCACCCCCAGCTGTTCGCGCAGCTCGTGCAGGCTGCGGCGTACAGCCGTGGCATGGCCCTTCTGGGTCTCCTCGTCCTGCATGGAAAGATCAGACAGGCTGATCGCGACAATCGCGCCGTTGATCGGCTGGCGTTTTCGGTGCTTCTTTAGCAGTTTCAGGAAGCCGAGCCAGGCGGCATTGTCCGCCTCTGCGTCACTTTCCTGCGTCGTGTAACGGCCCGCCGTGTCCACCAACACCGCGTCATCGGTGAACCACCAGTCGCAATTGCGCGTGCCACCTACACCGGCGATGGAGGCTGCGTCCTCCCCATCTGCCAACGGAAACTGTAGGCCTGAGTTGATGATCGCGGTCGTCTTGCCCGCGCCTGGTGGGCCGATGATGATGTACCACGGCAGTTGATACAGATGATTGCGCCCGGACTTTGAGCGCCGCAGCTTGGCCATCGCGGACTTCAGTTTGCCGCGCATTTCGCCCAGCTCTTCGCTGACGATTTCATCATCCGTCTCGACGGGCTCTGCCATCTCGACAATTTCTTCGGTCAGCTTTTCATCGCGCTTGTTGCCGGTGAGTAAGATCAGCAGGATCACGAACAGCGCAAGAATCCACAGGATCGCCAACCCCACCAGCACGCCCATGGTTGTCTCAAACGGGCGCCATTCGCCAAGCGCCAAAAACGCGCCGAGAAACCACATGAGCGCCGAGATCGCGAGCGCCACCATGATGGTGATGCCAATGCCGGAGAAGATCGCGCGGATCACCTTCATGACTGTCCCCATTGACAAGCCCCCAGCTTTGCTGGGGGACCCCTGATGTTCTACATATGAGGAAGATTTCCTAGAGGGTTTCGACCGCTCGAAGCCCTGCAAGGGAAATCTTCCAATGTCATCAGAAACGACAAATCACCTTAACCACAGTACTTGGGAGTGCAAATATCACGTGGTTTTCACGCCCAAATACAGAAAGAAGGAACTTTACGGCTACCTGCGCCGAGAATTGCGTGAAGTATTCCACCGACTATCGCGCCAGAAGGAGTGCTCAATTGAAGAGGGGCACCTGATGCCAGACCACGTGCATATGTTGTTGAGCATCCCACCCAAGCACTCGGTCGCGCATGTGATCGGGTTCATGAAGGGAAAAAGCTCGATCTGGATCGCGCAGAACATCAAGAACCGCCGCCGCAATTTTGCGGGGCATAAATTCTGGGCACGTGGTTATTTCGTCTCGACGGTCGGCGCAGATGAGCGCACGGTGCGAGCTTATATCCAAACGCAAGAGCAACAGGACAAACGCCTCGACGACCTGTTTAACAGGTAATCTGTAACCCCAACCGCTTCGAGCGGTTCAAGCGAAGCGTTTCAAACCTCCACTTCAAGTGGAGGTTATTGGCTGCTCCTCCCGCACTAGGACAATCTCAATTCGCCGGTTCTTGGCCCGGCCTTCGCGGGTCTTGTTTGTGGCGATGGGTTCCTTGTCAGAGCGCCCTTCGGATTTGAGCCGCGCCGCCTGATCCTTAAAGACCGGGGCGACCGTCTGGCGTACCGTTTCGGCGCGCGCGAGGCTGAGCGCCATGTTCGACGCAAATCTGCGGCTGGAAAGCGGCGTACTGTCAGAATGACCTGCGATGATGATCGGCCCCTTGGTGTCCAAGAGCGCCTTCGCCACCCGGTCGAGCGGCTTGCGGAACTTGTCCACCAGCGCGTCAGAGGCGGGTTTGAACATGCCTGCGCCTGCAATGCGGATGGTGATGGCGTTGGCGTCGGTCAGCACCTCGACAATGCCTTCATCGATCTCGGGCTTGAGGAATTCCTCAACCTTCTTCAGCAGATCATCCTCGGTGCGGGGGGGAGGCAACACGGGCGGCGCGCGGCGCTCCATCGTGGCCACGCCGCCAGGGTCCAGCACAGAAAGCTGGCCAATAACGTTCTGGGTTTGCGTGTTGAGCAGGTAGGACAGCACAAAGAAGCCCGCCGCCAGCATCGCTGAAATCGCCGCGACGGAAATCCAGAACGGCTTCCAGGCCGATAGCGCGCGGTGCGGCTTGTCCTCCCCTTCCCAATGGAGCGACAAAGCGCGGTCCAGGTCGCCCCGCTGCGTGCGGATGATACGCGCCAGACCTGCGCGAATGTCGTTGTGCTTGTCACGCCCGTCCTTGTCCACGCGCAAGCGCCCCTCGAACCCGAGCGACAGGCACATGTACATGAATTCGAGCATGTCGATGTTGTTTGCCGGGTCCTTTTCCAGTCGGGCCAGCAAGTCATAAAACCTGTCCCCGCCCACCGTCTCTCGATGGAAAGTGGCCACCATGGACTGCTGCGACCACTGGCTGGCCCCGCCCCAGGGCGTGTTCAGCACCACATCGTCAATCGTCGCGCAGATTGTGTAGCGCGCGACTTTGATAGCGGCCGGGTCAATCTTGTCCTGCAGGGCACGGGCTTCAAACGCGCGGACCTCTGCGACCACAGACCGGCGCAGGGCATCGGGGTCGGGATGCTGGGCGCGGTTGCGGATGCGACTGATCAGGGAAAAGAGCGTTGTAGCCGCTGCATTGAGCGGGTTCGTCCCGGTCATGGCCGCGGTGACATCCTTGTCCGAACCTGCTCGCTGCACCGGTTCCTCGGCGCGCGGTGCAGGGGACGGCGCTGGCGTCGCGGCAGGCCGGCGTCCGCCCGGATTGGGGCGGATCACGGTGCGGTCGGTGTCATCCGGTTCCGCAAAGGGATCGTCTTCGTCGCCTATCATCAACTATGCCTGATCGCCCAAAGCTCCATCTGCAGCCCGGGGTATTCCCCCGCCACATGCACCGCGACGCCCCCTGATGTGGTCATCTTGCCCCAGATCGGGCTATCGCTATCCAGTTCAAAGTAAACAACATTTGCGCTATACGGGATTTGGCGCGGTGCTACCGGCAAGGGCCGCATCGGGATCCCCGGCAGGGCCGAATTCACAAGCTGCCGGATTTCCTCAACTGAGCCGATCTTGGCTTGGCCAGCAAAGTGGCGGCGGATGTTTTCATCCGGTACATCGGCGCTGACGGCCAATACGAAACCGGCGGTGGTGATCAGCTTGCGATCGGCAATGACGCCCACGCTGATGCCGTATTTGCGTGGATCAAGCGGGATGGCAACAGCCGTCTGTTCAAGTACAGAGCTGAGGTATTGCCGCAGCAGCCGGATCACGGTGGCAAAGGTCACCGTCAGATCGTAGTGCTGATAGGCCGCAAACTCCGGCGGGTGTTTTGTGGGGGCCATAAACGTGGAAAGCTCCCCCGCAAGGGCCACACAATCCTCGTAAAACTGCACCGGATGTACGTTTTCGATGCTCAACTTGTGACGGATCACCGGCAGGGCGCGGTTCACGGCCTGCAGCAGCAGAAAGTCCTGAATTTCCGCTGCCCCCTTGGTGGTGCCAGACTGCGCAATGCGCCCTGCCAAGGCGTTCATCCGGTGAGCCAGCAGCCCATCCAGTTCCTGTGCGAACCCGGCCAAAGGGGCGGCGGCGCGGATGTCGAGGCAGGAAGGCACAAATGCGGAATCAAGCACCACTTCCTGATCCGATTTCACCTCAATGATGCGCGCGATGGGGATGACCAGACGATCCGCCAGATCATCAACCTCCAACGCGAACTGCAGACGCAGCTTGCCTACCGTAAGCATAGCAGCTTTCTTGCCTGACCCGGTGGTATCCGTAACCTCAAGTTCGGACATGCGGAAACGGGTGTTGGACAGCTCCGCCCCCGTCGGGTCCGCCTCTGCCGCGCCCTGACGGCGTTGCGGGACGCTGAGGTAGACAACGCAATCCTTGGTTTCGGAAGGCACGTCCAGTGCAGGCGGGTGGTCTTCGGTCTCTGGCACGCGGAACACGGTGCCGTCTTGCGTCAGGCCAGCGCAGGACTTGATGGCGAACTGGCCGACCTTGAGCACTTCGGTATCGATCTCAAGCTGGCTCACCCCCCATGCATAGGGGGCCAGACGCCGCGCAAGCCCGCCCACAAGCGCTTCGGTATACCGGTCGGCCTGCTGAAAATGGTGAGGCTGCAAAAACAACCCTTCGGTCCATAAAACCTTGCTATCCCAGGACATTGGTGGCCTTCCTTAAAGTCACTTCTTAAGCCTTTCCAACTGCGCCTGATAGGCGTCGGCAAAGGCTTTGCTGAACAGGTCATGGAAATCATTCTCAGCCTGATCAGAGATTTTTTCGTACTGCGCTTCAAAGACGTCCCAATAGCGCGCCTTCTTGTTGGTAAAGACACCAGACAGGCTCTTGTCCGCCGCGATGCGTTCGGACAATTGCGCCGGGTCCAGCTCTATCAGAACGCCTTTCAGGGCTTCTTCCATACCAGCCATCATCGCGACTTCATGCGCGGCAATATCGTCCATCGCCTCGCGTGCCGCTTCTGACGCCTCAAGGTAGCCCGAGGTCGCAGGGCGCACCATCGCCTCAACGGCCTGATCGACAGAGACAGAGAATTTCAGCGGATTGTTCGCCCCGGCGGAAATGACGGTCTGCTGCATGCGGAACTCTGACTGTCCCCATTGACAAGCCCCCAGCTTTGCTGGGGGACCCCTGATGTTCTACATATGAGGAAGATTTCCTAGAGGGTTTCGACCGCTCGAAGCCCTGCAAGGGAAATCTTCCAATGTCATCAGAAACGACAAATCACCTTAACCACAGTACTTGGGAGTGCAAATATCACGTGGTTTTCACGCCCAAATACAGAAAGAAGGAACTTTACGGCTACCTGCGCCGAGAATTGCGTGAAGTATTCCACCGACTATCGCGCCAGAAGGAGTGCTCAATTGAAGAGGGGCACCTGATGCCAGACCACGTGCATATGTTGTTGAGCATCCCACCCAAGCACTCGGTCGCGCATGTGATCGGGTTCATGAAGGGAAAAAGCTCGATCTGGATCGCGCAGAACATCAAGAACCGCCGCCGCAATTTTGCGGGGCATAAATTCTGGGCACGTGGT
Organism: uncultured Sulfitobacter sp.; assembly: GCA_963422245.2. Lineage (GTDB taxonomy): Bacteria > Pseudomonadota > Alphaproteobacteria > Rhodobacterales > Rhodobacteraceae > Sulfitobacter. Next base: position 84,878 of record CAXMWW010000026.1, on the reverse strand, counting down.
TATTTCGTCTCGACGGTCGGCGCAGATGAGCGCACGGTGCGAGCTTATATCCAAACGCAAGAGCAACAGGACAAACGCCTCGACGACCTGTTTAACAGGTAATCTGTAACCCCAACCGCTTCGAGCGGTTCAAGCGAAGCGTTTCAAACCTCCACTTCAAGTGGAGGTTATTGGCTTGATGGACTGGCGCGTCATCAGAACCGACCGAATGCCAGCGATCATCGTGTTCATCACGCCACCCAGTCGGGCCATCGTCTCGGGCAGTTCCGCATCCGGAATGTCGAGGCCCCCCGCCCCCAGTGCGTCAAGGAATGCGCGGGCGGCTGCAGTGTCACCGGGCGAAGCCGGGGCCACGGCGGGCTGAGGGGCTTCAATCGGGCTGGGTGCTGCAGGGGCCTCCTCCGGCTCTGCAGCGAAGGGGTCATCCTGCGGCCCAGCTTCTTCCTCGGCAGGAAGGTCCAGGCCAATGTCCCAGTCATCCGGGATTTGCGAGGTCGCCGGAGCGGGTGTGTTTATCACGTCGCTCAGGGCAGAAGCATGTGCGGAATGCGCGGGCCCATCAGGCTGTGGCACCGGACGGTTGAGAAAGTCCTCTTCGGCGTCCAATGGCGGCATCAGCCCGTCTTCGCCCAGCTGATCCCTCTGGACGGAGGACGGCCCTGCGGTTTCGCTGCCCAGCAGTTCGTCCAGAAAGTCATCCTTGTCACCCGCCACAGAGGCCAGCGGATCGGTCAGATCATCAATGTTGCCCGCGACACCGGGACTGATCGGGTCATGCGGCAAAGGATCGGCGATGGGGGCAGCGGCCGCCGCTTCCTGGATGACTTCCACCAACAGCTCGTAAGGGCCAATTGACAGGATGTCCCCATTGTTCAAGGGCGTCGGCGTCTTGCCCAGCGCCATCTTGCCGTAGTTGAGAAAGGTCCCGTTTGTGCTGAGGTCAATTACAACCAGATTGCCGTCCTGATCCTCAATCGCGCAATGCCGCGAAGAGATCATCTTTTCCGGGTCTGGCAGAACCAGATCATTCGCATCACCCCGGCCCACGGTCATGGAACCGCCGAGCATCCGAAACGGCTGCGCGTTGCCCGGCATCGTGCCAGTAGACTGGAAGTGGAGAGTAACGCCCATACCCGGTCTTACCCGCCCACAATCACTGTCGTTGCTCCGGGACCGGTAACGAGCCCGCCATGTGCCGTCGTATCAATGCCGATCCGCACCCAAAAACGGTTCTGGATCAACACGGTCGTTGATCCCTTCAAAGTAACATCGGGGGGGCCTACGCAGGTGCACATATTCCCGATTGGCGTGGCGGGCATGCCGGTCGCAAGGACAGTCGGTACGCCAGGCGCTATGACGGGCCCACCAACATGTGGGACGGGCGGCACGCCTGGCGTGACCATAGGACAGACATGCATGTCCGTAATTTTTGAGGCGATGCTGGTCATATGGCCTCCTCTTCTTCAACCGGTTGTCCGGGCAAGGGTATCTGACCATTGCCCCCCCGCGCAATGTCCAGTGCGCGGTCAACAAGAACTGCTGCGGTTTCGGGAATGCTGTCGCCCTGCCCCAGCGCCTTGACATTCATGCCAAACGCTGCAGCCTGCGTGGCACCGGGTGGGCCCGGCATCTTGGCCAAATCCCCTGGTCCCAGCGTGTCGTTGTAGTAAAGAACGCACATACCGCACAGATCAGTCTCATCGTCCGGGTCAGCAATCTCCATCGCCTGGCGCACTTTCTCGCGCAGATCATCACTGGGTTTGCGCACCCAGGCCTCCGAAAGCTCGAGCGTGCGCGGCAATGCCTCTGCGTCTTCGATTAAGTCACGCCCAGCCAGACAGGCCCACCACGCACGTTCGCGCGCGGGCAATGCCGCCCCCATCAACCGCAGCTGATCCACAAAAGCCTCCGCCTGATCCAGCGCCTGCATCACCTCAGCCACAGAGGCATTGGCGGGCAGGTCCAAAGGTGTCGCCAGCTTGGCGTTGGCCACCGCCAACAGACGTGCGGCGGGCTGATCTGGGACCTTTCGAAGGTCGTCATATCGCGTGTTCATTTTTCGACCTCCTTAGTTGACCTTGGTTATGCCGCCCTTGAGGATCAGCATCGCGTCGCCTTTGACCTGTGTCATCGGTGCTTTGGCCTGAAGCATGGCGAGCGCCGAAGATCTGATCATGACCCCCTTTATGGTCACCCCCGTCGGATCAAGCTTGATGGAGCTGTTGCCCACCTTGAACTCGATCGACTGCATCGCCTCGTAGGTGATCTTGCCCACCTTGCACTTGGTCGTGATGTTCCCCAGGTCGAGCGTCGTGGTCTGGTTGCCCATTTTGATGTCGGTCGTCTGATTGCCCATCTTGATCTCTTCAGACATGTTGCCTTGCTTGATCTCGGTATGGTGGTTTTTCGTCACCGTTTGGGTGGCATTGCCTTCAATCGTTTCCTCGTGGTCCTTTTTGATCTCGATGGTCTGATTGCCATCCTCGACTTTGAAGGTGTGATCGCCTTTCTCAAGCGTTTCATCGAGGTGATTGTAGATATCCAGCCGCACGCTGCCTGAGCCCTGGGCATTGGCTGCTCTGACGTCATTGGGATGCGCGTAACCCACTTTGGTATGCGAGGAACGCTGAACATTCTGGACAAAATCCTTTTCGGCCATGAAGCGAACCAGTTCATCGCCTTTCTTGTCCTCGAACATCAGCTCGTTGTAGCCACCGCCCCCCTTAGAGGAGTTCGTCTTGATCCCCGACATCGTCTTGTCGGCCGGCAATTCATAAGGCGGCATGGTTTCAGCGTTATAGAGCATGCCGGTACAGACCGGTCTGTCCGGATCACCCTCAAGAAATTGGATCACAACCTCCTGACCGACACGCGGCCAGAACGCGCCGCCCCACCCTTTGCCCGTCCAGGGCATGACGGTGCGGATCCAGCAGGTGGTCTTGTCGTCGTTCTTGCCTTGCCGGTCCCAGTGAAACTGCACCTTGATGCGGCCGTATTTGTCGACGCAGATCTCGTCACCACCCGCGCCTGTTACGATGGCGGTTTGCAGGCCTGACATGTCGGGCTTGGGCGTGAAAAGCGGCATCCGAAACGGATTGGTTTTCAGCACCGCTTCAAACACGCTGGCAAAGTGCCGCTCCGTCATATGCGCGAGGCCCTTGAACTTGCGCAAAACGGACTCTACCGCGACGTTGTTTTCGGTGGACGTCCGCATGTAGTGCAGCAGCTTTTTCACCATGAACCCGTTGTCGGAAGCCTTGGTGTGACGCGGGTGGTCCACGATCTCAAAAAGCTTGCCCACCGCCAGATTGGCAATAGACCCTTCGGCCTCCCACACCTGATGCCCTGCGGCTTCGGCTTCTATCAGATCAGCGGCTTTTGCTTCGCCATGTGACACGTCCGTGTAGCGGCCCGGATAGTGATAGACCTCGTAGGACTTGTGGGCATGATCCCCCTTTTCAGATGTCGACGTGGCGGTGAGGTCGGAGCTCGGCTTGGTGAAATCAAAGTCCCGCAACGTAACCTTGCCGGTCACAACGGCTTCTTTCTTTTGCCACTTGGTGATCCGCTCTCGCGCCAGATCGGCAATTTCATCCGCATAGAGGTATTTGTCATCCTCCGTCGGTGCAGGATGGCCGCTGGGCTGATCGTGAAGGATCATTTTGACGGCTGAGTCTTCGTATTCAAAGAAGTAGTAGAACCCTTCTTCTTCCATCAGCCGTTTGATGAAATCGAGGTCGGTTTCGCGGTACTGCACACAGTATTCACGTTCAGGGTCTGTGCCTGAGTGCTGAACCTTCAGATCGCCAGAGAACCCATAGTCACCAAGGATGTCCTTGATGATGTCCGTGGTTTTCTTGTTCTGATAGATGCGGTTGTTCTTGGACCGCGTGAGGAACCACAGCCAAGGGCGCACTTCGGCCAGGTAGTGCCCGCCCCCGTGGAACTCACCCACCGTCTCCAGGCTGACACATGTGCCAAAGAACGACCGGCGTTTGCTGTTTTCGTCCTCGATCCAATAGCCCATCTCTGAGCCCACGTATTTGCCCAGATCGAGCGTTTTGTTGCGGCACGTAAACTCCAGCCAGCCTTTCGGCACGCCATTGATTTCATCCTCAATGACGCTGGCCAGAAACTGGAAGTCGGGATTGTCAGTATCCCCGTCCAGGGTCATCGACCACTTGATTTCTTCCGTCATGGTTTCTCCAATCAGACGGATCCGGATACGCCCGTAATTGACGCGGGATCAGTCGAATGTGGTAACTATTCAGGTTGTCTCTGGGGCGTTTCAGACGCTTGATTTTGTCAGGTCGGTTCGAGTTTCTGGATGAGTTGATCGGCGGTTTTCTGGAGTGTTTCGATTATTGACCAGCCCTGTTTGCGTGCCGTTTCGATCACGGTTCTGAGGGTGCAGAAGTTTTCCGCGCCGGTCAGTGTGCGGAAGCATCCCGAGACCTTGATACGGACCTTGCCCATTCTCAGATCCCTCTCGGCCTCGTTATTTGTGAAGGGAACCTGCAAGTCGGTAAGGAAGCGCAGGACATCGGCCTTGCGGTCACGCAATCGCAGCACGAGATTGTGTCCGGTTCGCCGTTTTGGTCGTCCTCGGGGGGATTTGCCGGGCAGTGCGGGTTTCAGCGGTGGCTGGTTTTCATGTAACGACAGCCCCTGCGCGATGCAGGTGTCGTAGCGCTCATCGATGGCCTTGACCACATGCGCCGCGACATGATCCCGACCGTTTGCCCGGGCGCTGGCGGCCGCCCTTTTCGCGTCCAGCAGGATAGTCTGCATCATCGCAGCCCATGCTTCCTTTTCGATATCGACGAGCGCCTGCAACTCGCGCATGTGATGGGCATTGCAAAGGCCGTGCACGACCTCCTCCATCCTGGCGTAGGATGCCCAGTTGTCATGCACCGCAATCCCCGATACGCCGGACAGCAGATCGCCTCTGCCCGCCCCCATCCGGAAATGGCTCAGGGTCAATGAGCAGATGACATGCTGCCACCGGTTTCGGCCTTCAACCCGCAGACCTGTTTCATCCAGATGTTTCACCGCCACCTGCACACCGCACAAGGCGTCACGTACAGCGTCTGCAAAAGACAGCATGCCCTCCGCCACCTTCGCAATCAGCCGCGCCAGTGTGGCGGCGGAAATGCGCACGCCGAACAGGTCACGAAAGACCTGCGACAGACGGTCATCGGGAATGCAATGGTACGTCTGAAGATAGCTCGCCATGGCCGCAATATGATTGCCGTACTGAACCGGTGCCCTGACCCCTTCCGGGAACGTGCCGCGCACGTGCTTTCCGCAGTTCGGGCATGTGCACTTATGAGCCCGGTGCTCAGTGATCGTGAGGGGTGGCGGCGGCGGCAGGTCGAACACCTGCCGGGCTGCAAACCCCTGCGAGGGGCATTGCGTCAGATCATGATCGCAGTCGGGACAGGCTTGTGGATGATGGTCGACAACCTCGTCGGGGGTGTCCGTCTGCTCCAGGGTCGTGCCCTTGTGCCCCGGCTGACCGCCGGGCTTGCGATCCAGTTGCCCGCGCTGATCCTTCCTGCCCTTCGCCGTCGGCTTCGCAGGGCTGTCACTCGACGGAGGCTTGCTGCTGTTCCGGCTGTTCAACGCAAGGCGACGCTCAAGCCCCTCAATCCGCTGCTCAAGCACAACGATCATCTCTGCCTGTCGCCGGTTCTCCTCGACAAGATACGCAATCGTCTCACGCTGCGTTTCGATCAATTCAATCAGTTGGGACTTCGAGAGTTCAGCAAGTCCGCTGGTATGGGTGGGTTCGCCAGACATGCCCTGATCGACTCATGAAATCCTCAATCAGAAAACCGGAATGTGCTCCCCCGAGTCGATTTGACGCAGCCGAAAAACGCCACCGACAACCTGGGCAGTTACCGAATGTGTACGTAAAATCATTGTCCTTCACATCGATGGCGACTTTTGTCACCTCTTTGCCTTCCATCATTCGGTTAAGGAACTCAGCCGAGATGTCGGGCAACATCGTGTTGGTGACGATTGCATCAATCATGCGGCCACCACTTTCAAGCTCCTGACAGCGGTTGACGATCTCTTCGACCACCGCGTCAGAATATTCGAACGGGACGTTATGCGTCTCGCTCACGCGCTTCTGAATGCGGCCCAACTGCAGCTTGGTGATCTCACCAATCATATGCGGGCTGAGCGGATAGTAGGGAATGGTCACCATGCGGCCCAATAGTGCCGCCGGAAAGACCTTCAGAAGCGGATCGCGCAGCGATTTGGTGAGCCCGTCGATCTCGGGCAAAAGATCAGGATCGCTGCACATATCCATGATCAGCTCGCTGCCTGCATTCGACGTGAGCAGGATCAGCGTATTCTTGAAATCGATGGTACGGCCTTCGCCGTCTTCCATCACCCCCTTGTCAAAGACCTGGAAGAAGACCTCATGCACATCGGGGTGCGCCTTTTCGACCTCGTCGAGCAGGACAACCGAGTAAGGCTTGCGCCGCACCGCTTCGGTCAACACGCCCCCCTCACCGTAACCAACATAGCCCGGAGGAGCCCCTTTGAGGGAGGAAACGGTATGCGCCTCCTGATACTCGGACATGTTGATGGTGATAACGTTCTGTTCGCCGCCATAAAGCACTTCGGCCAGAGCCAGCGCTGTCTCTGTCTTGCCCACACCAGAGGTCCCCGCCAGCAGGAACACCCCAATCGGCTTGTTCGGGTTATCAAGGCCCGCGCGTGACGTCTGAATGCGCTTGGCGATCATCTTCATCGCGTGATCCTGGCCGATGACGCGCTTGGCAAGGTGCTCTTCGAGGTTCAGAACCGTCTCCAGCTCGTCCTTGACCATCCGGCCTACGGGGATGCCGGTCCAATCGCCAATGACAGTGGCGACCGCCTGTTCATCCTCAATCGGCAGGATCAAAGCGCTTTCGCCCTGCAACGCCTCAAGCTCGTCGTTCTTGGCCTGAAGTTGCTTCATCAGGTCTTCGCGATCCGTGCCGCTGACCGGTTCCTGCGGCGGTTCGATATCCGCGTCAGCCTCGGGTGCTGCATCTTCGACTTCGGCCCCACCCTCGCGCAACTGCGCGCGCAGATCGAGGATGTCTTTGACGATGGCTTTTTCGGCTTCCCAGCGGGTATCCAGTTCCGCCAACCGGGCCTCTTCGCTTTCTTTGGCTGCCGTAACCGCCGCACGGCGGTCGGTTACGTCGTAGCCTGCCGTTTCATCCCGGTCGATGATCTCCAGCTCGGTTGTCAACGCATCAATCCGCTTGCGGGCGTCGTCCACTTCCGCAGGCACCGCGTGCTGGGAAACGGCCACGCGGGCGCAAGTGGTATCCAAGACGCTAACGGACTTGTCTGGCAATTGGCGCGCGGGAATATAGCGCGCCGACAGGCTCACGGCAGCTTCAATTGCTTCATCAAGTACTTGAACCTTATGGTGTTTCTCCAGCATAGAAGCGATGCCACGCATCATCATCACCGCCTTCGGCACATCCGGTTCATCCACTTGCACCACCTGGAAACGGCGGGTCAAAGCCGGGTCCTTTTCGATGTGTTTCTTGTATTCAGCCCATGTGGTTGCGCCGATAGTCCTAAGCGTCCCGCGTGCAAGCGCAGGTTTCAGCAGGTTCGCCGCATCCCCCGTACCAGCAGCACCGCCGGCACCCACCAGCGTGTGGGTTTCATCAATGAACATCACGATGGGCGTGGTGGAGGATTGAACCTCATCAATCACCGCGCGCAGGCGGTTCTCGAACTCGCCTTTCATCGACGCCCCGGCCTGCAACAGGCCAACATCCAGCGACAACAACCGCGCGCCTTGCAGTGCAGGCGGCACGTCACCGCGCGCAATCCGCAGGGCGAAACCTTCGACAACAGCTGTCTTACCTACACCGGCCTCCCCCGTGAGGATCGGATTGTTCTGGCGGCGACGCATCAGCACGTCGACAATCTGGCGGATTTCCTCGTCCCGGCCCACGATGGGGTCGATCTTGCCGTCCTTAGCCTGCTGGGTCATGTCGGTGCAGAACTGCGCCAGCGCTTCCTCCTTGCCCATTTGGGCGGGGGCCATGGCACCGGAGGCTTCGCCCGGCACGGCACCACCACCCGTAGAAGACCCATCCTGCGGGGTCAGCGTGTCTTCGGGCGAACCATCTGTAATCTCGTGAAAATTCTCGGCTAGATCATCGGGTAGGATACGCGCGAACTCTTTGGAGATGTTCAGAAAGATCCCCCGCAATGCCTTTGTCTTGAGCATTCCCAGCACCAGATGGCCCGTGCGCACCGAAGAAGAGGAATAGAGCAAGGAGCCATAGACCCAGGCCCGTTCCATCGCGTCTTCCAGATGATCGCTGAGATCCGAGATACTGGTCGCGCCGCGCGGCAAAGCATCCAGCGCGGCAGTCATGTCAGCGGCAAGACGGCTGGGGTCCACCTTGTAATGATCGCAGATGCGTTTGAAGTCGCTGTCGTCCAGCTGCACGATCTGCGCCAGCCAGTGCACGATTTCCACGTAAGGGTTGCCCCGCATCTTGCAGAACACGGTCGCCCCTTCGACGGCTTTGTATCCGATCGAGTTGAGCTTGCCAAAAAGTGCTACGCGGCTGATCTCTGTCATCTGTCTTTCCCCCATCCGGCCAAATCAGGCCGCCTTCCCTGTCAAATGTTGTGGTTGCAAATAAAGGTCGTCAGCGTCTGTCGCGGCATCACGCGTGCCGATCCAGCTGGTCTGGCCAAGCCGCGTCTCCCCGCCCAAGGTCGCTGTCGGCACATCCTCGGCCCGCAGCACGACGTTGACGTCATAATCCAATGCATCGCCCACGTAGTTTCGCACGATGGCGGCCAGCCGGTCCATTGATGCGTGGCCCGGCAGCAGGCGTTCGTAGTCCTCCAGCGATACCGGCCCGATGATCAGGCGGAACTTCGCACTACGTGACCAGACTCGCGTGCCGATGGAGGTTGTCTGTCCAAGACCGCCACCCTTTCCCAGCTCCCACTGATCGTCCGGTTCAAGCTCCAGCCAAGACCCGACAAACTCCTCAATCCGCACGTCCGCGCAGAAGAAAGTCGACAGGATCGCCACAAGCCCTTCTGCGTTGCGCGGCCCACTGCCCAGCAAACCGGCAAAGTGACGTTTCGCCATATCGGGCATCGCATCCCGGTCACGCAGGGCCCCGCCGTGATGCCCGGCCAGAGCGGCAATGTGGCTCTCAAAGCCAATAACCTCCACTTGAAGTGGAGGTTTGAAACGCTTCGCTTGAACCGCTCGAAGCGGTTGGGGTTACAGATTACCTGTTAAACAGGTCGTCGAGGCGTTTGTCCTGTTGCTCTTGCGTTTGGATATAAGCTCGCACCGTGCGCTCATCTGCGCCGACCGTCGAGACGAAATAACCACGTGCCCAGAATTTATGCCCCGCAAAATTGCGGCGGCGGTTCTTGATGTTCTGCGCGATCCAGATCGAGCTTTTTCCCTTCATGAACCCGATCACATGCGCGACCGAGTGCTTGGGTGGGATGCTCAACAACATATGCACGTGGTCTGGCATCAGGTGCCCCTCTTCAATTGAGCACTCCTTCTGGCGCGATAGTCGGTGGAATACTTCACGCAATTCTCGGCGCAGGTAGCCGTAAAGTTCCTTCTTTCTGTATTTGGGCGTGAAAACCACGTGATATTTGCACTCCCAAGTACTGTGGTTAAGGTGATTTGTCGTTTCTGATGACATTGGAAGATTTCCCTTGCAGGGCTTCGAGCGGTCGAAACCCTCTAGGAAATCTTCCTCATATGTAGAACATCAGGGGTCCCCCAGCAAAGCTGGGGGCTTGTCAATGGGGACAGTCAGTCCCCGCACCACGATCCAGATCAACCGCCGGGTGGCCGGTGACATAAGCCCGGTACATCAGCGACATGATCCGATGCGTCAGCATGTCGGCAAAGGCGATGAAGGTATCGTCCTTTTCGTTGATCTTCCGCTCGCGGGCGTAGTCCGTCAGGTGAATGGGCAGCGGACCGTGGGGGCCAAAGAAACCGAAGAACCGGTTTTCCAGCTTACCCGGCCGCGCCCCCGGCGGCGTAAAGCTGCGAATGGTCGTAGGCGGAAAGGCCATGCGCGCCTCTTGCCCCAGACGCACAGCATCCTCACGCGGGCGGCGGCTGTGGCCCAGACGTGGCTTGTCGGCGAATTCCGCTTCCAGAATGCGCAGTGCCAGGAATATGTGATGAGCCTCGGGCTCGGCCTTCAAACGCTCGAAATGCGTCAGATGATCCGATCGAGACCCGTCTGGGGCCGCCATCGCGCGATTTCTCCGTTCTGTTGGGTCCGCAGGACCGTTTCGGTAAAGGAATTGAGGGTCACGTACTTGGCAAAGAACCGTTCAAGCACTGCGCCCATCAGGTAGACGCCCGTACCTTCAAAAAAACTGTCGTCCATCTCAATCGTCAGCTCCAGCCCGCGCACCGCAGTGCTGAGCAACCCGTCCGACATACGCCGCACAATCGGGCGCGAGGACAGTGAGGTGATCCCTTCCAGCTGCATGTTCACTGCCCGGTCGCCTTTGGGCGCATAAAGGCCAACCATTTCGCGCAGGGCGGATGCGCCGTCCCCACCGTCGCTGTCCGCAATCGACAGGTAATTGAGACTGAGGTGGCTGATCAACCGCCAAGCCGCATCGCCTTGCGCAAGCGTAGGCCGGGGCCGTGTGGGGCTGACAGGGGTGCGGATGTGCTTGACGGGGCCGCCGTCCGGCAGGTGAAAAAGGTCAACCTCACCCGTGGGCAGCAGCATCGGCAGATCGCGGTTGGTGACCAGCCCCCGCACAGCCAGTTGGGACATATCACCCCGGTAAGGCGTGGTGTTTCGGTCCACGAGGGTCAGATACATCTCTGACCCCAGATAGGAGGTGCGCGCGCCTTTCAGGCGCTCTTTCTCCGTCCGGCCCCGCATTTTGCGAGAAATCGTGTAGTAGGCCCCATGACCATCACCCGCAGGCGTAAAATCATCCGCCGAATAGAAAGGCCTGAAATCGATGTCGGCCTCGCCTTCGGGGCTGATGCCTTTCACGTCGAGAACCGAGTGGATCTCAAAATCCTGCGCGCTTGTGCGATCCGCCACGATCTGGTGCTGCACCTGGGCGGAGGTAATATGCACACGGTCGGAACGCTTCTCAAAAAGGTTGATGGCAGGCACGCAATGGAGCGTAAAGGCATCCGGCGCGATGCCTGAGGCGATTTCCGGCAGACCGTCGCGCAGCAGGATGTATACATCCATTTCGGAGCCTTCGGTGCGCGCCAACCCGCGCGTGAGGCCCGTGAGCGTCACAAAGTGATAACGCTCCGGCATGGCGAAGTATTCCTGCAACAGGCGATAGCCATCAAAGCTTTGCTGCGGTGTGGGCAACAACGCCTCTTCTGGTTCAAACCCATAAGGTTGTACCCCGCCGGGAAGCGGCTGTGTCCAATCCGCCCGCCGATTGGTGGACCGGGCCACAAGGCCCGTGGTCTGCGTGCAGAGCAGCTGGTGCAACTGCCAACCCTGCGCCCCCTGCCCGCCCAGGAACAGCGTCAGTTGATCCATCGGCAATTCGGCAATCGGTTCGTCGCCGTGGCGCTTTAGGCGCAGCCGGATGCCAGCGCGGGCTTCGGCTTCGCCTGCGACCCCAGCGGCAACAAGTTCTCCGCGCCCGTCGATGTATTCCGCTTCGGTGATTGTGACCGGCCACATCGTCATGTCGGCTGCGGTCCGGTAGATGCAGGCGGTATTGGCCCCATCAGCAATCTTTGAGCGCAACGTGGTATGGCGCGGCATCACGTAGCCTTCGGCAAGCGAGGCATTCTCCATATCCGGCTGGAGCTCCGCAACCATCATCGACGGCGTAGGGGCCAGATAATGGGGATAAACGATCTCCAACAGGTTGGAGGTGAAGTTCGGATACTGAAGCTCCAACTCCAGTTGCACGCGCGCTGACAGAAAGGCGCTGCCTTCCAGCAGGCGTTCGACATAAGGGTCCAGCACCTCGACCCCGTCCATACCAAGACGGGCGGCGATCTTGGGATAGCTCTGGGCGAACTCCGCGCCCATTTCGCGCAGGTAGGCCAATTCGGATTCGTAGTGTTTAAGGATCCGGGTATCCATCGCGCTACCCTTCGCCTTCCAGCGACAGGTGGCCCGTGGTCAAATCCACCTGGGACCGCAGATAAAGCTCCATTGGCAGCGGTTGCGCCCACATGTCCGCGCGGATGTCGAAATCCACCACGGATTGGGAGCTTTCCTCCGTCTGGCGCAGGATGACTTCCAGCGTGCCTTCGCGGATGCGGGGTTCAAACTGGGTGATGGCACGGGTGATCGCCTTGCGGATATCGTCCACTCTGTTTGGCGTGGAAAAATCGCCTGCAACGTCACGCACACCGTAATTCAAAACGGAATTGGCGACGTGAGGATAGACATCCTCGTCAATGAGCGTGTCCTGATTGTTGTTGTTCAAAAGCCAGGCCAGATCGCGGCGGATGATGTCGCGCAGGCGGCGGATGTCGATCACACGGGCATCGCGGCCTTCGGTCTTCTTTTCTGGCTCAAGGTCTGTGAGCCGATCCAGAAGCGAAGGCTGCAAGCGTTCGGTGATCGTCTTGTCAGCCATGGGCATCATCCATGGCAAGGGTGCGCAGGTCCATCAGGGCAACGTCTTCGTCACCGATGGTCAACAGGCGCTGGCCGGTGCCGACAAAGGTGTCGCTTCCCGCATCCGCCCATGTGGTGGCGCGCGCCAGTTTGGCCGCGTCATCATCACCCAGATGCGTGCCCGCGTAGCGCGTGGGGATCAGGGCTACAAATTCACCGTCGTTTTTCAATTTCAGCTGCGCAGCCGTCCAGACCGTGTCGCGCAGGTCTTCGGGTTCTTCCATCGTGAGGGTCGAAATATTGGAAAACGGCATCCAGTAGTATTTCCCGTTAATCACAATCTCCAGCAGTGGGCCAAGACGCATGTCAGCATCCGCCACCCAGTCAAATCTCTGGCCGTTGATCTCTCCACCAGCATCGGGGACCTGATCAAAGGCCTTGTTGCGCAGATCAGCGGCCTCGGCCACCTTACCAGCGGCCATAGCCCGGTTCGCTTCAATCATCAGTGCGACCCACTCGGCAGGTTCGCCAAAGATCAAAGGATCTTTTTCACCTGCAAAAACCTTCTCGCGAAAAACCTCGCAGATGATCCCTTCGCGGTAGGTCTGGGCCATCGGGATGGCCAGCGGATCAAGTTCCGCGCAAAGCTTGAGCTGCGTAATCGCACGTTTCCAATCACCCAGAACGCAAAGCAACTGAAATAGAAAGATGCGCAGCTTGGCATCGCCGGGCTCACTGCGGACCTGCGCCTGAAGGGCGTCCAGCGTAGCAGTCAAATCGCCCGCTTTCAGGGCTTCTGTTGCGGTCTGTGACAATGGAATTCTCCTGAAAAAAGAGCCCCGACCACCCCATCGGGCAGTCGGGGCCACAAGGCAGGCTTACGCCTGCTTCTTGACCGTGGCTTCCTTGTCGTTGGCCTGGATGTCATAGGCGGTCTGCTTGTCCGCTTCGCCCGAACCATCCGCCTTCTGCGGCGTGTAGTACAAGCCGTACTTAGCAAAGTTCATCGTCATGTTTTCTGTCAGACGCTCTTCACCGCCCGAACCGCCGACCTGGAAGCTGGTGATGATGATGTCTTCCATCGACAGGTTGATGTATTCCAGTGGCGTATCACCCGCCTTGCGCACCAACAGACGGCCCGTCGGGATGTGCTTGCCTGTTGTGATGTGCTGCAACAGGGCTGCGCTGGCACTGTCAATGTACTTTGTCACAGATACGTCCTGGACGCTCACTTTACCTGCACCGGAACCGGACCCCATGTGGGTTGTACCGCTCTGGGACGCGCCCCAGCTCCAGGCAAGAATATCAATCTCACCCTTGTGCTTCTTGTCCTGGCTTTCACCATCAATGCCTTCCAGTTTGAGGAACATGTCAACAGCCATAGTACTATCTCCTTTTTTCGCGCGACCTCATGCATCTGCTTTTGCGGTCGCAATTTCAGCAATGAACAAGAGGGGCGCTAATTCGCCCGCTCTCAGATTTTGGTATCAGGCCTTCTCGCTCGGCAGTTTCGATGTCAGACGCAGCGACACCGAGAGCCCCTCAAGCTGGTAATGCGGCTTGAGGAAAAACTTGGAGGCATAATACCCGGGGTTGCCCTCGACCTCTTCGACCACCACTTCGGCGGCCGCGAGCGGCTTTTGGGCCTTGGTGCTCTCGCTGGAATTAGCGGGGTCACCATCGACGTACTGGGTAATCCACTTTTGCAGGAACTTTTGCATGTCGTCCCGGCTCTTGTAGGAACCCACCTTATCGCGAACCATGCATTTGAGGTAATGCGCAAAGCGGCAGGTCGCGAAGAGATAAGGCAGACGCGCGGCCAGATTGGCGTTGGCGGTTGCGTCCGGATCGTCGTATTCCGCAGGGCGGTGCAGGGATTGTGCGCCAATAAACGCCGCCATGTCGGTATTCTTGCGGTGAATAAGCGGCATCAGACCGCTCTTCGCCAGTTCCGCCTCGCGGCGGTCTGAAATGCCAATTTCCGTGGGGCACTTCATGTCCACACCACCGTCATCGGTGGGGAATGTATGCGTCGGCAGGTTGTCCACCGTACCGCCGGATTCCACGCCCCGGATGCGGCTGCACCAGCCGTATTCCTTGAACGAGCGGTTGATGTTCGTGGCCATCCCGTAGGCCGCATTGACCCAGGAGAAGTTCTCCGATTCCGCCTGGCCCACGTCCTCTTCAAAGGCGAATTCTTCAACCGGGTTGGAATTGGCCCCATAAGGCATCCGGCCCAGGAAGCGCGGCATGCAGAGCCCCAGATACTTGGAGTCCTCTGAGTTCCGCAGGCTGTTCCAGGCCGCATATTCCGGTGTCGAGGTGATCTTCGTCAGATCGCGAGGATTGCTCAACTCCTGCCAGCTTTCAAACTGCATCAGGCTCGGATCAGCACCGGTGATGAAGGGCGCATGTGCGGCCGCCGCCACCTTGGACATCTCGCCCAGCAGCTCCACATCCGGAGCCGACTGGTTGAAGTGATAGTCGCCCACAAGGCAGCCATATGGCTCGCCACCGAACTGGCCGAACTCTTCTTCGTAAAGCTTTTTGAAGATCGGAGACTGATCCCATGCGGCACCCTTGAACTTGCGCAGGGTCTTGCTGAGGTCCTTCTTGGAGATGTTCATCACCCGGATTTTCAACATCTCGTCGGTCTCAGAGTTGTTGACCAAATGATGCAACCCACGCCAGCTGCTTTCCAGCTGCTGGTATTCATCATTGTGAATGATGGCGTTAACCTGATCGCTCAGCCTTTTTGTCGATCTCAGCGATCATGGCGCTGATGGAGTGCAGCACGTCATCCGAAATCAGGCCGGTGTTTTCCAGCGCCTGCTGGGCCAGCGTTTTGACGGCACTTTCTACAGCGGTTTTCGCATTGTCCGTGCGCGGCTTGAATTCCTTGTTCAGCAGACTGGCAAAGTCCACTTCTTCGGTTGCGGCATCTGCGCCTTCGGCTGCTTTTGCTTCTTCGGCCATGATTATTCCTCCGCGTCGTCGTCTGAGGGAGCCGCACTGGCGGCAAGGGATTTCAGCAGTTCAGGGTTTTTCATTGCGTCTGCAATCAGCTCCTCTGCCCCGGGCTTGCCGTCCATGTAGGTGCTGAGGTTGGAAAGCTCGTTGCGCGCATCAAGCAGTTCCTTGAGGGCCGGCACCTTCTCTGCAATGGCACCGGGAGAAAACTCGTCCATGCTTTCAAACGTCAGATCGACAGACATGTTGCCTTCGCCAGTCAGCATGTTGGGCACTGAAAACGCAGCACGTGGTTTCATCGCCTTCATGCGGCTGTCGAAGTTGTCCACGTCGATTTCAAGAAACTTGCGGTCGGCTACGCCGGGCTGTTCAACCTCGGACTTGCCCGCAAGGTCCGACATGACGCCCATCACGAAGGGCAGCTGCACCTTCTTTTCCGCGCCATACAGTTCCACATCATATTCGATCTGAACCCTTGGTGCGCGGTTGCGCGCGATGAATTTTTGTGAACTTGACATCAAAATCTCCCGTGTTGTCTGTCGCTTCCCCCGAAGGGCATTTCTAGTATAACGCGCGTCACGCGCAGTTTATTCATTGTTACTTCAATATCCGTCGTCGTCTTTAATGCCCCCCACCAGCTTGACGTTGCTGATCCCGTCGGGGGCCATATCTTCCATGATGGTCATGAAATCCGCGCCGACCAGCCGTTTGGCACGGGCCAGAATTGTCGGCACCGGGCTGGAAGGTTCCTGGGCTGCGTAATAGGCCATGATCCGATCCAGCGCCGCTTCCACGTCGCGGGGGGAATTGATCACGCCGGGCGCTGAGGCCGCAGGCGCACCACCCGTGGCAGCAGGCGCTTCCCCTTCGGCGGCCTCTTCTGCCGGGGCGTCCTCGGCATCATTGCCGGTTTCCTCGCCCAGACGTGTCACCGCGCGCTGCAGGGTCTTCGTGATGTTGCTCAGATCAGGGCCTTGACCGGGGATCTTGTCATTGAAGATGCCGTCAATGGCCTTGATGTCTTCAAGTGCCGTATTCGCACCTTCAAAAATGGCCTGTAGTTCGTCTGACTTGGTATCTTTGAAGGCCGCGGCGATGGATGCATCGTCCAGCACCCGGTCTTCATCGCCCGATGGCTGTGTCTCCCCCCGCGCGATGTCGATGTCGCGCAGGCTGACCATGCCAAAGGCGGCGCTTTTGGTCAGGGGCGCGCGGCGCACCGGGCGCACCATTGTGTTGTCATCCGACAGGCCAACGATGGCGTTTACCCGCATCGTCGGATCATCATCATCTTCTTCATCCAGTTGCGGATGGCAGGTATCCCAGTACTGGTCCAGACAGCCGCGCATGTATGACGTGACCTTGGCAAACCCCGGAAAGCCGTTCACTTCAAGTTCCGCCCTCGCCAGATAAAGGGCGGCCCGCAGGTCATGACTGTATTTCAGAACCTCAAAGGCCTTCTCGATCACCTCGCTATAGTCTGGCGGATCACCGGGGACGATCTCATCCCCGACCTGCTTTTCTTCGCCATGTTGGGCGGCACGTTCAAGTTCGGAAAAGGACGGATCGTACTCAAGGTTTTCACCACTGGGCGCGTCATCGCTTCGGCTTTTCAAAAAGGCATCCAAAATGGCTACCCCCCCAATTTTCGGCACGTTTTAGCGTGGAAGTCTGACCCGTTCAGACCGTTTCAATTAGGATCACGCTAAAGCAGCAAAAGTGCCCGGTATATGAACTAGATCACACAAGGATCAAAAATGCAGATGTAAAAACAAACTCAGTCTCAAAAGAAGCGATAGACTTCATCTACATGATTACTTTACGTCAGTCACGCCTCTCGTCAATCCTTGACCACACGCATCGCGAGAACATCGCAAGACTTGACCAGATCGCCTCTGCGCACCCATCATCCTGGCGTTGCCCATATGCATTGTCACAAGATGAGGATTTGAGATGCGATTCATTGTTAGTCTATTGATGGCCGCGCTGGTGTCCCTGCCCCTGTTGTCCTCTCCGGTGACAGCACAGGATGGGAAGCTCACTGTAGAACTGAATAAATTTGAGGCCGGTGAGGCAGGCGGATGCCGCGCTTTCTTTTTGTTCCGCAATCAGACGGGACAGAGCTTTGAAGGGTTTGAGATGTCTTTGGCGATACTGGATACCGGCGGCATCATTGACCGGCTGCTGACCATCGACGCCGCCCCGCTGCCCGCCTCGCGCACCACTCTCAAGTTGTTCGAAATCCCTGAAATCGCCTGCGACGCAATTGGCGAAATCCTGTTGCACGAACTGGCGTCCTGCAAGCCTCAGAACGCCGACGAAACAGATTGCTTCCCCTTCCTGGAACTGGTCAGCCGCACAGATGCGGGGCTGGTCAAGTAAATGGAAGGGCTGACACAAAAGCTGATGGAGGGCGGACCCATCGTCTGGGTACTGTTGGTTCTGTCACTGTTTTCTCTGGCACTTATCGTGGTCAAAGTGATGCAGCTGCGCGGGGTGACTGGCGGGGCTGAAGGTCGCGCCCAGGCAATCGAAACATGGGCCGGGGGTGACCGCCACGCAGCCATGACCGCGCTTGACGAGGGCAAGGCCCCCGCAGACCGCATCACCCATGCCGCCATGGAGGGTCTGCACGCAGATCGCCCCAAAACTGCCGTTGAAGGTGATCTTGAATGGCGCGGCAATGCCGAGGTCACGGCCATGTCCCGCCATATCCGCGTGTTGGAACTGATTGCGATGATCAGCCCGCTGCTGGGCCTTTTGGGTACGGTGCTGGGCATGATTCAGTCGTTTCAGGAATTGGCCCTGGCCGAAGGTGCCGCCAACGCGTCCTTGCTGGCTGCGGGCATCTGGCAGGCGCTGCTGACCACAGCCGCGGGTCTCTTGGTTGCCATTCCGGCAGCCATCGCCGCCAGCCTGTTGACCGACCGGGTCGAACGGGCAGCATCGGCCATTGAAACAAGTGTGGGTCGGCTTTTTGCAGCGCATGAGGCCGCCTGATCCATGCAGCTTGCCCGGCCAACCCCTCCGCCGAGATTGATCTCGCTGGTGTCGATGATCGACGTATTGTTGATCATGCTGGTCTTTTTCATGGTGACCTCGACCTATTTGAACCTCGACATGATCCCGGTGGCCGAGACGTCGGATGAAAGCGCCTCGGCAAGCACATCTGACAGCGCGGGCGCACCACTGTTGATCCGCTTAGGGGCGGACGGCCAGCCCTACGTCAGAGGCCAAGCGCTGACCTTGGCTGAAGTGGCCTCACTCGTTGCCGCCCGGCCCGAAGCACCGGTCACCATCCTGCCTGCCCTGCGCGCAGACACGCAGGCGCTTGTCTCTTTGATGGACACGGCCACAGGTGCGGGCGCTGGTCGATTGCGCATCCTGCAGGTGGCCGCGCCATGAGGCTCGCCCGCCCTGCCCGGCGCACGCCGCCTGAGACGATCATCCCACTGATCGACGTGGTCTTCTTTCTGCTGGTGTTCTTCATGCTGATCGGGCGCATGGATGCCACGGCCCCGTTCGATGTCACCCCTGCCGTAGCTGTGACCGGAACCGACATGCCGGGCGGCGGCGTAACACTTGCAATCTCTGAAACCGGTGCTTTGGCGCTGGATGGACTGGAAGTGGACCGCGCGGATGCCGAGGCGGCGCTCGCCAAGATCATCGCAGAGGACCCCGCCACGCTCATCCGGGTCAACGCGCATCATGCGGCGAAACTCTCTGGCGTGTTGCCCCTGGTTGCGGCGGCAGAGGCGATGGGCGCGCAGGACGTGGTGCTGGTCGTTACGCCGGAGGCACCATGAGCGCCAGGGCCTGGACACTTGGCCTGGGTGCCTCTGCCCTGCTGCACGGCGCGGGGCTGGCCGCCATTGGCCTGACGACGGAGCCGCAAGAACTGCCTGACCAACCCGTGCCAAAATCCCAATTTTCCATCGAAGCAGCCGAAGTGCCCCGCAGTCGCGCCGACGCCGAAGCGACCGAAGGGAACACCCTGCCAGAAGCCGAGGCCGACAGCACGCAAGCGGCAAGCGGCGCTGTCCCTCAAACGGTTGCCAAGGCTGCATCCATCAATGGCGTCGTGGCAAAGACGGCCTCAGTCATTGGCACAGCCGTAAGTGCGGCCTCCAACACTGGACTGAAAGCGGAAGTAGCCAACAATCCCAGCGCCAAGGTAGTAGCAAGCGCGATTGCCCCGACCGCAATTTACGCCCAAACGCAGAGAGAGGGAACGGTCGCTGCCGTGACACCCACCGCTGTCGCCGTCTCTTCGGTCTCAGCAACCCCAACCGTGGCGCAAGCTACTCAACCAGCGACCCCGATGGTCAATGCGGTGAATGCCCCTGTCGCCGTCTCACCAGATGTTGCGCTGAATGCAGCACCGATACCTGAGAGCGAAACGAGCCGGCCGTTACAATCTGCGGTCACACCCGACACCCAGACGGCCCCAGCGACCGCGCCACAAAGCGCATCCCTTGACCAATCCCCGCTTCCGGCCATCGCAGGCAAGGCAACGCTTGCTTGGGCGGGCGACGACTCCGCTGCGGTTTCCGCTGAATCCCTTGCCGCCATCGCGGCTTTCACTCAGGAAGGTGACCTCAGTGCTGCATCCGCACAGGTGCGTGACGGGATTGAGGGCATTCTCGCGTCCATGCCCTGCGCGCGGCTGCAGACCACGTTCCTCGCCGAAACCGGGCAGCTTGAGCTGCGGGGCCACGTTCCCGAAGAGGGGCTAAAAGGCCCGGTGCTGGCCGCCTTGCGCGCGCAGGTGGGGGATGCCATCCCGCTGTCCGAAGAACTGCTGATCCTGCCCCGTCCGCAATGCGGCGCGCTTGCCGGGATCGCAAATATCGGCCTGCCCCAATCCAACGAACAGCTTGACAACCCCAAGGTTATCGGGGCGGACGGTTTTGCCCGTAACACCACCTATTTCGACGGCGACGCCTTTTATCTGGAAATGACCGGGGCGGATTATGACGCCTATCTCTATGTCGATTATTTCGACAAGGACGGAAACGTCATTCACCTGCAACCCAACGAATTTGTTCCAAATGAACTGGTGCCTGCGGACGCCGAGGTGCTCGTGGCCAAATCAGATGGCGACAAGCCAGCGTTGGAGCTGACGATCAGCGCCCCCTTCGGGCAGGAGATCGCAGCCGCCTTTGCCGCCTCCGTTCCGCTTTACGAAGGCAACCGCCCGCTGGTTGAACCGGCAGAGCCCTATCTTGCGTTTCTCAAGGAACAGGTCGCAAAGGCCCGGGCAGAGCACCCAGATTTCAAAGGTGAGTGGGTCTATTTCTTTATTACGACCCGCGCGCGATAAGGCCTAGTTGCAACCTTCAGAGGCCCAGGCCCGCAGCGCCTGTTTGAACACACCCCCAAAGGGGTGAACCTTGGCCAGCGCACGCTCATTGCTGGCGCTCACATAGGTCTCGCCTTGCGTGCACAACGCATCTTGCGTCCATTCGTGACAGTTGGAACAGGATTGTTCTTTCCAATATTCCTCTGGCAAGCCTTCGACCGGCGGGAACATCGGGGAGAGTTCCACAATCTCCGCCATGCTGAGGCCCTGCAACGGCGCGCCGCCCGTGCGGAAAGGTGCGGTAAAGGTGAGGCCCGAATGATCAGCCGGCGCAGCCTCCTCTGCAGGTTTCGGGGCTTCGGCAACCACCTCTTCGGGCTCTTCAGCTTCGGCCTGCGCAGCAGCGGCGGCACGCTCTGCCTTTTCCGCAATGATCTGCAATTCGAACAAGGCCAGTTCAGCGTAAACCCCATCCGGGAAGGCATCGAGATAAGCTTGATAATCGACCGCCGCCCCGCTGGACTGTGCGGCTCCAATCAGTTCTTCCTCGCTCGCCGTGGGTTCCTTGACTTCAGGTGCTTCAGGCAGCTCCGCCACCACTTCTTCTGCCGGTTCGGGTGCGGCTTGCTCCGACTCTTCCGTGGGCAGCGCAGAACCTGTGCCCAGTTCTTTTTCCATAAGCGCGGTCAACAGTGTGCGGGCTTCTTCCTGATAGCGGCCGTTGGGATAGCTGCGCAGAAACAACATGATCTGAACCGGGTCGTCGGCCTCTTTGACCGAGTCCCAAAGCTGCTTTTCTTGTATCTCAGCTGCGGAAAGTTGCTGCTTGGCCTCAAAGAAGAAGTCCTGAGTCAGCGATGACGTGTCCCAGGGTGTCTGCTGGCCCATGGTCTCGTCAATCACCGCAACACGCACCTTTTTGAAGGTCTGTTCAATCGGCACGCCCGGTACGTCAATCTCGCGGGCCAGCGCCTTGGTGAATGGGCTGTTGCCATCCAGACCATCGAGCGCCACCGCACCCGGCGCGGTCGAATAGCTCAGGAACGTGCCTGTTGGCGCCTTCATTTCGGCCAGACCGTTGTCATCCAGATCAGGGATCGCCTCAAAGGGATTGTTGCGGCAGGCATCAAGGATCACGATGTTCGTGCGGTTCTTGGCAGAGCGCATCTGACGCAGCACGGCTTGGGCATCCACTGCGACCAAAGACAAGTCCGCCGCATCGGTGAGTGCGGTGTCAACAGGCAGCAAATAGTTGTCACCAAAGCTCTGCACCGCGTGACCCGCGTAATAGAAAAGACCGGTCGCCTCTTCCCCCGCATCGCGCAGGTCGCGGCCAAATTGCGCAATGCCGCGGTTGAGGGTGACCTGATCGGCATCCGTCAGAACGGTGACTTTGAACCCTTTATCGGTCAGCACCTGCGCCATCAGTTCAGCATCCGGCACCGGGTTGTCCAACTGAGTGACAGCTGAATACGTCCCGTTCCCCACAATCAACGCGATGCGGGCTTCTGCGCTTGCTTTGACGGTTCCAAGGATCAGAACCAAAAGCGCCGCGATAAGGGACAGGCCAGTTTTCATCTAGTTTTCAAGCACTCTGAATTCGATCCTGCGGTTCTTGTCGCGCCCCGCGCGGGTTGCGTTGTCAGCGATGGGCACGTTTTCTCCGTACCCTTTTCCGATAATTGTGTCGCCATTAAGACCCTTGGCCAACAAATAATCCACAACAGCGTTGGCTCGGTCGTCAGACAGTCTCAGGTTGTTGCGCGAGGTCCCCACACTGTCGGTGTGCCCACCTACTTCGACACGCATACCCGGGCAGCGTTCCAGAATGCCCGCAAGGCTGTCCAGCAGCGGGCGCGAAGCGTCATCCAGGCGCGAAGAGCCGGAATTGAAGAAGATATTCCCCGTACGCGACAGGATCTCGAACCGCCCCTTGCAGGCCTCACGGTCAAAGTCGCCCTCCGCCTCAAGTGCTGCATTTTCCGGCTTGGCTGGCTCCGCTGCCGGGGCCACCGCAACGGTCGACGTGTTGCGGGCAAAGACCCAGTCGAATGACACGGTGGCCGAAGGAATAATCTCTACGTTCGCCGCTTCCTCCAGCTTTTCCAGCCCGCCCATCAGATTGAAGTCCGCAACAGGGATCGAGATCGGAGTTGATGGCACGATGGAGACCATGTCGTCGGTCAGCAGTGTAACGGTGACAGTGGCCTCATTTGTCTTGGTCACACCGTGCAAATCAATGGTGTACTGCATGGGCACCTGCTTGCGCCGCACAGTTGCCAAATCGGAGATCGTGGCAGGGTCGATCTGGGCGGTGATCTTGGCCTCCGGGTACTTAAAAGTTTCGGTAACTGGTCAGGTTATCGCTAGCGCTTGTCCAAGCAGGGGAATCGATTGAACGCTAGTTGCGCAGCAATTGCTCCATATATGCGTCGTCCCATGCGGCTGAGCGTCGTTCCTGCGGCATGCTCATTTTGCCAGGTCCCTGCCGCAGCAGGTTTATTGCAGCGTGGTTGATCGC
Organism: uncultured Sulfitobacter sp.; assembly: GCA_963422245.2. GTDB lineage: Bacteria > Pseudomonadota > Alphaproteobacteria > Rhodobacterales > Rhodobacteraceae > Sulfitobacter. The sequence goes on along the minus strand of CAXMWW010000026.1, from coordinate 61,474 downwards.
GGCAAAATTGGCTGCTGCATTCCCGGTTCTGATGCGGCAATCGTCCTGCCGGAAGGTGACATCCAGAACCCAGTGCAAACAGTTTTCCACCTGCCAGTGATTTCGGATGTGCGCGGCCATCTTTTCCGCATCGGCGGTCATTGATGAGATGTAGAACTGGCGTATTCTTTTCACCTTGCCTCTGATTTCCCGCGTGTACTGGGTCATGATGACGGCCTTCAGGCCCGGCCAGTGATGGCGTTTTTCCAACCATTCGATGTCTGTGCAAACGGTGTAGCGGCGTGTTTCAAGTCGGCCATGATCGGCATCTGTCGTTTCGCTTTTTCGCAGAAACTCGCCACCGATACCCCGGTCCAGATGCTCCTCAAAGAACAGTTTGACGTCTTCGTGCAAGCTGCCCTGATTACCTTTCAGACCAATGACATAATCTGCGTCTTTGTCCATGATTTGTTGACAGATTTTGCGCTGACAGCCCATGGCATCGATCGAGATGATCGCGCCTTCAAGCGCCAGTATCTCCAGCAGTTTGGGAATGGCTGTAATCTCATTGGACTTGTCCGCGACCTTGCGCTGGCCGAGGACCAGTTTCTGCTCGCAAGACCAGGCCGAGATCATGTGGACCGCACCCGTGTTCGACGTGCTGTCGAAGGATCGCCGAAGCGTCTTGCCGTCAACCGCGACAACGCCTTCAAGCATGTCAGGCCAGCTTGCAACCCAATTCGTGAAGCTGTTCTGCAAGGCCTCGGGATCGAGGCGGGAGAACAGAATACCGAGTTGGTCATGGCTAGGCGTGCCATCCTTGAACGGCAAGAAGCGCCGCAGAAAGTCCAACTTCTTTCGACCGTAGAGGGCGACGGAGGTCCATCCATCCGCACCAGAGATCACAGCGCACAAAACAAGCAGGAATATCTCGTTCAGCGGGTAGATCACTTTCGCCGCCTGACGCGGGTCTGGGATGGCCTCAAAATGGGTCAGAAACTCAGGGATCAGGCGGTCTTTGGACGCTTCCGACATGGAAATCCTCCAGATACAGGGTCATTTCATGTCTTTGATTCAGAAAAATGCAGCCTTGTCAGCAATTTATTCAGTCGATTGCCCTGCTTGTCCAAGTGTGGCGAATTGACTCGCCGGGCATCTTTTTGCTTTAGTGATCGTTCATTTTGTGAATCGTTCAGGGCATGTCACCTAAGCCTCCCCATACAGGCAATTCAGCCGACCTTTCAAAGGTGGAATGGATCGAGTTGGTGACCACTCTCCATGCTGAGAACATGGAGTTGCTGGAAGCCAATGCGCTGCTTGTCGATGAGAACCGGCGGCAGACTGAAATCATTGAGACCCAAGCAGATATGATTGCCGCCCTTGAACAGCGCGTTGAGGCTTTTGAGCGCCGCCTTTCACTGCACAGCAAAAACAGCAGCAAACCCCCGTCGAGCGACGGGCTGTCGAAACCGCACGCCAACCGCACGAAAAGCCAAAGAGGAAAATCGGGGCGCAAGCCCGGCGGACAACCGGGGCACAAGGGTACGACGCGATCCCAAGTCGACAATCCGGACGAGATCGTTGATCATCACCCGCAGACCTGCCCGCAGTGTCAGCACGACTTGTCACACTGTTCGTCACAAGGTGTAACTGCCCAGGTTGTCGGTGGCGTTTTTCGGCTGCGTCAAATCGACTCGGGGGAGCACATTCCGGTTTTCTGATTGAGGATTTCATGAGTCGATCAGGGCATGTCTGGCGAACCCACCCATACCAGCGGACTTGCTGAACTCTCGAAGTCCCAACTGATTGAATTGATCGAAACGCAGCGTGAGACGATTGCGTATCTTGTCGAGGAGAACCGGCGACAGGCAGAGATGATCGTTGTGCTTGAGCAGCGGATTGAGGGGCTTGAGCGTCGCCTTGCGTTGAACAGCCGGAACAGCAGCAAGCCTCCGTCGAGTGACAGCCCTGCGAAGCCGACGGCGAAGGGCAGGAAGGATCAGCGCGGGCAACTGGATCGCAAGCCCGGCGGTCAGCCGGGGCACAAGGGCACGACCCTGGAGCAGACGGACACCCCCGACGAGGTTGTCGACCATCATCCACAAGCCTGTCCCGACTGCGATCATGATCTGACGCAATGCCCCTCGCAGGGGTTTGCAGCCCGGCAGGTGTTCGACCTGCCGCCGCCGCCACCCCTCACGATCACTGAGCACCGGGCTCATAAGTGCACATGCCCGAACTGCGGAAAGCACGTGCGCGGCACGTTCCCGGAAGGGGTCAGGGCACCGGTTCAGTACGGCAATCATATTGCGGCCATGGCGAGCTATCTTCAGACGTACCATTGCATTCCCGATGACCGTCTGTCGCAGGTCTTTCGTGACCTGTTCGGCGTGCGCATTTCCGCCGCCACACTGGCGCGGCTGATTGCGAAGGTGGCGGAGGGCATGCTGTCTTTTGCAGACGCTGTACGTGACGCCTTGTGCGGTGTGCAGGTGGCGGTGAAACATCTGGATGAAACAGGTCTGCGGGTTGAAGGCCGAAACCGGTGGCAGCATGTCATCTGCTCATTGACCCTGAGCCATTTCCGGATGGGGGCGGGCAGAGGCGATCTGCTGTCCGGCGTATCGGGGATTGCGGTGCATGACAACTGGGCATCCTACGCCAGGATGGAGGAGGTCGTGCACGGCCTTTGCAATGCCCATCACATGCGCGAGTTGCAGGCGCTCGTCGATATCGAAAAGGAAGCATGGGCTGCGATGATGCAGACTATCCTGCTGGACGCGAAAAGGGCGGCCGCCAGCGCCCGGGCAAACGGTCGGGATCATGTCGCGGCGCATGTGGTCAAGGCCATCGATGAGCGCTACGACACCTGCATCGCGCAGGGGCTGTCGTTACATGAAAACCAGCCACCGCTGAAACCCGCACTGCCCGGCAAATCCCCCCGAGGACGACCAAAACGGCGAACCGGACACAATCTCGTGCTGCGATTGCGTGACCGCAAGGCCGATGTCCTGCGCTTCCTTACCGACTTGCAGGTTCCCTTCACAAATAACGAGGCCGAGAGGGATCTGAGAATGGGCAAGGTCCGTATCAAGGTCTCGGGATGCTTCCGCACACTGACCGGCGCGGAAAACTTCTGCACCCTCAGAACCGTGATCGAAACGGCACGCAAACAGGGCTGGTCAATAATCGAAACACTCCAGAAAACCGCCGATCAACTCATCCAGAAACTCGAACCGACCTGACAAAATCAAGCGTCTGAAACGCCCCAGAGACAACCTGAATAGTTACCACAAGGTTTTGTTGCCCGCCAGGTGTTCGACCTGCCACCGCCGCCGCCTCTTATGGTCACTGAACATCGATCCCATAAATGCCTGTGCCCGGGCTGTGGCAAGCTTGCACGCGGCTCTTTCCCGGCAGGGGTTATGGCGCCAGTTCAATACGGTGGTCGCATTGCGGCCGTGGCGGCCTATCTTCAGACCCACCACTGCATTCCCGACGATCGTCTTTCTCAGGTGTTTTTCGACGTGTGCGGTGTGCGGATCGCGACGGCGACCCTATCGCGTCTCATCGCAAAGATGGCGCATAAAATGCGGTCTTTCTCGGATTCTGTACGTGAAGCGTTGTGCGGTCCGAAGGTTGTGGTCAAACATCTGGATGAAACGGGCCTGCGGGTTGGAGGTCGGACCCGGTGGCAACATGTCATCTGTTCGCCGACGATGAGCCATTTCCGAATGGGAAGCGGTAGAGGCGATTTGTTGTCCGGCGTGTCGGGTATTGTGGTGCACGACAACTGGGCATCCTACGGCAGAATGGAAGGTGTCGAGCACGTCCTGTGCAATGCCCATCACCTGCGTGAGTTGCAAGCACTGGTCGACATTGAAAAAGAAGACTGGGCATTGGCAATGAAGAACATCCTGCTGGATGCCAGGAAAGCGACCGAAATCGCCCGTGAAAACGGGTTAGACAACGTCTCGGCGACTGTGATCGCAGCCATCAACGAACGTTACGACGCCTGCATCACAAAGGCCATTTTGTTCCATGAAGGCCAGCCCCCTCTGAGCCCGACCCCGATCGGCAAAACCAGACGCGGGCGACCCAAACGACGGACCGGCCACAATCTCGCGCTGCGATTGTGCGACCGCAAGGCCGATGTGCTGCGTTTCCTCAACGACCTGCGTGTTCCCTTCACCAACAATGAGGCCGAGCAGGCTTTGCGGATGGGTAAGGTCCGCATGAAAGTCTCAGGAGGCTTCCGCACCATGGCCGGAGCAGACAATTTCTGCATACTGAGAAGCGTAATCGAAACGGCACGCAAACAAGGCTGGTCGATACTCGCAACGTTGACTACAATGTCTACTGATCAAATTACACTCAAACTCAAACCAGCATGAGCCATGGAGTATCCCCCGTTCCATGTTGATGGGCAACAGAGAGTTTAATCTTCAACGCTTCGCGCGACCGTTTCCAGTATAGAATTTGTTCGGTTTTGCAGTGCCTCCGCGGTCGCAGAGAGACCCTGCAAACGTGAAGAACATGACGTTGAAAGCTCTTGAAATTCCAATTCCAACATCGAAAGCGACGATGCAAGAAGCGCCGCCGCGTCCGATGCATTGCCGATCATTTCTATCGAACTGCCTTCGCTTTCGGCCAATAATCCCACTGCGGCGGATATACCAAGGAAATTTGCACGGTCGACTTGTTTTGGGAAAGTAACAGGGCTATCGCTTTTGAGATTTGGTCGCGGTTCTGATGAGTTCGAGCATGAATGTATCCTGCCATCCGGCGCGTTTCAGCTTTCCTCGCATTGATCCTTTTGACGGTTCGGAGCGGGCGAGGTTGAGAGCGATGCGCCGTAGGATAGAGAGATTTTCGGGTCCGTTGTCTTTTCTGTTGCGCGCGGCGTCCTCGTTCATGGAGACGTCGAGCACCCAGTGAAGGCTGTTCTCGATACTCCAATGGGCGCGGGTGATGGACAGGAAACGCTCGGGAGAGAGCGGCGCGCTGATGAGGAAGTAGCGAGTTTGGCATGAGGTTTTATCGCCGACTTCGCGGGTGGCGACGACCTTTCCGATGGCCCTGAGCCCGGGCCAGTGATGCCGCTCGTCGAGCCAGGCAACGTCATGCGAGATCAACGCCTTGCGCGTCTCCAGTCGACCGTGTCCTGCGTCAACATTCTGATAAGTTTCACAGTTTTCGACATTTCCAGGATCATCCAGCCAGAGTGCCACATCCTCGTGCAGCGTCTCCTGATTGCGTTTCAGCGCCAGAACATAATCACCGCCAGCCTGCGTTACCGTCTCGGCTGTAGTGCGCTGCGTGTGCATAGCGTCCGCCGTCACAATCCGCCCCTTCAACGACAGCATGTTCAACAGCGCGGGCAGCGCCGTAATCTCGTTGGATTTTTCGTCAACAGCGACCTGCCCGAGTACGAGCCTGGCCTCAGCCGCAAAAGCCTGCACGAGGTGTAACGCCGACTGCTTCTTCGCCCTGTCGAAGGAGCGCCGCAACGACTTGCCATCAACCGCAATCACCTCGCCCAACTGGTCAGCGAACCCCTCTGTCAGGCGAAGCATCACTGACTGAAACGTGCCAGGATCGAGGGCGTTGAACAGGTCAGAGAACGCATCGTGGCTCGGTATTCCGTGCTTCAGTGTCATGAATGTGCGCAAAAACGGCTCTTTCGTCGTGCCAAATAGCGCCATGTCGCAGCAACCCTCGCCGCCACACATGGTCGACAACAGGCCGATCATAAGCATCTCATGAAGATCATGCCGTGTAGCGTTGCTCGTACGAGGGTCTTCAACGCCCTCAAAAATATGAGAAAAATCTTCCATCGCGGTCGCATCCTTTACTAATGACGCAATCCGTATGAATCCAATCAGACGTGATGCATAGTCAATATTTCAAAAGCGATTCCCCTGGGGAAAGTAAGCGTTTGCCCTGGTTGAATATCTTCAGGGCCGTTAATCGGCCACATGTCAATTGCAGCTAGAAAACCACCCATTAGCCCCGAAAACCTATTCACGGTTTTGCCTTCCGGCGTTCCGCCACAGGTGACGATGGCGTTGGACAACTGGTCTTGGGCTAGACGAATATCGTCGTTAGCTACGTCAGAATTCGTGATGGAGGCGGTAAAGACAAGCCCAACGGCTTCAAGGACATCGGTAAATCGATACCACCCGCGCAATGAACCTGCGTTGCTTGCTGTTACGACAATCTCGCCAGTGCTTGCCAAATTCGCGAACGTCTCAGCAGAGATGTAGGGGCACGGGTCGTCCTCAAAACACACCCGTATAACTTCACCCTCACCAAATGTTGCAGCGCTGATCTCATTAACCGTGTCTGGAATAATGACGAACGGCGCTATAAAATCCTCGTTCAAAGTCTGAACAGCCCGACGGACATCCTCTACCGATTTTCCAATTTGATCAACGGAAGTCAGGCTTTCTTGCAGAAATTGCGCTGTTTGAACCTCGGACTGCCTGCTCAAAAGTATGTTCTGTTCTTCAATCCGGCGGGTCTGCACATACATCATACCAGCTTGGGTTAAAAGAACGATTTCCCCGAATAACACCAGCAGAATAGAGAGCGTAAAGAAAAGCGTGATAGCGCTGACAGTCCGTGGAACAGCGGTGCGTGCCTGCCCGATAATTTCATGTACTTCCGCACGGGTGATTGGAGCAGTCGGATCGCCCACGATAAAGCGGTTGACAATGTTTATCACATCGCCGGTGGCTTCTTCGGCCCGGCGAACCTGCAACGCCAACGCCCAACGAACAAAAATGAAAGCCGCAATTGCTGCAGCGGCGGAAAGGCCCGCCAGTAGCAAAGTCCACGACAGTATTTCCAGACGCTCATAAAGCTCGTAGCCGAGCCATATATAGACGACGACAGCAAAACCAGTCGACAATCCATAAAGCAATGCATTGCGCAAATCGGGTCGCGGCATAATTAACCTCATTTACATTTTGCCCTACTAGGGAAAGCGCAAAGTCAAATGTGCTATCAATGGCCCTAAGATGTAGCGCGTTCTTGCCATATCCCATCGAAAAGCAGAGTTTAGCATTTTGCAGTCCATCATCAACCAGCGCGGCAACACCCAGCACCTATGGTAAGCCGCCAAATTGGTTCGCCGCAAGTCATTCAACTGCACCTGCGCAAATAATAACCTGACCAGTCACGAATATTCTTTGTCATGGGTTATCCTTGGCCGTGGCGCGGGCGGACCGCAAGCCCGGGGCAGCCGAATCTGTTGCGAAAGACAGTTCAACCGAGGCGAGAGGTGCGCGTACTGCAGGTGCCGCTACCATCAATGCAGCGTTAATTCTTCGCGATAGGCGGGCATCCGCTGCAAATTTCCTTCAAATGAAAGCGGTGTCATCGCAAGGTGACGAGGCCGCTATTGACCGGGATTTGGGGAAGACATCCCGGGACGGAACAGGGCGCGGCGCTCTTTTGCGGCACAGCGCTTGATGCTGCAGCAAGACAAACGACGGGGGGGTAGCCAGAATGGCGCAGGTATTCAGCAACCACATCGGCAGTTCGAGCGAACTGCTTGTTCTGGCGGACATCAAACCCGGATTTGTGCCGATCCGCAGCCCGGTCACCTATGCCTCGCGCCTGCGCCGCCATCTGAAGCTTGTGGATGCCCTGCGTCGTGGCGGGTTGGAGACGGATTCATCTGGCAATTACGTCGGCCCCATCGATTCACTGCGTACGTTGCAGTTCATCACATGGACGCTCATTGACAATGACACGCGCATGCTGCTGTCGGTCAACTTCGACCAGCCGTTTGAGCCCTATATCCGCCGCATCGTGGATGTCTCTGGCGGGCTTTTGGATTCTGTCTTCTGCCATTGCGTTGGCTTTGACGGCCATTCCAGCGATCAGGGGTTTCACAAGTTCATGTCGTTTATCGAGGCCAATCAGGCCCCGGTGGATCTGTTTGCCGCTTCTGCCCCAGACCATTCCGTGGATGACGCGGATTTCTTCCGCGAGGCAGACGCCAACCTGCGCAATGGCACGTGGAGCGGCGACCCCGCTCTTGCGATGGCTAAGCACCGCCTGACCAGCCCGCCCGAAAAGCTGATGAAGGCGGCGATGACCAACCCAGATCAACTGCTGCACCAGAGCTTCCGCGTGCTGCGCGCGTTGTCGCGGCTGGCCCCTTTCTTCCCGCCTGATTTCCAGGCCCCTGCGGGCCAGACCAGCGATGACGTGATCTACTACAACCTCGTGCGGACACTTATGCCGGGCCTGTGGGAGCTGTTGATCCGCCGCGCGCCGGGATTGTCCGATGCGGACAAGATGGCGCTGATTGGCACGCTTGATCCCTCCAACCCGGCGGAGGCTTATGCAGCGGTGCACAAGGGATCAGACCCCGCCAAGGACCCGCTGCTGGCTCACCTGCTCGAGGCCTATGCCGAACCCTTGGCGTGGTTCGGGCACAAGCCGCGCGGGCAAAGTGCGGTGGTCAAACCCAAGGCCCGCAAGCCCGGCCCCGTACAATCCGGCCTGCTGAAATCGGGCGGACACCACAACCATGCCTGCATGATGCTCATGCGGGTGGACGACCCTGCAGCCGGGCGTGCGTTCCTCTCCCAAATGGACGCCCGGCTGTGGCCAAAAGAGGCCGGAACGCAGGCCTGGAACCTGTCGCTGACCCGCGAGGGTCTGAGCAACATCGGGATGCATGATGCACGTCTGGCCAAGTTCCCCCGGTCGTTCCTGGAAGGCATGGTGGCGCGGGCTGGCTTGCTGGGTGACACGGACGTCAACCATCCCAACGCCTGGGTCTGGCCCAAGGGCAACTGGCCCCTGAGTTGCCAGACCCGCCGTATTTCGCCGGATTCAGTTGATGTGATCGTCCAGGTCTCAACCGCCTGCAAGGTAACGGAAACGAGCCATATCTTTGACGAGGCCCATCCGCTTTATGATACCGTCGCTAGCGTGGCTGACGCCCTGCCCAAGGGCGTCACGATGTTGGCGGTGGAGCCCATGGTCAGCCGCTTTGATCCGGAAACACCGGGCCGTGCGGTGGGGCATTTGGGGTTCGAGGACGGCATCAGCCAGCCCAAGATGGACGGCAGCCGCGAATATGACGCGCAAAACGAGGTGCCTTTCCGCCCCGGAAAACCGGAGCAGGCCAAGATCGGCGACGTGCTGGTGGGTCACGAAAGCAAGCTCGACCCCGAGGGCCTCTTTGAAACCGAAGACACCCCCCTGCTTGATGGCAGTTTCCAGGTGATCCGCAAGCTGAGGATCGACCGTAAAGGCTTTCATGAAGCCGCGAGTTCTGTGGCGACCAAATCCATGCCGACAGAGCTGGTGAAGGCCAAGATGATGGGCCGCTGGCAGGATGGCACGCCGCTGGCGCAAAACGCCAAGGACGAGAAAGACTTCAACCACGCGGACGACCCGCATGGGATGCACACGCCGCTGCAAAGCCACGTCCGCCGCACCAACCCGCGCGAAATCAAGACCCCGCGCATTCTGCGTAAGGGGTTTTCTTACGGCCCCTACCACGGCGATGACGACGCGGATCGCGGGCTGATGTTCATTTGCTACAATGCCAACCTCGCGCAGCAATTCGAGATCATTCAGCGCTGGGTGGCGGGTGGCAATTCCACCGGCATTGCAAGTGGTCACGGCGACCCGCTGCTGTCGCCCAAACGCGCGGGCGAAGACAAGGTTTTCAGCTTTCCGCACAAGGACGAAGATGGCACGGAGAAGTTCGTCTCCATCACCCTGCCCGACCGCCCCTTTGGCGTATTGCAATGGGGAACCTACGCTTTTGCCCCGTCTCAGGAAGGGCTGAAGGCGCTGGCGGCTGATGCGATTACCACCGCCCCTGAGGGCGCAGAGGCCCCCGCTGCCCCTGCGATGCCCACCACCCGCGCCGACTGGCAGCGCGTGCTGGAGGATGGGGACGAGGCGCGGCGCGCCGAACGCCGGGCCATTTGGGCCGACGTGCAGGCACAGGGCGGTGCGGCGCGCACCGACTATGGCGTGATCGTCGGCGGGGCTGATGCCCTGCGCGACGTGATGTGCAACAAGGACGATGCGTTCGCCGCACAGCCCTACCTTGACCGGATGATGCAGACTGTCGGTCCGCAGTTCCTGGGCTTTGATGAGACCCAGGCGCACAAGGAACGCGGGTTCGATCACGCCCGCGAGGCGGCAGAGGTCTGGGGCTTCATGAACAACACCATCGGGGCCAATCGCGGCTTTGAGATGGCCTTTGAAATGACCAAGCGCCATGTGATGTCTTTGCCCGAAGAGGTCCTGCCGACCTCCAAAGGGTCCGTCGATGGGCCTTCGCTGGGCCGGATGGTGTCAATGCACCGGCTGATCAACAACGTCTCTGCCTGGCTGTGCGAAGACATGTTCGGGCTGAAAGGCGCTGACATGCAGATCGGCGGGCCCGAAGTGCCAATGGCCAAGAAAGCCCATTGCCCCGGCGATTTCCTGAACACGGCGGCCTATATCTTTGGCCCGCACCCCACGCCGCAACTGGCGGGCTACGCGCAAATGCGCGGCCCGATGGTGCAGGCCGCCCTGCAGGCTCATGTGGCTGGTGGCGCGTCGCCCGCAGGCACCTTGCTGGCCCATCTGCGCAGCCTGCCCAATCCGGATGGCTATTGGACGGATGACAAGATCGCCTCTGTCCTGTCGTCAGTGACCACCGGACTGGTTGCCCCTGTAATGGGCAGCTTCATGATGTGCATGCTGGACTGGATCACGACCAAGACGCTGTGGCGGCACCAGCAGCGCGTGCAAGAGGCGCGGCTCAGCTCCATCTGCCAGATGCAGGCCTATGCCGAAGAAAACATGCTGCCCCACATGCTGGCCGCGATGCGTAAACGCACAGCCCCCGACCTGATCCAGCGCACCGCTGTTAAAGACACCAATGTCGGCGGCTGCCCGATCCACAAGGGCGATCATGTGATCGGTAGCCTTGGCGCGGCGGCGGCAGATGACCCGGCGCAATCGCTCTATTTCTTCTTTGGGGGGGAGTATGGCGCGGACAAGTCAAAAGGGGACGTGTCCCACCACGCCTGCCCTGGGCGCGATGTCGGTGTGGCCGCCCTCATGGGCTGCGCCATGGCAGTGCTCACGTTCGAAGGATTGGAAGCTGAAGGGCCCATTTCCCTTCGGATCAGAGCCTGACAAGAGGTACGTAACGAGTAGATTTGGTTCAGTTCAGCACGCGACGCAACTGGTTCGGCCAGTCGTCGCTGCTGAACGGTAACCAGTTAATATTGCGCGGATCGAGCTGCAAGTTCGCAGCTTCATAGGAGCGGCGCGCTTCGGCCAGACGCGCGCCATCGCCCAAACGGTCGGCCACCAGCATCCGCACCAGATGCCCGTACCAGTATCGCGGCTTCATCATCAGCGCGCGGGTGGCGCGCACATAGGCCTCTTCAAACTGACCGGTCCGCGCAAGGGCCACGGCCATTTCCGTCTGAAAGGCAAAATCGAGCTGATCGCGTGGCGAATAGCGCATCGCGAGGCTCAGCGGGCCAATCGCCTCTTCCGGTTTGTCATTGTGGATGAAGGCGGATCCAAGCTGGTGATGCGCAATAGCGAGGTTGGGGTTGAGCTCCAACGCCTGTTCCAGACAGGCAATGGCGCTGTCATGATTGCGACGCCAGGCGTCCGCAATGCCCAACACGGCAAAGACGCGGCCATCATCGGGGTCCAGTTCCATCGCACGACGCGCAAAATCCTCGGCCTGGGCAAGCCCGCCGTCCCCATCACGGCTGACCCAGGTATGCCAGAGGTGCCAGAATGCCATCTGCACAAGCGCCTCGGACGAATTCGGCTGCAATTCCAGGGCGCGGGTGAAGTACTGCACCGCCTTGTCTGAATCCTCACGCGTCAGCCGGGCCAGATGCCAGCGCCCGCGCCAGATCTGATCCTGAAAATTCTCGCCCCTGTCCTCAGACGTCATCACGATGCGCTGATAGGACTGCGCGACAGAACGTTCGATCGAGCCCACGACCTCGTTATAGACCGAGGCCATTGCGCCTTCTTCGAGGAAGCTGTCGAGCTGATAGCTGTCAGACCACAGCACCCGACAATCCTCTGCGTCGTTGAGCTGAAAGCGCGCGACCACCGCATTGCTTTGCTGGGTGACAGACCCGTTCACGAAGTACCGCGCGCCCAGGTTTTCCACCAAAGACTGGGTGCGGATGGTGTCGGTCAGTGGCTCGTCCGGCATCACCGGCGGGCGCAGGATCGGCAACCAACGCAGGCGTTGCAACGAATTGGTCAGATCGTCACTCAGCCCGCTGCCCACAAAGGCGTTCTGCGGATTGCCGCTGCGGTTTTCCAGCGGCAGTACGCACAGCGACAGGTCCCAATCGGGCTTGCCCGGTCCTGCCATTGTGGTTTCAACATCAACCCGCGCCTCAGCGGGCAGGTTTTCGGCCAAGGGCAGCGCCGCCTTGCGCGCCCAATGCGCCCGCTGTTCGGCCAGCCAATCGACAAACTCCGCATCGATGATGTCGCAGCCTTCCATGAACTCGGTGCCTGCGGACACCGCATCGAGCCACTGGCTTGACGACATCTCAATGAGATCAATGGTCACGGCATCAAGATCGATTTCCACCTTGGTCCGGTCCGCGGTGATACAGCCCGCATGATCGCCAAAGGCGGTGCGAATCTCATGCAGACAGGACCGCAGACTGCCCGCCGCCTGAGGCTGGGCACGGTCGCTCCACAAGTGGTTTTGCAGCCAGGTACGGGTGCGTTTGCCGTCCCGTCCGGTGCACAGCATCGCAATCACGGCCTGCGCCTTGCGCCCCTTGGGCGAAATGTCGTTGCCATCCGCATCCAGGACGGCAAAAGCCCCCAGCAGCCGGACATGAACCCGGCTTTCAGCGCTTTGCGATGTCACGTGTGAATCTCCATTAAGTATGCATTATCAATTAATTGGCCCTTGGCAAACCCGCAGGGTCACCTCGTTTGTGTCACCTTGCTCCGGTTTCCGCCTGCGATGCGTGACGGGGGCAGTTGATGCCTGACAAGCCCCGCAATCCGGGTTAGAAAAGCAGCATGCACATGATCCAGACCGCTTTGCGCCCGTTCGTTTTCCTGCTTTTTGTCGCCCTGCCGGTGTTTGCCTGGGCTCAGGACATCGAGCCGTTTCTGGGCTCTTACAAGGGCAACGCCGAATTTGTCTTCGACGGCAAAGTCGAAGAACGCGATATGTCGGCAAGCATCGCGCGCAAGGACGACGGGTTTGAGGTCAGCTGGACCACTGTCATTTACAAAAGCGACGGCCGCATCAAGGAAAGCACCTATACCATCGGGTTTGTCCCCAGCGTGCGGGACAATATCTATGGCTCAGCCATGAAGACAAACGTCTTCGGAAAGCCCGAACCGCTGGATCCGCTTAACGGAGAACCCTTTGTCTGGGCCCGTCTGGAAGGCCAGACCTTGTCGGTCTACTCCCTCTTTATCGATGAAATTGGCGGCTACCAGATGCAGGAATTCCACCGCACGTTGGCCGACGGTGGGCTGGATCTGCTGTTCCGCAGGCTTCATAATGGCGAGCCACAAAAGGAAATCCGCACGTTTCTGGCCCGTCAGAACTAAGCGATCATCGCCAGCCAATATCCTTGAAATACTGAACTTTCCCGGTGGCCGGTGCCGCATGAAGGTATTCTCTGGCGCAGGTTCAGCGCTGCTTACACCGCCGAGTAGACGCGTCTACATGGCGGGGTCTATAGCGAAATCGGAATAACCTGAAACAACACGCATCACCCAACCCGTTGAAATCTTTGAGTTCAGTCAGGGTTGGGTGAGCCGGATTTTCCTATTTCTGCTCTATTGGCGCATCACCTTATGTCAGACGGCAGGGCGGAACAGGATCACAAACCAGCGCAAGCGTCCGCGCGTTCGCCGCACTTAGTTCGGCTTGTTGCTCACGTAGCCTGCAATCAGCTGCAAGAACTTGAACGACGTGCTCGCATCGTTCTGCACCACACTCATGAACTCTTCCGCGCCAATTCGCAGGCCGGACACATCACTACGCGCACGCATCGACAGCGTGCGCGGCTCTCCCAGGATCAGGGATAGCTCTCCCACCAGACTGCCTGGACCCGCCGTGCGGATGAGCTTCTCCCCACCTTCTTCCAGCGGCAGGAAGAAGTCCGCCTCGCCCTTCAGGATCAGATAAACGCCGTCTGAAGGGTCATCCCCGATGTCAAAGATCATCTCATTCGCCTCAAACGCAAAGGTCTGCGCCGAAAACGCCAACAGCCGCAGCTGTTTCTGATCGACGCCGGAAAAGAAAACCGTCTGCTTGATCGCCTGCAGCTTGACCAGAAGATCAGGCGCGGTGTTGTCTTGTTCATCGCTGTCAGCCTCAGTGCGCTGACCTTCTGCGATGCGTCCCTTTTTCACGTCCACCACCAGATCATACTCCTCTGTGTTCTCAAAAACCTGATCGATGTGCACGATCGTAGCATCAGGCAAAGCGCGGCGCAGATGCGCTGCTGCGGCCAGTCGCGCCGCTGCGTCATGACTGGACAAGGCCCGGTTCAGGATGACCACGTCCGGTTTCTTGATCGCGGCCCGCATGAACGCAATACGTTCTCGGACGGGTACTGGCAGGTTGGTCCCCCCCAGCAAAGTGACCTCATCCAGGGTCAGGGTCGCCACTTGCGTCTTCATTCCGTGCTCTGAAAGTACTGCGCCGACGGTCGCTGCGACAAGATCAGCGCGCGCGCGCGCATCCGCCCCCACAAGCCCGAAGATCGCATTTTGAAGCAGCGTCAGCCCCGAGACATAACTGTCGCGCGCCAATGGCTGGAACAGGTCCCCCATCCTGCCGCTGGCCTCTGCCCTGGCCGCCACAACTGCATTGTGCAGGGCTTCCGGGACCGGCAAACCAAGTTGAGCAGGCGAGACCACGCAGGGCAGCGCCAGCATCAAGGCGGTATCGCTATCGGACAAGGCATTTGGCCCCCCGACCTGGAACCGCAGCTTCAGGGTGGCCTCATAGTCCTTGGCCTCAATACCCAGACGCTGGAACAGCGGATGATGCGTGCCGTCCGCGCCAAACGTTGCGTTGAGCAGATCAGCAACATCGCAGGCAAGCTGGAGTATTTCCTGTTCCAGCCCGGCTGAGCGCAACAGAGGCAGAAAGTCGTCCTCCGCCGCGAGTACAGCCTGCGTCACGGGCGTTTGGGGCACCGCAAACAGCAGGTTATGCAAAAGCGGCAGGCCAGGATGGTAGCGGGTCGCATCAAAAAGCCGCACAATCTTGGCCAGCCCGTCCCCTGTCAAACGGCTATACACCTCGTCCCGCAATGATACGATTGCAGCACAAACATCAGGTGCTGCTTCCTCCGCGATGGTCAGCCCCAACCCGCGCCGGACAAGTTCCAGGTCCGCGCCCATGCCCTCTTCCAGGTGAAGCCACCACTGGCGCACTTCACCTTCGTCGCTGAAACCCAGACGGCCCGGATCAACCCAAGCGTCTTCCAAAAAACGGGGGCTGTTGCCGGAGCGCGCCGCCTCCCTGCGGTCGGCCTCTTGCACTATGCCGTCGCCGTCCGCCCCGGTGCGCAGGGCCATCATCAAGTTGTCCCCGATGGTGCCCGCAAAGAGGTAGGGCGTGGAATCCGCCACACCCATCTTCGCGCCAATGGTCGCCTGATGCAGCGTATTGAGGGGAGTTCCGCCCACCGTGATTTCACCAGTCGAGGGCATCAGCTCGCGCGACAAAAGCTCTGCCAGGGCGCGGCGTTCTTCCTCGCTGGCCGCAGTGATCGCGACCGTGCTGCCGCCAGGGATGGTCAGATCGATGCCCTCCAGCACGGACAGCCCATCGCTGTCCTGCGCGCCAACACCCTTCATCACAATGTCGCCTGTCAGGCGCGCGTCTTTGTCCGGCGCGCCCTCGACCAGCTTCTCATCCAGAATGCCATTGGGCGCGAAATGCTCCGTAATCAGGCTCCAGCGTTGGGCCATTTCGTGGAAGCGGTTGTAGTAGGCCAACAGCTCTTTCCAGGGGGCGGAGAGATCCTTGTAAGCCGCCAGCGCCGCCACCAGCGCCCCCAGGGAGACCAGCCCCTGAATGACCAGATACCCGCCTACAGAGAAAAAGAAGAAAGGCGTCAGTTGGGTGATGAAGTTGTTGAGAAACTTCATGAAGAACTTCTTCTTGTAGATGTCCAGCCGGATGAAGAAGAGCCGCCCCAGCCGGTGGGTAATCAACGCCGCGCGGTAAGGATGCCCGCCTGACGTGCGCAGATCAGTGGAGCCAGCCGCCGTCTCTCCGATCTCGGCGGCCAGAACGCGCACTTCCTTGATGCGCTTTTTGTTGAGCACGTTAATGCGGCGTTGCAGGATCGGGATTATATAAGCCTGCAACGGTATGAGCGCGATGGCCGCGAGCCCAAACCAGAAACTCTGCAAGAACAGTAACATCAGGATCGTCAGCATCTGCCCTGCCTGCAGGATCGGCTGGCTGATTGCATCCCCCATCATGCCGCCAAGGGGTTCGGATTCCGCCGTGACCATTGACACGATTTCAGCCTGGCTGGTGCGCTGGAAAAACGGTTTGGGAAAGCGGAACATCCGCGTCACCAGCTGATAGCGAAACCGCCGCAGCATCCGTTCCGCCAGCACACCTTTCATGGTGTTGATGCGCATCTTGAAGATGCCGTGCAGCAGGACAGAGACCAAAAACGCCCCGCACAAAAGCCAAAGATACCCCGTCTGGCTGAAGGTCATTCCCAGAAAATCGATCTGGCTCTGACCCGCGCCAATGGCGTCGTTGATGATCTGCTTAGGCAGCTCCAGCGTTGCGTAAAGCAGAGGGAACAGGCAGAGCGTGACGGCCAGCAGAACCATCTGCTGCCGTTTGGAGTACTTCCAAATAAAATTGAAAAGTGTCTTCTCGATCGTTCCGCCCCCTGGTGCCTGAAAGTCGTACCAGTGGCCTAAGGGGGGTGGCAATGGCTATTGCGGTGGCGGAGTTGGCGGGGGCTGTCTTGGATGCATTTGCGAGGGTCAGCGACCCGAGGCCAACCAACCTCGCGGCTTAGTGAGAACAGCTCCAAACCTTGACCGTACAATTGTAGCCATTGTCCATGCAGTAGTTCATTGCCGAACTTTCCGCGAGCTCCCGGTTCTTTTCGTAGGCCCACCCCCAAGCGCCGTTGTCCGCGACGGCGATGGCTGCACAAGAGTTGTAGAAGGTGCGCACAATGTTACAATTCCAACCGCATCCATCCTGAGCAGTGTTGCTTGCCGCACTTTCACTCGCCTGCCCATAGGACCACCCGGTCTGGCCAGCTTGCCCAATGGCTACGGCTCCCCAACAGTAGTCGTAGCCGCATTGGCCTGCGACGGCTGGCTGGGCAATCATTGCAAATACTGCGAACAAGCTAGCCGCAAAATGTTTAGGGGTCGGCACGGTGTTTCTCCAATAATGTCTATCCTGACGCTGCTCCGGCTGTCGGGCAGGTGTCAAGGCTGCACCCTTGCACGTGAGATGAAACAAGTCATGGCAAACCCGTTGACCGCTTTGGCCGCATGCTACATCCGGCTTGGCACAGAAATCCCCAACAAGCGCAGCCCCAATTCGAGCTGCCTTACCGTCATACCAATCAGCGCGAGGTGAGAGGCGATCTCATCCCGTGGCAGGTTACCGCCCAGGATACGGCAGGACTGGTAGAACGTATTCGCCCGCCCCGCCAGCTTGTAGACATGGGCCGCCAACAAGGACGGCTTGCGCGCCTCGATGGTTTTGTCCAGCCGCAACGCGAACTCTGACAGCGTCAGGATCAGATCCCGCGCAGGGTCGTTGATCACGCTGATCTCGCCCGGGGTCAGGCTGGCCTCTGCAGCCTTTTCCATCAGCGTCTTTAGCCGCACGGTGGAGTATTGCAGGTAAGGCCCAGTTTTGCCCTCGAACTGGGCAAAGGCATCCATATCAAAGACATAGGCGCTTTCACGGTCGTGGCTGAGCTCCCCAAACTTGATCGCCGCCATGGCCACGGCTTCGACCACCTCAGCGCGTTCTGCGTCGGATACATCGTCGGGCAGTTGGATACGCTCAGCCGCAAAACCATGCATGCTGGTCATCAGGTCATGCAGGCGCATGACCCCGCCCGCACGGGTCTTGAAGGGTTTGCCATCGGGGCCATTGACCGTGCCAAAGGCGGTGTGCTCCAGCATGGCCTTGCCGGTCAGGCCGCATTGCTGTGCTGAGTGAAACACCTGCCTGAAATGCAGCTTTTGGCGGCCATCGACCACGTAGAGGATCGTATCCGGGTCATCCTCGGCAATCCGGTCCACAATAGTCGCAATGTCCGTGGCCCCATAGCCATAGCCGCCTGCCGAGTTGCGCAGGATAAGCGGTGGCAGTTTCATGTCCTCGGGCAGCTTGATGACTATTGCGCCGTCATCTTCGACAGCGTGGCCTTCATCAATCAGGCGCTGCACGATGCCGTCGAGCATCTGCTGATAGCGGCTTTCGCCGTAGAAACAGTCAAACGACACGCCCAGCCTGTCAAAGTCACGCTTCAGGCTGGCGTGGCTCGCCTCCATGATGCGCTGCCACAGTCCCATGTAGGTCGGATCACCGTCCTGCATGGCCGAGGTCGCCTGCCGCGCGCGTTCACGGAAGGTTTCGCTTTCCTTGGACCGGGCGGAGGCCTGTGGATACCAGGCCTGCAGGTCTTCAATGGTGACGGGCGCGGAAGTATCCGCCAGCAGGTCGGGCCGTTCGTCTTCGACAAAGCCGATCAGTTGGCCGATTTGCAAACCCCAGTCGCCCAGGTGCACGTCGCTGACCACGTCGTGACCGGCAAACTTCAATATATTGACCAGGGCCTGGCCCACCAAAGAGGACCGCAGATGGCCGACGTGCATTTCCTTGGCCAGGTTGGGGCCACCGTAATCCACAAGGAACTTCGCGGGGGCAGCGACAGGATCAGCAAAGAACCGGTCCGCACCGGCCAAGGCTTGGGCAAGCTGCAGATAAGCTGCATCGGTGACCTTGAAGTTGAGGAACCCCGGCATCGCCAGCTCGACCGTGAAAAGCCCCCGCAAGTCCAGCGTCGCCATCACTTTCTCTGCCGCCACCGCCGGGTTCATCCGCTCAGTTTTGGCCACAGCCATACAACCGTTGCACTGAAAGTCCGACAGGTCCGGACGGTCCGAAAATCGTACGGCCCCAAAATCCGGGTTATAGCCTGCCTCTTCAAAGGCGGCGCGGGTGATCTGGTGCAGCGTGTCTAGCAGGTCCATGGCAGATACTCAGGTCAGGGGGTCAGCCCGGGCTAGCTAGTGGATTCCCCTGCAAGCGACAAGGGGCAAGGGGAATTGCAAAGGACAGCTGCCAACGGCACTGACCACACAGAGTGTGGCTTGATCTGACGGGCTGACCTGTCAATTTGGGCTTACGGTTCAACCCTTAGTAGCATTTCCCGGCAAACCCAATGAATGACACAAGATTTAGCAGGTTTTTGTGGCTCCAAGGCGTTGCTTATCTGAATCAATTCTCGACTCCGAGCGATATAGCGTCCAATCATTGCGGTTAACCATGACCTACCAGATGCTGCCCTTCGATCATCATGACTGACACCTCAATCGATCCCCAAACCGGAGACATCGGCGCACGCCACCGCGCGTTGGCGGATCAGACCGGGTATCAGATTACCCAGACCCTGTCGCAAGGGGACGTGACCTCCATTCACCGCGCCAAGGGGCCAGAGGGTGAAGTTGTTCTCAAGTGGCTTGATGCACCTTACCCGACGTTTGACCAGCTTGCGATGCTGCGGAACGAACATGACATCATGTCCCGGGTCGATCATCCCGGCGTGCTGCGCAGCAAAGGTCTGCACGAGGTTGGCAACGGCTTGGTGCTTGTGCTGGAGAACGTGGCAGGTGGTCCGGTTGGTGACGCCTTTGGCGGCAATGCGGTGCCGATCAAGGAGTTCTTTACCATCGCGATTCAGATCGCGGATGCGTTGAAAGCCGTGCATGGGGCCGGGATCATCCACAAGGATCTCAACCCGCAGAACATCCTCTTTGATCAGTTGAACCAGCAGATCAAGATCATCGACTTTGGCATCGCCACGACGATCCCATCCCAGCGCCCATCGGCGCGCGGGGTGGACCTAATGCAAGGCACGATCGCCTATATGTCCCCTGAACAAACGGGCCGCATCAACCGCGCGATTGATGACCGCACGGATATGTATTCGCTTGGGGCCACATTCTATGCCCTGCTGACAGGCCGGCCACCCTTTGAGTCTGATGACCCGCTGGATGTGATCCACGGCCATCTGGCGCGGGTCCCGCAAAAGCCCTCTGAACATGTGGGCATGCCCGATATCCTGTCGCAAATCGTGATGAAGCTGCTGTCCAAGGATGCAGAGGATCGCTACCAGACGGCTGCGGGCCTGCTGCATGACCTTGAGACCTGTGAACGCCAGCTACGCGAGACCTACAGCGTTAACAACTTTGAACTTGCGACAAAGGACCATTCCGCGCGCTCTCAGATGCCAGAGCGTGTCTACGGCCGCGATACGGAAATCCGCTTGCTGCAAGACGGCTTCAACCGCGTGAGCACCGGCACATGCGAAGTGTTTTTGGTGGCTGGCACCTCTGGCGTGGGCAAATCCCTGCTGGTCAAGGAAGTCCAGCGCCCGCTGATTGAGGGCAACGGGTCGTTTGTCGAAGGCAAGTTCGACCAGTACCAGCGCGAAACGCCTTATAGCGCGCTGGTGGATGCCTTTGAGGACCTGATCAAACAGTTGATCGTGAAAGACGACGTGGCCCGTTGGAAGCGGCGGCTGACGGCATCGCTCGGCGCGAATTTGGGTGTGATCACCGATATGATCCCGGGGCTGACGGCCATCGTGGGTGACGTGCCGCCGGTGCCAGAGGTCGGCGCGGTCGAGGCCCGCAACCGCCTGACGCTGGCCTTCCAGCAGTTTGTCTGGGTGCTGGCCAACCGCGATCATCCGGTGGTTCTGTTCATTGACGATCTGCAGTGGGCGGATCAGGCCTCCCTTGATCTGTTGCAGAACATTCTGACCGATACCCAAGGCCAGTACTTCTATCTGATTGGCTGCTACCGCGACAACGAGGTCGGTGCCGATCACCCCATGGTCGCAACCTTTGAGGCCATTCAGCCGGTCAACCGGGTGGAGCGCCTGACCCTGCAGCCGCTGGGTGAAAACACGATCCGGGAAATCCTGCTGGATACCTTTGTGGCGCGGTCCGACGGGGCCAACCAGCTGGCGGAAATTCTGATGAAGAAGACGGACGGCAACCCGTTCTTCCTCAACGAATTCCTGCGCACGCTGCACGAATCCGGGCATTTGGTATTCGACGAAGATCTGGGCGAATGGACGTGGAATGCGGCACTGATCGCGGCAATGGAAACCACCGACAACGTGTCTGACCTGACCGCCGCACGTCTGGAACGCCTACCGGGCGAGACGATGAACATCCTGCGTTTGGCGGCCTGCGTGGGCACCCATTCGTCTGAGGATCAGCTTGCCGCCAAGCTTGATCTCGACCGGATGGAGCTGCGCCGCAGGTTGGAACCGGCCTTGCGTGAAGGCGTCATGCTGCTGGCCGAGGACGCCAGCGTCGGGCAATCACGCTTCAGCTTTTCCCACGACCGCGTGCGCCACGCGGCCTATTCCAAGATGACTCAGGGCGAGCAATGGGAAATGCACCTGCGCATTGGCAGGCATCTGTTGGAAACCCTGCCCGAGGACGAAAAGGCCCGTCGCCTTTTTGACATTGCCGACCAGCTGAACACTGGTCGCGAGGGCATCTACGACCGCGACGAACAAAGAGCGCTGGCGCGCCTGAACCTAGACGCATGCCGCCGCGCGAAATCCGCTGCCGCGTTCGGAACCGCGCTCAAGCACATTCAGGTCGCGATGGAGTTGATGGGCGACAACGTCTGGGAACGGCACCCTGACATCGCCAAAGACCTCTATCTGGAACGCGGGGAATGCGAGTTTCTGAACGGCCACTTTGAGGAAGCGGACAAGCACCTGCTGTTCCTTATCGAGAACGCCACCGACCCGATGGATGCCCACGCCGCCTACAACGTGCTCATTGCCGCCACCAACGCGCGCGGGCAGTTCGCCAAATCCATCGCCATCGGGATTGAGGCGCTCGACAAGCTCGGCATCACCTTCCTGAAAGGCAATGACGAGATCGGGCAGGCCATTGGCGCGGAACTGGGCCAGATTCAGCAGCATTTGCAGGAAATGGAGATCGACAGCCTGATCGATCTGCCAGAGATGACGGACCCAAAGCTGGCGGCTGCGATCCAGCTGCTGGTCTCGATGACCTCGACCTCCTTTATTGGCGGCCCAGAGCTTTACCCGCTGATCGTTGCCAAGCAGATCAACCTTTCGATCGAACACGGCAACGCGCCCGCATCCTCCATCGCCTATTCATCCTACGGCGTGCTGAACTCTCCGGGCGGGCTGTCGGACATCGACACGTCCTATGCCTTTGGCGATCTCGCCCTGCGGATGAGCGACCGTCAGGCGATTCGCGAAAACGCGGTGAATGTAGACTTCGTCTTTGGCACCTTCATCAGCCATTGGCGCAATCATCTGGCGGAAAGCGTCACCTATCTGGCCCGTGCCTTTGCGGCCGCATTGGAGGCGGGGAATTTCGAATACGTGCGCTATACGGCCACGTTTGAGGCCTTCTACAACGTCCTTCAGTGGAACGATCTGTCCTCGGCGCAGGCCAGCACGGCCAAGCGACTGGATACGCTCAGCAAGATCCGGCTCAACGACAGCTCCGGTGCCTTCCGGCTGGCCAACCAGCTGGCGCTGACGCTGACCGGGGCCGAAGGCTCTGACGCCGATCCCTACCAGATGGTCGGCCCGGATTTCGACGAACACGCGGCAGAGGCGGAATGGAAGCAAGGCAATGACTTCCTGTCGCTATCCTGCCTCTATGTGTCCCGCATCATCATCTCCAACCTCTACCGCCGCGATGCGGAAACGCTGGAACTGATTGAGGCCGCCAAGCCCTTCCTTGTGGCCAGCACCGGCACCTTCCTGCTGGCGGAGTTTACCTTCTGTCGCGCGCTGGCGCTGACGGCCACCTATGCGGCCAGTGATGAGGCCACCAAAGCTGCGCATCTGGAGCAGTTAAACGAGGACATGGCGACGCTGACCGTCTGGGCGGAGAAAAGCCCGCAGAACTTCGAACACCGCGTGCTGATATTGCAAGCCGAGATGGGCGCGCTGGGGATTGGCGAGACCGAACAGGGTTTTGAGCAGACGATCAAGCTTTATGAGCAAGCTGGCAAGCGCGCCCGCGAAGGCGGGTTCTTGCTGCACGAAGGCATCGCATACGAACGCGCTGCCGCCTTCTGCGAAGGGATGGATCTGGAACGGCTGGCTACCTCGTTCCTGCAGGACAGCGTCTATGCCTTTGACCGAATGAGCGCCGCCCCAAAGGCCGACATGCTCCGCGCGCGACTGGATGGCCCTGCGGCGACCACCCGCAGACGCACCACAATGGACCGCACGGTGCTGGCGACCCACAGCCAGCGCCTTGATCTGGAACGCGAGAGCTTCTTCCGCGCCAGTCAGGCGATCTCCGGTGCGATCCGGATGGAAGACCTGCTGGGCGAGCTCATTAAGATCCTGATCGAGTCCGCCGGGGCCGAACGTTGTGCCGTGATCAAGGTAGAGGACGAAGAGCTGACCGTCGTGGCGCAATCCAGCAGTGCCGACAGCCCTGTTCAGATCGGGGATGAACCGCTTGATGGGATCGACTGGCTGCATGGTCCGGTCGTGCGCTATGCCCCGCAAACCCGCGCCCCTGTGGTGCTGGATGATGCCCAAGCCGAGGGGCGCTTCAAAGATGTACCCGGCGTGAAGACGATGAGGTCCCGCTCAATCCTCTGCCTCCCGATCATGGAACGGGGCAAGATCAAGCACCTGATGTATCTCAGCAATGATCTGTCTGCCGGGGCGTTTACCGCGGGCCGGGTGGAAAGCGTGAACTTGCTATCGGGTCAGGTCGCAACATCCATGGCCAATGCGGAGCTTTACGAAAGTCTTGAGGACAAAGTGGCCGAGCGCACCAACCAGCTGGAGGCGCGCAACCAGTTCATCCGCAAGGAATTCGGGCGCTACATGTCCGACGAGGTGGCCGAAAACCTGCTTGACGATCCAAAGGGCCTGACCGCAGGCGGCGAGCAACGCAATGTGACCATCCTGATGGCCGATCTGCGGGGTTTCACCGCGATGGCCGACCGGATGGAAGCCCGCGCGGTTGTGCGCGTGATCAACAACTTCCTCAGCGAGATGACAAAGGTCATCCAGCGTCACAACGGCACGATCAACGACTTTATCGGCGATGCGATCCTGGCGATTTTTGGCGCGCCGGACGAACGCGAGGACGACGCCGAACGCGCCATGGCTTGCGCCATCGACATGCAGATTGCGATGGATGCGGTCAACGAACGCAACGTGAAATTCGGCCTGCCCCGCGTTAGCATGGGCGTGGGCCTGCATACCGGCCAGGTCGTCGTGGGGAACCTCGGCTCAGAGGATCGCGTGAAGTTCGGCGTCATTGGCCAGACCGTCAACTTGGCCTCCCGCGTGGAATCCTACACCGTGGGCGGTCAGGTGCTGGCCTCGCAGGCCACACTGAAAGCGGCGGTGGATGCAGACGTTGTCACGGGCCGCGACATTACGATCCACCCCAAAGGATCGCCGGAACCGCTGAACATTGTCGAGGTCACTGCAGTCAAAGGCCGCTATGACCTGACCCTGCCCGATGCGGGCGGTGAAATGGTCGCGGTGACGGAGACTTTCGACGTTACCTACACCGAGATCGACGGCAAGGTCGCCTCAGGCGGGCCGAACTATGCCAAGCTGCTGTCCGTCTCCGCCCAAGGCGGGGCCGTGCTGCAGGTGACGGAACCGCTGACGCTCTTTTCGAACCTGCGTGTGGGGCTTTCAGGAGGCAGCCTCGCCGCCCCCGTTCAGAACCTCTATGCCAAGGTGCTGGCAGAGGTGGAGCCTCAGAAATACGAGGTGCGCTTCACCTCGATCTCAGAGGAACTCACCGACCTGCTGACGCGCCTCGCCGGCAAGGCCGAGACCTGAACAACAGACATTTAACGAGTACCGATAAAGCCAATCCAATAGGGAGATTTCACATGGAAACACAACAGATTGCGGGGGCGCTCTATAACGAGTTCAACGCCCACAACATTCCCGGCATTCTGGAACTGCTGGACGAGAACATCGAATGGAGCTCATTCGCGCCGGACTGGGCCTTGGCCATCGGGTTCTTCAAGGGCCACGAAGGCGTGCAGGACTTTTTTGGCAAGCTTGTTGGCCCCAAAGGTCAGCAGCATGACGTTCTGTTTGAGCCGATGCATTTCTTTGTTAGCGAACAATCCGTGCACGTGATGGGCGTTGAAAAGGGCTACTTCACCGAAAATGTCAAAAAAGGGAAGCTGGCGGGCAAGCCGTTCTTCAACAACTTCGATCACACGCTGTGGTTCAACGGCGCGGGCAAGATCACACGGTTCCGCGCGAACTATAACCTTGCGCAGAAAGGCCCGACATTCTGGCCCCTGCAGCCGGGTGTCCCGGGCTCCATCTGATCCCTGAACTAGACACGACAAACGCCGCCCCGGATCCTCCGAGGCGGCGTTTTTTTTGTGTAGACGTAGGCTTAGTGCGCGTCGAAGTTCTCAATCGCCAGACCCGGCGCGCCGGACACTCTCTGGGTTTCGCCCAGCGCAAACATGATCGCCATGTCATAATCGGTCGCCACCGGGCCACGGCCTTGGCTCATGCCGACATTGCCCGGACGGTTCTGGAACCACTGCGCCCACTCAACCGAACCCGGCTCATAAAGCAGGAACGGCTCGCCATTGCGTGGGAAAGCCCGGTTGGGCGACGGGTAGAGGTTCATGGTCCAGGGGAACTCCGCCGAGCTGTGGCAGCTGATGCAAGACGAAGAGCCCACGTCATCTTCGGGCTCATAGTACTTGCCGCCCGTGGTGATCACACCCTGACGGGTTGCCACATCCATCGGGCCTGCCAGACGGCCACCCCATCCCAGCGTGTCGCGGGTAAAGGCAGGTGCGTTGGGGTTGATCCAGGTTTCTTGCAGTTTTGCGCCCTGCGGCAGGCCATTGGGGTCATCGGCAAATTTCGGATCGTTGCCCCACATGGCACCCACCGGCACGAAACGATCCCAAGGCTCCACACCCGGGCTGTTGGCATCGTAGACGAAGGCCATATAGACCCAGTGCGTCTGCGGCGAGGCCACGCTGTCCTTGATCTTGATCGACAGCTGCAACGGATGCGCCTCGACCACTTCGGCGGTCAGCGGTTCATTGTTGTTCCCTGCATCCTGAGTGTCCGGGCGGAACACCTTCCAGGTGGCCGCATTCTTCAGCACCTGAGGCCATTCGCTGATCTTGGGAGTGGTCGCTTCGCCTTTGATCACGATGGAGCCTTCAGGGAAGTTCAGCCGCGAGATATCCGCGTCATAAAGGTCTTCCCAAAGCTCCCCCAACATCACCGCAGCGTGGTCGTTGTAATACATGACCGCGTGGTTCTGGACCCACTCCGTGTCCGGACGGTTGGGTTCGGAGAAGGTTGACGAATGGATGATTTGGCCCGTGTAGGTGTTCATCAGCGCCTCACGGCCCGATGTCGGATCGGTCACGCCGCCCTTTTCTGACCCCGCACCAGACCAGACCAGATCGTACCAGCCTGCTGCGACCGGGTCCCATTTTTCCGGGTCATTGATGATGGTCGAAAAGCTGGGCGCGATGTGATCCTTGAACGTGCGCATGTATTCGCCCGCGTTCTCGATTGTCAGCGCCTGACCCGACGGGCCACCGGGCGGGAACGCCTCCGTGGAGGGAGCATTGGGATAGTTCAGGTTGGCGGCAATAAAGCCTCCGTCATAAGCGCTCTGTTTGGGATAGAGCCCATTATTAGATGTCATCGGATCCGCATGGCTGGCTGCAGTGCTGAGCAAGCTGAGGCCCAGCGCCGTGGCGGCGGACATCATAAATGACCGCTTGGCAGCAGAACGAGAAAAGAATTGCATATAGCCAATAACCTCCACTTGAAGTGGAGGTTTGAAACGCTTCGCTTGAACCGCTCGAAGCGGTTGGGGTTACAGATTACCTGTTAAACAGGTCGTCGAGGCGTTTGTCCTGTTGCTCTTGCGTTTGGATATAAGCTCGCACCGTGCGCTCATCTGCGCCGACCGTCGAGACGAAATAACCACGTGCCCAGAATTTATGCCCCGCAAAATTGCGGCGGCGGTTCTTGATGTTCTGCGCGATCCAGATCGAGCTTTTTCCCTTCATGAACCCGATCACATGCGCGACCGAGTGCTTGGGTGGGATGCTCAACAACATATGCACGTGGTCTGGCATCAGGTGCCCCTCTTCAATTGAGCACTCCTTCTGGCGCGATAGTCGGTGGAATACTTCACGCAATTCTCGGCGCAGGTAGCCGTAAAGTTCCTTCTTTCTGTATTTGGGCGTGAAAACCACGTGATATTTGCACTCCCAAGTACTGTGGTTAAGGTGATTTGTCGTTTCTGATGACATTGGAAGATTTCCCTTGCAGGGCTTCGAGCGGTCGAAACCCTCTAGGAAATCTTCCTCATATGTAGAACATCAGGGGTCCCCCAGCAAAGCTGGGGGCTTGTCAATGGGGACAGTCAAACCTCTGAAAGCGGGGAGAAAAACTTCTGTAATGGCAAACAAACTGGCGTTAATCTTTACGCGAAAATGTGATGCGTCAAGCCCTGCTGGTTTCCAAAGATTGTTCGGCCAGCCCCAATGCTTCACGCAAATCCGGCATTTGATGAGCCGCTTTGCAGCGCGCTCTGACCGTCCCGCGACATGTTCCTCACACAGGTTTGGACCCGTCCCCACATCATCCACGCTCACTGCCAACCTAACCGCAGATGCTCAATAAGCAGCAGGAACGCCGTGCTGGCAAAAGGTATCATCGCTGATCTTAACCGCAGTCGGCCACCGGCCTCAAATTGACAGATTCCGACATCCAACCTGTCTTCTTTATGCAATTTCGCGTCCGTATCCTGCATATATCACGTGCTCTCATCAGACGTAAGCTGCGGGTTGAATCACATGGACAGAAAAGCAATGCGCTATTCGGCACTGAAGATCCTCAAAGAAGGGCTGACAGGCAACAAGGGCTGGAAACCCGTCTGGCGAGAGCCCGTGCCAAAAATCGAGTATGATGTGATCATCATCGGTGGCGGCGGACACGGGTTGGCCACGGCTTACTACCTCGCCAAGGAGCACGGGATCACAAACGTTGCCGTGCTGGAAAAAGGCTACATCGGCGGCGGCAACGTCGGCCGGAACACGACGATCATCCGTTCCAATTATCTGCTGGAGGGCAACCAGCCGTTCTATGAGTTATCGCTGAAACTGTGGGAAGGGTTGGAGCAGGACTTCAACTACAACGCCATGATCAGCCAGCGCGGCATCCTGAACCTGATCCACTCCGACCCGCAGCGCGACGCTTTTGCCCGGCGCGGCAATGCGATGCATCTGTCCGGTGCGGGTGCCGTGCTGCTGGACCGCCATAGCATCAAAGAGATGTGCCCGTTCCTGGATTTCGACAACGCCCGCTTCCCCATCCAAGGCGCGCTCTGGCAGCCGCGTGGCGGCACGGTGCGCCACGATGCCGTCGCCTGGGGGTATGCCCGTGGGGCCGACAGTCGAGGGGTCGACATCATCCAGAACTGTGAGGTGACGGGCTTTCAGATCGAAGACGGCGTCTGCAAGGGCGTGGAAACCGCGAAGGGCCCGATCCGCGCCAAGAAGATCGCAATGTGTGTGGCAGGCTCCTCCGGCCGTGTGGCCGCCCAAGCCGGCATGCGCCTGCCCATCGAAAGCCATGTGCTGCAGGCCTTCGTCTCCGAAGGGCTGAAGCCCACCATCCCCGGCGTCATCACCTTTGGCGCGGGCCACTTCTATGTCAGCCAGTCCGACAAGGGCGGGCTGGTTTTTGGCGGCGACATCGACGGCTACAATACCTACGCGCAGCGGGGAAATTTGCCAGTGGTCGAAGACGTCTGCGAAGGCGGCATGGCGATCATGCCCATGGTGGGCCGCGCGCGCCTGCTGCGCATGTGGGGCGGGGTGATGGACATGTCGATGGACGGCTCTCCCTTCATCGACCGGACCCATATCGAGGGTTTATATTTCAACGGCGGCTGGTGCTACGGCGGGTTCAAAGCGACCCCTGCTTCGGGCTTCTGTTACGCCCACCTGCTGGCTAAGGACACGCCGCATCCTACAGCGACGCAGATGCGACTGGACCGCTTCCGGCGCGGGGCCGCGATTGACGAAAAGGGCGTTGGCGCCCAACCGAACCTGCATTGAGGTTGCCATGATCATCAACCACCCTCTTCTCGGCCCCCGCGACGCGGCGGAGTTTGTCTACAAGGGCGATGTGGCCCTGATCGACCGTCCCGATGGCATGACCGCATCGATGGATGAGATGCACGACTACCTCTACCTGCGCGACAACCCGGCAGGCGAACATCAGGAGCTTTGGTATCATGAACAAGGCGACCGGTCCTGGCTGGTGGTCACGCGCGATACGCTGACCCATGAAATCACCTCAGTTGAGATGGCCCGCGACGTGGCCAAAGCCCGGGGGCGCGGCAGATGAGCCAGTCATACCGCATCGACGGCGGCCAGATCGACCGCAGCCAGCCGCTGAACTTCAACTGGAACGGCAAGAGCTTCCAAGGCTACCAGGGCGACACGCTGGCCTCCGCCCTTCTGGCCAACGGCGAGCGTTTCATCGCGCGGTCGTTCAAATACCACCGCCCGCGCGGCATCTTCTCTGCAGGCTCCGAAGAGCCCAGCGCGCTGGTGCAACTGCGCAAAGGGGCCGCGCAGGAACCCAACACCCGCGCCACGACCGTGGAGCTTTTTGAGGGGTTGGAGGCGACATCGCAGAACCACAAGGGATCGCTGGAATGGGACGTTTTGGGTCTGAATGACCTGCTGTCGCCCTTCCTGAGCGCAGGGTTCTACTACAAGACCTTCATGTGGCCCAAGGCGTTTTGGGAAAAGGTCTATGAGCCCTTCATCCGCGCTTCCGCCGGTTTGGGGCGGTTGTCGATGGAGGCGGATCCGGACATCTATGACCACGGCTTTCTGCACTGCGACCTGCTGATCATCGGTGCGGGGCCAGCGGGCCTGTCTGCCGCCCTAACTGCTGGCCGTGCGGGGCTTCGCGTGATCCTCGCTGATGAGGATTTCCGCGCAGGTGGGCGGCTCAACTCCGAGACTCACGAAGTTGATGGCAAGCCGGGGGCCGATTGGGCGGCAGCGGCTGTCGCTGAACTGCAATCCATGGACAACGTCCGTGTCATGGCCCGCACAACGGTCTATGGGGCCTTCGACCACGGCATCTATGGCGCGTTAGAGCGGGTCACGGACCATCTGCCCACCTCTGAAGGGAAACCCCGCCAAATCCTCTGGCGGGTCTATTCCCAACGTGCGCTCCTTTGCGCGGGGGCCACCGAACGCTCCATCGCCTTTGGCAACAACGACCGCCCGGGCGTGATGCTGGCCGGGGCCGTTCGCAGCTACGCCAACCGTTTTGGCGTCACATCGGGCAAGCGGGTTGCAGTATTCACCAACAACGACGACGGGTTGCGCACCGCTGCTGATCTCCAAGCCAAGGGCGTCAACATTGCGGAAGTCATCGACAGCCGCTCGGGCCTGCAAGTCATTGACACCAAAGGGCGACGCAGCGTTGGTGCCATCACGCTTAGCGACGGGCGGCACGTCGATATCGATTGCCTTGCCGTGTCCGGCGGCTGGTCGCCCAACGTACATCTGACCTGCCATCACCGGGGCCGGCCGACGTGGCGCGAAGATATCTCGGCCTTTGTGCCCGGCGGGGAACTGCCCCCGGGGATGGTTGTGGCGGGTGCTGCGAACGGGTCCTTTACCCTTGCTGCCGCGCTCAAGGAAGGGGCCGAAGGTGCGGCGGCTATTGCCAAGGATCTGGGCAAGGAGGCGACGGTCGAGATACCCAAAGCCTCCGACGATCCTGCCGCCATCACGCCCCTCTGGCAGGTGTCAGGTGGCAAAAAGCGCGCTTGGGTTGACCTGCAGAACGACGTCACCACCAAGGACATCAAGCAGTCGCACACCGAAGGCTTCCGGTCGGTCGAACACCTCAAGCGCTACACGACGCTGGGCATGGCCACGGATCAGGGCAAAACGGCAAATGTGTTGGGCCTTGCCGTGCTCGCCGAAGCCTCCGGGAAATCGATCCCGGACACTGGCACCACCATCTTCCGCCCGCCCTACACGCCCGTTCCCATGGGTGCCTTTGCAGGCCGTTCTCGGGGCAAGGACTTCAAGCCCTTCCGCCTGACCCCCAGCCACGACTGGGCGGCAGAGAACGGCGCGGACTTTGTCGAGGTCGGCATGTGGCTGCGCGCCCAGTGGTTCAAACGTCCCGGCGAAAAGGGCTGGCGTGACTCTGTCGACCGCGAAGTCGAAATGACCCGCAGCGGCGTGGGCATCTGCGATGTCACCACGCTCGGCAAGATCGACATTCAGGGCCGCGATGCCGCTGAGTTCCTGAACCGGATCTACTGCAACCCCTTCTTGAAAGTCCCCGTCGGCAAGGTCCGCTACGGCCTGATGCTGCGCGAGGAAGGCATTGCCTATGACGACGGCACCACCGCGCGCCTGTCCGAGACGCATTTTGTCATGACCACTACCACCGCCAACGCGGTCACGGTTTTCCGTAACCTCGAATTCGCCCGCCAGTGCCTCTGGCCCGATCTGGACGTGCACCTCATTTCCACCACCGACGGTTGGGCGCAATTTGCCGTGGCGGGACCAAAAGCGCGCGCCCTGCTGCAAAAGGTCGTTGACATCGACATCAGCAACGAAGCCTTTCCCTTTATGGCCTGCTCTGAATGCAAAGTGTTCAACATCCCCGGGCGGCTTTTCCGTATCTCCTTCTCGGGCGAGTTGGCGTATGAGGTCGCGGTCCCCAGCCGCTATGGCGACAGCCTCATCCGCGCGCTGATGCAGGTGGGTGAGGAATTTGACGCCGTGCCTTACGGCACCGAAGCGCTTGGGGTGATGCGGATCGAGAAAGGCCATGCGGCGGGCAATGAGCTTAACGGTCAGACAACTGCGCAGATGCTTGGCATGGCGGGCATGGTGAACAAGAAGAAAGACAGCTTCGGCTCCAAACTGTCAGAACGCGAAGAGATGAACCGCGCCGATGACTTGCGCCTCGTGGGCTTCCGCCCCGTGAACCGCAACGCAAAGCTGGACGCAGGTGCGCACTTCCTGAACCCCGGTGATCCGGAGGATATGGCCCACGATCAGGGCTGGATGACCTCCGTGGCCTATTCGCCCGAGCTTGGCCATTCCATCGGGCTGGGCTTCCTTAAGCGTGGCCACGACCGAATGGGCGAAAAGGTCCGCGCCTATGACCCGATCCGGGACAAGGACACGATGGTGGAAGTCTGCAGCGCCCATCACATCGACCCGGAAGGAGAGCGTCAACGTGGCTGAGATCACCCTGACCCCCAAAAGCCCGCTGGACGGGGCCGCCGTATCGATTGCGGCGTGCGATTTGCGCGAAGTCACCGATCTGGCGCTGACCTCGCTCGCTGTGCCGCAAGGTGACGACAAAGGATTTGCCAAGTCGCTGAAGGCGCATTTTGGCGTGGCCCGACCGGATGCCCGCATGAGCACGGTCAACGGCGACGTGCGCGCCGTGGCGACCGCGCCCGATCAGGTTCTGGTGCTGCATCCTTTTGACTTGCAGGCACATGCGTTGAAGGATGCTTACCTCACCGATCAGACCGGCAATTGGTGCATTCTGTCGCTTGAAGGGCCAAATGCGCTCGACGCGCTGCGCCGCATCTGCCCGATTGATCTGGAAGAGCCTGTGTTCCCGGAAGGCAGTTATGCCCGCACCACGATGGAACACATGGGGGCTGCCGTCATCCGCACCGGACCGCAGAGCTTCCTGCTGCTGAGCGCCAGTTCCTCGGCCAAATCGTTCTGGCACGCGGTGGAGACGTCATTGAAAAACCTCTAGTCTAGCAAGCCCCACGCCTGATAGTCTGACACCAGCAGATGCACCGGGTCGGTGTCCTCATCGATGTCGGCAAACCGGCCAATGGGTTCGGCAAATATATTGTCCGTCTCATCGTCATTGACGCCTGACACTTCGCCAATCAGCACGTCGCCGCCTTCACCCCAGAACTTGTGCCAATTGCCGGGCCGTAGGGTCACGCTTTCACCCGGGGCCAGCATCAGCACATCACCGGGGCCCATGTTGCGCGCTACACCGTCGCAGACAACGGGTACGGGCGCTTTGGGGTCAATCTGGCCGTCGGCACCGCTCTCAAACATTTCAATCGCCAGCGTCGCGCCACCGCGGTTGATGATGTCTTCGGTCTTCAGCACATGGCGGTGCATGGGGGAGATCTGGTCATGGCGCGAGATCATGATCTTCTCGGCATAGCACATGCCGCCCCCCGCCTGCAGATCGGCCAAAGATCCATTGCGGGTGGTGAACAGGAAAAGGCCCTTATTCGCAAAATCCCCTTGCCCGTAGTCAGTGATGTCCCACCCCATGCGGGCGCCCGTTATGCCCGCAATTTCCGCCTTTCGCGCAACCATCTCAGAGGGCGACCAATAGGCAAAGGGCGGCAGGATGTGCCCAAAAGACCGGATGAATTCATCCGCCGCCAGAAGGGTTTCGTTGATCTCGGAGCGTTTCATGGGAGGCCTCAAATCTTGATAGCGCTATCATGCGCCCAACGCAGAGCGAGGTCAAAACGGTTTCGGAAGTTTCGGTCTCGGGGGTTGGGGTCGGTATCACCCCTCAAGGATCGGAAAGGCAGCCTTGATCGCCGCATCCTGCTCTGCGCTCAGATATTCCGGTTGATGGGTCGCCAAAATCTCCCGCGCCCGTGCCCGTGCCACAGCCCAAATATCCTGCGCGCCGCGTTCCTCCCAGGTGATCGGCTGCTCACGGTCCGCCAAGGTCGGATAGACGTAGTCGCGCTCCATCGCCGCGTAAGTCTGCGCGGAGCCCAAGAAATGTCCCTCGCCCAAAACCGCCTCACAAATGGCTTCAAACCCCAGCGTTTCCTCTGTCACCTCAACCCCGCGCAACGCCCGGTAGATCGCGCCATGCATCTCGTCATCCAGCACAAAGGCCTCAAAACTCGCACCCAACAGCGAGGCCGTCATGCCCGAGCTCTCATAGATCAGATTGCCCCCAGCCAACCCCGCTGCCATCGCCGTCAGCCCCTTTTCCGACCCGTATTGTGCGTCAATCGCCTTGGCGTCGGTCATCGAACAGGCCACGCCAGAGGGCAGTCCCAACCAGTTGGAAATCTGGGCAGATGCGGCGTTCATCACCGCGATCTCTCCGCCCCCGCCCGCGAAGGCCCCGGTGCGCAGGTCGATCACCAAAGGCCAATTGGAAAAGATCATGGGGAACCCCGGTCGGATCGCGTGGACCATCACAAGGCTCGCCAAAGTCTCTGCCAGCGACTGCGCTAAGAACCCTGCCAGGGTCGCAGGTGCCGTGGCCCCCGATTGCGCTGCTGTGATGCAGGAGATCGGGGTGTTGTGGGCGATGCATTCGTACACCACGTCCACCGCGTCTTCGCCAAAGCGCATTGGTGAAATGATCGGGCTGATATGTGCCTTCAGGAATGGGCGCTTGGAAAACGCGCCTTCACCCCCTGCCGCGATATCCAGCATCTGCACAATGGGGGCGACGTTCTCAGCCACGGTAAAGGCCGTGGCCACAGGCTTTGTCGTGTTGCGGATCAAGGCGTATGCCGTGTTCACGTCCATCTCAAAGACGTCCGGCACATCCGTGGCAACGCAGCACCGGGTGAACCAGCTGACGTTAGTGAGCGTATCTTGCAGACGGGTGAAGTCATGCAGGTCCCGCAGGGTAGACGGGCGATAAAGCCCGGTGTCCATGTCCAGCGTCTGCACCGCCGCACCGCCCGTCCCGAAGTGCACCGCCTCGCCGCCCACTTCGATCGACCGCGCCTCATCCCGGCCGTGAAAGATGAACTTCTTGGCCGCCTTTGCTGTCGCATCCTCGACCAGCGTTGTCGGGAACCGCACGCGTCCGTCCGCGCCCATCTCTGCTCCGGCCTTGGTAAGATCACGCTGCAACCGCTCCGGCACTTCGCCCAACCCCAATTCCGCCAACAGCCGCAACGCCGTGTCATAAATCGCCCTGATCTCCGCTTGGGACAAAGGCGCGTATTGTCCGCCCCGCTGTCCGGGCGGCGCAGGATTGGGCGGCGGAGCGGCCCGCTTGGCGTGGCGGGCCTTGCGGCCG
The DNA here is from genome assembly GCA_963422245.2 of uncultured Sulfitobacter sp. Lineage (GTDB taxonomy): Bacteria > Pseudomonadota > Alphaproteobacteria > Rhodobacterales > Rhodobacteraceae > Sulfitobacter. Next base: position 26,063 of record CAXMWW010000026.1, on the reverse strand, counting down.
GAAGAACTGGAGCGTCGTGACATGAGCCGGATCGTCCCCGCGCAGGCCACATGAAACAAGCGCTCTGGACAAGATGAGGCAAATCCGAAACCTTGATTCCGATATGGAGAACAAGGAACCCCCTTTCACCTTCCGCGCCGCTCAGATCTTTGTAGCGGCGGTTGAGGCGCAATCCGTGACCCGAGCCGCGCATCGTTTAGGGCTCAGCCCGTCGTCAGTCTCTCAGCAATTGACGGGGTTAGAGGCAGCCCTCGGGGCCAAGCTCATCGAACGCTCCGCCCGCAAGTTCCGCCTGACCCGCGCAGGCGAGACCTTCCTGGATCCCGCCCGCCAATTGCTGGACGATGTGAGTGCCGCCAAAGCGCTGCTGGTGGACGCCGAACAGGCCCCGCCAATGAGCATCCGCATCGCCTCCATCGAAGAACTCGACGCGACTGTCACCGCCCCGTGGCTGCTGCGCCTTACGGCCACCTATCCGAATGTGACTTTCACGCTTACCAGCGGGGCGAGCCATGAAAACCTGGACGCGCTCAGTTCCCGTGCAGTGGATCTAACGTTGGCCGTCGACACGGTGGCCGAAGCCGACTGGGTCGAACAACACCCCATCCTGCGCGATCCTTTTGTACTGGTGACAGCCCCGGGGGCGGAGGCCCCCACGCTCAAAACACTGAACCAGCGCCCATTCGTGCGTTACGCTTCCGACCTGCAGATCGGGCGTCAGATTGAGGCCCACTTGCGTCGTTCAAATGCGCAACCGGCGCGGGGCTTTGAGTTTTCCACCAATCAGGCGCTCTTTGCCATGACGGCAGAGTTGGACGGTTGGGCGATCACAACCTCCCTTGCGTTCTTCGGCACGCCGCGCGCGGGCGAACTGGTGCAGGCGCATCCCCTGCCTCTGCCCGCCTTTGCCCGTCGTCTGGCCCTACACGCCCGCGCCGGTGCGCTGGGGGCCTTGCCTGCGCAGATGGCCGAAGACATTCGCGCCTGCCTGTCGGATCGGATCGTGGCTGAGGCGGCAACCCGTCTGCCCTTCCTAGGGGATAGTTTTCACATCCTTCGGTAAACCCGAATCATTGATTTCCGTTTCGCGCCAGCAATTGCGCCGAACCGTCCTTTCACGGCACTCTGCCCGCGTTCAGCACGGGAGAGCCTTCTATGAAAACGCGCACCAAGGTTGTGGTCATCGGCGGCGGCATTGCGGGATGTTCGACACTCTATCACCTCTGCCAGGAAGGTTGGACCGATGTGATGCTGCTGGAGCGGGACGAGCTCACCTCCGGCACAACATGGCATTCAGCGGCGCAGGTCACCAACTTTGGCATGAATCAGACGATGGTGGGGCTGAAGTCCCACTCCATCGCCCTTTACAAAAAGCTGCGGGACGACCCCGACTACCCTGTGGGCTACCACCACGGCGACGGCGGCATCCGGTTGGCCAACACGCAGGCGCAGATGGACGGCTACCGTCACTTTTCCTCCATGGCGCGCGGCATGGGCGTCGAATTCGAAGTGATTGACGCCGCCGAATGCGCCCGGCGTCATCCGCTGATCTCCACCGACAATCTGGTCGGTGGGTTGTGGGACGGCGAAGATGGGGACATTGACCCGGCGCAGCTTTGTCAGGCGTTGGCGTTTCATTCGCGAAAGATGGGTGCCGAAGTGCATCGCCACACGCCCGTGACCGCGCTGAGACAGTTGCAGGACGACACGTGGGAGGTTGAGACACCCAAAGGCAAGATCTCAGCCGATATAGTTGTAAACGCCTGCGGCTACCGCGTGAACGAGGTCGGCGCGATGATGGGGGTGCATCACCCCGTGGCCTCCATGGAGCATCAGTATTTCGTCACCGAAGACATCCCCGCCATCATCGAAGCTGGCCACCGCATGCCGCTGCTACGCTGCCCGATCAGCGACTATTATTCGCGGCAGGAAAAGAACGGGCTGCTCGTGGGGTTCTACGAACAGGGCTGCAAACCCTGGGGGATGGACGGGATTTCACCGGACTTTGCCAATGATCTTTGCCCGGATGATCTCGACCGCGTGATGGACGTGCTGGAAGGGGCGTTTGCCCGAATGCCCGCTCTCACAGAGGTGGGCATCAAGCGCGTGGTCAATGGTCCGATCACTTACACCATCGACGGCGCGCCTTTGGTCGGGCCAATCCCGGGCAAGCGCAACGCCTTCTGCATCATCGGGCTGCGCGCTGGCATGGGCGAAGGCGGCGGGCACGGCTGGCTGCTTGCCCAGCAGATCGTGCATGGGGAAGCGTGCTATGACACCTGGGTGCTCGACCCCCGCCGGTTTACGGGGCATGCGAATGAAGAACTGACATCGCTCAAGGCCATCGAAGACTACCAGAACGAATTCCGCTTCCATTTCCCACATGAACACCGCCCCGCCGGACGACCCGCCAAGACCACGCCTTTGACGCCCGTGCTTGCCGCAGAAGGCGCGGAGTTCACTGTCGTTAACGGTTGGGAGCGGGTGGATTACATCAAACCGTCAGCCGATTTCACGGAAAGCCACAGCTTCCATTTCACTGAACTGAAGGATGTGGTCGCCGAAGAGGTGAAGGCCGTGCGAACCTGCGTCGGGCTGGCCGAGGTCAACGGCTTCAACCGGTTCGAGATCACAGGAAACGACGCCCACAGCTTCCTTGACCGCATGTTCTGCGGCACGGTCACGCGCAAAGCCGGGCGCGTGGGGTTGGGGTACATGCTCAACCACCACGGCATGATCAAGGCCGAGGCAACGGTGGCCAATCTGCCCGCCTCCCCCACGGGGCCTGACCGCATCTGGTACGGTTCCGCTGCAGCGGCAGAGTTCCACGACATGGACTGGCTGCAAGCCCATCTGCGCGCCGATGAGGACGTCCAGATCCGCTCACTCACCAATGACTGGACCATCCTCGTGCTGGCTGGTCCCAAGGCGCGTGACGTCCTCTCTGCCGTTTCCCGCGCGGATTGGTCGGCAACCGCCTTCCCGTGGTTATCGGTGCGCGAGGCCTTTATCGGCATCGCGCCAGCCGTGGTCATGTCCGTCAGTTTCTCGGGCGAGCTGGCCTATGAAATCCACGTCCCCAACGCGCAGCTTTATGCCGCCTATCTGGCGTTGCGGAAGGCGGGCGAGGCGCATGGGTTGCGGCTCTTTGGCGCTCGTGCGGTGGAATCGATGCGGATGGAGAAGGGATTCCTGCATTGGAAAGCTGATCTGCTGACAGAGTTTGATCCGTTTGAGACCGGGCTGGATCGGTTCGTGAAGCTGAGCAAAGGCGATTTTGTCGGCAAGGCGGCGCTGGAGGAGCGAATGGCCCGCGGGCCGCAGCGCAAGTTGGTCACTCTGGCGCTTGACTGTAGCGACCGCCCGGCCCACGGCGGGGCGTCGCTGATGCGCGGCGATACCGTTGTGGGAACCGTGACGTCGGGCGATTGGGGGCACCGGACGGGGTTGAACCTGGCCTATGCGTTTGTACTGCCTGAGTTGACGGAGATTGGGACGCGGGTTGAGATTGACCTGTTGGGCGACCTGATCGGGGCAGAGGTGATCCCCCCCGCGCCCTTCGATCCTGAGATGACCCTGCCGCGGGGGTAACTTTGGATCGACACCCCGTCCAATACTGATGTTTTGCCTTCCCGACACCCTCCGAATTTTGACTAGACCCTTCTCTGTAGACGCGTCTACACGGCAAGGTCTGTAGCATTCGGACGCCGATTTAAGAGCTATTTAACAGGCACTTACCAAACAGACACCGCCCTGTAGACGCGTCTGCATGGCGGTGTCTAACCAAAAAATGCAATCAGCGTCCGCCGCCCCAAATCCGCGTCTGGTCCCCACCAAGCTTCGAATACTTCAACGGCCTGCGCTCAGAGATCACCGCCTCCAACGCCGGATCAGACCGTAGCCGCAACCACGCTTCGCCCCAGGACAGTTGGAAATCCTTCAGCGCATCCAACCCCGCCTCCACCGTCTGCGGCACACCGGTCCGGGCTTCGGTCGCCGCGCCGCCGGCAGCAACATCCTGCAGGGTGAAGCTCACCACCCGGTCCATCGCGCGGCCGCATTTGTCCATGACAGAGACGCCCTGCCGCTCCAGCAATCCGGCGGCCACGACCATCGGGGCCACGGCGTGCAACTGATAGTGCAACGCCAGCTCACCGCGGCGCATTTCCTGCGGCAGGCTGCCTTCTGCATCCGCGGTACAGGCCACATAGGCCACCGACCAGGCCGCCCAGCCCCGCGTGACCGCGTCATCGGTCACCAAAGCCACGGCCGCGCCCGCGAGCGCCGCCCAAGCCCGCAGGTTACCCTGAGCCGCGCCATCCGGTGCCCCCTCCCAGAACACCATCTGTTCATCCATCCGCCGCCCCAGCCAGGCCGACACAGCGGCAAAATCCCTAGGGTCACCCGACGAAGAGACCTGACCAGCCACCAAGGCCAGACCTGCCAAGCGGGAGGCAATCGTCAACTCGACCGTCTGCGTGCCCAGATCAGACAGGGCATCCGCCTGCGCCCAATGGGCCAGCTCCGCCAAGACGCAGGCGGCCCCCGCCGGGTCGCCACCGCTGAGTGCTGCATCCGTCCGTTCCGTCAGGTTCGTGACAAAATCATCCAGCGGCTCCAACGCAGCCTCTGCTGCCGCCGCGCGTTCCGGGTCAATCTCTGACCGGGTTTCGTCGCCTGTGGCATAGCGGCTCTTGAACGCCAGATCGAGCACGGGCTCCGCAAAGGGCGGGCAGGACTGCGCCATCACAGCCCCCGACCACAGCCAGACCAGAAGAACCCCAAGCGCGTGCCTCACAAGCCCCCCTTGATCCGCATCAACGCGGCAAGGCTTGCAGCCTCGGGATGACCGACACCTGCCGCCTGGTCGAGCCATTTCACGCTTTGCCCGTAATCCGCAACGACACCTAGCCCCAGCCCAAGCGCCTGACCGGCCTCAAACATTGCGTCGCGATGCCCGCGTTCCGCCGCGCGCAGCGTCCATTCGAAGGCGCGGGACAGGTCCGTCTCTGTCCGCGCCCGGTCCCGCAGAAGCAGGCCATAGTGATAGGACGCGCCCACATCTCCCTGTTCAGCCGCGCCTTTGATCACGGCCGCCAAATCCACGGCCGCATCAATACCGTCACGGACCTCTTGCGGGGCCAAGCGGTAAAGGTTCGCAAGCTCTGCCATTTCAGCCGGCCCCGCCCGCTCAACGGCGGCCAGCATGTGCCCGACAGCCGCCTGTGGATCATAGCCTTCAAGCCCCGCGTCAGCGGTCAAGGCCACCAGCCGCATCAATGCGCTAGCATCCCCATCCGCCAGGGCGCGTTCGGCCTCCGCCACCGCATCCGGGGCAGCGCCGTCATCATAAAGCGCCAACTGCCGGTCCGACAGACGCAGCTTGGACAGCACATGCCCGCCCGCCAGCGTCAACCCGATGCGGTGCCAGTGATAGCTCATCTCGCCATCACCCTTGAGCGCATAGGCATCGCCCAGCTCTTCCACATCCTTCGTGGAACAGGCCATCAACGACACGGCCCGGTCGATGTAGTCGTCCAGTTTGTCCTCCGCCACATGCGGGATCGCGAACATCATGGCGAGGAAATCGCCCCGTTCTTCGATCACATCCTCAAACTCGGCAAAAACCTCTGCCTCGCTGCGCAGCCCCGCGCCTTCCTGCAGACGGGACAGCAGACGGATAGAGTTGCCTTCGCCCCGGTTGCCCGCCCGTGTCAGAAGCGTCTCGATCTCCTTGGCAATTGCCGGATCGCGGGCGTCATAGCCCACAAGTGCCACCGACAAGTCCAAAGCGGTTGTCACCCCGTTGTGCAAATGCACCCGGCGGAAAAGTTCAATCGCCAGATCACGCTCTGCGGGCGTGGTGGCGAGCTCAAACTCCAGTCGAGAGAAATTCTCCAACGCCCGCGCAGACGTATTCGCCCGCGCGGCCCAGAACCGTAGCGCGGCATCCGCCGCAAGCGGTTGGCCCTGCACACGTTGGGCCTGCATCGCGACCATCGCCGCACGACGGTTCAAGGCCTGTGACTGAATTTTTGCAATGGCTTCCGGCGACCGGCTGGGGGCAAGGGCCATCATATCGGTAGCATCCACGCTCACCATGGCATGGCCAGAGGCGCGGTAGCTCTGCGCCCAAGGCTCTGCCTGCATCAAACGCGGGGCATCGTTCACCTGACAGCGATACAAGCGATCCAGATCGTTCATACCCTCTGCCATGCCGTGACGGGCCACCACTTCCATCAGAAGGCTTTCAGCCCGCGCGACCTGAGCCGGATCATCGCGGTAGTGCATCAACATGCGCGCAAGTCGTCGCGTGCCATTGGCATCGCCCCGGCGCACAGCCTCTTCCAGCAGGGCCATCGCCTCTGCCTCTCCGGCCCAACGACCACGGTGGATCAGAACGTCACCCGCCAACCGGTCAAAGACGCGGCCCGGAGCCTCTGGCATCAGGATGATCTCGCGCAGGTATTGTTCGTATTCGCTGGTGCCGCCCACCTCCATCGCGTCGATCTTAACCGACAGTTGCAGGTGCGGCGCAATCGCGTTGCGGGTACGGCGCGCGTCTTGAGAATGGTTGAAGCCCAGCACCTCGGCCAGTTCCTCCGCGTTCAACGCACCAGACGACACGATGGCTGCCTGATAAGACGCGTTGACCGCAATACCCAGTCGCACAGCCTGTTCCAGATAGCGGCGCAGGGCCACGTTGTCCTTCTGCGCTTCATCGGCGTTGAGGTAAAACTCGACCACGCGCCAGGCACTTTCCGCCCGGCCCATATCCGCAGCAAAACGGAACCACGCCAGCGCCAGCGCGGGGTTGGCGGTGACCACGTCACCTTTCAGATAGGCCTGCGCGATCTGTTCAGCCCGGCGGCACACGCCACTGTCCAAAGCGCCAAGAATGCCGCCAAAGGCCATCGTAACGGTCAGATCAAGCGGCGCATCCCAGCCTTCGATCAGCGTGCCTTCCTGCGCGAGGCGCACGATTTCCAACAGCGCCTTGGCGTTGCCGCCATAGGCCGCCTCGCGGATCAGTTCCTGAGCAAAAGCCGCGTCCTGATCGACGCCAAGCCCTTCGGCATAAAACCGGGCCAAAGTCACGCGCTGGTTGTTGGTCATCTCACCGACACGGGCGCGCAGTCGGTCAATTAACCGCGCGTCCTTCAACTCTTCCAGCCGACCGGCGCGCAACCACAGGTCCACGCGGGCCAAGGCCTGATCGACGGGCGTGAAATCAGCGTCCAGCTCCCCCCGACGGGTGATCAGCGCGTCGATAAACTCAAAATACCCAGCGGCGTCTTCGTCCATATGCCGCCGGATGTCGCGGCGCAGATAGCGGATACGGTCCAGATCGGTCAGTTCGGTATCAGATCCGTCCACGTCCAGATCGTCGGGCTGCCGCGACCCGGCGGGTGCAGAACAGATATCCCGCGCCTCCATCACCGGGGGCAGGAAATCCAGCGTCACGGTTTCCGCACGCGCCATGGAGGCGATCAGACTGCCGCCAAGGATCAGGGCAAAGGTGGCTTTCGCTTTCATCAGCTGGGATCCTCCAGACAGGCGCTCAGTCGGGGTTGCGGCCCGAAGGTGCCGGGCACTTCGATCTCTACGTTGGTCAGCCCGTCCGCCTGCAAACCGCTTAGCGGCAGGAAAAAGCGGCCCGTCAGCACCTGATCGGGATGACGCCAGATGCCCCGCGTGCGGATTTGGCCATCGCTGCCTGTGAAATGGAACCGGACCTCGGACACCGCCGCGCCATCGGTATCAAGGGCAAGGGTGACGGGGCGGTCGGTAGGCAAGCCGCTCAGGGCTGCCGTCAGACGCGTGCTGTCGTCTCCGGTCAGCAACGGCAACGCCTGCGTACAACTGGCTGCCGCCGCAGCGGTCAGCTCGCGCAGCGGTTGGTCGCCCTGCAACCCGAAGGGAGCAGAGACTGGGAATTCCCAAACCAGAACCGCAGGGGCTTGGGTTTCAAACTCTCGCGCGGTCAGGAAGGACGACATCGCAGCATAGGCTCCGCCGCCAGACACGCCGTAGGAACCGGCCCGCAAACCGCTGAATTCACTGATGTATCCAGCAAGGTTCAGTTCCGGCGTGCCGGAAATCTCCGTCCCGATCAGCCCCAGGATCGCGGCACTATTGGCCGACGCACTGCCAACTGTCCGCTGCACCCCGGCCTGCACCTGAGGCAATGCATCCTGGCAGGCCAGCTGCAATTGTGCGCGCATCGCGGAAGGCAGATTTACGTCGCCCACATCCTGACTGGTAAATGTCCCGCGTGGCAGGCCGCTGGTGGCAGGCAGATCCCCAAGAACATCGCCCACAACCTGCGCCATCACCCGCGCACCTGCCGGTGTGGGGCGCATGTCGGTCTCGAAGAACACCCGCTCGCCAGCCAAGGCGGCCTGCCGCAAGGGCTGGCGCACGTCCGCCACATGCAGACCGGCCTGCGTCATGCGGCGGATCATCTCTTGATGCACGGTGGTGGAGATGTCGGCGTCATACCCCACATGCCGCGCCATGGGCGGCAAGAGGTGGGACAGAACCTGAGCCCGCGTAGGCACCGGGAGCAATACAAGCGTCGTGCCCCGCCCTTCCAGCGCCTTGGACAGCGCGGCCATGCGCGCGATGGTTTCATCGGTCAGGGCATGGTGGCTCTGCATTTCCGGCAGGATGGAGAAAAACGTTCCCCCCGCCCCTTCAACAGCAGGCAAGGCGGCATGTGTCTCAAGGTTGCGGCAGCCGTAAGCTGATTGCGCCTCAGCGGCTCCCGCCAGCATCAGCGCAGCACAAAGGGGGGCGAAAAGCCCCCGGATTTTGCCTTGCATCAGATTGCCTGCCCTGATGCGCCTCTGTCGTCCCGGTATCATTGCAAGCCCCCGCTGCTGTCCGGTTGTTTTGTCTTGTGCGGCCTTGGGACCGCTTTGTTCTAGCTGCTATCTATCATCCGTAGCAGATTTTCCGCCGTTGTGCTCACCGCCAAATGGTCTGACGCTGCGGCCAGTTCCAAAAACCCACGCGCTTCATTGAGCGCTTCAGGATCGGTCTCAGCGCCTGCGCGTGTGGCTTCCAGAATGCCCATGGCCAGACCCAGTTCGATCCGGCCATCGCCCTGCTTGCGGGCTTCATCGAGGATGCGATTGCGGGTGCGGTCAGACAGCGGCCCAAAAAGCCGCCCTTCGCCGTTAAACGCCACCAGCGCATCAAGCGCAGCCGAATTGCCAGCCCAGGCGTGCGGATAAAGCACGCGGATGTAGGTACGAATGCGGTCGCGCGGCTCGGATGCAGGGTCAAGACGATGCATCGCCTCGATCATCGGCTCCAGTGTCCAAATCCGGCCCGTACCCACGGCAACAGCAGAATAATACGCGATATCAGAGGGTTTCGCCGCAGGATCCGCCAGCAGCACGCGCACATAGCGCTGTGCAGCCAGCCCATCACCCGCCCCTGCCAGAGCACGCAGATGCGCCACGCTCACGGTCTCATTGTTGTGCATCGCTTCGCGTGCGGCGCGCAGTTCAGCGGTGCGCAGACGCTTCGAAGACGTCAGCCCCTTGTCCACCACAACCGATACGCGGTCGCTGTCCTCGGACGGGCCGATTAGGATCGGAATGACCGGCGCCTTGAAGTCCTGCGCCGCCACAATGCCGGGCATTGCGCCCAGCACCACCACTGCCGCCCAGCGCATCATGCGTCACCGCCACACAGGTCGGCCACTTGCGCCTGCTTTTCCGCCTGTCCCCGCGCCAGCAACAGCGGCCCGGAGCCTTCGAGATCCCGCACAACGGCGGTCGACAGCTTGGCAATATCGCCATCCAGCAGCTTGGGAAGCTGCCGTTTGAAGTTGTTCTGCGCCACCCAGATCTTCGCCCCCGTGGCCGCCGACAGGCCCGCGCCGTTGCCGACAAAGGTGTTGTCCTGCACGGTTGTGCGCGCATCCTTAACCTGCGCTGACACCCAGATGCCCGCGCTGCGGTTGCCCGCAAAAAGGTTATCCCGCACCACGATCCCGTCGCTCTTGCGGACCTCAATGCCCTTTTGCTGGTTGTCGATCAGCAGATTGCCCTGCGCGCGACCGCAGCGCGCATTGAGAAACTTGATGCCTGCGCCATTGCGCTGCCAGATCACGTTGCCCTGCACGCTCACATGGTTCGACCCACCGTTCACCAGGATCGCCACGCGGTCACCTGCCAGAAACACATTGTCCGAAATGGAGGTCCCGTCAGAGCCGAGCTCCACCCGGATCGCATTGGTGGGGGAGGCCCCGCGAAAGAGGTTCTCGCGCACCTTCGCCCGCTGCGCACCGGAAATGTTCAGCGCGTTGGAGCGCGCGTTCTGAAACGTGTTGCCGCGGATCACAGCGTCCGCCGCACCGGCCACGCTCACCACCTTCACGTCGTCAAAGAGCGTGTCTTCGATGACCACCTCTTGCTTGTCCTGCAGCAGCGGGTTGCCCGCGATGGTCACGCCTGCAAATTTGTTGGTGCTGCCAAAGCCAAGGCCGCGCACGGTGGCACCCTTCATGCTCAGACTGCCGCCACCGACGATGGTGATGAACGGGTTGAAGTTATGTTCATATGGGTTCTGCGGCCCGACGGCTTCGATCAAGGCACCCTCGATCTCAATCCGGCCCATGGACATCAGGAACGCGCCTGCGTCGCGCGCCATCGCCGGCCGTTCGCCGGGGCGCAGCACCAGCGTCGCATCGGGCCACAGTACAACCGGCGCAATCAGCGTGCCATCGGAGCGCGGGGTAAATCCTGCGCGGGCCGAAAAGGTCTTGATATCATCCAGACTTACCGTGCCAGCGCGTACGGAAACGGCTGTGGTGCCGCGATCGCCCTGAGCCGTGATCACGGACAGGTTGTTCACGCCCGTATAGGTCTGCGCCAGCGTGGCCAGCATCAAACGGAAGTTGGTGGTCGAGACATCCAGCGGCACCTGCCCTTTCGCGCGCGGCTTGGCCGTTTCAGGCGTGACGGAGGACAGCGAGAAAAGCCCCCCTGCCCCGCTAAGCGCGTTGGTCGTGGTCGCGACCGGGGCCTCGGCCAGCCCAAGTTCAGCGCGGACGGCACGGACATCAACGGCTTTCAAAGGCGCATCAGCCACCCGCGCGTCCACCGCTTTCAGTCGCGCGCGCAAGTCTTTGGCATCCACATCAGGACCCGCCAGCGCCATCACGGGCGCCAACAGAAAGGCCATCACCGCGCCGAGGCGCGAGGGACGGAGAATGCCCCGTCTAGCCATTCACAACCGACCGTGTGGACTTGGGCTGGAAATCAGCCGATTCCAGCGTGACGAACAGCAGTTCCGCCGGTTCATCGGATAGGTTGGTGATCACCACCGGTGAATCCGGGTCGGCATAGACACGACCGCCCTCGCCCGTGGATTTCTGCCAGTCAGACCCCGTGGCATGCACGCGACCGCGTACAACCAGCGCCTGACGCGCATCGCCCGGTTCAATTGTCAGGGTGGAGCCCACACCAATCTCTGCCGCACCGACCTGATAGCTGTCGCTGGGTGCGAACTGAGACACGATATTCTGATCGACCATCGGCACCATCGCAGGCTTCGCCTCGTGATGACGCTCCGCCTCTGGGCGGTTCGTACGCTTGAGCTCATCCACGATCGCCTTAACGTTCTGCGTCTCGTCCATGCGGGCAACCAGCAGGGCATCCGCCGTGTCGATCACAATCACATCCGACAGACCCACAACGCTGACCAACCGGCTGTCGGCGCGGACCATGGTGTTCTCAGAACCGTGGGTTATCACATTGCCCTGCAGCACATTTCCGGCCTCATCCGCAGGCTGGATACCATACATGGCCTTCCAACTGCCCACGTCGTCCCAATTCACATTGAGCGGCGCGAATGCGATGCGTTCGGTGCGCTCGAAAACGGCGCTCTCCGTCGGATGGCTTGCGGCCTGCTCAAACGGTTCGGCCGCTAAGTACAGCACGCCATCATCCACCTCGCCCTGATCCACGCTCTCGCGCACCTTTTCAGAGGTGAAGGGATCAAAGCGGTTGTATTCGCTTCTGATCGTCTCTGCCGTGAACATGGAGATGCCGGAGGCCCAATAGGCATTGCCTGCCTCAATCAATGCTTCCGCGTCCTCAACAGGGGGTTTTTCAACAAACTGGCCCACTTCGCGCACGAAAGGATCATCGCCCAGCGCGCCGTCATCCACGATGTAGCCAAAGCCGCTTTCGGGATAACGCGGGGTGATACCAAAGGTCACGATGTGGCCCTTCTGGACGGCAGGGATGCAAGCGCCCAGTGGAGTCGCCAGATCGCCTTCGATCACGTGATCCGCAGGCACCACCACAAAGACTGCACCCACTTCATCTTCCAGCACTACTTCCGCAGCGGCCAGAACGGCGGGGCCGGTGTTGCGGCCCATGGGCTCACAGATGATACGGGCGCGGACCTGAAGTTCCTGCAACTGCTTGCGTACGGTGCCTTCGTGGATGCGGCCCGTCACAATCACTGGGTCGTTGAACAAAGGGCCACGGTGGCGCTGCACAGCGGTCTGGAAGAAGGTCATCGTGCCTTCGCCGCCAATGCGCTGAAATTGCTTGGGCGAGTGTTTCCGCGAGATCGGCCACAGCCGTGTGCCGTTGCCCCCACAGATGATCAGTGGTGTGATCTTTGTCATTGCCCGTTCTCCTGCCCGAAGCCGAACAGACCGCCCAGAGTTTTTTTGACAACCGCAGACGCGCCGACTTGTTGATGTCGGACGATGTCAGCCCTTCGCCGCGCACCGCCAGGTCAACCGGAACAAACAGATCGCCCTTCATGGCTGCAGAGCGGGTGGTGTCGCGGACCTGAACGTCAACTTCGAACTCGCGCCCGTCGTTCAGCTCGATGATCGCAGGGTCGCCCTGCAATGCCCGTGTCAGCCCCTCAATGCTGATCAGTGTTCTTAACCTTAACGAATCGCTATCGTCGAAAATTGTCAGAATTAAGTCTTCAGGAAGGACAGTTGCGCCTTCGTAGATTTCCGAAGCAACTTGTACCTCGCCATCGCTAGGCATCTGAAAAGAAAGCACATCTCCAGTCACGGCGGCAACGGTATAGGCCACTTCGCCGGGTGCTGCTGCGGGGTCCAGATAGGTTAACTGACCTGCAACCGTCGCTTGCATCGCCTGACCCGCGCGGTCGATGAACACCGGGTGCAATTCATAGGCTGTGGTGTAGCGGCCAAAGACGACAGAGGCCGCCAGAAACGCGACAACCAGCGACGCAAGCGCAATCCCGATAGACCGGATACGCGCCCGCATCGGGTTTTCCGCAGCCGCCGCCTTGGGGGCCTTGGGCTGGGTCGGACCTGTGTAGGCCATCATGCCTTTCAGCGTGATCACATCACCTGCGATGAAGCTGTTGATAATGTAGCGCAGCTGCGCCAGATGCGGCCCCGTGGGGTCGGTGAACATCAGGACAGCCATCTGACCATCGGCCCCCTGCTGCACCACCATTTCCGCGTTCAACGTGATGGAGAAGTCCTGAAACGGGAAGCGGATGACGCAAATGTTGCGTGCGCCCACCGGCGGCTCACCCATGTACCCCGACACTTCCAGCTGGGTCACGGAAATCCGCTGGCCATCGAGGATCTGATCCCCGAACCTGACGGTAAAGGGCATGGTGAGCATCGGATGCTCATTTTCCAAACCAAACCCTGCCGGAACGGGATTTTTGTCGTCTTCTGTCATAGGTCTCAGTTCCGTCATGGCACTCATTCCAACGTATTCAGGTACATGATGCCCAAGGCCAGCCAGGTATAGGCCAGCACGTGATAGGCAGTGCTTTCGTACATTTTGACCCGGTCATAGAGAGCGAGCACTTTCGCGCCGCCGCCGCCGCCCTGACGCGTCCATTTCTGGCGGTCGAGGCGGAACAGCACAAAGGTCTTGATGATGGCGCCGGTGATCTGCCCGAAGTAGAGCACAAAGGGGTGTGTGACCGGGAACCATTCGCGGTTGAAGACCGCAATATAGGCGCAAAAGAGGTAGCGGGTCATCATGACCCAGGCCAGGTAAAGCGGCACCACAAAGGGCGTCGCCACAATCGCCGTGATGGCCACCGAAGTGGGGCCCACAAGCGTGGTCCAGCAGCTCACCCGCTGATCCAGAATGCTCCACCAGGTGAAGAACCCCATGTCCTTCCAGCCCAGCCGGATCGCGCGGCCATTGGTGCGCATCATGTTGCCGAACCAGCGGACCATCAGCGTCTTGGCGCTGTCAAAGAACGTATCGCGCGGCTGCCCTTCGTAGGACGCGGACTGCACATCAGGCAGATAGGCTGTCTGGAACCCATGGGTCAGCAGCCAGTACCAGGTTGATTTGTCGTCACCGGTCAGAAAGTTCACGCGGCCCAGGCGCCAGTGATCGAGATAGTCCTGCCCCACGGCGCGCACGAAGGTGGGATCGGTGCTCAGGTCCGCCCGGAACACGGACATGCGCCCCGTCAGGGTCAGCACGCGATTGGCCAACCCCATGGAACACATCATCACCTGACGCTGATTGAACCGCAGGCGGAACCAGTCCTTGAACAGACCATCGGGCCCAATGATCGCCGCCTCATCCGTGGTCAACGCACCCACTTCGGGGTCGGTAAACACAGGGGCGGATTGTGCCCAGATATCCTCTGGCACAATCGTATCGCCATCCACAAAGACCATGATGTCGTTGTGCGAGGGGCTGAACGAGGCCAGAATGCGCAGCGCCTTTTGCATCGCGTCGCGCTTACCGCTCGATTTGATCCGGTCCGTCACAAGCGTGACGTGCTGCGGATCGCAGTCCATGGCGCGGTAGATGTCCCAAATGAGCCGCTCATCCATCCCATCCACGACCGAGGCCACAATCGTGGCCCCGTCGCGCGCCGCTTTCGCCGCGTTAAAGATCGACCGGTAGACAGGCAGCGTCACATCCTGATCCACCATGTAGGTGGTGACCATGAAGTAGCAGTGGTGCCGCGCTGTGCTCAGCTCGAACTGTGCCTGACGCCGGGCCTTGCGGCGCGGGTAGACCTTCAGCTTGAAGTAAGCCGCCCGGGCGAAGTTCAGCATCGCCCAGGAATACCGCCACAACCCAAGGAACCCGATCACGAGGATCGTGCCCTTGGCTCCTTGCGAGTCCCCAAGAAAACCCGTGGGAACAAGGCACAACAGGAGCGCGGCGAACGAAAAGTACGCCAGGTGTGTGACGGCCATCAGCATCAGATCTTACCAGCAGATGCCCTGGTATTTGGCATCAGAGGTCCGCTCGCGTGCCAGACGGGTGAGATCCACAACCGGACGCTCATCCGCGGCCTGCTTCAGACGCTCAACAGCCTCGCCATAGTGGTTGCCCACCAGCACGGTGCCCGACCCTTCGATCAGCTGATCGAGGTCCTTGACCAGACGCTTTTCCAGATCCGGCACATCGTCATTGCCACGGCCCGCACCCGGGGTGCCAGTGTCAAAGGCTTCCTGCACGAAGGGATCATAGATGGAGACATCAATCCCCTTGCCAATCAGACGCGCAGCCAGAGAAATCAGCGGGCTTTCCCGCAGATCGTCCGTACCGGGCTTGAAAGAGATACCGACAAAGCCGACCTTCTTCTCTCCGCTGTCGATAACCATCTGTTCTGCCTTGGCAATCTGGGCCTCATTAGCCTCCAGAACCGCCGACAGGATGTGGTGTTTGGTGCCCGTAGAGCCCGCCAGATACTTCAGCGCGCGCACGTCTTTAGGCAGGCAAGAGCCGCCAAAGGCAAAACCGGGGCGCATGAAATAGGGGCTCATCGCGATCTTGTCGTCAGAGCACAGGATCTCCATCACCGTCTGCCCGTCAATGCCGCTCGCCTTGGCGATGTTGCCGATCTCGTTGGCAAAGGTCACCTTGACCGCGCGCCACGTGTTGGAGGTGTACTTGACCATCTCGGCGGTCTTGATCTCTACCTGATGCATCTCACACGGCAGCTTGCCGTTGATCTCTTCAAGGATCGCGCGAGTGCCTTCATCGAGGTAACCAAACACGATCAGACCGGGTGCGTAGTTGTCCGCAATCGCCGTGGACTCCCGCAGGAACTCGGGGAAGTAGCCCACGCCGAACTCTTTGCCGGCGGTCTTGCCGCTGGTCTGCTCCAGCACCGGAATGCAGGCCTCCTCAGTGGAGCCAGGTACGATAGTCGAACGTACGACCACAGAATGATAGCTGTCCTTCTTTGCCAGCGCGCGACCGATGTTCTCACATACAGATGTGACGTAGCTCAGGCCCACGGAACCATCGGGCGCAGAGGGCGTGCCCACGCAGATAAAAGACACATCCGTGTCCAGTACCGCCTGCTCGAAATCATCGGTAGCGGTCAGCTTGCCGTCCGCGACGACCTTGCTCACCAGCTCGTCGATGCCTTCTTCGACGATCGGCGATTGGCCTGCATTGATTGCCTTGATTTTACCTGTGTCGACATCGACTGCGATGACGTCATGTCCGTCCTGCGCAAGACACGCAGCCGAAACGACCCCCACATACCCGATGGCAAAGACGGAGATCTTTGCCATATTGTTCTGCCTCATTTGGTGCTGCAATTTTTAGCGCAGCTTTGTTGTTAACTTTTTCTAGCCTGCCGTGAGTCGCGCCGTCAAAGCGCATGGAACAGGGGAATCGCTTTTGAAATATTGACTATGCATCACGTCTGATTGGATTCATACGGATTGCGTCATTAGTAAAGGATGCGACCGCGATGGAAGATTTTTCTCATATTTTTGAGGGCGTTGAAGACCCTCGTACGAGCAACGCTACACGGCATGATCTTCATGAGATGCTTATGATCGGCCTGTTGTCGACCATGTGTGGCGGCGAGGGTTGCTGCGACATGGCGCTATTTGGCACGACGAAAGAGCCGTTTTTGCGCACATTCATGACACTGAAGCACGGAATACCGAGCCACGATGCGTTCTCTGACCTGTTCAACGCCCTCGATCCTGGCACGTTTCAGTCAGTGATGCTTCGCCTGACAGAGGGGTTCGCTGACCAGTTGGGCGAGGTGATTGCGGTTGATGGCAAGTCGTTGCGGCGCTCCTTCGACAGGGCGAAGAAGCAGTCGGCGTTACACCTCGTGCAGGCTTTTGCGGCTGAGGCCAGGCTCGTACTCGGGCAGGTCGCTGTTGACGAAAAATCCAACGAGATTACGGCGCTGCCCGCGCTGTTGAACATGCTGTCGTTGAAGGGGCGGATTGTGACGGCGGACGCTATGCACACGCAGCGCACTACAGCCGAGACGGTAACGCAGGCTGGCGGTGATTATGTTCTGGCGCTGAAACGCAATCAGGAGACGCTGCACGAGGATGTGGCACTCTGGCTGGATGATCCTGGAAATGTCGAAAACTGTGAAACTTATCAGAATGTTGACGCAGGACACGGTCGACTGGAGACGCGCAAGGCGTTGATCTCGCATGACGTTGCCTGGCTCGACGAGCGGCATCACTGGCCCGGGCTCAGGGCCATCGGAAAGGTCGTCGCCACCCGCGAAGTCGGCGATAAAACCTCATGCCAAACTCGCTACTTCCTCATCAGCGCGCCGCTCTCTCCCGAGCGTTTCCTGTCCATCACCCGCGCCCATTGGAGTATCGAGAACAGCCTTCACTGGGTGCTCGACGTCTCCATGAACGAGGACGCCGCGCGCAACAGAAAAGACAACGGACCCGAAAATCTCTCTATCCTACGGCGCATCGCTCTCAACCTCGCCCGCTCCGAACCGTCAAAAGGATCAATGCGAGGAAAGCTGAAACGCGCCGGATGGCAGGATACATTCATGCTCGAACTCATCAGAACCGCGACCAAATCTCAAAAGCGATAGCCCTGAGTCAGAAGTGGGACGACGTTGCGCTCACCGATCGCATTGTAAAAAGCCAGAAACGGCGACTTCTGATCTTGCAGGGCTACGGCGATGCGCGCCCGCCGCGTTGGAACCACGATGAAACCCCAACGGATCAAGTTCTCTGGTACAGAGGCGACGAAGGATACAACGAATGGGCTTTCGCCCATCTTCCGGTCAAGAGGGCTTGAGACAAGACCCAGACGCATTGAGCCGTCTTCGCAGGCGGCGTGTGGCAGCGATACGTCATCAAATGGATATGCTGCGGTGCGGCCCGTCTCAAACGAGTTTTCGCTTCGGCCACTCTAGAAGTTAGTCGAGTGACCACTGGGCGGACGAAGCATTCAATCGGTATCAGAAGGCGGCGGGCCGTAAACAACCGAACCGAAACCCCTTACGGCTTCGCACGTGATTGCGTCAGGGTCGCTGAAGGCGCTTCTCCGAACAGCTCTTTGTACTCGGCGGAGAACCGTCCCAGCTCCAGAATCCCAAACTCCAGCGCCGCCCGTTTCACAGCCGCGCGCCCAATGTTCTCCAGCAGCAGTCTGTCCCGCGCCATGGTCAGGCGCCGGTTCTTGAAAAAGCGAATGGGCGACGTCCCGCAATGCTCTTTAAAGGCCGCATTCAGCGATGTGGCACCAACCTCGGTCACGGCGCACAGGTCTGCCAGAGAGATGGGACCATCCACGTTCGCATGAAAATAGTCTTCCGCTTGCCGCACGATCCGAAGTCTTTCGCGTGAGTTTGTTATCACCCGGTCAGTATCTGTCTGGCTCATCAGCGTGATGTCTATGACGCCAGCCATGACACGCGCGCTCCAATCCGATGCGATCATGGGATCCAACAGGTAGTCCGGATGGGTACGGCAAATGGAGAACAACGTTTCCAGCATCCGACGAAAGGTTTGAAACGTCTGCGGCGATACATTCGCAGGTTCTTTTGGAAAGCAATCGGCGTCCGGTTCCCGCCCCAGCAATGCGGCAAGGGTTGCCAGAAACGGCTGTGGTTGAAAGACGATCGCGCAGGCTTCCCTTTGATCCGCGCGGATGACAAAGCCATCCCGCCCGCTGATCGGAAAGATCGTTGTGTCAGTGGCTTGTTTGCCATTCACGGTGAACGTTGTTCCCCAGTGAAACGGAACGACATACCCCAATCTGTTCGCGCCGGACCAGGTCAGAACGCTGTCGGGTCGGTGCGAGAGGCGAAACAGGTATACGCCGGGCAGCGGCACATAGCTGAAACTGCCATTAAAAAGACCGGACCCGATTTGTGTCATGGCCGTGTCGCTGGTGCCCAGCCTCTTGTGCATAGCTTCGAAGCATGGAACGGCCGAGTGGACCGGCATCTGCTGGGACGCTACACCCGGATGATGAAGGGCACGCCGCCCGGCGACCGAACGCTCCTCACTGATGTCCTTTCCCCCGGAAGTCATTTGCAACGTGCCTCCTCGGCATCTTCCCGCTCCGGAAGAATTGTATATGCGATTCCTTCGCGGCAAGTGCGGAACCGATCACAACTTACCCCGCGCGAAGGATTTGCATAGCGATTTGCAGGCAGACCGGTTGATCGCAGAACCTTCACCAGAACTACTTCGGCCAATCGTTCATTTCCGCGGAGTACACACCGATGGCTTGGTCAGGCTCACACTCACCTGATTTCTTCGGAAACGACTCTCTGCGTTCACGCGGGGTGTCGGTGTTTTTCGGCGCCGTGATGGCGATTTGCTGTTCTGCTCCGGCATTTGTAAATGACACAACGTCCAGTGCGGTCGATCTCTCGGGACGGTTTTCAGTCTACGCAAACAGCGCCTTTGGCGGGTCATCGATAGATGGTGAGCCGCGGCTTTCCGGGCGGCTGGACGCCTTCCTGACACTCGACGGCGAACGTGCCGGATTGTGGGAAGGCTTTTCCATCTACGCCCACGCAGAGGCTGTATTTGGCGAGGCATTTTCTTCCCAGATCGGGTCCGTATGGCCTGTGAACCAAGAAGAAGCACTGCCGCGTGTGAACGGGTCGGATGCGACGCTGTCGGTTTTGTTTACACAGCGCTTCAGCCCGAACCTACAGGCGTCTTTTGGTGTCTTTGATTTCGTCGAGATTGGCGACAGGGGATTGCCCCTGCAGGGTGGAGGTGGCAACGGCACTTTCCTTTACACAGGCATCGCGGTGCCGCCCAGCTTTCTGGGTCCGCCCTATGTTCTGGGTGGGCGCGTGTCCTATGCGGCCGAACCCTTCAATTTCAATTTCATGATCTACGACCCGCGCAATGTTGTCGGGACCGATATCTTCGACGATCCCTTTCAGAACGGGCTGAATTACAATTTCTCCGCAACACGCCAGGTCAGTTTCAACGGCCTTTCTGGCTTTTACACGCTGAACCTTGTGCACAGCACGGCCTCGGGCATTGACCTGGAAACCGCAGCGCCTGATGTGATCGACGGCCAAATCAGAATGATCGATGGCAAGTCTTACGCGGCATTCAAGTTCCAGCAGTACCTGGTTCGCTATGGGCCGGATGCCACCAAGGGATGGGGCGTCTTTGGCCATGTTGGCATAGGCGACGGCAATCCCCTCTTTCTCGATTCTCACTATCTTTTGGGAATTGGAGGGGACTCGCCCATCAATGGTCGCGCGGATGACAGATGGGGTATCGCGGCCTCCAGATACAATTGGAGCAACAGTCTGATCGCGGCCCTGGGCAACCAGGGTGTGTCCTTGCGCGACGAAAGCGTGATCGAGGCGTTTTACGAAGCGGCCATCACGGACAATGCGCGTCTCGGTATCAACTACCAACGCATTCGCGCGGGCTTAGAACAAACCGACTGGATCGATACGCTGGGCGTGCGTTTGCGGTTCACATTTTGACTGGAATTACGGGTACAGGGCGCAGTGAAGAATCTGCATACGGAAATTCGTTGGCGCACTGGAACCCTTGTGTGAAGCTCAGTTTCGGAAAGACGCTGAAGTCATAAGTATCTGAAATTGCTACCAGGCGCCCTGAGGTGAAATCTCCTCAATGCGCCGTGAAATGTCTAACCGGAGTACGCCCCGTGCTCCGACCAATATCTGTCCGCGCGCAAAATCGCAGAGACACGTGATTAACAGGAGGTCGCAGCATTGCCAGAGAAACGCTTTATCCAGATTAACTCGGCCGACAACAACGCTACAGCCTTGGAGGATATGGTGCCCGGGGATGTGTTGTCCTCGATCGGTGTTACCATCCAAGACCCTATCCCGATGGGTCACAAGTTTGCTCTGAAACCCATCCAGAAAGGCGACATCGTCCGTCGCTATGGTCAGGTCATCGCCGATGCCACGGCTGATATTGCGCCGGGTTCTCACGTCCACCAGCACAATCTTCAGGCCGACAACGTGCCTGCGACCGAAGACATGATTGGCGAGAATGCCACGCCGACCCCCAAGATCGATGAGATCATCACCTTTGACGGGTACAAGCGTGCCGATGGCCGTGTCGCAACGCGCAACTGCATCGCGATCATCAGCACGGTCAACTGTTCGGCGACCGTTTGTCGGGCGATCGCAGATCACTACCGCGGTGCCGCCATGGCGCAATGGCCAAATGTGGATGGGGTTGTCGCGCTGACACATTCGTCCGGGTGCTGTATCGCGCCGGGTGGCGAGGGCATGAAAATCCTGCGCCGCACGCTGGGCGGCTACGCGCGTCACGCGAATTTTGCGGGCGTGCTGATGATCGGGCTGGGCTGCGAAGTCAACACGATGAAAGGCCTGCTTGAGCAGGAAAACCTCGCTCCCTCCGACAATTTCGTTGTTGGGTCCATCCAGGAACTCGGCGGCACCCGGAAAACGATCAAATGGGGGATCGAGCACGTCGGTCGCATGCTGGATCATGCGAACAGTTTCGTGCGGACACCACAAAGCGCCGAGCACCTGATCATGGGCAGCCAATGCGGCGGTTCGGATGCGTTCTCCGGCATCAGTGCGAACCCGGCCATCGGGAAGGTCATCGACAAACTGGCAGGGATCGGGGCAACCGGTGTTCTGGCCGAAACGGTCGAGCTGCATGGCGCGGACCAGATCCTGGTGAAACGTGCGAGGACCCGCGAGATCGGCTTGAAAATGATGTTTGAACTCAACGATTGGCGCGAAAGGGTCATCCGGGACATCGGGCAGGTCTTGAACCTGTCTGATGGCAATATCGCCGGTGGTTTGTCGACCTCGCCCGAAAAATCAATGGGATCATTCGCCAAGGGCGGATCGACGGATGTGGTGCAGGTCTGTGAATACGCTGAGCCCATCACGGAAAAGGGCCTCGTTTACATGTCATCGCCCGCCTACGACCCATCGGGCAACACAGGCCAGATTGCAGGCGGCGCCAACGTTCTCGTCTTCTCAACCGGTCGCGGCAGCGCTTATGGCAGCGCCGGTGCGCCCTGCCTCAAGATTTCCAGCAACACCGCTCTCTTCGAGCGTCAGGAAGATGACATCGACTTCAACGCCGGTTCGATCTTGGACGGCGATGAAACGCTGGAAGAAGCTGGCGAACGCCTGTTCCAACTCGTCATTGAAACGGCATCCGGACGCCAGACCAAAAGCGAAGAGATGGGTGTCGGTGAAAACGAATTCATCCCGTGGGTACCCGGCGGGATGGTGTGATCGAACCGCGTTCTTCCAAGTACGGAGACACAAGACATGCTGACTGAACAAGACTGGCTCAACCGCGTATCTCAGGTTGTCGAAGCCGAAATGGCGCGCCGTGGAATGACCTACGACACGCTGGCCAAAGGCCTCGGCGACTATGGGATCACGTGGGCGCCTGATGATCTGGAAAAGACCATCCGCAGCGGCGAGCTGTCTGCAGTCCTGTTGATCCAGTGCCGGGATGTCATCCTTGGCCAGGATCACAAGGTGGCAGAAGCAGACATCCTCGACGCGCTCTGAGCCGCAAAGCGAAACGCGCTCGGACGTATGGAATTTTCATCGGGAGATGAACCGTGACCCTCATTGATATTGCCGTTCTGCTTTTCGTGACGATAGGCCCAATTCGCGCGGCCATCGTTTACGTCGGACTTACCAAGTCGGCAGACGCCGCCCTGAAGCGCCAGATCGCCATCCGGACTGTTCTGACGTCGACCATCTTGTGCGCGACATTTGTGTTTCTGGGCGCCGGTATACTGGGTGCGCTCAAGGTCACGGTGCCTGCCTTGCTGATCGCCGGTGGTGCCATCCTGTTCGTCTTTGCCCTTCAGATGGTGGTGGGTGAGGACAAGGGCGACAGCGGCGAAGCGCCGCCACCACCTTCGATCGAAATCGCCACGTTCCCGCTGGCTGTTCCGCTGATGGCATCACCACAAGGTCTGGTCGCCATCGTCTCGATCGAGGCTGCCCTGGATGGACCGAATGACACCTGGGTGTTGCTCATGGTGGTTTTGGCCCTGATGGCGTTCAACCTGGTTTTCCTTCTTTTCGCGGAAAAGCTGCTTGCTCGGATACCGGCGGCAATTCTCAAGGTGGTCATGCGCGTGGTCGGGCTTTTGCTGTGCAGCTTGGCCGTTCAACTGATGATTTTTGGCTTCGAAGATCTGGGCGTGATCGCGCCCCAGCTGGAGGCGGGATCGTAACCTCAAGCAAGCCGTCCATGGCATTGGTGAACGCGTGGATTTGCGTGTTCACCTCAGGCGAGAAAGGAAATCCATTATGATGCAGCGGTTTGTGGTTCCCCAGCTTCCTTTACACGGGCCTAAGAATCAGATTTTGACGTTCCCGTCAGATTGGGATGTCGAGTTTCGCCCCATGGAAGGTCACGCGCGGCCCGCGCTGACAATTGAAGAAACCCGCGCGGCTTTGTCTTCGCCGATTGGCACCCCGACGCTTCGTGACATTGCACGTAACCGCTCGGAAGCGGTCATAATCGTTGATGATGATACCCGCGGCATGCGTTGGGAAATGATCGCGCATGCGATTTTGGAAGAGCTTGAGGCCGGCGGCATCGGTTCGGAACATATCCGGTTCATGTTCGCGCTTGGGGCCCATGGCCCCCTTAACCGGACAACAATGGTTCAGAAACTGGGCGAGGATATCGTCCGGAATTACTACTGCTTCAATCATAACGCCTTCACCATGTGCAAACCCGTTGGCAGGACCAGGACGTGGGACATCGCCGTGGAAGCGAACGAAGAGGTCATGGCCTGCGACCTGAAAATCGGTTTGGGCGCGATCACACCTCATCCGATCAATGGGTTTGGCGGCGGCAGCAAAATCGTCATGCCGGGCGTCGTCGCTTACGACACGATCGTTGCGCATCATCGCAAGTCTTTTGAAATCGCCGTGACCGAGATGACAGAAGCTTTGGAACAGGACCGGACTTCGAAAGTCGGTTTGGGGCAGTTTGACGAAAACGACGCTCCAGCTGTGACAGCGGACGATGAAATGGCGGATCTGGTTGGGCTCGATTTTCTCGCGAATGTGACGGTCAACGGATACGGGGAACCCGTTGCTCTTTTTGCCGGTGATTTTCGCGACGCGTTCAAGGCCGGTGTGGAAGACGGGCGGACGAATTACGCTACCGAAGGGCGCACCGAGCAGGACATTGCCATCGGTAACTGTTTCTACAAAGCAAACGAAAACATGATTGGCCTGACCGCTGCGCCACGATCCATCAAACGCACGGGTGGAACCTTTGTCTTGCTCTCGAATTGCCCCGAAGGCGCATGCAGTCACTATTTTGCCGGAACATGGGGCAAGCTCGCCCAGCCCGCAAACACGACACCCGTCGCAATCCCCGACTACGTCGATCGATTGATTGTGCAGGATGCCTATCCGTTCAAGGGTAGCTTTTGGGCCATGACCCCAGCCGAAAAAATCATCCAGACCTCCAGCTGGGAGGAAACGATGGCGCTGCTCAAGACCTATCATCCGGGCACCCCTTCGGTCGTGGTTTACCCTGATGTGACCGTTCAATACCCGCGGCCCAAGGACAGATTTATGCAGCAGCACCCGCTGCCAACGCACTAGAGCCGTGTCCGACATACGTCATATTCATCTCGATGCGATCGGCGGTGTTGCCGGTGACATGTTCGTCGCAAGCATGGTTGCGGCCCTTCCGGATTTGCAGGAACGTGTCGTTGCAGATTGCCGGGCCGTGTTGCCGCCTGGTGTTTCGCCCGAGTTCTCGGAAGGGCACAGCAACCACATCCTTGCCAAGCGGTTCAGCATCATCCCAGATGACAGCTCGGATGTGCCTGCTCCGGAAAGCGCGAACTTCCGGTCGATGTGCGCACGGATCGAGGCGGCCGACCTGTCACCGGGAACGGCGGCCAGGGCCATTTCGATACTGACACGCATTGCGCGGGTCGAAGCCCGAATTCACTCGGTTCCACTGGAAAAAGTCCATTTCCATGAAATCGCGGACTGGGACTCGCTGGCTGACGTTGTTGCAGCAGGCAGTATCGCCGCCGCCCTGGAAGGTACCGAGTGGACGGTGTCCGCGCTGCCCATGGGGTCCGGGGTGATTTCCACACGCCACGGGACCCTGCCGGCTTTGTCCCCTGCCGCAGCCTCGCTGCTTGAGGGGTTCGAATTTCGAGACGACAAAATACCCGGTGAACGCGTGACGCCAACTGGTGTCCGCAGTAAAACAATGCGTAGTCTCTGGCGTTTCTGGGGCGGGAAACCGGACTAGCCCGGAAGAACCCGATCGCGGTAGGAAACCGGGTTTCCCCGGTCCCCCCGCACGGATCCGGACGTGCGCGTTAACGCATCCGGCTCCTGCCTTGGGTCGTGACGGCGAGCCGCTGGTTTGGCCACGGGTGACGGATGGTGGGTTTGGGCCAGTGGAGACCGAGAAGGTATTCCAGTGACAGCCAGCTTGTGCGGTCTTTCTGGGACCGCCTGCGCAGGGCGCGCAGAAACAGTCGTTTGACCGCCTCAACAAACCTCGACAGGGACTTTGACGACCCCGGAACGGCATAGTAGTTCAGCCATCCGTTGATGACCCTTCCGAGCCATCGGGCAAGGTCGTGTCTGTCCATGTGAAAGCGTTTGCGCAGTTCCTCCTTGATGCGCCTGAGTGTGCGCCTGAACCGCTTTCGCGATGGCTTGCGCCCGACCCGGAATTTTCCTTTCTTGGTGATGAGGCAGCAATGTGTCATCCCCATGAAGTCAAAGGTTTCCGGTTTGCCCTGCCCCCTGTTCTTCCGGTCTCGCGTTGCGAACCGTCCGAACTCGAT
>CAXMWW010000025.1:0-95428 GCA_963422245.2 uncultured Sulfitobacter sp. | reverse complement strand
TGCAAACGACAGCAACGTGACGAAGCGGCGAAAAGTAAACCTTAGCCGATTTGCTAGGATTCTGTGTCGATAGCTATCGCTTGGGCCAGGAC
Organism: uncultured Sulfitobacter sp.; assembly: GCA_963422245.2. Taxonomy (GTDB): domain Bacteria; phylum Pseudomonadota; class Alphaproteobacteria; order Rhodobacterales; family Rhodobacteraceae; genus Sulfitobacter. The sequence continues at coordinate 95,336 of CAXMWW010000025.1, read as the reverse complement.
CAAGACACGGCCTCCACCGCCGGAACTAACGTTTCGCCAGTGTCTTTTTGCAGGTTGTGCTTAAGCACATTATCCCCGTTTAGAGCATCCGCCAACACCTGGTTGTGTGAAACGACGATGATCTGACTTTGCTTAGAAGCTTCCTTGATCAAGCGCGCCAATGGCGGAATCAAATCAGGGTGCAGACTTGTTTCTGGTTCATTCAGAACCATCAAGCTTGGCGGTCGCGGCGTAAGCAATGCCGCCACAAGGAGCAAGTATCGTAAGGTTCCATCTGACAATTCTGCGGTGCTAAGCGGGCGTAGGAGCCCATGCTGACACATGCTTAGAACGAATAATCCATCCTTTGCCCGAACTTCCACTGAACTACCGGGAAATGCGTCAACGATCGTTTGATCAAGCATGTCTGGGTCGCCTATTTCCCGAATGGTCTGGACAGCAGCCGCGAGGTCTGAACCGTCACTCGCGAGGATCGGTGTTCTGGTACCAATTTGTTGCTTCCTTGCCGGGGCGTCACGATCAGTTCTGAGCTGATCGTAGAATCGCCAATTCCGCATACGGTCGCGCAAGTGAAGCAACTCTAACCCGTCTTTTGGATTAGCCGCGTGTGTCATCATGCTATCGAACGGTGCAAGCGAAGTGGCGGCTTGGTTCCACGAGCCTGTCTCCGATCGAACCCGGACACTCGGGCCATGACGCTCTGCAAGTGCGTTGTTTCGGCCTAGTTTCTCACCGATCCACATCGCTTCTGATTTTATCTCGGGATCGTTGGAGAACGCCGTGGCTTCCGCAGGCAATCCAAGCTCGACGGCATACCCGTAATCCTCGGACGCAAAGCCAAGCTTGAGGCCAATTGGCTTGCTTCGCACTGTTCCGGTGATGGGAACTTCGCCTGATTTCATCCTTCGTGACAGAACCTCAGGGCCCGCCCACATGGTGGAACTCAACCCTCCCTCGGACGCGAGTGTGGAGATGGTCCTTCCTTGTGAGACTTCTCCTAGCATCCGGAGAGCGCGATATAGCGATGACTTTCCGACACCGTTGCCGCCAGTAATCACCGTCAAAGGAGCGAGTGGCAAGATGAGGTTTCTGAGAGACCTATATCCGGAAACAGCGACGGTAATGATCATTTCAAGTCTTTCGCTCCGGACAACGACGCGACACTTCGGCACTTATCAGAGCATATTGAAGATGTCCGTATTTGGGATCAATTGAGACATGGGGGTAAACGTAGCGAAAGCCGATTTCGCCAGCAGCTCAGTCATTGAGCGATCAATGGGGATGGCTGCATCGTCGGAGTAGAAGCAATGAGGCAAAATGTTCGCGTAAGGTTTATTATGTTGCAAGGATCTTTGCCCGATTAGTGGGGTGGGGGGCACAGTGAACATATGACCGCTTAGGCGTGCTCGGGTCTTGGCGAAAGACTTTTTACCTGGACCCAAATTGGCCAGGTCAGTCATATCGCCCACGACATGACACCGCAGGACATGAATTTGAGAAGAGGGCGTTGAAGATATCTGGCTCGAAGTCTGCATCGATTGGCACTATTCCTAGAGAATGCGTAACTGGTCAGGTTATCGCTAGCGCTTGTCCAAGCAGGGGAATCGATTGAACGCTAGTTGCGCAGCAATTGCTCCATATATGCGTCGTCCCATGCGGCTGAGCGTCGTTCCTGCGGCATGCTCATTTTGCCAGGTCCCTGCCGCAGCAGGTTTATTGCAGCGTGGTTGATCGCGGCAAAATTGGCTGCTGCATTCCCGGTTCTGATGCGGCAATCGTCCTGCCGGAAGGTGACATCCAGAACCCAGTGCAAACAGTTTTCCACCTGCCAGTGATTTCGGATGTGCGCGGCCATCTTTTCCGCATCGGCGGTCATTGATGAGATGTAGAACTGGCGTATTCTTTTCACCTTGCCTCTGATTTCCCGCGTGTACTGGGTCATGATGACGGCCTTCAGGCCCGGCCAGTGATGGCGTTTTTCCAACCATTCGATGTCTGTGCAAACGGTGTAGCGGCGTGTTTCAAGTCGGCCATGATCGGCATCTGTCGTTTCGCTTTTTCGCAGAAACTCGCCACCGATACCCCGGTCCAGATGCTCCTCAAAGAACAGTTTGACGTCTTCGTGCAAGCTGCCCTGATTACCTTTCAGACCAATGACATAATCTGCGTCTTTGTCCATGATTTGTTGACAGATTTTGCGCTGACAGCCCATGGCATCGATCGAGATGATCGCGCCTTCAAGCGCCAGTATCTCCAGCAGTTTGGGAATGGCTGTAATCTCATTGGACTTGTCCGCGACCTTGCGCTGGCCGAGGACCAGTTTCTGCTCGCAAGACCAGGCCGAGATCATGTGGACCGCACCCGTGTTCGACGTGCTGTCGAAGGATCGCCGAAGCGTCTTGCCGTCAACCGCGACAACGCCTTCAAGCATGTCAGGCCAGCTTGCAACCCAATTCGTGAAGCTGTTCTGCAAGGCCTCGGGATCGAGGCGGGAGAACAGAATACCGAGTTGGTCATGGCTAGGCGTGCCATCCTTGAACGGCAAGAAGCGCCGCAGAAAGTCCAACTTCTTTCGACCGTAGAGGGCGACGGAGGTCCATCCATCCGCACCAGAGATCACAGCGCACAAAACAAGCAGGAATATCTCGTTCAGCGGGTAGATCACTTTCGCCGCCTGACGCGGGTCTGGGATGGCCTCAAAATGGGTCAGAAACTCAGGGATCAGGCGGTCTTTGGACGCTTCCGACATGGAAATCCTCCAGATACAGGGTCATTTCATGTCTTTGATTCAGAAAAATGCAGCCTTGTCAGCAATTTATTCAGTCGATTGCCCTGCTTGTCCAAGTGTGGCGAATTGACTCGCCGGGCATCTTTTTGCTTTAGTGATCGTTCATTTTGTGAATCGTTCAGGGCATGTCACCTAAGCCTCCCCATACAGGCAATTCAGCCGACCTTTCAAAGGTGGAATGGATCGAGTTGGTGACCACTCTCCATGCTGAGAACATGGAGTTGCTGGAAGCCAATGCGCTGCTTGTCGATGAGAACCGGCGGCAGACTGAAATCATTGAGACCCAAGCAGATATGATTGCCGCCCTTGAACAGCGCGTTGAGGCTTTTGAGCGCCGCCTTTCACTGCACAGCAAAAACAGCAGCAAACCCCCGTCGAGCGACGGGCTGTCGAAACCGCACGCCAACCGCACGAAAAGCCAAAGAGGAAAATCGGGGCGCAAGCCCGGCGGACAACCGGGGCACAAGGGTACGACGCGATCCCAAGTCGACAATCCGGACGAGATCGTTGATCATCACCCGCAGACCTGCCCGCAGTGTCAGCACGACTTGTCACACTGTTCGTCACAAGGTTTTGTTGCCCGCCAGGTGTTCGACCTGCCACCGCCGCCGCCTCTTATGGTCACTGAACATCGATCCCATAAATGCCTGTGCCCGGGCTGTGGCAAGCTTGCACGCGGCTCTTTCCCGGCAGGGGTTATGGCGCCAGTTCAATACGGTGGTCGCATTGCGGCCGTGGCGGCCTATCTTCAGACTCACCACTGCATTCCCGACGATCGTCTTTCTCAGGTGTTTTTCGACGTGTGCGGTGTGCGGATCGCGACGGCGACCCTATCGCGTCTCATCGCAAAGATGGCGCATAAAATGCGGTCTTTCTCGGATTCTGTACGTGAAGCGTTGTGCGGTCCGAAGGTTGTGGTCAAACATCTGGATGAAACGGGCCTGCGGGTTGGAGGTCGGACCCGGTGGCAACATGTCATCTGTTCGCCGACGATGAGCCATTTCCGAATGGGAAGCGGTAGAGGCGATTTGTTGTCCGGCGTGTCGGGTATTGTGGTGCACGACAACTGGGCATCCTACGGCAGAATGGAAGGTGTCGAGCACGTCCTGTGCAATGCCCATCACCTGCGTGAGTTGCAAGCACTGGTCGACATTGAAAAAGAAGACTGGGCATTGGCAATGAAGAACATCCTGCTGGATGCCAGGAAAGCGACCGAAATCGCCCGTGAAAACGGGTTAGACAACGTCTCGGCGACTGTGATCGCAGCCATCAACGAACGTTACGACGCCTGCATCACAAAGGCCATTTTGTTCCATGAAGGCCAGCCCCCTCTGAGCCCGACCCCGATCGGCAAAACCAGACGCGGGCGACCCAAACGACGGACCGGCCACAATCTCGCGCTGCGATTGTGCGACCGCAAGGCCGATGTGCTGCGTTTCCTCAACGACCTGCGTGTTCCCTTCACCAACAATGAGGCCGAGCAGGCTTTGCGGATGGGTAAGGTCCGCATGAAAGTCTCAGGAGGCTTCCGCACCATGGCCGGAGCAGACAATTTCTGCATACTGAGAAGCGTAATCGAAACGGCACGCAAACAAGGCTGGTCGATACTCGCAACGTTGACTACAATGTCTACTGATCAAATTACACTCAAACTCAAACCAGCATGAGCCATGGAGTATCCCCCGTTCCATGTTGATGGGCAACAGAGAGTTTAATCTTCAACGCTTCGCGCGACCGTTTCCAGTATAGAATTTGTTCGGTTTTGCAGTGCCTCCGCGGTCGCAGAGAGACCCTGCAAACGTGAAGAACATGACGTTGAAAGCTCTTGAAATTCCAATTCCAACATCGAAAGCGACGATGCAAGAAGCGCCGCCGCGTCCGATGCATTGCCGATCATTTCTATCGAACTGCCTTCGCTTTCGGCCAATAATCCCACTGCGGCGGATATACCAAGGAAATTTGCACGGTCGACTTGTTTTGGGAAAGTAAGCGTTTGCCCTGGTTGAATATCTTCAGGGCCGTTAATCGGCCACATGTCAATTGCAGCTAGAAAACCACCCATTAGCCCCGAAAACCTATTCACGGTTTTGCCTTCCGGCGTTCCGCCACAGGTGACGATGGCGTTGGACAACTGGTCTTGGGCTAGACGAATATCGTCGTTAGCTACGTCAGAATTCGTGATGGAGGCGGTAAAGACAAGCCCAACGGCTTCAAGGACATCGGTAAATCGATACCACCCGCGCAATGAACCTGCGTTGCTTGCTGTTACGACAATCTCGCCAGTGCTTGCCAAATTCGCGAACGTCTCAGCAGAGATGTAGGGGCACGGGTCGTCCTCAAAACACACCCGTATAACTTCACCCTCACCAAATGTTGCAGCGCTGATCTCATTAACCGTGTCTGGAATAATGACGAACGGCGCTATAAAATCCTCGTTCAAAGTCTGAACAGCCCGACGGACATCCTCTACCGATTTTCCAATTTGATCAACGGAAGTCAGGCTTTCTTGCAGAAATTGCGCTGTTTGAACCTCGGACTGCCTGCTCAAAAGTATGTTCTGTTCTTCAATCCGGCGGGTCTGCACATACATCATACCAGCTTGGGTTAAAAGAACGATTTCCCCGAATAACACCAGCAGAATAGAGAGCGTAAAGAAAAGCGTGATAGCGCTGACAGTCCGTGGAACAGCGGTGCGTGCCTGCCCGATAATTTCATGTACTTCCGCACGGGTGATTGGAGCAGTCGGATCGCCCACGATAAAGCGGTTGACAATGTTTATCACATCGCCGGTGGCTTCTTCGGCCCGGCGAACCTGCAACGCCAACGCCCAACGAACAAAAATGAAAGCCGCAATTGCTGCAGCGGCGGAAAGGCCCGCCAGTAGCAAAGTCCACGACAGTATTTCCAGACGCTCATAAAGCTCGTAGCCGAGCCATATATAGACGACGACAGCAAAACCAGTCGACAATCCATAAAGCAATGCATTGCGCAAATCGGGTCGCGGCATAATTAACCTCATTTACATTTTGCCCTACTAGGGAAAGCGCAAAGTCAAATGTGCTATCAATGGCCCTAAGATGTAGCGCGTTCTTGCCATATCCCATCGAAAAGCAGAGTTTAGCATTTTGCAGTCCATCATCAACCAGCGCGGCAACACCCAGCACCTATGGTAAGCCGCCAAATTGGTTCGCCGCAAGTCATTCAACTGCACCTGCGCAAATAATAACCTGACCAGTCACAAACAACCAACCTTTGCTGCAAAGGCAAGAACTAACCTTATTGTACAAGGGTGAAAGTGGTCGCGAATTACTGCCTACAAATATGCAGCCCGTATGCTAGCATTTTCGAGTGTTAAGAGGTGAGAATTGGGTCCACGGGTCGAACGTATTCTAGTCAGTTCGCGCAAATACAACGTAAGGTGCGGTTGTCTCGTCGAAGTTGAAGCAATCGTCGACCTGCGTCTCACTGGCAGCGACCGTCTTTGACGATTGAATAGTGTCCCGAGTTGCCAGATATCTAGCTGACTCGCTGTCAGAAGGAGAGAAGGACGCCGTCCTGGCATTTTTGCAGATGCGAGAAATTTCTCCAACATGTGAACATCGGCTTCGAGGTTTAAGGGTTGTAGAATTGAGTGCTGCAACACAGTCCTTGTGCTTGACGGAATTAGGAAAAGAAGTGGCCTACGTCTTGTGTGGGGAGCGTAGCAACGTCCCTTGATGAGGATCTGTTCTTGGAACAACAAGCAGAACTGATGAAACGCGTGATTGCTCCAGACGTCAGATCTCTAACAATGTCAAAGGTACAGAACCGATTGCGCCGCACGACGCCCTGACAACAGCGCGCCATGTGTGGTGCCGTGGTATTCACGGTTGGTGTGTTCCCCTGCAAAGAAAAGCCGGTCCTTTACAGGAGCTTTGAACGCATCAAACTGTGAGAGCGATCCGCCAGCTTGAGCATAGGAATACGCGCCATAGAAAAGAGGATGTTGCGACCAACGAGTGCTGAGGATTTGTTCAGGAACACTAACGTCAGAACCCCAAACAGACCGCAGAACCTCAAGAGCATCGATCGTCATGTCTGCTTCGTTCATTTTATCAGCGACAAGAGCAGACTGCCCAACGGACAATCCCAGCAGAATATTCTCCTCACTGAACGTCCGATAGTTCAACCAATAGTTCCAACGCCCTTTTTGTTCGGTCATCACGCCAAAATATTGGGTTTCAACATCCCAGAACGGCTTGTCGAACTTAAGCGCGATTTTTGCGACTGATCCAAAGCCAACTTGCTCAATTGCATCTCGCAACGGCTTTGACAGTTGCGGATCAAACTCGATTGCGCCAGATTTCAAAACACCCAAGGGGACAGTGCAAATCACGTAGTCTGCTGAGGTACCGTCGACGCTCACGCCCATGTCATCATACCAAATCTCGGACACGGGTGCGTTAAGCCTGATATCCAGTCCCTCAGCCAATGGCTTTAAGATAGCGTCATATCCTTCAGTGAAGATGACGTCTTCGCCACCGAAGGTTTCTGCCTCGAAGCCGTTTGCGGCTGAGATATCCTCGATCCCTGCTCCGATATCGAACTCGAAGAATGCAGAAAGCATCCAACGCACCAATGGATCACTCAGCAATTTGGGATCGCGGTGCGCGAACATCTGTTCAACGCTCGCATGGCCCGGCGCATCCGGATAGTACAGCTTGTCTTCCAGTTCGGAGTAAAGCCGTTCAAGCCGCTGATACTCGAAATCTGATAACGTGTTTCCATTGGTCGTATAGACTTCGAGACTTTCGTCATCGGTGACGACAGTTCGTGCACCAACCTGTTTTGCGAGTTGTTGTATTGGGTTTCTGGAGCTTGGCCCGTGAATCCAACCTGCACCAAACTCAAACGGTGCTCCCATCGACATATCTGTGCGGACTCGTCCGCCCACATAGTTACCTGCCTCTAGCACAGTTACTTCGGCACCCTGAGCCTGGAGTTCATGAGCAGCGGCCAAACCAGATAGGCCAGCCCCTACGACGATAACTCTGGTGTCCGTTAGAGGCCGGCTTTTTGCACTGGATGCAAACGTTGTCAGGTAGGTGGCAATGCCCAACTTGAGTGCATCACGTCGGTTCAAGTTAAGAATGGTTGGGAAATCGTACAAAATCAGACCTGTAGCATATGATCTGCATTGGCGCGTTGCTGCTTTTTGTAGGCTTTGGCGATGTCTTTCTGTAATTTGTTCGAGGGGATTGGAACTGCCGGGACCATATTAATTTCTCCTCGACAACAGGACATTAACTTTTCCCGTTCGTACTGAGGTAAGGTTTTAGCGATTGTTCGGCTACGAGAAAGCTCTCAACCGGCAAACCATTTGCCCAAATCACTTCGTGCGTGCTGAACATGATGTGGAAGAACTTTACGTCCTGAACCGGATTTGCCAGTCTTATGCCGTTTAACCGGGTCAGGTGGTGAGTGGCGACTAAAGCCTCCCCGACATCACATAGAGCACGCACGACTTCTGACGTGATCAACACTCTGTGCTGTCTCGACAGATAGGTGTCACGGTTGGGAATGTCCGTGCCAAACACTCCCTTTCGAATGAGCACAGGGCGGAGTTTCTCATCCGATACCAATTCGTCCAGCGTCACATGGTATGCCCCAATCCAGACGATTTTTTGAGGGCCATGGTCACGGGTTGAGACGAAATCGCCGACACGAAGGGTTTCGACGGATGTCTCACCGTCGGGTGTCGCGATCAGAGTTTTGGCCACGAGACAGGGAATGGGACCTGTGCCGGTGTCGCCAAGTCCAACCACTCGTGACACAATAGGTGTGCCAATGTCAGGCGCATCAAACCGCAGCGTCGCCCCACCGCCGGAGCCGCTTACTGAGCTTTGGTCAATCAAGGTGAGCGACGTGCCGATTGGAATATGCGTAGCGCTCGTAACTGTTGTGGATAGGATCCCGTCGGTATCGACTGGAAGACCAAAGGGCCCCACCATGTAGGCGTCTTCTACAGTATCCAGCCCCGAGGCGTTTTTTGAGCTTAGTACAAGGCCGTCCCAATTGGTCCTGTGATTCCCAAAACCCACAATGACCTGAGTGTAAACATACTCTTGCGTGTCAGGGTCAAGCACCCAATTGGCTTGCGAAACCGGTAGATCAAAGGTGCCAATTTCGGAGCCCGCATCGCTCAATATGGTCACGCGAAGTTCTAGAGGTTCGCTACCACTGCTCAGGCGGTCATACTCTTCCTGGCTTATCGCAACTTCCAAAGTGTCCGCGTTTCGCTGCTCTAACTCACTGATCCGAGCCATTTTCAGACCAACTCTGTAAGATAAATGACCAAACCGAACTCGCCTGTCGCCCTGGTTGGCTCGTTCAATCTTGGTCGCATGTAGGCAGCTCTCTCGCCGTTTCGGACGACGCGAGTATGAGCGAAGGAGCATCACGCAAGACAGGACAATACCCGCCTAATTTCAGACATTTAGCGCCAAACACGTGAGAACATTCCTAACACGCTGTTTGTTCATGCATCATTTAGGTATCGATGTTTTGGCTGCTTGCAGCACAGCCAGCTTTGAAATCACAGTTCGAGTGCGTCCAAATTGTGCGGCATCGGTCCTTAACAACCACAACAAGCCTTAAGTGCCGCGTTTCCTTTGCAACAATCGTCCAACAAGAATGCAATCAAACCTCCGAGCCGGCCAAAGTTCGCACTATAAATCAGGCTTCTCGAATGGCGTTCCTTGGCAACAATTCCAACCTCATACAGAGTTGATAGGTGAAAGGATGCACGCGAGGGCGTGGCGCCTATCTTTTTTGCTACCTGTCCAGCGCTGAGACCGTCGGGACCGGCCTCAACCAAAATCCGAATGACGCCAAGGCGATCCGCATTTGACAGCGCACCAAAGAGCACTGCGGCTTCTTCTTCAGTCATATTTCAAGCACTCTTGAAATGTTTTTCCTCTTCTGCTTTATATTTCAAGAATCGTTGAAATGAAAGGATGAATAATGACGACCTTCGATAGACTGCTTACGGATCTGCGGCGCTACGACGAGTCCACTCCCTTAGTATTCACAAGCCCAGAGGGTGAAATTGGGGCAGGCTACCATGTCACTGAACTGAGGCACTCTAAGTCGACCGGAATCGACTGCGGTGGAAATGTAGAGGCCTGGCAGGAGGCCAGATTGCAGGTCCTAGATGGCGACGGCCAAGAACACATGAAAGTTGGCAAGTTCTGCGACATTCTGGAAAAGAGCCTTTCCAAGTTACCAGAATTGCGCGACGTGCCGCTGCTAGTGGAGGTCGGTCATGGGAACAAAAACCTCACTTTGATGTCGCTTAGCACTCCAGAACTGCACAAAAATCGACTAAAGCTGCCATTGGATGATGCCCGCGCTGTTTGTAAGCCCGCTCAGCGTTCCAAGGCGGCAATTAAAATCAACCAACCCTGTTGCACAGGCAATGCCGGCTCAGTTTCGGGAACCCCATGTTGTGGGTCCGTTTCTACCGAATCCGAAGCGTGTTGTGCCTTACGGCTGTCATCCGCGGGTGACAGCCTGATGCGAATTTGGACATGGGCAGCGAAACAAGTATCGCTGCCCGCTAGAATGCTGGTCATTCACGGTTTCAGATGCAAATGTTGCAAAAAGCTTTGTTTTCTAAGGATCTTACCATGCCTGACCTTGCAACCATTGCGGTTTTTTTGACGACCAGCTTTTTCCTCTTGGTCGTCCCAGGGCCAACCATTGCACTGATTGTTTCAAAGTCGGTCGCGCAAGGACGAGGGATAGCATTGCCCATGGTTCTGGGGATTGCGGGGGGCGGTGCACTCGCAGCAGGTCTCGCGTTGGCCGGTGTCTCGGTTATCCTGATGACCTCTGCGATAGCCTTCAATCTGCTGAAAACTCTGGGCGCTGTGTATCTGTTTTATCTTGGCGTGAAGCTAATTCTCTCTAAGCCTCAAGCATTTTCTTCATCACATCAAAACGTGACGGAAACCGCTTACCGCTCTTTTCGAGACGGATTTCTCGTAATGTTGTTCAACCCCAAGGGAATCGTGTTCTTTGCCGCTTTTGTTCCTCAGTTTATCGACCCAGGTTTCGCCTATGTACCTCAAGCTGGCATTCTGATTGGCCTGTTTGTATTGACTGGAGCGTTGGTTGACACAGCCTACGCCCTGCTCGCGAGCAAAATGGGTGAAGCAATGAACTCTCCAAGGCTTCAACTGGGTGTTTCCAAAGTGGCTGGCATCGCCATCATCGGGGCAGGTTTCGCGACTCTGTTGGCAAAGCGCCCTCAAGTCTGACATCGTCTAAACTGGGCTACCTATTCAGGCGGCCAACTAACTGTCTGCGAACCCGAGCAATTTTCGAGACTGCGCCACAGCCGTAAAGTCAGCGTTCCCGTCAATTGCTTGCTGGAGCGCAATTCGCGCTTCCGGATCAAGGCATGACTTCTCCCCTAGCAAATTTGCGGGTGTCTGCGCCTCAAACCATGCCAGCCCGTCATCCAATACGTATCGCATCATGACGTTTGCACAGGCTTCAATCGCAGCCGCATCGGTACTGTAGTCCAAGTGCTCTGTCACGTCAGGGCCATTTAGTACGATATGCTCGCGCGGGTCATTCAAGACACGGACGCCGTACTCCATTCTGAAACACGGTCCGAATGTGAATTTGTGAAAAGAAATGAAGTGAGCAAAGTGGCCGCGGTCTCGTGCGAAGCGCATTGATCGACCCTTTCGGACGAAGCCGTGCTCTTTGATACTGCGACCAAAATTTCCCAGAACTTTCGCGCTACTTGCGCGCTCAAGTTTCTTGCGCTCTCGATCCTTCTCCAGTTCCGCTTGTGCGGCGCCCCAATCAGACTTTTCCGTCACGTTCTCATGCCAATCTGAACCCTGCCCAGCAGCTCGCTTACGCGCTTGCTGCTTCGCTTCTGGGTGCTCGATCATCCATAGACAACTGAATAGCAGCTGCGGCCAAACCAACAACCACCAGCGAGCCCCAGGCAAGAGCATAGTCGCCGGTTATATCAAAAGACAGTCCCCCCAGATACGCGCCTAGAAAGGCCCCGATTTGGTGGCTTAAGAACATGACGCCAAAGAGGGCTCCGAAGTTGGTCGCTCCGAACATGTGATTGATGAGGGCGCTCACCGGTGGTATAACGCTGAGCCACAGGAAGCCCATTGCCGCGCCAAAAACCAGAGTGCTTTCAACCGAGATCGGAAGAAACGCATAGCTGGCAATGGCAATCGTTCGAGGCACATAGATTGCTGCCAGAACGATTTTGTGCCCAAACCGCTCACCAAGTCTGCCCGCCACAAGCGTGCCTACGGCATTGAACACACCGATCATCGCGATAGCGTTGGCACTCAAAGAAGCCGGAAGGCCGCAAAATGCGATGAAGTTTGGTAAATGCGTCGCGACAAAGATCAGTTGAAAGCCGCAGGCAAAGAAGGCGACCGTCATTGCGACATAACCTCGATGGCGCAGCGCTTGTCTGATCGCCTCAATTGCGTTCGGTCTTTCTGACGACCCCTCCGCAGCTTCTGCATGGTTGACGCGAAGCGCGACGGAGATCAGTGCCATCGCCAGCGCAAGACCGGCCAAAATGAGAAGCGTCGGCTCCCATGACAACCAATCAAGCGATAGCTGTGTGCCGGGGGCTATTGCGAAGGTTCCGAGCGACCCGACCGCCGCGAGGATTGATACGGCAAGGGCGCGGACCGTCCCTGGTGCGATCCTCGACAGAATGCCCACCAGCACACCATGAGATGTTGCCGCGACAGCCAGCCCTATGAGCAAACCACCCCCAAAGAACAGACCCAGCTCTGTACCGAAACGCATCAACCACAGTCCAAACGCAAAAAATACAGCTCCAACAGTCACCACCATCTGTCCACCAAAGCGATCCGCCAAAGCACCCATTAACGGCTGGCCGATGCCCCAGGCGAGGTTCTGGATGGCCATGACCAATCCGAATGTCGCAATTGATATTCCTGTCCCGGAGACGATGGGCCCCATAAACAGACCCAAACTCTGACGGATACCCATCGACGTAGAAAGGATCGTTCCTGCAGCGATGAGAACTAGGATAAGAAGCGGCGACCAGCCATCTGCTTCGACGTTTGTGCTTTGCTTCATCGTTACCTCCTTGACCCCGAGGCACCGTCCATCAAGTCACATGGCAGGTAAATTCACTACTAAGTGTAGTTTAAACACTGGACCGAGCCGGTTGCGCCGATACCTTGAGCAAGCCGATGCATTCAGGATGTCTCGTGTGCGTTTGATTTAGACAGGGATCTCAAAACCGTGGACGTATGCTCGCCCCTGCACATAGACTGAAGGTGACCCAGGTGATGCAAGAATTGCAACCAAGACAGATCGCACCAACAAGCGCTCAAGTTCCAGAGGTTCTAGATCTAATCCAGCGGTGTTTTGCCTTCATGGAGTCTCGCATAGATCCGCCGTCCTCAATGCATCGCCTAAGCGTCGAAGGCGTCAGCGAGCATTGCTTGCGGGGCGAGGTTTGGTCCATTGGCACCCCGCCGATTGCTTGCATCTTTTTGAAACCCAAGGACCCAAACCTCTACATCAGCAAACTAGCGGTCGAACCAGGCATGAGGGGTCAAGGCCTTGCCCGGACATTGATTCAGCTCGCGGAAACTCGGGCAATTGCGCTCGCTCTATCCGGCCTGGAACTCGAAACACGGATAGAGCTTATCGAGAACCATGAGACCTTTCGTAGATTAGGATTTTCCAAGTCAGGTGAAGGGTCACACATAGGGTTTGACCGGACGACATACGTCACAATGCACAAAACAATCTGAGACATACATAGACTGGATTTGCGACATTGCAGGGATCCAGATGTTCACTTAATGTTCTCACTAGATACAATGGAGGACCGGTCGTCGTGATCAAAGGAAGTTGCCTGTGTGGAGCCGTAAAATTCGAGCTCAGAAAAATGCCCACAATGATGGGCACCTGCCACTGCTCCAGATGTCGCAAAGCAGGAGCAAGTACGATCGTCTTTGCAAAGAGGGAAGATCTTGTCTGGGTTCAGGGGAAACATGATGTGGGCATCTATCAGCCCAAAGCCCCCTACAAATACGGCAGATGTTTTTGCAAGCACTGCGGCTCTTCGCTAGGCGAGATCCTCTCAGAAGAAGACAGTTTTCCAATTGCTGCGAATGCGCTTGATGATGAAGTCGATGTGCAGGTCAGTTTTCATGAGTTCGTGTCTGAGAAGCCGTCATGGTATGACATTTGTGACGATGCTCCTCAGTCGGAAAGTCACCCAACATAGGCAAAAAGGTCTGAGCGTTTGCATTGGGTTCCCTAAGTTCCTGAAGCGTAGAGCCATGCAATTGATGAACCTTCGAACTCTTGCAGAGACGCGGCGGATCGGCCGGATTGATTGCAAGTTTGGTGGTCATGCACTCAGTGAGCAACTGCGTAAGCGCCCTTCTTTGACGTCTTCATTGACCATGTATTGTGTAGCGATATTGAGGCACCCTGCACTCGCAAGGCCAAGGTGTTCGCGCCGCTTGCGCTGTTGGTCTCGATACGACCGTCAACTTGATGGGTCGCTGGCTGCCCATCGGCCCAGAATGTCCATGTGCCTCGCGCCTTGAAGACTGTGTCGATGTTAAAAATGTGATCGCTAAAGTCGATTGGGTGTTTCAGTTCAGGTGCGCGTGCAAGATCGTCAACGCTGGCACAGAACATGAGAACCAATGACCCGCTATTGGCCAATTGAGCGACATCGGGCCGTGAAACTCTGGAGAAGTGGCTGACGGGCGTTTTCAATCTCGTCCTGCTGAGCTTTATGGCGCACTAGACAGTTGATGACATTAGACCAGGACAAATGCCAAAAACCGTACAGCTCACTCACGTCTACCCCTACCCTGCTGAGCGGGTCTGGGCCATCGCTGTGGATCTCGATCACCTGAAAGAAGTAACGGCAGGCCTATTGGTCTTCCGTGACCTGCCCTCTGGCCGAATACACAAAGGTCAGCAGCTGCGAGTGCAAGTCTCTCTCTTTGGTAAGTTGCCATATCAACCATATGAAATGACCGTCGTTGAATGCGACGATGCCAACAGGACTTTCCGCTCAAACGAAGTTGGTGCGGGTGTCAAATCCTGGCAGCATTCCTTGGCTGTTGTGGCCGATGAGGAGTATGGATGTCGGATAGAAGAGCAGATCGACATTGACGCGGGATGGATGACCCCAGTTTTTGTGGCCTGGGCCCGGTTTCTCTACCGCCGTCGACACGCGCCCAGGCTCCGCATTCTCGAGCGCGCTGTTTCCAAGTCCAGTGGTTGAACAAGAACAGACAATGGCATGTCTGCAAAGAAAGCCCAATCACCAGGTTTCACGCCTTGCCTGATTTGAGGAAGCTTCTGAAGCTTTTGCCAAGGACCTTTACTCCCGGGCTGCAGGTCGCTTTGGAGCTGAAATGGGGCACGTCTGCCTTAAGTCGGCTGGGTCACACCCGATGCCATCGTGGCAATTGGTTTGTAGCCCGAAATGAATTGGCGCGGTGCTTTCCTAGCTGATTGAAGACCGTGAAGACATGGCTGCATTTTGCAACTGGTGAACAGATGGCCACCTCCAAGATCGCAAGAGCGATACGTCTTTGCTCGGAGAAAAACGCCAACTCAACTCGGCAAAGTTCAGCTAGAACGAATTACACTTGGGATTGCCCACAAAAAAGTGCCAGAACGCCCGCGGTGCATCGCTGCCATCATGGTTTGTGTCCAATCGTCATTCATCTTTTAAACTACACTCACTAGTATAGCATCAAGACATGCCACGCTCTTCAACAAAAACTCTGGCAGCTATTCACCAAGCTGGGTTTGATCTGTTTCACAAGCGCGGCTACGCCCGTGTCAGCATGGATGACATTGCAACAGCGGCTGGCGTTACCAAGAAAGGCCTCTACTACCACTACGACAGCAAGGATGCATTGGTTGGTGCCGTCCTGAAAGGGCAACTTGAGCACTCCTTGAGGAGCATAAGACGTTGGGGAGAACCCCGTTCCGAGAGTCCACTCTTGTTTGTTAAGCGCATTTTCGAACAACTTGAAGATTGGTCGCAATCAAAAAACTGGACCGGATCAGGCTTTACGCGGCTCACGATGGAACTTGCGGATATGCCTGGCCATCCGGTGCGCAGCGCATCCTCCAAACATAAGTCCGAGGTGGAAAATTGGCTCAAAACAGAGCTCGCCGAACTCGGAGTGAAAAACTCAAGCCCTCTTGCAAAGTCTCTTTGCATTTTGATTGAAGGTGCAACGGTACTCACCCTGACGCACAATGACCCTGATTACATCCGTTGCGCAGGACAAGCAGCCCTGAAACTGACCCAAGGCTGCTTGGATTGACGGAATTTCAGTCAGAGCTCTGCTCCCAGGCAGTTGGGGCCTGTCTCTTTGCTACGACGAAGTATACCGATAGCGGCCCGCTGCCCGCTCGATATGTCCAACTCCCGGGTAGGCAAAGTGGTAGCCGAGGATACGGATACCGTCCGTTGCCATGCGATCAAGAAGAGCGGTCCGAGTCGCAATCGCGAGCTCAGGTATTGCATCGAAACCAAACGCCCATTCAGGTCTTTGAATGCTCACAAATTCACTCGCAATAGAATCTCCGGCAACAATCAAGCCCTCTCCCGCTTCAACAATGACGGCGATATGCCCCGGTGTATGACCCGGCGTGTCGAGGACGCTGATGCCGGACGCGATGCGATCGCCTTCTTTGACCAGTTGAACACGATCCTGAACCGCCAGAAGGTCGCGCCGCGCGCCAACCGCAAACGATCTGAATTCTTCGGGCATCTGGTTTTCTGTTGCGGGGTCGCTCCAAAAGCCAAATTCCGCCTCTCCAACGTAGTAGGTGGCATTTGGCAGGGCCAGTGACCCATCGTTCAGCAATGTACCCCAGATATGATCAGGGTGCGCATGGGTGAATACGACCTTCGTGATCGCTGCCGGGGCGACACCGTTCAAAGCAAGGTTGTCCAACAGCTTCCCAGCAGTTGGCTGGTATTTGTCACCTGAGCCGTTGTCGATCAGGATCAAATCATCTCCAGCCCGCAGTAACGCATGATTGGTACCCGCTTCCACGGTCTCGGGAACCGCTCCCATTGTCTGTGTCAAAACGGTTTCGAATTCGTCGCGGGGTGCCCCAGGGGCCAAGGCACCGGACGGCAATGTCAAACTACCATCGCTCAATACCGTCAGTTCCACATCGCCAATCATCGAGGTGTGTGTTTCAGTGCCAACAGCCCAACCTGTGCTCGGCAAAAAAGGCGTTGCTGCCGCACTCGCAGAAAGGGCCAGAAAGCGTCGACGATGAATTTCAGTCAGTTTTTGATATGCCATGATGTTACTCCGTTTTTGAGTATCTTGATCGCAAGACAGATGTCGCAGAAGGACATTCCCCGCCAATTCACTTGAGCCGCACGCCACCTAGCGAAGGTGACCCCGCCTCTGGTGCATCGGGTCTTTGTTCGTTCGACACGTTGTGTCCGGGGATTGGGTTGGTTTTGCCTAGTCTGCGGGAGCCGGATTGATTGCGGCACGCAGGGCCATCATCACCGTGAACCCAAGAACAAACTCGTCCTCGGTCAAAAGTGCGTCCTTGTCCTCGTCGGCGCGCTGAAAATCCGCATCAAGTGACAGGCGTTGCTCGCGTTCGGAAATCTTGCCGTCCCCGTCACGGTCCCAAAAGGCGAAGACCACTCTCAACGCTGTCTCATATGCGGCCTCGCGCCCCTGCTCTGCTGCCAGCGGACGCATTCCGTAGTCCCAGCTTAGAAACTCGGACAATGACAGTTTGCTGTCATCGTCTGCATCCATCGAAACAAACACGTCACTGCCGTAGTTTGCGAATTCACCTTGATCGATGAAGCCGCGGTCAGCGGTGTCAATCGAAGCAAACGCCTGCCGCGCGAGTTGCAGCCCAGGTGTTTCCTGAGACGACGCGGCAGTCGGAAGGGTTACAGTGGCTGACACCATGATCGAGAGGGCACATGCTTGGGCTAAGGCTATCTTGGAAAGTTTCATCGGTTTTCTCCTTGTTTGATTGTGATGAGTGGTTGCGAGCGGCCGCTATGCGGCAACTTTCGGTTTGATTTGAAAGAGGATGTTCAGTTCGCGGCTACGCTTTGGGCCATGAGCCCTTCAAGCATGTTGTTCACGACCCAATGATCGACAACTTGGTCATTCTCGATCCGCAAAATGTCGATGACGTCGAATTCCATCCGCACATTGCTCGGAGGAAACCCAAAGAAGTCTCCTACATGAGTCCCGGAAAACGTCTTGTGGGTTACGACCCTGTCGCACTCAGCAACCTGTTGATGGACGACAACCTGGAAGTCAGGGAAGGCCGTGAACAGAGCTTGGTGAAAGGCGATTGATCCGTCGCGGGTTGGGTCTTGGGCTCCACTATGATCCGTGAAATTCTCGCTGAGATACTGACGGACGACCTTTAGGTTCCGCCCGTTTTGTCCTTCTGACACGAACCGTGCGATCAGCGCCTTGTTGTGCGCTTCCTGCTCCCGTGTGCAATTTTCGGTATCCGCTGTAGCTGAAGAACTGTCCGCCAATGCTGGTGGGCTAACCATTGCGGCAGAGAGTGAGACAATTGCTGCAAGCGCTCGATTGGAGAGTTGGTGTCTGGAAAAAAGCATAGAGGATCTCCCGTGTGATCAGTTGTTTTCAAGCGGCCAGCGATCGCCACGATTGGGCGTCGCCAGCCCGACGACGTGGACGGCGCTACTCTTTTCGGCTGTAGCTAAGGTAGAAAATGCAGGCGATGAACGCGGTCGCAATAAGAGCTGCAATTGCACCCCATAGCGTCTCCAATCCGTGGAACGCGTTCTCTCTGACAACCGAACTTGTGAGAGCGGCGACCGGGATTGCGACCACTGCACCGATCGCCATGCGGATGGGAAAATTGAAGGCCCTTGGTTGCGGCCCGCTATGACCACTTTGCTCCGCGAACACTTGGCCCAACCCGTATCGGATTGCGTTACCGACTGGCAAAGCAATCAGGATTGCCAGGAAATAATGCCAGAAACCGTATAGGCCGAGGTTCTTGAGCACTGCGGCGGCAATTCCGCCAGCAATCATGACGCCTAGGTAGAGCGCGAAAACAAGGATGGATACGTTGAAGGGAAGGTCTTTCATTGGTTCTCTCATTTGTGTCGTGATGTGTTTGCGGCTGCAAAAAGGGTGGAGCCGGTGCTTCTGACCGGCTCCAATCAGGTCATCTGAACTCAAAGGCTTCGACGTGAATTGCTTTGCGCTTTACGCCTTCAGCCTTGAGGTCCTTCATCAGGCCGTCGACCATGGGTTTGGGACCGCAAATGAAGTACTCATAGTCGGTCAGCGCATCAGGGAGCCGTTCCTTGGCGGCATCGACCCGGGCGAAGTCACCGTCTTCCGAGAAGAAGTAGTAGAGGGTGAGATTGTCTCGCTCCGCCTCGATGGCCTTCAGTTCTTCGAGGAAAATCGCTTCTTCCTTGTTCCGTGCGGCATAGGCAAAATGGATCTCGCGATCATCATCTGGGGCCATTGCTCGAAGCTTTGATAAGAAAGGCGTCAAGCCGATGCCGCCCGCGATCCAGACCTGCTTTTTGCTGTCCGTGTTGGCAGCATCAAACCGTCCATAAGGTCCGCGCACGATGACCTCGCCACCGGGTTGCAGCTCTTCGCGCACTTTTCGGGTCCAATCACCCAACACCTTCATGGTGAAGCGCAGGCGTTCTTCGCTCGGCGCACTCGAGATCGTGAAGGGATGAGGCTCTGACCAGCCCTTGCCCTGAACCTCGACAAAAGCGAATTGGCCAGGTTTGAAAGCCAGCATTTCACCGACCGGTTTCAAGACCACTTCGGTGGCACGTTCCAGGGAGTTCACGGCCTCAATCGTAAAGCGCGTGGCGGTCCGCTTGTTCATGCCGAAGGCGGTGTAAATGAGGGCAACGGTGCCGACGACAGCCGCAACAATCAGGAGGATGCCGGATGCGCTGAAGCGTTCGAAGAAGATGCCCGGGGCATTCATGAAATGGCCAATCACAAGGATATAGACCAGCGCCATAACCTTGTGCGGGTTCCGCCAGCGCGAGTAGCTGATCTTCCGGTTGAGCGCGACGAACAGCCCGATCACCAGAAGGACCATGGCGGCCATCCCGATCTGCGCCGATGGAAAGGTCGAGTTCAGCACTGGATCCACGCCCTCAGGGAGTTCCTTCGGGATGGAGAAGAAGTGCACCAGCGCGAAAACGGCCGTGAAGGTGCCCGCAACCCGGTGGACCTGATACATGCGGTCCAGACCGCCAAACATCTCCTCAAAGACCTCAAGGCGCGTTGCCAGGATCACTGAGCAGGTCATCAGCAGAAAGCTGATGCCGCCCAGAAGTGTCGAGAACGTTGTTCTGATCGTGTGGTCTTCAGGCACAAAGGCCAGATGAAGGACGACGAAAGCTGCGATGAGAGCGATAACGGCATTGATGCCTTGTAGACGAAGCATGGTCTTGCCTCCTTTTCGTTGCTTTTTTAGGGGTTCAGGAGGTCTTCTCGGATGCGTATCCGGCCCGGATCGCGCAGAAGAGACCGAGGATGCTGACAATGGTCCGGAACCAATGCATCTGCTGCCAGGTTGCGAGTTCGGCGGTGATGGCTTCAGGGCTTAGTGTGCCGCCAGACAAGGCTGCATTGGCGGCTCCGAAATAGAGCGGTACACAAACAAGCATGACGAGCGTAGCGGCAGCACCTGCTGCAAGCCAGATGCGGCCGGGCAGCTTCTTCCGTAGTGCTAGTCCCGTTGCGATCACCATCGAGCCAGTGCCAAGAATGGTCAGAACGATCATGGTGCCGCCGACGGTGGTCAGACTCGGCCCGAAAGTTTGGTTGAACATGTCTGGGTCAATGGACCGCCAATAAGGCACTAGCCCGGTTGCAATCAGGAGCATGCCCCCGGCGAGAAGTCCGAACAGGGTCGTGGCGATTTGTGCGATGAGTTTCATGGGTCGTTCCTCCAAAGTTCTAAGTCGAGTTCAGGGTGCAAAGGCTCCTCCGATGCTGCGCATCGGTTGGACTTCGCTAGGACTTGATGGGTTGGTCTATGGCGCTGATCGCCGGGCTAAAGCCCTACTCAATCTGCTTGTTGAGTTGCCGTCGGTAGTCAGATGGCGTCTGCCCGACCCATCGTTGGAAGGCACGGCGGAAGGCGCGCTCATCGGAGTAGCCAAGCAAGAATGCGATGGAACCAATGTCGTTGCGGTTGTCCTGCAATAACTCCAATGCTCGGTGCTCGCGCACTTTGTCGATCAGTGCCTGCAGTGTCGTGCCATGCTCGGCGGTGATCCTTTGAGCGGTGCGGACACTCATATTCGCGGCGGCAGCGACACTGGACGTGTTGAACACACCTGCTGCTGCATTGTCCGCGGCGGCTTTCCTAAGCGCTTTCAGTTCCCTGGGTTCTTTCGCGGCTGCAATCTGCTTTTTGACACCGGACAGATGCGTCTGAACGTAATTGAAGAGGTCGACATTTGCTTGCTTGATGCGCGTATCAAGCTTCTCCGGCTTGAGGATCAGGCTGATCTCGCTTGCGTTGAATTCAACTGGAACGCCGAAGTAATCCGCATAGTGTTTTTCATCGAAGTTGGGAGCGTGAGAGAACGTGATCCGCTCGAAGCAATCCGGGATACCAAGAAATTCTGAGAACAACCGCACAATGAATGCGGATCCGATCTCAGAAGATCGGCCATCATCCAAATGGTTCATTGGATGGCTATGAACGATTTTGGTTTCCGACGCGCTTTCATGAAAGCTCATCTCCAACTGGTCTGAAATCACAGAGCAATTCTTGACCAAAAGGTTGATGGCAGTCCGCAACTCATCTGCATACCGAGTGCCATCAGCAAGGCCGCCAAAAAAGGAGAAAGGTGCAGCGCGCGCGATGTCCAAGGTGAATGGCTCACCGGGAAAGCGCTCGCCAAGAAGGGCCACGATCCGTGGAAAGACATCTTCCGGTGGCCGCGCTTCCGGGTTCATCAAAGTGGCACACTCGACCCCGGCGGCATCTTGAACGTCCTTGAAGGAAAGTCCGCGCGACAGGGCTGAGGCAACCACGGACATAACGGATCCGTTGCTCACGGTTGTCATGAGGAGCCCCCCGTCGATCCTGTCCGGGGCAATTTGCGACGAACACTGTTTCCACGGGACACTGAACAACGGGTTTCGCTCGTATTCGTCCGGTTGAAAAGCTGTGTCATGTCAAACTCCTGACCATTCAGTGGTGTTGCCAAGATGGTGGAGTTTTTGAGCTCTGCACAGGACAATATATGCCAAATGTAGGACAATGAGCGCCAAAATGGGTCAGATTGCGCCAAGCTATTCGGCAAACTCTGTCAATCGGCGTGAGAGTGCCCTCCCGGGACCTCCACATTTCTTAGGCCATCCCGCTTTAGCCCGGTCATTGGCGAAATTGGCGGGAGATATCCGGTATTTGGCACATCGTGTCCTCCCCACAGCTTCCGAAAATTTCTAGAAGAAGGGTCGTTTTGGCAAATCAGCGCGGTTTTCCAGGAGTTTAGAAATGAGGGAGTAACGAGTGACGACAATGAGTGCAGGTGGTGGGATCGCCATGGTCTCATTCTCATTGTCCAAGGGCGTGACGATGAGTGAAATCAGGCGCGCAACAGGCGTAAGCGTTCAGACCCTCTTGAGTCTCGACAAAAGACCACCCGAAGAAGTTCTCCCGAGATTGTGGGCTTATCTTGGGGAACGCTTCCCCAGTGAACCGCTGACATTGGAAATGGCGAGAGCAGCGCCTTTTTCCTTCTTCGGCGGTCTTGCTGAAGGAGCAAAGTTTGCTGAAGACCTGCGGTCAGCGGCCCAGCTTTTTGCAAAAAACGCGGCGTTGATCGCAGGTCAACTGAGCCTGACCTTCAATGAAACACCAACTGGGGCAAGCCTGACATCCCGCCACCCATGGGACAGCATTGATGGCGGCCGATCTGCCGAGATTGGCGCTGCGCTTGCCGCGCGAATGTTCTCGGAGTTCCTCGGAATAAAAGGCGCGGTCATCGGCGCGACCATGGCCCATAGCCCGCTTTCAGACGAGAAATTCTATACTGATTTCTTTGGAGGCGCTGTTGAATTTGAGGCGCCGGAAACCGGCATCGTTTTTGACCCAGCCAAGCTCGACGCCAAGATCGCCCATGCAAATGCCGAATTGTTTCGATACGTCAAAACGCACTTCTCGACCATCCAAAAGCAAATTCTGGCTCCGCAAGACAGCGAGAAACTGTTGATATTGCAAACTGCGGCGGCTGAATGCGTGATCATGGGCGTTCCTACAACAGCTGCCATAGCCACCGGAGCGAACATGAGTTTGCGCACAGCTCAGAGGATCGCCTCAGATCACAGCACGACATTGCAGCAGATATTGGCAGATGCGCTGGCCAACCGTGCCAAAGAATTTCTAGCTGACGACAACCTCGATGTCGCGTCGATTTCTCTCTTGCTCGGATACTCAGATGACCGCGCCTTTCGGCGTGCATTTCGGAGTTGGACAGGCCAGACACCGTCAGATTATAGAAAGCGCCTGAAAGCAGCCAGGCGCTAGCAATCTGATCCTTTAGACAACAACAGCATAAACACCGTCAAATTTGAATTTGGGAAGCTATTGAAACCTGGCCCTTCGTACATCCCCTACCTGCTCAAGGCCTCGCATTTGGTATGCCAAAGCCATTGATGTCTCCTCGTCCTGCTGGGCGAACGCCAACGTCTTCTCTCAGGTCGATCATGGGTATTTTTGTCGACCTTTTGACGCCGAAGCCCGAGCATCCCTGTCGGTCATCACACCCAGGTCTGTATCCGAATGTATGGAGTACAGACCATGAGGATCATCGGTGATTTCGTCGATCGAAAGGATGTCTGGAACCAGTGACAGCGGAACTTGGAAACGGTACGGCAATCACGAGGTTGCTCGGTCAAGACGGTATGCGGGTTGTCGGTATTCTCTACCTCTGGGAGTCGGGTGATCTGGGCATTTTCTGGATTGGCGACGAACGCGAAATTTCGTTTCTTGAAGATGCCCTCGACGCTGACATCCTCAAACGCGCGCGATCCGCCGGCAGTCTTGCGCTTGCCGATTTTCTTGAAACCTTGCCCGTTAAGTCTTCATGACCTTGTGACAACGGTTGCCATTTGCAGCTGCCTCAACTTTTCTATATTAAAGTAAACGATAGTATATTAATGTATGGTGATTAAACTCTAGCTCTGTCAGGACGCTGTGGATGTTGAACGCTGTACGAAACCTTGCCTTTGCGACCGTCGCCACTGTCCTCTCGTTCACTTTCGGTCTGTCTGACCGGGCCAACGCCCAGGGCTACCAAATCGATTGCGCGATCTTGTTGTGCCTTGCCGGTGGGTGGCCTGCCTCCGAACCATGCGCACGGGCGCGCGCGGAGTTCATTCGAAGAATCACGCCCTGGCCCATTGAGCCCCCACTCCAAATCTGGCGCTGCCCAATGGGCGCTGCGTTCGAGCCTGGGTCAAGAGCAAGGCCTTGGGAAAGCTTCTATGACATCTATGCTCGACGATCGGGTAGGCCCCTGCCCCACAGTTCTCCGTCGGTCAGTCGCACCATGCCATTCAATGCCGTACCAGCTGTATTTCCCATCTCGACACCAACGTCCCCCGAGTTCGGGCAAGGGTCCGCGCCGCAGTTCGTGCAAAACCGCGCCGACATCGACATCAGCGGCGCGGAGTTCAACTTTGTCCGATCGATCCGCGTGTTTGATGTGCGCTACGCGCGCCAATATGAGGCGGGACGGGACGGCGACTGCACTCGGATGGCAGTGATATCGCTCGGGACCTATGGGCCACAGGGGGAGTTCTCATGGCAGCGTTCGTCTCCGAGCGCTCTGCCCGCGGCACACACAGGCCTTGAGCAATGGGGCGCACATTGCCCCGGCATCTGGCATCGCTCGGTCTTCGTCGAGTGGCGCGATTACGATGGAAACTACGGGTTCGAGCAGGTCAATTATTGACTGAGACTCGACTGGGACGCTTTCCTCTCTCGGAGAACAAGGTGCCTTTGTCGTTGTTCCACACCAACGGCTGGCAATTTGTCCAACAGAGTGTCTTCGAACGGGTCCAATCCAGCATGCACTTGGCGTGTTTACGCTATCTTCTCAGCCGCTCGGGAGAACCACACTGTAGCAGATACCAAGGCCACCTCTCGTCTGATCGAGGATCTGGTGTTTACGCTCTACTAGCCTTCATAGCGCTAGCTCGCCCTTGCGTGGAACTTTACCCGATCTCTCTCAGGATTTCAGCCGCTGTTGTTTCGCCCCCGTCGGCGGCCCTCTTCAGCCAGTACCTTGCCTTGTCGAGGTTCACTTCGACGCCGGTTCCAAGCTGATAGCACTCCCCTACGCAGGCCATGGCAAGCACATAGTCCAGTTTTGCCGCCTCGAGATAGAGGTCGAAAGCGTGATCCATGTCGCGCGCCACGCCGATTTCATACTCGTAACACTGCGCAAGATTTGTGATGGCTAGCGGGTCGCCCGCCTCGCGCCCCTTTTGATGCCAGTAGACCGCCTGTGCTTCGTCAATTTCCACGCCTTCCCCATCTGCGTAGCACGTGCCCAAATTGGTCATTGCAAGGCCATCTCCTGCCTCTGCCCCTTTGCGGTACCAATGAATGGCTTCGTCGATACGGGCCTCGCAGCCCCGCCCAAACTCGTAACAGACACCCAAACTTACAAAGGCCTTCACCTCTCCGGCCTCGGCGGCTTTGCGGTACCAATGATAGCTAAGCTGGTCGTCTTGAGGCACACCCAGACCGATTTCGTAACTGTAGCCGAGATTTGCCATCGCGTGGCTATCCTCGGCATCGACCGCCTGCCTCAGCCAATAGACCATCTTTTCAATGTCCTGACCAACCCCCGTCCCTGCTTCAAAGCACATGGCGAGATTGTTCATCGCAGCACCGTTTCCGTCCTCAGCTGCCTCGAGATAGAGCTGGAAGGCGCGTTCTTCATCCCTCTGGACGCCCTGCCCCGTCTCGTAGAAATTGGCCAGGTAATAACAAGCATCTCCATCACCGACCAAAGCGCCTTTCTCGTATAGTGCCAAGGCTCGGCTCTGGTCCGCTGTCACGCCGACACCGTGCTCATAGACAAGGCCAAGCAAAGATGCCGCCTTGCCATCTCCGGCATCGACGGCTTTGTGATACCAAAACAGGGCCTTTGACATGTCTCGCGCGACCCCGACACCCTCTTCGTAGCAATCCGCAAGATAGGCCATGGATCGCCCATCTCCGAGCTCCGTTCCCGCGCGGTAGCACTCAACTGC
Organism: uncultured Sulfitobacter sp.; assembly: GCA_963422245.2. GTDB lineage: Bacteria > Pseudomonadota > Alphaproteobacteria > Rhodobacterales > Rhodobacteraceae > Sulfitobacter. Next base: position 69,176 of record CAXMWW010000025.1, on the reverse strand, counting down.
GCGATCCAAATCCAACTCGACACCGTCGCCCAGTTGGTAACAGGCACCGAGATAGGCACAAGCGAGGCCATCCCCCGCCTCAGCAGCCTGGGCATACAGTTCAAAGGCCTTTTGCGCGTCCTTTTCGAGGCCAAGACCTTCTTCATAGGCGCGTCCGAGCTGGACCAGGCCACGCGTCGCGCCAGCGTCAGCACTTTTTTGCAACCAGGAAATCGACAAAGTCGCGTCTACGGCGGTTCCAAGCCCCAGCTCATAGCACAAACCAAGATTGGCCATCGCATGCGGGTCCCCAGCCTCTGCAGCGCGCTTGATGAGTTGAAACCCTTCTCCTGCAAGGCTGCGATCGGGTGCATTCAAATAGCAGATACCCAGTGCCTCGGTTGCATCAAGGTCACCCCGATCAGACCGCGCACGAAGCGCAGACGTGATGCTCTCGGGAACTGTAACGCGGTGCGCGTCCATCTCCGCAAATAGATCGATTGCGATGCTCTCGAACGCGTGGCGTGAAAGCGCCGTCATGGTGCGTAAGCGATGATACGTTGCGTGATAGGATCCGATAAGAAATCCCGAGATATTTTCAGAACGAACCGCGCCATAGCTGCGGGGTCAAGCGACCAAGCCAATTCCAGACAGCGATCGATATCCATCAATCCCGTGCCCAGCGACCGCAACACAAATCGCTCTCCCAGGATGTCTGGTTCCAATCCACTCACCTCTCGGGTTTCATGAGGCGTTTGACCAAATGTGTCCGTCATGAGAGCGGCGACGTATCGATGGCTTTGAGATGTCCTGAGTTCCGGTGGAAGATCAATCGCCCCAGCAAACTCCAGTCGCTCACACATGGTCGCCAATACTGCCATCACCATGGACGGGTGATTGTCCCCAAAAGCTGGCAAGGGCTCATTTAGATCAGCCTGTGCCCACCGCGTCTTCCAATCCTTGTCGAGGACCGTGTCCAGCACGTCCAGGTTGGTCCATGCATGGCCTTCGGCCTCTGCCAGCACTTCACCATAAAGGAACGCGTAAAGCGGCCGTCCGGACGCATCTATCCGACCCAAGCGATCTGCAAGCTCCGTGTCGCTTAACATGCTGCTGTCATAACCAGACAATGCCGCTGATCGTCTGACGATCTCGGTCAGGTGGGTCCCTTCGAGACCCGACAAGTGTATGAGCCCATCTTCGAAACGCGCCTCTGCAACGTCTGGATCGGCTCCATCATGCCGGTCACATAGCGCAACAAACCAGTCAGCCGTTCCTGGTCTTCTTGAAAACCGATTTGCGCGGGTAAGCTGAAGCGCGCCCACCGCATTCCATGGCTGGCGTTCGAGGAAGAGCAAACGGACAGGATGTCGAAACTCAGCGCGCCGCTGAGACAAGATCCTGAGAACTCTGCCGAGTGTCTGCCCCCGACCAACAACATAATCGGCAATGAGCACTGTTGGACCAGCCGGTTGCCAGCTGTCCCAGCGGTCTTCGTAGCGCTCTATTGCTTCGTCCACCAGGAAACCAGCCGTCCAATCGTCGCCTGCCATATCCCCCGTTGACCATGCGGGGCGCAGAATATGCATAAGCTCCAGCGCCAGCCGGCTCTTTCCTTGGCCCCCTTCCCCGGACACTTGAAGCCAAAGAAAAGGATCAGATGCCCGGACAAATGCCTGGAGTCTGTCCAGCTCTGCCTCACGACCCAAAAAAGGGATGGAGCGCGCGGCGTAATGCGCTCGCATGGCCACTTTGGGTGGGTCCTGCACCTGAGGTTGGTCCATCGCTCTTGGGGGTGCAGACGGCTCATTGACCGGCATGTTGAATTCGACGCGGAGCGCATCGTCGATATCGATCGCCTCAGACCGCGTTTTCCCCAAGGCCATGATGGCCCTCAACGCGTTGTCTTCCGTGGGACAGCTGCCTTTTGCCCAGTTTTCGAGTGTCTTCTTTGTAATGCCCGCATCGAATGCCAAAGCCTCAAAGCTGCCGGACTTGTTGTCCTTCAGGTATTGCCGGAGCGCTTTCGCATATCCTGATTTATCCGGCGTTGGCATTCTATCGAGACCTCCGTGTCGCTCTGGCCATATTGGACTTTTGCCATCTCAGGTGCAAAGTGGATCGAGGTGTCAGTTGCCGCCTTCGGTCTCATAAAGGGCATCCAAAGCTGTCTTGATAGAGATTGCAGCTGCTTTCGGGTTCAACTCGATTTCTTCGACCGATCGTCTCACAAGCGGGACCTGCCATTCCGTTTTGAGCATTTCCACGACGCCCTTCAGGGCCTCCGCTCTTTCTGCATCCGGGTGGTCCGGATCAGACTCTATGAGCACAAAGCCTTTTACAAAGCGTCGCTTGAGCTCTTCAACAGCGCCAAATGCAAAGCCCTGGCCCACAAGATGATGACGCAGCGTGGCCATGGCATCTTCCCCCCGCTCATCTTGAACAAGCACGCCAATACCCGGACGTGTGTCGTGATACGCATGTATGCGCCCGTCTGGTCCGGTCCAAAAACCGTCGAAGATCAAGATGTCCCGCTCGGCGCTGATCTCTTCGAGCACGTTGTCCACAGTTGCGGCACCGCGCAAACCAAGCAAAGACGGAAGATCAAGATAGCCAAGCGCTGCCGCCGCATTTTGGGTTACATCCAGCACATCGTCGAACATAAGGTTTTGAAATATCGCAATAAACGCACTGGCCTGGTCTGGCCGCTTCTCTATCAAATCGTCCCCCAGAATATCCCGGACCGCGTCCATCAGCATGGAAAGCAAGTCTTCGGCCAAATCTGGTTCAATCTCCGCAAGGAAACGATGGTCCAGCAGAATGGATTTGATCACAGGCAGGGCAGATTGATCCTGTGCATCTTGCGCTGGCGATAGAAGCGAGTCGAGACGTGCGATCAGCATCGACATTTCGTCCGCGTCGGGGGCATCGCGGAAAGATGACCAAATCTTCTCCGCAGTCGATATGCATTGCCCGACAGCCATGGGTGGTCCGCCGGCCCGTATCGCGGCCGCCTCGACCTCTGCGATGAAGGCTTTGTCATCGACCGTTCCACGATCAAAGTCGCGCAGAACCCTTGCACGAACGGCAAGCGAAATCGGCCGCCCGGACCGCGCCGGAGCGCGGATCAATGCACTCATCACCTCTTCACGCCGGCGCGGGTCATCCAAATCGGACAGCACCTCCGTGTCGTCAACGATGCCGCTTTTCAATCGCTCGCCATAGAGCATCGCCTTGTAACGCTCCGTATCTAGGTTGGCCTCGGCAAAATCGAGAAGTGCGATGTGAGCGTGTAGCTCGAGCTCCTGAAAGCGAGAGAGCAATGTTACCAGATTGTTGTTCTCCAACCCGACGCTTTCCGGGATAGGATCGTACTGCTCCCGCAACTCCTTCGGGTGCGCATTCCAGGCGGCGATATCCCTGGACAATTGGTCTTGCAGGATCTCATGGGCAAGCTCCCCACCGATTTGCATCACCAGTCCTAAAGCCCGATCCCACAGGTCATTACGCTCCGAGCGATTGTGCTCCAGAATCTTGCCAAGGAGCGGAAGCAGTTCGGCCGCAGGCGAAGCGATCGAAAAGGCAAAGAGCCGATAGGCAAGATCGCTGCCAGCAGGCGCTGTTTCGGCAAGCCTTGCCAGTTCGAGCCGGTCGCTTGGACGGGCCAAGTCTGCAAATGCTGTCGCAACCGCCAGTGCAATGTGCCGAGGCCCGTTCAAAAACAGGCTTCGGATGTGTTTATGCGCTGTGTCCGTTCCAGAACGCGCAAGTATTCGGGGCGCTTGCGTCTCTTCAAACCCATATTGTTGGTAGGGTTCTCCAGGAAAGACCGCAGACTCAAAGTCTTCCGGATAGGTCTCCTTCAGATAGGCGAGGTCCTGTTCCAGTTCCTCCAGTGCAAGACGGGCTTTGGCCTCAAGATACTCCGCATCAAGATACCGCATGGCTTCCAGAGCCTGTGCCGGAATTTCATTCCAACCTTCCGTCAAGATGTCCCAGATGCGTGATCGGAGATCTTCGCCGAGCCATTTGCTCGTATCCTGAATGCCGGCATCCGCAAAAATTTCCGCGAGGTTGAACAGGGACAACCCAAGAAGATCTGTCTCACCAAAAAGCGTGGTCACCAAGGCACGAAAGTCGTCATGCCGCCCGCTTTCATGGAGCAATGCTCCATAGGTCCTGAACACAGATCTCCAAGCAGGATGGAACCTGATTTGCAGAACATCCGGCATGTCGCCGCTCAACAGAGCCCGTGCCACAAGATGTTCCTGCAAAGACAGGTGCATGAAGTGGTAGTCGGTGTCCTCTTCATTCAAAGCAGTGATCAGCCGGGCGGGCAAGACCTGCCGGTCGAAGTCAATCTCAGCTGTTCCAAAGGTCTGCCAATCGTAGTCCGAGAATATCTGCTTTGGTGTTTCGCCGGTCGAGTAAAGTGCGTTGCAGAACCGCTCCAACGCGCGCACCGTCGGCGCGTCCAAAATGGAAGCATCTGAATGGCGACGCTGCGCTTGTCTTGCGATCTGCTCGAAGAGGCGCTGGTAAATCGATGCTTTGCTATCGGGCAAAGCTCGATCCAGATCAGAATGACGCAAAAAGCAAAGAGCCGTCAGCAAAAACGGGTTCCCCGCCATTTGCTGTAGGGTCGCGCTGGCGGCCACCTCAGCGTAGAGCGCGCCGCTGAACCAGTCAGGAGCGCCTGTGGCCGCACTAAACGCACCGATGAGCCGTTCGATGGCATCCAGAGACAACGGATCAATCTCAAGCCGCCTTGCGCCGCTGATCAGGCGCTGCAGACCCGTCGGACGGGAGCTGGCAATCCAAGGCACGACTTTCGCCAGTGCGTCCAGTTCACCATAGATTGCATCGACGGCTTCGGGCAAAGCAGCGATCTCATCTAGCCCATCCGCCAGCAGCAAGACACCCTCCACCTCACGATCCCAAAGCATCTGTTCGAAAAGCTTGCGCGTCGCGGGATCGGCGCGGAGGTGCGGTAGATGCTCTTCAAGTGCAAATCCGATCAACGTGAGATCGCTGTCCGGGTTTTCCATCCGGCGCGACCAATACCGTCGCAGTTCGACAAAGAGCGGGGTCTCGGCACCGCGCCACAAACCCTTGGCAACATCGAGCGCCACGCGCCGCATGAGCGCAGATTTTCCCGACCCTGGACCGCCAATGAGAATGCTCGGCCTCATGGTCGAAGCATCGAGAACCTGTTGGGCGGGGCGCCGCGGAAGCCGCAAGCGTCTCTCGCGCTGCCAAATCTGCTGACCGGGCGTTTCGATTGGTTGCAGGAGCTCACGTTTGAAACTTGCGCGCCGCTCGACAACCCGCAAATCGACAAATGTCGTGGCAACGGGCAACCGCTGACCGGTCTCAAACACCGCTGGCAGCTGGTTGATGCGCGGATCGCTCAAAACTGACTGCTGAATGTCCCGTGTCGGAAAGGCAGCCCCCCGCCCTCCTTTGTTTGTGGTTGTTTGGGCCCTGAGCCCGTGGCTTTCCCAAATGCGCTTGTAGACCTCGAATGCGCTTTCTTCATCCAGGTCCAGGCCCAGCAACGCCGCCATGACACTGGTGTATTTGGGTGTCGATTTGCCATGTGCCCATTCCTGAACCATGCGCACGGACACTGTTCCGAAACGGCTCTTTTCAGCGCTCCGCCTGATATCCCGATCAAGGTCTTCCCACGTTTGACCAAGCTTGGTCCGGCGCGCGTTTATGAACCTGTATAGCAGCGCGGTATGTTTGTTCTTTGGCTTGGATTGCGAAGTCATTGACGCACTTCGCTTCGGTTTCGCTTCGTGGGCGAACACCGTTTCTTCGCATTTTTGAAGGGCTCCCGAAACAAATTTCCGGAGCTCGTAATGTCTTCCAAGTCTCATCTCCCGAAACACGGATCGCTCAAATTCCGTGTTCTTTATTCCATCTTCTACCTCTTACTTTTTGGCGCAGGTGTTTCGATCTTTCAATTCATCGATCCTGCACCACTGAAAGAAATAGGTGTCCTGACCATCGCCATGTGGGTGTCGATCGGCGCCGCTATTGGCGGGTTCAGCATTGCCTTGTTGTCTGGTGGCATCGGCAACATCGTTCCACCGCGCGAGGCCATACCGCGTTTGATCCTCACCGCGATCATCGTGGCGGCATCCTCGCTGGTCTTCTGGCACGTTTCGCTCAGCGCTTCGATGATGCTGGCTGCGGTTGCCCAACCGCTGCGCGTGATCATGGAGTCGATGCTTGCGTCACGCATCTATCCGAACCCGAACCAGTCGATGCCGCGTGATCGCATGGTCTTTGATGCAGTCCTTGGTCTGGGTCTGTTGGCATCGGTATTGGCCACGACCAGCGTCAGCGTTCCGTTGCTGCCAGCTGTTGTCCTGGTTGGTGTACTTGTCACAGTTGGAGCCGCCTCGGAATTGGCTTTGATGGGCGTTCAACTGCGTGCGTCCGACCACACAGTTCACCCCGCAACCCAGATCGGCTTCATAAACGCACTCCTTGCGATCGGCTTTTTCACCGGTGCGCATGGCCTGGGCCACCCGATTGCGCCGATGGACGCGGGCCTCGTCGCACCGCTTCTCATGGTCGTGGTCCTGGTGGGCACTGCGGCCCCGACCATCGTGAAACTTAAGCTTCTAAAATCTGTGTCGCAGCCCGCCGAGGTGTCCATTCTGGCCTTGGGCTTTGCTGGAGCCGTCAACGCTGTGATCTTGATTGCGGCGGCTGCTCTCTGGTTGCTCGCGTTCCTGCTGCCATTGCCGCTTGTCCAGGCCTTTGTGCATGGACAGCTCGCCACCGCTGGTTTTGCCACCATCAGCATCGTAATCATGATCTTCGTGCTCACCCGGTTTTGGTCTGCCAAACCGGGGGGTGGCAATGGGCCAAGCGACCCTTCTGGTGGCGATGCACGTAAGCCAAATGCTTATGACACGGATTGGGCCACGCGCAGCAATCCTGAAGCATCAAAGGACTACGATGCCTCGCTGAGAAGCCTGGCTGCGGCCCGCGACGCTGAGCAGATTGCTGGCGCATTGTCGCGCCTGCAAACTGCCCGGCGTTCTCTTGGTCACGCCGGTTTCATGTCACTGCCTGCAAACCTCCTTCGGGATGCGTCCAAGCGTGTCGCTGACACGCCTCAGAAGGCGGTTGCCGTCAGAGACTCTCTGGTGAGCTATCAACAGGCACGCGCGCATGCGCAGGGGATCTCTCTGACCACACCTGAAGGGCGTCGGGCGGTGCGTGCTATGGACCAAGCCTATGCCGCTTTGCACGATGCGCTGCGTGATGGCGCGCGAGCCTGGAATCCGTTTCGATTGTTGACCCCAGTCCGCTCAGCGATCCTGATGGCAGCGCTCAGACTTGCATTGGGTGTCGAAGCTATCGCTGCGCCGACAGCAAAGCTCGCGCGTGCTGTTCCCGGGCAAACGGGGGTTGAGATCTGGGCCAATGCCTTGGGCGGGCTTCTGGACTCTTTCGCGTCATCAGAAGCCCTTCTGAAGACTGGGTTGGAGACCAGCGTCGGCTTCCGGCTGGTGATCCCCGGAACGGGTGGGCTTGTTGCAAACATGGGCCTCTGGGTCATGTTCTACAGCGGGTCTATTGCAGGGTTTCTTACGCGGTCCAACCCGATGCTTGTGAACCCAGGCGTTACGATTGCCACACCGTTCTGGATCGGCACCTACAACCGGCCTGGAATCGGTATGGGGCCTTCTCTACCGTTCGGGAATGCGTATCTCGACGCTCAACGCTACAAGCTGTTGCTTGGTGCCGATGGTGTTGGATATGTGCGTGTGGGTCACTGGGAGGGTCGTGGGCCTTACGGAACGGTCTCAGGCTCGTTCCCCATGTTCCCGGGTGTCCGGGGCACATGGAACGCATCCCTCTTCTCACCAGGCTTGGAGCCTGTGGTGCATCGTTCAACACCACTCGCACGCTGGATCCGAGCTAAGAGCGAGGCCGCATCAAATCGGTTAACGCGATTGTTCCGATGAAACGAGCAACGTCGTGAACGACTGTTCGCAGCGCTGCATGTGTCGGGTGTGATTCCGCACAATGTCTGCAGCGCTGCGGGTATTTCAGAAGATTGACATGAGCGTCAGAGACACGCTTGCCGGATGACCTGGGTGTTTGCGTTGATGCGTTTGTCCTTGAAGTCTACCTAAGAGGATAGGGCACGCGAAGTTTCGTTCAGGAAAGTGATCCCTAGGGAACTTCGTAATCTATTGAATAATCTTATGATTTTTAGAAATGGGCCGGTTTGGCACGTCAGCAGCGCGCCACTGACCAGGCTCTAGGCTGCGCCCGAAGCCGCTTTGTGGCGTCTTCGCCCATGCGGGAAACGATCCTTCGTGCGGGTGTCGATGGGACCGTGGCCTTGGCCACGCTCGCTCTGTACAGCGGACAGCCGGGTTTCCGCTCCGCTCTGACCCGGCTGGAACTTTGGCACAATGGTTCCGCCTGCCATCCGCCCGTCGCTCCGAACAGGGGCTCTGGTGTCGCGCGCGCCGCGCGCCAGCCTCCGCCGAAGAAATCCGGTTCCTCCCGCGCGCACGCGGGTCCCTCCCAATTTCATCGCTCCGGCCCCCTGTGTCGGATCGCCGTCCGGCCGCAGGTCGGGCTGTCGCCCTCTCCTGCTCTGCCCAGCCGAAAAGCACGGGGGCTTTTCGGGCTGACAGATCAGCCGAGGCCTCCGCCACTGGCGGAAAGCGGAGCCACGACCAAACGGTCGGACCAAATGAGCACCGCGCCGCTCCAACCACGAAAGGAGCAGGCCATGGGCCTTGACCAATACGCATATCTCAAAACCCCTGACAGCGGCGAAGAAGGCGAAAGCCCGACATTCGTCTGGCGCAAACATTCCAAACTCCAGACTTTCATGGAGAGCCTCTATGAAGACCGAACGGGCCTTGCAGCTTCCGACCTCAATTGTGGCGCGTTGCAATTGGACGCAGCCGATATCGATGCGCTCGAGCAAGCCGTAAAAAACAGCGCCCTTCCCGAATGCGCAGGCGGCTTTTTCTACGGTCATCAGTTTCAAGACGAGCAGGCTACAGAATATCGCGACTACGATCTCGAATTCTGTGCATGGGCGCGGGCTCAGATCGCACAAGGCGCCACCGTGATCTATTCCTGCTGGTGGTGACGCCTCTGGGGTCGGGCTCACAGGCGTCCCGGCCCCCTTCCCTCCCCCTACCCAACAAAATCTACCGCCAAGCGCCTCTACGGCGCGCTGAGCGGCCCTGACACCAATTCGAAAGGACAACCCAATGACCAAGCAACAGAGCATTCAGACCGAGACGGCCAACCCGGTCATCCTGCAAATCCCGCTGGACTTGCTGCATATTTCGGACCTCAATCCCCGCGAAGCCATCTCCGAGGCCCATATCGAAAGCCTTGCAAATAGCATCGAGCGCTTCGGTCTCATTCACAACCTCGCGGGTCTGATGGCTGAAGATGGCACCGTCGGGATCGTCGCGGGCGGTTGCCGCCTGCGCGCCCTGCAGATGATCGCCGCGCGCTCTGATACGCACGGCCTCAAAACCGTACCCGTCAAACTGGCCGCTGATGCCGCCGAAGCGGAAGATTGGGCCAGCGCTGAAAACGCCGCCCGCGAGGACATGACACCCGCAGACGAAATCCGCGCCTTTGGTCGCATGAAATCGCGCGGGGCCTCCGTGCCGGAAATCGCGCTTGCTTTCGCCGTGACCGAGGCGCGTGTTTATCAGCGGCTGGCCCTTGCAGGCTTGCCGGAACCGGTCCTCGACGCGCTGGCAGCAGGAGATATCAGCCTTGGCAGCGCCAAGGCCTTCACCCTCTCCGACGATGAAGCGCTCACATTGAACACTTTGGATCAAATCAAAGGACAGGCCGTGTCCGAGAACGCCATCAAGTCCGCGCTGCATCCCGACGCCATAAAGGCCACCGACCGCCGCGCAAGATATGTCGGTCTTGAGGTCTATGAGGCCGAAGGTGGGAGCGTCACGCGCGATCTCTTCTCCGATGAGGTCTTGCTCGCCTCCCCTGCCCTCTTGGAGCGGTTGTTCTCCGAGAAACTGGATCTGGCCTGCGCTGACCTTGTGGAAACCGAGGGATGGGCATGGGCCGAGGCCCGCAACGAGGCATGGCTCAATTACTATGAGCTGGACCAGATGAAACTGGCGCGGCTTTACCCCATCGAAGGCGATCTCACTGACACGGAGGCCGAGGAATATGACGAACTGGCGGAACTTGCCAATGGCGGGGTGCTGGACGAGGATGGTGAGGCCCGGCTCGCTACCCTGCAAGCCATCCTTGATGGAGATCACACCGAGGATCAAAAAGCCCATGCGGGCTGTATCATCCTCGTAAGCGGTTCCGGCACGCTGGAGATCACTGCAGGGTTGGTGCGCCCCGATGACAAGAAAGCAGCCATCGACGCTGGCGTTCTGCAAGCCCCGCAAACCGCCAAATCCGACACGCCAAAATCTCCCTATTCGCAGAAGCTGGTGACGGATATGGAAGCGATCCGGATGGCCTCCGTGCAAGCCGCGCTTCTCACCAAGCCCGAATTGGTTCTGGACCTGCTCGGCTTCGGCCTGTCTGAGGCATCGGGAAGTTTCGAGAGTGTGTTTGGCATCCGCCTCGACCGTCCGACCAATGCGCCCAGTGTAGAGGAAGGGTTTTCCCAAGAGCCACGGCTTGATCACGGGGTTGATGCCAGTGCCTATTGGCAGAACGGCACCCGCGTCGACAACCTCTCGGAGGCGTTCGCCCGCTTCCGTGAGGATGGCAAGAAAGCCCGTAACGCTCAGATTACCGAAGCCATCGCACAGACCCTGCCCTACCGGGCTGGCGACGCAGAGTTCTTCGATCTGATTGCCGAGGAGGCCGGGGCCGACATTCGAAAACACTGGACACCAAATGCCGCGAATTTCTTCTCGCGGGTGTCCGCAGGCCATCTGATCGATCTGCTCTGTGCGTTCCTCGAGTGCGATGCCCGCGACGACCGCGTGGCTGCCTTCGCCAAGCTCAAGAAAGCGGAAAAGGCCGAGAAAATGGAAAAGCTCATGAGCGATCCCACCACCCAGAAACTCATGGGCCTCACATCGGCGCAAAAAACCAATCTCGACAAATGGCTGCCTGACTGCACCTGACGGCTCCTTCGTGGGAGACCCAACTGGCCCTGCCTCGTGCAGGGCTTTTTTTGTGTGGGTCTGGACCGGGTCTCGAAAGGTCCCAAAATTGTCCGGCGGCGGGACAAGGGTCCTTGGCCCCCTGCCCCGCCGCCGGACTGGCGCTGGCCGCGCAGGCGCGCCGCTTTGGCGGCGCATTGCAGGACCGGCAAAGGCTGTGGCATGCCTTGACGATCCGCACGTCCTGGTTGATACTTCACTTGGCCTATTGCACAGGCCGGTGTGCCCGCCACGCAAAGCTTCGCAGTGCTTGACCTTTCGTCGACCCTTTCCAAGTGGATCGGCTAGTAGCGGGCACCTAGTCAGATCCCCAATTTGGACTGGATCATGACAAAAGATCGTAAAATGAAAGACTTAAAGGCTGTCGCCAAGAAGATTGCGCGGTCAAAACGTATCGACCACCATGCGGCACTCGATCTCGTGGCGTGTGAACTCGGACATGCCCATTGGTACGGATTGTCCACGGCCCACAAGGCCGGATGGCAACCGTCAGCAGAGGATCTGAAGACAGCCAAGCGCTTGCTGGCTGATATCAATCCAAGTGCGGTAGGGGCCGGCGCGGCCCCGGCGGACGTCATGCACATGTTCGGCGATCCGGGGGGTGAAAGTTCTGGCCAGATCGGACCGCATGCCTACCGGATCGATGTTGAGATGGACGATGTCTATATGCGCGGCCGAGGCTGGCTCGTTCACGTGCCCGAAGCCCCCTCAAGGCCGCCTACCGTGCAGGCGACCGATCGGCGCTACAAAACCAACCCCATCCATGATGCGGAGTTCGTGACCGCGGCTCTTGAAGTCGCCAATGCCAAGGCCGAACAGGTTCGGGCACGGATTGCCTCCGACTGGCCGCGGCGCGCGACGCGACCAGATGCGGAAGGAATGGCTGTCCACCCGATCAGCCGTAGCGAAGGTGACACCTGGCATTGTCTCCATTGTGACGGCCAGGCCAGCTCCAAGGCGATGGCTGCAAACCTTTGGCACTGCCCATCCTGTCATGCATCGCCCATGGACATTTTCAACGCACCCTGGTGGCTGGAAGGCGATGCATCTTCCGATGAGGCGCTGACCGACAAGGAGCGTTGAGCGTCCAATTGATCTGAATGTAGGCCGGTGGTGGTTGCCGCCATCGGCCCGCTTCATTTTCAAAACCTGCGAAGTCAACTTGCAACCCTGCGCAGGGCAATTGGTCGTGGAGCGGAGACCTGGACTGTCGCAAGTCCCTGCTCCGTGCCACGTCGTCGGCAATGTGGAAGGTGGTCCCGCAATTGCGGTCACATTCAGCGCTTGTATGAGGCAGGTGTAGGTCAGCAGGCTCCGGTGGAAGGCGTTGCGTGGACATGCTGGTCGCAGGGTCTGCTCCAAACACAAAGGGCGGTGCCCGGAATTTTCTCCAGTCCCTGACGGGTCATTCCGCGCGGAGCAAAATTGCTGCCCCCTGCCCTTCTCCGCTGCGCTGCGCCTGCGGTGTGTTTGGCGCATGCGCCCCCGCCCTCTGACCATCATTGCAACACCAACCAAAGGAGCCAAGCAATGACCACCAACTGTATCACCTTCGACAGCGCTGATATCGAGACCGCGAAAGGTGCAGGATCCATCTCCACGCTCACCTTCGACATCGATATCACCGTCGAGCCAATGACCAGCGACAATCCCATGGCCCCGACGCACCGCGTCCTCGGCCGCTCCCCGCGAGGGCGGCTCGTTGAATGCGGCGGTATCTGGAAGAAACAGAACCGTGAGACCGGCGCTGACTACTTCACGCTCAGCATCCGGGACTTTGCCTTCAACGCAAATCTCGGGAAAGCCGCGAACCAGGACGATGATCGCCTTCAGGCGGTGATTCCCTGGAGTCCGAAGGAAGTTTGAGAGAGTTCTCCAGCGAGGCGAAACGCCTCGCTGGAGGGTTTACAGCTGTAAACGGATCTGGTTTTCTGGACAGCGTATATAGTCTAACCATAGTGTATTGGACACTAAATCAGCGAAAAATCTTGACTTAGGTGGGTGAATCACACCTGTTATCCTCAAGTGGCGCGAAAAAGGCCACATTTTTGAAATTGAGGCAACCAGATGATTCCAGTGACACCACTTGCTGCCGAGAAGCCCTCAGCTCTCGCAACAGAGATTTCGGAGCGACTGAACGCGGCAATTCGAGAGCATCTTCTTTCGGCATTCGCGCCAGACAATACCAAGTCTCTGCGCAAATTCGCTGCTCCGGAAGTTGCTGAAATGCTGGGTGTGTCTGGTCAGTTCATGCGGAAAGTGCACGCTGAAGGGACTGTGCCTGAGCCCGACGATATCCGTGGTGGCCGCCGTTACTATACAGCAAAGGAAATCTGGGTCGCGCGCGAAATTCTCGAGCGCTCATCTCGCAAAAAGGGTCGGTACGTGCCGCGCCGCTCGCTGGAAGAAAAGCTCCAAGTCTGGCAATTGATGAATTTCAAGGGTGGCAGCAGCAAAAGCACGACAACCATTCATCTTGCCCACTATTTTGCGCTCCGTGGCTACAGGGTACTCGCTGTGGACCTTGACCCGCAAGGTTCGCTTACGTCGATGTGCGGCATTAGCCCGGAGATCGAGTTTGAAGGGCTGACGATCTACGACGCGATCCGGTACGATGATCCCGTGGACATGTCGGAAGTCGTACAAGCGACGTATTTTCCAGGACTGTCCATCGCACCCTCGAGGCTGATCCTTTCAGAGTTCGAGACAGAATCTGCGGTTCACTCTAATCCTGATCAGCCGTTCTTTACGCGCATAAGGAACGCATTGGCACAGGTTGAAGGTGACTTTGATCTCGTTCTCGTGGACAGCCCTCCACAGCTCGGCTTTTTGACAATTGCCGGGATGGCCGCAGCGAGCTCGCTTATCGTGCCGCTTACACCTTCCATGCTGGACGTTTCTTCCACGGCCCAGTTTCTCGAACTCGCGGGTGCGTACATGGGAGTGATCGAGGACGCTGGCGCGTCGTTGCAATACGATCATTTCAAGTTCTTGGTTACCCGTGATGAACCAACGGATGTGCCTTCGCAGCAGCTTACGTCGTTCATGCGCGCCTTGTTTCAAGATCGGGTCATGTCGGCGACTGCGCTGAAGAGCACTGCAATAAGCGATGCGACGATGCTTAAGCAGTCGATTTATGAAGTTGTTCGTTCTGAGATGACGCGAGCGACGTATGATCGCTCTAAGGGTTCCATGGATGCCGTTGGCGAAGAAGTCGAGCGCATGATCCATCAAGCATGGGGGCGTTCATAATGGCCAGGAAGTCACTTCAAGAAATGTCCGGAATTGGCAGCACTATTGCGCGGTCTGGTACAAAGTCGTCCGACAAAGTCGCGAAGACAAGTGCACCGGCTCTGGGAGCGCTACAGGGATCGCTTGCTGCAATTCGCGAAATAGATCCGGACTTAATTGATGACTGGGGTCCAGTGGACCGTCTCGACGAGTTTACAGCTGTAAACTCCGAGGATGATGGCGACAGCTTCGATTCTCTCAAAAACAGTATTCGAGAAGGCGGACAGCAAGTCCCAATCCTTGTTCGAAAGGCGAAGTCTGAGGGGCGGTTTGAGGCTATTTATGGTCGGCGGCGCCTAAAAGCCTGCCGGGAACTCGGCATCAAAGTTCGCGCCAATGTTCAAGACCTAGATGACCAGACAGCTCTTCTCGCAAAGGGCTTGGAAAACGCCGCTCGTCGCAATCTCTCGTTTTATGAGAAGGCACGATTTGCCGAGGCTATCCTCGAGGCAGGTCACGCGACTCCTACGGTCCGGCAGGTTTTGAGCCTGTCCGCTTCCGGTCTCTCGCACTTGATGAAAGTGACCCAGAATGTGCCGATCAGGGTTGGCGACCTTATTGGAGCTGCTCCCAGATCTGGCAGACCCAAGTGGACCGCTCTTGCGGAGCTTTTCATCTCCAAAAAGCTTACTGAGAAGGCTGCTGTCTCTATTCTTCAAATGAGCGGACAGGAAGTGAGTTCTGATGACCGACTGGAAGTGCTGCTGAAAGAAGCTTCTAAACGAGGTGCGCGCCAAGACCGAGGCATCTCGGAAGAGACACCGGTTGAGGGTGTGACGATTAAGACAGGACGCGGATCGATATCGATGTCGGCTAAGAAATCGGGCGCAAATGCGAGATTTGCGGAATGGCTCGACGATAACCTGGCTGAGATTATCAAGAGATCCTACGCCGAGTTTACAGCTGTGAACCGGTCGGATGAAAACTGAGGACGAGCAGAAAGGAGGAAGGCAAGCAAAGAAAAACCCCCGAAACCGGAGCTTCGAGGGCTGCTGCGCAGAGCGCAATTCTTAGATTAGACACCTAGAATCTAGCATCCACCGAATCACCACACAAGAAAAAACGCTCTTGAGCGAACGGGATTTCTTTGTCAGCTGACGAAATAATGACGAAATTCAACGATGCTCCGCAAGGAGCGACTGGGACAGTCATGCCTCAGAACGGTGGAGGTATGTCCAATATCAACCAACCCTCAGGGTGGCGCAAAGCAACGGCTGGACTCGCGGTTGCTGAACAGCACGCACAGGCAGGTGAACGGGCAGCCGTTCCCAAAGCACAGGCCTTTGTGGCCGTGAAGCGGGTCGGGGCACATATCGGCCTAAAGGCCGGTGATATGCTGCTGCTCGACACGCTTGGAGCCTTCACGCAGGCCCAAGACTGGGAGGAGGGTCAGCGCCCGATCGTCTGGGCCTCCAACGCCTATCTGATGGAGCAGACCGGCTTTTCACTCTCAGCGCTGAAGCGCCATTCGCGCCGCCTGGCTGAGATTGGTGTGATTTCCTTCAAGGACAGTCCCAACGGCAAGCGTTGGGGCCACAGGGACGCTGATGGGCGCATAATCGAGGCCTATGGCTTCGATCTGTCGCCGCTCTCGGCCCGTGTTGAGGAGTTTGAGCAACTTCAGGCCGAGTTGCAGGCCGAGCGCGAGCGCTGCCAGCGTCTGAAGCGTCAAATCACGGTTGCGCGCCGGATGATCCGCGCACGGATCGAAGCGGCCGCTAGCAGCGCTCTGAGGGGCCCCTGGGAGCATCTTTCAGGGCTGTTTGAGGATCTCCTAGACCGTCTTCCGCGCCGGAACACGGCTTCTCAGACGCTTGAGCGGCTCTTGACTTGGTTCAGAGAGCTTCAGGAGCGTGTCGAGGCGACCTATCTCAAGGCAGTCCGAGCGGATGAGGTTGTGGAAAACGCCGCTGAAACCACTGAACAAGTTAGTGAAAAGACTCAAGAAATGAACCCCAGGGAGGTCAATTCTGAACCTCATATACTAACTACAACCCAACTTAATCCTGTAACCTGAAATCGCTCAAAAACTGAGCAAGCGGTGGGCGTGGTGCCCAATGCGCCACCGGAAGAGCAGCTTGATAGGGAGTTGGAGGATTGGGTTGTGGAAACCCGTAAGAAACGCGGAGCAGCGCTTGAATTGCCGACAGTGATGCAGGCGTGTCCTGAATTTGCGTCCTGGGCACGCAATATGGGCGGGTATTTGAAGGATTGGGGCGATCTGCACCGGGTTGCGGGGCAGTTGAGGCCGATGATTGGTGTTTCCGACCATGCCTGGAACCTCGCTCAGGACCGGCTCGGGCCTCAAATCGCAACAGCGGCGCTGATTCTGACCTTCGACAAGCATTGCGCCGGTGAAGTTGCGTCTCCGGGTGGATATCTGCGCGGCATGATCGAGAAAGCCAGGGCAGGGGAGTTGCACCTAGAGCGTAGCTTCTACGGCAGGCTTAGTGGGCAAGCGGCGTAATGAGGCGGTGGATCAGAGACCAGCGGCTTTCGTCAGGTTCACTCGGAACCGGTCCCGGCGGCGCTGATAGCGGCGGGTCATCTCGGCGGAGGTGTGGCCAAGCTGTTTCTGGACATATCGCTCATCCACCTCCGCGGAACTGGCAAGCCCCGCCCGCAGGGAATGGCCAGAGAAGAGGGTGAGGCGGTCTTTTTCGGGCAGGTCGGAACGCACACCAGCCGCCAGCACGGTGGCCTTGATAAGCCGGGCGACATGCTTGTCCGAGAGCCGCGTCTCCAAGGCGCGTTTGCCATCTCGTGAGGTACGGACAAAGACCGGTCCGAAATCGATCTTGGCGAAGTGCAGCCATTGTTCAAGGGCGTGGATAGGGCAGGTTTGTTCGGACGATCCGCGCCCGATCTCGACCTCCCGCCAACCGGTCTTGGCATTCAGCGTCAGCACCGCACCATCGTCGAGGATCTCCGTCCAACCAGCCGAGTCCGGTGTGTCGTCTTTCCCGACATCCAGGCTAACGATTTCGGAGCGCCTCAGACCGCCCGCATAACCGATCAGCAAGATTGCCCTATCCCGAAGCCCGCGCAGATCGAAGGGCAGGGTGGCGACCATGGCGAGAATGTGCTCGGGCAGGATGGCTTCCTTCTGCGCTGGCGGCTTGCCATGCTTGCGCTTGATCCCGGACAGCACAGCCGCGATGTGGCGATCCTTGCGGTCCAAGGTGAACCCGCGCTGCGCGTAGTTCCAGGCGAGACCGGACAGGCGGCGATCTATGGTGCTCACCGAGAGGGCAGGGGAGGGGCCTGTCGGCGCGGCCAGATCGGTCAGGTAGAGGCCGATCATCTGGGGCGAGGGGGGCAGGGGATCCGCGCCCTTCAGCCTGCACCAGCGTGAAAAATGCTTCCAGTCGGCGGCATAGGCCTTGTTTGTGTTTTCTGCCGTCGAAGCCTTGGCGTAATCGCGCGCGTTCTCAACCAGCCGATCCAGGGTGCCGGAGCCGACGACATGAGAGGGCAGGGCGATCGCATCTCGATTCGAGGGATCTCTCTCGTCGACCTGACCATCGTTTGTCGTGTCGGAGGCCGCTGAGGTCGACTTCTCGGCATCAGAGGGCTCGTTTTCGGGTGTTTCGCTCATGTTACTGAGCCTATTACATTTATGTCCAATAATGCAAACTTATTGGACATAATCGCGAGCCACGAGGTGGGGCGGTTTGTACATCATATTGTAGACGAAAGCGCCGCCGTCAGATAGTCTTGTGGCATGACATACCAATCCACAGTCATCTCCGACGACCGCACCAATCTACCGAAGATGCCGGGCTGGGTCACCCCCGGGCGTCCCGAAACCCTTGAAACTGTGGCCTTTCGGTCCGGGGCGGCCCTGACGGTGCTCGATCAGCTGGTCTCCGATCCGAGGTATGGCGTCCCGGTGAAGCTGCTGGCCAATAGGCTGGCGCTGAGTGCCGCGACGGCGACCTCGAAACTGGTAGGGCGACTGGCGCGGGAGGCGGATATCCGCGATGCCTACCATCTGACACCGCCGGGCGAGGCGCGGGGTCCGGATGGCGATCTCCTTGCCTTCTGGCGGGATGGAGGACGGCTTCGTTCAAATGGAACTGGTGAGATCGCGGACTTCGTTGGGGCGGCGTTCGCGGGGGAGGTGGGCGTCTGGCTGGATGCGGGATTGGAGCGGGCCCGGACCAATGGACCACTGTCGGGCTGTGTGACCGTCTTACGTACCGTCCTGGAGGTCGACGACCGAGTGGAACGGGTCGCCTGCCTGCTCTCGGATATCGTCCTGGCACGGGTGCTGAACTGGAAACAGGTGCTGCCGGTCTCGTCACAACGGCTCACCAAGACCTTGCTGCGCGATCTGACCGCGCGCGGGCAGGAGGTCGAGCTGGCTGTCCAGGCGCGGATGCTCGAGTCCATCGAAGCAGTGATCCGCTTGGCGCAGGATCTTGCCCGCCGCGCCGAAGCACTTCGCAACGTCGCCCCGAAGTTGAGAGCGAAGGGATCGGAGGCAGCCGTCGCGCTGTTTTTGACTGAAGATGCCGTAGCCCCGGCGTCGATGCTATCGCCGCACATCAGGGGGACCTCGATCGCCATGACCGACCGGGCGGCGCGTCGCTTCTGCGACCGGCTTGTCGAGCTGGGGGCGGCGCGCGAACTGACCGGACGGCCGACCTTCCGGTTCTACGGGATCGCGTCATGACGGTCGCGACCCGAAATCGAAAACCGGCGCACGATGGCGGCGCCGTCTTTGATCGGGAGCTCGATGATCTTCCCCAAGAGTTGCGTTGGCGCGAATGGATGGGGCGGATCGAGGCGGTGTTGTTTGCAAGCGCCTCACCGGTGAGCCGCGACGACCTCGCTTGCGTGGTGGGGCAGGGAGTCTCGGTCGAGATGCTGATCGACGACATTCAGGCGGAACTGACCAGCCGCCCTTATGAATTATCCCAAGTGGCGGGCGGTTGGATCTTCCGCACGCGGACGCAGTTCGCCGAGGCCATCAAGGCCGCCGCCGATCTGGACGATCAGTCCCTCGCGTTTACCGAGATGGAGATGGGGGTGCTCTGCGCCATCGCCTATCACCAGCCCATCGATCGGGCAGGGCTCAAGGACATCTTCGGCAAGGAGGTCAGCCGCGATCTCCTGGCGCGACTGCGCTACAAGGACCTGATCGCCAGCGGGCCGCGGTCACCGCGTGCGGGTGCGCCGCACACATTCGTGACCACTGAGACGTTCCTGGTGACATTTGATCTGCAGAGCTTGCGGGATTTGCCGGAGTTGGAATTCGGCGATACGTATGTCCCGACTGCGTATTGAGAGACGTACCTTTGCCGGAATCGGCCAGCGGGTTAGTCTGTGCCGAAGACCGAAGCATTCCGGGTATCTCAACCCAGTACAGATGCAATTCTCATGCTGATCGGCTTGGTCCCATGGGGCCTAGCTCCTCTTCCTGACCTTGTAGTACCTGGCGAAATCTTCTTCCGTCATCGGTTCGAGGCTGAAGGCGTTGCGAAGACCGTTCCATACCGTCCTGAGGAACTCCGTCTGAACCTCGGCAGGCCATGTGCGTTTGGTTTTGTCATGGAGCAGTCTGGGTTTGCGTGACTGCGCCGGCACGTACCCATCCTGTACTGGCCAGAAAGCGCCTTCCAGACCTTCGACGCCGAGGATCACGCGTCGACGACCCGATGCGCCGAGGGCGTCCAGGCAGGCCATCGCGTTCTCCAACCCCCGCGCCCAGTTGGTCAGCAGATGGGCGTAGGATATCCAGTTCCGGTCCTTCCGATGATCGAAGGCGACGCCGTCAGACATCCAAACCTCGCCTGTCTCCTCCAGGTATGCTGCCAAGTTGAGGGCTTGCTTTGCGCCGCCATCATCTTCGCCCGATATCCAGTAGGACACGAAGCCAAATGCACATGATCCGTAATCGCCGCCGTTTCCGCCACCTCTCGGTGCCCAGAGACGTGCCTGTTCGGGAAGCCGCTCAACTGCGGAGATCGGCGGCGTGCCGTTTGGAAAACCTGCCGGGATCACTCTGAGCCAAGCACGGGACACCGGGACGGGACTGATCTTTTGCGTCGCACCGAAAGGTCCCACATGCTGGATTGGCCAGTCTGCCTTCCAGAGGCCGTCCGATCCCGGGTCACTGGCCGCTCCCACGATCTCTTCCGAAGCGGACCGTTCGTCGCGAACCTGGGTTATATTGACAGTGATTGCGTCTGCGAGCTTCGAAATGAGGGCATCACGTTGCGCTCTCCGATCCGCTTTCGTCGCATCTTCGGCGAGTGCGTATGTCAGAATCCTCCGGTGTCGAATGTCGAACGGTAGTGTTTCGACGCGGTCCCCGTTCGCGGTGTTCAAGACAGCGATAATGCGGTCGAACCCGATCGCGTTCATCGCGAAGCCGAGCTCGACCATAACGTTCGGATTGGGCAAGGCCTTACCGGCTGCCGTCCGAGTGATTGGGGTGACGTCCGCGACCATGACCGCGCATCCAGTGATCTTTTCCAGAATGGTCTGACTGATGTCCGCCATTCCGGGCGTGCCTTTTGTGTCGTGGTCGAGATCCACACGCTCCATCTCGTCCACGTCGAGTGCGTCGCTCACACGGTCGACTGCCGCCACCAAGCAATCTCGGATAAATGAACGGTTCGTTTTCGAGGGAAGGTCGTCCTGCCATGACCAGAATACAGTGTCGCTCATCGCCAAACCCTCAAGAGGTCTTCGGCGAGTGCGCCGCGGCGTTCCGAAGGTAGCTTGTCGAGGTTCGAGAGCTTCCAGCGGACGGCGGGCAACTCCGCCATGTCGTCGAGACCGACAGATGACCAGTGCAGATCGCCTTTCTCTACCCCGACGAGGAAGTCCCTGTGCGCATGCGGCATCTCTGCGACGATCGTGGCGATCAGTCTCTCACGTGTATCAACAAGTTCTTCGAGTGAGACTGGATTGACCGACATGCCGACGAAGTTGTCCTCAAAATCCTTGGTAAGATCGCGACGGTTGGGCGCGAGTATCTCCGCCGCGGGTCTGTTGTGGCTTACGATGTAGACGAGAAATGCACGGCGAAGGCTGTCGGAAACACCCTCGTTGGCAAGAAGGTCCCTCACGTCGAACAGATCCCTTGGATGTTGGCGATCGAGCGCGGCAACGATCTTGCCCGCGTACAAATCCTCGAAGGAAACGACCGGCGTCTCCGCATAACCAAACTGGTCCTCGACCGCTGGCGCGACCGGCATCGTAACAGGCTCGAAGACACAACCGCGGGTCACCGGCGTCACCTCGATCTTGATCTGTGTGTCAGGCGTTCTGACGACCAGCCGATTCAACGTACCCTCCTTGTGCAAACGGTTCTCGTACACCTTTGCTTCGGGGATAGCGCTTGCGATCGATGTCGATACCCGACGGAGCGCTTGCTCGATCTCACAAAGCGAGTCCGCCCGCGGCCGGATCGGCAAATAGGTCAGGTCGATGTCGACGGAGAGTCTGGGCAGGTTGCGGACGAACAGGTTTATGGCCGTGCCGCCCTTCAAGGCGAAAACTTCTTCGGGTGAAACGGACAGCAGGACGCGCACGAGCAGGTCGACCTGTTGACGGTAGCGTTCTTCAATCGCCATGCATGCCCTCCGGCACCGTGATCTGGTACTTTGCATCGAGCCGCCCGTTTTTGGCGATCACCCGTTTGCCCCGACCCGCATCAATCGAGGCAAGGTCCAGGCGTCCAAACCAGGCGTGTTCGTCCCGCTCGGCGAACCACAGGAACAGTCTCTTGACCTTGACGCTTTCGCAGGTCTCAAGAAGCTTCTGCACACGGCGAGGACTGAGGTTCGCCAGACCGGTGAAAAGGTCGGCTGCATGCTCGAAGGAATGCTTTGTCGGAACATCGTCCAGAAATTCAAGTGTCGCCCGCTCGGGCGTGGACACGATCATTGGCCAGGCACGGTCGCCCCAGACATGCAGGCGCAACCCACCGTCGAGAGGCTTCGCTTGTACCTCGTCGTGCTCGAACGGTATCTCCGGCAGGGTGTCGATCGCACTCTTGACGGTTTCGGTTTTAAAAAGTCTGTGCGCGTTGTGGGTCTGGAACTGTATCGACGTACTGACCTCATCGAGCCACTTCGGAAGGCGGGCCTCCGCATAGAGAGCGACTCGCTTTCGATTTCCGAGCGGGACGTAGTGACCGTAGCCCTGCATTTCCAAGGCGGTGAGTCCTCCAACCGAGACCGGCAGACGCAT
Source organism: uncultured Sulfitobacter sp. (assembly GCA_963422245.2). GTDB lineage: Bacteria > Pseudomonadota > Alphaproteobacteria > Rhodobacterales > Rhodobacteraceae > Sulfitobacter. The sequence goes on along the minus strand of CAXMWW010000025.1, from coordinate 46,527 downwards.
GATGGACTGGAGTGAGACGACGAGATGTTGCCACTGTGGTTTGGCTCCGGGGCGCTTGTAGATCCCGCGCGCCGGCTTCTCGAGCCAACCGTTCGACACATATTTGCTCCGCAGTGCGCTCGAGTACCCGGCATCCTTCAGCCACTGCGTGCTTGCGACCAAACCTTCCGGCAAGAGCCGTTGGAGTGCGTTTAGCTTCTGCCCCCGTTGCGTACTCATGGTATGCTTATCTTGCAATTTGTAAACCGGCGTTCAGTTTGATCTTGGTCCGATTGTGTAACTCATGGTAAGGAAAAAGCCAATTAGTTAAACTTGGGATACTTCGCGAATGATCGTCGCCGACAATGAGACCTCGGTCGACCTGCTTTACTATGAGGCGGTCGCGAAGACGGTTGTGCGCATCGTATCCGAAAAATCGGACGAGCCACTCAGCGTTGGCGTGCATGGCGATTGGGGAGCGGGTAAATCGAGCGTTCTCATGATGGTCGAGGAAGCCTGCGAGAACGATGACAGAACCCTGTGCATCCGTTTCAACGGGTGGCTGTTTCAAGGGTTCGATGACGCCAAGACCGTCCTGATCGAGACCATCGTCGAAGAGCTGGTCAAGAGCAGGTCCGGGTCACTGAAGGTCAAAGATCAGGCCAAGAAACTCTGGCGGCGCATCGATTGGATGAAGGCAGCCCGCAAGGCGGGATCTTATGGCGTCACACTCGCAACCGGCATCCCGACGCCGGAAACGCTTTCCGACATTCGCGACGCGGCCGCAACCATCATGGCGAACGGGGCCGAGGCACTGACACCTGACAACGCAAAAGCTTTGGTCGCGAGCGCCGGATCATTTCTGAAGGAGGCGGAACAGGAGAGCACACCCGAACAGATGCACGCGTTTCGCCAAGAGTTTGAAGAGCTGCTCGAGGTCGCCGACATCGATCGCCTGATCGTTCTGGTCGACGACCTGGACCGGTGCCTGCCGCAGACTGCGATCGGTACGTTGGAAGCCATACGCCTCTTCCTGTTCGTCCCGCGCGCAGCCTTCGTCATCGCCGCCGACGAGGGCATGATCGAGTACAGCGTCCGACAGCACTTCCCAGACCTTCCGACCTCCACAGGTCCGGCCACCTACGCCCGCAACTACCTCGAGAAGCTCATCCAGGTGCCGTTCCGACTTCCGGCGCTCGGCTACGCTGAAACGCGCATCTATGTGGCGATGTTGTTGGTGCTGAACGAATGCGGCGAAGCATCACGAGAGTTTGAGACCTTGGTGCCGATCGCCCGGGAGGCTCTGCAGAGACCCTGGACCGGCCCTGGCTTGGACCGTCCCACTCTGACCAAAGCATTCGGGACGATTCCGGACGCCGTCGAACGGGCGCTCGACATCGCCTACCGGATCGCTCCGATCCTCACCGACGGCTCACGAGGCAACCCGCGCCAGATCAAGCGCTTCATCAACACGATGGCGATGCGCCTCGCGATCGCCGAGGAGCGTGGATTTGCCGACGAATTGAACCTCGGCGTGCTCGCGAAGATCATGCTGGCCGAGCGGTTCGCGCCCGAAGTCTTCGACACCCTCGCACGCGGCGCGGCAGAGACGGGACATTCTGCAGAACTCGACGCGCTGGAAGCGAATGCGTCCGCCGCCAAATCGGACAACGCCGCAGCGAGTGCCGGGAAACGGGCAACGGGCGACAAGAAGCCGGCCTCGATACCCGATGTTCCCGAGTGGCCGAATGTGGAGTGGGCCAAGCGGTGGGCCGCGATCTCTCCGTCGCTCTCCGAGGTCGATCTCAGACCCTACGTCTTCGTCAGCCGTGACCGGCGAGGAGGCTATGCCGCACAGGCGCAGTTGGGAGAATTGGACGAGCTCCTCGGTAAACTCATGGGGCCGCCGCTTCAGGTTAGACAAGTGTCGGCCGAGATCAAGCGGCTGACTTCGGTCGAAGCCGAACAGCTCTTCGACGCGCTGCGGACCAAGGTGGCCGACGTAGAGGATCTGAGAGAGGAGCCACCTGGCATCCATGGTCTGGCAGCAATCTGTCAGGAGCATACTTTCTTGCAGGCGTCTTTGGTCAAGTTCTTCAAAGATTTGCCGGCGAAGAAACTCGGGCCCTGGGCGGTGACGGGTTGGGGCGGGGCGTTTACCGAGGCAGAGCCCGCGGCAGATTATGGAGCGCTATTGGCCGACTGGTCCAATCGTGACGACAATTCCAGCCTAAGTGCGGCCGCCAAGGCCGTCGGAAAAGTTGCGTCACTTGGGAAACGGGGGAGGCGCTGATGGGAACCTCGGGAAGTTTCGGCGGCGGCAGACCGATGGTCCCCTCCTGGGTCGGTGAACCGGCACCTGAACCAGCGGCCGCTCCCACGGAGCGTCCTCCTGACGGAACGGACGGTGCTCCGGACGATGGACAGGCACCGGACGGACCCCCTCAAGCCCCGGCGCCTCCGGCTCCATATCCGCCGATCGTGCCACCGGCTCCCGGACAGAGCTTTCGCGGCGCCAAGGCCGACATGTCGTCCGGCACGCGGTCCGGAAGCAGAGACCGGATCCGACGAGGGGCAGGAAAGTTCGTGTCCACCGGCGGGGGGGGACGCGCCACCGCTCGGCAGATGGGAAGCTCTCGGGCCGTGGCGGGTGGGATCGCCGGTCTTGCCTCGGCCATATCTCAGTCGGGACCGACGGAGGCCCTCCGGCGTTTCAACCTTGAAGGCCTCGCCGGAGCGCCCGCCGAAGAGGTTTTCGTCGCGCTCACCGACGCACTTTGTCCGCCTGGCGGTACGATCGACGAGGCCCTCGCACGTCATGCGCTCCTAGAGACGATCGCTGCATTGGCCACCGAAGGCCTCGGCAACTTCGACGAGCTGAGCCAGGACGATCTACAGGAGGTCTTCATCGGCGTGGTGGCACGCTCGATCGAGGGTAAGATTTTGAACGAGGTCGGCACAAACGCGATCAAACTCGCCGAGGACACCGCCGCGGTCGAACGCGCGCAACGCATGCTGCACACCTTCGTGGTCGGCTGCGTCCGGGACCGTTTCCAGGCTGCGGGCGATACGCTGTCCACTCTGGACACAGGTCAAATCGACCAATACGTGACCGACCTCTATGCAGCCTCTCTGGAATTGATGCAGACCTTGGGAGAGGCGGAATGAGACGGTTCAGTCTGGTCGCCCGTCTCGGCGACAAGGACAAGGCGAAGATCCCCATCGTCCAGGGCGATTCTGCTGTCCACGAGTTGGACTTCCTCGACGGGGACGACCGCCTGGCTTTCGGACTTGGACAGGCCTTGGAACAGCTTTCTGGCCTCGGCCTTCGGACGCCGGAGGCTGCGATCGATCTGGCCCTGCTCGCGGCACTAGTAAACGCGGCCGACACCCGAATCTCCAGGGCCGTCAACGGGCAGGGCGGCTGGACGCGTGAGATCGATCTCTACCTCCCGGTTCACGATAGAGATCAGTGGTTTGAAATCGCCGAGCACGTGGGACGCATGTTGCGTTTCTTGACAGGCGACCGTTGGCGCCTGTTCGTGAGGCACCGACCTGCAAGTCACAAGACCCTCGCCACTGACACCGACAAGTTGCCCTTGCACGGACTGCAAGGTGTGTCGCTCTTCTCGGGCGGCCTCGACAGTCTGATCGCCGCCGTCGACACGTTGGCCTCAGGCGGCCGATCGCTCTTCGTCAGCCACTATTGGGACGCTGAGACTGCCAAGGCGCAGTCCTACCTGCTTGAACGGCTCGAGACGAATTTCGGCGACGACGCCTTCAAGTCGCTCCGCGTGAGGCTAGGATTCGATCGCAACGCTCTCGACACCGGCCAGGTCGAGGACACGCAGCGTGGCCGCTCGTTCCTGTTCTACGCGCTCGCGACGCTGGCAGCGGCATCTTTCGGTACGCGGACGACGGTGAGCGTACCGGAGAACGGGCTCATCGCCCTGAACGTTCCGCTGGATCCGCTCCGCCTCGGAGCGCTTAGCACGCGGACGGCTCATCCGCATTTCATGGCAAGCGTCCAACGGTTGATTGACAGCCTCGATCTCGAGGTGATCATCGAGAACCCCTATCGACACCAGACGAAGGGAGAGATGGTTCGGGACTGTGCCGACCTGCCCTACCTGCGTCGGATCGTGGGATCGTCCATGTCATGCTCCTCTCCCGCAAAGGCTCGATACAAAGGCCTGTCCCCTCGCCACTGCGGGTATTGCGTGCCGTGCATGATCAGACGGGCCTCGTTGCACGCCGGTCTCGGAACAGACGACCCTACAACCTACACCGTTGAAGATCTGTCTGCCCAGACACTCAGAAGTGATCGTGCCGAAGGGGAGCATGTTCGCTCGTTTCAGCTTATGGTCGAACGGCTGCGTGCCGATCCCGGGCTGGCGCGGATACTAGTCCACAAACCGGGGCCGTTGATCGACGTGCCCGCCGAGATACCCTCCTACGCTGACGTCTTTCGCCGTGGCGTGTTTGAAGTTGCGGATATACTCGACGGCGTGGTCGCCGAGCCGGGGTGAGTGTCTTGAAACCGCGTCGCGTCGATTTCCACGTACATCTCGACCTCTACCCCGACCTGGCGGAGGCGATCCGTCGATGCGACGCTGAGCAGGTCGCGACGCTCGCCGTGACCACCACGCCGCGTGCCTTTCCCAGAAACCTCGAACTCACCAACGGCAGCGCTTTCGTCCGGGTCGCGATCGGGCTGCACCCCCAGCTTGTCTCCGAAAGGGGGTCTGAGATATCGATCTTCGAGGACCTTCTACCCCAGACACGCTACGTCGGCGAGGTGGGGCTCGATGCCGGCCCGCGACACTATCGCTCCTTCGATCAGCAGAAAACGATCTTCGAGCGCGTACTGCGGCGGTGCGCGCGCGCCGGAGATAAAATCGTGAGCGTACACAGTGCCCGTGCCGCGAAGCATGTCCTGGACATGGTGGAAAAGTTCCTCCCTCCTGAGAGGGGCAGGATTGTGCTCCACTGGTTCAGTGGGAGCGTGTCCGAGGCGCGCCGTGCGGTCGACTTGGGCTGCTTCTTCTCCGTGAACGAACGCATGTTCGCGAACCCGAAAGGTCAGGCTCTCATCCGAGCGATCCCGGAAAACACACTTCTCACAGAAACTGACGGCCCTTTCGTCGAGCGCGACGGGACGCCTGTCAGCCCGGGAGACGTAGGGCCCGTTCTCGAGGCTCTAGGTAAGGTGCTGTCAAAGACACCGGAGGAAGTCTCGCGCCTCGTTAACGGCAACCTTTCACGTCTCGTTTCGTAGCGCGTCAGTGAGGCGTCGGATGTTTCGTCGATAGGGACGGTTGCCTCACGGCCATCGTTTGTTGATTTCGTCCCGGATAGGTGTCGAGATCTGCTCGGGCGCACGGCGAATGTACTCCAGGGCGACGACAAGGCTTTCACCTGACAGACGCTCAAAAAAGCCTACCGCCGCTTCCGTTGAGAATGGCTCGCCCCGCGCCTCCACAAAATTGCTTGCGAGCGCAGTCCAAATGACCGCGTCGTAGTCAGTCGTCGTCAGCCAGTCACGAATCGTATCTACGGATGTTGGATGCCGTTCCATCGCTCGGAAGCTTGTTTCTCCACTCAAGCCGTTGACATATCCGACCCCGTTGACGTGCAGCATTCCTTCGCGTGCCCGCAGGTTTTCCCTGGCGCAGTCGAGATCACCGTGACCGCTCAACGCAACAGAAGTCTTGCAGGCAACCCCGTTGACCTCGTCTATGACTAGGGTAAGCCGGGGTCTAGGACCCTCTTTCCCAGAGACGCGACTGAACTCGATTGGGAGTACTGGGCCGGTCGGAGCAAAGGCCGACGCAATTTTCAGTTCTCTCGGATCCCACTGAAGCGATCCCCACGCCAACACACCAATCCTCATATGGTCACTGGCTCTCCTCATACTTCGAAGGTTCTCAGGTTTAGCATCCCGCGAGGCGCGTCCGAAGTCGTTTCAGCGCGACCTGATCCTCTGCTACCATCGCATAAAAGCGGGCCGGGAAATTAGGCTCGTCGTCGTGCAAGTTGATAGTCCACGCCGGTCATGCGGAAGCGCCACTTCAGCATTTCTTGGCTCACAAGATGTTCCTCACAAGCGTCTTTGTCGGAGAGGCGTCGACGTCGGATTGACATCAGCGCTGGCCGAGGCAGCAGCAATGTTCCGGCCAACCAGTCCGCTTCGTTTTCCTGGTCCTGATCAAAGTTGCCGGGGACAAGCGAGCCGTCTTCCAGAATGCACGCCTTGGCCAACTCGTGTCCAAGAATGATATGGGCGAGCTCGTGCATGATGACGTTGTTTCGACGCCCGTTCGAGGAAACCGGCTTGTAAACGACGAGGTGATCTGCGCCCATCCGCATTGTCAGTGCCGACCAGGATTGGTCCGCTTCATCGCTCAATACAGATCTGGCGTTTTGCGAGATGCCGTTGACGCCGTCGCTTGACCAAACGGTCACACGGAGTTCTTCGGCCAAACGGTCGGCAGAAAGCGCACCGTCGTCCCGAAGACCAAACTGCCTTCGGAATTCGACCGCTCGTCGCTCGCACTGCGACTTGAACCCTCGCCTGAACGCCACCTAGTGCCCTCGCGCCTCGACTTCTTCTTCAAACTGCCGCGACGCTTGGGTGATGAGTTCTGCCAACGCCAGGGCGTTCGCTTGGGGGACAGCTTTCCTGTTCTTGAATGCGATTTGAAGATCGCCCACACCCGTGAACTTCGAAGGTTCTTCTCCCAACCACTCGCTAAGTTTGTTGAGTGTGCCGACGTCCGGAACATGCCCCTTCTCGATCCGTGTAAGCGTTGTCGGACTTATCCCGATCTCTTTTGCAGCGGCCCTGACGCCCATGTTTCCCCGGCGCCTCAGGACCAGTGGGGCGAGTTCGTTGATGTTCATATGCCCTCCTTAGTGGTTCGCAAACTGGTATTAGTGATGCGCAGACTGTTTACTTCTCCACGCGTCCGACCTATACCAGTCTGTGAAACACTTGAATCATGCCCAAACACTTGGGTCAACGCTTTCGATTCAAGGGGCAACAGAAAAATGGAAGAAAAAATGTCGAAGCGTATTCATGTGGTTCCCCATGGCAACGGCTGGGCCGCGCGCCGTGAAGGAGCATCAAGGGTTGGTTCCACGCATTCAACTCAGGCACAAGCGACAGCTGCCGCGCGTGGTACGGCGATACGCGAACGAGGCGAGGTCGTCATTCACCGCCCAAACGGAAAGATCCGCGATGCCAACTCGTACGGCAATGACCCCTTTCCGCCGAAGGGCTAGGGCGCAGCTTCGCGATCGCAACTAGAATAGAGCCCAATCTGCTCGGGCAAGAAATATGAGGACAGTGAACATGCAGGCTCACGTAAACTTCTTCCCACTCGGCAACGCCGACACCGCAAGGCTTGATCTTGCGGATGGGCGCAAGATCCTCATCGACTACGCTGCAATGCGCGACGAAGGTGATGACGATGATCTGCGCTGCGACCTTCCCGAGACGCTGCGCAGCGATCTCAAAAAGGCTGGGCGGGATTACTTCGATGCCGTGTGCATCACACACACGGATACTGATCACTGTAAGGGGTTTGGCGAATTCTTCTGGCTCGAACACGCTGCATGTTACCAAGGTAAGGATCGGACAAAGATCAAAGAACTCTGGGTACCCGCTGCGGCGATCCTTGAGGAAGGTCTAAAGGACGATGCGCGTCTAGTTCGCTCAGAGGCCCGCCACCGCCTTCGCCAAGGCAAAGGTATCCGGGTCTTCTCGCGGCCGGAACGTTTGAAAGCTTGGATGGACGAAGAAGGTATCGACTTCGAAAGTCGCAAGCACCTGATCGTTGATGCCGGCAATCTCGTCCCCGGCTACTCGCTGACCGGCCCAGAACGAGTCGAGTTTTTCGTGCACTGCCCATTCGGGTGGCGCCAGGACGAACACACCGTTGTGGACCGGAACGAAGACTCCATCGTCATGCAGGCGACCTTCATTGAAGGCGGCCGAAATACTCGCTTGCTTCTCGCCTCGGATGTCAACTTCGAGACCCTTTCGGCGATCGTTCAGGTGACCCGCAAACACGGCAACGAGGACCGGCTGGCCTGGGACCTGATGAAGCTCCCGCATCACTGTTCCTACAAGTCGCTGGGGCCGGAGAGGGGCACGAACGAAACGGTTCCTGATCCTGAAGTCAAATGGCTGTTCGAGAACCAGCGCCAACCGGGGAGCGATATTGTCTCGCCGTCCTGGCCGATCCCGGCTAAGGGCTCAAAGGCAGACGACGACATCCAGCCACCGCATCGTCAGGCCGCCGCCTACCATCGCCGGATCACGGCCGCGCATGATGGCGAGTTCATCGTCACCATGGAATACCCGTCGAAAGGCAACCCAAAACCCTTCGCCTACAAGATTACGGGGTTCGGAATTGCACTCGTTCTTGCCGCACCGATGGTGGCCGGCACGGCGGCCGCAGCATCGCCTCGGGCCGGTTAATGGACATAGAAGCCTGGCTTTCCGCATCGTACGGAGAAGTGATAGGCGCTGGCGACCTAACGTCCCCGCCCGCGGTTTCGTTCGCGAGGTTTGTCGATCGGCATGCCGCTGACGTTGCTACCGTCGGCTCAGTGCGCCGGGGGCCGGCGGGCGAACTGGTTGAACTCACATTCAGGACGGGTCGGCCCCAGAAGAGCGTGATCCCGATCAAACGCACAGAGCGTCTCGGTATCCGCTTCGGCGAAGACGACACCGGCAGCCTGATGCGCGTGATGCTACGCGCTCAACTGAACCGCGAAGTGCAAGCGCTGCCACTGACGGTAGCCGCCTTCAAAGTGCCTCCGGAGCACATGGTTCGATTGTCTTTTGCCCCTAGAAACCTTGGTAGCTTGGCTGCCATGCTTTCGGCGCGTGGGATCGACCTTTTCGCTGACCTTCGCGCACGCTTCGGCGCTTGGCTGGATGATGCCAGAACCAACGCCGCACGGATAAACTCGAACCTTGCTGTGATCGTCGAGATGCCAATCAAGGCTCCTGACGGCGCGCAGGAGGGGACAGATCTGCGGGCCTTCGTGACCGCGAAAAAGGTCGGAGATGTCGCAGTAGCACTTGGTGTTGCGCACAAGACCGAGACCAAGGACCAAGGTGGCACCGCAGGCTATGTAAGCGCACTCGTTGCCGGAGTGACCGACGAGGCAGAGCTCGGCGAAATAGAAGTGCTTCCCGTCGAAGTGCATGCGACCTTCGACCGTGCTTTGGCCACACGGATTGCTGGCCGCACGGTCGAGGATGAACGCCTGGCGGTGATTGTCGGCGGCGGTGCCATTGGCGCGCATGTCGCACCTTGTCTTGCCCGAGAGGGGCGTTTCCGCTGGACTGTCATCGACGATGATGTCCTGCTTCCGCACAACCTCGCACGTCATATCGCGTTCGCGGGAAACGTCACGCAGCGCAAGTCCGATCTCCTAGCCGGTGCGGTTGCAAGTATCCTCGACGACGAGAGCTCCGTCGCGACAGCTATCACCTCCCGAGTTGGTTCTGATGAGCACCTGATTGAAGATGTCGACCGCGCGCTTGCAGACGCAGATCTCATCATTGACGCGTCCGCCTCGCTGCTGGCGGAGCGTTACCTCTCCGATCATCATGCGGAAGCCCGGCGGATCAGCATCTTCTTCAGCCCTGCGGGCAATGCCGCCGTACTCCTCGCAGAACCAAAGGATCGCAGCATCACTCTGCGCGAATTGGAAGCGCAGTATCTTGGCCATGTCATTTGCGAAGAAGGTCTCGCCGGGCATTTGGCGACGCCTGTTCGCACAATCGCTTACACCGGTGCCTGCAGGGCCATCACCAACCAAATCCCGGAAGCGCGCGTCATGGCCCTCAGCGGCCTCGTCGCGGAGGGACTTGGGCAGGCTGCCGATGCCGACGAGGGCGTCATCCGCATATGGTCGCTTGGAGAAGGTGGTGCAGTGAGCAGCTTCTCCTTTTCAGCGGAGAAAGTGCGGTGTTTCGAAGTTGACGGCTGGCAGATCGCTCTCGATGACGGCCTGCGTAGGCGCGTCGCGAGTATGCGCGCAGAGCGTTTGTCGAATGAGACCGGCGGTATCCTGCTAGGTGTGGTTGATATCCCCGCACAGCGGATTCACCTTGCAGGTGTTGGTCCGGAACCCACTGACAGTGTCGCGTCGCCGGGCGGTTTCACGCGCCGTACTAGCGGTGTTCAGGACGTGATTGACCGTGTCATGGCGGAAACGCAGGGGCAGGTGAGATATGTTGGAGAGTGGCACTCGCACCCGCCCAATGCCGGAGTGATGCCAAGTATCACCGATCTCGCCCAGATCAATTGGCTCGCTTCAATTTTCGACATGGACACCTTGCCTGGCTTGATGCTGATCGCCGGCGAAGATGAAGTCTCTGTCGTCTTCATGCGCCAGGAGAAGTCTCCACGCTCGCCAGCAGCGGAAACAGAAAATTGACCAAGCCCGTCATTGGCCTATCACTGTCCGGAGGCGGGTCCCGTGCCATCGCGTTTCATCTAGGTTGCCTGCGCGCGTTGCACGACCTCGGAATTCTCGATGATGTAAAGGTTGTCTCCACCGTGTAAGGTGGAAGCGTCATCGGTGCACTTTATGCTGCCAAGGACGAACCGTTCACGGCTTTCGAGAGCAAAGTCCGTGCTCTTCTCGAGCGGGGACTGGTTCGTCCGGCCCTGTGTAAGTCGATCACAACCACCGAAGGCCTGCGCGCAGCATACTGCGCTTTGTTATTAGGCGCGATCAACCTCGCGATGGTGGCGGTTGCGGCTGGGCCGCGTCTAATCGCAAGGCTTCTGCCACCTGCGGCTAGAAAGAACTGGAGCCTAGAGAACCTACACGCACCACTGCCCCGTTTCGCGAGCAGGTCCACGATCCTGCGACGGGTGCTCGATGAAGACATCTTTCATCGTCAGAAACTTCGCGACCTGCCAGCGAAGCGCCCCTTACTGATTATTAATGCCGCAGACCTGCGTACGGGGGCGGCTTTCTACTTCTCGCGTGAGAAGTCGGGCTCCTGGCGCCTTGGTGAGCTGGCCGGGTCCGAGACCACGCTTGCCCATGCAGTGACGGCTTCTGCGGCATATCCACTGCTGTTGCCTGCGCTTGACGAGCGTCTCGTGCTTAACAAACCCGACGGATCTCGGCGTGAGGAACACGTGACGCTCACCGACGGAGGGGCTTACGACAATCTTGGCCTAGCACCCCTTTGGCCCGACCGAGACGCGTCGATCAGCCTCAACGTCTCTGGCGTCGACACCATCATTTGCTGTCGTGCCGGCTATGGTCTGCGTTTCGACCCGCCAAGCCAATTCTTCATTGCGCGACTGACAAGCACCTTTGCCTGCATATTCGATCGGGCGCAAAATGCCAGCATAAAGCACCTGTTCGATCTGAAGGCGGCCGGTCGGATAAACGGGTTCCTGATGCCGTTCCTGGGGCAGGATGACACGCGTCTCGCCTACGCGCCGCCGGACCTCGTTTCTCGAGAGGAAGCACATGGCTACCCGACCGACTTTGCTGCGATGCCGGAGGAGTGGATCGAGAAGCTCAGCACGCGCGGCGAGCAGCTCACACGCGCTCTGATTGCCGAGCATATGCCAGAGCTCATTCCAGGTTCTAGCGAGACGCCCGCATAACTCGCGAAAGGCAGCCCGTAGTGCGGTAACGATAATGGGACCCATTACGTCCAGGGTTTGCCAGCACCATCAGATGACCTTCAAACCGCGATCGGGAAATCCCTTGGTGGTAAATGGAAATTGACTAAGATGAGTGTGATGTCGAAGATTTTTTAACGCAGAATTTGGAGGCGCAAGATGGCTACTGGTTGGGTGCGCGCATACTCAGAGGAAAACAAGGCCGTAAAGACCAAGGTCTCATATTTTCAGCGCGAAGATAGGGCCAAGTTTCGATCCAAATTTTCTACGCCACTTAGAAAATCCCAATCAGATAGTTCTGCAGAACTCGCCAAATTAAAATGGGGCGATACTGTTGAGCTTCCAAATGGGTTGAATGACGATGACTGGACCAAGGTTATTGCAAAAGGCAAAACCGGATTCGTGGACTCCAGCCACTTGGTCGAAATTGCATATGTCAGAAAGAGGTCGGGGTCATCCAGCTATAACTTTCAAGTTAAGATGGATGTCCAGGAATACGACAGTGACTCTGGAAAGACATTTGCTTCCCAGCAGTCACTGATCTGGGGTGACCTTGTTCAAATAACAAACCGTGGTCCAAAGCGATGTGAAGTGCGTGTTCGCGGTACCGAAGGCAAGATGGACACCCAGGGCTATCGCTTTTGAGATTTGGTCGCGGTTCTGATGAGTTCGAGCATGAATGTATCCTGCCATCCGGCGCGTTTCAGCTTTCCTCGCATTGATCCTTTTGACGGTTCGGAGCGGGCGAGGTTGAGAGCGATGCGCCGTAGGATAGAGAGATTTTCGGGTCCGTTGTCTTTTCTGTTGCGCGCGGCGTCCTCGTTCATGGAGACGTCGAGCACCCAGTGAAGGCTGTTCTCGATACTCCAATGGGCGCGGGTGATGGACAGGAAACGCTCGGGAGAGAGCGGCGCGCTGATGAGGAAGTAGCGAGTTTGGCATGAGGTTTTATCGCCGACTTCGCGGGTGGCGACGACCTTTCCGATGGCCCTGAGCCCGGGCCAGTGATGCCGCTCGTCGAGCCAGGCAACGTCATGCGAGATCAACGCCTTGCGCGTCTCCAGTCGACCGTGTCCTGCGTCAACATTCTGATAAGTTTCACAGTTTTCGACATTTCCAGGATCATCCAGCCAGAGTGCCACATCCTCGTGCAGCGTCTCCTGATTGCGTTTCAGCGCCAGAACATAATCACCGCCAGCCTGCGTTACCGTCTCGGCTGTAGTGCGCTGCGTGTGCATAGCGTCCGCCGTCACAATCCGCCCCTTCAACGACAGCATGTTCAACAGCGCGGGCAGCGCCGTAATCTCGTTGGATTTTTCGTCAACAGCGACCTGCCCGAGTACGAGCCTGGCCTCAGCCGCAAAAGCCTGCACGAGGTGTAACGCCGACTGCTTCTTCGCCCTGTCGAAGGAGCGCCGCAACGACTTGCCATCAACCGCAATCACCTCGCCCAACTGGTCAGCGAACCCCTCTGTCAGGCGAAGCATCACTGACTGAAACGTGCCAGGATCGAGGGCGTTGAACAGGTCAGAGAACGCATCGTGGCTCGGTATTCCGTGCTTCAGTGTCATGAATGTGCGCAAAAACGGCTCTTTCGTCGTGCCAAATAGCGCCATGTCGCAGCAACCCTCGCCGCCACACATGGTCGACAACAGGCCGATCATAAGCATCTCATGAAGATCATGCCGTGTAGCGTTGCTCGTACGAGGGTCTTCAACGCCCTCAAAAATATGAGAAAAATCTTCCATCGCGGTCGCATCCTTTACTAATGACGCAATCCGTATGAATCCAATCAGACGTGATGCATAGTCAATATTTCAAAAGCGATTCCCCTGCCCTCGTAGATGCCGTTCAGCCTGATCTTTGCTCTTGCCGGATGTAGCCGCCAAACGCGTTGTCGCGCATCACAGGCAGTTCCGGGCGGACCTCGAACTCCGGCACCGCGTCGGTGACCAGATAGTGGTGCAGGCAAGAGACGGAGGGGATATTCAGCCTGAACCATTCGCCAACCTGATTGGCGTAGGAGCCAGCCGCGATCACGACATGGTCTGCCGCGACGTCCCCTTTCTCCGCCCGAAGGAACCAGTGATCACCTTTACGAATTGCACCAAGAACCTGGTTGTGACGGTCGATCTTTGCGCTGCGCGTGCGCGTCGCGGCAGCCAAAGCCATGGCCACACTTGAGGGGTCGATATGGCCGTCCTCGTAGGTGCGCACAGCGGCCTTCACGTCATCGACCTTGTAAAGGGGGTTGATCCTGGCGACCTCATCCGGGCCGACAAGGTCCATCGGCAGATCGAGCAGCTTGCCCACGCCCATGATCGATTTCATCCAGTCGACCTCGTCGTCCGTGTTGGCGATGCGAAGACCCCCACTTCGTGCCAACCGATGCTTTGGCCGGTCTCTTTCTCAATGCGCTTGTAGGTTTCGATTGAGGTCTTGTTGATCCAACCCATCACCCGGCTGCCCACAGCATGGGCGATCTGCCCCGCTTTATGCCAGGTGGAGCCGCTGGTGAGTTCGGCCTTTTCGAACAGGATCGTGTTGGTCCAGCCGTATTCGGCCAGTTGGAATTGGGCGGCCACGCCCATGATGCCGCCACCAATGATAGCAACCTGCGTGCTTCGGATCGTGTCCGACATCAGAACGCCTCCCTTGCCGGTAGAAATGAAGCGCACGCGGGGAAGCGCTTGCAGGCGATTTCCACTTCGACGCCGTTAACGACCGCTTCAGTGTCTAACCGGTCGAGCGGCGCATTGACTATAGCGAGCGCAACGGAACGGTCGAAACGGTAGCTCCATGCTGCGGAGGTGATCTGGCCCACGACTTTCCCGCCATAGCAAATTGGCTCGTCGTGGATCGGGATGGCGTCGGCGTCTTCAAAGAGCAATGGAACGATACGGCGGTTTGGCGTGTGATCTGTCAGGGCTTGCTTGCCGACAAAGTCAGTGCCCATAGGGCAGAACCTGCCAAGCCCGGCCTCGTCAGGTGTGGTGCCAGGCGTCAGTTCGTGGCCAAAGGCACAGAAGCCGCTTTCAATGCGCAAGCTGCCGGTCGCAAAAAGCCCGGCATGGGTTGCCCCTGCTGCAACGAGCGCTTCATGCGCCGCCATCGCCATGTCGGCGGGGACATAGAGTTCGTAGCTTTCTACGCCCGTATAGCTGAGCCGCCCAACCCACCCACGGTCCAACCCAATCTCCATTGGGGCAAAGCCCAACGTTTTCAAATCGGGGAGGGGCGCAGGCGACGGACCAGACCGGCGGCGTGCCAAGTTGTGCCGGATGTCAGTTTGGAGCGTTCCAGAACGACAACGTCTTTGCGCCCTGCGCGGGCCAGGTGATAGGCAATGGAGCAGCCGATGACCCCCCCGCCGATGACCACCGTTTTCGCGTGGGTCGGCAAGCTCATGGCAGTGCCGCCTTGCGGATCATGTCGCCCAGCGTGGCTCTAAATGCGTCGAGGGCCTCATCCACAAGTTCGGGTGCATGCGCCGCTGACGTGAGGCCAGAGGTATAGGCCATCATGTTGGCCCCCTACTCCAGCATGCCATCTCGGTAGGCTTTCACCATTGCATTCGGCATCCCACGAATTTCTGCTGGGGAAAGGCCATCAATATCTGTCTGTCCAGAGAACACGTGGAAGATTGAGTTTTCTCCGTAAACGCACCCACCCACGCCCAGATCAGCCAGGACAACATTCATGCCATCCCGCATCCGGGTGGCCATTCTGTTGGCCTGCGCCTCTCCCGTTGCCAGCGGGGGAATCGCAGCACAAGCCGCGGCAGTGACCAGAGGTGAGGCGTCAAAAGTCCCCTTGTGGCTGACGGCGGGTGCAATGCCATCGCGCTCGGTCAGGTTGTTCATCAGCTCCACGTTCTCAGCGCGCCCGCAAACGGCACCGCCAGGCAGGCCACCGGTGACGATTTTCGCCAGTGTTGTGAGGTCCGGGACAATGCCGTCCCGCGCCTGCCGTCCGCCGGGTGACCAGCGAATGCCTGCAATGATTTCATCAAAGATGGGCACCACCCCTGCTGCACGGGCGACATCATGCAGCGCGCGCAAGGTCTCGGTTTTCAGATGCACAGAGCCGTAGTTTGCGCCGGAGGCTTCGATGATCACGGTGCCAATCCGGCTGTCTTGCGAGCCGGTTTCCATCGCGTCTGGCGTTGCAGAGCAGACATGGATCAGGTTGTTGATCGCCTCTGGAATGCCAAGTGACGGGGGCGCGTTTTGGCCCGGTTTGGTGCCTTTCAGGACGTGGTCGTGCCAGCCGCGATAGTGGCCATCGACGCGTAGGATGTGATCTGTACCGGAATGCGCCCGCCCCAGCCGAAGGGCCAGCATCGTCGCCTCGCTGCCGGAGGCGGTGAAGCGCGCGCGCTCAGCGCAGGGGTAGAGCCGGTTGACCCATTCGGCCCATTCAGTCTCTGCCCCGGGACAATCAGCCGAAAAGACCGAACGCGCTGCCTGTTCTTGCACCGCTTCTACGATCAGGGGATGGCAATGCCCCAACAACTGGCTGGCGCTGCCCATTTTAGAATCGATGTAGCGACGCCCTTCAATGTCCCACTTCTCGGCGCCCTTGGCCCGGTCGATGAAGACTGCATGTGGATCGCGGTAGCGTAGCTCGTGACTGACCCCACCGGGAAGGATGGCACGGGCGCGGCGTGTTTGGCCTGCGTTTGCCATTCGGGCCGTCCAATTTGCGCACGGGACAGGCGAATGTCGAATTTGGTGCGAAGGGCGCGATCCAGTGCATCTAGGATATGGCTGTGGAAGTGAGAATTCAGTATGTCACGCGCGCGTTCGCGGGCAACGTCGCCGACCCGCCGCGCCCCATCTTCTTGCCATTCACGTGGTGTGCGGCGGTCGCCAACCTCTGGATAGAAATAGTCCGACTTCATCTGGTTGATTGTGTGCTGTTCCCCCAGATAATGACCCTCACCCCGACAGACCTCCGCGATGACGTCGGCGGCGATGTTCTCTGGCATGACCTCAATGCCCCGAATGGTGCGCAGGATGTTGCCCAAGAGATCATTGTCGCTGACATAAGCAGCGTGGCTCACTCCCAGAAGGCTCGACATCATACCCGCTGCCTGCGTGACGATGTTTGACCCGGCGTGGGCTGCCATCGTCACGGCCAGCGATTTTTCTGCGCCATATTGCGCGTCCAACCGTTTGGCGTCCGTTATCCCGGCGATTGAGCTTGTCGGCAAGTCCCAGTGGCGACCCATCTGCGCGGCACCTGCCATCAGAATGGCTTGTTCTCCACCGCCACCACTCATGGAACCGGTGCGCAGATCGGCAACCAGAGGCTTGGGGGCGAAGATCGCCTTGACCTCTGGGTCGACGAGCCGGGCCAAGACGAGCCCAGCCAGTGTTTCTGGCACGGCCTGAACCAGCGATCCTGCAATGGTTGCGGCGCTGGTGGCACCGGCCTGACCGGCGCTGACCAGCTGTACGGTAAAGCCCGCTTCAATCGCGCGTTCGAGGACGTCGCAGGCATCTTCGGCAAATCGCATGGGGGGGGGTACGATGTGGCGGACCATGACGGTGAGGAAAGGCCGCGTGCGAAATGCATCTTTGCCACCTGCAACGTCATAACAAAGTTCAGCAATCGCGGCGATATTTTGGGGTTCGGTAATCGAGATATACACATGCTTCGATGTACCCGCCAAACAAGCGTATGCCGTATTTAGATCCATGGTTGCATTGTCATCGATATCGCGGGCAACGACAGACCGGTTGAAGTTATGGATATGGTTCATCTGATCAACGATGCGCGCGGCGTCGTAGAGATCCTGTAGCGTGGAGTCGCGATATTCATGAGTGTCCAGATCGAAGACACTAGGTGCGGCACCACCTGTGGACATGTGGACGCGCGCCGCTTCGATCTTAAGGTCTTGGGCCTGGTTCTGGCCACACAAGGTGAACCCTCGTGTCGCATCCTCGATGGCCCACTGCACCAGATCGGGCGGAAAGAGCAGGCGGCCATCCTCCGTCATCCTCCCGCCAGCGTCTGTTTCTTACGCAACCATGGACGGGTATGCCTGGCTCAGCCCCAACGTTTCGAGCAGTGTGAAGGCGGCAGTTTCGACACGGGCGACTTCTGCCGCAGCCAGAGGTTTGAACCGACCTGCGTGAACGCCCGGCCAAATCGGCGGGTTGGTCTCAGGTTGTGCGGCCTGAGCCAATCGGTCTTTGAGTCGGCATCGTCGGGAGCTCTGGGGCATCGAAACATGAGTTCAGTTTGTCTGATATTCAGTCTCACGAAAGGAATGCAATTTGTGACTGGTCAGGTTATTATTTGCGCAGGTGCAGTTGAATGACTTGCGGCGAACCAATTTGGCGGCTTACCATAGGTGCTGGGTGTTGCCGCGCTGGTTGATGATGGACTGCAAAATGCTAAACTCTGCTTTTCGATGGGATATGGCAAGAACGCGCTACATCTTAGGGCCATTGATAGCACATTTGACTTTGCGCTTTCCCTAGTAGGGCAAAATGTAAATGAGGTTAATTATGCCGCGACCCGATTTGCGCAATGCATTGCTTTATGGATTGTCGACTGGTTTTGCTGTCGTCGTCTATATATGGCTCGGCTACGAGCTTTATGAGCGTCTGGAAATACTGTCGTGGACTTTGCTACTGGCGGGCCTTTCCGCCGCTGCAGCAATTGCGGCTTTCATTTTTGTTCGTTGGGCGTTGGCGTTGCAGGTTCGCCGGGCCGAAGAAGCCACCGGCGATGTGATAAACATTGTCAACCGCTTTATCGTGGGCGATCCGACTGCTCCAATCACCCGTGCGGAAGTACATGAAATTATCGGGCAGGCACGCACCGCTGTTCCACGGACTGTCAGCGCTATCACGCTTTTCTTTACGCTCTCTATTCTGCTGGTGTTATTCGGGGAAATCGTTCTTTTAACCCAAGCTGGTATGATGTATGTGCAGACCCGCCGGATTGAAGAACAGAACATACTTTTGAGCAGGCAGTCCGAGGTTCAAACAGCGCAATTTCTGCAAGAAAGCCTGACTTCCGTTGATCAAATTGGAAAATCGGTAGAGGATGTCCGTCGGGCTGTTCAGACTTTGAACGAGGATTTTATAGCGCCGTTCGTCATTATTCCAGACACGGTTAATGAGATCAGCGCTGCAACATTTGGTGAGGGTGAAGTTATACGGGTGTGTTTTGAGGACGACCCGTGCCCCTACATCTCTGCTGAGACGTTCGCGAATTTGGCAAGCACTGGCGAGATTGTCGTAACAGCAAGCAACGCAGGTTCATTGCGCGGGTGGTATCGATTTACCGATGTCCTTGAAGCCGTTGGGCTTGTCTTTACCGCCTCCATCACGAATTCTGACGTAGCTAACGACGATATTCGTCTAGCCCAAGACCAGTTGTCCAACGCCATCGTCACCTGTGGCGGAACGCCGGAAGGCAAAACCGTGAATAGGTTTTCGGGGCTAATGGGTGGTTTTCTAGCTGCAATTGACATGTGGCCGATTAACGGCCCTGAAGATATTCAACCAGGGCAAACGCTTACTTTCCCAAAACAAGTCGACCGTGCAAATTTCCTTGGTATATCCGCCGCAGTGGGATTATTGGCCGAAAGCGAAGGCAGTTCGATAGAAATGATCGGCAATGCATCGGACGCGGCGGCGCTTCTTGCATCGTCGCTTTCGATGTTGGAATTGGAATTTCAAGAGCTTTCAACGTCATGTTCTTCACGTTTGCAGGGTCTCTCTGCGACCGCGGAGGCACTGCAAAACCGAACAAATTCTATACTGGAAACGGTCGCGCGAAGCGTTGAAGATTAAACTCTCTGTTGCCCATCAACATGGAACGGGGGATACTCCATGGCTCATGCTGGTTTGAGTTTGAGTGTAATTTGATCAGTAGACATTGTAGTCAACGTTGCGAGTATCGACCAGCCTTGTTTGCGTGCCGTTTCGATTACGCTTCTCAGTATGCAGAAATTGTCTGCTCCGGCCATGGTGCGGAAGCCTCCTGAGACTTTCATGCGGACCTTACCCATCCGCAAAGCCTGCTCGGCCTCATTGTTGGTGAAGGGAACACGCAGGTCGTTGAGGAAACGCAGCACATCGGCCTTGCGGTCGCACAATCGCAGCGCGAGATTGTGGCCGGTCCGTCGTTTGGGTCGCCCGCGTCTGGTTTTGCCGATCGGGGTCGGGCTCAGAGGGGGCTGGCCTTCATGGAACAAAATGGCCTTTGTGATGCAGGCGTCGTAACGTTCGTTGATGGCTGCGATCACAGTCGCCGAGACGTTGTCTAACCCGTTTTCACGGGCGATTTCGGTCGCTTTCCTGGCATCCAGCAGGATGTTCTTCATTGCCAATGCCCAGTCTTCTTTTTCAATGTCGACCAGTGCTTGCAACTCACGCAGGTGATGGGCATTGCACAGGACGTGCTCGACACCTTCCATTCTGCCGTAGGATGCCCAGTTGTCGTGCACCACAATACCCGACACGCCGGACAACAAATCGCCTCTACCGCTTCCCATTCGGAAATGGCTCATCGTCGGCGAACAGATGACATGTTGCCACCGGGTCCGACCTCCAACCCGCAGGCCCGTTTCATCCAGATGTTTGACCACAACCTTCGGACCGCACAACGCTTCACGTACAGAATCCGAGAAAGACCGCATTTTATGCGCCATCTTTGCGATGAGACGCGATAGGGTCGCCGTCGCGATCCGCACACCGCACACGTCGAAAAACACCTGAGAAAGACGATCGTCGGGAATGCAGTGGTGAGTCTGAAGATAGGCCGCCACGGCCGCAATGCGACCACCGTATTGAACTGGCGCCATAACCCCTGCCGGGAAAGAGCCGCGTGCAAGCTTGCCACAGCCCGGGCACAGGCATTTATGGGATCGATGTTCAGTGACCATAAGAGGCGGCGGCGGTGGCAGGTCGAACACCTGGCGGGCAACAAAACCTTGTGACGAACAGTGTGACAAGTCGTGCTGACACTGCGGGCAGGTCTGCGGGTGATGATCAACGATCTCGTCCGGATTGTCGACTTGGGATCGCGTCGTACCCTTGTGCCCCGGTTGTCCGCCGGGCTTGCGCCCCGATTTTCCTCTTTGGCTTTTCGTGCGGTTGGCGTGCGGTTTCGACAGCCCGTCGCTCGACGGGGGTTTGCTGCTGTTTTTGCTGTGCAGTGAAAGGCGGCGCTCAAAAGCCTCAACGCGCTGTTCAAGGGCGGCAATCATATCTGCTTGGGTCTCAATGATTTCAGTCTGCCGCCGGTTCTCATCGACAAGCAGCGCATTGGCTTCCAGCAACTCCATGTTCTCAGCATGGAGAGTGGTCACCAACTCGATCCATTCCACCTTTGAAAGGTCGGCTGAATTGCCTGTATGGGGAGGCTTAGGTGACATGCCCTGAACGATTCACAAAATGAACGATCACTAAAGCAAAAAGATGCCCGGCGAGTCAATTCGCCACACTTGGACAAGCAGGGCAATCGACTGAATAAATTGCTGACAAGGCTGCATTTTTCTGAATCAAAGACATGAAATGACCCTGTATCTGGAGGATTTCCATGTCGGAAGCGTCCAAAGACCGCCTGATCCCTGAGTTTCTGACCCATTTTGAGGCCATCCCAGACCCGCGTCAGGCGGCGAAAGTGATCTACCCGCTGAACGAGATATTCCTGCTTGTTTTGTGCGCTGTGATCTCTGGTGCGGATGGATGGACCTCCGTCGCCCTCTACGGTCGAAAGAAGTTGGACTTTCTGCGGCGCTTCTTGCCGTTCAAGGATGGCACGCCTAGCCATGACCAACTCGGTATTCTGTTCTCCCGCCTCGATCCCGAGGCCTTGCAGAACAGCTTCACGAATTGGGTTGCAAGCTGGCCTGACATGCTTGAAGGCGTTGTCGCGGTTGACGGCAAGACGCTTCGGCGATCCTTCGACAGCACGTCGAACACGGGTGCGGTCCACATGATCTCGGCCTGGTCTTGCGAGCAGAAACTGGTCCTCGGCCAGCGCAAGGTCGCGGACAAGTCCAATGAGATTACAGCCATTCCCAAACTGCTGGAGATACTGGCGCTTGAAGGCGCGATCATCTCGATCGATGCCATGGGCTGTCAGCGCAAAATCTGTCAACAAATCATGGACAAAGACGCAGATTATGTCATTGGTCTGAAAGGTAATCAGGGCAGCTTGCACGAAGACGTCAAACTGTTCTTTGAGGAGCATCTGGACCGGGGTATCGGTGGCGAGTTTCTGCGAAAAAGCGAAACGACAGATGCCGATCATGGCCGACTTGAAACACGCCGCTACACCGTTTGCACAGACATCGAATGGTTGGAAAAACGCCATCACTGGCCGGGCCTGAAGGCCGTCATCATGACCCAGTACACGCGGGAAATCAGAGGCAAGGTGAAAAGAATACGCCAGTTCTACATCTCATCAATGACCGCCGATGCGGAAAAGATGGCCGCGCACATCCGAAATCACTGGCAGGTGGAAAACTGTTTGCACTGGGTTCTGGATGTCACCTTCCGGCAGGACGATTGCCGCATCAGAACCGGGAATGCAGCAGCCAATTTTGCCGCGATCAACCACGCTGCAATAAACCTGCTGCGGCAGGGACCTGGCAAAATGAGCATGCCGCAGGAACGACGCTCAGCCGCATGGGACGACGCATATATGGAGCAATTGCTGCGCAACTAGCGTTCAATCGATTCCCCTGCTTGGACAAGCGCTAGCGATAACCTGACCAGTTACTGCAATTTGTAACTGCCCAGGTTGTCGGTGGCGTTTTTCGGCTGCGTCAAATCGACTCGGGGGAGCACATTCCGGTTTTCTGATTGAGGATTTCATGAGTCGATCAGGGCATGTCTGGCGAACCCACCCATACCAGCGGACTTGCTGAACTCTCGAAGTCCCAACTGATTGAATTGATCGAAACGCAGCGTGAGACGATTGCGTATCTTGTCGAGGAGAACCGGCGACAGGCAGAGATGATCGTTGTGCTTGAGCAGCGGATTGAGGGGCTTGAGCGTCGCCTTGCGTTGAACAGCCGGAACAGCAGCAAGCCTCCGTCGAGTGACAGCCCTGCGAAGCCGACGGCGAAGGGCAGGAAGGATCAGCGCGGGCAACTGGATCGCAAGCCCGGCGGTCAGCCGGGGCACAAGGGCACGACCCTGGAGCAGACGGACACCCCCGACGAGGTTGTCGACCATCATCCACAAGCCTGTCCCGACTGCGATCATGATCTGACGCAATGCCCCTCGCAGGGGTTTGCAGCCCGGCAGGTGTTCGACCTGCCGCCGCCGCCACCCCTCACGATCACTGAGCACCGGGCTCATAAGTGCACATGCCCGAACTGCGGAAAGCACGTGCGCGGCACGTTCCCGGAAGGGGTCAGGGCACCGGTTCAGTACGGCAATCATATTGCGGCCATGGCGAGCTATCTTCAGACGTACCATTGCATTCCCGATGACCGTCTGTCGCAGGTCTTTCGTGACCTGTTCGGCGTGCGCATTTCCGCCGCCACACTGGCGCGGCTGATTGCGAAGGTGGCGGAGGGCATGCTGTCTTTTGCAGACGCTGTACGTGACGCCTTGTGCGGTGTGCAGGTGGCGGTGAAACATCTGGATGAAACAGGTCTGCGGGTTGAAGGCCGAAACCGGTGGCAGCATGTCATCTGCTCATTGACCCTGAGCCATTTCCGGATGGGGGCGGGCAGAGGCGATCTGCTGTCCGGCGTATCGGGGATTGCGGTGCATGACAACTGGGCATCCTACGCCAGGATGGAGGAGGTCGTGCACGGCCTTTGCAATGCCCATCACATGCGCGAGTTGCAGGCGCTCGTCGATATCGAAAAGGAAGCATGGGCTGCGATGATGCAGACTATCCTGCTGGACGCGAAAAGGGCGGCCGCCAGCGCCCGGGCAAACGGTCGGGATCATGTCGCGGCGCATGTGGTCAAGGCCATCGATGAGCGCTACGACACCTGCATCGCGCAGGGGCTGTCGTTACATGAAAACCAGCCACCGCTGAAACCCGCACTGCCCGGCAAATCCCCCCGAGGACGACCAAAACGGCGAACCGGACACAATCTCGTGCTGCGATTGCGTGACCGCAAGGCCGATGTCCTGCGCTTCCTTACCGACTTGCAGGTTCCCTTCACAAATAACGAGGCCGAGAGGGATCTGAGAATGGGCAAGGTCCGTATCAAGGTCTCGGGATGCTTCCGCACACTGACCGGCGCGGAAAACTTCTGCACCCTCAGAACCGTGATCGAAACGGCACGCAAACAGGGCTGGTCAATAATCGAAACACTCCAGAAAACCGCCGATCAACTCATCCAGAAACTCGAACCGACCTGACAAAATCAAGCGTCTGAAACGCCCCAGAGACAACCTGAATAGTTACTGCAATTTTATATAGGCGGAAATTTCACCGATTAATTGGTCCAACTCATCTATTTGAATTACACGACACCGTCTCTTCCAGCCCTTCGCGCATTTGACGCTGCCGCGCGCCGTGGCAGTTTCCGAGCTGCGGCAGAGCATCTATCTGTCATACCTACGGCGATCAGCCATAACATCCGCGGACCGTAGGATCAGCCGGATGCCAAGGTTATCGATCGTGTCGGTCGCGCCGTCACTTTGACGGAGGACGGACGCAGGCTGGCAAAGGCAACCGAACAGGCTTTCGGCATTTTGGAGGAAGCCGTTCGCGCGCTGAACCAACGCGCCCGCAAGATGGTGCGTCTGGTCGCGGGGCCCATTTTCACTGCGCGGTGGCTGATGCCGCGAATGAGCGATTTTTGGACCGAACACCCTGATATCGAACTAGAGGTTCTTCTGTCATTTCAGCCGGGCGAGTTGGCTTACGACAATGTCGACATTGTGATCCGCAGGGACCGTCTGGGAGAGCAGCGGGACAAAGCCGTCAAGCTGCTGGAACTGAGCCCCGTCGCCATTGTTTCAGGTGACTTTGTGGCAGACTACGGTCCCGTTAACGAGCCAGGTGACCTGATCGACTTGCCGCTGATGCATCAGCCAAATCACTGGGGGTGGTTGGATTGGTTTGCCGCTATGAACGTGCCTGTAACCACCGCGTTACGGGGCCCAATTTTCGAAGACGCCAACGCGCTTTTGCACGGCGCTGCCGAGGGGCAAGGGGTAGTGGTCGGATGGCTGCCCCTTATTGACCAAGACCTGGCGGAAGGCCGGGTTGTGCGCTTGTTTGAAGAGGAAATTGCGCCCACGCAAGCCTATTTCCTGGAAACCCGCGCGTTCGGTGCCTCAAGGCGGGAAGTTCGAAAGGTCGTCGAATGGCTCGCAAAGAGGTAAGCCACCGCGTGCCGCTTCGAATGCTGCGCAGGCGCTGAAGCCCGTC
Organism: uncultured Sulfitobacter sp.; assembly: GCA_963422245.2. Classification (GTDB taxonomy): domain Bacteria; phylum Pseudomonadota; class Alphaproteobacteria; order Rhodobacterales; family Rhodobacteraceae; genus Sulfitobacter. The sequence goes on along the minus strand of CAXMWW010000025.1, from coordinate 21,496 downwards.
ATCCTGTTATGAAACGGGCCAGGCATCTTTTCGCTAAAGCCTGTGCTGCTGCGAACTGCGCGCTTCGCGGCAAGTGATGTGGGGATCAAAAACCTAGACAGATCAAATACGTTACAATACCAATTTGCGGTACGGACGCCACGTAACCCTGATCTGCTCTGGGTCGCGGCACCTGGAACAAGCTGCACGAGAAAAATTCAATTGGCAGCATTCGTTAGGGAGGACGAAAATGAACAAATTTATTGGAACCCTTGCCTTCGCCGCGACGGTGATGGCCGGCAGCACGGCCTTTGCATTTGAGTGCAAACGCGGTGAGGCATCCATGGACAAGCCCGGCGGGTTTCCCGAGCGCGCGTTGACCATGATCGTGCCTTACGGGCCCGCAGGTGGCTCCGGTCAGGTGGCCGCAGCGATGGCCGAAGCCGTGACCGAGCTTACGGGTATCCCGATCAACCGTGACCACAAGCCAGGTGGTTCCGGCACTGTCGGCATGACCGCCTATATGGCCGCCCCGGCTGACGGCTACAACGTGCTGGAGCACATCGACGATGCATCCTCGGCGCATGCGCTCGACAGCTCTGTTACGAACCCGGCTGAGGACCTCATTCCGCTGGTCACCAGCCAGGTCACTTTCAGCCAGATCTACATCCGCTCCAATGAAACACGCTTCACCGATTGGGCATCGTTTGTGGAATGGGTCAAGGCGCAGGACGGCAAGGCCACCATCGCGAACGTGTCCAAGGAAGGCTCCATGGAGCGGGTGACGATGAAGTTCATCACCGACGCGACAGGCATGTCGATCCAGCAGATTTCCTTCGACAAGGGTGCGCCGCGTTATGGTGCCCTGCTGGGCGGTCAGGTGGACGCACTGTTTGAACAGCCCGGCGACGTGCGCAACTTCCTGGACGCAGGCCAGTTCAAGCCGATCCTGACGATCTTTGACGAACGCCCCGACGCCTTTGCCGATACGCCGACGCATCGCGAGGCCGGCATGGACTTTGATCCGCTGCTGCGTTTCCGTGGCTTCTATGTGCACGCCGATGCTCCGGCTGACCGTGTGGAATGGCTGCAGTGGGCGTTCCAGCGTGGCTATTGCGAGGACAGCTATCAGGCGTTCAACGAGAGCAAGTTCATGACCGTCATCGACAGCTATCGTGACACTGAGGGCTCCAAGGAGCTGATCACCAAGTCGATCGAACAGTACCGTGAGGTCTACAAGGCCATGGGTCTGGACGTTAAGTGATCTGACTTGAGCAATGGATGCGCGGGGCCTTCGGGTCTCGCGCATCTGCTTGTCTACCTGCCAGCCCGGAGGCGCGACCCATGGGACGTCTGAAGCGAAATCACCTGATTGAAGCGGCGGTTTTCCTGCTGATCGTGGCCCTGTTCTACGGGCTGTCGTTCGAGTTCAATCAGCCGATTGAAATCTACCGCTTTGGCGCGACCGCCTGGCCGCGCGTTGTGATCGGGCTGTTGCTGATCGCGACGATTGGCAACATCTGGTTCCAGTACAAACATGGCTCTGCCGCCCAAGGCACCATTGGCCAAAGCGACGAAGATGCGCCTGACTTCAGCGAGCCAGGATCGCTGTCCCGCATGGTTGCGGTTCTGCTGACCCCGTTCATCTTTGCTTGGCTCTTGAAGCCCGTTGGCATCTACTTTGCCGCGCCTTTCTTTATCATCGCGATCATCTGGCTCTTTGGGGAGCGGCGCTGGAAAGCGATCCTGATCATGACTGCGGTGATCTACGTTGTGTTCATCGGGCTGTTCCTGGTGATCCTCAACGCCCCCCTGCCACAGGGCAACACATCGCCGTTTTACGACTTCAGTGCATGGATCCTGACCATGAACGCGAAACTGCAGGGGCTGTGAGCAGACCATGATAGAGAATTTCCTTGCTGGCTCCGCTGCCCTCTTTGGTGATCCGTTCACCATCGGCATCTTTGTCTTTGGGGTGATCGGCGGCATGTTGTTTGGTGCGATCCCGGGGGTCAGCATGCTGACCCTAGCGGCCATCCTGCTGCCCTTCACGGCTGGGTTGGAACCGGCTCAAGGCGTGATGCTCTTTGCTGTAATTTACTGCACCGGGACATATGGCGGTGCGATCACCGCGATCCTGTTCAACATCCCCGGCTCTGCCGAAAACGCGCCAACCGCCTTTGACGGCTATCCCATGACCCAGAAGGGCGAATCCGGCAAAGCCGTAGGGGCTGCCGTGCTGTGTTCCGCCATCGGCGGCATTGCCTCGGCCCTTGTCATGATGGCAGCAACCGAGCCACTGGCGAATTGGGCGATCCGCAACATCGGACCACCTGAGATCTTTGCACTGGTGTTCTTTGGCCTTGCGGTGGCGTCCTCTGTGGGCGCGCGCACGATCTGGAAGGGCTGGATGTCTGTGCTGATCGGCCTGCTGATCGCCACCATCGGCCAAGACCCGGTGGGCGGTATCAACCGCTACAACTTTGGCATGGTCGATCTGGCGGCAGGCATCGCCTTTGTCCCGGCCATCCTCGGTTTCTTTGCCGTCTCCGAGATCTTCGTGCAGGCGGAAAAGAAGGCCAGCGGCAAGTACAAGGCGCCCAAGGTCTCGATGGTGTTCCCGTCGTTTCTGGAACTGTGGATGCACAAGCTGGCGGTGATACGGTCGATTATCGTGGGTTTCTTCTGCGGCATCCTGCCGGGGATCGGTGCGACGCTTGCTGCTTTCATGAGTTATGGCGAGGCCGTGCGTTGGTCCAAGAACCGGGAGGAGTTCGGCAAGGGCAAGCTGGAAGGCGTGATCTCTGCCGAGACGGCAAATAACGCGGCCACAGGTGCCGCGATGATCCCGCTTCTGGCGCTTGGCCTGCCGGGCGGGGCGTTGACGGCGATGATGGTTGCGGTGTTCCAGATGCATGACCTGCAGCCCGGACCACTTGTCTTCATGCTCTCGCCCGATCTGATCTGGATCGTCTTTGCGGCGATGTTCTATGCCAACCTGTCGATCCTGATCATCGGTCTGGTGGAGACCAAGACGATCCTCAACCTGCTGAAAATCCCCTTCCAGTTTCTGGCCCCGCTGATCTTGATGCTGGCCACCACTGGAGCCTACATCAGCCGCGGTCTGGTGCTGGATGTGATGGTGATGTTCCTTGCGGGTATCATGGGGTATCTGCTGCGCCGCTCCGGCTTTTCGATCCCGGGCATCGTGCTGGGTCTGATCCTTGGCAAGATTGGCGAACAGAACTTCGCGCAGGGCATGCAGATGGTGCACTACGATCTCGGGACATACTTCTCTCGTCCGATTTGCACGATTTTGATCATCGCCGGTTTCTTGACGCTGGGCTCCAGCATCTACCGTGCCTTTGCAACCAAGCAGCAAAGCGCCTAAGTGGCAGTCAAACCTTCAGGAGGACGCGGGAATGAGTGAGAACAGCATTGCCGACATCGTGGCGCGCGCGCGCGTTGCGCAACAGCGGTTTGAGGCTGAAGGGTCGCAAGACCGCTATGACCGCGCCGCCCAAGCGGCAGCCTGGGCGATTATGGAGCCGTCGCGTAACCGCGAATTGGCGGAACTGGCAGTCAAGACAACCGGCCTTGGCAATGTCCCGGATAAGATCACCAAGAACCATCGCAAAACGCTGGGCCTGATGCGTGACATCAAGGAGGCGGTGACCTTCGGGATCATGTCCGATGACCCGGCCACCGGCATCACAGAGATCGCCCGTGCTAAGGGTGTGGTCGGTGCCATCGTACCCTCAACCAACCCGGCGGCGACACCTGCGAACAACATCATCAACGCGTTGAAATGCGGCAATGCGATTGTCGTGGCACCATCGCCCAAGGGCGTGGCCAGTGCAGAGACTTTGATTGGGTACATCCATGCCGAATTTGCCAAGATCGGAGAGGACCCTGATCTGGTCCAGATGATCCCCGCACCGGGCTCCAAGGAGAAAACCCAAGCACTGATGGAAGCCTGCGACATGATCGTGGCCACCGGCAGCCAGAACAACGTGCACCGCGCGCAGACGGCAGGCACGCCTGCGGTGGCAGTTGGCGCGGGCAATGTGACGGTGATCGTGGATGAAACCGCTGACCTGGATGCAGCGGCTGAGAAAATCCGCGCCTCCAAGTGTTTTGACAACGCGACCTCCTGCAGTTCAGAGAACGCGGTTGTGGTCGTCGACGCGGTCTATGATGCCTTTGTCGACGCCATGGCGCGGGCAGGGGGCGCACTGGTCGAGGACGAGGCCGGGATCGTTGCCAAGCTCTGGCCCGATGGTCATTTGAACCGTTCCGTCATCGCGCAGGACGCGGACAAGATGATTGCGGCGCTGGAATTGGATGTACCAGCGGGCACAGACTACATTGCCGTGCCGACCGCAGGCATTGGCCCCGATCACCCACTGTCAGGCGAAAAGCTGAGCCGTGTTCTGGCGCTCTATCGCGCTGCGGACTTTGAAGCTGCGGTTGAGGTGACGCTCGCTATTCAGAAGTTTCAAGGCGCGGGGCATTCCGTGGGCCTGCATACGGCCGAAGATGCCCGCGCGCATGAGCTGGCGCTCGCCATCCCCACCAGCCGTGTGATCGTCAATCAGGCCCATACCTTTGCTACAGGCGGCTCCTTCACCAATGGCATGCCGTTTTCCCTGTCCATGGGCTGCGGCACCTGGGGCGGCAATTCTGTGAACGACAACGTGAACTACCGCCACTTCTTGCAATCCACAAAGATCATCCGCGAAATCCCTGCGCGTGAACCGGCTGTTGAGGATATTTTTGCAGAGTATTGGGACGCGGCTGGCAAATGAGGTTCGATCCCGCAAGCCCACCTGCTGGATCGCTGCGTGATTGGCTTGACGCACGTGCTGATGCGGGCGGCGTCGGGTTTGTCTTCCCCGAAACAGGCGAGGCGTTGACCTGGGAAGACCTGCGCGCTCATGCAGCCTCAGTCGCCGCTGATCTAACCGCCCAAGGCATCGCCAAGGGCGAAAGCGTCGCAGTGATGCACCCCAACGGGCTGGAGGGGATCAAGGCGCTCTTCGCCGTGCTCTATGGCGGGTTTCGGGTCACGATGCTGAACCTCGCAGCAGGCCCTGATGCGCTTGGTTACGCAATGGAACACTCCGAGGCGCGGGTGGCGTTTGTGCATGATGCGCAACTTGACGCGTTCCATCAGGTTCGGCCTGACGCCCTGTCACTCTTCGCCGCCACGGGTCAGACCGCGCCGTTGCACGCAGTTGAGGCATCGGATGACGCGCTGCTCATGTATACCTCCGGCACCACGGGCCGCCCAAAGGGCGTTGTGCACACGCAAGCCAGCCTGCTGGCGGGCGGCTGGACGGTCAGTGTGGCACATGAATTGACCCCACAAGACCGCGGCATGGGGGTCTTGCCCTTCTACCACATCAATGGGCTTTGCGTATCGGTCATTGGGGCGCTGGTGTCGGGCGGGTCGCTGGCTATGGTTTCGCGTTTTTCCGCCAGTCGGTTCTGGGAACAGGCAGAGGCGGGCGGGATCACCTGGTTTTCTGTCGTGCCGACGATCATCAGCCATCTGTTGCATGGGGCTGCCGAACCCAGCATTGCGTTGAAAGAACAACTGCGGTTTGCCCGCTCGGCGTCCTCTGCCCTGGCGATTGAAACCCAACGCGCGTTTCAGGACCGGTTCGGGCTGGCGATTGTGGAATCACTGGGTCTCACGGAAACCGCTGCACAGTGCCTTGTGAACCCGCTGGATCCTGCGCTGCACAGGATTGGTTCAGCAGGCAAGGCCATCAGCAATGACGCGCGGATCGCGGATGACAGTGGCACCGAGTGTGCGTGTGGAACCGAGGGTGAAATCCAGATCAGCGGGCCCAACGTGATGAAAGAATACCTCAAGAACCCGGAGGCCACGGCGGGCACTTTTCACGGTGACTGGCTGCGTACGGGCGATCTGGGGCGGATGGACGAGGAGGGCTATGTCTTTGTCACCGGGCGCCTGAAAGAGCTGATCATCAAGGGTGGTGAAAACATCGCCCCGCGCGAGATTGACGAGGCGCTCTATGAGCACCCTGACGTGGTCGAAGCCGCAGCCTTTGCGCGGCCCTGTACGCAATATGGCGAGCGGGTGGAGGCAGCGGTGCGATTAAGTGAGAGCTCAAGCGCGACGGCGGAAGAGTTGCGCGCGCTTTGTAAGGCCCGTGTGGGTGCGTTCAAAGCCCCTGATTGCGTACACATCATGGATGAACTGCCCAAGGGGCCATCAGGCAAGATTCAGCGCCTATACCTAAACGCTTTGCTACACGGCGCGACATAGGAATTCTGCGAGAATTCCTGGATGCTTTCCTGCGAGGAAAGCGAAACGATTGCATCTTGTGCCGTGGAATTCTCGCAGAATTCCAATCCGTTTTCCTCGTAGGAGAACGCCTTCAGAAAAGCCCGATCGCGATCAACCGCAGCCCCATCAAAAGGAAAGCAATCAGCACCGCCTTGCGGAAAAAGGCCTGACTGACTCGGTCGCGCAGCAACTCGCCGATCCGGAACCCTACAAGAACGACGCACAAGGCCAAAGTTGATTTCAAAAGAACCGGCCACGTCAGAATCCCGGCCACGATCTGCCCCGCGCCCAAAGGTAAGACGCCTGCCAGAAACAAGAACCCGGTGGCCCCGATGAACTTCTCTTTCGGCACCTCACGCGCGACCAGATACATGGCCACCGTGGGCGACCAGATCGAACTGATGCCGCCCAATACGCCCGACAGGGCGCCAAACCCCAGATGCCATCCGCGCCCCGGCCCAATACTCAGCTTGATGCCCAACAGAATATTGAGTGAGAACAACACCATCGCCACACCAATCGCCACCGTCAGCAAGGCGGTGGGATAGTCGGCGATGAACATCGAGGTCCCAAAGATGCAGATCATGATGGCGACGGCAAACAGCCAGTATTCCCCTGCGATCTCCCGTTTGTTCGGCGTGTGCGCGAACTGCAGCACGTTGGTCGCCAGGATCGGCAGCCACAGCAAGGGGATCGCCTCCGCGGGCGGCATGATCAGTGTGAGAAAGGCCATTGAGGCGGCAGGCAGGCCGATGCCAAGAAAGCCTTTCACGATGGCCGCAAAGAGGAAAATCAAAACCAGCAGAATTGTCTGCACCAGATCGAAGTTCTGGACCAGTTCGGTAATCGCATCGCTCATCCCGCCATCGCCCGGTCGAGGATCACGGCAAGGCTGTGAGCGTCACGTTCGGCCACATCCTTGATCTGGCAGCGGCAGGAAAACCCGTCAGCGACGATCAGTGTATCTTTGGGGGCCGCCCGCACCGCCGGGGCCAGCGACAGTTCCGCCATCTGGCGTGACACTTCTGCCGTCTCCGTCTGATATCCAAATACCCCGGCCATTCCGCAGCACGAACTTTCGATCATCCGCGCCTCGGCCCCCTCAATGGCGTTGATCACATCCACAGTTGCCTGTGCCACACCCATGGCCTTCTGGTGGCAATGCCCATGCACCAAAACCTCTGTGTCACGCAGCTGAAGGCCTTCCGGAGGGTTCTGCGCCACGTATTCGGCAAAAGTGAGGATTTGGGTGCCCATCTCTGCGGTCCACTCGGGGATCAGGTTCACCACTTCATCGCGGAACATGAGCGTGCAGGACGGCTCTAGTCCCACGATGGTCTTTCCCGCCTCCAAAGCCGCGCGGAAAGCATCCGTTGTGCGGCGCATCTCGGCCTTTGCGCGCTCGGCCAGGCCGGATGACAAATATGTCCGACCGCAGCAAAGCGCCCGCCCGGGTGCGGAAAGAACGCCAACGCTGCGGCCCGTACGCTCAATGACGCGCTGTGCTGAGGCAAGCGTGTCCGGGTCAAAGTGGCAGTTGAACGTATCGGCAAAAAGCAGCACCTCGCCGTCGCTTGAAGCTCTGAAAGGCGGCTTGAAACGGGGCAGGGCGCGCGCGGGGCTGAATCCCAGGACGCGCGCGTGTTTCAGGCTCACGTTCGCCAGTGGTGCCACTCTTGCAGCCAGTGGGGCCAGACGTGGCAAGTTGGCGATCACCCGTTCCCGTAGGGTCAGACCCCGGGCCGCGACCCGCGCCGCCTGCACTTCGGTTTTCATCTTGGCCATGTCGATAGACATCGGGCATTCGCTTTTGCAGGCCTTGCAGCCCACGCAAAGCTGCATCGCATCGGCCATCTGATTGGAGGCAAAGGCATCCTCTCCCAACTGACCGCTGAGCGCCAAACGCAGCACGTTGGCACGCCCCCGTGTCAGGTCCTTTTCCAGTCCCGTTACGCGGAACGAGGGGCACATCACACCGCCTGTGCTCTTGCGGCATGCGCCGTTGTTGTTGCACATTTCCGCCGCGCCCTGCAGCGCGCCGGGCCAGGCGGACCAGTCGAAGACGGTTCGGGGCTCCTCAGGGGCATAGGCCGCAGGCCAGCGGGTCAGGCGGCGGTCATCCATCTTGGGCGCGCGCACAATTTTGCCGGGGTTGAGCACCCCGCCTGGGTCAAACCGGTCTTTCACCTGCTCAAATATGCCAACCATTTCAGCGCCATACATGCGCTCGTGGAACTCCGAGCGCACTATCCCGTCACCATGTTCGCCTGAATGCGAACCCTTGTAGGCTGCGACCAGATCAAAGGCTTCCACTGCAATCGCGCGCATCTGGCGCAGGCCAAGATCTTGACGCAGGTTCAGCACTGGCCGCACATGCAGCAACCCAACGGAGGCATGGGCATACCACGTGCCATCGGTGCCGTGCCTGCGAAACACATCCGTCAGGCGCGAAGTGAATTCCGCCAGATGCTCCAGTGGCACCGCGCAATCCTCGACAAAGGACACCGGTTTGCCCACGCTGCGCATGGACATCATGATATTGAGGCCTTGCGTGCGCACGCCCCAGATCCGGGCCTGAAAGGCGGGGTCTTCAGCTTCCACCACGCCGCCATCCTCTTTGCCCGGATCGTCCCACCGGAACCCAAGCTCGGCCATCAGGTCCCCCAGTGCGGTCAAACGGCGGCGGTTTTCGGCAGGGTTTTCGGCAAATTCCACCAGCAGCAACGCCTGTGGTTCGCCGCGCACGAAACTGTCCACGATGGGCCGGAACTGCGCGATGTCACGGCCCAGCCGGATCATGTTGTGATCGACCAGTTCCACCGCCACGGGGCCAAGCTTTACAATATGTTGCGCGGCATCCATCGCAGCGTGGAAGGTGGGGAAATGACAGACACCCAGTGTCTTGGTCTTCAGTGTCGGGGACAGTTTCAGGTGCAGCGATTTGGTGATCGCGAGCGTGCCTTCGGAACCCACCAGCAGTTGGGCCATATCCGGCGCATCACCGAGCAACGCGTCAATGTTGTAGCCGCCCACGCGGCGCTGGACGGCGGGGAACCTCTTGCGGATCAACGCTTCATGGCCGGTGGCCAGTGCCCGCATGTCGGTGTCCAACGCCTGACCCGGGTTTGCGGCCTCAAACCGGCGCAGGGCACCGTTGGCCAGCAACGCCTCCAAACCCGCGACGTTGTCCTGCATCTTCCCATACCGGATGGAGCGTGACCCACAGGAGTTGTTGGCCGCCATCCCGCCCAGTGTCGCGCGTGACGCGGTGGAGACATCCACGGGAAACCACCAGCCATCAGCCTTGAGCCTTCGGTTCAGGTCATCCAAGACCAACCCGGGCTGAACAGTCACCCGGCCCGCTTCCGCGTCATACTCCAGCACCTTGTTCAGATGGCGCGTGAAGTCGACAACCAGCGCGTCGTTGACTGTCTGCCCGGATTGCGACGTCCCGCCGCCGCGCGGCAGCAGGGCGATGCCTTCGGATTTGGCGAAATCAAGCGCGGCTTCGACGTCTTCCCATGTCTTAGGGATCAGCACGGCGCGGGGCATGATCTGGTAGATCGAGGCATCGGTGGCATAGCGCCCCCGGTCAAAGTCGGTGTCCAGCACCTGACCTTCAACACGCGCCTGTAATCTGCCGTAATCAATCATGAAACTTGACCTTCCCCGCCGTCACCCTCACCGTTGCGCGAAACAAGTGCAACTCTCAAAGGCAAGCATATGCGATCCGGACGTCATTTCCTGCAAATCCCGGGGCCAACGAACACGCCAGATCGGATTCAACGTGCCATGCACCGCGCCGTAATGGACCATCGCGGACCGGAGTTTGCCGAACTGGGCCAAAGTGTACTGCGGGATCTCAAGGGGGTGTTTCAGACGCAGAACCGGGTGGTGATCTACCCGGCCTCCGGCACCGGCGCGTGGGAGGCGGCATTGGTCAATGTGCTGTCCCCCGGTGATCAGGTGCTGATGTACGAAACCGGGCAGTTCGCGACCCTGTGGAAGAACATGGCCACAAAGCTGGGGTTTGATCCGGTATTCATGCAGGGCGACTGGCGCACGGGTGCCAATGCTGAGGCGATTGGCGCGCAGCTGGCAGCAGACACAGGCCACAAGATCAAGGCGGTCTGCGTGGTGCACAACGATACGGCCACCGGGGTGACCTCTGATATCAAGGCCGTGAGGGATGCGATGGACGCGGTTAATCACCCAGCGCTGCTGATGGTGGATACCATTTCTTCGCTCGGTTCCATTGATTTCCAGACAGATGCTTGGGGCGTGGATGTGGTCGTAGCGGGCTCTCAGAAAGGGTTGATGCTGCCCCCGGGCCTGTCGTTCAACGCGGTCTCTGACAAGGCCTGGGCGGCGTGCGAGGCAGGCGGGGACAGGCGCTCCTACTGGGACTGGCGCGATATGGCGGGGCCAAATGATCAGGGTTTTTTCCCATATACGCCTGCCACAACGTTGCTCTACGGCCTGCGCGAAGCGCTGGACATGCTGGCCGAAGAAGGTCTGGACGCCGTTTTTGCCCGTCATGCGCGCCATGGTGCGGCGACACGCGCTGCGGTGGAAGCCTGGGGGCTTGAGATCCTCGCAGTAAATGAGGCCGAACGCTCCAACAGCCTGACGGCGGTTCTGATGCCGGATGACAAAGGTGCAGACGCTTTGCGGGCGGAAATTCTGGACAGTTTCGATATGTCCCTCGGCACCGGATTGAACAAAGTCGCGGACCGCGTGTTTCGCATCGGTCATCTGGGGGATTTCAACGATTTGATGCTGATGGGTACGCTTTGCGGGGTTGAGATGGGTATGATGCGGGCGGAGGTTTCCCACCACAAAGGCGGCGCACAGGCGGCGATGGATTACCTCGCGGGCCATGTTGCCTGACCTCAGCGCCTTGCATCTTGCAGGGGTCTTAGGGGCGTACCTTTTTGCCGCCCTCGCCAAGGGCATCACGGGTTTGGGGTTCTCAACAACGGCCCTGCCCATTCTGGCGCTGCTGGTGGGCTTAAAGGAAGCCTTGCCGCTGGTGATCATCCCGTCGATCTGTTCGAACCTCGTCGTGATACGGCAGGCGGGAAGGTTCCGAGAGACTGTCCAACGGTCCTGGCCGATGCTGCTGGCGCTGCTGCCCGGCCTGTTCCTCGGCCTTTGGACGCTGTCGATGATCGACGGCGTTCTGGCGGGCGCGGTGCTGGGTACAATCCTGATGTTGTGGTGCGGGTTTTCATACAGCACCCCTGATCTGCGCCTTGATCCTGGGTTGGAACGCCCGCTTGCCCCCCTTTCAGGGGCCATGACCGGCCTGATCAACGGCATCACCGGGTCGCAGGTCATGCCTGCGGTGCCCTTTCTGATGATGCTGCGGCTTGAACGGGATCTGTTCATTCAGGCGGTCAACTGTTCCTTCACCTTGTCGAGCCTGATCATGGCCTTTGGCCTGTGGCAGCTTGGGCTGTTTGAGCCGCAGGATGTCGTGATCTCGGTTCTTGGGACGGGCTTGGTGTTCTTTGGCGTCCATTGGGGTGGTAGGATCCGGGAAAGACTTTCGGAAAAGCTCTTTCGCAACGGTATTCTCGTGATGTTGTTTCTTATGGGGTTCAGCCTGCTCGTGCCCGCCCTGCTCTAAGCACGGAATCTTCTGCAACGGGTCTGGCACAGGGCATGGAAACCTGACAGTTTTCCCGTCACGTTGAATGAAGGGGAGGGTCGGCGTTGGTCGATCTGTGGCAAGGGTTGAGCCAGGCATTCTGGCTTGTCGTGACGCTGGACGCAGAGCTGGCAGAGATCGCGCTGCGCTCTCTGCGGGTGACGATGTCCGCGCTGGTGCTAGGGTGCCTTATCGCAATGCCGCTGGCCGCTCTACTGGCCGTGCGCCGGTTCCGCTGGCGCCGCGCGATCATCGCCGTGCTCAACGCGCTGATGGGTTTGCCGCCTGTGGTGGTGGGGCTGGTGGTTTACGTGATGCTGTCACGCTCTGGCCCGTTGGGCGTTTTGGGGCTGCTCTTTACACCCACTGCGATGATCATCGCGCAGATGATCGTGATCGTTCCGCTCATGGCCTCCATCGCGCATCAATCGCTGCGGGATTTGTGGGCGGAGTATCATGACCTGCTGATCTCAATGAACGCAACGCAGGGCCAGAAGATCAAAACGTTGCTTTGGGACGCCCGTCGCGCCCTGTTAACCGCGGCTCTTGCCGGGTTCGGGCGTGGGATCGGAGAGGTCGGGGCGATCATGATTGTGGGCGGCAACATCGATCACGTCACCCGCGTGCTGACCACGGCCATTGCGCTGGAGACAGGCAAGGGTGAATTCGCCTTGGCGCTGGCGTTAGGTTTTGTCCTTATCGCATTGACCATTGCCATCAACCTGCTGATCCACTGGCTGGGCCAGACCGAACGGGAGGGCAGATGGTGAGCGTGCTTTTCCCCCTGGAGGTGCGCGGCGCGAGCACGCGTCGGCGTGGGAAGCGGCTGGCAGGCCCGATCGACCTGAGCTGGGACGGGACTGGTTGTTGCGTGGTGATTGGCCCTAACGGATCGGGGAAAACCACGCTGCTGCGGCTTTTGCACGGGATCGCGCGATTGCATGAGGGCGAAGTGCGCTGGGCCTGCGACACGGCCACCGCCCGCAAGACGCAGGCGTTTGTTTTCCAGCGGCCCGTGATGTTGCGCCGATCCGTGGCGGAGAACCTGATGTACCCGCTCAGGCTGGCAGGCACATCCCGCGTTGATGCCCGGCAAGCGGCGGAGCATTGGGCGGAGAAGGTGGGGCTGGGGCCGATGATTGACCGTATGGCGACGGTTCTGTCCGGAGGGGAGCAGCAGAAACTCGCCATCGCCAGAGCTTTGGTCAGTGGGCCTGAGCTTGTTTTTCTTGATGAACCCACCGCTTCGCTTGATGGGCGTGCCACGCGGGAGATCGAAGAGATCTTGCGCGATTGCGTAACCTCCGGCACCCGGATGATCCTTGCAACCCACGACATGGGTCAGGCGCGCCGTCTGGGGGACCGGGTGGTCTTTCTGCTGCAAGGTCAGGTACATGAGACAAGGGCGGCGGGCACCTTCTTTGACGGCCCCCAAACTGCAGCGGCGCAGGCCTTTCTGAACGGAGATATTGTCGAATGATGCTGCGGTCTTTGATGATTTACCTGGCACTGCTGGCAGGAGGGGTGGTGCAGGCCGCCGAGAGCCTGCGCCTTGCCGTGACAACCTCTTTCCACAACGCCGGGCTGGCAGACGTGCTGCTGCCGGAAATCGCCGCTGATCTGGGGCTGGAGGTGCAGTTATTGGTGGTGGGCACGGGCCAGGCACTGAAATTGGGCCGGGCTGGCGATGTGGATGCCATCCTGGTGCATTCCCGCACAGCGGAGGAGGCCTTTGTCGCAGATGGCTTTGCCACCCATCGACGCGAGATCATGTATAATGATTTTGTCTTTGTTGGCCCTGCAGACGACCCTGCCGGGATAGCTGCGTCAACGGATGCGACCGACGCCTTGATGCGCATCACCACCGCCCGGACCCGGTTTGTCAGCCGGGGGGATGACAGCGGTACGCACAAAAAGGAACGTGCGCTGTGGGATGGTGCCGGTGGGGTGCCAGAGGCGGCGTGGTACAGCGAGGTTGGCGCAGGGATGGGTGCGGCGCTGAACACAGCCTCGGGCCTGGGCGCTTACATCCTGTCAGATCGGGCGAGCTGGCTGAACTTTGGCAACAAAGGCGATCTGGCGCTGCTTTATGCGGGCGACCCGGTGCTGTTCAACCAGTACGCCTATTTGCCGGTGAACGTCGCAGTGCATCCGCATGTTCAGGCTGCGGCGGCGGCAGAGCTAGAGGAATGGTTGACATCTGACCGGGCGCGGGCGTTGATTGATGGCTATGCCATTGGAGGCGAGAAATTGTTTGTTTTCAATGCGAAATCAAAAGGCTGACCCCAACCAAACCCAAAGAGGGCACATTCGGCTTTGTCGCAAATGTTGCCAACTAGTTAATGCAGACACGTCGATTTAGACGCGTCTGCGCAAACCGGGTGGTAACACTTGGTATAGGACTGAGGCTGTCCCTAGCCCTCGTCAAGTGAGCCATGAATGGCGAATTGATCCAGGCCCGCGTCCTGTGGCGCGATGGTGCGAAAGGCTTCGCGCACGCCAGCTTCCGTCAACTCCCGCGCAACTGTTAACAGCGTATTGGGATCATGATCTTCGCAAAGCTCGATCATCTGCTGCAGTTCTTCACGGGCCACGGGTAAGGCAGCTTCTTCGGACGGTGCCCCGTAGTAGGTCACGAAATGCTGCGCCAACAGATGAGTGAGCGTCTCCAACTCGTCAGGTTCCAGCAGGGTCACAGCCACAAAGGTCACGCGCCCGCCGGTTTCGAGCCCGAACCACCCATTGGCAAAGGCCTGACGCGCCTTGCCCGTGAGATCCCCTTCGGTCCAGTTGGAAAACTCGAACCCCCCGGCAATGCACCATTCTCCTGTGCGGGCGGGGCTAGCAAATATCCTCTGGTCGCTTTCGTCAAAATGGATCGCCCGGGCAAGTTTCATGCCTCATCCTCCAAAAGGGTCGTCAGCGGCACCAGATGGGTGGTTTCCGCATCCCGCAGCAACATGCCAAACGCTTCGTCGACCCCCAGAAACGTCCCGGTCCGGCCCGCTTGAATAACTTCCTCGCCCATACCATGGGCCAGTCCGCGCCATTCCGCCGCCAGGGGGCGGGTGCCTTCGGCTTCCCACCTGGCGATCCAGTTCAGGGTGTGTCGCGCCCATGCTTCCACCAGGGCTGCGGCTTCAACATCAGCGCACCCTTCAACATAGAGAGCTGTCTGATCAGGGTTCGTGCCTGTTTCCGGATCCAGCGGCAGCAGCGGCAGGGTCCAGCCCACAACCAGCCAATCGGGGGGCTGGGAAGGGTCTGTTGCAGCGCTCAGAACCCGAAAGCCGCCACAAGAGGCACCGTTGACACGTATGCCCCCTGACCATTCCAGATGCACGGCAACCTCAGGCGGGGCCAGTGCGCCAAGAGCGTTCTGAAACCCGACCCCGCAAAGGGGCAACATGGTCAGGGCCTCTGCCAGAGGCACCTCAGGGGCAAAAACCAGCGCAGCCTCTGCCCGGTCAGCCGCTATCAGGTAAGAAACAAGCCCTGCGTCGCAGCCAAGGGCAGCCCGCCGTGCGGCGTGATCCAGGGCTGCGTCGGTGGCTTCTTCGCCCCACATCAGCGGCGGGAAGGTCAGCGTTTCACTCATGCGTGCCCTTCGGCGACAAGCGCTGCAGCCACGTTCTGAAACGCTTGTGCCTGCGCACTGTCGGGCTGGCTGACCGCAATAGGCGCACCCCCATCTGCGGCCAGTCTGATTTGCAGATCAAGCGGAACTTCGGCCAGCAATGGCACGCCCAGCTTGGCCGCCTCCGCCGCCACGCCGCCATGGCCAAAGACGTGCTCTTCGTGGCCGCACTGAGAGCAGATATGAGTGCTCATGTTTTCAATCATACCCAGGATCGGCACCTTCAGCTGCTGAAACATGTCGATGCCCTTGCGCGCATCGAGCAATGCAACATCCTGCGGGGTGGAGACGATAATGGCGCCCGTTACCTCGGCCTTCTGAGCCAGTGTCATCTGCACGTCACCCGTGCCGGGGGGCAGGTCCACAAGCAGGACATCCAAGGCCCCCCATTGCACTTGCGTCATCATCTGCTGCAAGGCACCCATCAGCATCGGCCCGCGCCAGACAACCGCCTGATCCTCGTTGGTCATCAGCCCGATGGACATCATCGTGACACCGTGATTGCGCATCGGCAAGATGATCTTGCCGTCAGGGCTGGCGGGACGACCGGAGACGCCCAGCATGCGAGGCTGTGACGGCCCGTAAACATCTGCGTCCAACAGCCCCACGCGGCGGCCTTGCTGCGCAAGCGCGCAGGCCAGATTGGCTGCAACGGTCGACTTGCCCACGCCGCCCTTGCCCGATGCGACAGCGACGATCCGGTCCACGCCCGGCAACTTTTGTGGGCCCTTTGGCTCTGCGGGACGCTGGGGCTTCAGGTCAGGCGGCGCAGCAGGCGCGGTGTGGCCTGTCATCACTATGGAGACCGCCCCAACGCCCTCCAAAGCCGCCAGACGTGCCTCGGCTTTTGCCTTCACCTCTTCATAAGCCTTGGCTTGGGAGGGCGGAATTTCCATCACAAACCTGACCGCGCCGTCGTCACTGACCTGCAACGCCCGCACGATGCCTGATGCCATGATGTCACCGCCTGCAACGGGGTCATCAATCTCCTTCAGCGCGGCGGTGACGGTATCTCTGCTAAGGGGCACTCGCGTCATTCTCCGCCCGTGATGGTGCCGTCGACCTCATGGGTCATGCCGAGCTCTTCGATGGTTACCACGGCTTTGATGGCAAAGCTCTTGCCGCTTGTCTCTGCGCCTCTCAACGCCTCTTCGATGGCTTGTTGCGAGGTGACGCCGACCTGCTTGAGGAACTTGCGCATCGACATGTTGAATTCATCGCTCATCTATTTCGGCCCTTTTGCTTGAGATTGACGCAGCGCAATGCCAGCGCATATGCTGTGGCGTATGATCATGGTTCTTCTTGTATGTTTGCCCACAGCCCTGTGGGCCGATGACCGGCTTGTCCGGCTCCATGCGTCGGGCGCGCTGGTGGAAAGCGGTGTGTTGAAGTACATCCTGCCGCGTTTCTCGCTCAAGACGCAGGTGCGGGTCGAACTGGTGGAGGACACTGCCGCAGACCTTGTGCTTGGCGATACCGGCAGGCCGGTCTTTGCCGGCCTGGGACAAACATGGGCGATGGACATCCGCAGCCCGGATCATCCGGGGACCAAACGGCTGGCCGACTGGATCCTGTCTGACATTGGCCAGAACACGATTGCCAGTTTTGCGCCCGATGGCACCGCCCCCTTTGGCCCGCCGGGCAAGGTGGAGCGGGAAACGGTCGAAGTCTCCTTTGACGGGGATGCCGAGCTGGGCCACAAGGTCGCGGTTGAAAAATGCACCCGTTGCCACGCGGTGGACGCGGCCACCAAGGGCTGGGGGATCGGTTCGACTCCCAGCTTCAGCGTGCTGCGGTCCTTGCCGGATTGGGAAGACCGGTTTGCCGCGTTCTTTGCGCTGAACCCGCATCCGGCATTCACCCAGATTGAGGACGTTACGCCCCCTTTTCCAATCAACCGCCCGTCGCCCATTTCGCCTATTGAGCTTGATCTGGACGACCTCGACGCGTTGATGGCTTATGTGGCCGCAATGACCGCTGCTGATCTGGGCAAACCGCTGGAGCATCAGTGATCCTTGCGATCCGAAAAATAGTCATCCGTGGTACGGGGACGCGGACGTTCACCCCCCGCAAAAGGATTGTTTTCAGAGTGGTACTGCGCGTTGACACGGCAATCGTCGCACATCTGGATCATCTTGAGTTTGTCCGGGTCGGAGAACATTGAATGCCCCGTCAGCTTTTCGGTGATCCGGTCGATGGCCGATTTTGACCCAAAGAGCGTACCGCATTCGATACAAGCAAAGGGCTCTTCTTCGTTCAGTACTTCTTGCCGCAGGGCGGCGTCTGTCAGATTGAGGCGCGGTTCATAGGTGATCGCATCCTCTGGGCACACAGAGGCACAGAGCCCGCATTGCAGACAGGCATCTTCCTGAAACCGCAATTGCGGCTTGTCAGGGTTGTCTCCAAGCGCACCTGCGGGGCAGAGCGACACACAAGACAGGCACAGTGTGCAATCGTCCGTGTTGACCAGAACCGCCCCATAGGGTGCGCCATCGGGCAGGGCCAAGTTGTCGCTGTCCGGATGCAGTGCCCGGGCGGCCTGCCGGGTGATCTGGCGGCGGGTTCCCATGGGGCGCACGGGCTGGGCGACCGGGGCAGGGGGGCTGCCTGCATAAAGCCCCTCTGACATCGCTTCGGGGTCATGTGTGTCCAGCATCCCAACCCTTTCTTCGCCTGCGACGGCCGCAGCCAAGGCAATCTGAGCCTCCATCGCGCCTCGATCCGCACCAGGCCCGGGCAGGATCGTGATATGGGAAAAGCCTGCCGCAAGTGCTGCTATGGCCTCCGCATGGCCAAAGGCACCAATGGCCGCCATCTCAAGTGGGATCACATCTGCTGGCAGTCCGCGCCCGTGTCGCGCGGCAAGGCGGATCATTTCCGACCCATGTGCATCATGTGCTAACAAGCGTGGGGCAGAGCCGCCTACGTCAAGATAGGCCTTGGCCAGCGTCTGAACCCGGCGCATGGTCAGATCAACCGGCGGCGCATCATAGGACACCGCGCCGGACGGACAGACTGCTGAACAGGCACCGCAGCCCGCGCAGATCATCGGGTCAATTTCGACGTGTTCTCCAGCAGGAGTGATGGCACCAGTCGGGCATAGATCCAGACAGCGGGTACAGGCGGTTTGCTCCGCGCGGGAATGTGCGCAAAGCAGGGGCTCTGTCCGGACATAAAGCGGCTTTTCAAACGTCCCGGTCAGGTGTGATGCGGCCATGATCGCAGCAGCTACCGCAGGGGCGTGGGTCGGATCGGCCCGTAGATAGCCTTCTCGCTTTTCATGCGCGGGGAACAGGGGATCGCCACCGCGCAGGTCCAATACGATATCACAGTTGGAGACCCCGCCGTTCCGCGGTCCCGTCAGGGCAAAGCCGCCCCGACCACCAGGTTCGATCATTTGCAACTGGTCGATGCGGACCTCAAACTGACCTAACGCACCTGTCGCGGTGCGCAACTGCCCTACGACCACGTCAAACGCGCGGGTGTCTGGCAGGTCCTCTGGGTGCTCCAACAGGACCGTCACACCAAGATGCGAGGCCAGCTGTTCGGCGGCCGGAAGGGCGATGTGTGCCGGGCCCAAAATCAGGCAGAGCCCTTCGGAAATCACATCAATTGTCTTTTCCATCGGAGCGGGCAAAAGCGCCTCTGCGATCAGCGCCGCCATCTTGGGAGTGGTGGTTTCCTCATCCGCCGTCCAGCCCGCACGATCGCGCAAATCGAGGGTTGGTGGTGCGGGGAGGCCGAGCTCTTCGGCCAGGGCTTCGAACGTCCGGGCTTCTTGCGCGCAGCAAAAAATCGCGTCTCCGGCCTGCAGGGCTTCGGCGGCAATGTCGATTTGGCTGGTGCAAAGGGCAGTGCAGGGCGCACGCACGTTCTGGCCAGTGGCCGCGGAAAGGGCCGACGCGTCAAGGGTCTGACTTCCCATACAGTCACATGTAATCAATGACTTGGCCAAAGAACTTCCCCCTATTTTCCCCTCGGAAAAGCGCCCGTCCCACGCTTGCCTCAACCTAGGCTAGACATGATTTTGGCCTCGTCGCAATCGGTTTTATGCCATGGCGACCCTGCAACGCGCTGCGCGAGCCTACCCTGCCCAACGACTTAGGCAGATGTCGCTTTTCTGATGATTCTTGTCGGATTGAGAGCTTGCCGCTTCTCTGGCGTCTGAGCCCTCTGTCACTCGTAAAAGTTGCATTATATTTCACGTAACTGCCCAAAAACTGCAAAATAAGCAAAAAACGTTTGGTGCTGGCCCGCAGGCGTACAAGACTACGCGTAAGGGGGGCTCAGCACAGATGTACCGCAACCCGGACGCGTACACTTCAGTACCTGTCGGTGTCGTCTTACGGCGGACACCGGGGGTCACCCGCTGGCAAAAATGGTCATGGACAGCAAGCGCGGTCTTGCCTGGGGCGGCCCCGGCGGACTGGCGCGAGTTGCGCCGCGAAGGTGACGCGGTGGAATATCACGCGGCGACCGAAATGCTTGAACTTCACGGGGCCGATGCAGAGGCCTATCTACACGGGCTTCAGGCCCAGACTCCGTCGATCTATGTGATCCTGCGGGAGGGCATGGGGGAGCAGCCCATGGATGTGGTGCTTGTCACGGCCTCCCCCTACGAGGCACAGGACTACACCGACAGCGGCGAAGAGATCGTGGAAAAGGTCCCTATGCCGCCGCTTTTGCGGGCGATGGTGGAGGATTTTGTCGATCGGTTCTACGAGGAAGAAACCTTCGTCAAGCGCAAGCGTGACAAGAAGCGGATTGATCTGGTTGAGGACGGCATTGGCGATCCGCGCATAGGCAAGGTGGGGGACATCTATGCCTCCCCCGCGCAATTGCGGAGGCGTGTGCAATGAGCGGTGACTTTTGGTCCCGGCGCCGCGAGGCCGTTGCGCAAGAGGTCGTGGCCGAAGAGGCAGCTATTGTTGCCGCTGCCGAAGCGGAACGTGAAGCGGCACTGGCCGAGAGGTCGGATGAGGAGTTGCTGACCGAAGCCGGGCTGGTCCCACCTGAAGAGTTGGATAGCCCCGAAGCTGTGCGTGAGTTTTTGACCTCGGCCCTGCCACAGCGTTTGAAGACCCGCGCATTACGTCGATTGTGGCGGTTGAACCCGGTCTTGGCGAACATCGACGGGCTGGTCGATTACGGTGAGGATTATACGGACGCGGCAACCGTCATCGAGAACCTGCAGACCACCTATCAGGTCGGCAAGGGAATGCTGAAGCATGTCGAGGAAATGGCGCGGCAGGCTGAGTTGGCTGCAAACCCCGACGCCGAGGTAGAAGAGCCTGAGGTCGGAGAGGTTGAAGAACCTGAGGTAGAGATGGTGGCTGTCGCAGAGGCTGAGCCAGCACCGATCCCCGAAGCAGACGTACAGCAAGATGATCCGCTCCCCGCCCCACGCCGCCGCATGACTTTCACGTTTGACGAACAGAGGATCACATGACCTTGGCCGAAACGACCCCTCAGATTGCCGAAGAGGACCGCCTGCGGGCTGATCTTTACAACTTTCTCGGCCTCATCCTGGCGCGGCCTGCCGATGACATGCTGATCAGCCAATCGGCGGGCCTGTCCGGGGATGACAGTGATTTGGGTCAGGCGATCACCACCCTGTCGAAGGTGGCGAAGCTGTCGATACCCAGGGCGGTTGAGTCCGAGTTCAATAAGCTTTTTATCGGTCTGGGGCGGGGCGAGTTGCTGCCTTACGCGAGCTACTATCTGACCGGGTTCCTGAACGAAAAACCTTTGGCAGCGCTGCGGCAGGAAATGTCGGCTCAAGGCATGGCACGGGCAGCAAATGTATTTGAACCCGAGGACAACATCGCCAGCCTGATGGAAATGATGGGCGCGCTGATCGTAGGACGCTTTGGTACACCCGCCGATCTGGAGCGACAGAAGACCTTCT
>CAXMWW010000024.1:0-139267 GCA_963422245.2 uncultured Sulfitobacter sp. | reverse complement strand
ATGGTACGTCTGAAGATAGCTCGCCATGGCCGCAATATGATTGCCGTACTGAACCGGTGCCCTGACCCCTTCCGGGAACGTGCCGCGCACGTGCTTTCCGCAGTTCGGGCATGTGCACTTATGAGCCCGGTGCTCAGTGATCGTGAGGGGTGGCGGCGGCGGCAGGTCGAACACCTGCCGGGCTGCAAACCCCTGCGAGGGGCATTGCGTCAGATCATGATCGCAGTCGGGACAGGCTTGTGGATGATGGTCGACAACCTCGTCGGGGGTGTCCGTCTGCTCCAGGGTCGTGCCCTTGTGCCCCGGCTGACCGCCGGGCTTGCGATCCAGTTGCCCGCGCTGATCCTTCCTGCCCTTCGCCGTCGGCTTCGCAGGGCTGTCACTCGACGGAGGCTTGCTGCTGTTCCGGCTGTTCAACGCAAGGCGACGCTCAAGCCCCTCAATCCGCTGCTCAAGCACAACGATCATCTCTGCCTGTCGCCGGTTCTCCTCGACAAGATACGCAATCGTCTCACGCTGCGTTTCGATCAATTCAATCAGTTGGGACTTCGAGAGTTCAGCAAGTCCGCTGGTATGGGTGGGTTCGCCAGACATGCCCTGATCGACTCATGAAATCCTCAATCAGAAAACCGGAATGTGCTCCCCCGAGTCGATTTGACGCAGCCGAAAAACGCCACCGACAACCTGGGCAGTTACATGTTAAAAAGGAAAAAATCTACAATTACAAAGATAAGACATTCGGGCGCGGATGCAAGATGTTTGGCAGTCA
Source organism: uncultured Sulfitobacter sp. (assembly GCA_963422245.2). Classification (GTDB taxonomy): domain Bacteria; phylum Pseudomonadota; class Alphaproteobacteria; order Rhodobacterales; family Rhodobacteraceae; genus Sulfitobacter. The sequence continues at coordinate 138,498 of CAXMWW010000024.1, read as the reverse complement.
CAATCGCGCTTGCCCCGTTGACACGGGCCGGGTGCTCCCCCACCTTCAAAACATAGTTTTTGCCATTTGACAGACGGAGCCTCACCCGGCCCATGCGTGCGGTATACATCATCATTGGCGCGATCGCGCTACTGGCCCTGCCGCTGATCATCCTCGCGGTGGTTTATGCCGTGCAAGAAGAAGACTTTGATGTGGATGCCACCGGCCCCAGCATCGACAGCGGTGCCCGGATTGAGATTGAGCGCCTGCGCCAGCAGATGGAGGCGGTTCAGGCGCAGTTGACGGTGATGCAGGAACAGATGCAGCAAATTGCGAACCGGCCTGTGGCGACAGCCCAGACGCCGTCGAATTTCGGCACGCAAGACGACAATGGGTTTGTTGCTGACGGCGATAACGCGATTGCGGACAATTACGCGCAGGTCGTCCTGATCGCGAACCGGCGCCAGGTGAACAAAGGCATTCACGTGGCCGGGTCCCGCTGGCTGGAGAATTTTCTGGGCCGCCCGCGCCAGAACCTGAGTGACAAATGCGAGCAAATGACCAACCCCAAGCTGAAATCGATGCTGGTGGTGGATCGGGTCGGCCCCATCCGCGTGTCCATGCTGCAACCGGCCATCGACAGCCTCAAACGGGTGTTTGAGAAGGTGAAGGCGACGGACCCGGACCTCTATGCGCGCATCAACACCGCAGGCTCGCTTTGTGTGCGCCAGATCAGGGGGACGCGGGGGCGGACCTCGACCCATTCATTCGGGCTGGCGGTGGATCTGAACATCGACGGCAAGCTCGATACGTTGGGCGATGGCAAGACGCAGCTTGGTCTGACGATTTTAGCCGACTTCTTTATTGAAGAGGGCTGGGCCTGGGGCGCGGCCTGGGGGCGTGAGGATTCAATGCATTTCGAAGTCAGCAAACAGATGCTGGAACAATGGCGAAAAGAGGGTAAGATATGAAAAATACCCAAAATTCATTTATCGACGGAGGCTCAATATGCGCCTGATTTTTGTATTTCTGGTCTCGCTTGTGCCGTTTGCGGCCCTTGCAGACAACCGTATCGCGCTGGTCATCGGCATGGCCGAGTATGAGACGATTGTGCCGCTCGACAATACGTTGAATGACGCGCGTGGTCTGTCTGACACCCTTGAAGGCATTGGCTTTAACGTGACCACGTTGCTGGATGCGGGGGCGGAAGACCTGCGCACAGCGGTAGACGAATTTGCCTTCCGGGCGGAGACGGCTGATCTGGCGTTGATTTACTACGCCGGTCACGGGGTTGAGGTGCAGGGGGAGAATTTCCTGATCCCTGTGGATGCTAAGGTGACCTCCAACCGCGATATTCAGCGGCAGGGTGTCTCCTTGAAACAGCTGCTGGCCTCGGTGGAATCCGCGCGCAAGATGCGGATCGTGATCCTCGATTCCTGTCGCGACAATCCGTTTGGCGATCTGCTGACGCAGGATGCGCTGGAAGAAACGCAGGCGGCTGTGCAACAGACCCGCTCCATCGGGTCCACGGGGATGGCAGCGCCCAGCCCGGACAGGGGCACCATGGTCGCCTTTGCGGCCAAGGACGGGGAACGTGCGCTGGATGGGACAGGCTCCAACAGTCCGTTTGCGCGGGCGCTGATGGACAACATGGTGCAGCCTGATCTGGAAATCAGCCTGATGTTCCGCAGAGTGCGCGATCAGGTGTTGCAGGACACCGGTAATCTTCAGGAACCGCACACCTATGGCTCCCTGTCCGGGACGCCGTTTTACATCGCCAGCACCGAGGCGGGGTCTTCGGTTATTGCAAACACCAACCGGCGCGAAGCCTGGGCGGCTTTGGAGTCGGATCAGGAAGTGCAACTGACGGCCCTGGCCGATCAGGGCGACACACGCTCCATGCTGGGGCTGGCCTACATGCGGTTGAACTCTGTTGACCCGCGTTACGACCCGAAGGCGGCGGCAGACTTCCTCAAGCAGGCTGTCGCGGGTGGTTCAGCCGAGGCACAGTTCGAATTGGCCCAGCTTTATGAGCGTGGGATTGGCGTGCCGCAGGACTATGACCGCGCGCTGGAGCTTTATCTGGCTTCTGCCGAACAAGACTTTGCCGATGCGCTGAACGATTTGGGGTTCATCTATTTCCAGGGGGGGCTGAACGTCACACGCGACCCCGAACGCGCGCTGGGCTATTTTGAACAAGCCGCCGACATGCGTCATCCGCAGGCGATGTTCAATTGGGCCGCGATGATCGACGATGGCAACATTGCGGGCAAAGGGCCATCTGATGCGGCGGAATACCTTTACCGTGCGCTGCGCACCGGGGCCGAGGACGTCTTTAACCTGCTGACCTCTGAACCCACGATGTTCAAGGTGGAGACCCGCAAGGCGCTGCAGCAGAAACTGTCGCAATTTGCCTTCTACGAAGGCGGCATCGACGGTGACTTTGGCCCCGGCACCCAGCGCGGCATTCGCGCGGCCTATGGTCTGAACGAGTGAGCGACGCCAATGGCTTGATCGCCGGGATTGAAGCGGAGGCGGGCAAGCTGCGGGCCTTGTCAGGGCAGGTGGCTGCCGAACTGAAGCGCGGGCCAGAGGCGCGTATCGCCGAGATCGACATCCTGCGTCCGCAAATCCTGCAGGGGTTGGCCGCACTTAACCAATTTCTTTTGCAATGCGGCCATATCCCGCCCGGTGAACGCCCCCCTTCGCTTTTCCCGCTGACGGACCGCATGCGGATGGAGGCGAACCGTTGGCGCGATTGCGACCAGATCATCGCGCAGCAAGTGCCGCCACAGCCCCGCCCACTGGAAGCGTCGCGTCAGTCGACGCCGAGTGTGAACAGCAGCACCTTTACGTTGATGGATCACGCTGTCGGGGAAGGTGACGGGCTGCGCCCCAGCGCGCTGGCACGGGCGTTGCACGGGGCCTATCGCGTCTTGTTGGGCCAAGGTCACGCAGGTGAGGCGCGTTTTGGGACATTGGGCGACGCGATCCTTGCGGTCGATCAGATGGCGGCTGTCTTGTTTGAGAAGGCTGATGAGGTCGCGGCGGCGAATGTGATCCTCGTTGCCCTGCCGGAGGAAGAGGAAGGTCAGGCTCTTGCCAGTCTGGCCCCCGGTACGCTTGCTGTTCATCCGGACCCGACCTTTGTACATCGCGCCGCTGAGCTGGGCTGCGGGCGACTAGCAACTGGGCTTTATGCAGTGGGGACTGACAGGGACGCGGCAGACAGTCTGGTGACGATGGCAGAATTCACCGGTCTGGGCTTGCCGCCGCCGCGCGCCATCAGGTCAGAGGTCTGGCAAGAGATTTTTGATGTTTCAGCCGCGCGCGGGTTTTACCCCTCATCCCCTAATGTCTCATTTGTGGCGTAAACCGTCATGCGGTGCGTTGTGCGCTGACGAATGCTGAACATGGCCAGCGCCTTGTGCTTTGAGGGGTCCATCTGTTCGGCCAATTGCCGCAGCTCATAACAACGGAAGGTATTGCAGATATCCGCCCGCCAGTCGCGGGTCAGGGTACAGCCCTGCGGCCCCTGAAAAAGACACGCGTTTTCAATGTGCTGGTCGGGCAGGGCGTCTTCGTAGTGTTCACGTATCTCTTCGGGGCCGATGTCCGGGCGATTGATCCGCAGATGGTGGATCAGGTCTGTGGTGTGGAAGGCAAAGGTTTCCCCCCCGCCTTGCGCGCAGCAATGCCCTTCACAGGCCGTGCAGGCCAAATTGTTCCAGGGGTAGGGCTCTTCCGCTTCGGATGACTGATCGCGCGCGTACTGCGGCTGGGGTTCTTCCCTCTCGAAGGCCTCATCAATCAGGGACTGAAGGTGGCTCAGGTAAGCTCTCCGTTCGGCCGGCGTCAAAGGCTCCAGCGGGGTAACGCGGTGCGGCACAACGCCAACAGCAATCTGGTCGGGGGGCAGGGACAGGGTGTCAGAGATCTCGGCAAGCTCTGCGGCCCGCTCGCGCCGCGCAATCTCCATGCCCTCGCGGTAGTAGGCTTTCTTTTCCGCCTGCCGTTCGGCCTCGCCAGCGATGGCGGCTTCGCGTGCGCAATCACGTGCCCCGCAGTGGCCGGGCAAGAAGGACTGGTGCACAGATATCTCGGTGCCACAAATCGGGCATTGGTGCTTGATCATAAAACAACCTTGGCAGCGCATATGGCGCGGAAAAATGGATGACCCATTTGGGACCACGCACCTGAGTGCTGTCAATGGTGCAAGGAAGCGGCCCTAGTCCAAAGTCGCCAATAGACCCGCCATGATCCGGGTGCGCGGTACGATCATGTCTTCGTCAATATGTTCTGTCAGCGTATGCAGGCCGCGCCCTTTGACGCCCATTGAACACAGGCTGGGGATGCCAAGCGCCCCGGTGAAGTTGGCATCCGATCCGCCGCCCTGGCTGCCATGCGGCATGTCCAGACCAACTTCGCGAGAGATCGCGCGCGCTTTTTCGTAAAGCGCCATGGTGCCCGACATCTCTGGTTCCCAAACGGGCCGGGTCACGCCGCGTGTGACGTCGAAGGTCACGCCATTGCGTTCGCCTGAAAGGGCCATGATCCGCGCAACACCGTCATCCAGATCCGCCTGTCGTTTGGCCATCGACAGGCATTCCGCAGTGGCAAAGGAGGGCACGCAATTGACCCATTTGCCGGAGGAGATGTTGTTGCACGAAAACGTACAATCCTCGCTGGTCATTTCCTCAATCTCGATGATCCGCCGGGCCAGCTCGCGGACGGCGGAAACGCCCGCCTTCAGGTCCGCGCCCGCGTGGCTGGGCGTGCCTTTTGCTGCCAGGTTGAAACGGGCAATGGCATAGCGGCCCGTGGTCACGCCGTTGTCTTCGTGGGCAGGTTCAGGGCAGAGCACATATTTGGCGCGCCTCGCCACGTCCTCGATCAGGGTGCGTGTTGCGGGTGTGCCAATCTCTTCGTCCGGGGTAAAAAGTGCCACGATGGGCAAGGGCGTCTCCATCCCGGCCTCCTGCAAGGCTCGGATGGCTTCGAGCGTGATGAAGTTCCCGCCTTTCATGTCCTGAATGCCGGGGCCGTAGACCTTGCCGCTTTCGCGGCGAAAGGGGTTCTGGGCCAGCGTACCGATGGGGTGCACTGTGTCGAAATGCCCGGTGATCATGATACCCGGCGTGCCGGCCTTGGGATGTGGAAAGGTTGCCCGGACGGACCCGCCCAGCCCCATCGTGCCGGGGATGCGTTCGATCTCAGCGCCAAGGGCCGCGCATCTTTCTGCGGCGAGGTCCATCATCCGGTCCACAGCTTCTGCGTCCCATGTGGGGCTTTCGCATTCCACCCAGGGTTTCAGCCCCTCAATGATTGCATCTGTATCAAACGCAAGGTCTTTCCAATGTGCCATCTTCCCGCTCCCTATGATCTTTGTGGTTTCCCCAAGTCCTGACTTTGGACGATGAAACGGGGTCTTTGCCACAGTTTTGTGCTTTCCCGTTGTTCCCCTGCATCTGCGCGTTTCAAGGGCGGGTGGATTGCCGGGTGCCATGCGGCTGCGTTATGGCATTGACCAGTAGCGCCAAGAGGGAGGCTATCTGATGAATGCCATGCAAGATGAGGAGATGCTGCGCCCGCAGGACTGGTCGTTTCCGGTGCCTATCGCCTATGGGCCGGGGCGGCTGGCCGAGATTGCGGCGCATTGCCTCCGCCTCGGCGTGTCAAAACCACTCATTGTCACCGACCGTGCCAGTGTCGACCTGCCCTTTGTCGCGCAGCTGCAGGGTCATCTGGCAGAAGCTGGTTTGCCGCATGACATGTTCAGCGCAATTTCCCCCAACCCGCGAGATGACGAAATCGGGGCAGGGCGGCAGGCGTATCGGAGTGGCGGCCATAATGGGATCATCGCAATTGGTGGGGGCAGCGCGATGGATGGGGGCAAGGCCATTTGCCTGACCGCCAACAATAGCGTTGATCTATGGGCTTTCGAGTTTGAGCAGCCCAGCCCGCACATCGCGCCAGATGAGCCCTTCCCGACACTGATCACCATCCCCACCTCTGCTGGCACAGGGGCAGAGACGGAGAGCACGGCCATGGTGACCCATGTCAGTAAGGGCATGAAGTTCTGCGTCTGGCACCCGGATCTGAAACCCGCACTTGCGCTGCTCGACCCCGCACTGACACAAGGCCTGCCACCCCATCTGACCGCCTGGACCGGGGCCGATGCGATGACCCACGCCATTGAGGCCTTTCTTGTGCCGGATTTTCATCCGCTTTGCGATGGGCTGGCTTTGGAAGGGCTTGCGCTGGTGGCAAAATGGCTGCCCGTTGCGGTGCGCGACCCCGACAATCTGGCTGCACGCGGCGGGATGCTGGTGGGCTCCTGTCTGGCGGGGATTGCCTTTTTGAAGGGCTTGGGTCTGGTCCATGCGATTTCGCATATGGTGGGCGCGGAATATGACACCCAGCATGGGCTGACCAATGCGATTATCCTGCCGGTTGTGCTGCGGTTCAATCTGCCGGATCAGCCAGACAAGGTATCCCGCATGGCCGATGCCATGGGGCTGGAGGACAAGACTGCGGACGCTTTCATTGCTGAGATCAAGCGGCAGTTGGACGAGATCGGCATTCCAAAGTCGCTTTCGGAAATCGGTGTGCCGTTGGACTGTGCGGAACGGATCGCTGGCAAGGCGATGCAAGACAGCGCCGCCTCAACCAATCCACGCGCCGCAAACCTGGGCGAGATGCGCCAACTGGTTGAGGCTGCGATCACCAAGGCCCGGTAACCAGCTTTGATGCACACCGGCCTTTGGCCGCTCAAGTGATGATTTCGAGGCTGCCCTTCATGTGCGGATGGAAAACGCAAAAGTAGGATGTTTCCATATCGGCTGTCACCTCGACCTCTGCCGCTTCGTCGCGTTCCAGACTGCCAGTGTCCCACCCGAATTCATCCGCCGTTGCGGTATGGGGTGCCAGATCCTTGTTGGTCCATCGGATGGTGTCTCCGACACGGACTTGCAGGATTTCAGGATCGAACTTGAACGATTTGATGGCCACCTCGCGAATTTTCGGTGTTGCAGCCATCAGGGCAGGGCTGAAAGGGAGGGCTGCCGTGGCTGCCGCTCCCATCAGCACGCGTCGGCGTGTTTGTTCAGGCAAGGTCACTGAAGCGCCTTCACCATCATTTCGGCGTGGTGTTCGTGCGCCTTGAAGATCTCAAGCCCCTGCACGAAGAGCGCGCGTACTTCTTCGTTGTCGATGTTCGGGATCATCGTGTTTTCCACCAGATCGTTCACCGCTTGATGGTAGGCGAGCTCATTGGCGGCATATGCCGCGTCAAACTCTGCCCCGCGCAGTTTGACAAAGCCGTCGATGATGTCTTCGGCGTTGGTGTTGAGCGTCTGGCTGACCGCGTTGTCTTGCGCGGAGGCCCCCAGTTTGTCGAGCAGGGCAAGGGCCGCTTCGTTCACAGCGGTGTGATCGCGGATCATGGTTCTGGCAAATTCGTGCACTTCAGGGTTGCTCGACAAGGCAAGCGCCAGGTGTGCGTACCGGATATCAATATTGTCGGCCGTGTAGGCGATGTGGGCGTATTCAAGGTCGCTCATGTCTGCGACGTCCTGAGCGGCAGCATGGGTGCCTGTCATGGCCAGCACGACAGCGAGGGAAGACAGCAGCTTTTTCATTTTCGGATACTCCATTGGTTTTCTACCCCGTTTGAGTAGCCCCTTCGTTTCCCCGTTTTGAATGCGCGTGCGTTCTGGAATTTGTGCATATCGTTCAGATATCTGTACAGCCACATGATCGCTCCTATTATACGGTTATGCTTGATCTTCTCAGTGATATCCTCACCAACCTGTCGATGCGCGGCACGATCTATTTCCGCACGTCTTTCACCAAACCCTGGGGCGTAGCCGTGCCGCAGTACGAGAACGTCGCACGGTTTCACTTCGCCCATCGCGGCAGTTGTCTGGTACGGGTGGACGGCATGGATGCGCCGGTTGATATGGCACAGGGCGACCTTGTCATTATTCCACATGGTGCGCCGCATGCGCTTTATTGTGGGCACGATCCGGAACGCACGATCATGCCGCTTGATGCCGTCCTTGATACTTCGGGTTTCACAGGCTCCGGTGTGCTGGTTTATGGCGGGGATGAGCCGCAAAGTGAGACACAGCTGATCTGCGGGCACTTTTCGTTTGATCCGAGCGCGCGGCACATCCTGATGGATCGTTTGCCCCCGATCATTCACCTCAAGAACTACGGAGAGAGTGCGGGCCGGTGGATGGAGGCCACGCTGCGCATGATCGGAGAGGAAACCGGCATGCAAAAGATGGGGGGCGATCTGATCGCCCTGAAGATGTCAGAGACTATTCTGGCGCAGGCCATCCGCACCTTCATCGAAGGCAGTGACGCGGTGGAATGGGGGTTGGGGGCCTTTTCGGACAAGAACCTCAGCCGTGCGCTTGACGCATTTCACAAAGCCCCCGCCGAAAGTTGGACGGTGGAGAAACTGGCGCAGATCGCGGGCATGTCGCGCACAAGTTTTGCGGTTCAGTTTCAAAAGGCGATGGATGTAACGCCAATGGAATATGTCACCCGTTGGCGTATGGAAATTGCCAAGAAGGCTCTGCTGATCCCGGGGGCGTCTTTGACGGACGCGGCAGAGGCTGCGGGGTATGCCTCCGATTCCGCCTTTGCACGCACCTTCAAGAAAGAGACAGGCGTGTCACCAGCAGAGTTTCGAAAGCAAACGATGTCCGATGGTTCGAAAGTCTGAACGATCTGCACAATATGGTGGACGTTCTCGCATGTAATGGGGAAGGTCTGGCCGCTATCTCTTTCTTATCGCCGCTGCACAGGGCAGCGCAGAGAAAGGATAAAACACCATGTTCCCGCGTTTCATCACAAAGACGATCCACGCATACCTCGACTACCCCGTCGCCCTTGGTTTGATTATCATGCCGTTTCTGTTTGGTCTGGGGGCAGGCAATCCGCTGGCCTTCTGGCTGTCTGTTGCCACTGGGATTGCTGCCTTTACGCTGACCGTTCTGACGGATCATCACCTCGGGGTCTTCCGCGTCCTGCCTTATGCGCTGCATCTGGCAGTGGACGGGATTGTGGGCCTCGCCTTTGTCGCGGCTCCCATTGTCCTGGGCTTCGCAGGGATCGAATTCTGGTACTACATGGCTCTTGGCCTGACCGTGCTGGTCGTGGTTGGGCTGCATCAACCGGATGACAGCGCCGCAGTAGCCTGAGTTCGAAGAAATCTCAGAAGGGCGGTGCAGGTGCATCGCCCTTTTTGCGTCAGATGAAGCTTGCCCCGCTCAGATCTTTGCTGATCCGAATGACGCCTGCTTGGGGTGTGACATCTGGCGTCAGCCCGGCGTTCAGGCCGACGAGGCCCGCAGGAACGGAAGTGGCGGCGCGCAGCGCGGCGGAAAGGTCAACGCCGACCTGCGCCACCAGAACCCGCAGTGCCGTTGTCAGATCAAGGTCTGCCCCGGCCAAGTTCCCATCTTCCAGCGTCAAACGGCCATCTCTTCGTGAAATGCGACGACCTCCAAGCGTGAACTCCGCCTTATTTGTTCCGGCAACGGCCATCGCGTCGCTGACCAGATAAATCTCTCCGGGTCGAGCCTTGCTGTGCCAGGCCGCGCGCATTGTGGCGGGGTGCACGTGAACGGCATCCGCGATCAGGCCTGCGGACAGATCGCCACTTTGCAAGGCCGCCCCCACCAGCCCCGGGGCACGGCTGCCCAGTTGGCTCATGGCATTGAACAGATGCGTGACGCAACGCGCGCCCGCTTTGGCATAGGCCAGACAAGTCTCGAAATCCGCGTCCGTGTGACCAAGTGAGACAAGGACCCCTGCGTGTGTTAGGGTGCGGACCTGATCCAGAGTGACATTCTCAGGAGCCAGCGTGACTTTCAGCCGGTCGATTGTCTCACGCGCCTCAAGCAGCAGATCAAGGTCGGATTGATCCATCGGGCGGATCAGCGCCGCGTCATGCGCGCCTTTGCGGGCGACCGACAGATGCGGCCCCTCAAGGTGCAAACCTGCAATGGCTGGAACGCCCCGCGCCAGCGCATCCCGGACGGCTGCGATGGCGGCTTGGGTTTTCTCGGCCGTATCCGTGATGAGTGTTGGCAAGAATGATGCAACCCCCAGCCCGCGATGCGCATCTGACATCTGGCGCAGAGTCGCCGCGCTGGGATCGTCATTGAACATCACGCCGCCGCCGCCATTGACCTGCAGATCGACGTAGCCGGGCGACAGGATGTCCCCCTTCAAGTCAACGATTGTATCGGTATCGATCGCATCACCGGGGTTGATCAGTCCGACAAAGGTGCCTCTGCTGAACCGCGCGGCCCTGTCGTTGTGCATCTGGGCCCCGTCGAAAATGAGCCCTCCTGTATATGTGACTGCGGTGTCGCTCATGCGGTTACGATGGCTTCCTGCTGCGACCCTTTGGTGTACCAGGGTGCATGGTGACTGTAAGTTTCATTAATGCGGCCCCAAGACACAATCACCTATAAGGCTCAGATGCCATTGGTCAGCGTGTCAAAGCGATCCTTAAGGGTCAATGCAGGGGCCAGAAGGGGGACCAGTGGGTTGGTCAGGCCGTGCAGCGGGACTGGCGTGATCGGCGAAACCGGAAAGGGAAGGTCGTCCGGTGAGGTGCCAAGCAGTTTCGACGCTAGGGTACGGCCCATAACAGATGTCATGGCGATACCTCGCCCGCTGAACCCGATGCCTGCGGTGATGCCAGGCGCGGGTTCGTGCAGGTGGGGCAGCATATCCGGCGTGATCGCAATACGGCCGCCCCATCGGCGCTCAACCGGGGTGTTGGCTAGTTGCGGAAACACCGTTTTCAGACCGCGCTTCAGACGGTTGTACCCCCCCAGCATGTTGACGTTCTCATCACTGCCGATGCAGCCAAAGATCATGCGACCATCCCGGTCGTACCGCGCGTAGAAAATCGCCAGCCGCGAATCCGAGATCGTGACCTGCCCGGGCAGGACTTCAGCTTGCAGATCGGGGCTCAGGGGCTCGGTCGCGAGGATAATACTGACCATCGGATGGAAGGTCTTTTGCATGCCCGGCCAGACGCCTTTGGTATAGGCGTTGGTGGTCAGAACGACATTCTCTGCTGTGATTTCGCCATCTGTCGTGCGTGCACGCCATTTGCCGTCCACCCGGTCGAGCGAGGTGATCTGGGTGTCGTGGAACATCTGCGCGCCGCGGGCCTGCGCCGCGCGGGCATAGCCACGGGTCAGCGACAGTGGATGGACGTGACCGCCCGCTGCATGTCTCAGGGCGAAGGAATAGGCGGGGGACCCGCTGGCCTTGCGCACGTCTTCGCCATGCAGTTCTTCGATGTCAGCCCCTGCGGCGGCCCAGGCTTTGCCGAGGGCGGACATGTTGCGTTTGGCTTTGCCGGTGTGTGCGGCCTGAACCCAGCCTGCTTGCACGGGGTCACAGTCTACCTCGTACTTGGCGATGTCGGCAAAGAGGTCATTGGCGGCGGTCAATGTGGTCTGCACCAGTGTTTCGCCATGCTTTAGGCCCAAAAGGGCGCGCAGCTCATCCGGTGTTTTACGCCAGATCGGGTTGCATTGCCCACCACTGCGTCCCGACGCCCCCCATCCGACATGCTTGCTGTCCACCAGCGCCACGGAGGTGCCAGCCTCTGCCAGACCAAGGGCGGTGCGGCACCCGGTCAGGCCGCCGCCGACAACCAGAACGTCGACGCTGAGGCTGCCTTCCAGTTTTGTTGTCTCAGGTGCCTCAGCTGCAGTGGTTGGCCAGTGGATTTCATCTTTGACTGTAGTGGTGGACATGGAGCAACCATTTGTTTTGTTTCGGGAAACCTTGATCCGATGGGCGACCGTAGAGGGTAGGGCCGGAGTGCGTCAACCGGCTTGAAATTCGAGCCGTAACCGCAGGACGGTTTTGACCGCGAAAGGGCCTGAGGGATAAGGCCAGTTTGCAAGTTCCCTTAGGCCAGCTTGTCAGGGTTGTCAGGTAGCAGGCCGGAAGGTGTTCAAATATTGAGCAAATTCTGGTCCCCCGTGAGACCTCTTCCACTTGGTCAGACCAGATTCAAGTTGCAACGTATATGGTTTGTTGCAAGTCTGTCGCGGATTGACACTCGGGCATCCAGGCTTTTCACCTAAGGCCGCTCAAAACAATCACCGAGAAAAAGATCAAAGGGAGAAAACTTGTGAAAACTATGATCAAATCCGCCATGATGGCGGCCGTCAGCTCCATGGCGCTGGCAGCACCATCCTTCGCAGAAGACGTCAACGTTGCGTTCTTCTTGCAGTGGCCCACGCCGAACCTGATGGCCAAACAGTCTGGCGCATATGCCGACTCCATGGGTGTTGACGTAAACTGGACAGACTTCACCACCGGGACCGCGATGACCGAAGCGATGCTCGCTGGCGACATCGACATTTCCTACAGCCAGGGCCTGGCCCCCTTCGTGACCGCGATCCAGCAGGGCGCGCCACTGAAGATGGTTGGCATTGCCGTTGTCTATGAAGCAAACGACTGCTTTGTGCGCAACGATCTGGGCATCGACGGCTCCAACGCCTCTGAACTGGAAGGCAAGACCGTTGCGGTTCCGCTGAACACCATGGCCGACTACGCGTTCCGCAAGTACATGGACCACTACAACGTCGACATCGACACGATGACCATCGTTGACCAGGCACCGCCCGATGGCGCGAAGTCCCTGGCAGACGGCGCTGTGGACATGGCCTGCGTGTTTGGCGGCGTTGACACAGCATCCGCTGGCGAAGTTGGCACAGCCATCATGACATCCGAGCAGAAGCGCGAAGCCAACATCGGTTCCTTCGACGTCATCACCGTGACCGAAAAGTTCGCGACCGAGAACCCTGAACTGGTTCAGGCGTTCATGGACGCAACCGCAGAAGCAAACGAAGCATGGACCGGTTCTGATGAGCAGATCCAGATGGTTGCTGAAGCCTCCGGTATGAATGTCGAAGACACAAAGACCACACTTGCTGGCTTTGTCATCCCGACAGTTGAAGACCAGAAGAACAACTTCTTCAACGAAAACGGTGACGCCGCTGCGGCTGCCGCTTCGCTGGGTCTGGTGTTCTCTGACTCCGACACCGACGTCGCAAAAACAATCGACAGCTCGTTCCTCGAGTAATTGGCTGCGACCAAGCTAGTGAAAGGGGCTCAGCGTGGCCCCTTTCATACGTCCTGCGGCACGGGCGACACCTTTATCACCTGACCCGCAGTGACCTTCCGCCCCATGCGTCATCGGCTGACCCTAAAATGAAGAGCGATACGAGCGATGGCAGATCTCATCTGTGACAACCTGAGCATGACGTTCACCAACCCGCAAACGGGCGGCAAGGTCGAAGCGTTGAAAGACATCAATTTCAACCTGCAGAAGGGCGAACTGTTGTCGGTTCTTGGGCCTTCGGGGTGCGGCAAGACGACGTTGCTGAACGCCATCGCTGGCTTTGTGCCGCCCACTGGCGGTGAGACACGGATCGGTGACAAGGTCATCGAGGGGCCCGGCGTTGAACGCGGGATGGTCTTTCAGCAAGGCGCGCTGTTTGAATGGCTGCCGGTGTCGCGCAATGTGGACTACGGCCTGCGCATGCGGGGCAATGACCCTAAGGAAAACGCCAAGCTGGTGGACAAATGGCTGGATATCGTGGGCCTGCAGGGCTTTGGCGATACGCCGACCTACCAGCTGTCAGGCGGGATGCAGCAGCGCGTGGCCTTGGCCCGCTGCCTGATCAACGAACCCGACGTGATCCTGATGGATGAACCGCTTGGTGCGCTGGACGCGTTGACCCGGGAAAAGATGCAGTCGCTGGTGTTGGAAATCTGGAAAGAGACCGGCAAGACCATCATGATCATCACCCACTCCGTGGAAGAGGCCTTGCTGCTGGGCGAACGTCTGTTCGTCATGGCTCCGCGTCCCGGGCGGGTACACAAGGAATACCGGCTGCCCTTTGCTGAGCGCGGCCTGAAGGAATCGCTGCGCGAGATCAAGCACGATCCCTATTTTACGGAAGTCCGCGAAGAGATCCTCACGATGATCTGGGACATGGAAGAGGAGATCATGGGCCGTGCTTGATTGGTTGTCAGATAACCGTGCTACCATCGCCGCCATCATCATTCCAATCTTGTTGGTGGCCTTCGTCTGGTCGATTTACTATGGCCGCAAACAATCCCGACTGACTGAAAACGACGAAGTTTTCGGCGATCCCGTGCGCACCAAAGGTGGCTGGTACTGGGCCGTCTGTGGCGTGTGTTCGTTGTTCCTGGTGTGGTTCTATTTCTCATGGGGGGTGGGCCGCGCCTATTTCCCCGATGCCGCCAACGACATGTGCCAGATTGCCAAGCTGGAAGAATCCGTGGGCCCCATCAAGGCATCTTTGCCCATCGGGTCGCGTTACTACAAATCCACGCTTCTGGCGGGCCGGAACGCGGACCAGCTTGCAGTGCTGGAGGCGCAGCTGCCTTCGACACCCTTTACGGACGCTGAAAAGACCGAACTGGCCGCATTGATCGACCAGACTGAGGCGCTGATTGCCAATTCCTCTGACCCGGCAAACATGTCCGAAGAGGCACGTGGCGAACTGTCGAACATTGCTGCGAGGATCAATGATCTGAGCGGTTTCCTTGAACAGGGTCCGGCTGAGAACATGACCCCAACGGCAGAGGCTTTGGCCCAACCGAAGTGGGGCACGACTTTCACGGAAATCCCGATCTTGCCCATCACAGAGCGCGGTGTGCTGTTTGAAACGGCCTCCGTTCAAGCGGCTGAGATCGCAAGTGACTTCAACAAGATCCGCAACAACAACGCGGCGAATGATGCGCTCATTGCTGACACCAAGGCGCGGATCGATGCGCTGAAGGAGATCAACGAAAACGGTGAATTCGACGAACCCACAGCGGATGCGCGCGAGGCTTTTGTCAAAGCGGTTGAGCGTATCTTTCGGCGTTTGGACGATGGCCTGATCTTTCCGGCAGCCGCCCTTGAGGAGGTCAACGCCGCGGTGGCAACGCTTGACGGGTCAGCGCTTTCCGCGCAGGGCAGCCTGCGTTTTGCAGATGCGGTGTTCTTCCCTGGTCCGGGCGTTGTGAAATCGGCCACCCAGTGCACCGAGCAAGGCTCAGCCCGCTGGTTGCCCAAGCCCACAGACGTGGTCGCAACCTTCGGCCGACTGGCCAACCCTGACCTGGAAAACGGCGGCGGCTATCGCGGCTTCCCACTGCTCTGGTGGGACTGGGTCGCTGTGGGTGATGTGGTTGCCTTCTTTGTGCCCGATTGGATCGCAGACGCCTGGCCGGGCGAATATGCGCGTCACGGGGCCGATGGCTCCATCCAGCCGAACTTCAAGGACAAGCTGCTCGCCTTCGCGACAGGTGACGTGAACCTCGGCCACTTCCCAATGCTGGATGGCCACATCTGGGATTCGCTTTTCCGCGTGCTTGTGGCGCTTGGGCTGGGCATCCTACTGGGTGTGCCCCTTGGGCTCTTCATGGGCGTATCAAAGTTCTTCAAATCGTTCTTCGATCCGCTGATCGAGCTTTACAGGCCTGTGCCGCCGCTCGCCTGGGCCCCGCTGATCCTGACGATCTTTGGCATTCAGGATGACGGCAAGATCTTCCTGCTGTTCATGGTGGCCTTCGCGATCATGGTCATATCGGCCCGCACGGGCGCATCAGGTGTGAAGCTGTCGAAAATCCGGGCGTCCCACTCGCTGGGGGCCACGGACCGCCAGATCATGTGGACGGTGATCTTCCCCAATGCCCTGCCGGAGATCCTGACGGGCATCCGGATTGCGGTTGGCGTTTGCTGGGGCACACTGGTTGCTGCGGAGATGCTTGCTGGCACCACCGGTATCGGCTTCATCGAAAACATCGCGCGGACGGTGTCGGACTACGAGCTTATCTGGGTGACGATCCTGATCATGGGTGTGCTGGGTCTGGTGTTTGACCTGATCATGCGCTGGATCATTGAGAAGACGATCCCCTGGCGCGGCATGGGCTAAGGCTGCATAATACGCATGTCAAAGGGCAGGTTGGTTCAGCTAACCTGCCCTTTGTTTTTGAGGGAAGCGTCTGGTGCCGGAGGCGCGCGGAGGGCTCCTCGACGTCACACCTTGAAAGCCAAATGCGATGGGCTTGCATATTGAAGAGCCAAAAGAAAATGGTGCCCCCACACGGACTCGAACCGCGGACCTACTGATTACAAATCAGTTGCTCTACCAGCTGAGCTATAGGGGCGTTGGCGGCGGCAGTTGGTCCTGCTTTTGCCAAGTTGCGGGTTCTTTAGTGGATCATTTGAAGCGATGCAAGCGGTGTTGCTGAATGTTTGAATTTCCCTCGTTTTGGCACTGTTTGGCCACAACAGGCGCACCATTTTCTGTTTTCCTTGACCCTCAGAGCGGCTAGGTAAGGGGCGCCTGAGGCAATGGAAATGGACCGCAGATGAAACTGATTTTGCAGACGGGCGCGCACTATACCGAACAGGAACGCCTGACCCAGACCCTGTTGCGCAACACAGCACGTTTTGCGGACAAGGGCGTGGTCATGCCGCATCCGGATCAGTTTCGCAGGCTGATGCGGGATACGCTCAATGCTATGCATCGTGCGCCACTTGCACCGGATGCGAGCGAAGTCCTGATGGACGCCTTCCTCAGCGAAAGTGACCTTGATAGCCCTAAGCGGGTCATTCTGTCTGATCCAAATTTCTTCCGCACGCCGGGAACAGCGGTTCAAGAGGGGCGGTTCTATCCCGATGCGGCCCAGCGGATGACATATGTATCGCAGCTTTTCCCTGAGGCCGAGATCGAGATTTTCATGGCCATCCGCAATCCAGCAGCCCTGTTGCCGATCCTGCATTCCGTTGCGATCCATCCCAATGATGCCGCATTCTGGGGCCCGCGGGAACCGCACGATCTGCGCTGGTCAGAGCTCTTGGCCCATCTGAGGTCCTCCGTGCCTGAAATCCCGATCACTGTGTGGTGCAACGAAGACATGCCCCTGGGTTGGTCGGAAGTCCTGAGAGCGATTGCGAACTTCGATGAGAAAGAGCAAATCGCTGGCGGCTTTGATTTGCTGATGACGATCATGTCTACCGAGGGGATGCAGCGTTTCAGGTCTTACCTGTCCAACCAGCCCGCCATGTCGGAGGCGCAGAGACGGCGGGTCATCATGGCTTTCCTCGACAAGTTCGCGCTGGAAGACGAGATCGAAGAGGAGCTGGAAATGTCAGGCTGGACCGACGAGCTGGTCGAAGAGCTGACCGACATTTACGACGCAGATATGGCCGCGATCGAAGAGATTCCCGGCGTGCGGCTGGTTTCTCCTTAATCTGACTGCCGGAACATAGAAAAAGGCGGCACCCGGCAAGGGCACCGCCTGACTTTGCGGGCTGAACCGTCGTTGGACGGGTCAGCGATACTCGTCAATGCGCGACAGCCGAGCGGGCAACGTCGCGGATCTGCGAACGATGCAGGCCAAGATCCGCCAATTCGCGGTCAGACAGGCCGGAAAGTTCGTTCAATGTCTCGCGATACAAGCGGTAGGAGCGGTAGCGGGTTGCGGTATCGGCAAGGAAATGCTGCAAGCGCGAGAAGATCGTGGTGGTGGTTGTTGCGTTCATGTAGGCCATGTTTGCACCTATTCTTTCATCGGTTTTTCGTTTTCGATGACCCATAGATACGCTCTATGTTGGCGCTAACAACGATCACAAAAGCAAAGCCGCCATGCATTTTTTGCATGGGCTGAATTCATGCAATTTACTGAAAATATGCAATAAAATTTCAAGAAACCTGTGGAGCCGTAATTTCGGGCAAGCACTGCGCAAAAAAATACGGCGACACCGGGGAGGACGGTGTCGCCGCTAAAATCAAGCCTGATAGGGAGGAGGAGTTCAGGCCTGTCTTTCTGTTTGAAAGATCGTTTTCGACCCTTCGATGACTAGAAATTTGTAACTATTCAGGTTGTCTCTGGGGCGTTTCAGACGCTTGATTTTGTCAGGTCGGTTCGAGTTTCTGGATGAGTTGATCGGCGGTTTTCTGGAGTGTTTCGATTATTGACCAGCCCTGTTTGCGTGCCGTTTCGATCACGGTTCTGAGGGTGCAGAAGTTTTCCGCGCCGGTCAGTGTGCGGAAGCATCCCGAGACCTTGATACGGACCTTGCCCATTCTCAGATCCCTCTCGGCCTCGTTATTTGTGAAGGGAACCTGCAAGTCGGTAAGGAAGCGCAGGACATCGGCCTTGCGGTCACGCAATCGCAGCACGAGATTGTGTCCGGTTCGCCGTTTTGGTCGTCCTCGGGGGGATTTGCCGGGCAGTGCGGGTTTCAGCGGTGGCTGGTTTTCATGTAACGACAGCCCCTGCGCGATGCAGGTGTCGTAGCGCTCATCGATGGCCTTGACCACATGCGCCGCGACATGATCCCGACCGTTTGCCCGGGCGCTGGCGGCCGCCCTTTTCGCGTCCAGCAGGATAGTCTGCATCATCGCAGCCCATGCTTCCTTTTCGATATCGACGAGCGCCTGCAACTCGCGCATGTGATGGGCATTGCAAAGGCCGTGCACGACCTCCTCCATCCTGGCGTAGGATGCCCAGTTGTCATGCACCGCAATCCCCGATACGCCGGACAGCAGATCGCCTCTGCCCGCCCCCATCCGGAAATGGCTCAGGGTCAATGAGCAGATGACATGCTGCCACCGGTTTCGGCCTTCAACCCGCAGACCTGTTTCATCCAGATGTTTCACCGCCACCTGCACACCGCACAAGGCGTCACGTACAGCGTCTGCAAAAGACAGCATGCCCTCCGCCACCTTCGCAATCAGCCGCGCCAGTGTGGCGGCGGAAATGCGCACGCCGAACAGGTCACGAAAGACCTGCGACAGACGGTCATCGGGAATGCAATGGTACGTCTGAAGATAGCTCGCCATGGCCGCAATATGATTGCCGTACTGAACCGGTGCCCTGACCCCTTCCGGGAACGTGCCGCGCACGTGCTTTCCGCAGTTCGGGCATGTGCACTTATGAGCCCGGTGCTCAGTGATCGTGAGGGGTGGCGGCGGCGGCAGGTCGAACACCTGCCGGGCTGCAAACCCCTGCGAGGGGCATTGCGTCAGATCATGATCGCAGTCGGGACAGGCTTGTGGATGATGGTCGACAACCTCGTCGGGGGTGTCCGTCTGCTCCAGGGTCGTGCCCTTGTGCCCCGGCTGACCGCCGGGCTTGCGATCCAGTTGCCCGCGCTGATCCTTCCTGCCCTTCGCCGTCGGCTTCGCAGGGCTGTCACTCGACGGAGGCTTGCTGCTGTTCCGGCTGTTCAACGCAAGGCGACGCTCAAGCCCCTCAATCCGCTGCTCAAGCACAACGATCATCTCTGCCTGTCGCCGGTTCTCCTCGACAAGATACGCAATCGTCTCACGCTGCGTTTCGATCAATTCAATCAGTTGGGACTTCGAGAGTTCAGCAAGTCCGCTGGTATGGGTGGGTTCGCCAGACATGCCCTGATCGACTCATGAAATCCTCAATCAGAAAACCGGAATGTGCTCCCCCGAGTCGATTTGACGCAGCCGAAAAACGCCACCGACAACCTGGGCAGTTACAGAAATTTAACATTATGCTGCGATTGCACAATGGTTTCTTTTGCAATGCTGCTATGCAGCAAAGTCATGACGGCAGATCGCCGGGCGACCTGTGACAAGAGGCCCAAGCCAGCCCCCCTTGAGATTTGCGTCAAACCTGCCATGTCAGGGCAAAACCAGTGGAGTTTACCAAATGTCCATCACCAAGGCCGACGTCGAAGCCGCACTTGCCCGTATCAATCTTCCGGATGGCCGCAGCTTGATGGCACATGACATGGTACGCGCATTGTCGGTTGAGGCCGGTGTGGTGCGCTTTGTGATCGAAGCGCCCAGCCCCGAGGTGGCGCAGGCCATGGGGCCGCTCAGGGAGGCCGCGGAAAAGCTCGTGTCCGAGCTGCCCGGCGTGACCTCGGCTTCGGTCGCTCTGACGGCCCATGGCCCGGCACAAAAGCCAGCGGCCCCGCCAAACCTGAAAATCGGTGGTCACCCCAAGCCGCAGGACGGGCCAACCAAACCTGCGGGCGTGCAACGCATTCTCGCGGTGGCTTCAGGCAAGGGTGGGGTGGGCAAATCCACTGTCAGTGCGAACTTGGCGGTCGCTCTGGCGCGGGCAGGGCGCAAAGTGGGGCTGTTGGATGCGGATATCTACGGGCCCAGTCAGCCGCGCATGATGGGTATCAACAAGCGCCCCGCCAGCCCCGATGGCAAGACGATCATTCCGCTGCATGCGCATGGCGTCACGCTCATGTCCATCGGCTTCATGATGGAAGAGGGCAAAGCGATCGTCTGGCGTGGCCCGATGCTGATGGGCGCGCTGCAGCAGATGCTGGGTCAAGTCGAGTGGGGCGAGCTGGATGTGCTGATCGTGGATCTGCCGCCGGGGACCGGAGATGTGCAGTTGACCCTATGTACCAAGTCAGAGCTCAGCGGAGCCATTGTGGTCTCCACCCCGCAGGACGTCGCACTGATCGATGCGCGCAAGGCGATTGACATGTTTAACACGCTCAAGACGCCGGTGTTGGGTCTCATTGAAAACATGAGCACCTTTCATTGCCCTGAATGCGGCCACGAGTCCCATATCTTTGGCCATGGCGGGGTTGCCGCAGAGGCGGAGAAACTGGGCGTCCCGCTTCTGGGTGCCTTGCCGATTGATCTGGACACCCGGCTGGCCGGCGACAGTGGCACGCCGGTGGCCGCGGGCGAGGGGCCGATGGCCGAGGCTTATGCGCGACTGGCTGAGGGTTTGGTCAAAGGCGGCATGGCCTGACGGCGGGAATGGCGCTGGCGCTGGGCCGCTGAAACCGTTTGCCACGTAAGGGGGTGCTCTGCACCACCGTCCCCGGTTTGCTTCAAAACACTAAAGCGATGCGCGCGAGCTGGGTGAGATAGTTCGAAACCGAAGATCTCCGCACCCGCTGTAAGGTGGGCTTTCAGCCCACCCCCCTTCAAAGACATCGTTCACAACGCCGGGAAAGGAGTGCGCCTGCATCTTTCCGGGAAGGTTTGGGAATTGATGGGACAGACCATGGGAAATCATGGGTCAATCCCGATCCACTCCGGCGAATCTCTGCCAAAAACGAATCAAATTCATGGGAATGGCTGCAATTTTGGTTGAATCGTGCTGTGAAAATATGGAACAAGACGTGAGCGTGGTATATTCATGCATGCGGGTTCCAAAATATCTGGGAATTTGTGGGAAAAAGATATGAGCGCAAATCTGCCCCACATCTAGTTGCAAAATTTCCAATATCCACTAATTGTGCTGTTATATATGCGATTTTTACCACAATATCTGATTTCGAGGTTGCTTCGTAAACTACTTCTTGTGTCACTAGTTGAAAAAAAATGTAGACGCCCATGAATTCCCATGGCATCCCTAATGCATCGGATGAGAACGGGACGGGGCAACAAACGACCCCACAAAAACAAAACAACCTAGCAGGTTTCATACAGGCACCTCGGTTTCATCAGAACAAAGAGATCCGGCGCGCGGGCGAGCAGACATCCCCCCAGGTGGCGCGCGCAGTCGGACTTCCCCGCCAAGTCGCGGGACGAGGGCGGCGGGTTGATCAGTGGCAGCAGATCAACCCGCCGTTTCCATTTCAGGGGGTCGAATTGAGGCGGGCAGGCGCCAAAGGCGCGAAACGGGACAGAAAAAGACGCGAGAGCGCAGGCAGGGACACGCCTCAGGCGTAGAGTAAAGAAGGCAGAGTTAAGTGAGCCGCAGGTTCAGAGGCGAAAGCCACCACAAGGTCGATACAAAGGGGCGGGTGTCTATCCCAGCCTCTTTTCGGCGTGTGTTGGAGGCAGGCGACCCGAACTGGAAAAGCGGTGAGAACCCCGAGCTGGTGATCGTTTATGGCGATGACCGCCGTAACTTCCTTGAATGTTACACGATGGAGGCGATTGACGAGGTCGACGCCAAGATCGACGCGCTCCCCCGTGGCTCGACCGGTCGACGCGCGCTGCAGCGCCTCTTTCACGGTCAGTCTTTCCCCACCAACGTGGATGAAACCGGCCGTTTGGTCCTGCCCGCCAAGCTGCGCAAGAAAATTGACCTGGAGGCCGAGGCTTTCTTCTTCGCGACCGGCGACACTTTTCAGATCTGGAAGCCGGAAACCTACGAGGCCGAGGAAGAGGCCTGGGCCGAGGACCTGCCAGAGGACTTTGATCCGCTGGCCTTCCTGGACGGCACCCCGGGGGAGTAGGAGTGATGGCCGCTGCCCCTGATGCCCAATCCGCCCCTCATGTTCCCGTTCTTCTGACCCCGCTGTTGCAGGCGGTATCCCCCGTGAGAGGCATCTGGCTTGACGGCACCTTCGGGGCAGGGGGCTACACGCGCGGCCTGCTGGATGCAGGTGCAGCCGAAGTCATCGCAGTAGACCGGGACCCCCTGGCGTTCGAGATGGCGGCAGAATGGGCGGCGGACTATGGCGACATGATTACCATGCAGCCCGGCGTTTTCAGCAAGATGGATGAATACGCGCAGCATCTGGACGGCGTCGTGCTGGACCTCGGCGTGTCCTCGATGCAGCTGGATCAGGCCGAACGCGGCTTTTCTTTCATGAAGGACGGCCCCTTGGACATGCGCATGTCGCAGGACGGCCCTTCAGCGGCCGATCTGGTCAATGAGGCGGATGAGGCCACGCTGGCGGACATTCTATTCCACTATGGCGAAGAACGCGCCAGCCGCCGCATTGCCAAAGCCATTGTGCGGGCGCGGGCTGAGAAACCGATTGAAACCACGCTGGAGCTGGCCACTATCATCGAAGGGTGTCTGCCACGTGCCAAGCCGGGTCAAAGCCACCCGGCCACGCGCAGTTTTCAGGCGCTACGCATCGCGGTGAACAACGAATATGGTGAGCTGTTTCACGGCCTTATGGCCGCCGAGCGCGCCTTGAAAGACGGTGGGCAACTGGCTGTTGTGACCTTTCATTCGGTTGAAGACCGCATGGTGAAACGTTTTCTGACGGCGCGATCCGGCGGCGGCGGGAATGCCAACCGCTATGCGCCGGAACAGCAGCGCGAAGCCCCGCAATTCCGGGTGCAAAAGCGTAAGGCCATTGGCCCCACACCCGATGAGTTGGAGATGAACCCGCGCAGCCGTTCAGCCAAGCTGCGGGTGGCGGTGCGCACGGATGCGCCCTCCGGAACGATTGATGCAAAGGCCATCGGCATGCCGATGGTTAAAGGACTGAACTGATGCGTGCGATTTTGTATATTCTGACCTCGCTGGCCGTCATTGGCCTCGCGTTTTGGGCCTACCGCGAGAATTACGCGACCCAACAAGCGCTCAATGAGGCCGACAAACTGCGCGACGGCATCCGATCTGCGCATTCGCGGCTTGCTGTGCTGAAAGCCGAATGGGCTTATCAAAACCGCCCCGACCGTTTGCGTGATCTGGCAGAGTTGAACTTTGAACGCCTTGGCCTTCTGCCGCTGCATCCCGATCAGTTTGGCAATGTCGATCAGATCACTTACCCGCCCAAGCCCTTGTTACCCATCACTAATCCCGTGGATGTGTCCACGATGGCAGAGGAGGTGGAGCCGCTATGATTCGCACCCCGCTCCGCCCGCTGGCTCGCATTCTGGAGGCCCGCCAGAAGGGCGAAAACCCCGACGCAATTGAGCGTGAAAACAAGCGCATCCGGCATGAGCAGATGCGCGATGCCTCGCGCCAACGCGCCGAAGGCCGCCTGCTGGTTCTGGGCGTGTTCTTCTTCTGCGCCTTCGCCGTTGTGGGTGCGCGCATGGGGCTCTTGGCTACCTCTGAGCCGGTAGAGCCGCGCGCTCATGCGCCTGGCGCGGTGATCAGCGCCTCGCGTGCTGACATCGTTGACCGTCACGGCAGCATTCTGGCCACCAACTTTGAGACCCACGCGCTTTATGCTCAGCCCAAATTCATGGTGGACCCGGAGGAGGCCGCCAAGAAGCTGGTGGGCATCTTCCCGGACCTCAAAGTAGAACGCCTGATCAAGGATTTCACGGGCGATCGCAAGTTCCTGTGGATCAAGAAGAAAATCAGCCCCGAACAGATGCAGGCGGTACATGAGATCGGCGATCCCG
Organism: uncultured Sulfitobacter sp.; assembly: GCA_963422245.2. Classification (GTDB taxonomy): domain Bacteria; phylum Pseudomonadota; class Alphaproteobacteria; order Rhodobacterales; family Rhodobacteraceae; genus Sulfitobacter. The sequence goes on along the minus strand of CAXMWW010000024.1, from coordinate 114,379 downwards.
GTCTGCTTTTTGCCCCTCGAGACATGCGGCTTTATCCGAACGGACGGCTGGCCGCGCACGTGATGGGCGGTGCGTCCTTCGGCAAGGAAGGCGTGCACGCCGCTGAAGTGATCGGCGTGGCAGGGGTTGAGAAGTACTTCGACGACTACCTGCGTGATCCGTCAAACGGCAACAAGCCGTTGCAATTGTCCCTTGATCTCACCGTGCAGGCGGCGGCGGAACGTGTGCTTTACGGCGGTATGAAACTGATGAACGCCAAGGGCGCGACCAGCGTTCTGATGGATGTAAATACGGGGGAGGTGATCAGCGTTGTTTCCCTGCCCACATTCGACCCCAACGACCGCCCGCGCCCTGCAACAGAAGGGGACGCCAGCGACAGCCCCCTGTTTAACCGCTCGGTGCAGGGCGTCTATGAGCTCGGCTCCGCCTTCAAGATTTTCACAGCCGTGCAGGCCATTGATCTGGGTTTGGTGAATGCCAACACGGTGATCCAGACCGCTGGGCCCCTCAAAGTTGGCGGGTTCAAGATTGGCGAGTTCAACGGCAAGAACTACGGACCGCTGAGCGTGACGGACATTATCGTCAAATCCTCCAACCGCGGCACGGGGCGCATGGCGCTGCAGATCGGGCCAAAGCGGCAGAAGGAGTTCCTGCAAAGCCTGGGGCTGTTTGAAGCGACCCCGTTCGAGATTGTCGAGGCCGCAGGCGGCAAGCCGCTCTTGCCCAAGCGTTGGACGGATTTGTCAACAGTCACAATCTCTTACGGTCATGGCCTCAGCTCCAGCCCGATGCATCTGGCCGCCGGATATGCGGCGATTGCCAACGGTGGCTACAAGGTCAATCCGACGCTGATCAAACAAAGTGGCCCGCAGCTTGGCCCGCGGGTGATGTCGCAACAGGCCGCGTTGGATGGGCGTCGCATGCTGCGCAAGGTGGTGAGCGAAGGCACGGCGAGTTTTGGTGAAGTGCCTGGATACTTCGTGGGTGGCAAGACCGGCACAGCGGACAAACCCAAGCGGCGTGGCGGGTATTACAAGGACAAGGTGATCGCGACTTTCGCCTCCATCTTCCCTGCGCATGACCCGAAATATGTGCTGATCGTCACGCTCGATGAGCCGGTTGAAACCTCCGGCCCAAAGCCGCGCCGCACCGCCGGATGGACCGCAGTACCTGTGGCGGCAGAGATGATCCGCCGTGTCGCCCCCTTGCTGGGGCTCAGACCGGCTGTTGAACCGTCTAAAGAGCCTGTGGTAACGCTCACCAGCAGCAACTGATAAAGAGCCTCGCCCATGAGCAGTCGGGCCACCTCAATTTCCTCGCTGGGCCTGACGGCGCGCGGCGGGGCCAACCCCCAGATCACCGGCATTGCCGTGGACAGCCGCGAGGTGAAGGATGGCTTCCTGTTCGCCGCCATGCCCGGGTCGCGCGTGCATGGGGGGGAGTTCATTCAATACGCCCTGCGCATGGGCGCATCGGCGGTTCTGACCGATGCGACGGGCGCGGAGATTGCCGCCGAAGAACTCGCCGCCTCGGATGCGGCTTTGGTTGTCACAGACAACCCGCGCGAGGCTTTGTCATTGACCTCCGCCCTGTGGTTCGGGGGCCAGCCTGCGACCATGGTGGCCGTCACGGGCACCAACGGGAAAACCTCGGTGTCTACATTTGTCCGGCAAATCTGGATCGAGATGGGGTTGGAGGCCGTGAACCTCGGAACCACGGGTGTCGAAGGGGCCTGGACCGCGCCGCTGGCCCACACCACGCCGGAACCCATCACCTTGCAACGCACTCTGGCGGAGGCAGCAACCAACGGCATCACCCATGCGGCGATGGAGGCGTCCTCTCATGGCCTGGACCAGCGGCGGCTGGACGGGGTGACGCTGAAGGCCGCGGGCTTCACCAACTTCACGCAAGACCATCTGGATTATCACGAGACGTTCGAGGCCTATTTTGACGCCAAGGCCGCGCTTTTTGCGCGTGTGCTGCCGGAAGGCGGCACCGCTGTGGTCAACATCGACGATCCCAAGGGCATCGATATGGCCGCCATCGCCCGCGCGCGGGGGTGTGAGGTGATCACGGTGGGCCGCGACGGGGGCGATCTGCATCTGACCGCCCAAAGGCTCGACAGCACTGGGCAAGATTTGCGCTTTGAATGGCGCGGCAAGGCGTTTCAGAAGCGGCTCAATCTGATTGGTGGCTTTCAGGCGGACAATGTGCTGTTGGCCTGCGGGTTGGTCATCGCTTGCGGCGCAGACCCTGCGGGTGTCTTCGACACCTTGCCGCATCTGACGACGGTTCGGGGCCGGATGGAGTTGGCCGCGACGCGGGACAACGGGGCAGCAGTTTTTGTTGACTACGCCCATACGCCGGACGCCGTGGCGACCGCTTTGAAGGCCATGCGGCCCCATGTGATGGGTCGGCTGATTGCAATTGTGGGGGCTGGTGGCGACAGGGATCCCGGCAAGCGGCCCCTGATGGGGGCAGCAGCAGCGGAACTGGCGGATGTGGTCATTGTCACTGACGACAATCCCCGCAGCGAAGACCCCGCGACCATCCGCGCCGCTGTGCTGGAGGGCGCGCCAGAGGCGACAGAAGTGGGCGATCGGGCCGAAGCCATCCTGCGCGGCGTCGACATGCTGCAGCCCGGAGACGCCTTGCTGGTGGCAGGCAAGGGTCATGAAAGCGGGCAGATCGTGGGTGATGACGTGCTGCCCTTTGATGACGTGGAACAGGCCAGCGTGGCGGTGGCCGCACTGGATGGGAGGCTGGCATGAGCTTGTGGAGAAGTGCGGAGGCCGCCGCCGCAACGGGTGGCCGCGCAGTAGGCGACTGGACCTGCGACGGGGTCAGCATCGACACGCGCACGATTGAACCCGGTGATCTTTTTGTCGCGTTGAAAGACATCCGCGATGGCCACGACTTTGTGGCCCAGGCGTTGGATAAGGGGGCAGGGGCCGCGCTGGTCACGCGCGTGCCCGAAGGCGTTGCCGAAGATGCGCCCTTGTTGGTCGTGGATGATGTGCTGAAGGCTTTGGAAAAGCTGGGCAGCGCGGCGCGGGACCGGATACAGGGTAAGGTTGCAGCGGTGACCGGCTCTGTGGGTAAGACATCTACCAAAGAAATGCTGCTGGCGATGCTGGGTGATCAGGGGCGGGCGCATGCCTCTGTCGCGAGTTACAACAACCACTGGGGTGTGCCGCTGACGCTGGCGCGGATGCCGGCGGACACTGAATTTGCGATCATCGAGATCGGCATGAACCATCCCGGAGAGATTGAGCCACTGGCCCGTCTTGCGCGTCCTGACGTGGCGATGGTGACGACCGTGGCAGCGGCGCATCTTGAGGCATTCGAGAGCGTCGCGGGAATCGCCGAAGAAAAAGCCGCGATCTTTGCGGGGCTGTCGAAGGGCGGCGTGGCCGTCATCAACGCGGATCTGGAGCACACGCCGATCCTGCAGCAAAGGGCGGCAGCGTGCGGCGCACTTGAGGTGAGCTTTGGTGAAGAAGCGGTTGATTTCGTAATGAAAGATGTCAACGTGCAGGCCGAAACCACTGTGGTGCAGGCTGAACATGGCGGCACGCCGCTGCTCTTCAAGATCGCCACACCGGGGCGGCATTTCGCCATGAACGGGCTGGGTGCGCTTGCCGTTTGCGAGGCTTTGGGGGCCGATCTGGCGCTTGGGGCGCAATCCCTGGGCCGCTGGTCACCTTACAAGGGGCGCGGCGTGCGCGAAAAGATCGTGCTCGACCCCGTGGAGACTCATCTGACCCTCGACCTGATCGATGACAGTTATAACGCCAACCCAACCTCGTTAGGGGCGGCGCTTGAGGTGCTGGCCGCCGCCGAGGTCACGCATGATATCGGCCGTGTCAGCAAGGGCCGTCGCATCGCTTTTCTGGGTGATATGAAAGAGTTGGGTGCGGATGCTGAAGCGTTGCATGCTGCGCTGGCGGCGCATCAAGCGGTTGCGGAACTGGACGTCGTCCACTGCATCGGGCCCTTGATGAAATCGCTCTATCAAGCCCTGCCAGAGCATCAGCGCGGCGATTGGTTTGAAACGTCAGTGGAAATGCTTGAGGGGCTGCGGGGCAGGCTCGACAGTGGCGATGTGGTGCTCGCCAAAGGGTCATTGAGCATGAAACTGGGGCTAATCGTTGACGCGATACGCAAAATGGGCCATCCGGTGGATGAGGCCTGAGGGTGCACATGCACCACAAGATGATGAGTTAGGACGCACTGAATGCTCTATTGGTTGACCCTGCTGTCGGATGGTGGCGATTTCTTTAACCTCTTTCGCTACATCACCTTCAGGGCTGGCGGGGCGTTTATGACTGCGTTGATCTTTGGCTTCCTGTTTGGCAAGCCGCTGATCTCTGTCCTGCGGCGCAGGCAAGGCAAAGGCCAGCCCATTCGCGATGATGGCCCTGAGGGGCATTTTGTGAAGGCTGGCACACCCACCATGGGCGGGCTGCTCATTGTGGGGGCCTTGCTGACCTCCACGCTGCTTTGGGCGCGGCTGGACAATCCCTTTGTCTGGCTGGTGCTTTTTGTCACGATGAGCTTTGCTGCCATCGGTTTTGCTGATGATTATGCCAAGGTCAGCAAGCAGAATACATCCGGCGTGTCGGGCAAAATCCGGCTCTTGCTGGGCTTTCTGATCGCGGCCATCGCAGGCTATTGGGCGGCGCAATACCACCCCGAGGGCTTGCAGTATCAACTGGCCTTGCCGGTCTTCAAGGATGCGCTGATCAACCTTGGCGTTCTCTTTGTGCCTTTCGCGATCATCGTGATCGTGGGGGCAGCGAACGCCGTGAACCTGACAGACGGTCTGGATGGGCTGGCGATCATGCCTGTAATGATTGCGGCTGGCACGCTGGGCATCATCGCCTATGCCGTGGGCCGGGTCGATTTTACCGAATACTTGGACGTCCATTACGTGCCGGGCACGGGAGAGATTCTGATCTTTACCGCCGGGCTGTTCGGCGGGGGATTGGGCTTTCTGTGGTATAACGCCCACCCGGCTGCGGTTTTCATGGGAGACACAGGCTCGCTGGCGCTGGGTGGCGCTTTGGGAGCCATCGCGGTGGCGACAAAGCACGAACTTGTACTGGCCATCGTGGGCGGCTTGTTCGTGGTGGAGGCGCTGAGTGTGATCATTCAGGTGCTTTACTTTAAGCGGACGGGCAAGCGTGTCTTCCTGATGGCGCCGATCCACCATCACTATGAAAAGAAGGGCTGGGCCGAGCCGCAGATCGTGATCCGGTTCTGGATCATCTCGCTGATCCTCGCCATGATCGGTTTGGCCACGTTGAAGGTGCGGTAATGCCATTCGCCTGCGGCGGGCGGCGGAGGCCCGGCGGGGCCGGGCCTATGGAGGCGTCGACATTGTGCTCGAACCAATGGCGCAATAATATCGACCCTCCAAACCTCCGGGATATTTGAGGCCAAAAAGAGGGAGATTAGCTTGATACCGGTTCAGGGCATGTCTGGGGCCAAAGTGGCTGTTTTGGGCTTGGGGCGGTCGGGTCTTTCTGCGGCGCGAGCGTTGCGTGAGGGCGGAGCAGAGGTGGTCTGTTGGGATGACAACGCTGCTGCGCGTAAAGTGGCGGAAGGTGAGGGTTTAACCTGCCGGGCCTTTACTGCGGTCGAGCATTTTGAGGGGGTCGCGCGGCTGATCGTGAGCCCGGGCATTCCGCATCTCTATCCTGCGCCCAACCCGGTGGTGTCCTTGGCGCAGGCGGCGGGTGTGCCGGTGGACAATGATATCGGTCTTTTCTTTCAAAGTTATGCGACGTCAGACTGGGGGCGATTTGATGTCTCCCCCCGGGTGGTGGCGGTCACCGGATCGAACGGCAAATCGACGACCTCTGCCCTCATTCATCATATCCTGGAGCATGCCAACCGCCCGGCGCAATTGGCGGGCAACATAGGGCGGGGGGTGCTGGATCTGGATCCGGCCATCGATGGTGAGGTCGTAGTGCTGGAACTGTCGAGCTATCAGACGGAGCTTGCGCGCAATCTGACGCCTGATGTGGCCGTCTTTACCAACCTCAGCCCCGACCATCTGGACCGCCACGGCGGCATGGGCGGCTATTTTGCCGCCAAACGAAGGCTCTTTGCCGAAGGCGGGCCAGAGCGTGCGGTGATTGGTGTGGATGAGGCGGAGGGCCGCTTTTTGGCGGGGCAAATGAGCGAAGGGGCCGCCGATGACCGGGTGATCCGTATTTCTGTTGCGGGCAAGATCGCGGGGCCGGGCTGGAACGTGGTTGCCCGCAAAGGGTTTCTGGCGGAGACGCGCAAGGGCAAGCAGGTGGCCTCGATTGATCTGCGCAACGTGGCCGGGTTGCCGGGTGCGCATAACCATCAGAACGCCTGTGCGGCCTATGCGGCCTGCCGCACGCTGGGCTTGGCGCCCCGGGTCATCGAGGCGGCGTTCCATTCCTTTGGCGGGTTACCGCACCGAAGCCAGACGATTGCGGAACATGACGGCGTGCGGTTCGTCAATGACAGCAAGGCCACAAATGTGGATTCCGCCGCCAAGGCGCTTTTGGCGTTCCAGAACATCCGTTGGATCTGCGGAGGGTTGGAAAAGGAAGGCGGGCTTGAAGGATTGGCTGAGGCCACGGGGGCAGTGCGCAAGGCCTATGTCATCGGGCGGGAGGCCGCGGGTTTTGCCATGCAGCTGAACGTCGAGGCGGAGGTCTGTGGCACTATGGAGGTGGCAGTGGCCCGGGCCGTGGCAGAGGCGGAGCCAGGGGATGTGGTGCTGTTGGCCCCAGCGGCAGCAAGCTTTGATCAATACGACAGTTTTGAGCGGCGCGGTGACGATTTTGTGGCGCAGGTGCGGACAGCTACTGCGACTTGATCGCCCCTGCGCAGGCCATGGCCGATGACCACGCCCATTGGAAGTTGTAGCCGCCGAGCCAGCCGGTGACGTCCACGCATTCTCCGATGAAATAGAGACCGGGCACAGATTTTGCCTGCATGCTACGGGCATCCAGTGCGTCGGTGTCCACGCCGCCCAACGTGACTTCGGCCGTGCGGTATCCTTCGGTGCCTGCGGGTGTTAGCTGCCAATCGGTCAGGGCGACACAGAGCGACTGCAACCTCTTGTCAGAGCAATCGGCGAGGTTGCCGGAAAGGTCCAACTCCTCTGCCAGAAGCTCAACAAGCCGGGCGGGCAGGTGGTTTGCTAGCACCGTCGTCAGGTTTCGCCTGCCGCTTTGCTGGCGTTGGACGCGCAGCGCGCCGAAGAGTGAAGCATCAGGCGAGAGGTTCACTGAGATCGCATCGCCTTCGTGCCAGTAGGAAGATACCTGCAGTGCTGCAGGGCCAGAAAGGCCGCGGTGGGTGAAAAGCAATGCTTCGTCGAACGCGGTGCCATTGGCTGTCAGCCGCACCGGGGCGGAGACGCCGGAAATGGGCGCAAAACGTTTGTCTGAGAAGGTGAAGGGCACAAGGCCCGCGCGGGTTTCCGTGACAGTCAGGCCGAACTGGCGCGCGGTGTCATAGGCAAACCCCGTAGCCCCCATCTTGGGGATGGACTTGCCACCCGTTGCCATGACCAGATTGCGGGTCGTGACTTTTTGGGTGTCCTTGGGGGTGGTCAGATCAAAGGTGAACGAACCGTTACTCTTTGCAAAACCGCTGGCACTGCTTTGCAAATACATCTCAACCCCGGAGGCCTGCATCAGCCCGCGCAGCATCGCGATGATGTCTTTGGCAGAGGTATCGCAAAAGAGCTGGCCCAAAGTCTTCTCGTGCCAAGGGATGCCATGGGCATCGACCAATTCGATAAAGTCCCACTGGGTGTAGCGGGCCAGGGCGGATTTACAGAAATGCGGGTTCGCGCTCAAGAAAGCCTCTGGCGCGCAATGCAGGTTGGTGAAGTTGCACCGTCCACCGCCTGAAATACGGATTTTTTCGCCCGGGGCTTTGGCGTGATCCACAAGCAGCACACGGCCGCCTACGTGGGCGGCACACATCATGCCTGCGGCCCCTGCGCCAATGATCGTGGTATCGAATTCCATGGCGTCAGCCTGTGCCTTTGATCGCACCGCTGGTCAAGTTGGCGTGAGGTGTCTTGGCGCGGGCGCAGAATTGGTTAGCTCTGTCAGCAACACAGCACAGCAGGATACCTCAATGCCCAGACTATTTGCCGGACAGGCCTTTCCGAAAACCAATGTTGCTGCACTTGGCGGCGGGACGCTGACCCTTGGCACGCCTCAGGGCACTGCGGATTGGCAGTTGGTGATTGTCTACCGCGGGCTGCATTGCCCGCTTTGCAAGACCTATCTCGCGCGTTTGGAAGAGCTTCAGGGCCGGTTTGCAGAACTTGGCGTTTCTGTCGCGGCGGTCTCCGGTGATCCGCTGGAAAAGGCCGAGGCCATGAAGGCGGAAAAGAGCCTCACTTTCCCTATGGGATACGGGCTCAGCATCGCGCAGATGGACGCGCTGGGGCTTTATGTATCCGATCCGCGCAGCCCGCAGGAAACGGACCAGCCTTTCCCAGAACCCGGCCTTTTTGTGATCAACGACAAGGGCCACATCCAGATCCTCGATATCTCCAACGCGCCTTTTGCACGGCCGGACCTGGAGAGCATTGCAAACGGGATCAAGTTCATTCGTGGCAATGACTATCCGGTGCGGGGCACGCATCAGGCGGCCTGACGGGTCGGGACGAATTTGTTTTGCGTGCATGACCCTTTAAGCAATAGTCATGGCGCATGATGGTGGGTTCCGAAACTCTGGCCGACAGGTTGATCAAACGGTCTGACCTGCGCGCAGAACGGCTGATTGGGCTGTTGCGTATGGGGTTGTCGAGCCTTCTGTTTGCTGGCGTTGGCTTTGTCTTGTCGCAGTCTGAAACGGCAGGGCTGGGCGCGCGGCGGTTTGAGCTTTTGTGCTTGCTGTTCGGGGCTGTTGCCTATTTCGCAATCGGGGCGCTGACCTTTTACTGCGCAACGCCGGAACGGGCGCGACCCTGGATGGCCTGGGCGTTCAACATGGCAGAGGTGGTTCTGGTCGCCTTCCAGCTGTACATCGATGTACGTGATCCACAGACCCCGTCGCTGCTCGCTTTTGCCAGCCCGGTGATCCTGGTGGCTGCTCTGGTGATCTGCGTGCAGGTACTGCGCTATCAGATCAAGCTGCACGTCTTCACGACACTGCTGTTGATCCTCCTCTGCGCACTCATCGTTTTCCACGACCCGCAAACCGGCCGCGCCCTAAGCAATCCGGCGCTGCATGAGCTGCAGCTTGTTTACACCGTCCCGCCCAATGTCATGCGTTTGGTCATGCTCACCGCCATGGCCGCGCTGATTGGGGTTGCAGTGGTGCGCTCCCGCCGGTTGGTCGAAACGGCAGCGAGAGAGACCGAAATGGCTGAAAACCGCAAAAGGTTCCTGCCGGCAGAGATTTCCAGCCGCATGCGGGACGGTGATTTGGACCTAATGCGCTCAGGGGAGGAGCGTGATCTGGCTGTTCTCTTTGTCGACATTCGGTCCTTCACGGCCTTGTCTGCGAAGCTGGGGCCGCGGGGAACGTCTGAGTATCTCAGCCACTTTCGCGGGCTTGCGTCTGATGCGGCCCGCGCGAATGGTGGCTTTGTGGACAAGTTCATCGGGGACGGTGCTTTGGTGATTTTCGGTATGCACAGCGCGATTGCGCAGGCGTGCCGCGATGCTTTTGCTGCGGCAGAGCAGATTGAGAGGGAGGTAGCCGACTGGAACGCCGCCCGCACCCAGGTCGCCCGCCCGCCCACGCAGATCGTCATTGGGATTCATTGCGGTCCTGCAATCATCGGGGCCATTGGTGATGCGCGTCGGCTTGAGTTCACGGCGGTGGGCAATACCGTCAATCTGGCCGCCCGGCTGGAGGAGGCCGCCAAACAGCACGGCTGGCGGTTGGCCATATCGCGTGACTTTGCGCAAACCGCAGGGTTGGACGCTGGCAATTTTGCCGTGGCGGATCAGGTGGCTCTGCGTGGCATTGACGATCAGATGCACATCCTCGGTCAGCCCCAAACGCCACCCGGCGGGTCTGAGATCACCCCAAAGAATGAGACTGGATTCGCCAACAAATAGCGGCTATGCTCGCGCTCAACGACCCCCAGGAAGGGGGCATTGAGGCAGTGTAAGGCAGCAGGTCCATGACAGAGATGGTCTATGGTGCGGTCCCCGTCGTACGGGACGGTGAACCCATTCTTCCCAAGTGGTGGCGGACGGTCGACCGGTGGTCGATGGGCTGCATCCTGATGTTGTTTGGCTGTGGGTTGCTCTTGGGGCTGGCGGCTTCGGTGCCACTTGCCGCCAAGAACGGGTTTGAGCCCTTCCACTACGTTCAAAGACAGGCGTTCTTTGGCGGTGTGGCCATGCTGGTGATGGTGCTGACCTCAATGATGTCGCCTGTGGTTGTGCGGCGGTTGGCCGTGCTCGGCTTTATTTGTGCCTTTATCGCCTTGGCGATGTTGCCATTCTTTGGCACCGATTTTGGCAAGGGCGCGGTGCGCTGGTATTCGTTGGGCTTTGCCTCGTTGCAGCCATCAGAGTTTCTGAAACCCGGATTTGTGGTTGTCGCGGCCTGGATGATGGCGGCGTCGATGGAGATCAACGGCCCGCCGGGGCGCACGTGGTCCTTTGTTCTGTGCATATCCATCGTGCTGATGCTGGCGCTGCAGCCTGATTTTGGTCAGGCCTGTCTGGTGCTATTTGGCTGGGGTGTGATGTACTTCATTGCAGGCGCGCCGATGGTGTTGCTGGTTGCCATGGCAGGTGCCGTGGTAATCGCAGGCACGGTGGCCTATGCACAATCTGAGCACTTCGCACGCCGCATTGACGGGTTTCTGAGCGTTGACGTCGATCCTACCACGCAGCTTGGCTATGCCACCAATGCCATCCGCGAAGGCGGGCTTTTTGGTGTGGGCGTGGGCGAGGGGCAGGTGAAATGGTCCCTGCCGGATGCGCATACGGATTTCATCATTGCGGTCGCGGCAGAGGAATACGGTCTGGTGCTCGTCCTGTGCATCATCGCGCTCTACACAGGCGTTGTGGTGCGATCCCTGCTGCGGCTTGTGCGCGAACGTGACCCGTTTATCCGGCTGGCGGGCACGGGTCTGGCCTGCATGTTTGGGGTGCAAGCGATGATCAACATGGGCGTGGCCGTGCGCCTCCTGCCCGCCAAGGGCATGACGTTGCCCTTTGTCAGTTACGGTGGGTCTTCGGTCATCGCCTCCGGCATTGCCGTTGGCATGTTGCTTGCCTTCACCCGGTCGCGGCCTCAAGGCGAGCTTTCCGATCTTCTGGGGCGGGCGCGTCGGTGAGCGCGCCTCTACTGATCATCGCCGCAGGCGGCACGGGCGGGCATATGTTCCCGGCCCAAGCGCTGGCCGAGGTGATGCTGGCGCGCGGCTGGCGGGTGAAGCTCAGCACGGACGCGCGGGGCGCGCGCTATACCCAAGGCTTCCCGGACGCGGTTGATATCAATCAGGTCAGCTCCGCCACTTTTGCGCGGGGCGGGTTGGTGGCCAAAGCGATGGTGCCTCTGCGGATCATGGCGGGCGTGGCGGGTGCCACGATGCGCATGATGGGGGGCAAACCGAGCGTCGTGGTGGGCTTTGGCGGCTATCCTTCGATCCCAGCGCTGGGTGCTGCGACCTTGCTGCGTATCCCGCGCATGATCCACGAACAAAATGGCGTGCTGGGCCGCGTGAATGAGCTCTTTGCCAAGCGCGTAGATGCCATCGCCTGCGGCACATGGCCCACCAACCTACCCGACGGGGTGGAGGGCGTGCATGTGGGCAACCCCGTGCGCGGCGCAGTGCTGGAACGCGCTGGGGCGGCTTACATCCCGCCCGGTGATTATCCGATGGAGGTGCTGGTGATGGGCGGCAGCCAGGGCGCGCGCATTCTGAGCGATGTCGTCCCTGCAGCTTTGGCCGGATTGCCAGACGCCTTGCTCAAGAACATCCGCGTCAGCCATCAGGCCCGCGATGAGGACGGCGAACGGGTCACCAAGTTTTATGCCGAGGCAGGCATCACCGCCGACGTGCAGCCCTTCTTCACCGATGTCCCCCGCCGAATGAGCGAGGCGCAGTTGGTCATCAGCCGGGCCGGGGCCTCCAGCGTGGCCGATATCTCTGTCATTGGCAGGCCGTCGATCCTGATCCCCTTTGCTGCGGCCACGGGTGACCATCAAAGCGCCAATGCGCGCGGGCTTGTCGAAGGGCAGGCGGCGATCATGTTGACCGAGGATGAGCTCAACGCAGATGTCCTGCGTCAGGAAGTCGAAGGCATGCTGACCCACCCCGACATCGCCAGCCAGATGTCGCTGGCGGCCTTGTCGCTTGGCAAACCCGAAGCAGCAGAGGCGCTGGCCAGCATGGTCGAAGAGCTTGCACAAAAAGGAAAACAATAATGAACGCTGCAGCCACCAAACTCCCTACAGACGTCGGCCCCATCCACTTTGTTGGCATTGGCGGGATTGGCATGTCGGGCATCGCCGAAGTGCTGCTGAACCATGGCTATACGGTGCAGGGCTCGGACCTGAAGGCAACGAAAATTACCGACCGTCTGGCGCGGCTTGGGGCTACGATCTTTGAAGGGCAGCGGGCCGAGAACATCGAAAACGCAGAGGTTGTGGTGATCTCAAGCGCCATCAAGCCCGGCAATGCAGAACTTGACGCGGCACGCCTCGCAGGTCTGCCCATTGTGCGCCGGGCCGAGATGCTGGCCGAACTGATGCGGCTGAAGTCCAACATCGCCGTCGCAGGCACCCACGGCAAGACCACAACAACCACAATGGTCGCCGAACTGCTGGTTAAGGGGGGTATCGACCCCACAGTGATCAACGGCGGCATCATTCACGCCTATGGCTCCAACGCGCGGATGGGGCAGGGCGAGTGGATGGTGGTGGAAGCGGACGAGAGCGACGGCACATTCAACCGCCTGCCCGCGACCATCGCCATTGTGACCAACATCGATCCCGAGCACATGGAGCACTGGGGCGATTTCGACACGCTGCGTCAGGGTTTCCTCGATTTCGTGTCCAATATTCCTTTCTATGGCCTCGCCGTCTGCTCCACCGACCACGACGAGGTGCAAAAACTTGTCGGCAAGATCAGTGACCGGCGCGTGATGACCTATGGTTTCAATGCGCAGGCTGATGTGCGTGCAGTAGGGCTCCACTACAAGGGCGGGGTCGCGCATTTCGACATCGCGCTGCAGGCCGAGGATATGGTCATCGAAGGGTGTGAGCTGCCGATGCCCGGGGATCACAACGTCTCCAACGCCTTGTCCGCCGTCGCGGTGGCCCGGCACCTGGGCATGAAGCGGGAAGAGATCAGAGAGGCGCTCAAGGCCTTTGGCGGTGTTAACCGACGGTTTACGAAAGTGGGCGAAGTTGATGGGGTGACCATCATCGACGACTACGGCCATCACCCCGTGGAGATTGCCGCAGTGCTGAAAGCGGCCCGTCAGGCAACCGAAGGCCGTGTGATCGCGGTGCACCAGCCACACCGCTATACGCGGCTCAGCCACCATTTCGATGAATTCTGCGCCTGCTTTAACGACGCGGATGTGGTGGGGATCGCAGATGTCTATGCCGCAGGCGAAGACCCAATCCCGGGGGCGGATCGTGATGGTCTGGTTGCGGGGCTCATCCGCCACGGGCACCGCCACGCCCGCGCGGTTCAAGGCGAAGACGACCTTGCCCGGCTGGTGGCCGAGCAAGCAAAGCCCGGGGATATGGTGGTCTGCCTGGGGGCAGGGACCATCAGCGCCTGGGCAAACCAGCTGCCGGAGAAACTGCAAGCGATGAAAGGAGCCGCTGCATGACACCGCTTTTCTGGATTTCCCTCACCTGGGTGCTGGCCGCCACGGCCATCGGCCGATTGCCCCTGCAACAACGTTTTCTGCCCGGTGGGGCGCTGGCGGTTGCCTCTGTGCCGATCATTCTGGCCATCGGCATCCAAATCAGCTGGCTGATGGCGCTTTGTGCGCTTGTCGCCGTGATCTCCACCTTTCCGGCCCCGCGCCGTCTGATTATGGCGCGCTATCGCGGGGAGAAGATCACCCTGAACCCGCAGACACTGCGCCTGCTGGTGGTACCGGGTGAGCTCTGACGCGCTGAAAGGAGCTATCCGATGACGCTATTGTGGCTCTGTGTGGCCTGGGTCTTTGCTTCCGCTGCAGTCGCAATGCTGCCGATGCGGCGGCAGTATGTGCCAGGCGTGGCACTCTTGCTGGCCGCACCCGTGCTGATCGCGATCATCGCGGTGCAGGTGCACTGGTTGGCAGGCCTTGCCGCGCTTGCCGCTTTCGTTTCCATGTTCCGCAACCCGCTGCGCTTTATCTGGGCCAAGCTGCGCGGACAAAACCCACAGGTGCCGCAATGAGCCTTTCTCTGATGCTTGCGTGTGTCTGGGCCATCATCGCCAATGTGATCGCGATGACCCCCAGCAAGGACCACCACTGGCGTAACGCCTATATGCTGATCGCGATGGGCATTCCGATTGTGGGATATGTGACCGTGCAGCACGGGCCCTGGGTTGGGCTGTTGATCCTCGCAGGCGGCTGTTCGGTGCTGCGTTGGCCGGTGATTTACCTGATGCGCTGGCTGCGGCGCGGTTTCGCCCCGTCGAAAGGACCCGCCGAATGAACCCGCTTGTCATGGCATTGATCCTTGCGCTGTGCTTGTGGATGGCGCTTTGCGCCATCTGCGGCTTCCGCCGCCGGGTGATGCTTTTCTTTGGGCTGCTCCTGACGGGTCTCACGATCAACCAGATCTGGATGATGGTGGGCCTGAACGCCAAGCTGTTCGAGCCTCACGCGCTGATGGCCCAAGCGGCCCTGATCATGTACGGCATCTGTGCTTTCGGCGTTGGTTGGCTGGCCAGCCGTGTCGCGCAGGCCTGGAATGAAAGCAAAGTGGACGAGGTTTGACCCTCGCCTCCTTTGTGGCTAGGCCAACCGAATGACGATTTCCAACCTCCCCGAAGTGCGTGGCAAGCTCACGCCTGACCGCCCGCTCAACGATCTGACATGGCTGCGTGTGGGCGGGCCTGCGGATGTGCTGTTTCAGCCTGCGGATGTCGAAGACCTCCAGGTCTTTTTGCGGGACCTTGACGGCGACGTCCCGGTTTTTCCCATGGGGGTCAGCTCCAATCTGATTGTCCGGGATGGTGGCATCCGCGCCGTGGTGATCCGGCTGGGGCGCGGTTTCAACGGGATTGAGACGCAGGGCGATCTGGTGATTGCCGGGGCTGCGGCGCTCGATGCTCATGTGGCGCGCAAGGCAGCGGACGCAGGGTTGGACCTGACGTTTCTGCGCACGATTCCAGGTGCCATTGGCGGGGCCGTGCGGATGAACGCAGGGTGCTATGGCAGCTACACGGCGGATCATTTTGTCTCCGCTCAAGCCGTGACGCGCGAAGGCAAGGTGATCACGCTCACCGCCCAGGACCTTAACTTCCGCTACCGCCAGACGGATCTGGCCGAGGGCGCAGTGATCATCTCGGCTACTTTCGCACCGCCCAAGGGTGATCCAGCAGAGCTCCATCAGCGCATGGAGGACCAGCTGCGCAAACGCGATGAGACGCAGCCCACCAAGGATCGCTCTGCTGGCTCAACCTTTCGCAACCCGGCCGGCTTCAGTTCGACCGGCAAGGCGGACGATGTGCATGATCTCAAGGCCTGGAAGGTCATTGATGATGCGGGCATGCGCGGGGCCACGAAGGGCGGGGCGCAGATGTCGCCCAAACACTCGAACTTTCTGATCAACGCTGATGGCGCAACAGCAGCCGACCTCGAAGGGTTGGGCGAAGAGGTGCGAAAAAAGGTTTACGATTCCAGTGGGATCACGCTAGAATGGGAAATCATGCGGGTGGGCGAACATTCAGGCGAAGCCTAACACCGCAGACAAGGCCGCAAAGCGGCAACAATAGATAACAAGGGTCGCAAAAGGCCCCGGGAACAGAGGCATGTCCGTGGGTACGTCGAGCAGGACAACCCCGACAGTGGCGGTATTGATGGGTGGCCCCTCGGCCGAACGCGAGGTGTCACTTGCGACAGGCAAGGCTTGTGCAGGCGCGCTGCGGGAACATGGTGGATACAAAGTGGTCGAGGTCGATGCTGGCCCCGACCTTTGTGCCGTCTTGCATGATATGTCACCCGGTGCCGTCCTGAATTGCCTGCATGGCCGCTGGGGCGAAGACGGCTGCGTGCAGGGTATGCTGGAATGGCTGGGTATTCCTTATTCGCATTCTGGTGTGCTGGCCTCGGCGCTGGCAATGGACAAGCAACGCTCCAAGGAAGTCTTTCGCCAAGCAGGTCTGCCCATTGTTGAGAGCGTGATCCGGTGCAAGGACGAAGTGAAAGCGCACCATGTGATGGAGCCACCTTATGTGGTGAAGCCCAACAATGAGGGCTCTTCCGTCGGTGTCTATCTCGTGAACGAGGAAAACAACGGCCCACCTGCGCTGGATGAAGATATGCCTGAGTTTGTCATGGTTGAGACTTTTGCCCCGGGTCGCGAATTGACCACTGCAGTGATGGGTGACAAGGCGCTGACGGTTACGGACATCATCACCACCGGCTGGTACGACTATGACGCCAAGTACAAGGAAGGCGGGTCCTCCCATGTCCTGCCCGCGGACGTCCCGCAGGAGACTTTCGACCTCTGCCTCGACTACGCCCTGCGCGCGCACGCAGCACTTGGCTGCCGGGGCATCAGCCGCACAGATTTCCGCTGGGACGAGAGCCGGGGCGCAGATGGCCTGATCCTGCTCGAGACGAACACCCAGCCCGGGATGACCGCGACCTCGCTGGCACCCGAACAAGCCCAACACTGCGGCATCTCGTTCCCCGAACTCTGCGCCTGGATGGTGGAGGATGCCTCATGTGCGCGTTAAGACTCTTTAGCCGGAAAGAAAGTCGCCCTGATCCCGCGCCGTCGCGCTGGGCCTGGCGGATGCAGCGCCTGATGCTGACGCCTGCCTTCCGGATCAGCCTGCGCGTGGGCGTGCCGTTTTGTGCCACCCTGATGGCCGGGACGATATATCTGGCAGATGAAGAACGGCGCGGCGCCATTCAGCAGGCGGTCGCTGATGCACGGGCCTCCATCGAAGAACGCCCCGAATTCATGGTGAAACTCATGGCGATTGATGGGGCCGAAGGGCTGCTGGCCGCTGACATCCGTACGGCTGTGCCGCTGGAATTCCCGCAAAGCTCTTTTGATCTGGACCTTGAAACCATCCGCAAGGACGTCAAAGCGCTCAATGGCGTCAAAACCGCCAATGTGCGCATACGCCCCGGTGGCATTCTGCAAATTGACGTCACACCGCGCGTGCCGGTGGCGATCTGGCGAAACGCCGAAGGGCTGGCACTGATTGACGAGACGGGCGCGCATGTGACCCATGTCGCCTCGCGCCGCGACTATCCTCAGCTTCCGCTTATCGCAGGTGATGGGGCCGCGCGGCATGTAGCTGAGGCGCTGGCGCTGCACAAAACAGCAGAGGCGCTGGGCGACCGGTTGCGCGGCGTGGTGCGCATGGGCGAACGCCGCTGGGATGTCGTGCTGGACCGCAACCAGCGTATCTTGCTGCCCGAAGCAGCTGCCATGCAGGCGCTCGAACGGGTGATTGCACTGGAAAAAGCACAGGACGTGCTCAGCCGGGATGTGGCGCGGGTTGATCTGCGCCTGCCGGGACGAGCGACAGTGAAAATGACAGAAAACGCCACGGACGCGTGGTGGGACATAAAGCAGAGCACCGCGGACTAACCGCAGGCAGGCAAGAGGCAGTAACGAGATGATGGACCTTTACGACAGTCAACGATCCATGCGCCACATGCGCAAACTCGCCATGCAGCGCGGCGTGGTGGCGATTTTGGATGTGGGCAGTTCAAAGATCGCCTGTCTGGTGTTGCGCTTTGATGGTGGGGATGTGCTGGATGACGCGGGCGAGATCGGCTCTCTGGCCGGTCAGTCCAATTTCCGTGTCATTGGGGCGGCGACAACACGGTCGCGCGGCGTGCGTTTTGGTGAGATCTGCGCGATGGGCGAAACCGAACGCGCCATCCGCACGGCGCTGCAAGCCGCTCAGAAGATGGCGGGTATTCGCGTCGATCATGTGATCGCCTGTTTCTCTGGCGCAGAGCCGCGCAGCTACGGGCTGGATGCGCAGATTGATCTTGAGGGCGACATGGTGGGCGAACAGGACGTCGCTCAGGTTTTGGCCGCCTGTGACGTGCCGGAATACGGCGAAGGGCGTGAGGTGCTGCATGCGCAGCCAGTGAACTTTGCGCTCGATCACCGTTCGGGCCTTTCCGACCCGCGTGGTCAGCTGGGTCACCAACTGAGCGTCGACATGCATATGCTGACAGTCGATGCCGCTGCGATCCAGCATCTGGCGCATTGTATCAAACGCTGTGATCTGGAGCTGGCAGGCATTGCTTCGTCGTCTTACGTCTCCGGCATTTCCTCACTGGTTGAGGACGAACAAGAGCTGGGTGCAGCCTGTATCGACCTTGGGGGTGGCTCCACCGGCGTGTCGATCTTCATCAAGAAACACATGATTTATGCCGATGCCGTGCGTATGGGCGGGGATCATGTAACCCAAGATATCTCCATGGGGCTGCAAGTGCCCACGGCCAATGCTGAACGGATCAAGACCTTCTATGGCGGGGTCCACGCCACGGGCATGGACGACCGCGAGATGATCGAGATTGGTGGGGATACGGGCGATTTCGAACACGACCGCCGCACCGCCAGCCGGGCCGAGCTGATTGGCATCATGCGCCCTAGGGTTGAAGAAATACTCGAAGAGGTGCGCGTGCGTCTGGATGCAGCGGGCTTTGATCATCTGCCAAGCCAGCAGATTGTGCTGACGGGTGGGGGCAGTCAAATTCCAGGCCTCGATGGTCTGGCCTCCAAGATTTTGGGCCAGCAGGTACGGCTGGGCCGCCCGTTGCGCGTTCACGGGTTGCCACAGGCCGCGACCGGGCCGGGGTTCGCCTCTGCCGTTGGCCTCGCGCTTTTCGCCGCACACCCGCAAGACGAATGGTGGGACTTCGACATTCCCGCAGACCGCTATCCGCAAAGATCGCTTAAACGCGCCGTAAAATGGTTCCGCGACAACTGGTGACACCTGCAAAAAGGTGCGCTAGTGTCCTTTTGTGACCGCAGCCCAAGAAGCGCGGCACCCGGGTCGAGCAGGACCCCAAAGAGCATCAAGTGAGTCGTTTTGCGGGCGCGCAATGTGTCCGCAATCAGTGTTATTTTGTGTCACGCCCTGACTTTTCCACAACATGCGCTTAAATCGGCGAAATCTCGCGTGATCCGCTGCATTCAAACGCCATATTTGGTAGGAAAATGCCGAAAAAAGCGTGACGATAGGGCAACGCTTCGTTAAGATTGTGGGAATTCAGGACGAGAAAGGCCCGGGAATGCGGGCGGGACAAAACAGGCGGACTAATCCATGACACTCAACCTTTCGATGCCCGGTCAGGAAGACCTCAAGCCCCGGATCACCGTTTTCGGTGTGGGTGGCGCTGGCGGCAATGCTGTCAACAACATGATTGAAAAGCAGCTGGAAGGTGTCGACTTTGTCGTAGCCAACACCGACGCGCAGGCCCTGCAACAGGCGCGCGCGGACAGCAAGGTCCAGCTTGGCATCAAAGTGACCGAAGGTCTTGGGGCAGGGGCCCGAGCCACGGTAGGGGCTGCGGCGGCTGAGGAATCAATCGAACAGATCGTTGATCATCTGGCAGGCGCGCACATGTGCTTTATCACTGCCGGTATGGGCGGTGGGACCGGGACCGGCGCTGCACCCATCATTGCGCAGGCCGCGCGTGAGCTAGGTGTTCTGACCGTCGGCGTTGTGACCAAGCCCTTCCAGTTTGAAGGGGCCAAGCGCATGCGTCAGGCCGAGGACGGCGTTGACGCCCTGCAAAAGGTGGTCGACACGCTGATCATCATCCCGAACCAGAACCTGTTCCGTCTGGCCAACGAAAAGACCACCTTCACCGAAGCATTCTCCATGGCGGATGACGTGCTGTACCAGGGTGTGAAAGGTGTGACCGACCTGATGGTCCGTCCGGGTCTGATTAACCTCGACTTTGCCGACGTCCGCGCTGTGATGGACGAAATGGGCAAGGCGATGATGGGCACAGGCGAGGCAGACGGCGAAGATCGCGCCATCCAGGCCGCGGAAAAGGCCATCGCCAACCCGCTGCTGGACGAAATCAGCCTGCGCGGCGCGAAGGGCGTGTTGATCAACATCACCGGCGGCGAAGACCTGACCCTCTTCGAACTGGACGAAGCGGCCAACCGCATCCGCGAGGAAGTGGACCCCGAAGCCAATATCATCGTGGGCTCCACTCTGGATCAAGGTCTTGGCGGCCTGATGCGCGTCAGTGTTGTGGCAACAGGCATTGATGCCTCCGATGTGACCACCGACATTCCCGTGCCGCGCCGGTCGCTGCGTGAGCCGCTTCAGCCACAATCCATCGAAGCTGAAGAGGTTGCACCCGCCGCCGCCGCTGCGGCCGCTGCGACCCATGTCGAAGAGCAAGCCCCCCTGTTTGAGGAGGTTGCGCAGCAGCCTGCCGCAGCAGAGGAACCGCAGCAGAGCATCTTTGCAGACACAAACGAAACCGATGACGGTTTGCCTGCACCGGCCTATCAGCCACAGGTCGCCGCGTTTGAACCGCGCCGCGAAGAAGCGCTCGAAGCGGAGCCCGAGGAATACGTGGCACCCCGCGCGCCGGCACCTGGCACGCCTTCGCCCGAAGCGCTGGATCGTTTGCGTGCAGCAGCACAAAAGACAGCACCTGAGGCCACGCCGCGCCCTGCAGCACAGCAGCAGCAACCTGCTGCGGCCGCTGCTGAAAAGCCGCGTTTCGGCATCAATTCTCTGATCAACCGGATGACAGGTCAGGGCGAAGGTGAGGCGCAGCCATCAGCGCAGGCACAGCCCGCGCGTCAACAGCCGCCGGTTCAAAGCCGCGTTGCTGCCGCCCCTCAACCGACCCATGAAGCGGATGCTGATCAGGAACGTATCGAAATTCCGGCCTTCCTGCGTCGTCAGGCAAACTGATCCGGGTCACGAATTACCCAGAAAGGGCTGCCTTCGGGCGGCCCTTTTTCTATTTAAAACAAAATCTTATCATATATCAGGCGGCTTTGCGCCGAACTGTTACAGCCATGTTTCAGTCGGTTACAAAGATTGAGTTGAGCCTGCGAGTTGTGAAACTTAACGTCTGGCGAGAACAGGCGCAGTCCGCGCTGGAATGAGAACCGACGTGCAAACGACAATCAAGTCTCCGATCAGCTTTACCGGCAAGGGCCTGCACTCAGGCGTGCCTACCACGGTGACTGTGCGCCCGGCATCCGCACATCATGGCATCTGGTTCAGCCGGATTGACGTGGCCGTGGGGGATCGCTTGATCCCGGCGCGGTGGGACGTGGTCAACCGTTCGCCGCTCTGCACCAAGCTTGAGAACAACGCCGGTCTGGTTGTTTCGACCGTTGAACATCTCATGGCGGCATTGGCTGGCTGTGGCATTCATAACGCCCTGATCGAAATCGACGGGCCTGAAGTGCCGATCCTTGATGGCTCTGCCGTGCCCTTCGTGCGCGGCATCATGCAGCGCGGTATCCGCAAGCTGAATGCGCCTTTGATGGCATTTGAGGTAACCCAGGAAGTGACCGTGACAGAGGGTGAGGCGTCAGCCACGATCAGCCCGTCTGACACGCTGCGGATTGACTTCGAGATCGACTTTGTGGACGCGGCCATCGGCCATCAGAAAAAGTCACTGGTGATGAACAACGGGTCCTTTGCGCGTGAGTTGAGCGACAGCCGCACCTTCTGTCGTCAGGCGGATGTTGATGCGATGCGCGCCAACGGTCTGGCGTTGGGGGGGACATCGGGCGAAAACGCAGTGGTTTTTGATGGTGACGCGGTTGTCAGCCCGGGCGGTCTGCGGCATTCAGACGAACCGGTCCGTCACAAGATGCTTGATGCCTTGGGCGATCTGGCTTTGGCCGGGGCGCCGCTGATTGGTCACTACGAAGGGACCCGCGCGGGTCATTCTTTGACGAACACCTTGTTGCGCAAGCTTTTCGCGACACCCGGTGCCGTTCGGATGATTGAATGCGATGCGTCTCAGGTGGCTCGTTTGCCAGGGTACGGCCTTGTCTGGGATGAAATCCCCGAAGTCGCCTGAAGGCCTTAACAATCGGTAAATTTGCGGTTGCCAGACCCATTGAGGTCGCAAGAAAGCGGGTGTAGAGTCTGCGCCGAGACTACCGCGCTAGAAGCCCACCTAAACCAAGTGGTGCTTCGCGGGTTTGTGTCGCAAAGAGCGTTTTGAATTGTGGATTTCTGTGCTAGCAAGACAGAAAGGGCCGCCAAGGTCTGGGGTATGAAGAAACGATGGGTGCGGGCATGAAGATCGCTGGAACGCGAAAGCGGGTGATCACAGCTACGACGATTGCGGCCTTGCTTGCTGCTTGTGGTGGCGATCGCCAGGCAGGTCTTGTTTCTGGTGGTCTGTTCAATCAGCAGTCTGTCCCGCTGGAAACCTATTCAGCCGAACAGATCTTTGAACGTGGCGAATTCGAGCTCAACCGCAATGAGCATGAGAACGCCGCGTTTTTCTTTTCTGAGATTGAGCGGCTTTATCCCTATTCGGAATGGGCAAAACGCGCATTGATCATGCAGGCGTTTTCCTACCACCAGAACAAAGACTACCCTAACAGCCGATCCGCTGCGCAACGCTACATCGACTTTTACCCCAATGACGATGATGCCGCCTACGCCCAGTACCTGCTGGCGCTCAGCTACTATGATCAGATTGACGAAGTGGGCCGGGATCAGGGTTTGACGTTCCAGGCGCTGCAATCGTTGCGCGAAGTCATTGAACGCTACCCTGACAGTGAATACGCGCGGTCTGCCGTGTTGAAATTTGACCTGGCCTTCGACCATCTGGCGGGCAAAGAGATGGAGATCGGGCGGTACTACCTGCGCCGGGATCACTATGCGGCATCCATCAACCGGTTCCGTGTGGTGGTTGAGGAATTCCAGACCACTTCGCATACGGCAGAAGCTCTGCATCGCTTGGTCGAAGCCTATCTGTCGCTGGGCCTCAACCAGGAAGCACAGACAGCTGGTGCCATTCTGGGCCACAACTATCAGGGCAGCGATTGGTACGAGGACAGCTACCGGTTGTTAACCGGGCAGGGGCTTGAGCCGAAGTTGTTCAAGAACAACTGGCTAGGTGCTGCCTATCGTCAGACCATCAAGGGCGAGTGGCTCTAACCCGCGCGGCCTTTGGCCCCAACCGGACGGATCGCAATGCTGCGCGGACTTGATATTTCGGACATGCTGATCATTGACCGGCTGGAACTGGGGTTTCAGCCGGGCCTGAACGCGCTGACAGGTGAAACTGGCGCGGGCAAGTCTATCTTGTTGGATTCGCTGGGATTTGTACTGGGGTGGCGCGGTCGCGCTGATTTGGTCAGGCAGGGTGCCGCGCAGGGCGAGGTGACGGCATGGTTCGACCTGCCAGACGGGCATCCGGCCTTTGACGTGTTGAAAGAAGCCGGGATGCCGGTCTCAGACGAGCTGATCTTGCGACGCATCAACACCTCTGACGGGCGTAAGACGGCGTGGATCAATGACAAGCGTTGCTCTGGTGAATTGCTGCGCGCCTTGTCTGACACGCTTGTGGAACTTCATGGGCAACACGATGATCGGGGGTTGCTGAACCCTCGGGGGCATCGCGCCATTCTGGACGACTTTGCCGGCAACGGGCCTTTGCAGACCAAAGTGCGCCGTGCCTGGGCCGAACTCGGCACTGCGCGCAAAGCAGCAGAGGTTGCCGCTGCAGAACGTGCTGCGATCCAAGCCGAAGAGGATTTTCTGCGCCATGCGGTGGCTGAGCTCGATCAGCTGGACCCGCAACCCGGTGAAGAAGCCGAACTCGATACCCGACGCCGCCTGATGCAGGGGGCCGAGAAGATCCGCGCCGATGTGGTCAGCGCTTATGACCTGATGGGGCAGGGCGGGGCAGAGACCGCCTTGGGCGATGCCCTGCGCTGGCTCGATGGTGTCGCGGACAAGGCGGAAGGCACACTTGAGGCCCCCATGGCGGCCCTTAACCGGGCGCTGGTGGAGCTCGATGAGGCAATGTCTGGCGTGGCCGATGCCATTGATACGATGTCGTTTAATCCCGTTGAGCTGGAAGAAACGGAAGAGCGTCTTTTTGCCATTCGCGCGCTCGCCCGCAAACACGATGTGCAACCGGATGATCTGGCGGGCTACGCCGACACCTTGCGCGCCAAGCTGACGGCGCTGGATGCGGGCGAAGCGGCAGAGGCAGCCTTGCAGGACGCGGTGCGCACGGCACAGGCAGCCTATGATCAGGCCGCATCCGAACTGAGCACGTCCCGCCGCAAGGCTGCGCAGAAGCTGGACAAGGCCGTCGCCAAAGAGCTGGCCCCGCTGAAGATGGAGCGCGCGGTCTTTGCGACAGAGTTTGCGCCGGAGGATGCCGGGCCGGATGGCGTTGATGCCGTGTCTTTCACTGTGGCCACCAACCCCGGCGCGCCTGCGGGGCCATTGGGCAAGATCGCTTCAGGCGGGGAGTTGAGCCGTTTCTTGTTGGCCTTAAAGGTCTGTCTGACCCGCGGGCAACCGGGGCTTACTTTGATTTTCGACGAAATTGATCGCGGGGTGGGCGGTGCCACAGCGGATGCCGTTGGGCGTCGATTGTCAACATTGGCGACAGGCGGTCAGTTGCTGGTGGTCACGCACTCGCCGCAAGTTGCGGCCCTTGCTGATCATCACTGGCGGGTTGAAAAAGCGGTTAGCAAGGGGATCACCACCTCTTCCGTCGTACCACTCGACGCTGTTGCGCGGGTGGATGAGGTGGCCCGGATGCTGTCTGGGGATCAGATCACCGATGCTGCGCGTGCAGCGGCTGAGGCGTTGTTGGCGGGGTAGGGCCGCGAGTTGTACTGTGCTCTGCCGAGGCTCTTGGGGCGTATTGGCACACAATTATGACCCGAGGTTTTGCTCAAACTCCATCCACGAACGAAAGACTTATCTGTGTGATGGCGCATCAGCAACGCAGTGTTTTGCGACCGATGACATCTGCATGGCTTGGGACCATACTTCAGACTTGTCCTGCGAGGGCGTTTGGAATTTTGAGTGGTTATCAGCGTTGCGCTGATCCTCCAGTGTCTCTCCATGCTGCAACCACAGCGGGAATGCTATGCCACATGCCTGATCATCCACTCTCGACCCTTGACGCTACCGGCGCGCTGGATTGTAGATAGCCCTACATGAGCCAACCCGACCCCTCCTTCCTGTCGCAACAGATGACCATGGCCCGTGAGGCCAGTAAAAGGGCGATTGCGGTCATCCGCGAGAGGGGCCCGGGCAAGATCACCTTTTGGTTCATTGCCCTTCTGATCGGGATCGCGGCAGGCTTTGCCGCGCTGTTTTTTCGCAAGGGTATCGAGGGCCTGCAGGCCTGGCTTTATGGAACCGAAGACGTCCAGAACCTGCACAGTTTCATTTCTGCGCTGGATTGGTACTGGATTGTGCTGCTGCCCACTTTGGGTGGTCTGGCGGTGGGGATTATTCTACACATTTTCACCCGCGACGGGCGTGCCCGCTCTGTCGCTGATGTGATCCTGGGGGCCGCCATGCACGACGGGCGGGTGGAGACCCGTGCCGGGGTCGCCTCTGCCCTTGCATCGCTTATCACGCTTTCCACGGGAGGGTCGTCTGGCCGGGAAGGGCCGGTGGTGCACCTTGCTGCCGTGATTTCCACCAAAGTCAGCCGTTGGATCGATGCGGATGGCATCACAGGCCGCGATCTGTTGGGCTGCGCAGTTGCGGCGGCCGTTTCCGCCAGCTTTAACGCGCCGATTGCAGGCGCGCTTTTTGCGCTTGAGGTGGTGCTGCGTCACTTTGCGGTACATGCCTTCGCGCCGATTGTGATCGCTTCTGTCGCGGGGACCGTGATCAACCGCCTTGAGTTTGGTGGCGTCACGGAATTCAGCCTGCCGTCCTATGGCGATCTGCAATTCTATGTCGAGCTTCCGGCCTTCCTTTTGCTGGGGCTGACCTGCGGCATTGTCGCAGTGGCCCTGATGCGGTCTGTGTTCTGGGCGGAGGACTTTGGCAACCACCTGCAAAACAAGACGGGCCTGCCGCGTTATTTGCGGCCCATGGTGGCGGGCATGATCCTGGGGGTCATGGCCCTGTTTTTTCCTCATATCATCGGTGTGGGGTACGAGACGACGTCGCTTGCGCTGACGGGCCAGCTCATGGCGCATGAGGCGATCATCTTTGCCATGCTCAAGGTCGCCGCCGTGGCCATCACGCTGGGCGGGCGCATGGGCGGCGGTATCTTCTCGCCTTCGCTGATGGTTGGCGCGCTGACGGGGCTTGGGTTTGGTATCATTGCCACGGGCATCTTCCCCGAGGTGTCGGGCTCCTCTTCCATGTACGCCCTCGCGGGCATGGGAGCTGTCGCAGCAGCGGTGCTGGGCGCGCCCATATCCACGACACTGATTGTCTTTAAACTGACAGGGGACTGGCAAACCGGTCTTGCCGTCATGGTGGCCGTCAGCATGTCGACGGCCCTTGCGTCACGCATCGTCGACCGCAGCTTCTTTCTTACCCAGATTGAGCGGCGCGGCATTCATTTGGCCGCAGGTCCTCAGGCCTATCTGCTGTCGATGTTCACGGCGTCCCGTATCATGCGTCAGATGGACGATCCGCGCGCCGCACCCGAAGACCGATGTTGGGATTTGATCAACGAAGGCACCTATGTGGACGGCGCGGCCACGCTGGAAGCCGCCATGCCCATCTTTGACCAATCCGGCGCGCGGTTCATTCCGGTGGTGACCCTGTCAGCGGATGCACCGCCTGAGCTTTTGGGCGCGCTCTTTCACGTGGATGCGCTCAAGGCGTACAACCGCGCCCTGGCGGCTACTGCGGCCGAAGAACACAGTTGACGCGTTTCCATTCCCGCACATAGTCAGAGGATCGCGGCGTAACCGTTTCCGAAGCCGAAACAGTTGGTCAAAGCAGCCTTTGCCTGAGCACACCTTTGAGTGAAGTAATTTCCTGTTTTTCCCGTCTTTTTTGGAAAAATTCATGATTTTGGAGGCTATCGGGACCCGTTTGCCGGTTTCCCTCTTCCAACAGGGCCATAACCAGTTACCCTTTAGGCACTTATTCACCCAGGGGGTAAATATGCTTGGATTTGTACTATTACCGTTGGTCGTGCTTGGTGCGCTGATCGCACTCTTCGACGATGACGACGACAACAACAGCGTCAATACAACGCCTGAAGATCCGCCAACTCCTGATCCGGGTATTGATGGCACGGATGGGCCAGACGTGTTTGTCGGCACCGCCGGGAATGATGTTTATTCCGCGGGCGAAGGTGACGACGACCTGCGTGGATTTGGCGGGGACGACTCCCTTGTGGCCGGACCCGGTGATGACCTTCTTGGCGGCGGCGATGGCAATGACACGCTCCTTGGGAACCAGGGCAATGACAGCCTTGTCGGCGCACCGGGCAACGATTTGCTGGACGGTGGCTTTGGTGACGACACGCTGGACGGCGGTGCAGGCGACGACACGCTGACTTCCGAAGTGGGCGAGAATGTCATGCTGGGTGGCGTAGGCAATGACATGATGACTGGCGGCGTTCTTGCGGATTCCATGACCGGCGGCGATGGCGACGACACCATGGACGGCGGATCAAGCGGTGACCAGATGTTCGGCAGCGAAGGCAACGATGTCATGGACGGCAATTTTGGCAACGACCAGATGCGCGGTGGTGCTGGCAATGACAGCATGACCGGTGGCTCGGGCGATGACCGGATCGATGGCCTTTCCGCGGCTGCGGATCGGGCGAATGGTGAATCCGACACGCTCATCGGCGGCGACGGGGCGGACCGTTTCTTTGCTGATGAAGGCGACTTTGTCACTGGCGGTGAAGGCAACGACACGGTCGAGGCGTTCTATTCCGGCGGGGATGGCACGGTGACAATATCGGGCTTTGACCCGGCCAATGAGACCGTGATCATGCGCGACGAAGACGGGAACGACATCATCGTTACCAGCGGCGTTACGATTGTGCCCGGCAGCGACGGCTCCTCTGCCTCTTTGATGATCGGCGACAGCATGACACCGCTGACCTTCACTGACATCGTGGGCGGCGTGGATGCGTTGACGGCAAACGTGGGGACCTGGCTTCAGGGGACGACAGAACCACCTGCGGTCGTCGAACCCTCCGCCTAAAAGCGCTACCAAAAGAAAGGCCCCGCCATTTTGGTGGGGCCTTTTTCATACGCAAATGTCTGGCGCGTCAGGCGTCAGAGCTGTTCGACGGTAATGGTCTCTCCCACATAAAACGCCAGATGATCCTTGATTGCGGACACGCCGTCCAATGGGGCCTCATATGACCAGACGGCATTTTCAAGCGTGGTGCTTTTGGTCACGACCGAAAAGTAATTTGCATCGCCCTTGTGGGGGCAATGTGTGCTTTTGTCGGTTGCATCAAGAAAAGCCATCGCAATGTCTTCTCTGGGGAAGTAAATGACCGGCGCATAGTCGCCTTCCCGCAGTTCCAGCGCATTGGTACTTTCCCCCAGCACAGCGCCGCCCGCACGGACGGACCAAGTGCCCTCTGCCTTGGAAATCTTGATGTGGTCGGACATGGAACTCTCCCCCAGACTGCAGGCGCCACGATCAGATCGGCGCGGTCGCCGCATCCAACCACGTTTTGGCGGCAGGCGTAAGGCGCGGGCCGATCTTTTCTGCAACTTGGGCGTGATAGCGATTGAGCCAATCGCGCGATGGGGCGTCCAGCATTTCAGCGAGGATCAAACGGCGGTCGATGGGCGCAAAGCTGAGCGTTTCCCAGTTCAGCATTTCGCGATGATCATCGCCGCCGGGCAAAGCAGGGGCCTCGCGCACCACCAGAAGGTTCTCGATACGGATGCCAAAGGCCCCCTCGCGGTAGTATCCGGGCTCATTGCTCAGGATCATGCCCGGTGCCAATGGCACATGGCTGATCTTGCTCAGCCGTTGCGGTCCCTCATGCACGCTGAGGTAGGCACCCACACCATGCCCCAACCCATGGTCAAAGTCCTGGCCCGCCAGCCACAGCGGCACCCGGCCCACGCACTCAATGTCGCGCCCGGCAAGCCCATGCGGCCAACGCAGCCGCGACACGGCGATCATGCCCATCAGAACACGGGTAAAGGCCTTTTGTTCCTCTACGCCCGGTGTCCCGATGGCGATGGTCCGGGTGATGTCTGTGGTGCCATCCAGATACTGCCCCCCGGAATCGAGCACCAGCAGATGGCCGTCCTCCAGCGTGGCATCCGTTTCCTCGGTCACGCGGTAGTGCATGATGGCCCCATGCGGACCAGTCCCCGCGATGGTCTCGAATGAAATATCCTGCAGCGCGTTGTCCCTGCGCCGGCAGGCCTCCAACTGGCTGACGACCTGCGTCTCAGACAGGCTGCCGGGCTCTTGGGCGTCAAGCCAGGCCAGCAATTCGCACAGCGCCGCGCCATCGCGCAGATGTGCCTCGCGGGAACCTGCGATCTCGGCCTCGTTCTTGCAGGCCTTTGGCAATGCGCAGGGGTCATCGCCCCAGACCACGTGATCACCCAGAACATCGGCAATTGCGACGGGCACGCTCTGACGGTCCAGACGGACCGGGCCGGTCAATTCGCTCAGGAACCCCTGCAACGCCTCGGGCGCATGACAGGTCACGCCATCGCCCAAATGGTCCTCAAGCCCGATCAGCTTGCTTGTTGCCATGAACAGATCAACATGGCCGTTGTCCCGTAGAACTGCAAAGCCATGCACAACCGGATTGCGCGGGATGTCTGCACCGCGAATGTTCAAAAGCCAGCAGATGCTGTCAGGCAGGGTAATGACAGTCGCTTTCTGACCCGCTTTGCGCAGCGTAGTGGCAAGGCGCGCGCGCTTGTCGCCGTGGCTTTCACCTGCAAACTCAAGCGGATGCACTTTCGCAGGTGCCATCGGCGGGGCGGGCTGATCCTCCCAGATCTGATCCACCAGATTTGGCGTGCGCTTTAGTGTCACGCCGGTGTCGGCAAGAGCTGTTTCCAACTGTGCGATCTGCCCGGGCGTATAAAGCCAGGGGTCAAACCCGACCACATCCCCGTCAGACAGCTGGTCCGCCAGCCATTCGCCCAATTGGACTTCGGGCCAGGGCACAGGGGAAAACTCTTCGGCCACCTGAGCCTTCACTTGCGTGCGATACCGCCCGTCGATGAAGACGCCCGCTGCGTCCTTCAAAGCGGCACAAAACCCCGCCGACCCGGTGAACCCGGTCAGCCAGGCCAGCCGCTCATCACGGGCGGCAACATACTCCCCCTGATGGGCATCCGCGCGGGGAATGAGGAACCCGTCCAACTGGGCAGCGGCCATGGCTGCGCGCAAAGCGGCCAACCGGGGCGGGCCCTGTTCTGGCCGCGCTGTGACGTCGAACGTTTGGAACATCGCTCCTCTCTTTCTGGCCAAAAATATCCAAATCCGACGCTTCAGCCCGCGCGCCGCATCCCCATGACGCGCGCCCGGGCGCGGGGGTCGCTGTCAAAGAGCGCTGCCAGCTGTTCGGTCATCGCGCCCGCGAGTTGATCCACATCCGTGATCGTCACGGCGCGGTCGTAGTAGCGTGTCACATCGTGGCCAATGCCGATGGCCAGCAGCTCCACCGCCTTGCGCCTTTCGACCATATCGATCACGTCACGCAGGTGTTTTTCGAGATAATTCGCGGGGTTAACGGACAAAGTTGAATCGTCCACTGGCGCGCCATCGCTGATCACCATCAGGATTTTGCGGCTCTCAGACCGTGCCATCATCCGCCGGTGCGCCCATTCCAGCGCCTCGCCATCGATGTTTTCCTTCAGCAGGCCCTCTTTCATCATCAGCCCCAGATTGGGGCGTGTCCGCCGCCATGGCGCGTCGGCGGATTTGTAGATGATGTGGCGCAGGTCATTCAGACGTCCGGGCTGGGCGGGGCGCCCATCATTCAGCCAGGCCTCGCGGGCTTGCCCGCCCTTCCATGCGCGCGTCGTGAAGCCGAGGATCTCCACCTTCACGCTGCACCGTTCCAGCGTGCGGGCCAGAACGTCGGCACAGATTGCGGCAATGGAGATGGGCCGCCCGCGCATAGAGCCGGAATTGTCCAGCAGCAGCGTCACGACCGTATCGCGGAACTCCGTGTCTTTCTCTACCTTGAAGGACAGGGGTGTGGTGGGGTTCGCCACAACACGCGCCAGACGGCCCGCGTCCAGCATCCCCTCTTCCAAATCGAACTCCCAGCTGCGGTTCTGCTGGGCCTGCAAGCGGCGTTGCAGCTTGTTGGCAAGCCGTGACACAGCACCCTTTAAGGGCTCCAACTGCTGGTCGAGGTACGCGCGCAGGCGTTCCAGCTCCACAGGTTCGGCCAGCTCTTCGGCCCCGATCACCTCGTCATGGGTGTCCAGGTAGACGGTATAGTTCGGGTCCGCGTCCGACACAGGCTGCGGGGCAGGCAGCTCCATCGGCGCGTCGCCCTCGGGCATCTCTGCCTCTTCACCCAGCTCCTGATCCGCCATGTCATCCATGGAGACCTGGGCCTCCGACGCATCCTGCGTCTCTTCCTGAGACTGCTCCGGGCTGCCTTCGGCCTCCTGATCGTCCTGATCATCCTGGCCGGTGCTGTCGGGGTCCTGTTCCTCTTCCGCGCCTTCTTCGGCCTGATCTTCCTGATCCTCGTCGATCTGATCGGGGTCATCGCCCAGTTGATCGCCGTAGCCCAGATCGCTGATCATCTGCCGCGCAAACTTGGCAAAGGCGGATTGGTCCTCAAGGATGGTATCGAGGTTATCCAGCGTATCGCCCGCCTGTTCCTCGATAAACCCGCGCCACAGCTCCATGGCGTTTTCAGCACCGGCAGGCAGATCGCGGCCCGTGGCCAGATGGCGCACAAGGTAGCCTGCAGCGGTGGCCAAAGGCACGTCGCTGGCCTGTTTGGCCTGATCATAGCCCTTGCGCAGGGCCTCGTGCTTGATCTTGACGTCAATGTTGCCTGCCGTGCCCGGCATATCCCGTGCGCCCATGGCTTCGCAACGCGCGGTTTCCATCGCCTCATAAAGATCACGTGCCATGTCGCCTTGTGGGGCATACTTCGCATGGGTCTGGCCGTTGTGATAGCGGCGGTTGAGCGCCAAGGCATCCGCCGTACCCCGCGCCAGCAGTACTTCCTCGCGCGTCATGCGGCGGCTGACCTGCGGCAGGCGCATGCTGTCGCCCGAAAGGCCCGAGGGGTCGACCGAATAGGTGACGCTCAGCTCCGGGTCGTTGGCCATAACCTTGGAGGCTTCAGCAAGCGCCTTTTTGAACGCATCTGCGGGATTGTCGGATGGTTTGCTCATGGCGCTATCCTTCAAACCAGTTGGGTTCGTCGTTGCCGCCACACAGGACCACGGCAACGCGTTCGCCCTTTTCAGGGGTATAGGCCCCGCTGGTCAGAGCGGCCAGCGCGGTGACGCCACCGGGTTCACAAACGAGCCGCGTGTCGGCCCACAGGCGCTGCGCGGCCTCTGTCACATCAGCGTCGCTGACCACAACATTTTGTGCAACATGGCTGCGGATGATCTCGATGTTGAGCGTGCCGATGGAGGATGCGCCCAAGCCGCTGGCGGAGATGCCGGAGGCGGCAAATTCTGGGGGCAGGGTGCCTTTGAGTGTATGATCGAGCGAGGATGTGCCTGTCGTCTCAACCGCGACAACCTTCGTGCGTCCGCCAAACCACGCGGCGACCCCGCCGATCAGCCCGCCGCCGCCGACAGCGACGAGAACTGTGTCGATAGCGCCCAATTGCTCTTCCATTTCCATCGCCATGGTGCCCTGACCGCCAATGGTGCCGGGGCTGTCGTAGGGATGCACGGCCAGCGCGCCTGTGTCTTTGGCAAAGGCGGCGTAAGCCTCCACCGCTTTATCGACATTGCCTTCCGTGACGATCACCTCGGCCCCGAACTGCCGCATGCGCGCGAGTTTGACCTCTTTCGCGATCTGGCCCGGGACAAAGACGGTTGATTTCGCACCCAGCGAGGTGGCCGCATAAGCCACCGCCGCACCGTGGTTGCCACCCGAAATGGCAACGGCACCGGCCTCGGGCAAATCACCGCCCATCAGCGAATTAAACGCCCCGCGCACTTTGAAGGAGCCGGTGATCTGCACATGCTCCAGCTTGAGCATGACCTCATGGTCCAACCCAAGCGCGCCCGGCTCAAGCGTGAGCACCGGGGTGCAGCGGACATGGTTGCTGATCCGGTCGCTGGCCGCCCTTATCTCGGCCTGTCCGATCATCCCAGGCTGACGCTGGCCGCGCTCTCTGGCAGTTCCTCGTCAAAGAGGCGCTGATAGAACTCGGCCACTGTCTGGCGCTCCAGCTCGTCACATTTGTTGAGGAAGCTCAGACGGAAAGCATAGCCCACGTTGCGGAAAATTTCGGCGTTTTGGGCCCAGGCGATCACTGTCCGGGGGGACATGACGGTGGAAAGCTCGCCGTTCATGAAGGCGGTGCGCGTCAGGTCCGCGACGGTCACCATCTGCTTGACCGTTTTGCGGCCCTCAGCGGTATTATAATGCGGATTCTTTGACAGAACGATCGCGGTCTCGGCGTCAATGCTGAGATAGTTCAGCGTGGCGACCAGCGACCAGCGGTCCATCTGGCCCTGGTTGATCTGCTGGGTGCCGTGATAAAGGCCCGTCGTATCGCCAAGGCCCACAGTGTTCGCGGTCGCAAAAACGCGGAAGTAGGGGTGCGGCTCAATCACCTGGTTCTGGTCCAGAAGCGTCAGCTTGCCGTCCACTTCCAGCACCCGCTGGATCACGAACATCACATCCGCGCGGCCTGCGTCGTATTCGTCAAATACAATAGCCGTCGGGTTGCGCAGCGCCCAGGGCAGGATGCCTTCCTGAAAGTCGGTCACCTGCTTGCCATCGCGCAGTTTGATCGCGTCCTTGCCAATCAGGTCGATCCGGCTGATGTGGCTGTCGAGGTTGACGCGGACACAGGGCCAGTTCAAGCGGCTCGCCACCTGCTCGATGTGGGTGGACTTACCCGTGCCGTGGTAGCCCTGGATCATCACGCGGCGGTTGTTGTTGAACCCTGCGAGGATCGCCAGCGTCGTGTCTGGATCGAACTTATAGGTCGAATCCAGATCCGGCACGCGGTCTGATCGGTCAGCGAACCCCTTCACGACCATGTCCGTGTCGATCCCGAAGGTGTCGCGCACGCTGATCTCTTGATTGGGTTTCATGTCGATATCCAAGCCACCATCGGCCATGTCCAAATCCTTCTCGTCTTGCCGCGCCGCCAAGCGCGGCCCAAGCCCGCCTGTCGTGCCTTATTCGCAGGGCAGGTGCAAGGGTTGGCCTAAGCCTTTCGCCCCTGATGAGTCCAGTAGATGGATCAAGTCTGCGCCATGGCAAGTTGCGCGCAGCCGCAAGCGGCTTTGACCGGCCTGTCCGCGCGCGCCTCTGCCAGATCGAGCCGTAATTTGAGATGCGCCATTTCGGCGGTTTTGCCCTGAGCCTGCAGGCAGTCATAAAGCCCCCGCAAGGCCCAGACGTTGTCGGGATGCACGCAAGCGCGCGGCAGGCCGGGAACCAAGCCAAGGTCCTGGCGGAATACCTCTTCGGCCTCCGCATGTTGGCCTTGTTCATATAGCAGCGCCCCCAATGCATGCCGTGTGGGCTGCATCCAACACCAGGGTTCATCATAGGGCAGCCCGTCATCCAGTGCCACGGCCCGGCGCAGGGCTGCAAAGGCTGTATCATAGTCCGCCTTGCGGTAGGCCAACTCGCCCTCCAGCATCGCCCGCGCTATGTCGAGCAAATCCACAGCCTTCACGTTGTGCATCCAGCGGCTTTCCGGGACGCGCTTGGCTGCGGCCTCAAAAACCTGCACCTGCGCCTCTGCCTCCTCCGTGCGCCCCAGCGCCGACAGCGCCAGCCCGCGCGCGTACTCCAGCATCGCGGCGGTGAACGCATACGTCTCCGGGTCGCTTGTATCTGGCAAGGTGAGAATGTCCTCCCACATGCCGAAACGGATGAACACATGCGGCTCGAAGCTCATGTAGGTCTCAAAGTAATCCGCCATCGGGGGCGACTTGATCTGCAACAGGGCATCTGGCGTCGTGTCGCGCAGCCCCTGGACTGCGCGCATGGCGGGTTCGAATTGCCCCAGATAAAGTGCGCCCGCGATGATGAAGTGGTAATTGTGCTGGCGATAGCCGGTGTAGATGTTGAACGCCCCTTCGGCCTCGTAATACTTCAGATCTGCCGGAATGGCGGCCTCATTCCAGCGCACGACTTTTTCGTAATCCCCGCAAAGGACATCGATGTGCGTGGGCATATGCACCAAATGGCCTGCGTCGGGGACCAGCGTGCGCAGCACATCCGACGCCTTGAGCGCTTGTTCGGGGCAGGGCGACATTTCCATCAGATGCACGAAAAGGTGCAAGATGCCCGGATGTGCCATGCCGCCGGGCCGGACCATCTGAGCCTCCAACACCGCGCGGCACTCGGCCGTGGCGGCACCGGGGGCAATCTCGCTCTTGGCGATGTCCCACATGGCCCAGGGGGTGAGCGTCAGCAGGCTTTCGGCAAAGACACAGGCGATGTCCATGTCATCGGGGAAATCTGCATGGGCCTTGCGCATGGCGTCAGCAAAGGCGGCATCCCAAGTGTCCATGACCTTGAGATCGGCGAGATTGCGTTGTGGATAGCGATGGGCCAACGCGTTGATCAGCGCGGCTTCTTCGGCGCTGACCTGATCCGTCAGGGCAAGGGCCGCTTGCGTTGCATCATATGCCTGCGCCAGCGCGTCAGCGCGGTTTTTCTCATCATTGCGCCACCAGGGCATGTTGTAGTTCGGACCTGCGGCATAGGCGACACCCCAATGTGCCATGGCGCAGCCGGCATCGGCCTCGGCGGCACGCAAAAAGCAGGCGATGGCCTCTTTGTGGTTGAACCCGAAGGTCCAGTTGAGGCCCCGGTCAAACCAGATTTGGGCCGCGTCAGAGGATGTTGTCACCGGGTGCGTGTAGTCCCCCAAGTTGTATTGATAGTCCATCCCGAGCGCTCCTTTGCCTGCTGCCAGCATGGCCGCTGCGATCTGACTTGCCCAGCCCCAATTTCCCCGTTTGTCCCTGCACAACTCCTGCGAAAACCCGGCACGTCAGATGCACGCCCGCCCGCCAGACTGGTTGCATCATTTAAAGGAGACAGTGATGAGCAAGACAACCCTCAAAGAGCGGTTTGGCGTGGCAACAGGGATTGGCGTTTCAGGTGGGCTGGTGGCCCAGGCGATCACGCAAGCCAGCCCCTATTTCGCAGGCGATTTTGGGTTCTGCCGATGTGCGGCAGCCGGGGCGTTTTTGGCTGGTTTCGTGCTGGCCAGCGGGTTTGGTCGCAGCGGGCTGGGGGGATGGGTGCTCGCCGCCGTGACCTTTGTCGCCGCCACCCTGATCGGCGCAGCGGTTGCGGTGATGTTCCTGCCGCTGGAAGCCTTCATCGCCAGTCTTGATCTGCCCGAACTAGCCCTGACTTTCGTCGGCGGTTTAGCGATGGGCCCGCTTTACGTGGTTGAGATGGTGACGGGCAAATTGGGTGTCTTGCTGCTCTGGGTGGGGAGCATTCTGGGCATCCACCTGCTGGCGCAGTACCTACGGGACCACCGCGCAAAGACCTGATGCAAGCGCCTGGAATTCTGCGAGAATTCCACTGTTTTCCTCGCAGGAAAACAGGAACCTGCGGTAAATGTCAGTCCTTGAAATTCCGGCTAGCCTTGATCTGGTCCCAGGCCCAGACAACTTCCTGCAGTTGTTCTTCCTGGGATCGGTCGCCCCCGTTCATATCGGGATGCAACACCTTGATCAGGGCCTTGTAAGCTTTGCGCACTTCAGGCTTGGTCCAGGTGTCCTTGGCTTCCAGTATCTCAATCGCGCGGCGCTCTGTGGGCGGCAGCCGGCGGCCCGTCTGACCATTTCCGCGACCGGGGTTTTGAATGGCATTCTTGCCCAGCACCTGATGCGGGTCTTCAATGCCCAGACGTGCCCAGGCCCGCGCTTCCGGATCGCCCATCGGCTTGGTCTTGCGCTCCCAGACCTTGTCTTCGGACATCTGCGCATTCATCTCCGCCTCGGTCGTGCCGTCGAAGAAATTCCACTTCAGATTATACTCGCGCACGTGCTGCTGGCAGAACCAGTAATAGTCATCAAGCACATCCGGCGCCTTGGGTGCGCGAAACTTGCCCGGTTCGTTGCATCCCTCATGGTCACAAATCCGCGTCGACGTCTCTGACGCGCCTGACATGCCCCGACGGCCACGGGGGTTCTTCTTCTTGGCCGATGACACGGACATGTCAAAACCAAATGGATCAGGCTTGGGCATTCTGAGGGACCTTTCCGACTCGAAGCAGAGAGTTTAGATGCTGGGCGAGAAGATTGAAGGGGCTTGACTAAAAAAATGTCGAAATCGGATGAGATTGCAGCCGCACTTGCAGCGGGCTTCCCGGGCGCAGAGATCGATGTGCAGGACGTAAGTGAAGCGCACCGAGTCCATGCAGGATACCCAGAGGGCGGCGAAAGCCACTTTGATGTGCGCATCCGGTCAGAGGTTTTCATGGGCAAATCAAGGATCGCGCGTCACCGGGCTGTGCATGCCGCTATTGGGGCCGACCTGATGGGCCGCATCCATGCCCTGGCGCTGGATCTGGACGTCTAAGCGCGCGTTGGTTCTTCCTGGGTCTCTTCGTCCGTTGTGATATTCTCATCGGACGCCGCCTCCTGCTCCGCTGCGGTGTGGGATTCTTCCAACTCGCCCAAAGCGGCCTCTACATCTTCAGGTGCCTGAGGTTCCACTTCAACACCAGCAGCCGGTGCCATCGCAGCGGCCGCTGGGGCAGGCAACATCTCAGGACTGAACGCGTCCGCTTCCCCCTCACGCAACCGCCGGAACACCAACACATTGCGCCACTCGGTCGTGCTGCCGGTCAGGCCGGCACGCTCTACCGACGGCAAAGTCTCCGCCCGCTGATACTCCCACCCGTAGCCTGAAAGCCCATTCATAAGCTCTTGAACGGCATGGGCAAACTTGGCCTCGGGCCCTTTGACGCCCTTGCCTTTGAGCCCTTTGGTGGGGGCAGGCACAACCTTGTACTCATAACGCGGCATTTGGTTCTTCCCGTCTTTTGCGTTCGGGTCCCATATCGCATCCTGAATTGGCGCACAATGTGATCAGTGGATATCGCTGGCACGGTTATGTGGCTCCTGACGGCGGGTGCGAAACCCGCCCTATCTCTTGATCCCAATCCTGCGGCCCGCCCGTTCTGGGCGCGGCAGATGTTTCTGCGCTTCATGCAGCTTGCCCAACTGGGTCAGGATATTCTCCGGCATCGGGGCCACGCGCGGGCCGGATAGGTCCACGTGCAGCGTCAACCCCTCTGCGGTGGCAGCAAGCCAGCCATCGGCGTGATAAAGCTCCTGATAGGAATGAAACCGCTTGGCGTCGTAGTCGATCAGGCGAAAGTCGACGTAAGCCTGATCGCCCGCGTGCAACTCCCGCACATAGCAGACATGAAATTCGGCCACATAGGTCGTGCAACCCTGCTTTTGATAGTCCGGACCAAAGCCGATCCAGGGGTAGAGTTCGTCCACCGCCTGATCGAAGAGCACATTGTAGTAGGCCATGTTGAGGTGACCGTTGAAATCGATCCACTCGGGCCGGACAGTCATGAGGGAAGAGCGGTGAAGGTTGGTCATCTACGTCTCCTGCGCGGGTGGTGCAGCAGAGCTGCCCCTTACGGCGCAAGGGGGGCGTGTCGCCCACCCCTCCACCGGGGCTCTGGCGCGCCACAGGCGCACTTTACGTAAGGGGGGCGTGTCGCCCACCGTCACCCTTTCAGCTTGGCGCTCACCAGCTGGTTCACCACCTTCGGGTTCGCCTTGCCGCCGGTGGCCTTCATCACCTGACCCACGAACCAGCCTGCCAGTTTGGGGTTTTCCTGCGCCTTGGCGACCTGGTCCGGATTGGCGGCGATGATCTCGTCTACGGCCGCCTCAATCGCGCCCGTATCGGTGACCTGCTTCATGCCTTCTGTCTCAACAATCTCGTTGGGCTCGCGGCCCGAGGTATAGCTGATCTCAAACACATCCTTAGCGATCTTGCCGGAAATCGCGTCTGAAGCGATCAAATCGATGATCTGACCCAGCTGTGCGGGCTTCACAGGACTGTCGGTGATGTCGCGGTCGTCTTTCTTCAGGCGCCCAAAGAGTTCGTTGATCACCCAGTTCGCGGCCATTTTGCCGTCGCGCTCCTCAGCCGTGGCCTCAAAATACCCCGCTGAATCCAGATCCGCAGTCAGAACGGAGGCGTCATAGTCCGACAGCCCAAAGTCCCCCATGAAGCGCGCTTTCTTGGCGTCCGGCAGTTCCGGCAGATTTGCAGCGATCTCATCGACCCAGGCCTGCTCAATCTCCAATGGCAACAAATCGGGGTCCGGGAAGTATCGGTAGTCATGCGCTTCTTCCTTGGAACGCATCGACCGTGTCTCCTGCTTGTCGGGATCAAAGAGGCGCGTTTCCTGATCGACCGTGCCGCCACCCTCGACGATGGCGATCTGACGGCAGGCCTCGACCTCGATGGCCTGCTGGATGAAACGCATGGAGTTCATGTTCTTGATCTCGCACCGTGTGCCCAGATGCGAAAAGTCCTGCGTCTCCAGATAGCGTTCGTAATCGCCGGGGCGGCAGATGGATACGTTGACGTCCGCCCGCATGGCCCCTGACTGCATGTCGCCATTGCACGTGCCCAGATACCGCATGATCTGGCGCAGCTTGCCCAGATAAGCGGCGGCCTCCTCGGGCCCGCGAATGTCTGGGCGGGAGACGATTTCCATCAAACACACGCCTGTGCGGTTGAGATCAACAAAGGACATCGTCGGGTCCATGTCGTGGATCGATTTGCCCGCGTCCTGTTCCATGTGGATGCGCTCGATACGCACCAGACGGGCCGTGCCGTCACCCATCTCCACCAGAACCTCGCCTTCGCCCACGATGGGCTCGTAAAGCTGGGAAATCTGGTAGCCCTGCGGCAGGTCGGGATAGAAATAGTTCTTACGGTCAAAGGCGGATTTCAAGTTGATCTCGGCCTTCAGGCCCAGCCCGGTGCGCACGGCCTGTTCTACGCAATATTCGTTGATCACAGGCAGCATCCCCGGCATGGCGGCATCCACCATGGCAACGTTGGAGTTGGGCTCGGCCCCAAAGGCGGTGGAGGCGCCTGAGAACAACTTGGCATTGGACGACACCTGCGCGTGCACTTCCATGCCGATCACAAGCTCCCAATCCTCCTTCGCACCAGCAATGCGCTTGGGGGTGGGCGTGTCATAGGTCAGATCAAGCATGGGATGCCTCCGCAACGGTGTGTTGCGCAGGTCTTAGGGCAGGGCGCGCTCCGCTTCAAGAGAGGTCAGACCATCCCCCATCCGGCCTGCCGCGCGGTTCTGACGTACGGCCACAAAAAGCAGCACGGGCGGCAGGGCAACAACAAGCAGGGTGGTTTCAAGACCAACGGTGCCTGCGCGCACCAGCAGGGCGGCCAAACAAGCGCCGACAAGACCTTTGTAGACCAGCGCTTCTGTGCGGCCGAGCCGCTCCGGCGCGCCCAGGCAGCCAGCCGTCCGGGCAAAGGCAAAAAAGCAAATCACGAGCGGCAGGATCGTGACCGATGCCACCCAACCCCAGGCCACAGGCTCGGGCGCGTCAATACCACCGGCGGCTCCGGCAATCCGGCGCAGGTTCGTCATTGCGGCAATGAAGATCGTGGCCAGCGCGGCCAACGTCACGCTCAATGCCATGCCTGTCTGCGCTGTGCGCAAATGCGTTTTTTGAAAATCCTGGGTCACCCGGCGACGGCCTCCGCTCCGGTATCAGTGAAAACAATGCGTTTGCCAGCGGCGATTTCGCGGCTGAACAGGTTGGTAATGATGCGCACCGCGTCTTCGCGGCCTGACGCAGCAAATCGGTCGGGCGAATGAACCCGCAGATTATTGTCGAACCCACGTGCCGCATGCGCCCAGATCATTGGGTGCAACTCAGTCAGATGGTCGCGCACAATCCAGCGGGCGCAATCGGCGATTTGCGCGCGTTTCTGGTCGGCTTCGTCGTCACCGGAAAACACCTGACCCACCGCATTGGCGCAATAGGCGGCCAGCAAGTTGGCGATGTAAGGGTCGGGGCGGCGTTCCAGAATGTCGTGCAAACCTTCGATGAAGAAGGGCAGGTCAACCTGCGCACAGGCCTGATCGTCCAGCGATATGGCGTCGAACATCACCCAAGTGTAGCCGCCAGCCCCCCAGACATCGAGCGTCCGCGCCGCCGTGCGGCGGGCTTCCAACTCCAGTTCTTCATAAGACCCATACCAGCGCGGCAGCAGATGGTTGCCCATCGCGCGCATCGGGCGCGGGTTTGCCGGGTTGAGGTCAATCAAGGTCTCATAACGGTCCGCCACCCTGCGACGGCCCTTTTCGGCGCCGCCCAGCAGCG
This sequence comes from uncultured Sulfitobacter sp., assembly GCA_963422245.2. Classification (GTDB taxonomy): domain Bacteria; phylum Pseudomonadota; class Alphaproteobacteria; order Rhodobacterales; family Rhodobacteraceae; genus Sulfitobacter. The sequence goes on along the minus strand of CAXMWW010000024.1, from coordinate 72,715 downwards.
CACAAAGCGATGCGGCCAGCAAAGGGGATTGAAGGGACTTTGAACAGAAGGGCGCCAGGATATCTGCAGCGCGATCAAAATGTGCTTCAAAGGCGGCGCGGTTGCGGTCCGAAATCTCCACGTCCCAGCCTGTCCCACGCCATGCCCAGCCGATGTCCATATGCGCCTGCGCGACAATGGATGCCATGATGTGACAACCCTCGTGTTCGACCAGCACATGCTCCAACGCCTCGATACCCGCCAGCAAAGGCGCGTCGCGCTCAGGGGTGCCGTCCAGCAAAGCGTGTTCCACTGCCATGACAACATCGGCACGCGCGCCGTAACTCATCAGATCAGCCACAGGCATAGCACCGGGCGTCAGCTCTGCCGCGTCATCAGCGGTGCGGATCAGGGCGATCAGGTCGTCCCAGTTTTCCTGCCGGGCAAGGCGCTGGGCGCGATTGAGGTGCGCGTCACGCAGCGCGTCTTCTGCGGTCGGGTCAGGGCAGGCAATCTGCAGCATAGCGACCTGAGTGTCAGACAAAGCCTGACCCGAAGCGCGCCGCATCAGCGGACGCAACGGTTCAGGCTCTGCCCGCACGTCCTGCGTGGCGGAGGAAAACATACCCGAGGGCAGATACTGGGACACATAATCACGCAGGGACTTCATTAGGTTACCATTCAGTTCATTCGTTAAGCCTGACACTATTTGGCGTCACTTTTGGGCAGAAGCATGGCGGCCCTGCGGAGATATCACGAAATTTACGCACCTATAGCGTGTGTTGCCATTCTTTCGCCCCGAGATTTGGCAGCTTTGTGCAAGCTCTGGAAATAGTTCAACAATCTCAAAGTGGTTGTTTCTGATCTGGCGCAACCGGGGGCGGTAAACTTGCAATCTGTGGATAAGTCCGACCATAGTTGGCCTCATGAAACATGTGCTTTTGGGGGGATTGCTGGCACTTGCGCCGGTTTGCGCAGCTGGACAGGACAATAGTGTCTTGCGCCCGGTTGCCCGTGCTGAAAGCGCCTCGCAACCGGGGGTTGATCAGCCTTCCGTAAAACTCGCATCAGTTACAGTCGGCGAAAATGCCGCTCTGGAAGAAGCCGCACCCGCTACAGCCGCAAAAAACCGTTTCGAAACGGACCTTAGGCCGCCTGCGCGCAGCGGAAATGTCCCGCGCACACGGTGGACGCACATGGACGGAAACGTGTTGTGGACCCGGTCTGCGCTCTCAGCTCTCAAGGACCACGGTCAGCCTTTGGTTGATCTGGTCCCCCGCGACATCGCCAACTGGTGCCCGGCCTATCCGGAAAACTCCGACGAACAGCGCCGGGCGTTCTGGGTGGGGTTCATGTCAGCGCTGGCCAAACATGAAAGCACCTACAGACCCTGGGCGGTTGGCGGAGGGGGCAAATGGTACGGATTGCTGCAAATCCTGCCGGGCACGGCGCGGGGGTACAAATGCCGGGTGGGCACGGGGGCTGCGCTCAAAAACGGGCCCGCCAACCTCAGCTGCGCCATTCGCATCATGGCCCATACCGTGCCGCGCGACGGCGTGATCCACGGCTACAAGGGCCGCAAAGGGCAGGGGGTGACAGCCGATTGGGGGCCGATGCATTCCGCACCCAAGCGCCGCGACATGGCGGGATGGCTGAAACGCCAGACCTATTGCACGACGCTCAACCGTGTTCGGCCCAGACTGAGGCCCGCCGCCCTTACCGATTGATCACTGGAACAATTGAAAGTGATGGCGCATCACCTTGATGCCCGCCAGTTGCAGAACCTCTTCAAGCTCCTGATGGGGCGGGGTGGCCTCAAACGGGATGCGCCGTTTCACGCCGGAGCGCATCACCGCTGTTGCACGCACAGAAAAGTCCAGACGGGTGTCCAGACGCATGTGATCGATGTCGCTCAGGGTGATGTCGTCCTGCTGACGGCCTGAAAACCATGTCAGTTTGTCGTCGTTCAACGTCAGGCCCGCGCAGGGATTGGCATAAAGATCATAAAGCGCAGGAAGCGTGAACGCGCCCAGAACCAGCACGATCCATACCGCCGCCTCCAGCCAAATCCGCGCTGCCAGCAATAACGCCAACACGGCCAGCACGACCACAGCGGTGGTCAGATTGCGCCCCTCTTTTGTATAGGAATAGCGCGTGGTGCTGCTCATGACAGGCGGAATACGCGCCCCAGATCGCTCAGCGCTTCGGACTGGCGCTGCGACGGGCTGCCGCCGCCTGCTTCGGCAACGTCTTTCAGAACGGCCATCAAGGGCTGAAAACTCGCCCCGCCGTCAAGCTCCTTCAGTTTCTTGGCCAGACGCGGGAAAGCAGGGACCGGGCCGTTGCATTCTTCGACAAACCAGTGGCCCATGATGGCAAGCTCCTGCGCCGTTTCGGCATCCACTTGCAAATGCTTGCGCAGGGCGATGTCCATGGTCTGGCGCGCCTCGGTGGTGGGCAGGTCGTCCATTTCCAGAAAGGCGGAGGCCAGACCGCCGATCGCCAGTTGCGGATCATCAATGCCTTGGACGGGATGCTGGTTGGCGCGTCTGCGAAACCCGAAACGTCGTGCGGCGTTCTTTACGTCTGCCGCAGCTCCAATCAGGTCACCGGCCACATCTGCCGCGCGCTGCGCGCGGTTGAACCAGATGATCGCCCCCAGAATGATGCCCACCAGGGCAATGATGATATGCATGACTACCGACCTCCCGTCACATTGAGAGTTGAACCTGTTACATAAGAGGCGTCCTCGGACATTAGCCAAAGGATCGCCTGCGCCACTTCCAAAGCCGACCCTGTACGCTGCATCGGCACGCCAGAGGCCAGCCGCTGCGCGCGCCCCGGATCGCCTCCCTTGGCGTGGATGTCTGTTTCAATCAAGCCCGGGGCTACGCCCATGACACGGATGCCGCTTGCGGCAACCTCATCCGACAGCCCCTTGGTAAAGATGTCCATCGCGGCCTTGGAAGCAGCGTAGTCCACGTAGGTATTTGCCGACCCCAGCCGCCCGGCGGCAGAGGTTGTGTTCACGATCACCCCCTTGCCGCGCTGTTCCATCCTCAAGACAGCCTCTTTCGCAACAAGGATGGCACCAATCACATTGATGTCGAACATTTCGCGCATGCGGTCAAAGGTTAGGTCGGTGACGCGGGCCGTCTGACCTACAATGCCTGCGTTGTTGACCAAAGCGTCGAGCGGCCCAAAGTCATCGACCTGCGCATAAAGCCCCGCGATCTGTTCGGGGTCTGCCACGTTGGCCTGCACAACCCGCGTGCGGGCACCCGCGGCCTGCGCCTCTGCCGCGGCGCGGTTCGCGCCTTCGCGGTCAGAGTTATAGTTGATCACCACATCGTAACCGCGCTGGGCGGCAAGTGTTGCAGTGGCGGCCCCAATCCCGGCAGAGGCTCCGGTGATCAGACAAATGGGTCGTGTCATGCGCTGCGTATCCTTGTGAGCATTTCGGTGGTGTCGCGGCTGAGGTCTGGCGTGGCCAGAATGCGGTCAAGCTCCGCCCCGATCATGGCCTGCCGGTCTGCATCATAGCGTTTCCAGGTCTGGAAGGCTGAACACATCCGCGCCGTGGTCTGCGGGTTCTTGGCGTCCAACCGGATCAGCCAATCAGCCAGCAGGGTGTAGGCCTTGCCCGAGGCATGGTGGAACCCCGCATGATGCATCGCCAGCATGCCAAAGACCGACCGGAAGCGGTTCGGATTCTGCCAGTTGAAATCCGCATGCTTTGTCAACGTGATCGCAGCCTCCGCCGCATCCTCTGGTGCTGCCTCGTGCACCTGCAAGCCAAACCACTTGTCCATGACCAACCGGTCATCCTTCCACTGCGCCTCAAAAGCAGCCAAGGCATCCGCCCCTTTCCCGGCGCGAATGAGGTTGGCCAGGGCCGACAGCTGCTGGGTCATATTGTCCGCGGCGTCATACTGCGCCTGCGCCTGTGCTCCCCCGTCGAGACGGGTCAGCAAGCTGAGGATCGCATTGCCCAAGGCCCGCTTCCCCGATTGTGCTGCGTCAGGCGCATAGGCCCCTGTCACCTGATTTGCAGCATAGAGGGCAGGGGCGTCGGCGGAGAACCTTTGGGCCAAAGCCTCCCGCATCGCCTCGGATGCGGCGTAGATCGCGGCGGGGTCCGGGGTGTTGCCATCTGCGTGCAGAACGCCCGCCAATTCCGATTGCGTCGGCTGGCCCAGCATCAGCGCGCGATAGGCGGGATCGAGTGTTTCGTCCGTGACCACCGCATGAATCGCATCAAGGTAAGCCGTATCAGGCGCAGACCCCTCCCGGATTGCCGCCAGCAACGACCCCCGCGCCAGCGCGCGCCCGGCTTCCCAGCGGTTGAACGGATCGGTGTCATGGGCCAGCAGATGCGCGCGGTCGGCGTCCGACAAGTTCTGATGCAACACCACAGGGGCAGAGAACCCGCGCAAGATCGAGGGCACGGGGCGCCCCTCAAGCGAGGTGAATCGCAGGCTTTGATCGGCCTCTGTCAGCTCAAAGAGCTGCGTCTCCAACACCTCCGTGCCGTCTTCGCCGATCAAACCCAAAGCAATCGGAATGACCTGCGGCTGCGGGTCCGGCGTGGCAGTCGAAGCAGGGGTGTGCTGTTTGAACGTCAGCGTCAACTGATCGCCTTCAAAGCTCTCTTCCACCCTCACATGTGGCGTACCCGCCTGCGCATACCAGCGCTTGAACTGCGCCAGATCCCGGCCCGTTGTGTCCTCAAAAACCTTGAGCCAATCCTCAATCGTGCAGGCCTGCCCATCGTGGCGTTCGAAATAGAGGTCGAGGGCCTTGCCATAGGCCTCATCGCCCACCAGCCGCTTGAGCATGCCAATGACCTCGGCACCCTTTTCGTAGACCGTGGCCGTGTAGAAGTTGTTGATCTCCTGAAAGCTCTCTGGCCGCACGGGATGGGCCAGCGGCCCTTGATCCTCTGGAAACTGCCGTCCGCGCAGGTCGATGACGTCGCTGATCCGCTTCACCGGGGCAGAGCGCATGTCAGAGGTGAACTGACTGTCGCGGAAGACCGTCAGCCCTTCCTTCAGGCACAGCTGAAACCAGTCGCGGCAGGTGATCCGGTTGCCGGTCCAGTTGTGGAAATACTCATGGGCGATGATCGCCTCGATGCGCTCAAAGTTCATATCCGTTGACGTCTCAGGGCTGGCCAGCACGGCGGAAGAGTTGAAGATGTTCAGCCCCTTGTTCTCCATCGCGCCCATGTTGAAATCATCAACGGCCACGATGTTGAAAAGGTCCAGATCGAATTCGCGGCCATAGACGTCTTCGTCCCACTTCATAGAAGCCTTCAGCGCCTCCATCCCGAAGGCACATTTGCCTTCATCGCCGGGACGGACCCAGAGGTTCAGCTCGACCTCTTTGCCAGAGGCGGTGGTGAAGCTGCCGGGATGGTTCACCAGCTCCCCCGCGACCAGGGCGAAAAGGTAGGCAGGCTTGGGCCAGGGGTCGTGCCATTTTGCGGTGTGATTGCCGGCGCTGACGGGATTGCCGTTGGACAACAGCACTCGATGCGGCCCGTTGATCGTGACCTCAAAGGTCGCCATCACATCTGGGCGGTCCGGGTAATAGGTGATCTTGCGGAACCCTTCGGCCTCGCACTGGGTGCAATACATGCCGTTCGACATGTAAAGCCCTTCGAGGGCAGTGTTGTTCGCGGGGTCAATCTCAACCTCCGCTTCCCAGAAGAACGAGCCGTCGGGAACCTCGCAGGTCAGGCCTTCATCGGTCACGGAGGGCGATACGGCCACTCCGTCGATGGCGGCCGAGATCAGCTTGAGCTGCTCCCCATGCAGAAAGAACGTCCGATCAGACGCCTCAGCGTTCGGGCTGAACCGGATGCGGCTTTTCACGCGGGTCGCGTTGGGGGCAAGATCGAAGGTCAGTTCGACCCCGTCCACCACGAACCCGAAGGGCGTGTAGTCGGCAAGATAGATCGTCTGGGGGGCAGCGTCGCGCATAGGGGTCCTCAGATGGCATGGAGCTATGGTTGTCTTCACGTTAGAAGCGCGGGCAGGGGGCTGCAAGCAGGGAGCGCGCCGTTGGCCAAGACAATCAAGAAACGCGATCTGCCGCAGAAAACCTGCGCCCGTTGTGGGCTGCCGTTCACCTGGCGGCGCAAGTGGGCCAAGGTCTGGGACGAGGTGAAATACTGCTCGCAACGCTGCCGAAAGAAATGATTGGTAAAGTAATCTTACCAATTGTCTTGCGCGCCCGTTGCATTCCCCGTAGACCTGCGCCACCGTGCACCAAATTCAGGGGAGGTTCTTATGGCGCAAAGAGTGGACAGAGCCGGGCTGCAAGTGGACGCAGCACTGGGGGCGTTTGTTGAAGATCAAGCGCTGCCGGGCACGGGCGTTGATGCTGCCGCGTTCTGGCAGGGTCTGTCCGATCTGGTGCACACCATGGGGCCCAAAAACCGCGCGCTTTTGGAAAAACGCGAAGACATCCAGCGCCAGATCGATGATTGGCACAAAGCGCACCAGGGCCAGCCGCAAGACATGGCGGCTTATACCGCCTTCCTGAGCGAAATCGGCTATCTGCTGGACGAAGGCCCGGATTTCGAGATTGGGACAGAGAACATCGACCCCGAGATCGCGCAGGTCCCGGGCCCGCAGCTCGTTGTGCCGATCACCAACGCGCGTTTTGCGCTGAATGCGGCGAATGCCCGGTGGAGCAGTCTTTATGATGCGTTTTACGGCACTGATGCCATGGGCTCCCCCGCGCCGGGCGGTGGCTACGATCAAGGCCGGGGCGCTCGGGTTGTGGCAAGAGCGCGGGTCTTCCTGGACGAAGCCTTCCCGGTCGAAGGTGTTAGCCACGCCGATGCGCGCCGCTATTCGGTGCGGGCAGGCGCCCTGCGTGTGGACGACCAGCCGTTGGTAGAACCAGAGAAGTTCAAAGGGTATCGTGGCCACCCCAAGGCACCGGACGCGATCCTGCTTTGCAACAACGGCCTGCATGTGGAACTGGTCTTTGACCGCACCCACACCATCGGCAGCCGCGACCAGGCTGGGCTGGCGGATGTGCGGCTGGAAAGCGCTGTTTCTGCGATCATGGATTGTGAGGATTCAGTTGCCTGCGTGGATGCAGAGGACAAGATCGTCGCCTACAGCAACTGGCTGGGTTTGATGAAAGGCGATCTGGAAGAGACCTTCGTCAAGAACGGCGAAAGCATGACCCGGCGCATGGCGGATGACGTCACTTTCACAGCACCCGATGGCGGCAGCCTGACCATGAAAGGCCGCGCGCTGATGCTGGTGCGCAATGTGGGACACCTGATGACCAACCCCGCGATCCTTGATCGCGATGGCAATGAGGTGTTCGAAGGGCTGATGGACGCCATGATCACCACCCTGATTGCGCGACACGATCTGGCGCGGCAGAGCGGGAACTCCGTCACCGGCTCCGTCTATGTGGTCAAACCCAAGATGCACGGGCCCGAAGAGGTCACCTTTACCAATGAGATCTTCACCCATGTGGAAAAGGTGCTGGGCTGCCGCTCAATACCGTGAAGCTGGGCATTATGGACGAAGAACGGCGCACGTCTGCAAACCTCAAGGAATGCATCCGAGCCGCTTCTGACCGCGTGGCCTTCATCAACACCGGGTTCCTTGATCGGACAGGGGATGAGATCCACACCTCGATGGAGGCCGGGCCGTTTTCTCGGAAGGATTTCATCAAGCGCAAGGCCTGGATCGGGGCTTATGAGAACCAGAACGTGGACATCGGCTTGGAATGCGGCCTGTCCGGCAAAGCGCAGATTGGCAAAGGCATGTGGGCCATGCCCGACAAGATGGCCGGGATGCTGGAACAAAAGATCGAACACCCCAAGGCGGGGGCAAACTGCGCCTGGGTGCCATCGCCTACAGCGGCCACGCTGCATGCGCTGCACTATCATAAGGTGGATGTCTTTGCCGTGCAGCGCGCCTTGCGCGCGGGCGGGCGGCGCAGCTACCGCGAAACGCTGCTGGAGATCCCGTTGGCGACCTATCAGAAATGGCAGCCCGCTCAGGTCCAGCGTGAACTGGACAACAACGCGCAGGGTATTCTGGGCTATGTGGTGCGGTGGATCGATCAGGGGGTCGGCTGCTCCAAGGTGCCGGACATCAATGATGTAGGCCTGATGGAAGACCGCGCGACCTGCCGCATCTCCGCCCAGCATATCGCCAACTGGCTGCACCATGAGGTGGTCAGCGAAGAACAGGTCATGGCTGCACTCAAGGAGATGGCCGCAAAGGTTGACGCGCAGAATGCGGGCGATCCGATGTACCGTCCGATGGCACCGGATTTCGATGGCGTTGCGTTTAAAGCGGCCTGCGATCTGGTCCTCAAGGGACGCGCGCAACCCTCAGGGTACACCGAGCCCGTACTGCATGCGCGGCGGTTGGAATTGAAAGCACAATAAGAGGAACCTCCCATGACGATTTCCCTGCGCAAAGCCCGCACGATCATTCGCAAGACTTTCGAAAAAGGACGCGAGATGGAGCTCAAACCCCTGTCCGTTGTTGTGCTAGATGCAGGCGGACACGTCATTGCGTTTGAACGTGAAGACAATGCCGCGCCGGGTCGTTTCGCCATTGCCCACGGCAAGGCCTACGGGTCGGTCATGTTGGGTATGGCGGGCACGGCACAAATGCAAAGGGCCGAAGATCAGGCCTATTTCATGAATGCAATCAACGGTCTCTACGGGGGGGCAGGTGGTGCCAGTGCCCGGCGGTATCCTGGTGCGCAACAGCAAGGATCGCATCATTGGGGCGATCGGGGGTCACAGGCGACACCTCCGATAATGATGCCACTGCGGCGCTGCGGGGATCGAGGCCGCAGGCTTCACCGCTAACATCTGACGTATTCCTCGGTTGAGAAGCGAGGCCTGCCACACTATGTTGGCGCAAGAGGCTGAAGCAGAGGTTTTTACATGACGCGGCCCGTCGTTGGCATCATTGGCAATTCATACCTGCTGAATGATCAATACCCGGTTCAGGCAGGCGGAGAGATGAATTCCTCCGCCGTGGCCGAAGTCTCGGGCTGCATGCCCATGATCGTGCCGAGCAGTCCTGCCTTTGTCAGTGTGGAAGAACTGCTGGAACGCTGCGACGGTTTTTTGCTGACCGGCGGTCGGCCGAATGTGCACCCTGAGGAGTATGGCGAGGCCGCGACCGAGGCGCATGGCGAATTTGACCGTGCGCGCGATGCGATTGTGCTGCCGTTGGTCCGCGCTTGCGTGGATCGGGGCCAGCCGTTCTTTGGCGTGTGCCGCGGGTTTCAGGAGGTCAACGTGGCGATGGGCGGCACGCTTTACCCCGAGATCCGTGAGTTGCCCGGCCGGATGAACCACCGGATGCCGCCCGATGGCACGTTGGAAGAGAAGTTCGAGCTGCGTCATGACGTGACCTTCACACCGGGCGGTGTGTTTGAGAAGGTGATGGGGGACGTGACGGTCAGGACCAATACGCTACACGGGCAGGGGATCAAGGAACCGGGATCGCGGATCGTGATTGACGGCTACGCCGACGATGGCACGCCAGAGGCGATCTATGTGGCCGGCGCGCCCGGGTTCACCTTGTCGGTGCAATGGCACCCGGAGTGGAACGCGGACAAAGACCCGGTATCGGTGAAGCTGTTTTCAGCTTTTGGCGATGCCGTGCGCGACTGGGCCGCGCGCCGTGATGGCGCCTGCGCTCAAGGCGGTCTAAGCAAGGGCGGGCGACACGCCCGCCTTACGCAGTGGGGCGAAACCCTTCTTCGCGATACGTGCGGGTCAGATGTGGCGTAAGGGGCATCCGTGATGCACCATGCCCCGGTCCCGTGGGCGCAACGGCACCTGAACGGGTGTAACGGTGCACCGATGAATGCGGCCAGGCCTGCGGATTGGCGCAAAGGCCGGCCTGAACAGGGCTTGCGTGGATCATATGCAGATGCCGGTCGAAATCCTGCTGGTCGCGGATCACATGTTCCCAGAACCTTGGCTGCCAAATCCCTTTGGCCCGGCGACGTCGTTGCGCATAGGTGCGGGTCGCGGGGTCCGGCAACCCCTTCGAGAAGAGTGACTTCAACATCCGCCAGCGGAGCGAGAAATTCGCATCCCCCTCGGGTAACGTCCAGATGGTGTGGATCACGTCAGGGAGCACGGCAATGGCCTCGATCTGAAAGGGGTATCGGATCATGGTCTGACGGGTGGCGCTGCGCAACCGCTCAACTTCATCCACGAGCAACGTGGCGTTGCGGTCTGCAAGACGGGCGTTGAAAAAGTAGGTGCCTCCAGGGGCGCGGCGTCGGATGTAGTTGGGCATGCCGGCGAGCATGACGCGCTTTTGGTTAAGGCTGGGTTAATCGTGACGGAGGAGGTGGACGACACGTCCCCCTTACGAGATCGTGCGCATCGTAAGGCGGGCCGTGTCGCCCGCCCTTGGCCTTGGCTACATCTGACCGCCCGCAATCTCGATGCACTGGCCGTTGATGCTTTCCGATCCATCGCTCACCAGCCACATCATGGCGGCGGAGACCTCCTCGGGCGCAATCAACCGCTGATGCCGGTTCGCCTTGACCATCATGTTGCGGGCCTGTTCCTCGCTTACACCGGCGCGCTGGGCGATGGAGGTCGTGTTACGCTCCACAATTGGCGTGTCGACGTAGCCGGGGCAGATGGCATTGAACGTGATGGGCTGGCCCATGTAATCTTCGCTCAATGACCGAATAAGCCCGATCATCCCGTGTTTGGAGGCCGAATAACACGCAGCCCCCGGCAGCCCGCGCAATCCCGCCATGGAGGACACCGCAATAACCCGGCCCCATTCGGTCTGGCGCATCGACGTCAAGCTCTCACGGATTGTCAGGAAGGCCCCATCCAGATTGGTCGCCATCATGTTGCGCCAGAACTCCATGGAGGTTTTGTGCACAGCCTTGCCCTCGGCAATGCCGGCGTTCGGGATGCAAATCTGGATAGGCCCGTGGGCCTCTACTGCTGCCGCGATCTTGGCCACCACGTCCGCCTCATCCCGCACATCCATGGCCATGCCGGTCATGTTCTCACCCGCAACCTCGTCCAGCACGTCCTGACGCCGCCCGGTGATCGTCACATGGGCTCCCTGTGCCGCCAAATCCCGCGCCATGGCCAAACCAATCCCTGTGCCGCCGCCGGTAATAAGTGCGTGTTTGCCTGCCAGTGTCATCTTGTCCTCCGCTGGTTTGACGCCAGCCTAGCGCGGCAGAGGAGGGGCGCAATGGCGGACTGGATGAAAACGGACGGACTGACGGCACGTCAGATGATCGACCTGCCCCCGGTCTGGCTGGTGGGGAGTATCCTGCTGGTCTGGCTACAGGTCTGGGTCTGGCCAGATGCAGTGTTCCAATTTCCGGGCATGAGGGTAATCGGTGCTGGGCTTTTCTGGGGCGGCATTGCCCTGATGGCATGGACCATCTGGACCTTCCGACAACACCGCACCTCGGTCATTCCGCATCAAATGCCGCAGCACATCATCACCACGGGCCCTTTCGCGCGCAGCCGTAACCCTATCTATCTTGGCGATCTGATGGTCCTTGCCGGGGTCATCCTGAACCACGGAGCCTGGCCGTGCCTGATCCTGCTCCCTGCGCTCAAGCTGATTCTGGAGAGACGCTTTATTGCGCATGAGGAGGCGCGAATGAAACAAAATTTCGCCACCGAATATGCTGCATATGCACAAAAAACGCGCCGTTGGCTCTGAAAACAGGCGTTTTCCCCCAGTATTTGCCCCCATGCGCTTGCTCACCCCCCCTCTGCGCGCTACATGCCGCGCATGCAAAATGGGACCCCAGACCGGGCGCGCCCATCAAGTGAAGGGGGATGCGCGTGAAGATCGGCACACCAAAAGAATTATTTGAGGGCGAGAACCGGGTCGCCATGACACCGGAATCTGCAGTGGCTTTGCAAAAGCTGGGGCATGACTGCGTGATTGAAGCCGGAGCAGGCGAAAAAGCCGGCTTTGCTGATGCAGACTACAAGGAAGCCGGTGTCGAGGTCGTCAAGACCGCCGCCGCCCTGTGGAAAGCTGCTGACATTGTTGCCAAGGTCCGCGTGCCGGACGATGGTGAAATGAAGCGCCTTCGGGACGGGCAAACGCTGATCTCCTTTTTCTCTCCCGTTGCGGATGAGGCCAAGATGCAGGCGGCGGCCAAGAAGGGTGCCACCGTCGTCGCGATGGAAATGATCCCTCGGATCAGCCGTGCTCAAAAGATGGACGCGCTGTCCTCGATGGCCAACATTGCGGGCTATCGCGCAGTGATTGAGGCGGGCAACAACTTTGGCCGTTTCTTCACCGGCCAGATTACCGCTGCGGGCAAGGTGCCGCCGGCCAAGGTGCTGGTAGTGGGCGCGGGCGTGGCTGGCCTTGCCGCCATCGGGACCTCCACCAGCCTGGGTGCCATTACCTATGCCTTTGACGTTCGGCCTGAAGTGGCCGAGCAGGTTGAATCGATGGGGGCCGAGTTCGTCTACCTCGATTTTGAGGAAGAACAGCAGGACGGGGCCGCGACGGGCGGCTATGCCTCTGTTTCCTCGCCAGAGTTCCGCGAGGCACAACTCGCCAAGTTCCGCGAACTGGCCCCTGAGGTGGACATCGTCATCACCACGGCCCTGATCCCGAACCGCGAAGCGCCTGAGCTTTGGACCGAAGACATGGTTGCGTCCATGAAGCCCGGTTCCGTCATTGTAGATCTTGCCGCTGAGAAAGGCGGCAACTGCAAGCTGACCGTCAAGGACGAAAAGATCGTCACCAAGAACGGTGTCACGATCATTGGCTACACCGATTTCCCCAGCCGGATGGCAACGCAGTCTTCCAGCCTTTATGCAACCAATATCAGGCACTTGATGACCGATCTTACACCTGAAAAGGATGGTGTTATCGATCACAATATGGAAGACGACGTGATCAGGGGGGCCACCATTGCGCATGCGAAGGAAGTCACCTTCCCACCGCCACCGCCCAAAGTGGCAGCCATCGCAGCGCAGCCCAAAGCGGAACCGCCGAAGGAACTCACGCCAGAGGAAAAGCAGGCTGCAGAGGTAGCCGCCTTTCAGAAGCAGACCCGCAATCAGGTCGGCCTTCTGGCCATCGGTGCGGCCCTTGTGCTGGGCGTGGGCCTTATCCCCGGCATGCCAGCCAGCTTCATGCAGCACTTCATCGTCTTTGTACTCAGCGTCTTTATCGGCTTCCAGGTGATCTGGAACGTGGCGCATTCGCTGCACACGCCGCTGATGGCGGTGACCAACGCGATCTCGTCCATCATCATCCTCGGTGCGCTTATCCAGATCGGATCAACCAGCTTCCTGATCACGCTACTGGCTGCACTGGGCATTCTCATGGCCTCCGTCAACATCTTCGGCGGCTTCCTCGTGACACGGCGGATGCTCGCCATGTTCCAGAAATCCTAAAGGAGCAGGGCGATGGAAAACGCATTCACGATTGCGGCCTATGTGGTCGCGGGTATTCTCTTCATCCTGTCGTTGGGCGGTCTGTCGGGGCAGGAAAGCGCCAAGCGGGCCGTCTGGTATGGCATCGTGGGCATGGCGATTGCCGTGCTGGCGACGCTCTTTGGTCCGGGCTCCGGCCTTTGGTTCGTCTCCCTGGTGATGATCGCCGGGGGTGCTGCGGTGGGCTATCAGCTCGCCACGCGGGTCGAGATGACCCAGATGCCGGAACTGGTCGCCATCATGCACAGCCTCGTGGGGCTGGCAGCTGTCTTTGTGGGCTTCAACGCAGACCTGATGATCAACTACATCGACGGCATCTACCAGGCCAACGATCTGGTGCTGGGCGCGGTGAAGGAGGATGGCATCACCGCCATCGGCCTGCCGAAGGAGGCCTATGACGGGCTTTCTGCCTTCGGTCAGTTGATTGCCAAGAAGTCGAGCGTCGAGATTGGCATCCTGCGAGTTGAACTGGTGTTGGGCATCTGGATTGGCGCGGTAACCTTTACTGGCTCCGTCATTGCCTATGCCAAGCTGGCGGGCAGCTCCTCCATGCTGCCGTTTGAGGTCGATACTGGGGCCAAGAAACTGCCGGGCGGGCACATCCTGAATGCCGCTGCGGCGGCGTTGTCTGTAATCCTGCTGATCATGTATCTGGGCGGCTCAGGCTCCTGGGCGCTGGTGCTGCTGACGTTGGCGGGGCTCTTCATTGGCTACCACCTGATCATGGGCATCGGCGGGGCGGACATGCCTGTCGTGGTCTCCATGCTCAACAGCTACTCGGGCTGGGCGGCAGCCGCCATCGGCTTCAGCCTCGGCAATGACCTGCTGATCGTTGTGGGCGCGCTTGTGGGCTCGTCGGGTGCGATCCTCAGCTACATCATGTGCAAGGCGATGAACCGCAGCTTTGTCAGCGTGATCCTCGGTGGCTTTGGTGGCCCCGCAGGGCCGCAGATGGAAGTCGAAGGGGAACAGGTTGCCATTGAAGCGGACGGCGTTGCCGCTGCGCTCAACGAGGCCTCCTCGGTCATCATCATCCCCGGCTACGGCATGGCCGTGGCGCAGGCGCAGGGCGCGGTCAGCGAGCTGGTCAAGAAGCTGCGCGCCAAGGGCAAGAACGTGCGTTTCGCGATCCACCCGGTGGCGGGCCGTCTGCCCGGGCACATGAACGTGCTGCTGGCTGAGGCCAAGGTGCCTTATGACATCGTGATGGAGATGGACGAGATCAACGAGGACTTTCCGGAGACGGATGTGGCCATCGTGATCGGCTCCAACGACATCGTGAACCCTGCCGCTCAGGACGACCCCAACAGCCCCATTGCGGGCATGCCGGTGCTGGAATGCTGGAAGGCCAAACAGGTCTTCGTGTCTAAGCGCGGGCAAGGGACCGGCTACTCGGGCATCGAGAACCCGCTGTTCTTCAAAGAGAACACGCGCATGTTCTACGGTGATGCGAAGGCCAGCCTCGACAAGCTGTTGCCGATGATCGACTAACTCACCTATGGTGAGAGGATCGACTGATCTTGCGCAACCCCGCTGATCCTGAAACGCTCCGCCCATTCGGGCGGGGCGTTTTGCGTTGAAGGAGGCAGGCATGCTGAAAAAGCTGACAGCAGCGGCGGTTGTGGCTGGTCTGGCATTGCTGACCTTCCGTGGATTCCTGACGCCGGATACGGCTGTGGGTGACCGGGTTGAGACAGGGCTGGAGTACGTCACGCTTGCCCAATTTATCGGTCAGGCTGACGCTGCGGAGGTCACAATCGTGCTCTTCGACGAGGGGCCTTTTGCCGTTGATCCTGCGTGGTATGTTATCGCGGACCCGCAGCCCGTGTCGGACCACGCGTTTGGGATGCGGGCCGGGGCTTTGGCGCAGGCGGGTGGGGCTTTGGCCTGCAAAGATGGCGGCGTGTTGAAAGGCAAGCTGATCTGGATGATGCAGGGCGACCAAGTGACCAAAGGACATTCGGTCTGTGAGCGGCGACAGCTCGATATAGCGCGGCTGGTTGATGCTGCGGCCTTGGTCCGGGACGCCGCGTTTTTGCAGCTTATCGCCGACGAATAGCCTATTGGGCGTCATGGCAATCGCATCTGTATGCGATGGCACACCGACAACATATTGAATTATTTAACATTTCTCTGTTCTTTTCTGCGAATGCGCCTATGTTTCCCCCATACCTGAAGACTGGATGTGCCGATGCCCCCCATTTCAGATCACCCTTTGCGCTACCGCCTGAACGGCGAATTGCACGCGCGGCCCTTTCCGGCGCTCACCGTGCCCACAACGGCAGTCTATCTGGCGGTCAAGCGCAGCTCGGAACAAGCCGACCGGGCGGCTGATCTGGAGCATCTGATCGCGCTGTTGGATCACTACGGCGCGCCACGCCCCGAACCGGAGGCCACGCATTACGCGGGCGAGATTGGGCAGTATCACCTCAAGTGGGAGCAACACACAGAGTTTGCGACTTACACTGTCTTCATTGATCACCTGAGCGACCGTCCCTTTGATCCGGCGGAGTTTGAGGTGTTCCCGGAAAGCTGGCAGGCGACGCTGTCCACGCGCCGCGTGACCTCAGCCCTGTTGCGCGTCATGCCCCGGCCTCAGACCGAGGCCGAGATGGCGGAGCGTCTGCATGAATGGTTCGTAGCCGAAAGCCTCGCCGTGGCGCATGTGCTGGATGATGCGGCTGTCATCGCCACCGATTTTCGCATCGATTCTGCGGGGCATATGAGGTTTGCGATCTTTGCTGATCCGGAAACCGGCAAGCGGCGCATGGGGCGGATCGTGCAGCGGCTTTGCGAGGTTGAAACCTACAAGACCATGTCGATGCTGGGCTTTGCCATGGTACGCGACTTTGGCCCCGACCTGAACCGGCTTGATACCAAGTTGGGGGAGCTGACGGGGGCCATGCGCGGGACGGGCGACCGGGTTGAAGAAACGCTGCACGCGCTGCTGGATATCTCGGTTGAGCTGGAGCAATTGACCGCCCAGACCTCGTACCGTTTTGCTGCGACCAAGGCATATGAGGCCTTGGTGGGCCAGCGGATCGAGGTGCTGCGCGAGGCGCGGTTCATGGGGCGGCAGGGCTTTGCCGAATTCATGATGCGCCGGTATGAGCCTGCGATGCGCACCGTGGCCTCTACCAAGGCGCGGCTTGAAGCGATGTCGGCCCGCGCGGTGCGCGCCGCTGATCTGTTGCGGACCCGAGTGGATGTGGAGCGCTCAGCCCAGAACCAGGAGATTCTGGCCAGTATGGACCGTCGGTCGGACCTGCAGTTGCGCTTGCAGCGGACGGTTGAGGGATTGTCGGTGGTGGCTGTGAGCTATTATGCGGTGTCGTTGATGACCTATCTGATTGCCCCGGTCGGTGGGCCGCTGGGCATTTCTAAGGCGATGCTGACAGCGCTGACCACGCTCCCGGTGATTGGTCTTGTCTGGTGGTTCCTGCGCCGTTTGCGGCGGGATTCCGAGTAGGCCGTGGTCTGTCGGACCCGCGCGGCTACGGTTTCTTTTGGGGGGCGGGCGGGCGACACGCCCGCCTTACGGGATGGATGGTGTGTAAGGCGGGCCGTGTCGCCCGCCCTTGTTCAACGCCCGCGGATGCGCGGGTCGAGGGCGTCGCGCAGGCCATCGCCGAGGTAATTCACCCCAAGCACAGTCAGCGAGATTGCAATCCCCGGCAGCAGCACCCGTTCGGGGTATTCCTGCATGCGTGGCACTGCGTCAGCCAGCAGCTTGCCCCAGGTGGGGAAGTCTGACGGGAAGCCCACGCCAAGGAAGCTGAGCGCTGATTCAGTGATGATCGCTGTGGCAAGGCCCAGCGTGGCGGACACCATGATGGGTGAGATCACGTTGGGCAGCAGGTGCCGCCGGATGATCTTGCCCGGTTTGGTTCCGATGGAGCGGGCGGCGAGGATGAATTCTCGCTCTTTCAGCGCCAGAATGTCACCGCGTACGATCCGCGCGGTCTGCATCCAAGAGGTCAGGCCAATGACGCCCACAATCAGCACGAACATACCGCCCTCTGGCCCGCCAAAGGCTTTGTTCAGCGGCTGGCGGAAGAGGGTTACCGCCAGCAGGGTTAGTGGCAGGATTGGCAGCGACAGCACCAGATCGGTAAAGCGCATCAGCCAGAAGTCGAGCTTTTTGAAGTAGCCTGCCGCCACGCCGATGGCGGTGCCGATCACAAGCGCCAGCACCATTGCCAGCCAGCCCACAGCCATGGACACACGGCCGCCCGCCAGCATCTGCGCCAGAATATCCCGGCCCAAGTTATCCGTGCCAAAGGGATGCGCCCAACCGGCCTTGGCAGAGCTGTCCCACAGCAGCGTATAGATCGGCCGCCAGTCCTTGTTGCGGATGTCGAGCTTCTTGGGGTCCACGTCCCAGATGTAGGGGCCGAGGATCACGGCCAGCGTAATGAACAGCAGGAAGCCGCCGCCAAAGAGCGCGCCCTTGTGTTTGCGGAACTGGTCCCAGACGTCCTTCCACTGGCTGCGGGGCGGGGCCTGTGGCTCCTTGTCCTGCAGGGCACCGAAGGTTTCCATATCGGAGGACTCAGTCATAGCGGATCCTCGGGTCAAGCAGGCCGTAGAGGATGTCGGCCACCAGGTTGAAGAAAACGATCAGGATCGCGAAGATGAAGGTCAGGGTCATGACGCCCGGGATGTCATTCGCGAAAAGCCATGTGAGCAGCAGTTGCCCGATGCCGTTCACCTTGAAGACGTTCTCGGTAATGATCGCGCCGCCAAAGATGGCGGGCATCCCCAGCGCGATCACGGTGACCACCGGGATCATGGAGTTGCGCAACACGTGCACCATGACCACTGTGGCCTCCTTGAGGCCCTTGGCGCGGGCGGTGCGCACGTAGTCCTGATTGAGGTTGTCCAGCATCGCACCGCGCATGTACCGGCTGATCTGGGCGGTGGTCTGCAGGGCCAGCACCATCACCGGCATGATCATCTGCATGAACTGGAATTTGAAGCTTTCCCAGTCATTCACAACGTGCAGCGTATCGTAGATAGATGGCAGCCAGCCGAGGTAGACGGAGAAGATGACGATCAGCAGAGGCCCGGTGAAGAAGGGCGGGATCGAAAAGCCGATCATGGTGATGAAGGTACCGGCCTGATCGAAGACCGAATAGTGGCGGTAGGCGGAATAGATGCCGATGGGGATCGCGATGGCGATGCCCACAAGGTAGGCCAGACCCACAACCCAGAGCGTCTGCGGGATACGCTGTACCACGATGTCCATGACCGGCGAGCGGGTCTGCCAGCTCAGCACGCGCTGCTTGCCCTCGGCAAAGGAGGTGCCGAACCAGTGGTCAATGAGCACCTGAGGCTCGATCCAGAAGAACTGTACCAGCCATTTCCAGTATTGGATGTACCAGGCCTGGCCAAGGCCCAGGGCCTCGCGCATCTTTTCTTTGACTTCGGGGGGGACGGTGAGGGGGACCTGGGCCATCGGGTCGCCGGGGGCGAGTTGCAGAAGGCCAAAAATGACAAGGCTGATGAACAAAAGCGTCGGGATTGACAGGATCAATCGTCGGATCGTGAAGGTGAGCATACGGCGCCTTTGTTCAGCGGTCTTGGAAGGGCTTGTAAGGTAAGGCGGGCGACACGGCCCGCCTTACGAGGGTCTCAAGGGTAAGGCGGGCGTGTCGCCCGCCTCGCCGTTAACCGTCGATGCGGTACCAGTCTTTCACGTTCCACAGCTCACTGTCCCAAACGTTCAGGACAACGCCGCCAAGCGTGTTGGAATGCGCTGACGAACGGGCACGGTTGACCAGCGGCACGATGGTCATGCTGTCCTTGGTCAGCATGTCATTGAGCTTGCGGCCAATCTCGCCCCGCTTGTCGATGTCGCCGGTACGGGCCAGCTCATCGAGCAGCGCGTCGTAGGCGGGATCGCAGAAGCGGTTGATGTTCTCACCCTGCCACTGAGAAGCGGGCTTGGGTTCGTTGCCACAACGGTAGGCACCCAGGTAGGACTGCGGGTCCGTGCCGTTGAAGGTGTTGGCGTACATTTCCACGTCAGCATAGAACTTCTGGAAGGTGTCAGGCGAGCCCGGGTCACCACCAAAGAACACGGATGCGTCCAGGTTACGCAGTTCGGTTTCAACACCAATCTGGCTCCACCAGTCCTTGATCAGCGCCTGGAAGTCCTGACGCACAGCGTTGGTAGAGGTCTGGTACAGGATGGAGATCTTCACGCCATCCTTGTCGCGGATGCCGTCGCCATCGCTGTCAACCCAGCCTGCTTCGTCCAGCAGGGCGTTCGCGCCAGCGATGTCCTGCGTCAGACATACGGTGTTGTCAGAGGCATAGATTGCAGGTGCAGGCACCAGGTTACAGGTCGGCTCACCGGCCTTGCCATAGCCTACTTCGGTCAGCAGCACGCGGTCGATGGCCATGGAAAGGGCACGGCGGACCTTTTCATCGCTCAGGAACGGGTGCGGATGTGCGACGGTTGAACGCTCACCTTCCGGCAGGTCGGGCGAGGGGTTCGTCATGTTCATCTCAAGACGTTCCACCAGCGGGCCAAAGCCTGCGATGGCCATGCCTTTGCCGCCTTCTTCCATCTTGGCAATCACGTCGGGTGCCAGCTGCAGGTTCCAGGCGTAGTCGAACTCGCCGGTTTCCAGTACGGAACGGCCCGCCGCTGTTGCGTCACCGCCACCTTTGAAGGTCAGCGTGGCAAAGGCAGGCTTGCCTTCTTCGCGGAAGTTTTCGTTGGCTTCCATGGTGATCACGTCATTGGGACGGAATTCCACCACCTTGAACGGGCCGGTGCCGATGGGGCCAAAGTTGGCGTCCGTGCACTCAGGTGCCTTGGCACCGAGGCAGTCCGCGAACTGAGCGGCTTGAATGATCGGGCTTTCACCACCGGTGAAGGGGCCATAGGGGTTCGGCTTGGGCTCGGAGAAGTTGATGATGACCGTCTGGGCATCTGGCGTCTCGATCGATTCGACACCATCAAACTTTGCGCCCTGCGCGCAGCCACCTTCGGGGTGCATGCAGTATTCAGCCGTGAAGGCCACGTCGGCAGAGGTCAGCGGCGTGCCGTCGGACCATACAATGCCTTCGCTCAGCTTCCATGTGATCTGCTTGAGGTCTTCGGACACGCCACCGTTCGCAACGGTCGGCACTTCGTCCACGAGCCAGGGCACCAGAGCACCGGATTCGTTGTAGCGCGCCAGCGGTTCGATGATCAGAGAGGAAGATTCCACATCCTTGGTGCCGCCTGACAGGAACGGGTTCAGGATCGAGGGGGCCTGCCAATAGATGATCTTTACTTCACCATCGCGCCCGCGTTCGCCGGAATGGCCGTCCGCAAGCACCATGGGAGCAAAGCCAGCCGTGGCAATCGCACCCATAAGTAGGGTCTTCATTTTCATGTCGTACTCCTTGTTGGGCACCCTAAGAGGTGCCAGTTATCGCGTCCCGACCCGGTCGGAACGCTTATCTTGTCGATCTGGAGGACATGAGTAACGAAACGCAACCACATGAATTGTCATGAAAATACACGCCGCGCCAGCAATTTCCCCCAAAGCGCATGGACGTATCGAAACATGTTTTCAGAATAATGCAACCCTAGAGATTAAGTGACCTGAGGCAAACAGGGCCCGGCGCATCACAGGCACGCCGGGCGATGATGAATGGTTGTTCAATCAGCCTGTCTGATCAGCAAATTGGTGAACAAAGAACGTACCGATGGTCTGCTTGAGCTCTTGATGAATGTCGGCACGGGTGCGGTTGCCGGTTTCATCACAGATCGGATCTTCGCCCGCCAGCTTGATGATATAGGCACCCTTGAACGCGCATTCGCCCAGAAAGCTGAAGTGGTTCGCCTGTTGCACCTGCACCAGTTCGGCCCCGGCCATATGTCCGGCGAGGTGGGCGGCATCCACACCGGCATAGACCTCTGACCCGACCCCAAGGTTGACCAGTTGCACCTGCGCGTCGATCCCCTTGAGGCTTTCTGTGCGGTAGGCCTGCGACAGGGCCGGGTCAACGGACACCACGACAGAGATGCGCGGGTCGGTGTTGGATTGCTCATAGCGGGCATCCTGCGCCAGCGCGTCGAAGTCCACGCCGCCGTTCGACAGCCACAGGCAGTCGTGCTGCCCGGCAAATGTTGTGCAATAGTCTGCATAATGCGCCGCACTCACCGAAGCGCCGGCCAGCGTCAGCACCGAATAACCGCCCAGCGAAAAGCCAAGCGCGCCTATGGCATTCTCGTCGATTTCGACACCGGGCAAGGGGCTCTCCAATGCCGCATCCACAAGCGCGGAAAGGTCCGCCGGACGCTCCCACAGCTTCACCGTCTGAAGCGGATCGGAATCGCCCGAGGTCGTGCCAGGGTGGTTTGTGCCCACAACGATCATGCCCCGCGCGGCAAGGTCTGCCGCAATCCAACTGAGGTTAGGCGCATTGCCGCCAGAGCCATGGGATAGAACCACCAGCGGATAGGTGCCCGCGCGCGGTGTGGCCCCGCGCCGCACGAGCGCACCTTTGAAGACTGCGTTGCGGCCCAGCATCTCGGCCTCGCCGCCTGCGTCGGCTGGATACCAGACATGCATCTGCAGTGCGGTGTCGCGATGGTCGACCGCGATGTTGCGGGACAGATAGCCCGCTTCGGCAGCGGCCAGATGGGGCAGGGCGGTCAGGATGAGGCTTGCGGCAAGGGAAGCGGTGTGTGTCATGGGAAGTCCTTTCGGGTGTGTTGAAGACAGGACCGGTCTGACAATTACGGTCAAATATGACGTCCTAGATCGCGATTTCGGTCGTACGGGATCGCGATCCGGGCCATATCGAGCCCACAAAGACTTATTCCGAGGCCTTGCTCATGTTCATGGTTCCCTTGCCCTTCGTCATCGCGATCTTTTCCGCTCTGTTTCTGGTCTATGAACTGCTGAACCGTGGGTTGGAGCGTCGCAATGGCTGGTTTATCTCCTTCCTTGCACTGCTCACATTTCAGGAGGTGCTGGTCGGTCTGCGCTTTGGCTATGGCATCGATACCCTGCGCTTGATTCAGCCGCTCACCGCGTCCTTGCTGCCGCCGCTGGCCTACCTCAGCTTCAAACGACCGGCATTTGACCGCAGCGCGGCGATCCATCTGGTGCCGCTGGTGGCGGTCACCGGGGCGTTGGCGCTTTGGGTGGATGGCCTTGATACGCTTCTGGCAATGACCAACCTGTTTTATGCGGTGGCTCTGATCCGGCTGGGGTTGGGGGGCAGCGACGCGCTTGGCTGGGTGGAGGTTCACCTCAGCAAGGCGGTGCTGGTGCTCTTGTGGCTTGTGGTGGTGATCCAACTGACCATGGTGCTGACGGATGCGGTGATTGCCTATGATTTCTGGGTCAGCGATGGGTCCAACACGGGGCGTATCGTAGGCTGGACCACGCTGTTGGGCATGACGACTTTTGCCCTGGGCTATGTCGCCGCCGTCCTGATTGCCAAGCGCAATCCCAAGTCGGATGCATCGAATGCCGCTGACAACGAACAGGTCTTCAGCCGGTTGAGCGAGTTGATGCAGACTGAAAAGCTGCATCTGGATGCGG
Organism: uncultured Sulfitobacter sp.; assembly: GCA_963422245.2. GTDB lineage: Bacteria > Pseudomonadota > Alphaproteobacteria > Rhodobacterales > Rhodobacteraceae > Sulfitobacter. Next base: position 49,705 of record CAXMWW010000024.1, on the reverse strand, counting down.
ACATCAACCTCAACCGCATTGCCCGCCGCATGGTGCGCCCGGCGCGTGACGTGTCGCGCGCGGTCAATGCGGTCGCAGGCTGCAACGTGTCGCAATACATCAACCGCCTGCGCGTGCAGGAGGCTTGCCGCCTGCTGGCAGGCAGCGACATGAGCGTGACACAGGTGATTTATGCGGCAGGGTTCAACACCAAGTCGAACTTCAACCGCGAATTCACGCGCAACACTGGCCAGACGCCCAGTGCCTGGCGCGCCGCCCGCGTCGCACCGCTCGACGGCGGGTAAGGTTTGACACTCTTGCGCCAATCGCCGTAGCGTCGGCATCAGGATCAACGGGGGTTTTGATGCTCGACGACACCAACACTTCGCCAATTGCACAGATCAAGGGCCTCAGGGTCGAATTCCAGACCAAAGATGGCCCTGTGGTGGGGGTGGAGGACGTCAGCTTTGACATCAACCCGGGCGAGACCGTCTGCGTTGTGGGCGAATCGGGATCCGGCAAATCGGTGTCCTCGCTGTCGCTGATGCGGCTGGTTGAATACGGCGGCGGAGAGATTGCTGGCGGCACGCTGCTTTTTGACCGCGCTGCCGGGGGGCAACTGGATCTGTCTGAGACCGACCAGACCACCATGCGCGATATTCGCGGCAATGAGATCGGGATGATTTTTCAGGAGCCGATGACCGCGCTCAACCCGGTCTTTACCGTGGGCAAGCAGCTGACCGAAGGGCTGCGCATCCATCGGGGCATGTCCAAGTCTCAGGCCATGGCGCGGGCGCTGGAACTCTTGAAGCAGGTCCGTATCCCGGAACCAGAACGCCGGTTGAAGCAATTCCCGCATGAGCTGTCAGGCGGTATGCGCCAGCGGGTTGTCATTGCCATGGCGCTGGCCTGCGAGCCGCGCTTGCTGATTGCGGACGAGCCGACAACGGCTTTGGATGTGACCATTCAGGCCGAAATCCTGGCACTCATGGACCGTCTGAAGCGCGAAACCGGCACAGCGGTAATGTTCATCACCCACGACATGGCAGTGGTGGCCCAGATGGCCGACCGCGTGGTGGTCATGTTCCGGGGCAACAAGGTCGAAGAAGGCCCTGTTGAGGAGATTTTCGAGAACCCACAGCATCCCTATACAAAAGCGCTGCTGGCTGCTGTGCCAAAGTTGGGTGAGATGCGCGGGAAAGCCTATCCCGAGCCAATGAAGTTGCTGGGCCGCGATCAGAAGGCGATTGAGCCCATCAAAGGCACCGAAGAAACCCTGCTGACGGTCGAAAACCTCACCACGCGCTTCCCGGTGCAGGGTGGTTTCCTGCGCCGCACTGTGGCCAACGTGCATGCGGTCGAGGACGTATCGTTCACCATCAATAAAGGTCAGACGCTTTCCCTTGTGGGTGAATCGGGCTGCGGTAAATCGACCGCTGGTCGGTCGATCCTGCGGCTGGTGGAACCACAGGAAGGACACATCCTGCTCGATGGCAAGGACATCATGGCGCTGAACCAGAGCGACTTGCGCACCGCGCGGCTCGACATGCAGATGATCTTTCAGGACCCCTTTGCTTCGCTCAACCCGCAAATGCAGCTGAGTGATCAGGTGGCCGAACCCATTCACAACTACGGTACGCTCAAGGGTGCGGCGGTACAGGAACGGGTGGAGATGCTGTTTGACCGGGTGGAGCTGCCCCGCAGTTTCATGCGCCGGTTCCCGCATGAGCTTTCGGGCGGGCAACGCCAGCGGGTGGCGATCGCCCGGGCGCTGGCGCTGAACCCCAAGCTGATCATCGCGGATGAGGCCGTCTCGGCCCTCGATGTTTCTGTTCAAGCGCAGGTGCTGAACCTGATGATGGAACTGCAGTCCGAGATGGAGCTGTCTTTCCTTTTCATCAGCCATGATATGGCCGTGGTGGAGCGGGTCAGCCATTACGTCGGCGTAATGTATCTGGGCCGCATTGTGGAGCTTGGACCCCGCGCGCGGCTCTTTGAGAACCCGCAGCATCCCTATACGCAGGCGCTGATGTCTGCTGTGCCGATCGCGGATCCGCGTCAGCGCAAGTCGGAGAAAGACCTCAACTTTAAGCCGATCCCCTCGCCGATCCATCCGGTGAGCTATGTGCCGGAGCCCTCTGCCTATAAAGAGGTGGAACCGGGCCATTTGGTGATGACCTCCGACAGTGGGTATTGAGGGTCGCGTCGTGGGAGTGAAATCCTTCGAGGATTTCAGTTCGTTTTCTTTCGAAGAAAACGATGCCCAGGTCGAGAGGATGTGCCATGCCTGACCGCCTGTCTCCATTGCAACTGATGGAAAAGCTCATCAGCTTTCCAACCGTCAGCCGCGACACGAACATTCCGCTGATCGACTGGGTGGCAGACTACCTTCAAAGCCACGGCATCGAGAGCCACCGCTACATCGATCCCGACCAGCCCAAGCATGCGCTCTTTGCCCATGTGGGGCCGTGGGAGGAGGGGGCGATTGTGCTGTCCGGCCACACGGATGTGGTGCCCATCGACGGCCAGCCCTGGACCACGGATCCTTTCACGGTGGTCGAGCGGGACGGGAAGTATTTTGGCCGCGGCACCTGTGACATGAAAGGCTTTGACGCTCTGGCCCTTTGGGCATTGGTGGAGGCCCACTATGCAGACGTGCAGCGCCCCTTGCAGATTGCGCTCAGCTTTGATGAGGAAGTCGGCTGCACCGGCGCGCCGCCCATGATTGAGGCGATGCAACCGGTGCTGCCCAAGGGCTCTGCGGTGATTGTGGGCGAGCCGTCGATGATGCAGGCGGTCACGGGCCACAAGGGCGGGACGGGGTTCCTGACAGAAGTGGTGGGGTTCGAGGTGCATTCGTCAATCATGCACACGGGCGTCAATGCGATCATGGCGGGGGCCAAGCTGATCGAATGGGCCAATGAAGTGAATACCGAAAACATGGCGCGCAAGCCCACCGATATGGCCGCGATGTTCGACCCGCCTTTCACAACGGCCCATGTGGGTACGATTATTGGCGGGACAGCGGAGAACATCACGGCCAAGAACTGCACCTTTGGGATGGGGTTCCGCGTTGTGCCGGGCGAGGACAAAGACAAATGGGGGCAGGCCTATTTGAAGAAGGTGGCTCAGGTCGAACGGCAGATGCAGGAAGTCGTGCCAGAAACCTATATCCGCGTGACACCCAAGTTCGACGTGCCGGGATTGCAGCCGGAGGAGGAGGGCGAGGCCGAAACGCTGGTGCGCCAGCTGACGGGGGACAATGCCAGCCACAAGGTGAGCTACGGCACAGAGGCCGGGCAGTTTCAGGAGGCCGGCTATTCCGCGGTGATCTGCGGGCCGGGTGACATCGCGCAGGCACACCAGCCGGATGAATTTGTGACTGTTGCCCAGTTTGAAGCAGGGCACGCGTTCATGCGCAAACTGGTCGCGCGCCTGCAGGGCGGGGTGGGCTAGAAGCCCACCTTACGAGCGGGGACTTCGACCTTGTAAGGTGCAGGTGTCCTGCACCCCACTGCCCGTAGATGTCGGGCGGGACGCCCAACTTACGATGCCACCTTGCACCTTTGCAGCCAATCGGGTGTTGTTAACCTCGTAAGGTGCAGGTGTCCTGCACCCTTGGCAGGCTGATATGACCCCGTTTCCCATCAATACCTCCACCGCCATCACATACCCCGGCCCTCTGCCCGAGGCCGTTGATGTTGCCGTGATCGGTGGCGGCGTGATTGGGGTCTGCACGGCGCTTTACCTCGCCCGGGCAGGGCACAGCGTCGCACTGCTCGAGAAGGGCCGCATCGCGGGGGAGCAATCCTCGCGCAACTGGGGCTGGATTCGTCAGCAGGGCCGAGACCCGGATGAGTTGCCCATCATGGTGGAGGCCAACGCGCTCTGGCGTGAACTGGCGGCAGAGACCAACGTGGATGTTGGACTGCGGCAAGAGGGGCTGGCCTATCTCGCGGAGGATGAAAAGGAACTCGCCGGTTTTGAAGCATGGTTGCCTTTCGCAAAAGCCTGCGGGGTAGACACGCGCCTGATGTCTTCATCCGAAGTGGCAAGCGCATACCCCGGGCTCGCCCACCGCTATCCCGGTGGCATGATCACGCCATCTGACATGCGGGCAGAGCCGTGGATTGCGGTGCCCGCCCTGGCAGGCATCGCGGCGCGCGAAGGGGTTCACATCGTGGAGAACTGCGCGGTCCGGTGTCTCGATCTGGAAGCAGGCCAAGTGAGCGGGGTGATCACCGAAGCCGGGCGCATCAAGACCCAAACCGTGGTGCTCGCAGGCGGGGCCTGGTCCTCGCTTTTCCTGCGCAACCATGGTGTCTCTATCCCCCAACTTTCCGTGCGCGAGAACGTCGCGGCGACAGAACCCTTGGCGGAGGTCTGCGCTGGCGCGGTTACCGACCGAAAGGTTGCTTTGAGGCGCCGGGTGGATGGGGGCTATACCCTTGCGCCGCCCGGGGTGACGGAGCTTTTTGTGGGCCCCGACGCCATTCGCGCCTTGCCCAAATACCTCACGCAGCTCAAGTACAGCCCCTTTGGGCAGATGCTCTACCCCGCCGGGCCCAAGGGTTTCCCGGATGCTTGGCGCACCAAGCGGCGCTGGACGGCAGAGGAAGAAACCCCCTTTGAGCGCATGCGCATCCTTGATCCCAAGCCGAACATGCGAAAGATCGATAAGTTGAAGCGGAACTTTGAGGTGATGTTCCCTGACCTTGGTCCGGTCCGGCTCGGGGCCGCTTGGGCGGGGATGATTGATGTGATGCCCGACATCGTGCCTGTTGTGGGCCGCTGTGCCGCGATCCCCGGGCTGGTCATTGGCACGGGCATGTCCGGTCACGGGTTCGGGATCGGTCCGGGAATGGGCAAGGTGCTGGCGGCTCTGGCAACCGGGAACGATCCCGGGCATGATCTGAGCCGTTTCCGTCTGGGCCGCTTTAACGACGGCACACCCATGCGCCTTGGCCCGAACGTCTGAACCTTCAGGGGGAAATCCATGCCGATCAGAAACCGCTTTGCCGAAACCCACGCCGACATCACCGCATGGCGGCGCCACCTGCATACGATACCGGAACTGCAGTTTGATCTGCCACAAACCACTGCTTTTGTGGAAGAAAAGCTGCGCGACTTCGGCATCACCGACATCACGACCGGCATCGGCCAAAGCGGCATTGTGGCGATTATCGAGGGTAAGAGCAACACATCTGGCCGCTGCATCGGGTTAAGGGCGGACATGGATGCGCTGCCGATTAACGAGGCAACCGGGCTCGACTATGCGTCCCAAACGCCGGGCAAGATGCACGCTTGCGGGCATGACGGTCATACCGCGATGCTGCTGGGCGCGGCGCAGTACCTGCAAGAAACGCGCAACTTTGACGGCAAGGTCGCGCTGATCTTTCAGCCTGCGGAAGAGGGCGGCGGTGGTGGTAATGAGATGGTCAAGGACGGGATGATGGACCGCTGGCAGATCCAGGAAGTCTACGGCATGCACAACATGCCCGACTATCCGGTGGGCCAGTTCGCGATACGCGAAGGCGCCCTTCTGGCGGCCGCAGATGAGTTCGACATCTGGATCGAAGGGCAGGGCGGCCATGCGGCAGCCCCGCATGAGGCTGTGGATACCAATCTCGCGGCTGCCCATGTTGTGGTCGCGCTACAAAGCATCGCCAGCCGCAACGTGGATCCGGTGAAACAGGTGGTCGTGTCTGTCTGCACGATGCGCAGCGACACGGACAGTCACAACGTCCTGCCACAGAAAGTGCGCCTGCGCGGCACCGTGCGCACGTTGGAGGACGGCATTCGCGATCTGGCGGAGGCCCGGGTCAAAAACATTGTCACGCAGGTGGCCTCTGCCTACCAGTGCAAGGCGGACATCACCTATGACCGCGGCTATCCCATTACGGTGAACCATGCAGAGAACACGCGGCTGGCAGCCGATGCGGCTGAAAACATCACCCCCGGTGTCTGGCGCGACACGCCGCCCATCATGGCGGGGGAGGATTTTTCCTACATGCTCAACGCCCGTCCGGGGGCGTACATGATGATAGGTAACGGGGAAGGGCCGACGGTGCATCACCCCATGTATGATTTCAACGACGAGGCGATTCCGGCGGGCTGTTCGTGGTTCGCTGAGATGGTTGAGAGCCGGATGCCGGCTAGGTGACGCAGGGTGGGCGACACGCCCCCCTTACGTAAGGCGGGCCGTGTCGCCCGCCGCTGCTGACGGAAAAACCGATGTCCGATGATGTGATCATTCGCGAACTGACGCCTGCAGAATTTGGCCCGCTGATCCGCGAACACGCCCGCGCGGTCTTTGCACATGATCATTCTTACCGGATCGATGATGCGCTGAGCGAGACTGAGACCGAACAGATGGCAAGTCTCGCTGCACGGATGGGGAAACCTTTCCGGCTCTACCTCGGGGCCTTTGATCCCGCCGGAAACATCCTCGGCTGGACTTGGGGAGAGCAGCAAAGCAAGACGACTTTCTATATGGTCAATTCCGCCGTTCTGGCCCCGCATCGGCGTCGGGGTATCTACACGGCGCTCATGCGCCGCTGCATCGACACTGTGCGCGCCCGAGGCTTCCAACTGATCTACAGCCGTCATAATGCGACCAACAACGCGGTGATCATCCCCAAGCTCAAGGCCGGGTTTGTCATTGCAAAGCTGGAAGTTGACGACAGATTTGGTGTGTTGGTGCATCTGCACCTTTATACCAACCCGACCCGCCGCAAGGTGATGGATTACCGCACGGGGCAGGAAGCCCCCGACGCGCAACTCAAGGGGCTTTTCAAGCTCTAGCGCCTGTGCGCCCTGCCTTCCCTCTGCGTCGCGCAGGGGGTAGGCAGGCGATAATGTTCACAAATCGAAAGGACCCCAGTCATGCCCGTCAAGAACCGCTTTGCCGAATTGCACGATGATATCACTGCCTGGCGTCGGGACCTGCACGAACACCCCGAAATCCTGTTTGAGACGCATCGCACCTCGGCCACGGTGGCGGAAAAACTGCGGGCCTTTGGGTGTGACGAGGTGGTTGAGGGCATCGGCCAGACCGGTGTGGTCGGCGTGATCAAGGGCAGGTCCACGGGTTCGGGCAAAGTCGTAGGGCTGCGCGCGGATATGGACGCGTTGCCGATCCATGAACAGACGGGGCTGGACTATGCCTCCAAAACGCCAAATGCGATGCATGCCTGCGGCCATGACGGGCACACTGCGATGCTGCTGGGGGCGGCGCAATACCTTGCGGAGACGCGGAATTTCGATGGCACTGCTGTGGTGATTTTTCAACCGGCAGAAGAAGGCGGCGGTGGCGGGCTGGAGATGTGCAAAGACGGCATGATGGACCGCTGGGGCATTCAGGAGGTCTATGGCATGCACAACTGGCCCGGGCGGCCGACGGGGTCATTTGCGATCCGGCCAGGGCCGTTCTTTGCGGCCACAGACCTTCTGGACATCGAGATCGAAGGGTTGGGAGGTCACGCCGCCAAACCGCATGAAACCATCGACACGATGGTGGTGGCAGCCCAAACGATCACGGCGCTGCAAAGCATCGTCAGCCGCAATGCAGACCCGGTTGGGAACATCGTGGTGTCGATTACCTCGATTGAAAGTTCTTCCAAAGCGTTCAACGTGATCCCCCAGCGGGTGAACCTGCTGGGCACCGTGCGCACGCTTTCCAACGATCTGCGCGATCTGGCCGAAAAGCGCGTGACGGAAATTTGCGAAGGGATTGCCGCCACTTTCGGGGCCACGGCGCGGGTCAAGTATAATTGCAACTATCCGGTGATGGTGAACCACGACGCCCAGACGGAATTCGCCGCTGAGGTGGCCAAAAGCGTCTCAGGTCAATGTGATGAGGCCCCGCTGGTCATGGGCGGGGAGGATTTTGCGTTTATGCTCGAAGAACGCCCGGGAGCTTACATTCTGGTTGGCAACGGCGATACGGCGATGGTGCATCACCCGGAGTACAACTTTAATGACGAGGCGATCCCGGCGGGGTGTTCCTGGTGGGCAGGGATCATCGAACAGCGGATGCCTGCGACCTAGGCTGCTGACAGGAAGGGCGGGCGACACGGCCCGCCTTACGAATGCACCGTTTCTTTCGTAAGGCGGGCCGTGTCGCCCGCCCTGCGTCTGGACTGCGTTGCATGATCACAGACCCAAAGCCTTAATCAGACGCTCTGCGGTCTGGTCCACCATGTAGCTTTGCGCGGCAACGAAGTCTCTTGCCCCGTTGCGCGCCTTGGTGCGCAGGTGGTCGTCCTTCAGCAGGGCGGCGACATGAGCGGCCAGATCGTCAGCGTCCGCGACAATGCGGGCGGCACCTGCGGCCTCCATCGCGCTGTAGGTTTCCGCGAAATTGCTTACGTGATTGCCAGCAAGCGCCATCGCACCGGACAGGGCGGCGTCAAACGGGTTGTGCCCACCAAGAGGACGCAGCGACCCGCCAATGAAGGCCACATCTGTCACCCCGTACCAAAGACCCAGCTCGCCGGACGTATCGGCCAGATAGACCTGACCGCTGGGGGCTTCACCGCGGCTGCGCCGGGCGTAGCTGAGGCCTGCGAGGGCAATAAGGTCTCGCACTTCGGTGCCGCGTTTGATGTCATCTGGGGCGATGATCAGGCAGAGGTCCGGGTGTTCTGTGAGCAAGCGTTGATGTGCCTTGATCACGGCGTCCTCTTCCCCTTTGTGGGTGGACGCCGCAACCCAGACGGGGCGGTCTTTAAGGGCCGCTTTGACCTCCGCCCGGGTGGCGCTATCGGCCGGCAGTGGGGCGGAGAGGGCAGAAAGGTCAATGCCCCGCGCAACGCGATCAGCAGGGGCGTGGATGTCCGCCATTATCTGCGCCATCTTGTCGTTCGGCGCGAGGATCAATGCGAAGACCTCCAGCAGGTAGCGCGCCAGCGCTGGGCGCTTTTTCCAGTATGCAATGGTTTTGTCCGTCACCTTTGCATTGACCAGCGCCATTGGTGCCCCTGTGGCGAAAGTGCGTCTGAGCATCTGGGGGGAAAGCGCCGTATCCACAAGAACTGCAGCATCAGGCCGCCAGGTTCTGAGGAAGCGTTTCAGCGGTCCTGAAGTGTCCAGTGGCGCAAATTGATGTGTGGTGCGTGGGGGCAGTCGATCACCTACCCATCGGGCGGAGGTGCTGGTGTCCGACGTGAGCAGGAAGTGAGCGCGGGGCAAGGCGTGGCCCATGCGCTCGATCAGCCAAAGGACGGCAAGGCCTTCATCATGACAGCTGCTATGAAACCAGATCAGCGGGCCAAGCCCTTCGCGTCGCGCAGTGGCATGGCCGAGGGTTTCATGTGCGCGGTCTACGCTGAACCCTGCGCGGCGCAGTCTGTTGACTTCCCTGCGCGCGGCGAAAGGCAATAGCAACGCGCTGATCCCGACCCTTGCCTTGTAAAGGAAGGGTGCGGACATCAGCCCCCGGTGTGGCTCATATGCCGGGACATCTGGCCATCAAGCTGTTGGCGCGAATAGTCGAAGTCATGGCCTTTGGGCTTGCGGTCGATGGCGGCGCGGATGGCGGCCTCCAGTGGGGCGTTGTCATCCGGATGCGCGCGCAAGGGCGCGCGCAGGTCGGCCACGTCCTCCTGGCCGAGGCACATGTAAATCTCTCCGGTGCAGGTGATCCGCACGCGGTTGCAGCTTTCGCAGAAATTGTGGGACAGCGGCGTGATGAAGCCGATCTTCTGGCCGGTTTCCTCCAGCCGGACATAGCGGGCAGGCCCGCCCGTGCGTTCGGCCAGATCGGTGACGGTATAGTGTTCGGCGTAGCGCGCGCGCACGTCTTTGAGGGACCAGTATTGGTCAAGCCGGTCCTCGTTTCCGATGTCACCCATGGGCATGACTTCGATCCACGTCAGATCCATGTCTCGCTCGGCGCACCATTCGGTCATGGCGGGCAGTTCGGGCTCATTAAAGCCCTTGAGGGCCACTGCGTTGATCTTGACCCGCAGGCCCGCCTTTTGCGCCGCATCCACCCCGCGCAGCACCTGCGGCAGGCGGCCCCAGCGGGTGATGTCGGCGAATTTTGTCTCATCCAGCGTGTCGAGAGAGATGTTCACCCGGCGCACGCCTGCGGCATAGAGTTGGTCTGCAAAGCGTTCGAGCTGCGAACCGTTGGTGGTAAGTGTCAGCTCCTTGAGCGCGCCGCTGTCGAGGTGCCGCGTCATGCCGTTGAAGAACGTCATGATATCCCGGCGCACCAGCGGCTCGCCGCCTGTGATGCGCAGTTTTTGGACGCCAAGGCCCACGAATGTGGAGCAAAGACGGTCCAGTTCCTCCAGCGTCAGAAGTTCCTTTTTGGGCAGAAAGGTCATGTTTTCCGACATGCAGTAGACGCAGCGGAAGTCGCATCGGTCGGTGACCGAAACGCGCAGATACGTGATGGCGCGGGCGAAGGGATCTATGAGGGGCGCATTCATAATTCATGAGATAAAGAGCGCCGATGGGTGGGGCAAGGTGCAATTGGGGGTTTATGGCCCACAAAGGCTTGAGTAACTTGGGGCCATGAAACGGATATTTATATCGAGTGCGCTGGTGGTGGGGCTTGGCGGTTGTGCCGGGCTAACGGAACGGTTTGGGCTGGGCCCGCGCGGCGCGGCGGATGCTGCACCTGCGGATCCCTTTGTGGCCACAAAGCCTGAGGAAGAGGTTGCGACCCTCGCGCCAGAAACCGCAGCACCGCCTCCGCCCCCTGCCGCGAGGACGGCAGATGCACTGGATACCACAACGGCAGAGCAACGCGCTGCAGCCACCGCAGCACCAGAAGCCCCGGTCAAGGCCTTGGGCAAGACGGTGGTGACCTTGGGCAGCCCGACAGAGCCGGGGTTGTGGTTGAAGACACCTTTGGTGTCCGAAGAGCAGCAGGGCCGCGTGACCAATCCGGCGAATGGGAAGTCGTCCGTGGTGACGCTTATTCCGATTGACGGGCCTGCGACGGCAGGCAGCCGGATGTCACTGGCGGCCTTGCGGTTGATTGAGGCGTCATTGACGGATTTGACAGAAGTCGAGGTTGCGCTGGAAGGTTAGCATGATCTGATTGCGCGGCTGCGCCGCATGACATGTTTTTGGGGAGCGCGGGCTTCGGCGTGGTTTCCAAGGATTTGATGGGGCGTGGGGTGCAGCGTTGGAGGGGCGCTTCTGGCTCACCCTTCCGAAAGAACGCAAGCCGCCTTCGCTTGATCCCTGCCATCGCAGACCGTCTTCCGCTTCCAAAGCACAATAGCCCTCATCCCCTCCTTCGGGGGGGCCCTCGGCAATTGAGCGTGGCAATCGGCCGACGCTCCGCCCTGCCTGTGCTCAAGCGAAGGCGGCTCCGTTCCGAAAGGGCGGGAGAGGTGCGGGCATTGGGGTTTTTTGGGTTGGAAAGGGCGGCGCCGCCGGGCGGATGTGGGTGAGACAGGATAGGCCTGCCAGTTTGAACGTTCAGACTGACGCGGTGCTTTGCGCCTCTGATCCATTGGGTGCCGGAGACGGTGCTTCGCCCCGGCGGTGTTGATCAACGGGGGAGGTTTTAGGCTGGGCGTGGTTAAGGGGGCGTCAGCAGGGCGCGCGTTGGGGGCGCAACGCCTATTTGTTCAAGTGACGCATGGCTTCCTTGGCGGCGAAAGGTTTCATTGCCGACCCATGGGTGTCGATGAAGGCGCGGGTACGGTCGGCGTCGTGTTTGGAAAGCTCACGCAGCCACCATGCGATGGCTTTCTGGATGAACCAGTCGCGGTCGGGGACCAGTTGCGCCGCCCAGCCGAGAATGCGGTCCCGGGCCTCCAACTCGTGCGGCTTGGGATGGTTTTGCTTGGTCCAGGGCAGGGTGGAGACGAGCGCTGCGCGGCGGGTCCACATGTGGTCGGACGTGACCCATGTTTCTACCTGATCGAGTCGAACGGGATCGGCAGTGAGGCGTTTCTGGCCCGCCATACAAGCGTGGTCGGCAATGGCCCAGCTATCGAAGTCAGGGCACCAGCTGGCGATCAGCTGCCATGCGGCCTCATCGGGTCTGATCCGGGCTTGCGTCAGTAACTTGGCGGCCGCGAGACGGGCCTCGTAGATGTTGGTACGCCACAGGCCGTCGGCGACAGCAACGCGTGTTCCCACGTCGAGACGTTGCCGCCAGCCTTTTGTCAGATCATTAATCTGTAACTGCCCAGGTTGTCGGTGGCGTTTTTCGGCTGCGTCAAATCGACTCGGGGGAGCACATTCCGGTTTTCTGATTGAGGATTTCATGAGTCGATCAGGGCATGTCTGGCGAACCCACCCATACCAGCGGACTTGCTGAACTCTCGAAGTCCCAACTGATTGAATTGATCGAAACGCAGCGTGAGACGATTGCGTATCTTGTCGAGGAGAACCGGCGACAGGCAGAGATGATCGTTGTGCTTGAGCAGCGGATTGAGGGGCTTGAGCGTCGCCTTGCGTTGAACAGCCGGAACAGCAGCAAGCCTCCGTCGAGTGACAGCCCTGCGAAGCCGACGGCGAAGGGCAGGAAGGATCAGCGCGGGCAACTGGATCGCAAGCCCGGCGGTCAGCCGGGGCACAAGGGCACGACCCTGGAGCAGACGGACACCCCCGACGAGGTTGTCGACCATCATCCACAAGCCTGTCCCGACTGCGATCATGATCTGACGCAATGCCCCTCGCAGGGGTTTGCAGCCCGGCAGGTGTTCGACCTGCCGCCGCCGCCACCCCTCACGATCACTGAGCACCGGGCTCATAAGTGCACATGCCCGAACTGCGGAAAGCACGTGCGCGGCACGTTCCCGGAAGGGGTCAGGGCACCGGTTCAGTACGGCAATCATATTGCGGCCATGGCGAGCTATCTTCAGACGTACCATTGCATTCCCGATGACCGTCTGTCGCAGGTCTTTCGTGACCTGTTCGGCGTGCGCATTTCCGCCGCCACACTGGCGCGGCTGATTGCGAAGGTGGCGGAGGGCATGCTGTCTTTTGCAGACGCTGTACGTGACGCCTTGTGCGGTGTGCAGGTGGCGGTGAAACATCTGGATGAAACAGGTCTGCGGGTTGAAGGCCGAAACCGGTGGCAGCATGTCATCTGCTCATTGACCCTGAGCCATTTCCGGATGGGGGCGGGCAGAGGCGATCTGCTGTCCGGCGTATCGGGGATTGCGGTGCATGACAACTGGGCATCCTACGCCAGGATGGAGGAGGTCGTGCACGGCCTTTGCAATGCCCATCACATGCGCGAGTTGCAGGCGCTCGTCGATATCGAAAAGGAAGCATGGGCTGCGATGATGCAGACTATCCTGCTGGACGCGAAAAGGGCGGCCGCCAGCGCCCGGGCAAACGGTCGGGATCATGTCGCGGCGCATGTGGTCAAGGCCATCGATGAGCGCTACGACACCTGCATCGCGCAGGGGCTGTCGTTACATGAAAACCAGCCACCGCTGAAACCCGCACTGCCCGGCAAATCCCCCCGAGGACGACCAAAACGGCGAACCGGACACAATCTCGTGCTGCGATTGCGTGACCGCAAGGCCGATGTCCTGCGCTTCCTTACCGACTTGCAGGTTCCCTTCACAAATAACGAGGCCGAGAGGGATCTGAGAATGGGCAAGGTCCGTATCAAGGTCTCGGGATGCTTCCGCACACTGACCGGCGCGGAAAACTTCTGCACCCTCAGAACCGTGATCGAAACGGCACGCAAACAGGGCTGGTCAATAATCGAAACACTCCAGAAAACCGCCGATCAACTCATCCAGAAACTCGAACCGACCTGACAAAATCAAGCGTCTGAAACGCCCCAGAGACAACCTGAATAGTTACGTTTCCTCTTCTGGATAATCGGCTCGCCGTGTGGCAGGAATGACAATATGCCCCCTTTTCATGCCAATGTGCCGAACCCTGCGCCAGACAAACCAAACGTAGTTTTTGTGGTCTATGACGGCATCGTGCTGCTTGATCTCGTTGGGCCATTGCATGTGTTTTCCCGTGCATCTGCGGAGGGCACAGATGATCTGGCCTACAATACCCACATCGCTTCGGTATACGGCGGCATGGTCCAAACCAACACGATCGCCCAGATCGACAGTGTGCCGCTCTCTCAACTCTGCGATGCACCAGACGGGTTTCGGATAGACACGTTGATCGTTGTAGGGGGCGACGGCGCAAATGTTGCACGAACCGACCGGCCTTTGGTCGATGCGGTCGCATCGCTGTCAAAGCAATCCCGGCGCACTTGTTCTGTGTGCTGCGGCGCGTTTGTGCTGGCAGCCGCTGGTTTGCTGGATGGCCGTCGGGCCGTAACGCATTGGGAGGATTGCGACCTTCTAGCCGAACGCTTCCCCAGGGTTCATGTCGAAGTGGATCCTATCTTCATCAAAGATCGTTCAGTCTGGACGTCTGCAGGCATCACCTCAGGAACAGACATGGCACTGGCCATCGTACGCGAAGATCTGGGGGCCCGTTCGGCGCTTCACTTGGCCAGATCACTCGTGACGCCGATGATTAGATCGTCAGGACAGTCACAGTTCAGTGCAGATTTGGTCCGACAGACAAAAGACACCGAGGGCGAGTTTGCCGATCTCCATGACTGGCTGCGCAAGACCATGGGGCAATCAATCAGCGTTGACGATATGGCGGAACATTGCGCGATGAGTGCGCGGAGCTTTTCGCGCCGATACACTGCGACCGTTGGCATTTCTCCGGCAAAGTCTCTGGAACGCATGCGTGTAGAAGCGGCGCGCAATCTGCTGGAACAGAGCGATCACAGCATGAAAACCGTAGCGATCATCTGTGGCTTTAGGGATCAAGAAAACATGCGCCGGGCATTTCATAAGCATGTGCACACCTCGCCAACCAGCTACCAGGCATCATTTCGCGCGAGTTGACCTTGGTTTAAACAGGTGCAGCAAAGGCTCAGCGTAGGCATGCGGCAGCCTCGCGCAGGGTCTCCCTTGCCGTCTGACGCATTTGCTCATCTCGGGACTTCTCAAGCCCCCCATGTACGTTAATGCCGAGGAAGAAACGTAAGCCAGCCAAAACGCGTACCTGTTCTCGTCGAAGCCGCAGTTTTTAGCATGTGCGTCTTCAAAGCGATGCTTTCCTTCAATGCCATAGATGTATCTCAGCTCTAAGCAAGCGCATGCGACGTCGGACAGCGGATCACCAAGCGCGGCCTCTTCCCAGTCGAGAATTGTGGCAATCCCACCTTCAGGCCAGATGAGGTTTAATGGCCAAAACAAGCTCAAGAACCGACCTCAGAACTGGCTCAGCATGCTTGAGTTAAACGCGTTCTGTGCTTGTGAGGACGGCCATAGACGGATCCTCAAAATTCCAATACGCTGCCAAGTCACGGAACTCTGGGCCGAGATTTGAAAACACTCTGAGAACTGCAATCAATCAACTACTTAGATATTGCTGGATCGCAATCAGATGGTTGTCCCAAGCGATAGAATGAAGCACCTTTGGGTGGATTGCAGGCTGCACCAAGCCAGTGCCGCTTGTTAGAACGCGGCCAATTGCGGACGCGGCGACACCACAAACATCGTTGATTTCATCTTCCGCAACGAACGTGGCTCTTCGGAATCTTTGTACCAGTCCCGCGCGTGGTGACGTCGCCCAGAATTCTTCGCCATCGGGCGTTGTTGCGACACTCCCGACATAGCCGTGCAGTCTTCTGATTGACGCCTCTTTTGCAAAGTCCAGACCGTCCGTCTGCAGATCATGGAGGCCTAAAAGAGAAAGATCCAACGCGAGATCACCCTGCCATTGCATTCCAAACACAACCGTCCCCCTCTCCGAAATGGCTAGGTGACGGATTGAGCTCCTTTGGTGTTCTCGCCCAAGCTCAATCTGGTTGGAAATGCCCCCATCAAAATCAACGTAGGTCAGGTTTGATCGCATCGTGGGTAGGTTGAGCTTTGTGCGACCCGTATCAGGATGGGTTTCTATTCCGCCGTTTGCCACCACGAGGGTCGCGCTGCCTGGGATCAGCTTGATATCGTGCGGGCCGATGCCGCCGGACCAGAACTCACTGATGCGTTCATATCCGCGCCGGACATCCCACATGCCCACTACACCTCGCGCGTTTTTAAAGTCGTTCTCAGTTGTTAACAGAAGGTCACCGTCATGCGAAAAGGCCCCATGCCCATAGAAATGCCGCCCCTTTGGGGCCTCGATTTGGGCCATCCTTTGTCCGTTGGAGCAGTCAAGCACCACGGCATAGGTTCCCGGGCGTCGGGCAAAGACGACGGCTTCGGGCCTAAATGGGTGGGCTGCTGCTGCGTGACCACGCGCGGGAAGCGGTAGTTCGAAAGCCATCGCGCCATCGTCGCGCAAGCCGCAAAGGACGTAGCTTCCATCGCGCCTCATGCCCGCCGAGAGAAACGCCGGGTTGTCCGCATCGGCCCAGCCTGGTTTGGGGGCTAAACCGGCAGCCAGCATCCCGGTGATGAATGATCTTCGGGTTCCCATCAATCACCGTCCAGTGAATTGAACCCAGCCGCAATGCCCAGTTCTGTACCGATCTTGCGCGCAACATCTGCACGCAACGCATCGATGCTTTGCTGCAATGCTTCCACGCGTACGCGGCCAAGCGGGTCGACGACATTGGCGAACACGGGATCATCCAAGGCAGCCGCTCGTTCGAGGACAGACGCAAACGCCGCATCCACTTCGGCGTCATCCGACAACATCAACGCTGCCAATGCACGCGTGGCCTCTAACGATAACACCACATGGCGCAAAGACCGCCCTGAACGGCGAGCCTCCGCGCGTTTGGGGCGGGGTCGGTCGAAGGAGCCGAGCGGGCGGCCGAGCCGTGCCTGGGACGTGAACACTAACCCGGTCGACAACGCCGTAAAGAACTGCTGCGTCGCCTCATCACGTGTCCGGAATGTATCATTCCCGGGCGTGGAGATCAGACTGCCATAGCCATCTTGCCAACCGGTCAGGATCGCCTCGGCGTTGGCGGCAATGTCATTGGCGACGGCCCGGATCAGTTCGCAGTAGTACGTCTGATTAGGGTGATCAGTAAACTGCGGATCAAACAGCAAAAACTCCAGCGCATAGAACCCACGCGCCGCGACAGAGACCGTCGCGAAGGCGCTGCTTTCATTCACAATCGGGTCACTGTTTTGCAATAGAGCCGCAAGGCTCTTCGGCGTCGATCCGCGCGGATCGGGCCAGAAGGCCGGAGAAATGGCACGGTCTTTTTGCTCTGATGGTCCAAAGCGCAGGTGGCTGACGCTGACCCAGGCGTCGAAAGCGCTGTGATACCGGCCAATAAGCTCCGTGTTCTTGGGAGTGCAATCTGAGGCGGCAGAGGCCTCCAAGGCAGCAGTCTCAGCCACCAGCGCTTCGTATCCCGGCAGGACATGGGTTTCCACGATGGCCTCCAAGTCCAATGCCCCCGCTTGAATTGGCAGGACGACCGTGGCGAGGGCGGCAAGAAAACGGCGCATCAGAGGCTCTCCAGAAAGCGGATCAGAGCGGCGCGATCTTCGGGGGGCATGTCGATGACCTTTTGTTTTTGCGCTTCGGCCTCTCCGCCATGCCACAACACTGCCTCCAGCAGCGACCGCGCGCGGCCATCATGCAGGAAGTACGTGTGGCCTGAGACTTGTTTTGTCAGACCAATCCCCCACAGCGGCGGCGTGCGCCATTCCTGACCGGTTGCGCGTGCTTCGGGCCGATTGTCAGCCAATCCGGGACCCATATCGTGCAACAACATGTCCGTGTACGGCCAAATCAGTTGGAAGCTCTGCTCAGGCTGATCCTCCAGCCGATGGGTGACGAACTTTGGCGTGTGGCAGGCAATGCAACCCGTATCGTAGAATACCCGTTTGCCGCGCAGGACCTGCGGGTCATCGATGTCCCGTCGGGCGGGGACGCCAAGGTTAGATGCGTAGAAAGAGACTAGCCCAAGACCTTCATCGCTGATTTCCGCGTTGTCATGAATGTCGGTGTTGCCGTCCGGGGCTGCGCGGCAGTTGGATTGGGCCTCTGTGCAGTCTCCAAAACCGTCAGGAAACAGCGTGGTTGAAATGCCGATGTCCCCGCTGAACGCAGCCGCAGACTGTTCCCATACGGATGGTTGCCCGGCCTTCAAGCCAAAGCGGCCCAGCATTGGCACACCGTAGCTCTTTGACATGACAATTTGTGCTCGGCCCGAGATTCCGTCGCCATCCAGATCATCTGGATCGGCATTTGCCATAATGTCCGAAGCGGGTATCGCGTCCAGCAGGCCAAGGCCGATCATCTGCGGCGCCACCCTGGCGGAGATCATCAAGTCTGGATGTGGGGGTCCATATCCAGGGTCCCGGAGAGCGACAGTAGGCTTGCGCAAGGTGGCAACCTCGCCCCCAGAGAGTGTGAGCTCTTCTTCGACATAGGTGATCCCGATCCGACCTTCAGCCGAAACACCTGCGACTGAGAAATCCTGCAGCTGTCCGCCATAGCCCGGGTCGGGCTGAGAGGCGAGGAATTCCTCAACCGCAGCAAGGCTGGGGCCACCGGGAACCGAAAGCCGCAGCACCATGGAGACGGCACTATCCTCAGAGCCCTCCGGTGGATGGCCACGCCCGTCCTTCAGGTGGCACCGCTGGCAGGATCGCGCGTTGTAGAGCGGCCCCAGACCATCGGAGGCCAGGGTAGAAGACGGCGAGGAAACCCACAGCTTCTTGAACAACCCATTGCCGACTTTGAAATCAAGTTCCCTTTCGAAGCTGATGTTCGCTGAGGGCAGGCTGAACGCGCTTGTGGTCTCGGTTGGGCGTACCGTTGCCGCACCTGCCTGATTTCGTTCGAACTTTTCTGGCTGCGTGAAATCGGTGGTTGGGCGGATCACCGCGGAAATCCGCGCGGATTCCGCCTGGGTGCGGGCGATGAACTGCAGGTGCAAGTCCTGCAAGTTGGGCTTTGCAAAGGTCTGCAAGGACCCAAAAACGACAAGAATTGTCAGGGATATGCTTGAGAACCAGCGCATAACCTATAAATATACTCAGGAATTAGTATTGGCGAGGCGATTCCTCCTCACAACCGGAGTTTTTGCGAAATGCAGCCACTGCGACGAGAGCTTGACCGGGAGCGCCTGCCAGAGCCGCAGATTGCGGGTGACATGTTCAATTTTCTGAACCACCTGCGCTTTGTGGCGATGCAGTGCCGCTCCATGCCACGCACCGATCTGTTCAAAGCCTGCGCGCTTTTGCATGGTGCCGAAGATGCCAACCGGCAAGCACATGCTGAGGCACTGGTGCGTTGTCTGCCAGAAGCTTTGGGTAAACCCGCCCGCCTTCTTGCCCCTGGGGTTTCTGAAACGACCTTCGACGAGAACTGGCTGATGCAGCTTGGTTCGGCCAGTGCCAGAGGCGATGCATCCAGCATGGCGTTCCTTTTGAATTCACGCGTCGGCAAGGAAAACCGCCGTTTGATCCGCTTTCTTGTGGGACGGATATCTGAGTGTTTTTCTCTATATTAGAATTATTCTAAAAAGTGCTTGCCCTCAGCGCCGGACTGCCTAAATTGATTTAGGCAAGCCAGCGCAATGACTGCCAGCCAGCAAATCAGATACCTGAGGGAGCCCCGAGATGACCCAAACAGCCGAAGCGCTGTCAACAGACGCGCGTGCCCAGATTGCTGAGGCATTGAATCAGTCTGTAGCCGAAACCGCCGTCACAACGATGCTGGCGCAGAACTTTCATTGGAATGTGAAAGGCATGGCCTTTGGTCCTTTGCATGATCTGTTCCAAAAGATCTACGAAGATCACTTTATCGCACAAGATGATCTTGCCGAACGTATCCGGGCGCTGGACGCCCATGCCGAAGGGACTTTGGCGGGCATGATAGAACGCTCCAAGGTGAGCGAGCATGACGGTCACGCCACCGACAAAGAAATGATCAAGATGATGCAAGAGGCGCAGGAAACACTGGCAGCAACGCTTGCCGGTGCTGGTCAGATCGCTTCCGAGAATGGCGATACGCTGACAGAAGACCTGTGCATCGCGCGCGGTCAAGAACACGAGAAGTTCGCCTGGTTCCTGCGGTCACATCTAGCCTGAGGAGCTGCAGCAAACAGACATAGGAAGCCACCTCCCGCGCAAGCCACCTATGATAGGCAGCCAGCAGGCAGGCAGCGACCCAAGCCAGCGGCTTTTGGTTTCCAAAAGCCCTGTGGTCAAGCCACGTCTCTTACCGCAGGGATTGGCTTGACCTTTTTCTTGAGGCACTTTTCCAGATACTTGGGTGCCCAATGCGTGTACTTCCCAAGTCTTGACTGCTGTCCCACCAGCATCTCCACAAAGGCCTCGCGGTGCTTGTCCTTCTTCAACTGCTTGAACAGGGACTTTTGCGCTTTGGTCATTGAACAACCAATGCAATGCCCTTCGCGCTTGTACTTGCAAACGTCGATGCAGGGGTTGGGTGTTTTTGCCATGGGTCACCTCGCAAAATGTCCGGGCCCATTACGGCCCGGATCAAGCTGGGTTTGTGCTTTGCTTATTCGAATACCGCGTCCGGATTGTCGAGGCTGTCTGAACCCTCAAATTCAATACTGTCGACACCCAGGACCGCAACAGCGCGCTCAATAGACTTGGTCTGATCCACCAGCGCATTGACCGCGCCCATGATCAGCGCCTCGCCTTCCGCATTGCCGCGCTCGAGCATCATGTCATAGCTGAAGCCTGCTTCTGCTGCGGTCTTCATCTCTGACATCTCAAACATGGTGGCGTTCAGCTTTGCCGTCAGTTCGGCGTCCACGGCGGCATCCACACCAGCCACCAGCGACGATAGGGAGGCACCGGTCACAACGGTGCCATCCACGCGGGTGTAGCTGCCGAGGTAGACGTTGCGAATGCCAAGCGCGTCGTAGAAGTGGCTGTTGTAGGTGTTGTCAGAGAAGCAATCGTGCTCTTCTTCCGGGTCATTCAGCATCACGCCCAGCTTCATGCGCTCGCCCGCCTGTTCCCCATAGCTGAGGGAGCCCATGCCGGTCAGGATCGTGGAGATGCCTGCATTTTCGTCTGCGGTCAGTTGGTCGCGGGCTGCGCCGTCTTCCTGCCATTGGGCCACCATCCACTCCAGATCAGAGACCAGAAGGTCCGTTGCTGCTGTCAGATAGTCTCCACGGCGGTCGCAGTTTCCGCCTGTGCAGGCATCACCCGCGACATAATCCGTCCAGGGCCGATTGCCAGTACCGGGGCCATGACCGTTCAGGTCCTGACCCCAAAGAAGAAATTCGATCGCATGATATCCGGTCGCCACGTTGGATTCGACCTCATCCGCCTCGTGAAGTTCGCCCTCCAACAGGGCCGGCGTGATTTTAGCGGCATCAATGCTCTGACCCGAGAGGGTGAAGGAGGCATTTGCGACAACGTTCAGCACCGCATATTCGTTTTCATCCGTGGCCCCGCCGTAAGAGGCATCCACATAGTCGATCAGCCCTTCATCCAGCGGCCATGCGTTCACTTTGCCTTCCCAGTCATCCACGATGGCATTGCCAAAGCGGTAAACCTCGGTCTGTTGGTACGGAACGCGCGCGGCAATCCAGGCGTCCTTGGCGGTTTGAAGCGCTGCGGCGGATGGGTTGGCCACGAGATCGTTTACAGCCGCTTGAAGCGTCATTGCCGTGGTCAGGCTGTCCTGATACTTGGCCAAAGCGATGTTGGCGTAGGTGTCGAGAACTGCAGCCTTGTCGGCGAATACAGGGGCGGATGCCAGCATCGCTGTTCCCAGCGCGGTTGTGAATTTCAAAGTCATCGGTGGCGTTTCCCTTGATTGGTAAGACTAATGAAGGCGAACCACATTGTTGGCTGCCATGGGTGGAAATTCTGGTTCGGAGGGGTGAATCTTTCGGGCGCAGGCACCAACTTGGCCTGCCAGAAGTGCTACTTTTTCCGCCTGTGACGCACCAACTAGGAGCGTTGCGATCAAGGCCGCGTCGCTGAGGTGGCCTTGCGACGCGGTTCGAACAAGATGCAGAAAAATGCCTTCGTCCGACCCAAGGCAGGCGCAATGAACGGCGTGCCGGACCAGAGGTCGATGCGCCGAGCCGGTAATTGTCTGGATCAGGCCCTCAAACGCATGACACGCCTCCTTGGCCTCCGCGCCCGGAAGTAATCTGCGATACTCGTTCCAGACCTGCGACTGTCCATCGGTGCCTTCAAACCAAAGCCGCAGGTTCAAGACCAAGTTGGCTTCCCAAGTCTCCAGGCGGTTGAGAACACCAATCGTTGCGCCGCCAAGCATCTGCTGTTCTGACATCATTTCGTCAGGATCAATTTACCAGCGCGCGTGATACGCAAATAGTAAACTTGCTCGTCCAGCACGATGCAGGCCTGTGACCCCGACCGGATGAGATCGCGGGCGTCGTAGGTGTCAATCTGCGGCGTGTTTGGGGGCTGAGCAGTGCGAGGTACGTCTGTCAGAGCATTCATGGTGTCCGCTCCAGATGGTCACGCATCTGTTCAAGTTGTTGATCCGTAGGGTAAATTTCGACCATCGCGCTTTCGAGCACTTCTTTCCAGCACGGTCGGTCCTGCGTGTCGGGTACAGTGGTCAACCGACGAATCAGAAACTGCATGTGCCTCGCCTCCAAAGAAAATTGGGCAGTCCGGGCTGTCCGCAAAGGGGTGGCTGAGACTCACCTCCCATAAATTGACTAATTTTGTCGGAAATGTCAATCCTGATAAATTTAATAAGGTAATACTGGGCGTGTTTTCTTCTGCCGTGGCGATGGTCAATGCAGACAAGCGAAATTTCTGATGAAATTTGTCAATTAATCTTGTACAAGGGAGCAGCGTGAACCACTCTGAGGGAGCCCCAGCCGCAGTTACTTTGTCAGCCCGGTGCCAATTTTACCGGGAGTAATCGTGGAAGGTGACCTTTATCGCATTCTTGCCGCACATGGCCGCAGGCTGGTGCCTCAAGGGGCGCTCATCTTGTGTGTGTTGTCGCGGTTCATCGAAAGCGAGGAGCGAAAGAACCGGTTTCCTGCAAGCAAGACAAAGGATGACACCCATGAAAGCTGAAGACCGACGATGCCATTCAAGAATATCAGGCGGGGAGATTACTGTTGAAGCGCTGCCACGGGATGCAATCGAATACGGCTTCCTCAGCGCGGCCCACTGTTTTTTTGCAGCTTTCGCAGAACAATGAAGCATGGCGAAACGACTACAATTACCAACGCCCACATTCGAGTCTCGACGGGCTCACCCCGTGGGAGTAACAACAACGGTCAAGACAGGGCCAAACCCTGAACAGAGCTTACCTAAACTAGCGGACTCTCGGGGGAGCAGGTCACTTGCTGGGACGTATCGAAGTGCTGGGACAAGTCCCGCCGCCTGATGCGAATTTTCCCGTTGGGCGACATCCCGATCGGCTGCCAGATCATCTGGAGACAGGTCGGGCTTTGCCTGCAGGAATGGACCTACCGCGCGCCTATTTGCCGGGGGCCGCATTCTGTCCGAAGGGCGATTAGATTTGCGCGCCGTTCGAATTGAACGGCTTCACGGGAAGCCTTTCCGCAGCACCCAAAAGACCGGCCGAGGCCGCGAGACGGCCGCCGCGGTAATTTCTTCCGCCGCAGGTAGCCCGGACATTGTCCTTTCCGCGATTTCAGAAGCGCTCATTTGCGGATGTGGTTTATTGCCTGGCATGTCTTTCCCACTAGCTTTGCCTAGTGCTGCGATCAGGGACCGCGCTGATCGGCAGCCGCGTCATCATGGCGGCCATTTCATCCAGATCAGCATCCCCCACCGGGCAGGCCGCATTCTGAGACATCCCATGGTTGGCGACATTTTTCATTTCTGCTGCAAGGGCACCCGCTGAAATACCATCACATTCCGACGGCAACTGATCCGGAATTCCAATCGCCCGCATCAAATCTGCAAATGCCTCCGGCAGCGACTCGGCTGTGGCTGCGCCACCAAGCGCCTGCGCCGCACGAGCGTAGTTCTCGGCCCCTTCGGGACGCGCAACCAGCCAGGGCAGGCTGATCTCCAGCGCTAGTCCAGTGGCAAGCCCGTGGTGAACGCGCGCGAGTGATCCAAGCGCATGGCTGATGTTATGGCCCATATGTGTGTTACAATTGTGTAGGGCCAAGCCCGCCACCATACTTCCCCACAGGACCTTGCCACGCGTCTCAACGTCAGCGCCATCTGCCACCGCGCGCGGCAGCGCGTCAGACAGAATGCGTAGGGCCTCCAACCCATAGAGCAATCCTGCCGGGCTGGTTGTGCGTGCTGTGGCACCCTCCAAAGCGTGTGCAACCGCATCGATCCCGGTCCAAGCCGTGAGGTTCGGCGGCAGGCTGAGGGTCAGCTCCGGGTCCAGCACGGCCTGCGTGAACATCAACTCTTCGCCCCAAAACCAGATCTTCGACCCATCGTCTTTTGAGATCACGGATGTGCGGGTCACCTCCGATCCGGTGCCTGCCGTTGTTGGGATCGCGATGGACGGCAACCCGACCTCTGGTAGCGGCTTGGCGGCCAGTGCATAGGTCTCTGCCGATTTGTCCGCCGGGGCAATCGCCGCCACCAGCTTGGCGGCATCCATAGCGGCACCGCCACCCAGACCGACAATGACTTTGGCACCGGCCTGCCGCGCAAGGTCGCATAGCGCATCAACCAGCGCTTCCTTCGGTTCACCCGCAACTTCGGCCGCTACATTATGCGCGATGCCAGCTGCCGCGAAGGCCTCACTTAAACGGTCCGTTACGCCGAACTGCGCCAGCGCTGCATCGGCAACCACCAACACCGGCCCGCCACCCAGCCCCGCCACAAGATCGGGAACCTTCGCCATACGCCCGGCCCCAAAGGTCACTGCGGGAACCTGGCCCATATTGAAAGTCTTCATTGCGTTCTCCTTGATCGAGACCGTTCCATTTGACGGCCAGTAGTGTTTGTTTGTCCCGCTATGGACCAAACCGGATTACATGGCAGCACCCTCAGGTGGCGAGGGGTACTGAGGATTTGAAAAGGGTGTATCGCCCAAGCCCTCTGCCAACGCTGCTTTCTTGACGCTCTCCCTCGCCTCCAAAGCGACGGCGAGGGTCTGCAATGCCGGATAGGCCGGCAAATCTAGCCACCTTCTCGCCTTGGTTGGATAAAGTGCGGCCCACCGCAGAAGCGGACCAAGGTAAAGGGCAAGCACAGATGGGGGGGCGAAGAGGTCAGGCTCAGTAGCTAGGGCTGCATCCAATATGCCGAGGTGATAGCTCAGCTGAGCGACCATCATCTCATGGTGCGCGGCCAGCGTGTCCTGCGGCACAAAACGGTCTGGGTAAAACACGCGGATCAGGTCAGCATGCACCGTGTTCGAAATGTAAAACAGCCACCGCAGAAAAGTCCCACGTGTCCCGTCGCCAGCTTCGGGGCCAAGCCCGCTGTCCGAAAACCGGTCACATAGCCATAGCAGACAGGCACCGGTCTCTGCCATCGGGCCCGCAGGAGTTACTAGCGTTGGTATTTTTCCGGTTGGATTGAGCGCGAGGTAGCTTTTAGAGTTTTGCGCATCTGCCCTGCGGTCGACCAGAACAGTCCGATAGGGTACGCCTGCTTCCTCCATCGCAAGGCGAAGGATCAGCGACGCATTGTCGGGCGCATAGTGCAGGTCTAGTATCGGATCATCCATTTGACCCAGACCAGCCGAATTGGTGTTGGAACGCGAGGCAAAAAATATAGATGGCAGGTTGATCCTGCCATCTGCTGAGTTTTTGCGGCCTCACTCAGGAACCAGAACGCCAGGTAAGGAATTCACGGTCATCGTATCATCTGGCCGGAAGTGGATCACAGACCGAATGGACTCACCAGCTTTCAGTAGATCAAAGGCCGTGTTGATCTGATTGTGGTTCATGTGGTGGGTGATGTAGGGATCGACGCTGAAGTCGCCGTTCAGCCATTCATCGACCATGCCAGGCAGCTCGCTCCGGCCTTTGACCCCGCCAAAAGCGGTGCCGCGCCAAACCCGGCCGGTCACCAGCTGGAAGGGGCGCGTCGCAATTTCCTGGCCAGCGCCGGCGACACCGATCACCGTGCATTCGCCCCAACCCTTGTGACAGGCCTCGAGTGCTGCACGCATCAAATCCACATTGCCCACGGCCTCAAACGTATAATCCAAACCGCCGTCGGTCATCTCGACCAGGACCTCCTGGATCGGGGCGTCGTAGTCCTTGGGGTTGATGCATTCCGTCGCACCCAACGCCTTGGCCAGCAAGAACTTGGACGGGTTGATGTCGATCCCGATGATGCGCGACGCTCCGCTCATCACCGCGCACTGAATAACGGCCATGCACACCGCACCAAGGCCAAACACCGCCACGGTTGCGCCAGCCTCGACCTTGGCGGTGTTTCGCACAGCACCCATGCCCGTGGGCACCGCGCATCCCATGACCGAGGCCTTCGACAGAGGTGCTTCCTTGGAGATTTTGGCGACCGAAATTTCGGGCAGTACCGTGTATTCACTGAACGTGCTGGTGCCCATGTAGTGCTTGATTTCCTTGCCCCTGTAGGAAAACCGAGAGGTGCCGTCAGGCATCACACCCGCACCTTGGGTCTCACGGATGGTCTGACACAGGTTGGTCTTGCCGGACTGGATGTAGCGGCAGTTCGGGTCTTCGGGGATATAGAGCGGGATCACGTGGTCCCCCGGCTTTACAGAGGTCACACCCTTGCCGACCTCTTCGACCACGCCGCAGCCTTCATGACCCAGAACGCAAGGGAACAGCCCCTCTGGGTCTTCACCTGAAAGGGTAAAACATCCGTATGGCAGAGGCTCGTCGTGACGATACGGACCAGGACTTCGCCCTCCTTAGGGCCTTCAAGGTCAATCTCTTCGATCTCAAGTGGGCGGTTCGGCTCCCAGGCGATGGCTGCGTGTGTTTTCATGGTTTGTCTCCCTTTTTGTATTGGTCAGTGCAAAAAATGTCGGTGTGGTTCTTTTTCGGGTTCGAATACAGGATCGAGGGTCAATTCAAGCCGCGCGCCTTGCGTGTCTGCAACTCGAGGCGCACGATACAGCAGGCCAGACATCGGCGTTTCGGGCCAGTGCGCGCCCCGCAAGATCATGGGTGAACTCGTCGGAACAGTGCTGAATGAGCAAGGGTTTCCACCGTCATTGGACACCCCGTATTGCGTGCCTATTCCCCGATAGGTGCAGATCAGTTGCGCCATGCCATCGTTCACGTGGAAGTCCAGTTCTTCCGAGGCACTAGTCATCTCAAGGCGCAGCCGCAAAAAATCGCAGCGCATAACATCCGCAAAAATGGCCGAAAGAGCCGAGACATCATCAACAAGCACGTCTCTTTCCCGACCCGCGGGTGTTCCGCACACATCAGCGATTTCAGCTAAAGCGTCACAGACCATTTCAGCGCGTAGAATCAGGCGAGTGCGAGGCAGATGGTCGGGCGCAAGCTCATTGATCCAACTCTGGAAGTCCCGCAGAGGGCTGCGTTCGCAAATTGCTGCTGCGCACCCGGGTCGGCGTATGGCCGCTAGTCCGTCTGGCGAACTGGATCGGACCACGCAGTCCATTGTCCCTTGACCGATCTCTCGCAACATCAGAAGTTGCTCCTCTGCCGCGGTATCGGGTTTTCGGAGGCGGGTGCTCTAGAGTTCATAGGGAAGTGAAGAGTGGTGCAGCACGATCCGCAGAACGCCACTCGCATCCTTCTTGTACCCAAAACTCTTGTCTACGGTTGTGACTTCGCCGTCCTCTTGGGTCAGGCTGATCCACCCCATCCATAAAGCCACGTCCCCGTCAACGAACGTTGCTGATGTCACGCTTTCCATCGCGCGCCAGCGATTGAGTGCGAAGCCACCATCGCGTGGGAAATCATCAGAATGGCTGCAGAAATAGGCCAACGCGCCTGCCTTGGTGGGGCGGAATGTCTGATCGCCACTCGCCATGGTCGGCTTAAACAGAACGGGTCCCAGTGCGTAACCATAGTGCGCGTCCAAAAACGCCGATGTAACTCTGCGTGCGGTATCGATCCCGCCTGTTTCATAGGCCTTCGATACCTTGATCAACTGCTCGCCCCACGCCTTGCGGACTGCCGAAACTTCATCTTCTTTGATCAAGGATTGTCTTCCTTTTCTGTATCAACGGGAACTTGTGGCTGCAGCAAAACCGTAGACGCTGACTGCATCTGCTAGCCCGACAATTCAGTTGTGTGCACCATCATGCCTTCCATTGCCGACGTGGCTTCTTTGGGTTGCAATCTCAGTGTCTCCAAACTGGCAATAAGTTCGTCCTCGCGCATATCTCGTGCAATCACGACCACGCGGGTGACAGCGTCAGTTCCCTTCCAGGACTCCAAAGGCACCGGGGCGTCAAAGATGTGCTGCACGCCGTGAAAGACAAAAGGCCATTCCATGCCCTCAACATGAACAATACCCTTGATGCGCAAGGCATCGGGTCCTTTCAAAGCGATCAGCGTATCGAGCCAGAAGTCAAAGACGCTGACAGGGATTGGAGTCTCGACTTCAATTGATGCTGAAACGATCCGCTGGTGATGTTGGGCGCGTGCTGCCACAGCAATCGTGGTCAGGGGCCCAACTGGCTGAGGATTGACAGTAAAGCCAGAAAGTCCCGCCAAGGGATCAGGTTCTTGATCAGTCATGCCGAGCCAGTCCGAGACATCCTTCGATGTGACGTCACCACGCATAGCAGAGAGGCCAAACAGGGTGCCCGGCAAAACATATCCATGATCGGTACAGATCCGGCGGGCGGTCTTGTTGATCTTCGCCAAACGCGTATCAAAACTCTTAAGATCATGTGGCGTGACAAGGTCAGACTTTGAAATCATAATCGCATCGGCCATTGCGACCTGATGCACCGCTTCGAATTGCGCGTCGAGTGTTCTGGGGCCGTTTACTGCATCCGCAAGTGTGACAACGCCATCCATACGAAAATGGGGTCCCACGATCTGGTCCACGACAAGGCTGTGGAGAATGGGACCAGGATCGGCAATGCCGGTGGTTTCGATGACCACCCGATCAAAGGAAATCTGTCCTTCGTTCCGGCGAGCCCAAAGCTTGCCCAGTGTTTTCAGCAGGTCGCCCCGGATCGAACAGCAAAGACGTCCAGATTGCATCAGAATGGTCTCTTCTGTCGCCTCTTCTATCAGATCATGGTCGATCCCGACGTCCCCGAACTCGTTGATGATCACGGCGATCCGTCCAGCATCCGGGTCCTGGATCAGATGATTCAAGACCGTGGTCTTTCCTGCGCCCAGAAAGCCAGTAAGCAAGGTAACCGGTATCCGATCGTCTTCGACATCCATCACTGTTTTGCCGCCCTTTACATTGAGGCCATCCTGCGTGAGGAATCGCTACGTTATAACATAACAAACAACAAGAGACGACAATGGCCCAGCTTGAATTCCACACCCGCCAAACGGTTGAGCAAGTCGAAGAAGGCACCGAGCTCGCACCCAAATTCGACGAAAACGGCCTGATGCCCTGCATCACGAGTGACGCCAGATCCGGTGAAGTGCTTATGCTGGGATGGATGACGCCCGAAGCCCTACGTTTGACCCTTGAGACCGGAGAGGCCCATTATTTCAGCCGCGCGCGGCAAGCCTTATGGCACAAGGGGGCGACCTCTGGGCTTGTGCAAAGAGTGGTCGAGGCGCGGATTGACGATGATCAGGACGCAGTCTGGCTTCGGGTTGATATCGCGGGATCTGGCGCATCTTGCCATGTCGGTTACCGTCCTGCTTTTATCGGTCTGTCCCCACGGGCGACGCAGCTGGCCAACCGCTGACCTTTGAGGAAGACCAAAAGACATTCGACCCAGCTGAAACCTACGGTGATGCACCTAATCCAACACAGCTTTGAATGCCCGACGCTGCGGTCAATATCCGCTCTGGAGTTTTGATGGTGTAGACCCGTCAGATAGGCTCGCCAGGCTCAACGACCGCAAAGATACAAGGACAATAAGCCCATGATCGAACGCCCCACTGTGCGCCACGCCGCCGGACGCGTCTATCACGCTCAGCGCATCAAGCGGCTAGTCAGGATGCACTTGGGTGAAGGCGTGCAATGTATGGTCTCAGTACGGGAAACGGTGTGTGCTGACCCGGAATGCGAAGGCCCGGCAACGACAATCCGAATTTTGCTAGTTGATTTCAGAGAGATTAGGACTGTCATCCATAAAGCACTGCGCGATGTAGGAGCTCCTGACGTTTACTCATCACTGTCCGAGTCCTGATCTTTCGCAGAATCGGTTTGCAACGATCGCATCTTTCTACTGTGTGTTTTGGAATTCCATCTCCATCATAATTTTGGGAACTACCAGCCTAATTAGCCAAAGCTGATGTATTGCGAAGGTGGATCGTGCGGCCGATAACTGTCTGCGAGTTCCAACCACCGGCTTAACCTACGCGCCGGCAGGCAGGATTCGCCCCAATATTCAAGGAACAATTCATCGTTCATTTTGCTTGCGGCTTCGGAAATGCGGTGCGCGTTGTTCTGAATAGAGCGGATCAGGTAATCACCACCGCGTTCTTTTCCCGCTACGCTTCCGGCTGTGAACAGATCGCGGGTTTGTGGCGCAAAAACACCGTGTTGCGTGAGCATGTAGAGTGCGGCGTCATCGTATTTTCCGCGTTGTCTTGATCCCTTGAAGATTTGTGGACACATAAGGGCAGCTTCGGCCCGCATTTTGTCTTTGGTGCCCTGATCAAGTAAGCGATAAATGCGCACATTTACGGGCAATGTATGCTCACTTTCTTCATCAAACCACCACAACCTTACATCGTCACCTATGCGTTCTTTGACGTGATCTTTAACGATAGCCATTTTGGATCGCAGATCAGCTTGTCTAAAATCGTCCATGCTTATGCCGATCTCGCCAAAGAACGAAGCAACGCCCTCCATATCAATCATGTATCTGGGCGAGTGGGATATTCTAATTCCCTTAATGCAATCGTGATACCAACGCCATCTGACTTCGGGAATGTCAGCTCTGCAATACACAAGGGCAATATCTCTTGCAGCCTCATCCCTCATTCCTTCAAAGATGCTGTTTCCGGTTCCGTGCCACGTCGATCTGGTCGTGAATTTAACCTCGACACCAAACCCGTTGACAACGATATCGGGAAACGCACTGTCATGGAACGAAGGCTTGGCAATTGACGAACCCTCACAGCAAACTCGCAACTGCGCCAAGACGGTTTTCTCAAACTCCTTGTCATTGGAGTACCCCGGCATTTCCGCCTTGGCTTGCTCGTTCATCAGGACTGTTGCGCGATTCATCAGGTCGGTGAACGCTTCACGGTTCATGCAAACACCTGCTCCCAAATTGCTCTGGCAATATGCCACGCCATGACCGGGGGGACCGCGTTGCCGATCTGGCGTTCGGTTTCACGCATACCACATGGAAAAACGAAATCATCTGGAAAGGACTGAAATCTCGCCTGCTCGCGTAACGAAATACGTCTGGGCAAGCTGTAATGCCACTGAACATTCCCGTGATGCTCGGCTCGCATGGTTGTTGCTGGAACATCCGCTTTTAATTTCCGTGATCCTTGATCTGGTGAGGCTTTAGCCTTGCTCCATATATGCTTGAACTCTGCATCCTCGTTCATGGTCTCAAGATCACAAATCGCATCTGTGGCTGTTGGTGCGCTTGCAAGCGCGCTTGGGAACTCAAACCGCTTGTCACCGCGAACACCAATAATCAAAAGCCGTTCACGATTTTGAGGCACGCCCCACTGAGACGCGATACAAACTCGCGACGTGACGCAATATTCTGGCAGTGCAAAATCATCCAAAACCTTTTGCCCAAAATCGCAAGCCAACAATCCTTTGACATTTTCGGCCACGAATACAGCCGGTTTTGTCTTGCGGATCGCTTCAATCATGCTCGTGTAAAGGATTGTCCTGCTTCCATCGCCAGCTGATCGCTTACCGTTAACTGATACATCCTGACACGGAAAGCCGCCGATAACGATATCACAGGACGCGGGAAGATCGCCAATTAGCGTTTGGATGTCGCCTTGTTGAACGTGATCGCCAATGTTGTCGCGATAGGTCCGACAAGCTGATGCGGATATGTCGTTTGCAAACTCAATACGGTAGGGCAATCGGTCGTAGGTTTTGCCCATAAACTCAAAACCGCCAAGAAAACCAAGATCCATTCCACCGCAGCCTGAAAACAAGCTGACAATGGTTTTCTCATCGGGAATTTTGACACCCGCGACACGGGACACAAGTTGTTCAAAATTGGCGGGGATAGATGGAGCGCAATTTGTCATTCTACGCCTCCCACAAGCTGCTTATGCGTCAGCAATCGACCATCAAACTGCCTAGCCGTCTGCGTCATAAAATCTACGGCGTTGCGCGGCAAGTTGTTGCGGGCTTGAAACTCGTCTACGTAACGCTGTAAGTGCTTCTTGCTCATGTAGTGGAATGTTCCTACGTAACCTCGCTTGAACAAGGCCCAGAACGACTCCATCCCGTTCGTGCTTACATCATCGCGCACGTATTCCCCGACTGAGTGGTTCACCGCCTCATGCGGCCTGTCGATCCCTTTGTAGGCTTTGGATTCATCGGTGTAGAGCGTAGCTTCCTTGACGGCGTGATCGTTTACAAAGCCTTGCAACGTCTTGGCGTCTGTATTCTCTACCACTTTGGCTGAAACCTGACCTGTTGCCCGATCCTTAACACCTGCGATTGGTGTTTTGCCAACCGGACCACGACCCGCCCTGAATTTCTTGTTTGCGTGTTTGTTTTTCTCTTTGCCACCGATATAAGTTTCGTCGGCCTCAACAGGTCCGGTCATAGCAAAAAGCCCACCCTGATTCCACGCAGCTCGTATCTTGTGTCCAAGACGCCACGCAGCTTCCTGCGCAATACCCAGCTCACGTGCCAATTGCAAACTGGACACTCCCTTGCGACTTACGCTCATCAGATACATGGCATAAAGCCACTTTTTAACTGGGAGTTTTGCAGATTGCATAATTGTCCCGGTTCTGCAGGAAAAGTGCTTGCGGCAATCTTTGCAGCGATAAGGTTGAGGCATTTTTACTGCAACTGTTCGTACTGATCCGCAATGAGGACAAAATCGACCATCTTTCCAACGGACGCCTTCAAACCACGCAACTGCGCTTGCCTCATCCGGGAACATCTCATGAAATTGAAATGTGCTGAGTGTGTCCTGCTTCTTCATCGTTAACCTCTTTCTGTCACGATGAACTTACATGAATCCAGAGATTTAGGCAACAAGTTCTTGGCTAATTAGGCTGGTAGTTCCCATAATTTTTAGCGCCGACGCGGGATAAATTGACGTGTAGAGCAACTCCGGATGTCCGCTTTTTGATCTCATCAACCGACAGTTCGCGTTAGCAGCGAAGGTCTGCTTCCCGCCGATTCTGTGGAAAAACAACGTGTTGCGGGTGCAGAATGTGAAGCGCTGAACGGCACGAGCGCGCCTTTCTGGTCAGGCCTTTCGCGGATGCTGCGGTGCAGGAAAGATCTTCGCCAGTTTGCGGAGGTTCTGGGCGGTGGCGGCGAGGAGGAACTCGTCCTTGGCCCCGCACGGGCCGCGTAATCGGAGCCTTCCCAGACCGAGAATGCGCTTTAGGTGCGCGAAGAGCATCTCGACCTTCTTTCTGAGCTTCACCGATACCTTGTATTGGGCCGTCTTCGCGATGGTACGGGCGACATCCCGGGCGTCCTCATGTTCTTCGCGAGTGATCTTGCGGGCATCAGCTTTCGGACAGCACTTGGGCTTGGACGGACATGCCTGGCAGGTGTGCTTCAGCGCTTGGTATTTGGCGACACCCTTTCTTGTCGGCCCGCGGTTGGGGTCGGAGTAGTTCCGGCGGAACTGCTTCAGAGCCTCACCTTCGGGGCAGATGTATTGGTTGTTCTCGGCATCCCATTCGAAGTCGGCGCGGGACCAGGTGCCGTCGGTGCGCCCCGCTTTGTCGATGACCGGGATGTGCGGCGCAATGTTGCGGTCAACCAGCCAGCCCAGCATCGGGCCAGAACCATAAGCCGTATCGGCGATCAGGCGTTCGGGACGCAAGTCGAACTTGGCCTTCACCCGATCCAGCATGGTTTTGGTCGATCCGACCTCAGCCTGCCGGATCGACCGCGTCGCCTCAACATCGAGGATGACGCCGTTGTCTGTATCGATGAGGTAGTTGTCAGAATAGCTAAAGAATGCAGGACCTTTGCGCGCTGCCGTCCACTGGCTGGCCGGGTCAGAGAAGGACGTGAACTTTGGCTGCACTGGTGTTGCAGCACCGAAGGCGGCCTCATCAAGTGTGTCGAGATACTCCTTCACAGCGCGCGGTGCCGCACCTTTGTCGATCCGAGCGGCGTCCCATTCGCCTTTCGGTGCTGAGTACTGCTTGTTCGCATCCGCTTCGATCAAGCTGGCATCAACGGCCATGCGCTGGCCACTGACCAAGCCCTCTTCAATACAGCGACCGACGGTCGTCTCAAATAAGTGGCGCAGCAGCTCACTCTCACGGAAACGGCCATGACGGTTCTTTGAAAAAGTTGAGTGATCCGGAATACGGTCCGTCAGATCGAGCCGACAGAACCACCGGTAGGCCAGGTTCAAATGCACCTCTTCGCAAAGCCGCCTCTCGGACCGTATGCCAAAGCAATATCCGACAAGCAGCATCCGGATTAGCAACTCAGGATCGACCGAAGGACGGCCCGTGTGGCTGTAGAAGTCTGACAGATGTGCGCGGATACTGGTCAGATCGACGAAGCGATCAATCGACCTCAGCAAATGATTTTGCGGGACATGATCCTCAAGCGAGAACTCGTAGAACAGCGCCGCCTGCGCTTCTTGCCTCGGTCCCATCATCGCCAATCCCTCCCTACAGGACGAATTGAATCAGCGACTTACCCCTCGATCAACCCAGAGTTTTTCAACGAAATACGCCCTTGGTGCCGAATTCTGTTCTGAACTGACTGGACTTCGTTGCCATTCCGAGCGGTACTATCCTTGCTCTGCGGTCTATTCGTATGCCCGGCTCGGTCAGTCCGGGCTCTGCTCAGTAGCAACGGAATGTTTTCGCTGACGATCTGAGGAGATCGATATGAACAAATCAACAAAACAGCAGACCGCCAAGACGGCTGCTAACAAAGGTCACGCGACCAAGAAAGAACAATTGATCAAACTGCTGGGCAGCAAGGCCGGTGTCGACATTAGGTCGCTGAGCGAGAAGCTGGGATGGCAACAGCATACGACCCGGGCCGCCATGAGTGGATTGCGTAAGGCGGGGTATGTGCTGGCCGGAGAAAAGCCCGCCAAGGGCGGGCTGTCGAAGTTTCGCATCCTGTCCCGACCAGCCACGCGGGAGAATGCCGATGCAGTGGGCGCAGCCAAAGGGGCGTGATCCGTATCCGGAGCGCTCAGAGACACTCGCGCAATGGGAGGCGGTCTTTGGATCGCCTCCGCCAGCGTATCTGTCGGTGCCCTTTATGCAGAAAGCCATTGGCTATGAGCAACAGTGCAAGGCGCAGGGTGGTTTGTCTGCGGCGACGCGGCGGGCACTCAAGCAGATCGCAGCGGGAGAGGAGGTTGCGAAAGCGACGCCTGTGAAGCTCAGCAAGGGTGCTCATCTGGTGCGGGAGTGGAATGGGCGGACCTACCAGGTGCAGGTCACTGATGGCGGTTTTGAGATGGACGGCAAGACCTGGAAGTCGCTTTCGGCGATCGCGAAGCACATCACTGGGGCCACATGGTCAGGCCCACGTTTCTTTGGGCTAACGGGAAAAGGTGCTGCATGAACAAGACCCGCTGAGCCATCTACACCCGCAAGTCCTCGGAAGAGGGGCTGGAGCAGGAGTTCAACTCTCTGCATGCGCAGCGAGAGGCCTGTGCGGCCTACATTGCCAGCCAGAAGCATGAGGGCTGGGTGCTGCAGCCAAAGCACTATGACGATGGTGGGCTGCCCGGTGGATCGCTTGAACGACCTGCACTCAAGAAACTGCTGCAGGACATTGCGGATGGCTTGGTTGACCAGATCGTGGTGTATAAGATCGACCGGCTCACACGCTCCCTCGCAGACTTCTCCAAAATCGTGGATATCCTGGATGCAGCGGAAGCTTCCTTCGTCTCGGTGACCCAAAGCTTCAATACAGCCACCAGCATGGGGCGGCTGACACTGAACATGCTGCTCAGCTTTGCGCAGTTTGAGCGCGAAGTGACCGCCGAGCGCATCCGCGACAAGATCGTTGCCTCCAAGCGTAAGGGGCTTTGGATGGGGGGCAGTGTGCTTATGGGATACGACCCTGACGGGCGAACGCTGACCATCAACGCACCCGAGGCGCAGGTGATCCAAACCCTCTACAATCTTTATGAGCGGCACGGCACGGTGAGAGGCGTGAAGAGTGCCGCCGATGAGCTGGGATTGCACAGCAGGCGAAGAACATCCGGGGAGGGGAGGCTGACCGGTGGCACCTCGTTCGAGCGCGGCCATATCTATCACATCCTGACCAATCCGATTTATGCTGGACGCATAAGGCACAAAGAGAAGATATTTGATGGCCAGCATGATGCGATCATCGATCCGGATCGGTGGGACCGCATCCAAACGCAACTGCAAGATGGGGCCGCGAGGGGCAGGGCGAGCAAAACAGCCAAGCAGCGATCATTGCTTTGTGGAAAGTTGTTCGATGAAACGGGCGATCGCCTGACGCCGTCACATACCAAGACCCGCAAAGGCATCCGGCTGCGCTACTACATCTCGCATCGGTTGGTGGCAAAGAGCGGCGAGGCGCATCGGGATGGCTGGCGCCTCCCTGCGGAAGAGCTGGAGCGCAAGGTGGCGGATGTTGTGTGCAAGATGATCTCGGCACCTGACTTTGCGGCAATACTCCGACCCGGCGCATCCGCCGATCAGATCGGATCAATCGCCTGTGTGCTTGGTGCGATAGCGAAGAAGGACGAAGCCTCAGAACTCCTTGCGCTGATCAACCGTATCAACATCGGGCCGGCCAGGATGGAGCTAACCCTTGATGCAGAAGCCGTCGCCAAGGCCCTCGACACAAATCCGGATGCCGTCGCAGAGCACACGCTCACCGCATCTTTTCCGTTCCAGCTCCGCAAACGTGGAGTGGAGAAGAAGATCCTTCTGGCTGATGCACCAACCGGGCTCGACGAAACCCTCATCCGCAACATTGCTAAAGCGCATGGCTGGTACGAAAGGATCAAGGCGGGCGAGACCTTCTCGGACATCGCTGCGACCACAAACACGTCAAAACGACGCATCCAGCAGATGATCGACCTGGCCTTGCTGGCACCGGCCATCGTTCGAGATGTGCTCGAAGGTAGGCAGCCGCTCGAGTTTACATCAGACTGGTGTCTGCGTCATGATATCCCCTCTGATTGGAAGAAGCAGCGTTCTCTGATCGCGGCACTTTGATCCCACACACGCCAAACTCGTATCGCGGAAATGCCGACCTCAGACATTGGCGGAGAATGGCCTTAGATCGACGCGACAACACGGTCTGTGCCAGACCACCTAGAACGCAAACCTTTGATCTCGCGCCACTAAGTGACAGGAAACGCACATCGCCGGGAACCAAGAGATCGTGTGGCTGGGGTGGTAGGATTCGAACCTACGGTACACGGTACCAAAAACCGCTGCCTTACCGCTTGGCTACACCCCAGCAACGAGAGGCTAATTAAGCGGCGCGGGCCATGGGTGCAAGACCCGATTTTCCCAAATTTACTATTCCTCAGCGGCGTTTTCGTTCAGCAGGTCGTGACGTTCGAGGTCTGCGCGTTCTTCGTCCACCATTTTTTCCAGCTCCTTGTCGGCGGTAGCCTCCACGTCCTGGACGCCTGCAGCCTCCACCACTTCGGCTGCGTCAATGGACTTTTGCGCGGGTGGTTTGGTGGGTTTGAAAGCATTCGAGGGCGCTGCCTCGGCCTCACCGGCTTCGGTGATCAAGCGGTAGGTGGGTTCGGGCATTTCGATGCCTGCGGCCTCAAAGGCGGCGAGGGCCACGCGGATCGCTTCCGACTTGGCGGAGACCAGCCCCGTTTCGCGCTGATCGATCCACGCCGTGACGCGCAATCCGATGGAAGAGCCGCCGAGCTCGGTGATCCAGACCGCAGGCGCGGGCGTCTCCAACACAAAGGGCAAGGCGTGCATTGTATCAAGCGCCAGCCTTTCGGCCATTGCCATGTCAGTGCCGTAGGCGGGGCCAAGGTCAAACTGGAAGCGGCGTTCGGGGTTGCGTGAGTAGTTCAGGATGCGGCTTTTGAAGACGGTGGAGTTTGGGATACGGATGTGGTTGCCGTCCCAGCTGAGCAGGATGGTGGCGCGGCTGGTCAGGCGTATGACCTTGCCCTCGTCGCCATTGATCTCAATCGCGTCATTGGGCCGGAACGGCTGGCGGATCGACAGCATGATGGATGCGATGAAGTTTTCCACTGTGTCGCGCACGGCAAAGCCGATGGCGAGACCCACGATGCCCGCCGCACCCAGAATGCCGGAGAGCAGGGCAGTGGCATTTAGGATATCCAGCGCCACCACAAGGCCACCAAGGATAAAGGCCAGTCGGATGATCTGTCGGTAGATGTCGGCAATAAAGGCATTGGGGGCTAAACGGTTCCACGGCTGTTTACGTCGGGCGATGAAGAAGCCCAGCATGATAATCAGCACAAAGACGCCAAAAGCGATCAGCGCCAGCGGTAAAAACGCCACCGTTTGCCAGAAGCGGGCCATGAACCGCTCAACAGCCGGATTGAGGCGTTCGACGACGTCGGTGGATTCGGTGACTTCGTTCTCAATGGCCACCACGCCCTGCACACGGCCCACCAGTTCGTTCAAATCATCAGCTTTGGAGGCATCCAGCGTGGTCCCGCGCAGGGTGACGATGCCGGAGGATACGGTGACGGAGATGTCATCAAAGCCGTCCAGCTCACCCAAGATGTCGCGGATTCGTGTGGCGATGGCGGCGTCCGCCTCGGCGCTGCCGTCAACCGTGATAGTGCCGGAGGGTTGCTCGGACTGCGCGTGCAGGCTGAGCGGCAAAGACAAACAAAGCAAAAGAAGCAAAAGGCGCATCATGAAAATCCATTGGTTTTGAATGGCGCAAGTCTAGGCTGACTGAGGCCTGCTTTGCAATTCCGGGGGGCGTTTTCCTGCAAGGAAAACGGGACGGAAAAGGGGGCTTTTCCGGTACGAAATCCTGGGAGGATTTCGCGCGCTACCCGCTGCAGTCTAGCAAAATTGCCCCGGTGCGCCCGCCTGCTTCTACGGCTTCATGGGCCTTTGCTGCGTCCGAGAGGGCAAAGACCTTTTGGACGGGGCAGTGCAGCGCACCTGCGCGCAGTGCGTCGTGCAGCCGCAGGATGGCCTGATCCCGGGGGCCGTTTTCCAGCAGGTAAATGAGCAGAATGTCGATGTTCACCGCTTTGAAAAGCAGCGGACCGAAGGGCAGGGTGGGGGACATGTTCTTGGCGGAACCATAGGCAGCGATGCGGCCGTTGGGTGCGATGATTTCCGCGTCCACCGCGATATTCGGGCCAAATTCGACCTCAACGATATGTTCGACCATTCTGCCCTCATTGGCCGCCAGTACGGCGCTAGGAAGATCGGGCGTGCCATAGGGCAGCACAACATCGGCACCTGCGTTTTCAACCCGGTCGCGGTCCCTTTCGCTGCAGGTCGCAATGACCCGCGCACCACCCCATTTGGCCAATTGCACCGCGAGCAACCCCACCGTGCCCGCGCCGCCCTGTATCAGCACCGTGTCGCCCGCCACCGCCCCGGCCCCAAAGACCGCCTGACAGGCGGTGAGGCCAGGTATGCCCAGAATTGCCCCTGTCTGGAGGCTGACGCCATCGGGCAGCGGCACAGCCTGATGCGCGGGTAGAGTGATGTGCGTGGCCGCTGTCCCGAAAGGGCGCTGCCATTGCCCGTTCCAAAGCCAGACGCTCTGGCCCACGCGCGATGCGTCCACGCCCGCGCCCACCGCCTCAATCACTCCGGACCCGTCGCTGTGTGGAATGATCGTGGGGAAAGGGGGCTTGGTCACACCCGGCCTGCTGCCCGCACGTGCCTTCACGTCAGAGGGGTTCACGCCAGAAAACGCGAGGCGGACCCGCACTTCACCTGCCTGCGGATTGGTGCTGTCGACTTCGGCCAGTTGCAACACATCGCGGGCGGGGCCGAAAGCGGAATAGGTGATGGCCTGCATGAGGGCTCCTTGAACTGCGGTGAAAGGCATGGCTACTCTGTGGCAAAGGAGACGCTCATGCAATTCCTGCGCACACCGGATGATCGGTTCGAGAACCTGCCGGATTACCCCTTTGCACCACACTATGTGTCGATCAATGACGGCGCGGGCGGCAAGCTGAGGGTGCATTACGTGGACGAGGGGCCGCAAGACGCAGCACCTGTTCTGTTGATGCATGGCGAGCCTACGTGGAGCTATCTTTATCGCCACATGATCCCGCCGCTGGTGGCAGCAGGTCATCGGGTGGTGGCACCCGATCTGGTGGGTTTTGGTAAATCCGACAAACCGACAGCGCGGTTGGACTACACCTATCAGGCCCATGTGGACTGGATGCTGCAGGTTCTGGACCAGCTGGATTTGAATGGGATCACGATGTTCGCGCAAGACTGGGGCGGGCTGATTGGCCTGCGCCTGCTTGCCGCCACGCCGGATCGCTTTGCGCGGCTGGTGGTGGGCAACACGGCGCTGCCCACAGGGGATCAACCGCTGGGTCCCGCCTTTGCTGCATGGCGTGAATACTCGCAGACGTGCGAGCCCTTTGATGCCGGGCGGATTGTCTACGGCGGAACCACCTCCAAGATCAGTGTGGAGGAGGTCGCGGCTTACAATGCGCCCTATCCCGATGCCTCATATCAAGCGGGTGCGCGGCAGTTCCCGATGCTGGTGCCAGACAGCCCTGATGATCCGGCGACCGCGCCGAACAGGGCGGCTTGGGGCGTGCTGCGCGGGTTGGAGTTGCCTGTGCTGACCACGTTCGGGGCAGATGACAAGATCATGGCCGGTGTTGAGAGGGTCTTTCAGAATTTGATGCCGGGTGCGGTTGGCCAAGTCCACGTGGTGCT
This sequence comes from uncultured Sulfitobacter sp., assembly GCA_963422245.2. GTDB lineage: Bacteria > Pseudomonadota > Alphaproteobacteria > Rhodobacterales > Rhodobacteraceae > Sulfitobacter. The sequence goes on along the minus strand of CAXMWW010000024.1, from coordinate 8,697 downwards.
GCCCGGGGCGGGTCATTTCCTGCAGGAAGATGTGGGACCAGAGCTGGCGCAGCGGATCAATGGGTTCATTGCAAAAACCGGCTGAGCGATCAGTCGCGCACTTCGTCCGGGGTCACGCCCCAGAAACGCGCCTTGGGGGCCCAGCCGCGATAGCCGCCTGAACGCAATTCGCACCATTCGCGGTGGCATTTGCCAAGGCGGGCGACAACGCCCAGTTCCAGCGCAGCCATGACAGGGGCTGAAGGGTCGGGGCGGGCATGCAGGGCGAGCATGTCTTTTTCAATGAGCACCGTGCGCACGCCCGACAGAAGCGAATAATGCACCCAGCCGCCCATGCCATCGCGGTCTTCGACCCGGCGCCAGTGGCCATGTTCTGCCGTGATCCGAAGGGGCATGTCACGGCGCTTGTAAACCCAGTCGATCCGGTGGGTGAGCGACGGACCACGGCGCACATTGCCTTCGGAGGCCTTCATCGAGACGTAACGCGGCAAAGGCAGGTTCGTGACAGACCCTTTGCCGTCGGCCCATGTTGGCGCACCTACAAGCAACAAAACGCTGCACAGAATGGCGCTGATCAGTTTCTGCGGTGTCATCGTCCCTGCCTGCCTGGGGCTTTGCTGCTCTTTTCCGGCGCGGGGTTCTTGTGCCTCGTCGCTGGTTGGGACACCATGCAGTCAAACGGCGCAGTGTGCCAGTTCGGGGAGGATGCCTGTGGCAAAGAAACGCCTGAGTGTTGTAGTCACGCGACGGTTGCCCGATGTGGTTGAGACGCGGCTGTCCGAGTTGTTTGACGTCACCTTGCGCTCTGACGACACGCCAATGACCCGGGCAGAGCTGGCCGAGGCCGTGAAAACGGCGGATGTGCTGGTGCCCACAGTCACCGATACCATTGACGGTGCGCTTATTGGGCAGGCCGGCGATCAGCTGAAGCTGATTGCGAATTACGGGGCCGGGGTTGACCATATTGACGTGGCCACGGCCCGTCAGCGCGGCGTGCTGGTCAGCAACACACCAGGCGTGCTGACCGACGATACTGCCGACATGACCATGGCGTTGATCCTTGCTGTGGCGCGGCGTATGCCGGAAGGCATGGCGCAGATGCAGCAGGGTAAGTGGGAAGGCTGGGCGCCTACCGCCTTGCTGGGCGGCCGTTTGAGCGGGCGCCGTTTGGGCATTCTCGGCATGGGGCGGATTGGTCAGGCCGTCGCGCGCCGCGCCCATGCCTTTGGCATGCAGGTCCATTACCATAACCGCCGCCGTCTACATCCGGAGATCGAGCAGGGGCTGGAGGCGACCTATTGGGAGAGCCTTGATCAGATGGTCGCGCGGATGGATGTGATTTCGGTCAATTGCCCGCACACGCCGTCGACCTTTCATTTGATGAACGCGCGGCGTCTGAAGCTAATGAAGCCTGATGCAGTGATCGTGAACACCTCGCGCGGCGAGGTGATTGATGAGAATGCTTTAACCCGAATGCTGCGGGCGGGGGAGATCAAGGGTGCGGGCCTTGATGTGTATGAACACGGCATTGACCTGAACCCCCGGCTGCGGGCGTTGGAAAACGTGGTGCTCTTGCCGCACATGGGGTCGGCTACGTTGGAAGGGCGCATTGAGATGGGCGAGAAGGTGATCATCAACGTGAAGACTTTCGATGATGGCCACCGCCCGCCAGATCAGGTTGTGCCCTCGATGCTGTGAGGCGTCCGCGGCGGCTGTTGGTAAATTGAGCGGCTGCGCCGCGCGCGATTTTATTGATTTGGACTTCGCCAAATCGGAGTCTGAGACGTTCCGTGGATCATTTGCGTCGGGACCTGTGGTGGCGCTTGGTGCGGGGATTTTTTTGGCCAGAAAGAGGAGACGTTGTGATGAAGATCTTGTCATTGGTTTTTGCCGTAATGGGTGGCGCGGCTGTGGCGCAGCAGGCGGCGGATGGCGTTGCCCCTGAGGCGGCGGGAGTTGGTGCTTTTGACGGCTGGCCTGCAGAGGCTGCAGCGTCGCTTGAGGCGAAGGCAGCCGGTGTGCCGGTGGTGGCCTCCAACTGGATGGTCTCGGCGGCCAATCCTCATGCAGTGAGAGCAGCCGCGGATGTGCTGGCTACGGGCGGGTCGGCTGCGGATGCTTTGGTGGCTGTTCAGGCGATGTTGGGCTTGGTGGAGCCGCAATCCTCCGGCCTGGGCGGCGGTGCGTTTCTGGTTTGGTATGATGCGAGCACCGGAGAAGTGACAACTTTTGATGGGCGAGAGACCGCCCCATTGGCCGCCACACCGCGCCTGTTTCAGAAAGCAGACGGGGAGCCGATGGGGTTCTTTGATGCTGTTGTGGGGGGACGGTCCGTGGGGACCCCCGGCACCCCTGCGTTGATGGCAGAGGTGCATGCCCGCTGGGGGTTGAAAGACTGGGGTGATCTGCTGCAGCCCTCGATTGATTTGGCGGAGCAAGGGTTTGCGGTGTCTCCGCGGCTTGCCGGGCTGGTGGAGCGCGATCAGGAGCGGTTGGCGTCTTCCGAGGTGACGTCCGCGTATTTCATGCCGGATGGCGTGCCTGTGGCTGTTGGGGATATGCTGAAGAACCCGGATTATGCCGCGACCTTGCGCGCGATGGCCGAAGGTGGCGCAGGGGTCTTCTATGAAGGCGACTTGGCTCAGCGGATCGTGGCGACCGTGCAGGGTGCCGCCAATCCGGGTGTGTTGTCTGAGGTCGATCTGGCGATCTATCAGGTTAAGGAGCGGCCCGCCGCCTGTGCAGCCTACCGGGGCCATGAGGTCTGCGGCATGGGGCCGCCGTCCTCCGGTGCTGTGGCTGTGGGGCAGATATTGGGGCTGCTGGAGAGCTATGATCTGAGTGCGGGGCCGCAGGATGCGACTGTGCGTCGCCTGATGGGGGACGCGGGGCGGTTGGCCTTTGCGGACCGGGGGCGGTATCTGGCTGACAGTGACTTTGTGCCTGTCCCGGTGACGGGGCTGTTGGATCCTGCCTATCTGGCGGAGCGGGCGCAGTTGTTGTCCAGTGAGGCGGCGTTGGAAGAGGTGGCCCCGGGCAACCCGAAGTTCGACCATGCGCTTAACTGGGCGGATGATGAGTCTCTTGAGCTGCCGTCGACCTCCCACATCTCCATCGTGGATGCCGCCGGCAATGTGGCAAGCATGACGACAACCATCGAGAACGCTTTTGGCAGTCGGCTGATGGTGGGTGGGTTTTTGCTGAACAACGAGCTGACCGATTTTTCCTTCCGGTCGCACAGCGATGGCGTGCCCATTGCCAACCGGGTTGAGCCGGGCAAGCGGCCCCGGTCCTCCATGGCTCCCACGATTGTCCTGAAGGACGGCCAGCCGGTTATGGCCGTCGGCTCCCCCGGTGGTAGCCGCATCATCGGCTATGTGGCGCAGGCGATTATTGCGCAGATCGACTGGGGCCTTGATGTGCAGGCTGCGGTGAGTGTGCCGCATGCGGTCAACCGGTTTGGTAAATACGATCTGGAGGAAGGCACGCTTGCCGCGGAGTTGCTGGGCGCGCTGGAAGGTTTTGGGTTCGAGGTCGGTACTCGGGCCTTGACCTCGGGCCTGCATGTGATTGCTATCGGGGATGATTTGCGAGGTGGGGCCGACCCGCGCCGCGAAGGCATCGCCATGGGAGGGTGAGCAATGATGGAAGTGGCTGCGCTGCCGCGCAATGAAGAGGGCATCGGGACCGTTCTGGGGGTTCTGAAGCAGCAGTTTGGGGAGCGTTGCCAGACCGGGCAAGCGATCCGCGAACAGCATGGCCACACCACCACCTGGATCGAAAATCAGGCACCTGACGCGGTAATTTTTGCGGAATCGACGCAGGAAGTCAGCGACATCGTGCGGGTTTGCGCCGATCACAAGGTGCCGATCATTGCCTATGGCACGGGTACGTCGCTGGAGGGGCATGTGAATGCCCCCGCTGGCGGGATCTGCGTGGATCTTTCCCAGATGGACAAGGTGTTGGAGGTCAATGCCAGCGATCTGGATTGTCGAGTGCAACCGGGGGTCACGCGGGAGGATCTGAACACCTATCTGCGGGATCAGGGGTTGTTTTTTCCGATTGATCCCGGGGCCAATGCATCGTTGGGCGGGATGACCGCCACGGGGGCGTCCGGCACCAATGCAGTGCGCTATGGCACGATGAAGGACAATGTGTTGAGCCTTGAGGCGGTGATGGCCGATGGCACCGTCGTGCGTACCGCTAGCCGGGCGCGCAAGACCTCTGCCGGGTATGACCTGACGCGGTTGCTGGTGGGCTCCGAAGGGACGCTTGCGATGATCACGGAGATCACGTTGCGGCTGCAGGGCATACCCGAGGCAATCTCAGCCGCGCGGTGTTCCTTCCCTTCCGTCGAGGCGGCCAGTCGTGCGGTGATGGCAACCATTCAGTATGGGCTGCCAGTCGCGCGGATTGAGCTGTTGGACACAATGGTCGTTCAGGCGCTTAACAATTATTCCAAGCTGGAACTGCCAGAGACGCCTTTGTTGCTGCTGGAATTCCATGGCTCTGATGCAGGCGTCGCCGAGCAGGCGGAGACATTCGGCATGTTGGCAGAAGAAGAAGGTGGCACGGGGTTTGTCGCCACGGCCACGTTGGAGGAACGTAACAAATTGTGGAAGGCGCGCCATGACGCCTATTGGGCAATGCTGGCGCTGAAGCCCGGCTGTGATGCGGTGGCCACGGATGTCTGCGTGCCGATCTCTCGGCTGGCGGATGCGGTCACAGCCTGCGAGGCCAAGGCTGCGGAGATGGAGCTGATTGCGCCGGTTGTGGGCCATGCAGGCGATGGGAATTTTCATGCCTCACTGCTCATCGACAAAGACGATGCAGCAGAACAGGCCCGCGCCGCAGAGTTCATCAGCTGGCTCAACGATATGGCGATTTCCATGGAAGGCACCTGCACCGGCGAGCACGGGATTGGTCAGGGCAAGCGGCCCTATCTGGTGCAAGAACTGGGGCAGGGAGCTGTGGATGTCATGGGCGCGATCAAGAAGGCGCTTGATCCCAATGACATCATGAACCCGGGGAAGATTTTGCCGGGGTAAGACTCTCAGTCAGGCAAGGGGGGCCGGGTGATGCGTCTGGAGGTTCTGGGGGAGCGCGGCTACCGGCTGTTCATAACTGGATTTGGCATCTCCTACACTTTGTACTGGATCACGCTGCTGGCGGTTGGATGGTGGATGTGGGAGACGACAAAGTCGGCATCCTGGGTCGGCCTGGTGTTCTTTTGCGATCTGTTTCCGGCCCTTCTGGTGACGCCCTGGGCGTCTGCACTTGCTGACCGGGGGGACCGGTTTCGGCTGCTGAAGCTGATCTTGTGGATACAGGTGGGTACCGGGTTTGCGCTGGCCATTGCGGCACTGGTCGGTGCCCTGACACCTTATCTGTTGTGCGCCTTTGTGTTTATCGAAGGAGCGCTGATTGGTTTCAGCCAGCCCGCCTTTTTTGGCTTGGTGAACCGTTTGGTGCGGCCCGACAACCTGTCGGCAGCAGTGGCGTTGAATGCTAGTGTGTCGCAGTTCACCTATATTGCGGGTCCCTTGCTGGCCGGTTTGTTGTTTGCCTTCGGGTTGGAGATCGCGCCGCTGGCATTTGCGGCCAATGCGATCGGCACGTTGATTTATCTGGCGGCGCTGTCGCGGATCACCCTTTACCCTGCGCCAGAGAGAGAGGCGCAGGAGGTCTCATCCCTGTTGGGTCAGATGACTGATGGGCTGCGGGTGTTCTGGGCTGACCCGATGGTTTTCCGGTCGATGACCCTGATCTTGGGTATCGCAGTCTTGCAGCGGCCTTTGATCAGCCTGATGCCGGGGATCAACGATCAGTTTGCCATCTTTGATGCCGCTTTCTTTACGCTGCTGACGGCAAGCTTCATGACAGGCAGTGTGACAGCCGGACTGATCCATGCGGCAAGAAATTCTCACCTGGACATGGAGCGGCGGACCGCATTGGGGCTGGGGGCTTTGATCGCGACCTATCTGGTGTTTTTTGCCGGTGTTGGTTGGTTTGACGACCCGCGGGTTTTTGCTGTGACCTTGTTGTTCTTCATTGGACTGGGGTGCGCCTATGTCTGGACGGGAAACACGATCATCCTTCAGAATGAGGTTGCCGAGCATCTGCGCAGCCGGGTGCTGGGCAACAGTTTCATGATGACCCGCGCGGTGGGGGCGGCATCGGTTGTGATCGCAGGATTTGTGGTGGAGCGCACGGATTTTGTCAGCGGCATGACGGCAGTTGCAGTGTTTGTCGCTTTTGCTGTGGCATTGTTGAGCCTAAGGGCACGTGCCCGACGTGCGTGAAGCTCCTTCCCCGGGGCGTGATCTGATTTAGCGGCTGCGCCGTACGACATGATTTTGGGTGCGCTTGTGGGGACTGGGTTTCCAAGGATGCATCGATTGGGGTGTATGGCACGGGCGAAGGCCCTGTGGGGGCATGCTCAACCCAGATTTCAAAGTGAGGTCGGTTTTTCGCGCCTTTGGGTCGGCTGGTGCCTGCGTCTGTTTTGCCCCATGGCTAAAACAGGCTCCAACATCTGCGGAGGAATCACGTCATGAAAACGCAAGTCAAAGCTCTGGTTGTGGGCGGCGGGGCCGTGGGCACGTCGATTGCCTATCATCTGGCCAAGGCGGGCTGGGATGATGTGATGTTGTTGGAGCGGGACGAGCTGACCTCGGGCTCTACCTGGCATGCCGCCGGTCTGCTGCCCTACTTCAACATGTCTTATGCGACGACCCACATCCATGACTATTCCATCAAGTTCTACAAGACGCTGGAAGAAGAGACCGGGCTGAATGCAGGTTTTGCCGTGGTGGGTAACCTGCGGATGGCCCAGACGAAGGAGCGGATGGATGAGTATATGCTCTATGCCTCAACCGCTGAGACCTGCGGTGTGCCTTACACCTTCATGACCGCAGATGAGGTGAAGGCGAAGTGGCCCTTGATCCGCACGGATGATCTGGAAGGCGCGCTGTGTCACGAGACCGATGGCTACATTAACCCTGCGGACGTGACCATGGCGATGGCCAAGGGCGCGCGTCAGCGTGGCGTGATGATTGAGCGCAAGTGGCAGGCCGATGCTTTCCATTGGAACGGTGAGGCCTGGGAGGTCACCTGCACCAAGATGGGGGAGAAGGGCGGCAACCTTGTGCCGACGGACGAGCAGATTGTCATCACCGCTGAACATGTGGTCACGGCTTCCGGCAACCACGCGCAGCGGACGGCGAAGATGCTGGGCATCAAGATGCCCGCGATCCCGGTCGAGCATACCTTCATCGTGATGGATCAGGACCCAGAGCTGGTTGAGTGGCGCAAGTCGAACCCTGAGCATCCGGTGGTGCGTGATGCGGATGCCCAGTCTTATGCCCGCGAAGAGCGTGGTGGCTGGATTTTGGGGATTTACGAGCGCGGTGCACCTGCGCGGTTTGAACATGGCGTCCCAGACAGCTTCAGGGCTGATCTCTTCCCGCTCGATCTGGACCGGATTGCGGAACAATATATGGCAATGACAGAGCGGGTGCCGTCCTGTGCGGAAAGTGGTCTGAAGGACGATTTCAACGGGCCGATTTGCTATACGCCCGACGGCAACCCGCTGGTGGGTCCTGCGCCGGGGCTGCGGAACATGTGGTTGGCCGAAGGGTTCTCCTTTGGCATCACTGCGGCAGGGGGTACCGGGTACTATCTGGCGCAGATGATGGTTGAAGGTGAGGCGGAAATCGACATGGCCTCGCTCGACCCCAAGCGTTATGGCGACTGGTTGACAACCGAGTTTGCCGCGCGCAAGAACGAGGAATGCTACGAACACGTTTATATTCTGCACCACCCGGACGAAGAGCGGGAAGCCTGCCGCCCGCTGCGCACCGCACCTGCCTATGACCGGCAGAAGGCCCGTGGCGCGCAGTTTGGTTGGGTGAATGGCTGGGAGCGGCCGAACTATTTTGGGCCTTTGGATGCGCCGGAGACGTTTGACCATGACGCGCGATCCTTCCGGCGCGGGGGCTGGTGGCAGTACGCTGTCGATGAAGCCAAAGCGATCCGCGAAGGCGTTGGCCTGATCGACGCCACGGCCTTTACCAAGCATCTGGTCAAAGGGCCGGGGGCGACGGCGTTCTTGGATTGGTTCACCTGCAACAAGCTGCCTTCGGTCGGGCGCATCAACCTGACCTATGCGCTGACCGGCCATGGGACGACGCGCACGGAATACACTATCGTGCGGCTGGGGCAGGATGAATATTACCTTGTGTCCGCAGGGGCTTGGACGGCTTATGACGCGGATTACCTCAAGAAGGCGATTGAAGATAAGGCCCCTGAGTTCGGCTATATCGAATGCCATGATGTGACGACCCAGTGGGGTGTCTTTGCCATCGCCGGGCCAAAGTCGCGGGATGTGCTGAATGAGCTGGTGAAGGATGCAGACCCGTCCACCGTTCTGTCCAACAAGCGTTTCCCCTGGCTAACCATGCGCAACATCGAACTGGGAATGTGCCCGGTGCGTGCGATCCGGGTGGCCTATACGGGCGAGCTGGGATGGGAGCTGCATCACCCCATCGAGATGCAGAATTACCTTTTTGATCAGCTGGAGGCGGCAGGAGCCAAGCACGGGATGAAGCTGGTGGGCGCGCGGGCTCAGAACTGGCTGCGGCAGGAGAAATCCTACCGCGCCCTTGGGACAGAACTTGGCCGGGATGCAACGCCGTT
>CAXMWW010000023.1:0-34120 GCA_963422245.2 uncultured Sulfitobacter sp. | reverse complement strand
ATGAGGCGGGGTTTGGCACCCCATGGACGCAGGATCGGCACAAGGCGCGCCTCAGGGCGGACAGCGCAGTCTGTGGCGATGCGGGGCCGGTATCGCGCTACGCCTGATCCGCCCCCAGCACCGCATCCAGCGACGCCGCATCCAGCACCGCATCCAGCCAGCGATCCAGATCTGCAAGCGAGGCTGCATCAATACGCGCCCGCGCCTCTTGCGGCAGCGGCCCGAACCGCCGCTCAAGCAGTTTACGCAGCGTATCGGCTCTGCCTTCGGTCTTTCCTTCTTCGCGGCCTCTGGTCAGCCCGCGTTGCTCCCCGGTTGCCATGCCCTGCTTGATCAGGGTGTCTGCAATGGTTCCCATCAGTGCCTCCATCTCGCGTTGCCCGTCGCGCCGCAGCGCGGCTTTCAGGTCCTCCATGTCCACATCATAGACCCGAAGGATGTATTCCACCACCTGCCGCCTCAGATCGCTGCCCTCGGGCAGCGCGGCTGCAATCGCCGCCAGATGATCCAGCGCCTCGCGCCTGAGCGTCACAAACCCGGCCCGCAGCGCGGCATTGCCGGACAGCGCCTCCGCGTCCATGGCCCGCAGGTTGCGCAGGATATATCCCGCCCCGGGCAGAAAGGCCACCGCCGGATCAGGCGCGGCGATCATCTGACCCAGCCCCTCGGGCACATGCCAGCGGGCCGCGCCGTGATAGAGAACAATGGGCACAATAGGTGGCAGGGCGCGCAACCGGGCCGCCTCCGTGCCCGCATGGCGTTTCCAGATGCGCACCATGTACGTGGCCAGTTGCAGCGGCAGACCCGGATCGGGGGCGCTTTTGTGCTCGGCCAGAACGAAGACAAAGGCCACACCACCTGATTTCAGGCGCAGCTTCATCAGCAGATCGCTCTGGCTGCCTGCAAGCGCCTCATCAACAAAGCTGCCCTCCAGGATCTCGGGTGGATCATCCGAGAGATGCCCGACAATGCTGTTGGGCAGGTGCTCGCGCAGAAAGGCACCTGCGCGCTCGGGGTCGCTGAGCAGGGCGCGAAACAGGGCATCATGCGGGTTTGGCAAATCGGGCATGGGGTATCGCTACAGGACCGCCCGCTGTGCTGCAAGCCCGGTGCGGACCCGATTCTGACAGCGCGTGGCGGGCAGGGTGCCATCGGGCGCTGCGCCCATGGCACCGGCAAGGGCCGCGTGTGGTGGGCGGTCTGCCATTTGGCTCGCCAATCCGGTGGCAGCGCCAGCGCAGGCCAGCGCAGGACGGTACCCGCCAGAAGATTGCGAAACCCGCCCCGGAACGGCGGCGATGACCGCGTCTTTCGACACCCCGTTAATGCCGCTTCATGCGCCCGTGCAGGGCTGTTTAAGGGGCCGATTCTGCACCGTGATATTCCGGGCCAAAAATTCCCCTTGACTGGCGCATGGCGCACCAATTCCCAACGCCCGTCCGGAATAGTCCGGGTTCATCCGGGCTAATCCGGTTTCCCGCCCCAGAAACGCCAGAGACGTGCCAGCGTGTCACTGCCGTCACCGCCACGGAGTCCTGAGTTGGGGAGACGCATATGGTGGGCGCAGAAAAAAGCAAGCAAGATCAGCGGCATGACGCAGCGCTGGCGGCAAAAGGGAACCCGAGAGACAAGGCCACCATACCCGTATCCGGCGCACACTCCGCCGCAGTCTCTGTTTGCGGATATCGCGGGTCTGGTTTGGGAGATCAGTAAGCGTAACGAGCGGATCACTGATTTTCCCTCTCGCGGGGTGGTTTCGATGCTGTCAGATATTTTCTTATCGTAGCAAGGTAAGGCAATTTGTGCATGGATTTTCTGGAGGAGTTTCTCCGCTCATTAGGTGTTGAGTTTAGTGCCGATGGCCCAATGATGCTAATGACCTGCCCCTGGTAAACTGAGCCAGAGTCTTTCAGTTTGCTATCGCCTTCGCAGCAACCGTCCTCTACTGGCAATGAGTTCTGAGCCGAGGTGAATAACGCGCTATCTTGCAAAGCTCCAATCGACGAGGATGGTCGCTATTTCCGGAAAGATCCAAAGAATAACAATCGAGAGGAGTAGCAGAAAAAAGTAGGGAAAGGTCATCTTTGCAATTGTCAGGATATCTTTCCCGGTCAGGCCCTGAATGACAAACAGATTGATGCCTAGAGGTGGCGTAATTTGTGCCATCTCGACGACGATAATCAAGTAAATGCCGAACCAGATGGGGTCGATCCCTAGCTGGAGAATCGCAGGCAAGACGACCGAAGCAGTCAGAACAATAATCGAAATGCCGTCCAGGAAACAGCCCAGGATAATAAAAACCAGCGTCATCAAAACTAGAAAGAGCGTTGGGTTCACGCCCAGGCCGACGACGAAATCAGTGATCGCCGCGGGCAGTCCAGTGAAGCTCATTGCCTTGGTCAAAAAGGCCGCGCCCACGAGGATCAAACCGATCATGGCGGTGGTCTGAAGTGCACCGATGACGCTTTGCGAAAAACTCTCCTTCGTCAGCGAGCCATTCCAGAACGACAGGACAAGGGCACCAAAGACACCGAGCGCCGCAGCCTCAGTCGCTGTGGCGACACCAGCGTAGATGGACCCGATGACAAAAACAATCAAAAGGATCGTCGGTGCCAAAAGAAGGATGGATTGCCCGAACCCGATGCTATTGTCCGGATCATCCGCTTCGGTAGTTATCTCTTTTCTGAGGACGGAGCGCAGCGCAATGTACCCCGAGAAAAGACATATCAGCATCAGGCCGGGCAAGATGCCTGCGATGAAAAGCCGATTAATGGAAACCTGTGCAGCCACACCATAGACGATCATCATGATCGACGGTGGGATTAGCAGTCCCAATGTGCCGGATCCTGCAAGACTGCCAATCGCCGCGCTGTCGTCGTAGCCGCGGCGCTTGAGCTCGGGCAGCGACATGCGTCCGACGGTGGCAGTTGTCGCGGCCGATGACCCGCTGATCGCCGCGAAGATGCCGCAGCCCAGAACGTTGACGTGCAGCAGGCGTCCTGGCAGCCGCCGTGACAAAGGTTGCAACCCCCGGAAAAGGTCTGAGGACAGGCTTGTCCGGAACAAGATTTCGCCCATCCAGACAAAGAGCGGCAACGCTGTTAGTGTCCAGCTCGCGATGTAGCTCCATGCCGTTGTTGAGAAAAGATAGCCAGTGTTCGTGGTCGCGAAAAGCAGCAAGCCCAATCCGCCAGAGATGATGAGCGCTACGCCCACATAAAATCCAAGTGAAAGTAGCAGCAGGAGTGACCCGAAGATCGCCGTAAACTCAATGAGCTGGTCGGTCATCATTGAGGGTCCTGCTCATCCAGAGACGCTACACCGAACCAACTCAACGCTGCGAGGATTGGAAGACACAAGGCCAAGCCAACCAGCATGGAAGTCTGCGGAATCCAGAGCGAAATTGCTACGACGCCATGCGATTTATCTCCGAAAATGAAACTCTCGTAGACAAAAACGGCACAGAACCAAGTGGCTGCTGCAATAATGCCTAGAGTACAAAGGTTCATGGCGCGTAGTATCGGTCGCTGCCTCACCTCGGCGATCTGTTCGATGGCCAGAGTTACCCGTATATGCTTGCCGTGAAAGAAGGCTGATGGCAGGGCCAGAAAGACGGCACCGCCCATAGCCCAAGCCGCAAAATCATCGGTGGACGGGAGCGCGTTTCCAGTCAGTCGAACCGTGATCTGAGCCAGTACGATTCCTGCGATTGCAATCAGGCAAACACCTGCGGCAAAGGCTGAAATCCTGCTAAGGAAAGCAAGGATACGCATCAGAATCGCTCCCCAATGAAATTGCCCGGCAATGGGAATTGCCGGGCAAAGATAGCACCTAGTTCTGGAAGGCTTCGATGATGGCGGCCACATCGTCGCCGCCAGCTTCTTGCCATTCGCTCAGCATGATCTCGGCGATCTCGGCAAGCCGGTCGACCAAGACGTCCGGTGTTCCCCCGATGACCATGCCATTTTCTTCGAGTGTTGCGATCTGGCTGTTTTGCGCCTCCATTGCCATTTCCCAACCGCGGGTTTCGGCAATGGCGGCGGCCTCGAGCACAGCGCTTTGCGCACTTTCGGACAACGCATCAAACCGGGACTTGTTCACCAGGATGAAGTTCTTCGGTACCATGGCCTGAACATCGTAGAAATGCGTGGCAAAGTCCCAGGCTTGTGTGTCAACACCGGTGGTCGGAGACGTGATCATCGCATCGACTAATCCGGTGCTGAACGCTTGGGGAACCTCGGCTGACGGGATTGTCGTCGGAATTGCGCCAAGCAGCTCGGCAAAGCGCGCCGTTGCAGAATTGTAGGCCCGAAAATCCACGCCTTCCAGCGCATCGGCGCTGTCGATCGCAGCGGTTGTGTAGATGCCCTGCGCCGGCCAAGGTTCTGCCCAAAGGACCATCAGGCCATCATCGGCCAGATCGGCTTCGTACATGGGCCGGGTCACATCCCAAAGTTTCTTGGCCTCTTCAAAACTCGTGGCCAGAAGCGGGATTAGATCCGCGTTGTAAATGGGGTTGTCGTTTCCGAGCGCTCCAATCAGAAGATCCCCGATGGGGACCACATTTCGCTGTACCCCGCGCTTGAGTTCGCCTCGTCCCAACAAGGCCGCGCTGGGCACGACTTCAATGGTCATTTCGCCATTCGACAGACGGGCAACATCTTCGGCGAACAACCGGGCATTCAACGTGTGGAAATTCGAATCCGGGTCATTCGCCGAAAATTGCCAACTTTCGGCAAATGCCGATCCCGCAATTACCAGACTGGCTGAGGCAATCAGCGATTTTATAAGTGCTTTCATGTCGTTTTCTCCTTGTTGGAACGGTATGCGCTTCGAATGGAGGTGGCTAGGTGGCCAGGGTGTCCGCGAATGGAGCGATCTGGAAACCTTCCGTGACCAGGCGCGCCTCTACGCGGGTTGAGATTTCGATGGCGTTGTCGGAGTCGCCGTGGGTGCAGACACTGTCGATTGATTTGAGCGGGATGCGTTTGCCGGAGGCAGAGATGACGGCCTGTTCGCGTACCATTGCGGCGACATTTTCTGCGGCCTTATCGGGGTCATGAACCATCGACCCAGGTTTCTTGCGCGACATGAGCCTTCCGTCATCTTCGTAGGCCCTGTCAGCAAATATCTCGCGCGCCACACGAATCCCGGCCGCTTCGACCATCTCCACCAGTGCCGTTCCAGCCATTGCCATGATGACAAGGCCCGGGTTGTAGGCCTTCACCGCCGCGATCAACGCCTCGGCGGCATGTTTCGTGTCGCCGGTAAAATGCCCAAGCGCGCCATGGGTTTTCACATGCGTGATCTCATAGCCTGCAAGCCGCGCGACACCGTCGAGTGCGCCCATCTGATAGGCAATCAGGTCGCGCACCTCTTCAAATGGCATTTCGATGTGGCGACGCCCGAACCCGAGCAGATCGGGGAACCCCGGATGCGCGCCAATGCGCACCCCGCGTGCTTTTGCCTCGCGGCATCGCGCGGCCATGATCGAAGGATCGCCACCGTGAAATCCGCAGGCGAGGTTCGCTGTGGTAACGACATCCAACATGGCAGCATCGTTTCCGATGTCGTAGACGCCGTAACCTTCTCCCATATCGGCGTTGATATCGATGCTTCGGGTCATGACAAATGGCCTCCTTGCGTTGGTGAATTTTCTGTTTGCATTCGGAAGAGCAGCTGCCCTTGAGAAACTTGCCCATCGGGCTTCGCCAGACACGCGACAAGAACGGCACTGCGCGGTGCGCGGACCGCAATTTGGTGGAGCCCGATCTCGACGAAGGCCATGATTTCGTTCTTGTTCAGGTATTGGCCGAGTGCAGGCGGCGACGCATTACATGTGCCGGTCAGAAGCCCCGCAATCGGGGCTGGGATTTTAATCACCCGCGGCGACCCAGGCCCGTCACGGCGGAGACGTATCCGAAAGCCAAGGCGCTCAATGGCTATGTCGAAAGACGCTACGTCGGCCACGCCCTCGATCAGCGCTTCGATGTCGGCTATGTCCGGTGAATTCAACATGCCAGCGCCCGGGGCAAGTTCTGAATATGCTCCAGCTGGGTCATTTCCACCTGCATCGCGTCCAAGGCTTCGGCGCGGGTGACGCGCTCAAACCGCAAAGTCTGACCCGGTCGCACTTGTGCCAGACGGCCTAGGTCGGCTTCAATGACGACGCCTAACCTTGGATAACCTCCGCATGTATTTGCCTCTGCCAGTTGCACGATGGGTTGTCCTGCCTGAGGCACCTGGATCGTACCGGGGATCAGGCCGTATGACAGCAGGCTCAGCGAGATCTCTGTCTCCAGAGGGGTACCAGTCAGGCGATAGCCCTGGCGGTTGCTCTCGGAGCCGACTTGCCAGTTTTCCAACCAGACTGCGGCGCGAGAGGCGGGGGTAAAGGCTTGGTATTCCCGAGCTACCATGACGCGGATGGGCGTTTCAGGTGTGAAGCTTTCGGCTGGGCCCGAAAGTCCCACGCCGCGCCAGTGCCGGACACTCTGACACCAAGCCCTGTTCGTAACCTCGCCAGAGAGCAGCTTCAGCACATCACCTGCCCGCAGTGCCCGCCCACCGTCGAGTCCGCCAAAGCCGCTCTTGACGTCAGTGCTTCGGGAAGCGAGTACGACGGGCACGTCGATACCACCCGAGATGGCGACGTAGCGCCACATTCCGGTTGAGCTTGGCGCGATCTCGATAACGTCGCCTTTGTAGGTAGGCTCCGCCCAGTGGGTTGGAAACGCGATCCCGTTGCGAGTGGCCGGGCCATCTGCGCCCGTGACGGCAACTAACCCGTCGCATTCGACACGAAAACGAAGCGGCGCGCCGGTAAACTCAATCCCGGCGGCACCATCGGGATTTCCGGCCAATTTGTTCGCCCGCATCAGGGCAAGGCGGTCCATCGCCCCGCTTGGTCCGATCCCCTCGGCAATAACGTCCTGCCGTCCAAGATCCTGGACGGTTGCAAAGGGACCCGCTTGCAAGACTGTGATCATGGGAGAGCCTCCGGCACAAACCGCACGCGGTCCCCGGGGGAAAAGGTGGATGGCCGCGCCCGGCTGAGATCAAGAAGCTCTGCATCCGTCTGCCCGATCACATTCCACCCAGACGGCGAAGTGGTCGTCATTATGGCCGTCTGGGCACCGCCAATCATGACCGCGCCTGCCTCGACCCGTCCGCGCGGGGACGCACGGCGTGGTACGGCCAGCGCAGGATCGAGACCGCCCAGAAACCCGAAACCCGGATAGGCACCAACAGTCATGACGACATAAGCACCTTCAGCATGCCGGCTCACATAGTCTTCGGTGGACATGCAGACAGAAGCTGCCACCTCCTCCAAATCATAGCCGCTTGCACCACCATACCGGACGGGAATTATGTGTTCTGCGGGCGCAATGTCAGCCTCGGGTGGATCAGCCCAAGTCTGGCTTACCTGGTCTGCCAGAGCTTCAAAAGTCGTGCGGTCCGGGTCGAACAGAACGACGAGGTTGTTAACTCCCGCTACTTTCAGCGTCACACCAGGCCAAAGCTCGTCGGCCTTTGTTAGTCGCCAGATCTTCTCCTGAACATTGAGGTCCAGTGGCCCTTCGGCAGTCAGGACAAGACCGCGCTCACCCATGTCACTGATATCATATCCTAAGGGCTTTTGGTCGCTCATTGAAGCATGGCCTCGGCATGCTTGCTGCTGTCCTGAGCCAGTTTGGCCTCAATCTCGGCAAGCAGTATCGAAACGGCAATGATCTCTGCGGCGATCTCGATATCTTTTACGTCAGCAAAGCTAGGTGCGATGCGAATGTACGTGTCGTCAGGGTCATGGCCACCTGGCATTGTCGATCCGGCGGCGGTGAGTTTTATTCCAGCTTTTTCAGCCAGCGAGATTGCGCGTTTGGCGGTGCCGGGCCGGGCGCACACGTTGATGAAGTAACCGCCCTTTGGCGATGACCACTGCGCATCGCCGTCTGCAAGGACGCGTTGCAGAGCGGCGTCGATCACTTTGAACTTCGGGGTCAGAAGCGCAGAGTGGCGCTCCATCAGATTCCGAACATGTTCAGGCGACTTTAACAGCACCGCATGACGAAGCTGATTGATCTTGTCTTCAACGGGCCCGCGCGCCGACCTGCACCTTACATACCATTCGATATTCGTGGCGGATGCAGCCAGAAAGCCGACGCCGGACCCGGCATGGGTGATTTTCGAAGTCGATGAAAACATCAGGGGACGGTTGGGATTACCCGACGCTTCGGCGACGGGCAGGATGCGTTTGGCAGGCGACTGATCGGCCGAAAAATGATGCAGAAGATAGGCCTCGTCCCAGAACAAACGGAAATCGGATGCAGCGGTGTGCATACTGGCCAATCTGTCGACGGTCTCGTCGGAAAAAATCTCCTGTGTCGGATTGGCATGGGTCGGTACGCACCACATGCCTTTGACTGCGGGGTCTTTGACGGCCTCCGTGACCAAGTCTAGATCGGGTCTGTCTGCTGTGACCGGAATGGGCCGCAACGCAATTCCGTATGACTTGCACATCTGGAAGTGCAGTTCGTAGCCCGGCGCCGGGCACAGGAAAGAGATTTGCTCCTGCCGGCACCAAGGCCCAAGGCCATCCGGCACTCCGCGAAGCATCGCCCAGACGAGGCAATCGTGCATCATCGACAGACTTGAATTTCCGCCTGCCACGAGTTGATCCACCTCAACGCCCATTGAGGGCGCAAAAATGGACCGCAATTCGAGCAACCCCGCCAGGTCTCCGCCATAGTTACGGGCATCAAACCCGTTGGCTGTGACGGTGTCGATGTCCCCTGGTAGCGACAAAAGCTCTTGCGACAGGTTCAACTGCTCGGGCGAAGGCTTGCCGCGCGAGATGTCGGTGCACAGCCCGCGTTCGCAAAACGCGGCGTGTTTGGTGGCGGTCTCCTGATACCTGTCCTGCAGGGAAGTCATATCGTTGCCTCTGACGCGTCGATAAAGGCGGCCAAGCGGCGCCACATTTCAGGCGGGTTGGCATACATCGGGAAATGCCCGCATTCGGGGATCTCTGCCAGTTCCACCCCTTTGTCTGCGATGTGCGCCAGATAGCTCAGTGTGTTGTTTTGATCGCCATACATAAACATCCTGGGGCATGGCAGGCCGAGAAAGCGTGTCATCAGGTCGCCATTATCGGACAGGTCCACCATCGAGGTGAATATGCCACGAACCGCCCTGACATTGACCTTATGGTGCAGGGCTGCCGCGAAGAGCGGGCTTGACCAGTAAGGCGCCTGGCGAGCGCGATCTGCAAAGGCATCGAGAAAAGCCGCCGGATCATCATCGGCGTAGTCATGGATCTGCCGACTAAGAAAGCAGTCCTCCGGCGCGATATTGCCCTCGATGTCACAAAAGCTCAGAATACGATCGGGGTGCGCGTCTGCAAGCATCAACGCTGTGAGCCCGCCCATCGAATGGCCGACGAGGTGGAAGCGATCGATCCCTTCGCTTTCTAACAGCGTCAGAGCGGTTTCGACCAGAAACGGAATGCTGACCTGTTCGACATCACTACAGACCGTGCGCCCACATCCGGGTGCATCGTAGGCCAACACCCCCCGATCGTCGAACGCCGCGCGTCTTGCGACATCGGCATAGTCTTCCTTGGTCGAGCCAAAGCCGTGCAGGAACACGATAGGAGCCCTAGTGCCATCGCGGCGCAGGCTATTTACTTTCATGTCGACCGATCCACCGGTCAAATCATGAGTCTTTGGCTCCAACATTGCTCGCACTTTCACATCAGCCATCAAACGGGACGACGTCCGGCACACCGTAGATTTCGGCAAGAGTTCCGCCCCGGGCGAGCTCCGAAAGCGCACGCGCCTCTTTCTCCTTGAGCGCTTGGTAGGCCGAAAACACGCCTTCGACGCGCTCGATGGGCACGATGGTCACGCCGTCCGCATCCGCGATGACAAGGTCTCCGACCCGCACAGCGACACCTCCACAGGCAATGGGGCCATCGATCTCTCCTCCGAAATTCTTGTGCGGCCCGGCCGGAACAACGCCGCGCGAGAAGCATGGGAAACCGCTCTCGACAATTTCGGCTGAATCGCGCACCGCGCCGTCGATGACGAGCCCGCCGATCTTTTTGCCCAAGGCGGCCTCTGTCATCAGGCCGCCCCAAATCGCGTTGCCCAGAAAACCGCCAGCGTCTGCGACCAAAACGTCACCCGGTTGAACGAGGTTGATCGCCGCGTGGAGCGCGCTGTTATCACCGACCATGCAACGGACGGTGCGTGCCTGGCCGACAATGCGCATCACTTTGTCCAAAGGCTTGATGCCGCCATCAAGCGCGTGCCCCCGATTCAGACAATCCGAGACGGCGGCCGCCTCGGCGGTCTGCCATCTGGCAAGAAAGTCCGCGCTGAGCCTGGAAAAGTCGGTCTGATGTTGGAGAACCGGCACCGTTCAGGCGGTCCCAAAACCGGAACCCGGCTTGCGGTACTCGTCGCGCGGTGGCGCAAAGATATCGAGGATCCGGCACCCGTCAGCACCTGCCTTGATCGTGTGCGGGACACCGCCGGGCGTGCGCCAGAAATCGCCTTTTCCAAAAGGCACTTCGGCGTCGCCCTGCACTCGGACGCCCGACCCCTCAAGGCACAATCCCCATTGCTCTTCGGGGTGATCGTGCAGGTTCCCCCCCTTTCCAGGAGCGGCAGTGACCACAGAAATCATCGCTTGATCACCTAGATAGATGTGTGCCGACAACCCCTCCGCTAATTCGCGCACGATCGCATCGTCGGCGACGTCGATGTTATGAAACTCGGGATGAGCGATCATTTAGAACTTCCTTTCGGTTCAGGGGTTTGATGAAGCCGCAACAGGACCGTCGCAGAGCATAATACGTGGACGATAAGCTGCCGATAATTTTGAAGTGTCGCGGCGATAATTTTTTGGCGGGAGGCGACCCTGAGTCGGGAACACACGAAAGGTGTCGGGAACACACGAAAGGTGTCCGGAACACACGAAAGCTTCGTAACACGAATCTTGATCCCCGTAAAATATTTTGAACATAAGATCACGATACTTAAAACATATGGTACAACTCCTAGGGTTCACGTGACGCGGCCAGGCCGGTTTCACCGCTCTATGCTGAGGAAAAACTTGGCTCTATTCGTGAATCGTATTGATGTGCTACGATTGGCCAACGATTTAAAGAGATCGGTGTTATGGAGCGAAAAGCTTTTTTGGCCTGGTTGTCAGAGATCGATAGGTTGAGCGAAGCGCAGAAGTCTGAAGTGGGGGAGGTTCTGGCTGGTCGTCCAGCGGGCGAAGCCTCTGTTGCCGCGGTTGAAACGTGTGTCGGAGAAGATCGGACCTGCCCGCATTGCGGCACACATGGAGCGGTAGCCAATGGTAAATCTCGCGGCCTGCAGCGCTATCGTTGCCAATCCTGCAATCGCACCTTTGGGGCGGTAACGGGCACATCATTGAGCGGCCTGCATCACAAAGATCTCTGGCTCACATTCGCTGAATGCCTCGCCAATGGAGACACGGTGGCTGTTGCGGCCAAGCGGTGCGGTATTGCTTTGAGTACTGCTTTTCGCTGGCGACATCGCTTCCTTGCAGGCATCAGTACCACATCCCAAAAGCTGACGGGCATTGTTGAAGCTGACGAGACCTTTTTCCTTGAAAGCCGTAAAGGTGATCGCATTTGGACACGAGCCGTGGAAGGGAAATCCTCAGAAGAACAACCAGAGCGCAAGGCCCGCAAACGCGGGGGAAAGGCAACAAAACGCGGGCTGTCGAGTGAACAGGTGCCCGTCCTGATCGCGGCGGACCGTTCCGGCACGACCGTCAGTACAGTCCTGCCTGCGCTCAACGCCGAGGCTCTGTCGGAGGCCCTCGAACCCGTCATGGATAAGGACGCTCTTTTGGTGACAGACGGTGGGACAAGTTATCCGACCTGCGCGGTGGCCTTGGGCGTGAGCCACAAGGCGTTAAATCTGTCGGCAGGTGAACGCGTAGATAGCGAACTGCATATCCAAAACGTCAACAACCGTCACTCACGCCTGAAAGGCTTCATTGCAAGCCGCCGGGGGATCGCCACAAAATACCTTGCCAGCTATTTGAGATGGTTCCATCTCATTGTGCTGCAGCGGGAGCCTACGCCAAGGCAATGCCTCGCTAGCGTCATGGGTGGCATAAGCATCAATACGATATGCGAATAGAGCGAAAAACTTTCATGGATTTCCGACTGATCCGGCACCTTCACTATTTCCACACTGTCGCCGAAGAACGACATTTCGGACGCGCGGCGGAGCGGCTGGGGATCTCGCAGCCGCCGCTGTCCACGCAAATCAAGGTTCTCGAGCGTGTGTTGGGCGTTAACCTGTTTGAGCGATCACGGTCCGGTGTGCGTCTGACATCCCACGGGGAAGCGATTCTGCCAGCGGTGAAGCGGATGGTCGATCACGCCGAACGCCTGGAATCGATCGTTCACTTGACGAAGAGCGGACAGGTTCATTCGCTGGTGATCGGTGCTGTCACCTCTGCGATGTTTCGACCACTTGGAGAGGGTTTGCGCAAGGTCAAGCAGCACTTTCCCGAATTATCTGTGTCGATGACCGAAATGGATACGGCAGATGCGTTACAGGCCCTGCGTAGAAAGGAGATCGACCTAGCGTTCGTCAGAACTGACACGGTCGATGCCCCATTGATTTGCAAACCGATGGAAAGAGAAAGGCTAGCGGTTGCCATGCCACCCGATCATCCTTTGCGTATTAAGGACACGGTGTGCATCGAGGATCTAACCGATATACCGTTGGTCACCTGCGCGCGCGAAATAAGTCCAGCCTATTTTGACGAGATACAAGCGCAATTCAGGCACGCGGACATGCCCTTTGTCGCCCCGCATACCGCGAAGTCGATCGCTTCGCAAATCGCCATGGTCGCCTGTGGTGTTGGCCTGGCTCTGGTTCCAAGATCTTTCGTGGATTTCGAATCGGATGCCGTCGCGTACAGACCCCTGAATGGGTCTGTTGAGGTGACAACCACTGCGGCAGTCTGGAACATGGAACGACCTACCGAGGTCGTTGAGAAGTTCATTTCATTGGTTGAGCCCGTCTAGGTGTTCAGTGCCGACTTCTGGCGGACAAACAATGCGAAGCGTCAGCACACGCGAAAGCCAATAACCTCCACTTGAAGTGGAGGTTTGAAACGCTTCGCTTGAACCGCTCGAAGCGGTTGGGGTTACAGATTACCTGTTAAACAGGTCGTCGAGGCGTTTGTCCTGTTGCTCTTGCGTTTGGATATAAGCTCGCACCGTGCGCTCATCTGCGCCGACCGTCGAGACGAAATAACCACGTGCCCAGAATTTATGCCCCGCAAAATTGCGGCGGCGGTTCTTGATGTTCTGCGCGATCCAGATCGAGCTTTTTCCCTTCATGAACCCGATCACATGCGCGACCGAGTGCTTGGGTGGGATGCTCAACAACATATGCACGTGGTCTGGCATCAGGTGCCCCTCTTCAATCGAGCACTCCTTCTGGCGCGATAGACGGTGGAATACTTCACGCAATTCTCGGCGCAGGTAGCCGTAAAGTTCCTTCTTTCTGTATTTGGGCGTGAAAACCAGGGGAATCGCTTTTGAAATATTGACTATGCATCACGTCTGATTGGATTCATACGGATTGCGTCATTAGCAAAGGATGCGACCGCGATGGAAGATTTTTCTCATATTTTTGAGGGCGTTGAAGACCCTCGTACGAGCAACGCTACACGGCATGATCTTCATGAGATGCTTATGATCGGCCTGTTGTCGACCATGTGTGGCGGCGAGGGTTGCTGCGACATGGCGCTATTTGGCACGACGAAAGAGCCGTTTTTGCGCACATTCATGACACTGAAGCACGGAATACCGAGCCACGATGCGTTCTCTGACCTGTTCAACGCCCTCGATCCTGGCACGTTTCAGTCAGTGATGCTTCGCCTGACAGAGGGGTTCGCTGACCAGTTGGGCGAGGTGATTGCGGTTGATGGCAAGTCGTTGCGGCGCTCCTTCGACAGGGCGAAGAAGCAGTCGGCGTTACACCTCGTGCAGGCTTTTGCGGCTGAGGCCAGGCTCGTACTCGGGCAGGTCGCTGTTGACGAAAAATCCAACGAGATTACGGCGCTGCCCGCGCTGTTGAACATGCTGTCGTTGAAGGGGCGGATTGTGACGGCGGACGCTATGCACACGCAGCGCACTACAGCCGAGACGGTAACGCAGGCTGGCGGTGATTATGTTCTGGCGCTGAAACGCAATCAGGAGACGCTGCACGAGGATGTGGCACTCTGGCTGGATGATCCTGGAAATGTCGAAAACTGTGAAACTTATCAGAATGTTGACGCAGGACACGGTCGACTGGAGACGCGCAAGGCGTTGATCTCGCATGACGTTGCCTGGCTCGACGAGCGGCATCACTGGCCCGGGCTCAGGGCCATCGGAAAGGTCGTCGCCACCCGCGAAGTCGGCGATAAAACCTCATGCCAAACTCGCTACTTCCTCATCAGCGCGCCGCTCTCTCCCGAGCGTTTCCTGTCCATCACCCGCGCCCATTGGAGTATCGAGAACAGCCTTCACTGGGTGCTCGACGTCTCCATGAACGAGGACGCCGCGCGCAACAGAAAAGACAACGGACCCGAAAATCTCTCTATCCTACGGCGCATCGCTCTCAACCTCGCCCGCTCCGAACCGTCAAAAGGATCAATGCGAGGAAAGCTGAAACGCGCCGGATGGCAGGATACATTCATGCTCGAACTCATCAGAACCGCGACCAAATCTCAAAAGCGATAGCCCTGGCGTGAAAACCACGTGATATTTGCACTCCCAAGTGCTGTGGTTAAGGTGATTTGTCGTTTCTGATGACATTGGAGGATTTCCTTTGCAGGGCTTCGAGCGGTCGAAACCCTCTAGGAAATCTTCCTTATGTGTATAACATCAGGGGTCCCCCAGCAAAGCTGGGGGCTTGTCAATGGGGACAGTCACGTCGCTTTCCGGACGCGGCATAAGATATAAAAATATCTTTCACAAATAGCAAAAAAGTAGTTTCTTGATTTTATAATTGAACCTGCTTCAATCTAGTCACCCGATCACCCAGTCCGGATTGGAGCTCACGTCCATGACACCTCATGTTTTCAGACAACATGTGCGAACTGGTGAATTCACCGGACACACCTCGGGCGTCTGTGACGGTTTTTTGCAAGCAAATATACTTATTGTGCCAAGTCGTGTTGCAAGCGATTTTCATCGCTACTGCACATCCAACCCAAGACCATGCCCATTGGTGAGTGTCTCCAAGCTCGGAGAACCGTCACTTCCAGAGTTGGGCAAGTACATAGATATCCGAACGGATTTGCCGGGATATCGCATATTTGCGGATGGAAATGTTGCGGAAGCAAGCGACATTGCCGATGTTTGGCGGGACGATCTCGTGACCTTTGCCCTTGGATGCTCCTTTACCTTTGAACGGGTTCTGCTGAACAACGGTATCCACCTCTGGCACGTCGAGAACGGTCGGAATGTGGCCATGTACCGTACGAACATGATGACCGAACCCGTCGGCCCGTTTTCTGGTCCGATGGTAGTGAGCATGCGCCCAATAGGGCGCGACATGATCAAGAAGACGATCAGGATTTGCGGCGACTTCCCCAATGCACACGGTGCCCCTGTGCATTGGGGCGATCCGTCGGCCATTGGAATCGATGATCTGGATGCCCCTGAATGGGGTGATACCGCCCCGGTTGCCGAAGGTGAAGTTCCTGTCTTCTGGGCTTGCGGGGTCACGTCGCAAGTTTCGCTCGAAAAGGCAGATCTTGATTTCTGCATCTCGCACAAACCTGGCTGCATGCTGGTTACGGATGTTCCTGAAATCGGGGTTCAGGAGATGCCCCAGGCCCACCAAAAACGCGCCGGCGCTTGACCGGCAAAACACCCCTGAACTGGAGAATGAAAACATGAATAAATCCCTTCTCGCGGCTGCCTTGGTAACTTGCGCGGTTCCTGTCTATGCCGAAGAACTTTCTGTAGTCGGAAGCTGGTCGGGCATTCCGCTGCACAAGGTATATGAGGCACCGTTTTGGTCGGAAACGCTTCCTGAGGCTTCTGGCGGAGCAATCTCTGTGTCATTGACGACCCATGATCAGATGAACCTTGGCGTGGGCGACGTTTTCAACCTGCTTGGCGACGGCGTCTACGACATCGCAATGACAGTTGCGGATTACGCAGTCGCTGACGCGCCGGAACTGGAAGGGTTGGATGTCCCGCTGATTGCAACGACCGCCGAACAAGGGCGCGCAGCCGTGGATGCGGCACGTCCCATGGTTTCCGACATCTATCGTGATCGCTTCAACAGCCATGTTCTGGCAATCGTCCCCTATCCGCCGCAGGTCGTATTCTGTAACAGAGCTGTTTCGAACCTTGACGACCTTGACGGTTTGAAGGTGCGGGCATCGGGCCGGATGACAGCCAACCTGCTGGAAGCACTCGGAGCAGAAGGGGTGAACGTCAGCTTCTCTGAGGTGCCCGGCGCGCTCCAGAAAGGCGTTGTGGATTGTGCGGTCACGGGCGCGGGATCGGGCTATAGCGCTGGATGGTGGGAAGTGTCGACGCATCTGATGCCGATTCCTCTTGGGGGATGGGACTACGTTGTCACCGCGATCAACTTGGACAAATGGAATTCTCTTGATGCCGAGACCCAAGCATTGATCAGTGACCAGGTTACGAACAATTTCGAGGCTGAAGTCTGGGCGACGGCGGATGGCGCATTGGCCAACGATATCGCCTGCCTGACAGGAAATGACGCATGCGCGTCGGGCGATGCGCGCGGCATGACGCTGGTCGAGGTCGGGGAAGCCGATTTCACCAAAGCGCGCGACCTGCTCGAATCGGAGGTCCTGGTGGATTGGGCCGATCGGGCCGGTGCGGACTGGGCGGAGCGCTGGAACGCAACGGTCGGTGCGACGACCGGTGTGACCATTTCGACAAACTGACGTTCTTGTGATCAGCCAACTGAAGGAAATTTTTTGGAGCGCATGATCGACACACTTCGCAAGATCAACAGGGCGATTGCGATTGCAATCGGGGTCGGCCTGTTGATTTGCGTTGCCCTCGTGCTTGCTGACGTAATCCTGCGAAAGCTCGGTTCCTCGTTCGGAGGAACCGACGAAATCAGTGGTTATGTCATGGCCGTGACGACGTCCTGGGGCATGGGGCTGGCCTTACTCGAACTCGCCCATGTCCGTATTGATGTCACGCGTACACGGATAATGACCGCAAAATCGCGCACTGCGTTAGATTTATTCAGCCTAGCCGTCCTGTCCGGGGTTGTAACGCTTGTGGCGTTTAAGTGCTGGCCGGTTCTCGAGCGCAGCTTGACCAACGGGTCTCGTGCCAACACGCCCCTTGAGACCCCCCTGTGGCTGGTCCAGATCCCCTGGATGGCCGGTTGGGCATGGTTTGCCGCTACATGTTGGCTGACCCTTTCTTTGGTCCTTGGGCTTTGGTTGAAAGGCAATTTCGAAGCTGCCGAGCACGCCGCGGGCACCTTTGCCGACGAGGGAGGTGGCTGATGGTTCTTTTCATTCTTGCAGGACTGCTGGTCCTTCTTTTGATGTCGATTCCCGTCGGGATCGTCCTGATTCTGCTAGGTTGGGGTATTGATGCGTTCTTCAGCTCATTTCCCTTGGTACGTGGACTGGGAAACCTAGTCTGGTCCACAACCAACAACGCTGTCTTGATCGCCATTCCGTTTTTTGTGCTTCTCGGCGAAATTCTCGTGCGTAGCGGAATCGCGGAACGCACGTACTCGGCGCTTGATCGGTGGGTCTCCTGGTTGCCGGGTGGCCTTGTTCATGCGAACGTTGCTACCGCGACGATGTTTTCCGCAACATCCGGCAGTTCGGTTGCGACTGCAGCTACGGTCGCGACAGTTGCGATGCCACAGGCCGAAAAGCTGGGATACGATCAGCGCCTTTTCTCGGGCGCAATCGCCGCGGGGGGAACATTGGGAATCATGATTCCGCCATCCATCAACCTGATCGTCTATGGTTTCCTGACCCAATCTTCCATTCCGCAACTATTCCTTGCTGGGCTGGTGCCGGGTATTCTGCTCGCCCTTGGCTTCCTACTGGTAACCGCAATTATCTGCCTTGCCCGCCCACAACTCGGTGGCCCGCGCAGAATCTTCCCTGCGCGTGAAATGTTTTCCGCCTTGAGGCATCTGGTCCCCATTTTGCTCTTGTTCGGGACGATCGTCGGAACGATCTACCTCGGCTGGGCAACTCCGACCGAAGCGGCAGCTGTCGGAGTCGCCGGAGCCCTGGTGATCGCCGCTTTTTTCGGGGGCATCACAGTTTCGATGATCCGTGACAGCCTGGTTGGAACGATCAAGGTGACCGCGATGATCATGCTGGTCGTCGTTGGCGCCTCTTTCCTAAATTTCACGCTGGCCTCCGCGGGATTGGCTCAGGAACTGAGCGACCTGATCACTTCGATGGGGCTATCGGCAACAGCTTTCATCGCCTTGGTTGTGGTGATCTACATCGTGCTGGGCTTCTTCATCGAAACATTATCCTTGATGGTGATCACGATTCCCATAATCGTACCGCTTGCCTTGGCGCAGGGCTATGACGTGATCTGGTTTGGAATCCTGATGATTGTGCTGATCGAAATGGCGCTGATCACGCCGCCGGTCGGACTAAACCTATACGTGGTTCAGGGCGCGCGAAAATCAGGTGCCATGCAAGATGTCATGGTGGGGGCATTGCCCTATGTGCTGGTCATGCTGCTGTTTGCAATCGCACTTATTGTCTTTCCCCAACTGGCCCTTTTCTTGCCGAACGCACTGAGCTGACCACGCTACTTTGGCGCATCCCGGTTAAATTCGGCCGCGACCGCGATCCCGATCTCGGCAAATTGGTCAAGCGCCTCGTTCAGCGGTTCGGATAGGTACGATACTGTAAAACTCGGTGGGTCGGGCAGAGGCCCGCCCTCAAATCGCTCAAGGTCATTCGCGGCAAGCACCGTCTCAGAATAAACTTCGGGGAGTGCCCCGACACCGACTCCGCGAGCGACGAGCTCGAAACCTGCCGATAGCGAAGCAGTTGGAATGAAGCGACGGTTCTCCTCGCCTCGCAACACCCTAGCCCACATCTGCTTGAAGGGCTTGGTCGTTGTGGAGAATGTGATGATGGGTGCGGTCGCTACTCGTTCGTCCGACCAGCCCACTCTTCGGTACCAGCGCATCTTAGTGTTCGGAACTGGCCAGTTGGTTACCTCTGAGTTCGACAAGGGTCCCATGAGAACCGCGAGGTCTATTCCGCGATGCAGCAATTCGTTTCGGAGATTGTCGGTCGTATCGACGACGAGATCGAGGTGGATTTCGGGACGTTGATTGCCCACGGCAATCAGGAAGTCCGCAAGCCACGTCTTGGCAATCGTTTCGACAACGCCAACCCGGAACACACGCGCCTGCGCGTGCCTTGGCATCATGTCGGACTGCAACAGGTTGAAGCGAGCTTCGATTTGTTCTGCGTGTCGTTTCAGCCTGTGCCCGTCACTGGTGAGCCGCAGTCCTTCCTTTGTTCTGGTGAATAACTGCACTTGGAGGAGATCCTGCAACTGAGCTAGGCGCGCCGAGACGCCTGGTTGGGTCAAGTAGAGGTGATCCGCCACAGCGCTGGCTGAGCCAAGCCGCGCGAGCCAAAGAAATGTCTGAAGCTGAACATACGTAACCATGACGGACCACATATCATTATTTTTTTCATTCGGAGGTAAGAATTCCAAATTTGACTTATTTCTTTTTGGGCCGTCATCTGTTTGTCAAGGCTGTTGCAATGGACGGCTAAGACAAGAGCTTAAAATACCCACCAAGTTCGGAAGATGGCATGGAATTTGTAATCGAAGGCAAAAAGTTCGATCTGGATGTCGCCTCGCTCACCGTGGCGGGATGGACGGGTCGGCAGCAGGACAAGGTACTGCATCATGTTGAGGAATTGAAGCTTCTGGGTGTTGCGCCGCCCTCAAAGACACCTCTTTTCTACCGAGCAGCAAAAGAGAGTCTCACTCAGGCGGATGAGATCGATGTTCTCGGCAGCGAAACTTCGGGCGAGGCCGAGCCCATCCTGACGTCCCATGAGGGACGCCTTCTGATCGGTCTCGCATCGGACCATACCGACCGGGACCTTGAAACCCACTCCATTCCCCATTCAAAGCAGATCTGCGCCAAGCCCGTATCCTTGGAGCTCTGGCCGCTCGAAAAGGTCGCGGAATTGGATGCGCTTAGCGTTCAAACCGAAATTTTGGAGGATCGCGATTGGATCGTCTACCAGAAAGGTACGGTTGACGGGATCTTGCCGCTTCGGTCGCTTTGGCAAGAGTCGGGTCTGAGCGACGGTGACTGGATGCTTTGCGGAACCTTCCCAGCAATCGGTGGAATACGCGCCGCTTCAGCATATCGCATGGTGATGACCGATCCTGGCACGGGTCAGGCAATCAAGCTTGAATATACAACGAGGGAACTTCCAATTGTCTCTTGATACCAACGCGCCAAAGCGCCGGTCCAGCACGGAAACTCTGGAGGACTGCATTGCAGCAATCAAAGCGCAGGGCAGTCAAAGTGATATCGTGTTCACGAAGCTATACCTTGACTCCGCAAGACGTGACGCCGCTGCTGCGGACGCCCGGATTGCAGCTGGACAGCCACTAAGCCCAATCGATGGTCGCATTGTTTCGATCAAGGATCTCTATGATGTGGCTGGCGAAACAACCATGTCCGGATCGAAGGTGATGGCGGAGGCGCCGCCGGCGACCAGGGACGCGCCGGTCGTGGAGCGACTGCGCAGGGCCGGCGCTGTCATTGTCGGCAAGACCCATATGACGGAGTTCGCGTTCTCCGCTGTCGGTTTGAACCCCCATTTCGGAAACCCTGGCAATCCTGACGATGCTGCGCGCGTTGCAGGCGGTTCATCCACCGGAGCCACAATCGCACTGCGCAAAGGAATGTGTGAATTCTCTGTCGGAAGCGACACTGGTGGCTCAATTCGAATGCCCTCCGCGTTGTGCGGCACAGTTGGGCTTAAACCCACGCAGTCGCGGATATCCCGCGAAGGTATGACCGCGCTTTGCCCGACCTTCGACACTGCAGGTGCTATTGCCCTGACAGTTTCCGATTGCCAGCTCCTCGACGGCGTCCTTTCGGGACAGGAGGCGCCGATGCCCGCGTCTCTGTCTCTGGATGGTATGCGTATTGGGGTACCGGAATACTACTTTCAGAATGGAATCGAAGCACCAGTGAAGAAAGCCTTCGATGATGCAATAAGCACCCTCGAAGCCGCAGGGGCAGCTATTGTAGATCCAGGCATTGAGCAGATCCTTGACGCCATGAACGAGGTTAACGCACGCGCTACCTTCCCCAATGTTGAATCAAGCTATGTGTTCCGGCAGCAAATGAGCAGCAATCCCGACGCTATTGATCCGTTTATTAGGTCAAGGATCGAACGCGGAATGTCCGTGGATGCAGCGCATTACATTTGGATGACTCGGCAGCGTGAGAAGCTACTGGACCAAATGGATGAAGCGCTCGCGTCTGTCGATGTCTTGATGACACCGACGGTCCCGATTGTTGCCCCGTTGATCACGGCCATGTCGGACCCCGAAGAGCTTGCGCGGGTGAACCTGCTGTTGCTGAGAAACACCTGGGTGGCAAATTTCTTCAACTTGCCTGCGCTGTCGCTCCCTTGTCACAAGCGTGGGCTCCCTGTGGGCATGCAGATTATCGGTCACCGCAATGCAGATCACCGCGTTTTTGCAGTCGGCTCTGCGGTAGAAACAATTGGCTCAGTTCGCAAATTGTGTGCATGAGACTCCAATCGAGTTGGCGAGGCAGGATCTGGCCGATGAATTCAGCAGCTCACACCGTTCGAACCATCGCAGGTAGTGTTTGAGGTATTTGCTTGAAACGCCTCGATAGCGACGCAGGAACGCCTTTAACCCACTTTGTCAGCTGTTGGCCGTTTGTATGTGAGCAATGCCACGAACCCGTTAACTGGCGGACTGGTTCAATGCTTC
The DNA here is from genome assembly GCA_963422245.2 of uncultured Sulfitobacter sp. Classification (GTDB taxonomy): domain Bacteria; phylum Pseudomonadota; class Alphaproteobacteria; order Rhodobacterales; family Rhodobacteraceae; genus Sulfitobacter. The sequence continues at coordinate 12,057 of CAXMWW010000023.1, read as the reverse complement.
ATGCATGAACCCAAGCGACTTTGCGCAGGGCGGATAAACGTTTGCGTATTCTGGTCGATCCGGCCACCCATTCTGGTCGATCCGGGGCTCCAGAACGCTGTGTATGCTGAGTGACAGATGGAAGGACGGAACACGTCGTTGTGCTGCAAGCCCGATGCGGACCCGAATCGTGGCCCTGCGTGGCGGGCAGGTGCCATCGGGCGCTGCGCCAATGGCACCGGCGAGGGCCCTGTGTGGTGGGCGGTCTGCCATTTGGCTCGCCAATCCGGTGGCAGCGCCAGCGCAGGCCAGCGCAGGACGATACCCGCCAGAAGATTGCGAAACCCGCCCCAGCGCGGGCGCTGAGCCCAGCGCCGTTCAACGCCCCCTTAACGCCCCGTTATGCGCCCGTGCAGGGCTGATTAAGGGGCGGTTTTGAAGTCCTGAAGCCTGCGACCGTCTGGCGCAGAATAGTCCCCTTGACTGGCGCAGGGGGCACCAATTCCCAACGCCCGTCCGGAATAGTCCGGGTTCATCCGGGCTAGTCCGGTTTCCCGCCCCAGAAACGCCAGAGACTTCCCAGCGTTGCACTGCGGACACCGCCACGGAGTCCTGAGTTCGGGAGACGCATATGGTGGGCGCAGAAAATATCAAGCAAGATCAGCAGCATGACGCGCGGCTGGGAGCAAAAGGGGACCCGAGAGACGCAGGTAAATTGCCCGTATCCGGCGCGCACTCCGCCGTAGTCTCTGTTTGCGGATATGGCGGGTCTAGTTTGGCGTTTTCGAGAGGGTGTGATCTGACAGGTGGCGCAGCAGAAAGCAGCGAATCAGTGTTCTGCAGGGCAGGAGGGTTCTTCAGAGCTTTCTGCGGACACTCCCTTGGCGTATCAAGCCTCTTTATGGGCATCCGCGGATGTTCCCGAAAGCTCGGTTACGGCCTGAAGGAAAGGCTTCGCGTTGCAGAACAGCGCCTGCGGGATGCGCTTCACACCAGCCGGACCACCTGTTGGCTTTGGATGAGGTCCATCTTGCCCGGCATCGTTCTCACGACGATGCTTTCGGCTTGTTCTGGCAACATGCAAGGCGTTGTGCGCGGTACCGGAGAGCCCGTCACCTTCGCCTATGAACAAGAGTTGGCGAGCGACTTGCTGACCGCGCAAGTTGATGATGAAGCCTTTAGCGGAAAAGCGGTGATGCGCGGCGCGACCACAACAGTCGGCACGGGGTTCGGCACGGCTGTGGCGGGTCCGGCAACCTGGCTTGGGACTTCCACAATAATTGGTGCGAGTTACACAGGTGACTTTGTTGCGGTTCTGATAGGCGACCGCGGGTCAACTCTTTCCTGTGAACTCCAATATGCAGATACGAGTGGGTTCACGACTGCTGGCGGGGTTGGTGTTTGCCGCCACAGCGACGGGCGAGTAATTGATATCGTCTGGTGACGTGGTGACCACCTTAAAGTCACGGCCAGTTTCCGGGTGCTCCGCATCACGTGTCGATCTGATTGCACTTTCCGCCCGTCCCCGATTTCAAGGTGGCTCAAGGGCATTCAGATGGCCCCGTGGACGCCAGAGGGTGTCGCTGTCGCGCGCTTTGGGATGGTTGGTGCCCTCCCCCTGCAGAGCTTGCGAGGCGCGCGTCAGGCTTGCGCGTCTGCCTCGTTATCTGGCGGATCAAATCTGGACGGAACGCCGTGGATATAAGGGTAGCGATGTGTTGAGCATGGAAAACACTTTCCTGTTCCTCGCGCTGACAGTTGTCCTGTCAATTTACATCCTTCTACCCGCGTGGATGACGAAACGCCGCCAAAGCTCCGCCCTTGGCTGGGTCTGTATCTCGGTTCTGTTCAGCCCGGTTGTGGCGATCATTGCCCTGCTTGTTTTGGGCGTTCCCTATCGCGACGACGGTTGAAGAAAGGGTCATGGTCCGGCGCAGAGGATCCTATTGGCGCAGTCCGGAAAGGCTGGACGGGCAGGACGCCCGTGATGCGGCTTACAGAAACCGCAGGTATTTCGTCTACATCCTTGAAACCCGCTCAGGCCATTACGTCGGACATACTTATTCGGTGAGAAATCGCGTGGCGCAGCATAGACGCGGACAGGTTCCGAGCACAAAAGGCACGACCCCGCATCTGGTCTGGAAGTCGCGGCCATACGCGAGCCGTGGCCAAGCTGCGGATTTTGAAGCGGCCCTGAAAAGCTTGCGCGACCAGAAACATCCCCGATTTCAGGAAATAACGGGGCACCATCCGCTGCCCTGGGTCTTCAACGACAGATACAGAGACCAGCAGCCGACATCGCAGATGTCCGCGCGTCCTGCGGACAAGAGTGGAAACGGGTCTTTGCTGTGGATTTTCATTGGGGTTGCTCTGGTTGTGTTGCTTCTAGCAGCAAACTGAAGCCGCCCGCCGGGTGATGACCCGCGCCCCGGCGCGGGATGAACACCGCGCCGTTCAACAGGTCCTTAAAGCCGCGTTGCGCGCCCGTGTAGGGCTGTTTGAGGGCCGGTATTGCAGTCCAGAAATGCGACCCTCTGGCGCAGAACATTTCCCCTTGACTGGTGCAAGGGCTACCAATTCCCAACGCCCGTCCAAGGTTATCCAGCCTTATCCCGACACGTCCAACTTCCCGGCGCAGAAACGCCAGAGACTACGCATTGTTTCACTGCGGACACCGCCACGGAGTCCTGAGTTCGGGAGACGCATATGATGGGCGCAGAAAATATCAAGCAAATCCAATGTGTTGGAATTGCAACAGGGGCAAAAGAGGACCCGAGAGACGCGGCCAGATTGCCCCTATCCGGCGCACACTCCGCCGCAGTCTCTGTTTGCGGATATCGCGGTCCGAGTTTGCAGAACTCAATCATGCAAAACGTCCAAGCGAATCGGTGCGTCGTTGAGTCCGTAGGCGCACTGCTCAATGCCTGATTCCTATCTGCGCTTTCATCTTCGCCGATTTGCCAATACGAAAAACCGAGGGTGCGCGGATGCCGTCACTGGACTGGATCGGTAAGCGGGCGGTGGTAAACCACCACCGCGAGGTTCCCTACCGGCTGGTTCACTGTGACAGCGCATTTTCGGCGGGCGAGGGGAGCAGTGATAACCTTCTTGTTCAGGGGGACAATCTTGAGGCGCTCAAGGCGCTTCTGCCCTACTATGCGGGCCAGGTGAAATGCATCTACATTGATCCGCCCTACAACACCGGCAATGAGGGCTGGTCCTATAACGACAATGTCGCTTCACCCGAGATCCGGTCGTGGCTGGGCAAGGTGGTGGGCAAGGAAGCCGAGGATCTGTCGCGCCACGACAAGTGGCTTTGCATGATGTACCCGCGCCTTAGAATCTTGCGCGAATTTCTGCGGGAAGACGGCGTTATCGCTGTTTCTGTCGATGAAAACGAGCATCGCCACTTAATGCTGATCATGGATGAAATTTTTGGTGCTCAAAATCGCATCGAAACGTTGGTCTGGAAAAAGAGCTACGGCGGTGGTGCAAAATCGAAGCATGTGGTTAACTCACATGAATATGTCGAATTTGTTGCGCGGGACAAAACCAAGATTGATCAACTTGATTTGCCGCCGTCGTCGGATGTTATAAAGTACTACAAATTTAAAGATGAAAAAGCTGCCATCAGAGGGCCATACAGGCTTCAACCACTGGCAACAAACAGCATGGATGAGCGTCCAAATCTTCGGTATGCGCTATTCCATCAAGGCGAGGAAATATGGCCAGAAAAACAATGGCAGTGGTCGAGCCAAAGGGTTGAGGCCGCCCGGCAAAATAATGAATTGGTATTCGAAAAACGCAGAGGCCGCTGGAGCGTCAACTACAAGCAATACCTGCGCAACGATCAGGGTGAGGAGAGAGGATCCAAGCTCTATTCGATTATCGAAGGCATCTACACACAGGCCGGAACCAACGCGCTCAAGGACATTTTCGGGGATGGCAAGGCATTTGATTTCCCAAAGCCAATTCAAATAATTCAAAAAATTATCACACTTTCGACCAATCCCGGCGATCTCATTCTGGATTCCTTTGCGGGTTCTGGCACCACGGGTCATGCGGTTCTGGACCTGAACCGGCAGGACGGTGGCAACCGGCGGTTCATTCTTGTGGAGATGGAGGAGCAGATTGCCCGTGAGGTGACGGCTGAGCGGCTCCGGCGGGTGATTGAGGGCTACAACCGGGGTGGTGACCCGGAAAAGCCGGTGGCAGGTCTGGGCGGTGGCTTTCGCTATTGCCGTCTTGGGGTACCGCTCTTTGATGAGTTCGGCGATATTGACGGGCGGGTGAGTTTTTCCGATCTGGCCGCACATATCTTTCTTTCGGAGACCGGCACACCGCTGCCCGCAAGGGCGGATGGCACAACCTCCCTGATCGGCATGCACGGGGGCAAGGCGGTCTATCTGCTCTTTTCACCTCCAGAGCAGGGTTTTGCCCGCGCAGCTTGCGGCAATGTGCTGACGCCTGACACGCTCTCAGACCTGCCCGCACCACCTGCCGGTTTTGAGGGCCGTCGCATTGTCTATGCAGAAGGCTGCACGGTCAGGCCCGAGCGCCTCAGATCCGAGGGCGTGGTTTTCCGGCAGATCCCCTATCAGATCAAGGGTGCCTGAGATGGGCGCGGGTGAGTTCGAGCTGAAAGAGTATCAGCAGGTCGCGCTTGGGCGCTTGCGACACTACTTGCGTATGGCCGGGACAGAGGGGGCCAATGTCGCTTTCCTCCGGGCCACGGATCTGCCCTATCGCGATGCCCCCGGTATCGCTGCGGGGACGCCTTATGTCTGCCTGCGCATCCCCACAGGCGGCGGCAAGACGGTGATGGCGGCGCATGCCGTGGGGATTGCGGCGCGGGAGTTTCTGAAGGTGCCCAATCCGATGGTCCTCTGGCTGGTGCCGTCAACCCCGATCCTTGAGCAGACGCTGGAGGCGCTGAGGACCCCGGACCATCCCTACCGCGCGGCGCTTGCGGGAGATTTCGGACACAATCTGTCGGTACTGGGCAGGACGGAGGCCCTGGCCATATCGCGCGCGGATGCGGAAGGTGGGGCCTGCGTGATCGTCGCAACGATCCAGTCTTTCCGACGCGAACTGGCCAATGGCAAACCAGATGAAGAGGGGCTGAAGGTCTATCAGGATGCGGGCGGCCTCATGGACCATTTCAGCGGGCTGACGGCGGCGCAGGACGCCGATCTGGAAAGGGTCGCAGGTGCGGACCGCCCGGTGGCGTCGCTGGCAAATCTGTTGCGCCTTCATCGGCCCATGGTGATTGTGGACGAGGCGCACAATGCCCGCACGGCGCTGTCTTTCGACACATTGGCCCGGTTTGCGCCCTCGCTCATTCTGGAACTGACAGCAACGCCGCAAACGGAGCACAGCCCGGCGCGCGGGACCTATGCGTCCAATATCCTTTATTCTGTCTCTGCCGCCGAGTTGAAGGCCGAGCACATGATCAAGATGCCGATCCGGCTGACTGTCCCCATTGACAAGCCCCCAGCTTTGCTGGGGGACCCCTGATGTTATACACATAAGGAAGATTTCCTAGAGGGTTTCGACCGCTCGAAGCCCTGCAAAGGAAATCCTCCAATGTCATCAGAAACGACAAATCACCTTAACCACAGCACTTGGGAGTGCAAATATCACGTGGTTTTCACGCCCAAATACAGAAAGAAGGAACTTTACGGCTACCTGCGCCGAGAATTGCGTGAAGTATTCCACCGTCTATCGCGCCAGAAGGAGTGCTCAATTGAAGAGGGGCACCTGATGCCAGACCACGTGCATATGTTGTTGAGCATCCCACCCAAGCACTCGGTCGCGCATGTGATCGGGTTCATGAAGGGAAAAAGCTCGATCTGGATCGCGCAGAACATCAAGAACCGCCGCCGCAATTTTGCGGGGCATAAATTCTGGGCACGTGGTTATTTCGTCTCGACGGTCGGCGCAGATGAGCGCACGGTGCGAGCTTATATCCAAACGCAAGAGCAACAGGACAAACGCCTCGACGACCTGTTTAACAGGTAATCTGTAACCCCAACCGCTTCGAGCGGTTCAAGCGAAGCGTTTCAAACCTCCACTTCAAGTGGAGGTTATTGGCTACGGACCCCAACTGGCAAAAAACCATCGGTGCGGCCTGCGATTGCCGCGAGGCTCTGGAGGTTGCGGCCAGGGCCGAAGAGGCCGAGACGGGTGAGTACATCCGGCCCATCCTGCTGTTGCAGGCGCAAAGCGCGAAGGCGGGCGATGATACACGCCTGACCTTCGAGAAGGTCGAACAGCACCTGAAAGACCGGGGTATTCCGTCCGATCAGATTGCGGTGCATACCGGCCCCCGCAAGGAGTTGAACGCCCATGATGTTGCGGATCGCGCGTGCCGCATCCGGTTTATTATCACGGTTCAGAAGCTGAAAGAGGGATGGGATTGTCCCTTTGCCTATGTCCTGTGCTCGGTGGCCGAGCAGGTTTCGGCGACCGCGATTGAGCAGGTGCTGGGGCGCGTCTTGCGGCTGCCGAATGTGGGTCGCAAGCGCCGCGATGCGCTCAATCAGGCCTATGCCTTTGTTGCCTCGCGCAGCTTCGATGAAACCGCACAGCGCCTGAAAGACGGTCTGGTGGAGGGCGCGGGTTTCAACAGGCTGGAAGCGGAGCAGATCGTGGCGCGACAGGGCGCGATGGGCTTTTCGGGCGCGTCCGAAGAGGTCACGCACGGCACAGGGCCGATCGTGGCCGAAGATACCCCGGCACATCAGGTCGCAGAGGCCCTTGCCGGATTACCCGCATCGGTGCGCAGCCGGGTGGCCTATGACCCGCAAACGCGGGCACTGAGCTACAACGGCGCAATGACGCGCGACAGCAGGAACCTGTTGCATCTGGCCCTCGCGCAATCGCCAGGGGCGAGCCGCGAGATCGACCGGCTCTATGCGCGGACAAACAATCTGCGGCTGTCTGCGGCGCAGGACGAGGACAGGCCGCCCTTTATCGTGCCGCTGCTGGGGTTTCGGAAACAGGGCAGGCTGCGGCTCTTCACGAAAGAGCACTTCCTTGATCTGCCATGGCGACTGGACCTGTGCGATCCCTCTGCGATCATCGGGCGGTTCAGCATCGTCGATGAAAGCCGGACAGGCGCGATTGACATCAGCGATAGGGGGCGCGTCGAGATCGATTTTGCGCGGCGCGTTCAGGGGCAGCTTGCCGCCGTGGTCCGGGAGCCGGCCTGGACAATCCCGAAGCTGGCCAATTTCATCGATTCCGGCATCCGCCATCCAGACATCACCAAGCCAAGCGCCGTGCTGTTCATCACAAGAGCCATTGAGGCGCTGATCGCGCAGGGCCCGCCGCTTGAGGTGCTGGCCCGCAACAGGCATGACCTGCGCCGGGCCATGGAGCAGCTTATCGCCGAGTTGAGGCGCACCCGCGAGGCGGAGAGTTACGGGGCCCTCTTTGCCGCCAACGCCGAGGACTTCGCAACCCATGCCGATCTGTCGATGATCTTTGATGAGCAGACCTATGCCTTCAACCAGCCCTATTGCGGTGCGCGAAGGTTTCAAAAGCACTACACGCCGCTGATCGGCGACCTGAAGCCTGCCGGGGAAGAGTTCGATTGCGCCGCACATATCGACACGATGGAGGAGGTGCGGTACTGGATCCGGAATGTGGAGGGCAAGAAAAACGCCTTCTGGCTTCAACTGCCGCACCGGAAATTCTACCCCGATTTTGTGGCGATGCTGAAGGACGGACGCATCCTTGTTGTTGAATACAAGGGCGAACATCTCTACGAGCGGGAGGCGGACAAACGCAGGATCGGTGAGGTCTGGGCCGAGGCAAGCGGTGGCAGATGCCTGTTTTGCATGCCAACGGCACGCGGCTTCGACCTCATTGACAAAACCGTGGCGGCATAGGTGTTCCACGCCAGCCGGGCCCGCCATGCCATCGCCTATCTCGAAATCAACGGCCAACTCTGGTGCGACGTGATCAAGTCCACCGCTGACCGGTACGAGACATTCCTGCAAAGCCTGCACAGGGCAAAAGGCAGGGATATCGCAAAAGCACGGCGGAGCCTGAAACGGATAGCGCGGCAGGAAGAATAAGGTCGGCACCGTGCGGGCCGCCACCCCCGCGCTCGCCCGAAGGCATGAGGCCCTGGCGAAAATGACTCCGGTGCCAAAGCCTGCATAGCCCGATCAGCGGCCCTTGCGCAAGAGACATGCCGTCAGCGAAGGCAGCCAGAGCATCGCCCGGAATACGAGCCTTCAATGGGAATTTTAGCGCCGATTAAAGCCCCGTAAAGGCCGCGAAAAAATCACCGGTTCCATGCGATCCTGACGCTTCATCGCGCAGAATTGGGCAAATCACCGTCGCAGGCCCGGTTTTTACACTGTCCAACCTGCCGACCGGACATCCCCGTCAAACCCCTCGTTTTGCGCGGTTTCGGGCATCTCATCCGGCTTCTTCCGGATTGGGCATTATTTCTGTCGTGGTACAATAGGGCAAAGGCACAAGTGCATGGACCGAACTATGGGGCCGAAAAGTGGGCGAGTGAGCGTTGAGGCCCGCGCCGTTCGCCATGGCGCAGACTGCGCGCGCCACAATAGCCCTGTGACGGGCGGTGCCTGGTTCTGGTTGCTTATGCGCAAGACGCGCCCCAAGGCGCGCCACGCGCGGACAGGGCCGATCCGGGCGGCATGTCACTGGGACATCCGTCTGTGACGGGCGCGGCACGCATTCCGTTTACCGTTCGCAAAAGTTGATGTTGTGTGCGTGACAGAATGCGCGGATTGGCATAGGTTCGGCGAAATAGCGTTTGCGAATGTCCGGGGCATCTAGGCCGACACTGCTTGCCCTCAATAGGGAGATGAAAATTATGACACTGCCGGTCAAGCTCAGCGACGTTGTCTCTGTCATGAGTCTGACTTGTGATGAGTGGACGGCGTGGATTAATAGCAAGACCGGCGAGATCATCGTTTTGACCGAGGACAGCATCCGGGATGATGATCCGGACATAAAGCCGCCATGGATGGTCGATGCCGAGGCCGACGCAAGAAAAGTCGCGTCATCGGAGGATTTTGTCCAGTTGCCAGACAAATACGATATCCATGACTACGGGATCATGAAGGATTTCTGCTACACGGTTGAGGACGACATGCTGCGCGAGGATCTGCTTGAGGCCATCAGTGGTCGCGGTGCCTTCCGGCTTTTTAGACGCATGATCAGGCAACGGGAGCTTGAACAGCGCTGGTACGGATTCCGTGACGCCGCTTATGATCGGATCGCCGTCGATTTCCTTGAGGCTCAAGGAATCTCATTCGAGTGCGCATAGGGCTGCAAATCCCGACGCACGCGGATGGCTGGAAAGCATGGCGTCGATGTCCGGGCGGTCTGATCTCAGAAAAGCCGTCGAAAAATACAATACGTTTAGACCGCATCACGCACTGAAAGGAAAGACGCCAATGGAGTACATTCGAATCACTCAGCTCGCGTCTTGTAATTTGATTCATTCTCAAGCACCAACCGCACTGCGCGGGCGCGTACCTCTTCGGAAAAACGATTCCCGGGGCTTCCTTTGTTCATGGCTTATCTTCCAAGCTCTTTGCTCTCCGATAAACTTGGTCTGGTTCAAATCCGCGATTCCGACGAGCCATGTGTCTTATGATCCTGACGTTTCTGCTGGGCTACATCGGGTTCAAGGCTTGGCACCTGTCCATCGCGTTCGAAGCATGGAGCGGCTAGGAAATCGAAGGCTCAGCGACAGGTGCGGCAAGTGACAATAGGGGTAGAGATGCTCAGCAAGAGCGGAACGACGAGGTATCATAACGGCCCCGTTCCATAGTGAAGTTCAGCACCTGATGTAGCGTGACTGCATGTTTAGGCTGATACTGGAAATTGGGTAACACTTGCTGTTATGTCCCGACAAGAGGGCAGGATTTGCATTTGCCTGACGAACAATCCGCACCAGTAGGAATAAGAAATGTCAAATACGGTTACGAACTCAGCGGAAACCTCAATTGAGTTCCAGTCCAAGCTGGAGCCAAACTATTTTCGGTTCTTGTTGAGCACGCAGCCAAAGCTCCAGCAGATCGCGGTTCTTCTGGCCTTTCTGACGATACCACTGACCTATGCAACGCTGCATATTCCGAAACTGATCGTGGATGAGGGCATCCAAGGGAAAGGGCTTCCGAAAGACCTGTTTGGGTTTTCCGTCCATCAGATTTCCTATCTCGTGGCCATGTGTATCGCGTTTTTGCTGCTGAACACTGCCGCCGGATTTCTTAAGCTCAAGCTCAACACCTTGATCGGCTACATATCCGAAATCGGCCTTCGGGATCTGAGGATGACGGTCCTCAGGTATCTGCACAAGGAAATCAACAAGGACATACCGTCTAGTCAGAAGGTCCAGATTGTGATCCCTGAAATGGAGGCCTTTGGCGGGTTCATTGGTGATTTCTTGACCATCCCTGTGGTTCAGGTATCGACGATTGCAACGATCGTGTTCTTTATGTTCGAACAAAACCCGCTTTTGGGCCTTGCTGCGGTTGCTATCATCCCGGTGCAGGCAATTTTGGTGCCGCTGTTGCAACGCAGGATCGTCAAGATCAAGAAGATGCGCATCCGTATGGTGCGAAACTTCGCATCGACTATTGAGGGGTACAAAGGTCAGGATTATAGAGGCGAAACCAGCGGCTCGACGCCGGAAACCAGCTATCGGATATACAGCAGGAACGTTCTGAAAAATCGTATGCTGCTGTATCGCGCAAAGTACTTTTTGAAGTTTCTCAACAACATGCTGGCAAAGACCACGCCATTCTTGTTCTACCTGATCGGTGGCATTCTGGTCATTGAAGGCGACATAACGCTCGGGTCGCTGACAGCGGCACTAGTTGCATACCAGCAATTGGATGAACCTTGGCGGGTTTTAGTACAATTCTTCCAACGCCTCAGCACCACGAAAATGCAGTATGAACAGATCGTGTCCCGGGTCACCTAGTTGTGGTCAACCCAGCATCGTCTGAGAAATCTGCTCGACGTCATCTGGAAACGGGGGTGGGATAATCAGCGCGATTTTCGCGAAACAGCTGAATTCCGCGCGCGCGGAATTCAGCTGTTTATTTCGGGGGTGTTTTTCCTTCTCCATAGGGCTCATCCTTTGAGAGTTTTACTCTCCAGTAAACCCGGGGCTATTCAATTCATCCGGTTTTGAGCGGCTGGAAAGGAAGGCAGGGATAACCGGTGAGCCGACCCGATGACCACATGTGCCAGATGAGCCCAGATCCCGCACTATCTTGCCGACGTGAGGCGCAGGATGTCGGCATCTGCAGCACGTTATGATCGCGCGCTGTCGATAACGTTATGATCGCGCGCGTGACAAACACAAATGGATTGGGATAGCATGCGAGCGAAGCGGTGGATGAAATGAGCGCAGAAAATTATCGACAGTCAGAATGCAGGCGATTGCCGAAGTCGCAAGGCCAGCGAAGCGGGGAATCGAAAGAGAGAAAATGATGATAAGATCGCTGATTGTGCTCGCCATTTGGAGCGGCCTTGCCCTCACCGCGTCTGCGGAAACCTCTGGCAAGGGGTCGCGGATCGCGGTGATCTCGGCCTATGCGCCTGAGTGGACGGCACTGCTTGATGAGATAGACGAGGCGCACCGGCAGGAGATCAACGGCGTGACGTTTGTCACCGGTCGGCTGGAGGGCCATGATGTGGTTCTGTTTCTCTCCGGCATCTCGATGGTCAACGCCGCCATGACCACACAACTCGCGCTGGACAGGTTTGACATTGAAGGCATCGTCTATTCCGGCATTGCGGGTGGGGTGGACCCCGCGCTCTCGCTCGGTGATGTGGTGGTGCCCGAACAGTGGGGCCAGTATTTGGAATCCGTCTTTGCACGAGATGTGGGAGATGGCTATGTCTTGCCGCCTTTTCTGAGCAGCGCCTTCAGGAACTACGGCATGATGCACACAATCCCGGTCCAGGTGGCCCGAAAGGGTGGGACGAGCCCGGAAGAGCGCTTCTGGTTTCCAGTGGATGCACATTTCCTTGAGATTGCCCGGCAAGCAGCAGCAAACGTCGCGTTGGAGGCCT
>CAXMWW010000022.1:0-519737 GCA_963422245.2 uncultured Sulfitobacter sp. | reverse complement strand
GCGCCGCGACATGATCCCGACCGTTTGCCCGGGCGCTGGCGGCCGCCCTTTTCGCGTCCAGCAGGATAGTCTGCATCATCGCAGCCCATGCTTCCTTTTCGATATCGACGAGCGCCTGCAACTCGCGCATGTGATGGGCATTGCAAAGGCCGTGCACGACCTCCTCCATCCTGGCGTAGGATGCCCAGTTGTCATGCACCGCAATCCCCGATACGCCGGACAGCAGATCGCCTCTGCCCGCCCCCATCCGGAAATGGCTCAGGGTCAATGAGCAGATGACATGCTGCCACCGGTTTCGGCCTTCAACCCGCAGACCTGTTTCATCCAGATGTTTCACCGCCACCTGCACACCGCACAAGGCGTCACGTACAGCGTCTGCAAAAGACAGCATGCCCTCCGCCACCTTCGCAATCAGCCGCGCCAGTGTGGCGGCGGAAATGCGCACGCCGAACAGGTCACGAAAGACCTGCGACAGACGGTCATCGGGAATGCAATGGTACGTCTGAAGATAGCTCGCCATGGCCGCAATATGATTGCCGTACTGAACCGGTGCCCTGACCCCTTCCGGGAACGTGCCGCGCACGTGCTTTCCGCAGTTCGGGCATGTGCACTTATGAGCCCGGTGCTCAGTGATCGTGAGGGGTGGCGGCGGCGGCAGGTCGAACACCTGCCGGGCTGCAAACCCCTGCGAGGGGCATTGCGTCAGATCATGATCGCAGTCGGGACAGGCTTGTGGATGATGGTCGACAACCTCGTCGGGGGTGTCCGTCTGCTCCAGGGTCGTGCCCTTGTGCCCCGGCTGACCGCCGGGCTTGCGATCCAGTTGCCCGCGCTGATCCTTCCTGCCCTTCGCCGTCGGCTTCGCAGGGCTGTCACTCGACGGAGGCTTGCTGCTGTTCCGGCTGTTCAACGCAAGGCGACGCTCAAGCCCCTCAATCCGCTGCTCAAGCACAACGATCATCTCTGCCTGTCGCCGGTTCTCCTCGACAAGATACGCAATCGTCTCACGCTGCGTTTCGATCAATTCAATCAGTTGGGACTTCGAGAGTTCAGCAAGTCCGCTGGTATGGGTGGGTTCGCCAGACATGCCCTGATCGACTCATGAAATCCTCAATCAGAAAACCGGAATGTGCTCCCCCGAGTCGATTTGACGCAGCCGAAAAACGCCACCGACAACCTGGGCAGTTACAGATTTCCTTTGCAGGGCTTCGAGCGGTCGAAACCCTCTAGGAAATCTTCCTCATATGTGACTGGTCAGGTTATTATTTGCGCAGGTGCAGTTGAATGACTTGCGGCGAACCAATTTGGCGGCTTACCATAGGTGCTGGGTGTTGCCGCGCTGGTTGATGATGGACTGCAAAATGCTAAACTCTGCTTTTCGATGGGATATGGCAAGAACGCGCTACATCTTAGGGCCATTGATAGCACATTTGACTTTGCGCTTTCCCTAGTAGGGCAAAATGTAAATGAGGTTAATTATGCCGCGACCCGATTTGCGCAATGCATTGCTTTATGGATTGTCGACTGGTTTTGCTGTCGTCGTCGTAACTGGTCAGGTTATCGCTAGCGCTTGTCCAAGCAGGGGAATCGATTGAACGCTAGTTGCGCAGCAATTGCTCCATATATGCGTCGTCCCATGCGGCTGAGCGTCGTTCCTGCGGCATGCTCATTTTGCCAGGTCCCTGCCGCAGCAGGTTTATTGCAGCGTGGTTGATCGCGGCAAAATTGGCTGCTGCATTCCCGGTTCTGATGCGGCAATCGTCCTGCCGGAAGGTGACATCCAGAACCCAGTGCAAACAGTTTTCCACCTGCCAGTGATTTCGGATGTGCGCGGCCATCTTTTCCGCATCGGCGGTCATTGATGAGATGTAGAACTGGCGTATTCTTTTCACCTTGCCTCTGATTTCCCGCGTGTACTGGGTCATGATGACGGCCTTCAGGCCCGGCCAGTGATGGCGTTTTTCCAACCATTCGATGTCTGTGCAAACGGTGTAGCGGCGTGTTTCAAGTCGGCCATGATCGGCATCTGTCGTTTCGCTTTTTCGCAGAAACTCGCCACCGATACCCCGGTCCAGATGCTCCTCAAAGAACAGTTTGACGTCTTCGTGCAAGCTGCCCTGATTACCTTTCAGACCAATGACATAATCTGCGTCTTTGTCCATGATTTGTTGACAGATTTTGCGCTGACAGCCCATGGCATCGATCGAGATGATCGCGCCTTCAAGCGCCAGTATCTCCAGCAGTTTGGGAATGGCTGTAATCTCATTGGACTTGTCCGCGACCTTGCGCTGGCCGAGGACCAGTTTCTGCTCGCAAGACCAGGCCGAGATCATGTGGACCGCACCCGTGTTCGACGTGCTGTCGAAGGATCGCCGAAGCGTCTTGCCGTCAACCGCGACAACGCCTTCAAGCATGTCAGGCCAGCTTGCAACCCAATTCGTGAAGCTGTTCTGCAAGGCCTCGGGATCGAGGCGGGAGAACAGAATACCGAGTTGGTCATGGCTAGGCGTGCCATCCTTGAACGGCAAGAAGCGCCGCAGAAAGTCCAACTTCTTTCGACCGTAGAGGGCGACGGAGGTCCATCCATCCGCACCAGAGATCACAGCGCACAAAACAAGCAGGAATATCTCGTTCAGCGGGTAGATCACTTTCGCCGCCTGACGCGGGTCTGGGATGGCCTCAAAATGGGTCAGAAACTCAGGGATCAGGCGGTCTTTGGACGCTTCCGACATGGAAATCCTCCAGATACAGGGTCATTTCATGTCTTTGATTCAGAAAAATGCAGCCTTGTCAGCAATTTATTCAGTCGATTGCCCTGCTTGTCCAAGTGTGGCGAATTGACTCGCCGGGCATCTTTTTGCTTTAGTGATCGTTCATTTTGTGAATCGTTCAGGGCATGTCACCTAAGCCTCCCCATACAGGCAATTCAGCCGACCTTTCAAAGGTGGAATGGATCGAGTTGGTGACCACTCTCCATGCTGAGAACATGGAGTTGCTGGAAGCCAATGCGCTGCTTGTCGATGAGAACCGGCGGCAGACTGAAATCATTGAGACCCAAGCAGATATGATTGCCGCCCTTGAACAGCGCGTTGAGGCTTTTGAGCGCCGCCTTTCACTGCACAGCAAAAACAGCAGCAAACCCCCGTCGAGCGACGGGCTGTCGAAACCGCACGCCAACCGCACGAAAAGCCAAAGAGGAAAATCGGGGCGCAAGCCCGGCGGACAACCGGGGCACAAGGGTACGACGCGATCCCAAGTCGACAATCCGGACGAGATCGTTGATCATCACCCGCAGACCTGCCCGCAGTGTCAGCACGACTTGTCACACTGTTCGTCACAAGGTTTTGTTGCCCGCCAGGTGTTCGACCTGCCACCGCCGCCGCCTCTTATGGTCACTGAACATCGATCCCATAAATGCCTGTGCCCGGGCTGTGGCAAGCTTGCACGCGGCTCTTTCCCGGCAGGGGTTATGGCGCCAGTTCAATACGGTGGTCGCATTGCGGCCGTGGCGGCCTATCTTCAGACTCACCACTGCATTCCCGACGATCGTCTTTCTCAGGTGTTTTTCGACGTGTGCGGTGTGCGGATCGCGACGGCGACCCTATCGCGTCTCATCGCAAAGATGGCGCATAAAATGCGGTCTTTCTCGGATTCTGTACGTGAAGCGTTGTGCGGTCCGAAGGTTGTGGTCAAACATCTGGATGAAACGGGCCTGCGGGTTGGAGGTCGGACCCGGTGGCAACATGTCATCTGTTCGCCGACGATGAGCCATTTCCGAATGGGAAGCGGTAGAGGCGATTTGTTGTCCGGCGTGTCGGGTATTGTGGTGCACGACAACTGGGCATCCTACGGCAGAATGGAAGGTGTCGAGCACGTCCTGTGCAATGCCCATCACCTGCGTGAGTTGCAAGCACTGGTCGACATTGAAAAAGAAGACTGGGCATTGGCAATGAAGAACATCCTGCTGGATGCCAGGAAAGCGACCGAAATCGCCCGTGAAAACGGGTTAGACAACGTCTCGGCGACTGTGATCGCAGCCATCAACGAACGTTACGACGCCTGCATCACAAAGGCCATTTTGTTCCATGAAGGCCAGCCCCCTCTGAGCCCGACCCCGATCGGCAAAACCAGACGCGGGCGACCCAAACGACGGACCGGCCACAATCTCGCGCTGCGATTGTGCGACCGCAAGGCCGATGTGCTGCGTTTCCTCAACGACCTGCGTGTTCCCTTCACCAACAATGAGGCCGAGCAGGCTTTGCGGATGGGTAAGGTCCGCATGAAAGTCTCAGGAGGCTTCCGCACCATGGCCGGAGCAGACAATTTCTGCATACTGAGAAGCGTAATCGAAACGGCACGCAAACAAGGCTGGTCGATACTCGCAACGTTGACTACAATGTCTACTGATCAAATTACACTCAAACTCAAACCAGCATGAGCCATGGAGTATCCCCCGTTCCATGTTGATGGGCAACAGAGAGTTTAATCTTCAACGCTTCGCGCGACCGTTTCCAGTATAGAATTTGTTCGGTTTTGCAGTGCCTCCGCGGTCGCAGAGAGACCCTGCAAACGTGAAGAACATGACGTTGAAAGCTCTTGAAATTCCAATTCCAACATCGAAAGCGACGATGCAAGAAGCGCCGCCGCGTCCGATGCATTGCCGATCATTTCTATCGAACTGCCTTCGCTTTCGGCCAATAATCCCACTGCGGCGGATATACCAAGGAAATTTGCACGGTCGACTTGTTTTGGGAAAGTAAGCGTTTGCCCTGGTTGAATATCTTCAGGGCCGTTAATCGGCCACATGTCAATTGCAGCTAGAAAACCACCCATTAGCCCCGAAAACCTATTCACGGTTTTGCCTTCCGGCGTTCCGCCACAGGTGACGATGGCGTTGGACAACTGGTCTTGGGCTAGACGAATATCGTCGTTAGCTACGTCAGAATTCGTGATGGAGGCGGTAAAGACAAGCCCAACGGCTTCAAGGACATCGGTAAATCGATACCACCCGCGCAATGAACCTGCGTTGCTTGCTGTTACGACAATCTCGCCAGTGCTTGCCAAATTCGCGAACGTCTCAGCAGAGATGTAGGGGCACGGGTCGTCCTCAAAACACACCCGTATAACTTCACCCTCACCAAATGTTGCAGCGCTGATCTCATTAACCGTGTCTGGAATAATGACGAACGGCGCTATAAAATCCTCGTTCAAAGTCTGAACAGCCCGACGGACATCCTCTACCGATTTTCCAATTTGATCAACGGAAGTCAGGCTTTCTTGCAGAAATTGCGCTGTTTGAACCTCGGACTGCCTGCTCAAAAGTATGTTCTGTTCTTCAATCCGGCGGGTCTGCACATACATCATACCAGCTTGGGTTAAAAGAACGATTTCCCCGAATAACACCAGCAGAATAGAGAGCGTAAAGAAAAGCGTGATAGCGCTGACAGTCCGTGGAACAGCGGTGCGTGCCTGCCCGATAATTTCATGTACTTCCGCACGGGTGATTGGAGCAGTCGGATCGCCCACGATAAAGCGGTTGACAATGTTTATCACATCGCCGGTGGCTTCTTCGGCCCGGCGAACCTGCAACGCCAACGCCCAACGAACAAAAATGAAAGCCGCAATTGCTGCAGCGGCGGAAAGGCCCGCCAGTAGCAAAGTCCACGACAGTATTTCCAGACGCTCATAAAGCTCGTAGCCGAGCCATATATAGACGACGACAGCAAAACCAGTCGACAATCCATAAAGCAATGCATTGCGCAAATCGGGTCGCGGCATAATTAACCTCATTTACATTTTGCCCTACTAGGGAAAGCGCAAAGTCAAATGTGCTATCAATGGCCCTAAGATGTAGCGCGTTCTTGCCATATCCCATCGAAAAGCAGAGTTTAGCATTTTGCAGTCCATCATCAACCAGCGCGGCAACACCCAGCACCTATGGTAAGCCGCCAAATTGGTTCGCCGCAAGTCATTCAACTGCACCTGCGCAAATAATAACCTGACCAGTCACAAAGATATAAGCCCCCCCGCCGCAAAGTAAGATCGTTTTCGGTCAGAAAGACGTCATAGGCGGGCCGCCATGCGGCATAGACGGGATAGCTGATCTCAAGCTGCACCTTTCCGGCCTCTGCGACGTTCAGGCTTACAGTCAGCTGTGATGTCTTCTTGGCAGGCGGTGTCAGCGCCGCCAATGCCGCGCGGGCGTCTTTGAGGTCCTGTTCCAGATCCTTTCGTCCCCCCGCGAGTGTCCGCGCGGCGGCTTCCGACTGCAAAGCGGTTTTCTGCGCCGCAAGTGTTTCCTTCTCGATCATGCGCGCAAGGTTTTGAAGCGTGTCGATATCCGCCGCCAATCCTTCGTTCTTGCCCAGATCAGACAGGAAGCCGATCTTGGCTTGCGCGGCACTCGCGCCCAGCCGTGCTTCTGCCACGCGGTCATCGAAGGTGAGCAGTGCTTGTTCCGCCGCTTCAATGGCGGCTTTTGCGGCTGTGATATCTGCGCTGTCTTCCGAGGGCTGTGGGGGCACTGCGCGGTCCCGGAATTGGGTGGCCCCAAGCTGTGCGCCAACTAGGGAGAGGCGCAGTGTTTCCGCATCCAATTGCAGCGGTAGATCAGGCAGGATGATGTCGTGCGTGCCTGCGGGCAATTCGACGTTAAGCTGCCGGGATACGATGGCCGTATCCGCATAGACTTTCACGGACGCCGGTTTGCTTGTAAAAGTGAACGTATCGGCAAGACCAACGGAAGGCAGAAAGAGCAAGGACAGAGCAACAAGGCGCATAGCGGCAGATCCAAAAAATGAACTATGCGCCCAGTCTGCAAGGCAAGCCCGCAAAAGAAAAGGGGAGCTCGAAGCCCCCCTTCCCCGCGTGCAATTTTCAGCGCAGATCAGCCCTTTTTCAGGACTTCCCGGCCCAGCAGTTCTGCAATCTGCACCGCGTTCAGTGCGGCACCTTTGCGCAGGTTGTCGCTGACGCACCACAGGTTTAGACCGTTCTCGATGGTGCTGTCCTGACGGATGCGGCTGATGAACGTAGCAAAGTCACCCACGCATTCGACCGGGCTGACGTAGCCGCCGTCTTCGCGCTTGTCGATCACCATGATGCCCGGTGCCTCGCGCAGGATATCACGGGCTTCATCTTCGTCGAGGAAGTCTTCGAACTCGATGTTTACGGCCTCGGAATGGCCTACGAACACCGGCACGCGCACACAGGTCGCCGTGACCTTGATCGCGGGGTCCACGATCTTTTTCGTCTCTGCCACCATCTTCCACTCTTCCTTGGTGGAGCCGTCTTCCATGAAGACATCAATGTGCGGGATCACGTTGAAGGCGATCTGCTTGGTGAACTTGACGGGCGGCTTTTCGTCCGTGGGGTTGTAAATCGCCTTGGTCTGATCCCACAACTCATCAATGCCCTCTTTGCCTGCGCCAGACACGGACTGATAGGTGCTGACCACCACGCGCTTGATCCGTGCACGGTCGTGCAGCGGCTTCAGGGCCACTACCATCTGCGCTGTCGAACAGTTCGGGTTGGCGATGATATTCTTGTTGGCATAGTCGTGGATCGCGTCCGGATTCACTTCCGGCACGATCAGCGGGATGTCAGGGTCGTAGCGGTACAAAGACGAATTATCGATCACCACGCAGCCCGCTTTGGCGGCGGCCGGCGCGTACTTCTTCGTGGCGTCAGAGCCGACGGCCCAAAGGGACATGTCCCAGCCTGTGAAGTCGAAGGTGTCGAGGTCTTTGCATTTGAGTGTCGTGTCCCCAAAGCTGACTTCCGTACCCATCGAACGGCGGCTGGCCAGTGCGACCACTTCGTCCACGGGGAACTGGCGCTCGGCCAGGATGTTCAGCATTTCGCGGCCCACATTGCCAGTGGCGCCCACGACGGCGACGCGATAACCCATCTGAGAATCTCCATATATGTAGGGTTGGGTAGCGGCGCTTTACGCCCATCGGTGGCAAAGGAAAAGGCCCTGCGGCCAGATATCACGCGCGTGTGCTATCCCGGCTGAATAGGTAGACGACCAAGCCCAGCGCCAGCGCCCCGGCCAGCAGTGCAAAGACGGCGACATAGGCTTGCAGCGCAGTGCCGGTTTCCAGTGTCGCGGTGTAGAGGCGTCCAGAGGCGAACTGGAAGATACCTACGCCCCCAATGGCGCAAAGGTTCAGCATGGTTACCCCCCGGCCGATCAGGTGGGGCGGCAGGAAGCTGCGGCCATGGGCGACAAGCACTGGATAGGTTGAGCCAAAGAACCCGATGCCGCACATCAATGCGACCGACAGCCATAGATTCTGGGCAGGCAGGGCAATCAGAATGGCAGCACAGGCGAATGTTGCCGTGGTGCCACCGATCATCAGCCATTTGCGCGATCGCGCCATTCGGTCCGCCGGGCCGTACACCAACACGCCAGCGACCATCGTGATGCCCATCAGCAGCGTGGCGCTGCCAATACGCCCTGTGTCCGCGCCAAAAACATCTGCGAGGTAGGGGCCGATCCAAAGCCCGCGTACCGCACCAGAGATTGCGTAGCTGACAAAGATGATCGGATAGATCAGCCAAAGGACGCGCAGGCGGAAGAGCTCCATCAAAGATCCCTGTGGCTCATCCGAGACCTTGGCCGGGTCACGCACCCAGATGAGCGTGCCGAGCGCGACGAGGGCAGAGACTGCACCCAGCCCCCAAAGCGTCTCGCGCCAGCCGAAGGTCTCTGCGGCAAAGGCGGTAGGGTAGGCGGCCACGAGATTACCAAGGCTACCAACGCCTACGATCAGCGAGGCGAGAACGGCGAACTGCGCAGGCGGATAGTCCCGCGCAAAAATGTAGTAGGAGGCCATCAGCACCGGCGAACACCCCACGCCAATCAGCCCCATGGCGATGGTGATGTGCAGCGGGTTGGTTGCTAAGGCAAAAACAGCCGCCCCACCGCCGCCTCCGATCAGCAGCAGCCAGCCGGAGGTTCTGCGCGGGCCGATGGTATCCAGTGCCCAACCAACAGGTATCTGCATCGCGGCAAAGGTCAGGAACCACAGGCCGGATGCATCTGCCAAATCATCCGGCGTCGCGCCAATGTCTTGCCCCAATACCGGGGTCAGGACGGCGAGAAACGCGCGAAAGAACTGGCTGAGCACATAGGCAAGTGTGAGGACAAGGATACCTGCGGTCATTTGCGCGTTGAGGTCCACTTGCTCGCAAGCGCTGTGGCATTCGTGCGTAGGATCGACAGATCATCGCCCACGCCGACAAATGTAGCGCCTGCCGCGATGGCGGCATTGGTCATATCATCATTCCCCGACAGGATGCCGGGTGCCTTGCCAGCGGCGCGGATGCGGGTGATGGCGTCGACGATTGCGGCCTGTACCTCTGGGTGCATCAGATCGCCGATATGACCGAGATCAGCCGCCAGATCAGCGGGGCCAATGAACACGCCATCAATACCCTCAATGGTCAGGATTTCATCGAGCGCGGCAAGCCCTGCACGGTTTTCGACCTGGACGATCAGGCAAATCTGGTCATCAGCGGTTTTGCCGTAGTTTTCGGTAACGCCAAATTCTCCGGCCCGGACCACCGCATAGGCGACACCCCGGTCACCGTTGGGCGGATAGGTCACGTCGCGGACCAACTGGCGGGCGTGATCCGCGCTTTCGACCATGGGGACCACAATGGATTGCGCGCCGAGGTCAAGCACCTGCTTCATCAGATGCGTCTGACCTACGGGGACACGCACGACTGGGTGGGTGTCATGGGCGGCCAGCACTTGCAGCTGCGCAAGGATCGAACGGATGTCATTCGGACCGTGTTCACCATCGATCACCAGCCAGTCAAAGCCCGCGTGACCCATGATGTCCGCCGAATAGGTATCGCCCAGACACAGCCAGCTGCCGAATTGGATGTTACCCGCTTTGAGGGCTTTCTTCAGGGGGTTTAGTGGGGCTGGCATCGGCGTCGTCCTCAAGGTTTTCTGCGTCGTCGCACCCTAGACCTGCTTGTTCGGTATTGGCCAGAGGTGCGGAGGCATCGTTCTTCGGCCAATCTGTGACTTTCTTTGCCGCCTTGCCCACAATGGTATGTTCGGCACCAGCTGTTTGCAGCGGCTTCGCCGCCTGCGCGACACCCGCGAGGCTTGGGGCCTTGATCACGCCGTCGCGCAGCAACTGGTTGAACAGTTGCTGGGAGGCCGTGGTGCTGATGCTGAGGTGATTTGCGAGCATGCTGGGGCTGCACGCGTTCTGGGCGCGAGCGATGAGTTCCGCCCAAAGATAGGCACCAGGTGGCAGGGCGGCAGGCGTTGCTGCCGCCGCTGGGAGTGCGATGGGAAGGGTGGGGGCGGCTGCAAAAGCGGCCAGTGAGGCAGTGAATTCACGTCTGTTCATATCGGATATATGGGAGTGGCGTGCGCTAATTGCGAGTCTTTCGCAACTGGCGCGCGGCGGATTTGAGTTTATTGGAAGGGTGAAGGTGGATTGCCGGGTGCTTCAGATGACCTTGATCACGTCCTTGTCGATCGACAGCATATACCCACGCCGCGCGATGTTCTTGACCAGCAATTCGCTGACGATCTGATTGCCGAGCGTGTCGCGCAGTCGCTTGATGCGCGTGGCACCCGCGGCCTCATCACAGTCTGCGGCCGAGCGCCCTGAGATCATGCCTTCGATCTCTGATCCTGACAGCACGTCGTCGTCCATGCGGGCTTCAGCCAATACCGACATCGTCTCCATCGCCGCATCGGTCAGCTTGAATCCGAGATTATTGAGGTAAACGGTGTTTTCCTCCCGGCTGATCAGAAGGGAGTTCACCTGAATGCCCGCCCGTTCGATCTGCGCCATGCGGCGATTGATGCCGATGAGCATGATCAGGAAGACAAGGGCGGCAATCAAAAGGGCGGTGGCAAAGACCAGCAGCACCACAATCACCAACCGGTAGCTGGCGAGGGTATCGGAAAAGGCGGTGCCAGATTGGGCGAGGATTTCCAGCAGCTTGATCTCGGGCCCGCTGGTCAGATCATCGTTCTCCACAAAAATGCGTTCGACCTGCGCGTTGAATGTATTGGCATCGGGCAGGGCCCATAACAGCAGCACAGCCCCCAGCACCAGAACAACAACGATGGCCGCAAGGCCACCGCTGACAAACCGCCCGCCAAAGCGGCGCATGTCAGAAGCGGAGGTAGTTGGGTCCTGCACTGTCTCTCCTTTGGGCCAGTCCTTCGTCGCCAAAGACTGACAGAATGTTCAACAGCGTCCAGCCTTGGGCGGACAACCTGCCACTCAACTGTTGCTGTGCGTTGGCCCGGGTGCAGTCTCCGTTGACCTGCGCCACACCGTAGTGCAGCCGCAACGGATTGTCCTGTTTGGCCTTGTAATCAGCATAGCACCCTGCCGCATGGGCAGGGAGCGCAAGCGAAACCATCAAGATGGCCGCGTAAAAGGGCATGGCGTGTTTCATGACCCAATTCATGACCCCAAGTCGCATGATATTCAATATCTCAAGGGCTTTGCGCCCCCTGATATCGGATAACAGACCCCTGTTATTGCCTGTCTGAAGGGGGTGCACCCAGTTTGGTCCCAGAGCCACCGCTCATCGACACAATCGAGTTAAAAAGGACCTGACCCATGAGCCCCAGATTTATCGGATTGATCGCCGCCGCCTCCATTGCCATCACAGCTGTGGGTGCGGCCCCCGCCCGCGCTGACGAGGATGACGTCGCTCGCGCATTGGCCGCCATTCTTGGTGTGGCCGTGATTGCGAAGGTCATCAAGGACCGCAAGGACGACCGAGAGGTAACCCGCCGTGAACCGCGTGTATTGGAACCCCGACCCTTGCCGCGGCGCGTGGATCGCACCAATCGAAAGCTGCTTCCACCACGTTGTTTCCGCGCCTTTGACAGCCGTCGCGGGGTGTACCGTGGATTTGGCGTACGTTGTCTCCAAAGACATTTCCGCCACGCAAACCGCCTGCCAGAAAGCTGCCTGATCCGCGTGCGAGGCAATCGTGGTCCCCGCCTTGCTTACGAAGCGCGCTGTATGCGCAACCATGGTTACCGTTTGGCACGCCACTAAGGCGGGCCGATCCCCGGGGGGCAAGTCCCTGTCCCACGGGCAACTGGAGGGGGAAGATGTTCGGGCATCTTTCTCCTCCCCTTTGATTTCGAGCGGTACGTAAGTGGTGATTGGGTTGCAGCCCGGGCCTTGCGGTCCGGGCTGTCTTGATTGATCAGGGGGCATGGGACCGGATTACTCCTTTGAACAGGCTGCGCAAGGCAGGGGCTTTGGCCGTATCGCCGGGGTCGACGAAGTGGGCCGAGGTCCCTTGGCAGGGCCCGTGACAGCAGCCGCTGTGGTGCTGGAGCCCAGGCGTATTCCCGAGGGGCTGAACGATTCCAAGAAACTCACCAAGAAGCGCCGCGAAGTGTTGCGGGATCAGATCATGGCGGTTGCGGATGTCTCAATAGCGCACGCCTCCGTGGAAGAGATTGACGAACTCAACATCCTGCGCGCCTCTCACCTTGCTATGGTCCGCGCGCTTGAGGGGCTGAAAACGCCTGCAGACTACGCGCTTATCGATGGGAACATGATCCCGCGTGATCTGACGCTCCCTGCGAAGGCAATTGTGAAGGGGGACGCCCGTTCGGTGTCCATTTCTGCCGCCTCAATTGTGGCCAAAATCTGTCGAGATTATGTCATGTTGTCCCTTGCGCAACAGCACCCCGGATACGGCTGGGAAACGAACGCAGGTTATGGATCAAAAAGCCACATGGAGGCGCTTCGAAATCTCGGGGTGACCCCACACCATAGACGTTCGTTCAAGCCCATCCACAACATGTTGTGACAAGGTTTTTTCTCAACACATTGATTCAAAAAAGAAATTGACCCGCGAATCGTGGTGACTCAGACTAGGCCTCAACCAACGAGTGCAAATGCACCGGGGACAGAGGCAGTTTAGATGAAGACCATGACAAAGGGCGCAACCGCGCTTCCCTTGAACGAAATCCTTGCGGGGGACTGCATAGATGTGATGAACAGCCTGCCCGAGGGCAGTGTTGATCTGATCTTTGCCGATCCGCCTTATAACCTGCAGCTGAAAGGCGATCTGCATCGCCCGGACAATTCCAAGGTGGATGCCGTTGACGATGCCTGGGACCAGTTCGACAGCTTCAAGGTTTATGATCAGTTCACGCGTGGTTGGCTGAAGGCGGCGCGCCGTCTGCTGAAGCCCAACGGTGCGATCTGGGTGATCGGCAGCTACCACAACATCTTCCGCGTAGGGGCGGAACTGCAGAATCAGGGCTACTGGATTCTCAACGATGTGGTCTGGCGCAAGTCCAACCCCATGCCCAACTTCCGGGGCAAGCGGTTCACCAATGCTCATGAGACGATGATCTGGGCAGGCAAGGACGAGAACAGCAAATACACCTTCAACTACGAAGCGCTGAAAGCGCTGAATGAAGGCATCCAGATGCGCAGTGACTGGGTTCTGCCCATCTGTACGGGCCATGAGCGGCTCAAAGACGAAGCGGGCGAAAAGGCGCATCCGACGCAGAAACCCGAAAGCCTGCTACACCGCGTTCTTGTGGGATCCACCAACCCGGGTGATGTGGTGCTGGACCCCTTCTTTGGCACAGGCACGACCGGTGCTGTCGCCAAAATGCTGGGCCGCGAATTTATCGGGATCGAGCGCGAAGAAGCCTATCGCAAGGTGGCTGCCAAACGTATCTCTCGCGTGCGCAAGTTCGACCGTGAGGCGCTGCAAACCACGACCTCCAAGCGCGCTGAGCCGCGCGTGCCATTTGGCCAGTTGGTCGAACGCGGCATGCTGCGCCCGGGCGAAGAGCTCTATTCCATGAACGGACGCCACAAGGCCAAGGTGCGCGCTGATGGGTCGCTGATCGGGGCAGATGCCCGTGGGTCGATCCACCAGGTGGGCGCCGCTTGCGAAAACGCGCCGTCCTGCAACGGTTGGACCTACTGGTGCTTCAAGAAGGAGGGCAAGAAAGTGCCCATCGACCTTCTGCGTCAGCAAATCCGGGCTGAGATGGCAAACTAAAGTTTCAACAGACACCGCCGGTGCCTGCGGCCTTCACCCCATGGAGGTCCGCCTATAATAGGCACTAAACTTGACCCCGCGCATGCCGCGGGGTCTTTTTTGTCAAAGGGGGTTGCGAAATTGCTGGCTACCTACTAGTTGGTAGGCATGGATACGAAAACAGCCCTTCTTAATCATGCAGAGGCCCTGGTTCGCACGCGGGGCATGGATGCGTTCAGCTTTGCTGATCTCGCCCACGCGTTGGAGATCAAGAAAGCCAGCGTGCACTATCATTTCCCGACCAAGGCCGACCTGGTGCAGGCGACATTGCAGCGCTACGCGCAGACCTTTCTTGATGCTTTGCCGATGGAGGGCACCGCGGCGGACCGTCTGGCGACCTATCTGGAAGCCTATGCAAACGCGTTAGGCAAAGGCGAACAGGTTTGTCTTTGTGTGTCCTTGACGGGTAGCCGGACGGGCTTGCCGGATAACACCGCCGAGGCGCTTGATGCCTTTAATCAGACCAACATGGCCTGGCTGCATGGTGTCTTTGTGCAGGGCAAACGCGACGGCACCATCCGTAATGTGGCTGACGAAGTGGCCGAAGCGCGCCAATGCCTTGCCCTCGTCGAAGGCGCGCAACTTGTCGCGCGCGCGGAGGGCAGTACCGAACCTTTCCACCATGCAACAGCGCTCCTGCGGGGGCGGCTGATCTTAGAGGAGACCTGACATGCGATTGAATGACGACTTTTCCCAACGTGTTGTGGTGCGGCCTGAGGATTACAACTGGGTCGCTTCTCCTGCGGCGGGTGTGGATCGCATGATGTTGGACCGGATCGGGGATGAGGTCGCGCGGGCGACAACCATCGTGCGTTTTGCCCCAAACAGCCAGTTCGACGCCCATACCCACGGTGGCGGTGAGGAGTATCTGGTGCTTGAGGGTGTGTTTTCGGATGAACACGGCGACTATGGCCCGGGCACCTATGTGCGCAATCCGATTGGCACGTCCCATACGCCGCACATCGGACCGGAAGGGGCAACGATCCTTGTGAAACTGCACCAGTTTGATGAGGCGGACACGGAGCAAAAGGTCATCGACACAGGGGCCGCCGACTTCTTCCCCGGCTCTCGCCCGGGGCTGAGCGTCTTACCGCTGCATTCGGTTGAAGGAGAAAACGTGGCATTGGTGCGCTGGGCACCAGGAACGAAGTTCGCCGATCACGCTCATTGGGGCGGGGAAGAGATTTTTGTGATCGAAGGTACGTTTCAGGACGAGCACGGTGATTACCCAGCCGGGTCATGGCTGCGCAGCCCGCATATGTCGCGACACAACCCGTGGTCGGATGAAGGCTGCCTGATCTACGTCAAGACGGGCCACCTGCCCATCTGAGGCTATTCGTCATAGAGCCGGTTGGCGTCGTTATGCGCCATCCGCTCTGCGATGTCTTCCAGCGACAGATCAACCTGCGCGTGGGCTTTGAGCGCTTCGGCGTAGGTTGGCAAACCTTCGGTCGATCCAGCCTGATCCGGGAACCAGAGGCGAGACCGGATGATCGCTTTGCCGCAGTGGTAGAACGCTTCCTCCACCCGCACCAGAATGGCGAGTTCAGGCACGCGACCTTTGATTGCCATCGTGGGCAGCAGGTCGGGGTCCTGAATGACCTGGGCGGTGCCGTTCACGCGGACAACCTCGTTGCGATTGGGTACCAGAAACACCAGCCCGATGCGGCCTGTCTCAAGGATGTTTTCGAAGCTGTCAAAGCGGTGGTTCCCGGGGCGGTCCGGGATCGCCAGCGTGTGAGGATCGAGCACACGTACAAAGCCCGCCGGATCGCCCTTGGGTGACACATCAACTGATCCATCTGCGCCGTAGGTTGCCAAGGTCAGAAAAGTACTGCGTTCAATCCAGAGGCGGCAGAGGTCGTCAATGTGATCGAGTATCTTGGCGGGCTGGGTCGGGTGCAGGTTCGGTTGAAGCGCGCGGATTGTGTCAATGCTATCAATGATATGGGTCGGTGAGTAAGGCATCTGCGGGTCCTCCGCTTGCCAACCTAGTGCGTTTTGGGATCGACTTGAATCACAAATACCCCGGCGCACTCTCCGATCAAGCGGGCACACATACAACTATGTACTCCGAGTAACCTAGAAACGTTTCGGGCCCGAAGGCCCCATCTTGCAAACCCGGAAAACAACTGCGCCGTTTGTCCCGTCACTTTAGTTCAGCCGTCCCGACCTTCCTCGCGTTGCCCGCATTGCCGCATGCACGTAGCGCGCATCAAACCCGGCCTTGTCAACGACATAGAGCACACCCGCTGATTGCGCCTTTTCCCACATGAAAGGCGAGGGCCAATCGCTGACCATCACCACGGGGATGTTTGACAGGCGTTCATCGCGCGCGAGTTCGAGCGCGAAATTCGCACCCAGCCCGTCCGGCAAATTGTTGTCCAGCAGGATGAAGGCCGGTGCCGCTTCCGCCAGCATTTCGCGTGCAGCCTGCAGGGTTGCGGCGACGCGCACGCCCATTGCCTTGTTCGATTGGCTGACCACGCGTGTCATCTTTTCGCTGTCGAAAAGGCTGTCTTCGACAATCAGGCAATGGCCCCTGTGCTTTGGTACATGTGTCGACACTTGATTGCGCATAACCCCTCGTCCACATCAGACAGTGGTGTGGTCGCACACAATGCTTAAGATTGCGTGATCAGCGGGGCATCGGCGTGGTGCGCCGATTGTAGTCCGTCCAATCCGTGATCTCCGGGTAATACATCGCGCGCCAGCGCCGCACTTTCGGATTCATGTAACGCCGCCAGAGCGGCGGGCACATGGCCAGCATGGTCATGACCGGATAGCCAAAGGGCAGCTGCGGGGCCTCGTCCGGGCCATAGGTCTGCAGCACAGGAAAGCGGCGGTCGGGCTTATAGTGATGATCGGAGTGTCTCTGCAGGTTGATCAACAGCCAGTTCGACGCCTTGTGCGCGGCATTCCACGAGTGTTTCGGCTGGACGTGTTCGTACTTGCCGTCCCCCAGATGTTTGCGGGTCAGGCCGTAATGTTCGATGTAGTTTACCAGCTCCAGCTGCCAGATCGCAGTGCCAGCCTGCATCGCAAACAGGCCCAGTCCGACCCAACCGCCCAGCAAGATCGCCAGCAGGGCAAAGCCCACTTGCAGCGCCCAGTAACGCCAAAACGGGTTGGACCTGTCCGTCCAAGGCAGGTCTTTGCGTGCCAGCATCTGCGCTTCGGCCCTGAAGGCGGAACGAAGGCACTGCCACAGCACACGGGGATAGTAGCGGTGAAACCCTTCGTTATAGCGCGCTGTCACTGGGTCACGGGGGGTTGCTACATAGCGGTGATGCACCAGCAGGTGTTCCGACCGGAAGTGCGAATAAAGCACCATGGCCAGCAGGATGTCAGCCAACCAGCGTTCCAGCTTGTTTTTCTGGTGCATCAATTCGTGGCTGTAATTGATCCCGACGGTGCCCGTGAAAACGCCTACGCCAAAGAAGAGGAAGACCAGCTCCCACCCGCCCAGATGATCGGCGCGAGTGGCGTACCAGATCAGGCCAAAAACAGTCATGAACTGCAGCGGTACCCAGATCAGTGTGACCATGCGGTACCAGTACATGTCATCGTCAGTGGCCTCCAGATCAGCATTCTCCAGATTGAGGCCAATGGCCTGATCCAACAGTGAAAACAGGAACCAGGTGACAAGCGGCAACAGCGCGATGGACCAGCCGCCGGTTATTGCCACAATC
The DNA here is from genome assembly GCA_963422245.2 of uncultured Sulfitobacter sp. Lineage (GTDB taxonomy): Bacteria > Pseudomonadota > Alphaproteobacteria > Rhodobacterales > Rhodobacteraceae > Sulfitobacter. Next base: position 501,963 of record CAXMWW010000022.1, on the reverse strand, counting down.
CATGCCAGCGGGATCAGCGCCAGCGACATCCAGAAGGGCGCCGCGCGCGAAAACCGCGCAAGTTCACTCGGGGCGATGGTTTGACTGCTCATGTCCGACCTCAGCAAGCTCTTTGACGTAGCCTACCGCAGAAATGTGACCCCACAAAGGCGTGACGCTGCGCTATTTCCGCGCAAGATCGAAGGCTTTGCGCATCACAGTTGGCAGGTCAGATGGGCCGAATTCGGCTCTGGTTCGAAACAGGCCCTGATTTGGCGTTGTGCCGCCGTCGACTTCGGCGGTTTTGACAGTCAGGACCAGGTGGAAGTGGGTGAAGGTATGGCGAACTTCGCCGGGTAAAGTGTGCCATTCTGCGCGCACAGGCGGCGTACCTGCGGGGCATGGGTTGGAGATCTCGACCCAGTCCGACCCAGGCCACCCTAGCATCCCGCCCAACAAGCCCTTTTCAGGCCGCGTTTCCAGCAGCCACGCCCCATCCTTGCGTCGCGCCAGATAAACTGTCCCGTGCCGGGTCGGTTTGGCCTTCTTGGGCGTTTTCATTGGCAAATCGGGCGCGGTGCCTGTTTTGCGCGCGGCACAGGGCGTGCGCCAGGGGCAGATGCCGCAGGCGGGGGATTTCGGCGTGCAGATGGTGGCGCCAAGGTCCATCACCGCCTGCGCATAATCCCCGGGCCGCTTGGTAGGGGTGAGTGCCGTGGCCTCTGCCATGAGCTCCGGTTTGGCGGCGGGCAGGGGCGTGTGGATGTCACGCAGCCGCGCCATGACACGTTCCACGTTTCCATCAAGCACCGTATGCGGCAGGTCAAACGCGATGGAAGACACGGCCGCCGCTGTGTAGGGGCCAATGCCCGGCAGTTTCAGCAAGGCGTCGTGGTCGGCGGGGAAGACACCGCCATGGTCTGCCACTACTGTCCGCGCACACTTCAGCAGGTTCCGTGCCCGCGCGTAGTACCCAAGCCCCGCCCATTCGGCCATCACCGCAGCATCTTCGGCAGCTGCAAGATCGCGCACGGTTGGCCACCGCGCGATGAAACGCTGAAAGTAGTCGCGCACAGTCACGACCGTTGTCTGCTGCAGCATGATCTCGCTCATCCAGACCGCGTAAGGGTCCGGGCGCACGCCGCGTTTGCGGTCTTGCGGGCTCACGCGCCATGGCATTTTGCGGGCGTGGACGTCGTACCAGTCCAACAGCACGTCAGAGAGCTCGGGATCACGCAAACTTTAACTCTCCGTTAACAGTAGGGGTGGTGGCACCGTGTGGGGCCGTTATGTTAGGGGCAGCTTTCCGGGGAAGATAGTGATGCCGCAGCGGCGTGCCAGTACAAAAGGGTTTCAGCGCACCGACAGCCTGCTGTCGCGTCAGATCCGTGCGGCATCTGAGACGCGCGGTTTTTCGCAGTCGCGGCTGCTGACCCAATGGGCCGAGATCGCAGGTCAGGACACGGCGGACATTTGCCACCCGGTCGAGATCAGCTATGGCCGGGGCGGTATGGGGGCGACGTTGACCCTGCTGACAACGGGCGCGCAGGCCCCGATGCTGGAAATGCAGCGCGAGAAGCTGCGCGAAAGGGTCAATTCGGTCTATGGCTACAACGCCATCAGCCGCATTCGCATCACCCAGACGGCCCCCACCGGATTCGCCGAAGGTCAGGTCGCCTTTGGCCACAAGAAACCAGCGCCCCCCGCGCCCCCTGACCCCGCGCTGCGGCAAAAGGCGGCAGCGACGGCAGGGGCCGTTTCAGATGAAGGTCTGCGGGATGCGCTTGCACGTCTGGGCGAGAATGTGTTGAACAAATCGAAACGCGACAAGAGGGATATCTGATGACGCGAACACTTGCGATTGCGGTGATTGTAGCCGTCCTGGGCCTGGGTGGCTGGTACTATACGTCTCAGGGTGCCTCACCGACTGGGGCGGATTATACCTTTGAAGAGACGGCAACTGAATTTGGGTTGACTGAGATGACGCTTGGCAATGCCGATGCGCCGGTCACGGTGATTGAGTACGCCTCCTACACCTGCCCGCACTGCGCCAGTTTCCACGCGGGCAACTACCAGCAGCTGAAAAAGGACTACATCGATACGGGCAAGATCAACTTTGTCTATCGCGAGGTCTATTTTGATCGTCCTGGTCTGTGGGCGTCGATGGTGGCGCGCTGTGGCGGGGCCGACAAGTTCTTTGGCGTCTCTGACCTGATCTACAAGGACCAACAGGGCTGGGCGCGGGCGGGCGGCCCGGCAGAGATCGCGGATGCGCTGGGCAAGATCGGGCGTCTGGCCGGGCTTGATGGCGCGACGCTGGATGCCTGCATGGCGGATGCCGACAAGGCCGAGAACCTGACCAAGTGGCAAGAAGCCAACATGGCTGCGGACGGTATCGAATCCACGCCGAGCTTCGTCATAAACGGTACCAGATATCGCAATATGTCCTATGATGATATGAAAGGCCTGATCGACGCCGCGATGGGCAACTGATTGCTGGTATGCTTGCGGCTTGGCCTAACCCGGAGAAAGGACGCGCCGATGAAACGCAGGGAACTGATACGGGGTGGGCTTGGCGCGCTTGGGCTTGGCATGGTGTCCGGACCGAAGGCTTTTGCACAGACAGCGCAGGTCGATACCTCCCGCGTGAAGGAAATGGTCATGGGCAGCCCCGACGCGCCCGTGACAGTGATTGAGTACGGTTCATTCACCTGCCCGCACTGTGCCAATTTCCACACCGGCCCGTTTCAGCAGCTCAAGGCGAACTACATTGACACGGGCAAGGTTCGGTTCATCTACCGCGAGGTCTATTTCGACCGGGTGGGTCTGTGGGCAGGCATGGTGGCGCGCTGCGGTGGGGCGACAAGCTACTTTGACATTTCTGATCGGATTTATGTCCAGCAAGGCACCTGGGCCAGGGGCGGATCGGCTGATGAAGTTCTGGCCAGTCTGGCCCGTATCGGCATGGACGCAGGGCTCAGCCAGGAGCAGGTTGGCACCTGTCTGAACGACATCCCGATGGCTGAGGCCATGGTCGCCGTGTACGAGCAAAACGCAAAAGCGGATGGCATCCGGGCCACGCCGTCTTTCGTGATCGACGGGGAGCTTCATTCGAACATGCCTTACGCCGAGTTCGCCGACATTCTGGACGCAAAGCTCGGCATCTGATGGCCGCCCCACTTGCCGGCCTGAAAGTGATTGAGATGGCCCGGGTCCTGGCAGGTCCCTGGGCCGGTCAGACTTTAAGCGATCTTGGTGCAGAGGTGATCAAGGTCGAAAGCCCCGCAGGCGATGACACGCGCCAATGGGGACCGCCCTTTGTGACGCGGGACGAGGATGTTTCGGCCTCTTACTTCCACTCTACCAATCGGGGCAAAGCCTCGGTTGTCGTGGATTTTCGCACGGCCAAAGGGGTCGCGAAGCTGAAGGCTTTGCTAGCGGATGCCGACATCTTGATCGAGAACTTCAAGACCGGCGGTCTGGCGAAGTATGGGCTGGACTACGACAGCTTGCGTAACGAATTCCCGCATTTGATCTATTGCTCCATCACCGGCTTTGGTCACACCGGGCCCTATGCCCACCGGGCGGGGTATGACTTCATCATTCAAGGCATGTCCGGGCTGATGTCGATCACCGGAGAGCCCGACCGCCAGCCGCAAAAATCAGGGATGGCGATCACGGATATCTTTACGGGCATCTATGCGACGACCGCCATTCTGGCGGCGGTTCATCAGCGAGGCGAAACCGGGCGCGGGCAACACATCGATATGGCGCTGCTCGATTCGGCGGTGGCCATTATGGGCAATCAGGCGATGAACTACCTGACCACGGGTAGTGCGCCAGGCCGTATGGGCAACGCGCACCCGAATCTGACGCCCTATGAGGTCTTTCAGTCCAGCGACGGCCATCTGATCATCGCGACAGGTAATGATGGCCAGTATCAACGGCTGTGTCGGCTCTTGGGATTGGAGGACATGGCCGTTTCGTCCGACTACGCCAAGAATGCAGATCGCGTAGCCAACAGGCCGGAGATGATCCGGCGGCTGAACGAGGCCACATCACAGCGCACCCGCGATGATCTGCTTGCGGCGTGTGAGGCCAACAACGTGCCCGCCGGGCCGATCAATGATCTGGCGGATGTCATGGCCGACCCGCAAGTCGTGGCGCGGGGGATGCAGATTGAATTGGACGGTGTGCCGGGGCTGCGCTCACCCTTCCGGTTTTCTGACGCGGAGCTGGCACTGCACCGTCCTGCGCCGAAGCTGGGTGAGGATGATTGACAGGGGTGGGTGGGCGACACGCCCCCCTTACGAGATACGCCTTTCTCGTAAGGCGGGCGTATCGCCCGCCCCGGGTCGGGCCAAGAGGCCCGACTTACGGGGTTGACCAAACGCGTAAGGGGGGCGTGTCACCCACCCTACATCAGAGCTGCTTGCGTGCGCGCATGGCCGCTGTGATTGTACCATCGTCGAGGTAGTCCAGCTCCCCGCCGATGGGCACGCCCTGTGCCAGTGACGTTAGCTGCACCTGACCGTCCAGCTGATCCGCGATGTAGTGCGCTGTGGTCTGACCGTCGATGGTGGCACTAAGGGCAAGGATCACCTCGGTGATCCCCTCGCTCGCCACGCGGTCCAGCAGCCGAGGAATGCGCAGCTCTTGCGGGCCGATGGCGTCCAGCGCCGACAAGGTCCCGCCCAACACATGATAGCGCCCCTTAAACACACCCGCGCGCTCCATCGCCCACAAATCGGCCACGTCCTCCACCACGCAAATCTCGCCATTTGCGCGTTTCTCCGACGTGCAGATGTCACAGACATCTGCCGTGCCGATGTTGCCGCAGTTCAGGCATTCGCGCGCCGTCGCAGCGACGGTTTGCATCAAGTCGGCCAGAGGCGTCAGCTGCAGCGCCCTCTTGCGGATTAGGTGCAGCACCGCGCGGCGGGCAGAGCGCGGGCCAAGGCCGGGCAGTTTCGCCATCATCTCGATCAGCGCATCAATCTCGCGGGTGGAACTCATGAGGCCTCTCCGGGCAGGGGCATGCGGGTCAGGGTATACCCCGCCTTACGCAGCAGCGCGACCATGCCTCCAGGACCCGGCAAGTGATAGGCTCCGACCGCCATGAACACGCCACCCTGTTCAAGCTCTGGCAGGGCGGTTGCCAAAAAGTCGAGGTTGCGCTTGTCGAGCATGAAGGCATCTGTTCGGTCAAGGTGAGTTAGGCCATCTTCGCCCCACTGCGTGGCGACGTAGTTCTCTTCAAAGGCCATCATCAGGCCGACCCGGCCTTGCAGATAGAGCGAAAAATAGGTCTGGCGCAGCCCGGGGGCAGGTTCAAGATAGCTGCCGTAGAGTGTGATCAATGACAATGCGGTTCGCCGGTTGGCAGGGGCATTAAGATGCTCCACAAAGGCATCCACAGGTTCAAGCCCAAGCGTTTCCGCCCCCGCGATCATGCCAAGCATCTGGATGCGGCTGTCCTGAATGGGGATCACGCCGTTCACGAAATCCTCGCAGGCGTCGTAGAGCAGCAGGTTGGCCAAACCGCCAAGCGTCAGGTAATCCGGTGCTTCCGCCCCCCAGCCCATGGCCTCGGTTCGTTCACGGACGCGGGCGATGATTTCGGCTGGAATGCCTGTGTTCTCGGGCTGAAATTGCCATGTCGCGGAGCCGCCTTGGCGCAACAATCCTGTGTAGGCGAGATCTTCCTTGATGGCGGCGCGGTTGGGGCGGATGGGGTCGATCTCAAGCGCCACCACGCGGGCATCCGCAATCGCCTGTTCGACCGCATCAGGCAGATCCAGGATCAGCGGATTAGAGGAATGGAACGTCCCCCAAAGGTGGGACACGGCACCTGTGGGGCTCTCAATGCGCCAAAAGCGGCCAACGCCGTTTGCGATCTGATCCGCCTTGGGTTGTAACTCGGACAGCAGAGCATCGGTCAGTGCAGCAGAGTCGATGCCCGCATCCGTTACGGCGCACAGCTCTCTTGTTACCCAGTCCTGCGCCACCGCAGGCAGTGCAATGCAGGTGGCCAGCACCGCGCCTATGAGAGGACGCGCCCTCAGAACGGAAGCTTCATGTCGGCTGGCAGGCCGAGGCCCTCTGTGAGCTTCTTCATCTCTTCCTGGGACCGTTCGGCCGCCTTGGTCTGGGCGTCCTTGATGGCGGCAAGGATCAGGTCCTCGACGACTTCCTTGTCGTCGCCATTGAAGATCGACGGGTCGATGTCGAGCGACTTGAGGTCGCCCTTAGCAGAGGCCACGGCCTTGACCAGGCCTGCGCCGCTTTCGCCAGTGACCATGATGTTGGCCATGTCGTCCTGCATCTGGGCCATCTTGCCCTGCATTTCCTGCGCCTTTTTCATCATCCCGGCCATATCGCCAAGCGCGCCAAGTCCTTTGAGCATATCGTTCTCCGTTATGTTTTGGTCGCGCTGCGGGGCGCGGTCATGAGGATCGTCCCGACACATATTGCAATCGTGAGCACAATGAACAAGGTCGGCTCGCCCACGCATCCCTCTGCCATGCCCATTTGCCGCAGATTGCCGGGGTCGTATTGCACCACGAAGGTCACAAATACGGTCCAGCACACCACCGCAGCCAACCCGCCCCAAACCGATTTGAACCGGATCGCAAGGGCCGTGGCGACCAGCAACACCAGACCGATGGGCGATAGGAAAAGCGCTACCGCCTCTGTCATTGCAGTCGCAGGTGCGCCGTCCCAGCTGGGGTGCAGCCTGTCGCAGACCTCTGCCGCAGCAGGGCTGGCAAACAGCGATAGGATCAATCCTCCTCGAAGGGGTCCCATTCGTCCTCGACTTCCGGCAGGGCCTCTTCTACCGCTTCGGCGGCGATTTGTTCGGGGGTTCGGATGGCGATAATCTTGGCACCCGGGAAGGTCGCCAACACCGCCTGCATCAGCGGGTGGTCCTGCGCCTGAGATTTCAGAGACAGCTCCTTGGCGTCGCGCACCTCGGCAATCGTTTCAGTCTCCGCGCCATTCACGATGGTCACGGCCCAGCGGTTGCCAGTCCAGCTTTGCAGCCGGTGGCCAAGACGCTGCGCCAAATCCGCTGGAGCCTTATCCGTCGGTGTGAATTCGATGCGACCGGGCTGGTAGGCGGCAAGGCGCAGGGTGGTTTCCACCTCGACCAGTAGCTTCACGTCGCGGTTTGCACGGATCAGCTCGACCACATGCTCGAAGGTGGGAAAGCGCGCCAGAGCCTCCTCCGCGTCCCGCGCCAGCGCCGTCGTCTGGCCGGAGGCGGTGGGGTTGTTGGCCATGCGGGTTTGTGCGGCCGCCACGGCCTGCGCCCCGGTGGACCCGCCTTGCATGCCACCGCCTGTGGGCGGCGGTGCGGGTGGCGGGGTGCTCTTTTGCAGTTTGCGCACCAGTTCTTCGGGGCTGGGCAGGTCCGCCACATGGGTGAGACGAATGATCGCCATCTCAGCAGCCATCATTGCGTTGGGCGCGCTTCCCACTTCGTCCAGGGCCTTCAGCAGCATTTGCCACAGGCGGGTCAGGACCCGCATGGGCAACGCATCGGCCATCGCGGTGCCGCGGTTGCGTTCCTCTGGCGAAACGGTGGGGTCTTCGGCAGCTTCCGGCGTGATTTTCACCACAGACACCCAATGGGTGATTTCAGCCAGATCGCGCAGGATCGCCATCGGGTCTGCCCCGTCGGCGTATTGGCCCGACAGCTCTGTCAAAGCCCCGGCCGCGTCGCCTTTGAGGATCATGTCAAAGAGGTCGAGCACGCGGCCCCGGTCCGCCAAGCCCAGCATAGCGCGGACCTGATCGGCTGTTGTTTCGCCCGCGCCATGGCTGATTGCCTGATCGAGCAAGGACGTTGCATCACGTGCCGACCCTTCAGCCGCGCGGGTGATCAGCGCCAAAGCATCCTCTGCAATCTGCGCCCCTTCGGTATCCGCGATCTTGCGCATCAGCGCGATCATCACTTCAGGCTCAATGCGGCGCAGGTCAAAGCGCTGGCAGCGGGACAGGACCGTCACCGGCACCTTGCGGATTTCGGTGGTGGCAAAGATGAATTTGACGTGCTCGGGCGGCTCTTCCAGCGTCTTCAAAAGCGCGTTGAAGGCCCCCGTGGACAGCATGTGCACTTCGTCGATGATATAGACTTTGTAGCGGGCAGAGGCCGCGCGGTAGTGCACGCTGTCGATGATTTCGCGGATGTTGGCGACCCCGGTGTTGGAGGCCGCGTCCATCTCCATCACGTCCACATGGCGGCCTTCCATGATCGCCAGGCAGTGTTCGCATTTGCCGCAAGGCTCGGTCGTCGGGCCGCCCTGACCATCCTCACCAATGCAGTTCATGCCTTTGGCGATGATACGCGCGGTTGTGGTTTTACCGGTGCCGCGGATGCCCGTCATGATGAAGGCCTGCGCAATCCGGTCGGCCTCAAACGCGTTCTTCAGCGTACGCACCATCGCGTCTTGACCCACCAGATCGGCAAAGGTTTCTGGCCGGTATTTGCGTGCGAGGACGCGGTAGGCTTCTGGTTCGGACATGGGCGGCCTTGGGTCGGGATTCGTCAGACACCCAAGGTTAGGCATTGGGTTGCGTGGCGTAAACCGTCCAAGCGGCGGACTTGGCGGCAACTGACAGATTGGCTAGGTTCTCTTCCATTCGCAGGGGGGACGACATGCGGCTAAGAGGTATCCGGCGCAGCAAGAATGTTGAGGTTCGCGGCGGTGGACGACGCGGCAGCGGCGGCAAGGCCGGGGGGTTTGGTCTGGTCGGTGTGCTTATTGTTCTGGCGATTGGCTACTTCACCGGCATCGATACCAGCGCGCTGTTGCAGGGGCAGGGCGGTTTGCCGCAGACCCAGCAGTCCGCCCCTATGACCGAAGCTGACGCTCGGGCGACGGAGTTCTCTGCTCAGGTGCTGGCCACGACAGAGGACGTCTGGACCCAGATCTTTCGCGAACAATTGGACCGTGAGTATACCCCGCCCACCCTGGTCGTCTTTTCCGGTGTCACCCAAAGCCCCTGCGGTGGGGCAAATGGTGCGACGGGGCCATTCTACTGTCCGGCTGATGAAAAGGCCTATCTCGATACCAGTTTCTTCACCATGCTCGACCAGCGTATGGGCGCAGGGGGCGACTTTGCAGCTGCTTACGTGATCGCCCATGAGGTGGCGCATCATGTGCAGAACGAATTAGGCATCTTGCCGAAGGTCAACGCAGCAAGGCAGCAATCGTCCCAGGTCGATGCAAACGCGCTGACGGTCCGGTTGGAGCTGATGGCCGATTGCTTCTCAGGCATCTGGGCGGCCAACGTGCGGGGTCTGATGGAGCGAGGCGATCTGGCCGAAGCGCTGAATGCAGCGCGAAAGATAGGCGATGACCACTTGCAACGGCAGGCGGGCCGCGTGCCGCAACCGCATACGTTCACCCATGGCACATCAGATCAGCGGGAACGCTGGTTCGCGCGTGGGTTTGAAAGCGGCCATGTCGGAGACTGCGACACCTTCGCAACGCAGCAGCTTTAGAGGTACTGCGGGATGTTTCGCAGAACGTCAGAAGAGTGGCGCGCCCGGGCCAACTGCCAGGCCCCCTGTATCAGCATGAACAGATGCTCGGCCTTGCGGGTCGCTTCCTCGCGGGACAGACCAAAGCGGTCTGCGTGGTCTTCGACCTCCGTGATCCAGCCGTTGTAGAAATGATCTGCCTGCGCGCGGAATTCCTGATTTGCGGCATCCTGAAACAGCGTGGCAGAGACCGGGCACCCGGCCCAATGGCCGGATTTGTCAAAAAGCTTGGCGAGCTTGAAGCACAGCGTCGTGGCCCCGTCCTTGAAGGTGTTGGCCTCCGCAAAGCTGGCGGCAATCACCCGCAACATCCCGTCTGAGGCCATCGTCGCGGCGGCGAGTGCAAGGTCGGATTTGCCGTTTGGGAAATGATGATAGAGCGACCCCTTGGGCGCTTTGGCTTCGGCTAGGATCTCGTTCATGCCCACACCGTTGTAGCCCTGGGTGTGAAACAGCCGGGCTGCAGCGTGGATCAGGCGGTCTTTGGTCGGCAGGGCCGGAGGGGCTGGTCTTGCGGTGCTCATGAAAGAGGCTTGACACAATTAGACCAATTGGTCCAGACAAGAGGTGATTAGACCAAATGGTCTACAGGAGCATGTTATGGATATGTCTCAAACCTCGGTGCGTGAGCGTCGCACGGTGATCAAGACCCCGGACGGGGCCGAGCTGATCGGCACGCTCTTTGAACCTGCTGGTCCACCGCGCGCAATTGTCATCCTCAACAGCGCAACAGGCGTACCGCAGGGGTTCTACAGCCACTTCGCGCGCTGGGCGGCGGATCAGCGGGGCGTGGTCGTGCTGACCTATGATTATCGCGATACCGGTTTGTCTCTGCGCGGCTCGCTACGGCATGCCAAGGCGGATATGGCCGATTGGGGCGTGCGAGACACTCAGGCCGTGCGCGCGACCATGCGCCAGCGCTATCCTGGCCTGCCGCAATGGGTCATCGGGCATTCGCTTGGGGCCATGCTGACCCCAATGCAGCGGGACTTTGACGGGGTTGAGCGTATCACCGGTGTGGCCAGCGGCATTGTGCACACCAGCGATCACCCCTGGCCCTACCGAGGTCTCGCGATGTGGTTTTGGCACGGCATCGGCCCCTTGGCGACGGCGCTGATGGGCTACCTGCCCGGCCGCGCGTTGCGGTTTGGCGAAGACCTGCCGGCCTCCGCCTATTGGCAGTGGCGGCGTTGGTGCACGTCGCGGGACTTCTATGCGGCTGATTTGGGAAACCGACTGCCGCTGCCCGAGTGGGCGACGGACAGACCCCCGGTAAAGCTGCTGGCTTTTGAGGATGATGATACCATCCCGCCGCATTGTGTTGAGAAACTGGGACAGGGCTTCGCCGCCGGGCGCGTTGAGGTCTTGCGTATTGATCCAAAGGCCCGCGGGTTGGGCAAGGTTGGGCACACAGGTGCCTTTGCGCGGCGGAACAAGGCGCTATGGGATGATATTTTGGGGGAGTGAGGGGAGATACCGTCCGCTCTCGTGACCTTCGCTGCGCGAAGGCACTGTCGCGGTGACGTGCATCGCGCTTCGCGCGCTACACTAAGGTGAGAGATTGATAACGACCCAAGCGGGACTCGTTGTGGCTGCTTCCTTCCGGACCTGACCAGGTTGGCGAGGCGCCTGCCCGCACCAACCTCTCGACCGCCGATATAAGCCGCTGCTTGGGCGGGTGCAAGTGTCAGAGCGACAGGCGCAATCGCAGAAAGCCGTCCCGGGTCAGGCCCAGATCTTCGGGTCGAAAGTGCGCAATCTCCTCAAGATGCTGCGCCGCGTGGGGGGAGGTTTCGATGTTTGCCGTGACGCCCAGGTTTGGGGCAAATGTCCATGGCGGTGTGTGGCCCCACCCAAAGCCTGCGTCCTCATCCAGCAGAGCCTGGCTGAAGTAGGTTTCTTCCAGTTCCGGCAAACGGACAACGAGGTTTCCGTGATCGACCGGGGCAAACCCGCCGCCTCCTGCCGCGCGGTACTGGTTGGTGACCAACAGAAATTCCTGCGTGGCTTTCACCGGTTGGCCGCAATGCATCAGCTCTGCAATGCGCGCGCTAACGGCTGCACATGGGTTGACCTGATAGGTCACGCCAAAAATGGTCTCAAGATCAAACGCGGGCTTCTCTGGGTGCAACAAAGGCACGTCGGTGGAACCTGGCCTGAGCTGACTGAAGATCGAAACGCTGTGTTCCAGTCGCTCACGCAGTTGCGCACCGGTAATCCTCACGGCCCAGAGTTCGTTGGAATAGGGGATCAGCCCGGCAAGGTGGCGGCGCAGCACGGGGCCGCGCGCCATGTTAAGGAACTGATCCGGTCCCTCCCGGCCTCCGGCAGAGTGCGCATAACTTGCGACCAGCAAGGGGAGCCCGTCTTCGGACCCAAGAGCGGCCTTGATGTTCAACCATTCAGCCCGCGCGGTCAGTGCCGCTGTGCCGCTTGGTGCAGCAAGAGCAAAGTAGTTGTGCTGCGGCTTGCTTAACCGCCCAAGCGGGGCGGCAAGGTGGCTCCGCAATGCTTCATGCGCTGGCGCAACTGCCGCCACGATTGCGGGATGGGCTGGCACCTGACTGGTGTTGCGGCGCAATCGGCTGAGGTGGCCAATAACCCGCCACTCTTCCCCGGATCGCTTGTTGATTGTCAGGTCCACAACCGCAAGATCGGACCCTGAATGCCCGGGCATAACGGCTGGAACCTGTTCCAGCTGGCCCTTATCGGGGTGCAGCCCGGAACGTGCGGAATGATCTCGCCCAGGAAACCGACGATGGGTATGCCCGGCCACGATTGCGTCTACGCCAGGCACGCGCGCCAGCGCCAAGGCGCAATCGCTCTGATCCTCTTTGTCGGAAGCGATCCCCAAGTGAGCCAGTACGACGATCAGCTCAGCCCCCTGTGCTTTGAGATACGGAATTGAGGTGCGCAAACAGTCCTGCGGTGGCACGACGTCTGCACTGTCTCCCAAGACATGGCGTTTCCAGCGCGCGGTTTCGCGCGGCAGGATCGACAAAACTCCGATCCGCAATGGCTCGGCTTCTTGTGGCAGCTCGCAAGTGATGATCGCGGATTGGCGCAGCGGCCCGGGTTCAACGCCCGTAAGGTTCGACGTCAGAACCGGCATCTTCATCTGGGCAACTGCGCCCTTCACATGGTCGATCCCAAAATCGAAATCATGATTTCCCAACCCAACGGCATCATAGTTCAGCGCATTCATGCAATCGGCGGCGGGGTGCGCGGCCGTGGGGCCTTGTCTCGCCAGAAATGCCCCCATCGCATTGCCTTGAAGCAGATCCCCGTTGTCAAAAAGCAGGCAGGCCCTGCCTTCTGCGGCAGCCTCGGCCCGTGCTTCATCGATTAGGGTGGCAAGGCCCGACAGGCCGTGCGTTTCAGTCGGTTTGTCCCTGACATAGTTGAAGCCGGTCAGCTGCATGTGCAGGTCGGTTGTCGCAAGCAACCGCAATCGCGCTGTACGCTCCTGAGTGCTGCCAGATCCTGTTGAAATCGATCTTTGCAACCCGCGCATCCCATTCCAAAAAATGCAACTATTAATTGTTTAGTATAAGATCATATCAACCCTTGGAATACAAGCGCAGCACCTTGCGTGGACACCGACCCCTTGGCCTGCAATACCGTCCAAAACGCAAGGAGGGCAGCCGTGAGAAATGCCGAAGAGGTCACGTTTGGAGGCTCTGCGCTGGATCGCGCAGGAGAGATGCGCGGCAATGCCGAGGCTGTAGCGGTTGCGCGACGGGATCCGGATGCCAGGGCCATTCTGTTTTGGCGCGGCAAGCCGCTGATTTCCCGACCCCGGCCTGCCGGTTTGGCGCGTCTTCCCATGACCCATCCGGTGCTGGAGGCGGCAGAAGCCGACCCGATCCTGTTGGGCCGCGAAAACGGTGCTGCGCGGTTCGCTTTTGATCTGTCATCCTGGGAGCCGGAGGATCAGGACCTGTCCCAGATGGGCGGTTTTCTGGACCCGAGCGAACAGCATCATCCGCTTTTGGGCGAAGATATGGTCTTTGCAGAATTGCGCCGGGTCATGACCTGGCTGACCCCACGCGATGCAGAACTCGCTGCGACCGGCAAAGCGATCATCGGCTGGCACGACATCCATGGGTTCTGTGCCAGGTGCGGCGCCAGAAGCGTGATTTCTCACGCCGGATGGCAGCGCAACTGCCCATCTTGTGGCGCATCCCATTTTCCGCGCACCGACCCGGTTGTGATCATGCTGATCACCCACGGCAATGCGGTGCTGATGGGTCGTTCGCCCGGATGGCCGGAGGGGATGTATTCCCTGCTGGCAGGTTTTGTGGAACCGGGTGAGACGCTGGAGGCCGCCGTGCGCCGCGAGGTGTTCGAAGAGGCGGGCGTGAAGGTTGGCGCGGTCAACTACCTGTCGTCACAACCCTGGCCGTTTCCGGCATCGCTGATGTTCGGCTGTGAGGGGATCGCCACCAGCCGCGAGATCACCATTGATCCGGTGGAGATCGAAGACGCCCGTTGGATCAGTCGCGAAGAAATGATGGAGATATTTGCGGGCAATCACGATACGATCCTGCCTGCGCGGAAGGGGGCAATCGCTCATTTTCTACTGGAAAATTGGCTTGCTGACACGCTCGACTGAAGCGTGTATGTTGCGCGCAGGGTTAACACACGAACGATTAACCCGGAGCAGGTAAGAGGCAGGTGATATGAAATTCTCCACCCGTGAAGACGTCGAAGCGCCGATTGATGCAGTGTTCGACATGTTGTGCGATTTTGAGAGCTTTGAACGCTCTGCCATGCGGCGCGGCGCAGAGGTGCAGCGGCTGGACGAAATGCGTGTGCCCGGTGTGGGCATGACCTGGGCTGCTGTTTTTGACCTACGCGGGCGCAGGCGCGAGCTTGAAATCGAAATGGTCACTTTCGACAAGCCGAATGAGATGGTGCTGGAAAGCACGTCGTCAGGGTTGATTGGTCAGATGTCGTTTGAACTGGTTGCCCTGTCTCGCAACCGCACCCGCATTCTGGTCGAGACGGAGATCAAACCGATCAATCTATCTGCCCGCCTGCTGGTTCAGTCCCTTAAACTTGCGAAAGCATCGCTGACTAAGAAGTACAAGAAGCGCATAGCCGAATACGCGCGTGGCATGGAAGACCGGTACGCAAGGGGCGCTTAAGCCGCCTTGCGCCGCCAGGAACTGTCGGCAGAGGCCACAATGCCTTTGTCAAACAGATGGCCGATCGAGCCGTCCCCAAGTCCCAGTACATCCCCCAGAATTTCTTCGGTGTGGGCCCCAAGTTGCGGTGCGGCCGCTGGCGCAACACCATCAGCAGCGCTGAATCTTGCCGGGTGACCGGGGGTGAGGAAACTGCCAATACCGGGGTGATGCACCTTGGAAAACAGAGGGTTGTCCGGGCTGAGATCGGGATCTTCTTCAAGTGCTTGACGCACAGTGCGGAACTCTGACCAGGTCAGGCCCTTTGCATTAAAGTCGGCTTCGAAGTCACAAACCTTCCGCGCCGCAAACCAGGGTGTCAGGATGGCCGTAATGCTGGCGCGGTGCTTCCACCGATTGCCTTCGTCATCGAGTGATACGCCCAGGCGACGTTCCAGCGCGGCAATGTCGTCGGTCTTGCCTGTGGCAGAGATCAATCCTCGCCATTGTCGGTGGGTCAACCCGATGACCATCACCCGACGACCGTCGGCACACAGGAAGTCCTGGCCATATGCACCATATAGCGCATTCCCGGCTTTGCCGCGGTCCTCATCACTCAGGGTCGCATCCGCGATCATGCCAAGATGGCCAAGCGTGGCCGCTGCTACATCCTTGAGGGCCAACTCAACCTCTTGCCCGTGACCCCCGCGCAGCCTTTGACGTTCCGCCGCCAAGAGGGCCGACACGCACATGTTGCCCGCAACCAGGTCCCAGGCGGGCAAGGCGTTTGCCACAGGGTCCTCATGGCCTTCTGGGCCCGTCATATGTGGGACCCCCAAGGCCGGGTTAACAGTATAGTCGACTTGTGGGCGTCCATGCCGGTCGCCTGTCAGAGTTACCATGATGAGTTCTTTGCGGTGCTGACTGAGCGTTTCGTAGTCCATCCAGCCCCGGACCTTGAGGTTTGTCAGAAAAAGCCCTGCATCCGGCCCCGGTGCGGTGATGATCTGGGTGATCAGGTCGCGCCCCTCTTCGGACTTCATATCAACCGCGATCGACTTCTTGCCTTTGTTCATGCCTGCCCAGAACAGACTTTGCCCGCTAGGCGCCAGTGGCCAGCGCCCTGCATCAAGCCCACCGTTAATACGGTCAAAGCGGATCACTTCGGCCCCCATTTGGGCCAATGTCATTCCTGCGAGCGGAACGGCAACAAAGGCCGAGCCTTCTACAACCCGCATTCCCCTAAGCAGACTCATGGCGTTTCCTCCCAGGTGGCGCTGGCCTGCATACACTGATGGCCGTCTTGCCCTGTCCAAAGGCGCAGGCCCTCTTTGCTCTCTGACAGGGCAATGTCGCAGCGCGAACCGGAGAACATCGGGTGGACCCCACGGAACTCAAAGGTCGTTGGCGCGCGTCTCATGTGTTTGATCGCAGCACGCATCAGCAGCGAGGCTTGAAGCGGGCCGTGCACAACCAGCCCGGGGTATTTTTCGACCTCCTGCGCGTATGGCAGATCATAGTGGATGCGGTGCGCGTTAAACGTGATGGCCGAGTACCGAAACAGCAGTGTCTCCGGCGTTTCGATCTGCTCAGTCGTGGGCTGAGGCAGAGGCTGCTTTGCTGGCGGGTTATAGCTGTCAGGGATTTCGAGGTAGACGATATTCTGGGTCTCTTCGATGGCCAAACCGTCTTCGCCCCAAATCTCATGATCAAGCGCGACCAGCACCATCGGACCGGTCTTTCCCATCTTCTCAGTGACGGTTCGGACGCGGGACCGCTGTTCCAGGCGTTCCCCCACATGGAGCGTCTTGTGAAACCTCAGCGCGCCACCTGCCCACATCCGACGGGGCAAATGTACGGGCGGCAAAATGCCGGTACTGCGCAGATGGCCATCCGCCTTGAGATCCTCATTGGCGGCGGAAATTGGAAAGGCGCACCAGTGCCAAAGCGGGGGCAGGGCGTCGCCATGATGCGGCGCGCTACCTTCGCCGAGCGTCGCGTGAACCTGAAGCGCGCTAAATTCCAAAAGGCCGCCAACAGTGGAAGTCTCACGGCCGACCCATGCTTCAGCGTTCAGTTTGTCCATGCCTCGCCCTCCAGGATGGAAGGAAATATGACATCAGGGGGTCAAAAAATCAAACAATTATAATGACTTATAGGAATACCGTGGTATACTGAACACCCGCCTTTGCACCTGCGGTATCTGAAAAGAAACGAGATTTTGAGGTTTCTGCGTCTGCGGCATGTTCCGAATTGTCGCAGCAAATTTGGCGGAAAACACGCAGTGTTGGGGCGTCGGCCAATGCCCGGTTCAAGACCGCCCTACGCTAGACAGAGTGAATGGACTGAAGCAGATTCGCCAGTTTGAGGGTGAGTAAAGGGCGTAGCCCTAACCCCGATCGCCACTCGCAGGATAGACGCCAAGCACCTTCAACATGTTCGTGAAGTAGCCCAGTTCTTCCAGCGCCAGTTTGACGCCGGGGTCCTCGGGGTGACCTTCAATGTCGGCGTAAAACTGAGTGGCGGTGAACGACCCGTTCACCATATAGCTTTCAAGCTTGGTCATATTCACGCCATTGGTCGCAAAACCACCCATTGCCTTATAAAGAGCGGCAGGGATGTTGCGGACCTCAAAGACAAAGGTGGTGATCATCTTCTCGCCACGGCGGGTTTCGTCGATGTCGGGGCTCATCAACAGAAAGCGGGTCGTGTTGTGGTCCAGGTCCTCGATGTCCTGTGCCAGCACGTTCAACCCATGAATATCAGCCGCGACAGCACTGGCGAGCACACCATCAGTGGTGCTTTGACCTTCGGCCAGTTCTTCGGCTGCGCCCGCACTGTCGGCTGCGGGCTCTGACGTGATGCCATGTGCATCAAGAAACGCGCGGGCTTGCGGCAGCAGCACCAGATGGGCGCGGACATGTTTGACGTCTTCGAGTGCTACACCGGGCCGCGCCATAAGCGCGATACGTACACGCACAAAAGCCTCACCAATGATGTGCAACCCGCTTTCGGGCAGCAGCCGGTGGATATCTGCCACACGGCCGTAGGTTGAATTTTCGACCGGCAGCATCGCCAGATCGGCGCGCCCGTCATTTACAGCGCGAAAAACACCTTCGAAGGTACGGCACGGCACGGGAATCGCCTGCGGCATCGCGCTCAGACACACCTCGTGACTGTAGGCCCCCAGAGCCCCCTGAAAGGCAATACGCGGGGTGGATTTGCTGGACATGCGCGCACTCCTTCGAAAATTGCGTGTATAGGGGCGTTTCGTCGCGCTAACTACACCTTGCTCCCCCCAAGGGAAAGCAATAGATACGCGGTCGAAATGCATGACATCAAAGAGATGGATTCAAGAAATGCTCGATACCATGACACTCACCAAGATTGCGAGCGGCGTCA
Source organism: uncultured Sulfitobacter sp. (assembly GCA_963422245.2). GTDB lineage: Bacteria > Pseudomonadota > Alphaproteobacteria > Rhodobacterales > Rhodobacteraceae > Sulfitobacter. The sequence goes on along the minus strand of CAXMWW010000022.1, from coordinate 483,903 downwards.
TTGGCGCATGGCTGGTGCTGCTTCTTGGCAAATGGGCCGGAGAAGAACTTTACCACGCTGAAGCCCACGGTGACGCGTCATACGTAATCGAGGTTGCAGGGGCCGAAGAAGAGGAGCCTGCCGAAGAGATCGACATGGTCGCCCTTGTCGCCAGTGCCGATGCTGGCAAAGGGGAGCGCGTCTTCAAGAAATGCTCCGCCTGTCACAAGGTTGAAGACGGCGCAAATTCTACCGGTCCGCATCTTTACGGTTTGGTTGATCGCGATATCGCCTCGGTTGCCGGTTTCGGTTACTCCGGCGCATTGGAAGGTGCCGAAGGGAACTGGTCCATCGAAGCCCTGGCTTCCTTCATCGAGAATCCCAAGGGTTTTGCGCCCGGTACCACGATGAGCTTTTCTGGCCTGAAAAAGCCGCAAGATCGGGCTGACGTGATCGCTTATCTTCAGAGCATTGGCAGCTGATATTGCCTGAACCCTTGTGAAAGCCGCCCCCCGGGCGGCTTTTTCGTGTTCAGAGCGGTCTTCTTCACCCAAGATAACATATTCGCAACTTGTCACTTGGCCCGGGCGACCGTTAGCTTACATCAACGACCAAAGCACCTGCCCAAGCAAAGGATGTGATGCATGACAAAAGCGCCCGTTCGTACCGCCACCGCTGAACGTGTTTCCCTGAAGTCGATGATGAAAGGGGCCAGCGCACTGGTACTGGGTGCTGCTGTCTTAATGGCCAGCCAATCCCGCGCCGAAGAAGGGCCGATGATCAAGACGCACGGCTACAACTTCTATGGGGAGCTGTCCTATCCGGCGGATTACACGCACTTTAACTATGTGAACCCCGATGCGCCCAAGGGGGGCGAGATTTCAATCGCGCAGGTCGGCACGTTTGATTCCATGAACCCCTATTCGCGCAAGGGCCGCGCAGGCGCTCTGGCGACCATAGGGTATGAAGGCCTGCTAGGTGAATCGCTGGTGAACGGGCCTTATGTGTCTCTGCCTGCGAACATTTACGGGGAACTCTACTGCTTGCTGTGCGAAAGCCTGGAGTACCCTGAGACCAAGGATTGGGTGATCTTCAACATGCGCCCTGAGGCGCGGTTTTCTGACGGCACACCTTTGACGGCCCACGACGTGGCATTCAGCCACAACCTGCTGCTGGATCAGGGCCTCAAGTCCTACGCGGACGCCGTACGCAAGCGCATCCCGAAGGTGGAAGTGATCGATGACTACACCATCAAGTTCTACTTCACCGAAGGCATTTCGCGGCGCAGCCTGATTGATCAGGTCGGCACCGTGCCAGTGTGGTCAAAGGCCTGGTACGAACAAACCGGCGCGCGGCTGGACGAAGGGCGGCTGGATGTCTCCCCGGGCTCCGGGCCTTACGTGATCGATAGCGTCGATGTGAACCGCCAGATCATCTACAAGCGCAATCCGGACTACTGGGGTGCGGACCTGCCGATCAACAAGGGGCGGCACAACTTTGACACCATCCGGTTGGAGTATTTTGCAGATACCACTGCGGCGTTTGAGGCGTTCAAGGCCGGTGCCTACACCTTCCGATCCGAAGGCGAATCCAAGCAGTGGGCCACCGGGTACGATTTCCCGAAGGTAGAAAACGGCACTATCAAGATCGAAACGATCCCAGATGGCGCCGTCCCGCCGTCCTCTGGCATTGTGTTCAACCTGGGCAGTGAAGTGTTAAAAGACCAGCGCGTCCGGCAGGCGGCGTCATTGGCTTATAACTTTGAATGGACCAATGAATCGCTGCAGTACGGTCTGTTCAAGCAGCGCAGGTCGTTTGTTCAGGGGACTGAGATGATGGCCTCTGGCCTGCCGGAAGGGGCAGAACTGGAGTTCCTCAAAGGCCTGGGGGATCTGGTTCCCCAGCAGATATTTGATGAACCGGTGCCAGAGCCGCATACTTCCAAACCGGATCGTTTGAATGACCGCCGCAACCTGCGTCAGGCCAGTAAGTTGCTTGATGAGGCAGGCTGGTCCGTAGGCGATGATGGCATTCGCCGCAACGAAGCGGGCAACACGTTGACGCTGACCTTCCTGGTTAGCTCAGCCAGCTCCCCCACGGGGCGCGCGGTGATTGAAAACTATGTCTCGAACCTCGGAAAGCTCGGGATTGATGCGCAGATCGACGCGGTCGATAGCGCGCAGTTCACCACGCGCCGTCGGGATCGGGACTATGACATGATCTTCTCCAGCTACCGTGACTTTCAGGGAACGGGCACTGGCCTGATGCAGATGTTCGGCTCCGAGGCGGCGGCCTTCAGCCTGTGGAACCCTGCGGGCATCTCAAGCGAGCTGGTCGATACGATCATCGAAGCCTCTCTGCAAAGCCAAAGCCGCGAGGAAGAACAAACCTCGCTCAGGGCACTGGACCGCGCACTGCGGCATCAGTGGGCGATTGTACCGGTGTGGTACAATGCGGACCATTGGGTGGCCTACTACGACCAGTACGAGCGGCCCGACCCGATCCCGCCGCTCGATCTGGGCTACATGGATTTCTGGTGGTTCAACGCTGAAAAGGCGGCGGAACTCAAGGCCTCTGGCGCGCTGAGGTAACCCCACACTATGGGCGCCTACATCCTCCGACGGCTGTTGCTGATCATTCCGACCCTTTTTGGGATCATGCTGGTCAACTTCACGCTCACGCAATTCGTGCCCGGTGGCCCTGTCGAACAGGCCATCGCCCGCGCGCAGGGCGGTGGGGATGTATTCGGCGGCTTTGCCGGGTCCAACAACGATGGTGGGGGGGACGACAGCCTCAACACAGGGTCCGACAGCACCTACATCGGTGCGCGCGGTCTGCCGCCGGAGTTCATTGCAGAGCTGGAAAAGGAGTTCGGCTTTGATAAGCCGCCGGTTGAGCGGTTCTTCAACATGATGTGGAACTACCTGAGGTTTGATTTTGGGGAGAGTTATTTCAGGTCCATCGGGGTGATTGATCTGGTCAAGGAAAAGCTGCCGGTGTCGATCACGCTGGGACTTTGGTCGACGTTGATTGCCTATCTGATTTCGATTCCCCTAGGCATCCGCAAGGCGGTGCGGGATGGGACCAGCTTTGACACCTGGACCTCCGGCATTATCATCGCGGCCTATGCGATCCCCGGGTTCCTGTTTGCGATCCTGCTGCTGGTGTTGCTGGCGGGCGGAACCTATTGGCAAATCTTCCCGCTCAGGGGCCTAACCAGCGACAACTGGGAAAGCCTGAGCCTGATGGGCAAGATCGGGGATTACTTCTGGCACATCACGCTGCCGGTTGTGGCCTCCACCATCTCGGGCTTCGCCACGCTGACGCTGCTGACCAAGAACAGTTTTCTCGACGAGATCAACAAGCACTATGTGATGACTGCCCGCGCCAAGGGCCTGTCCGAGCGGCAGGCGCTTTACGGCCACGTGTTCCGCAATGCGATGCTGATCGTGATCGCGGGTTTCCCGGCGGTGTTCATTGGTGTGTTCTTTGGTTCGTCGCTGATTATCGAGACGATATTCTCACTCGATGGCCTTGGCCGATTGGGTTTTGAGGCGGCCGTGGCGCGGGATTACCCTGTGGTCTTTGGCACGCTCTTCATCTTTGGCCTCATTGGCCTGCTGGTCGGTATCCTGTCTGACCTGATGTATGTGCTGGTAGACCCGCGTATCGACTTTGAACGGCGGGAGGGCTGACGCGCATGGCACTTTCCCCCCTCAACCAGCGCCGTTGGCGCAACTTCAAACGCAATCGCCGTGCGTTCTGGTCGCTTTGGATCTTTGCGGTGCTGTTTGGCATTTCGCTCTTTGCGGAATTCGTGGCCAACGACAAGCCGATCCTCGTGAACTACCGTGGCGAATACTACATGCCGATCTTCAACTTCTACGCAGAGACAGAGTTTGGCGGGGACTTCCAGACCGAGGCCGTCTACCGCGATCCAGAGGTGAAGTGTTTGATTGAGACCGGGGGCCTCGACCTCTGCTTTGACGATCCGGAGGCCTATATCGAAGACGCCCAGGACGGCATGATCGAAGGTGAGGCGATTGAAAAGGGCTGGGCGATCTGGCCCGTGATCCCCTACAGCTACGACACCGCAGTGGACCGCCCAGGTGCGGCACCGCTGCCGCCCAACGAGCAAAACTGGCTGGGCACCGATGGCACCAAGCGCGACGTGATGGCGCGGGTGATCCATGGGTTCCGGCTGTCCATTGTTTTCACACTGATTGTCACCGGCCTATCAGCAATCATCGGGATCATCGCAGGCGCAGTGCAGGGGTTCTTTGGCGGTTGGCTAGACTTGATATTCCAGCGGATCATCGAGATCTGGATCTCCACCCCGTCGCTCTACGTGATCATCATCATGTTCGCGATCCTCGGGCGATCGTTCTGGCTCTTGATCTTCCTGCTAGTTCTCTTCAGTTGGACGGCGCTTGTGGGCGTGGTCCGCGCAGAGTTCCTGCGCGCCCGGAACCTGGAATATGTCCGCGCCGCCCGCGCGCTGGGCGTGGGGAACTGGACAATCATGTTCCGACACATGCTGCCCAATGCCATGGTCGCCACGCTGACGATGTTGCCCTTCCTTGTGACCGGCACCATCAGCACGCTGGCCATCCTCGACTTCCTGGGTTTCGGCCTGCCGTCCTCTGCACCCTCGCTGGGGGAACTGACCCTGCAAGCCAAGCAGAGCCTCAACGCGCCCTGGCTGGCATTTACCGCTTTCTTCACCTTCGCCGTGATGCTGTCGCTTTTGGTCTTCATCTTCGAGGGCATCCGCGACGCTTTTGACCCCAGAAAGATCTTCGCGTGACCGCACTTCTCGACGTTAAGGACCTGCGCGTCTCTTTCAGCCAGGACGGCCAGAAGGTCGAAGCGGTGCGCGGTGTCAGCTTTCACGTGAACCGGGGGGAGACGGTGGCGCTGGTGGGCGAATCTGGGTCGGGTAAGTCCGTGTCCGCCCTGTCGACCGTATCGCTTGTGTCGGGGAATGCGACCGTCGAAGGCTCCGTCACCTACGACGGCCAGCAGATGATCGGCGCGGATGATGAGCTGCTGCGCAAAGTGCGGGGCAATGACATCAGCTTCATCTTTCAGGAGCCGATGACATCCCTGAACCCGCTGCACACGATCGAAAAGCAGCTGGCGGAATCGCTGTCCCTGCACCGCAACATTCCACCCCGGTCGGCCTCCAAACGCTGGGCGGAGCGTCTGGCGGGTGTGAACCCGATGCGGCTCTTCCTGCTGCTCGGTGGGACGCTGGCGTTCCTCTATGCCTACCTTGCTTTTATCGCGACAGCACCAGAAGCCCCCAGCTGGGAGTACTTCGGCAGCTACCTAACCAGCGAGGCACCCCGCGCCATCCTGCGTGCCGCCCTGTGGGCAGGGAGCGTGACGCTGGTGGTCTGGGCGTTGTCCGCGATTTGCCGCAATGCGCTGGGCAATTGGATCAAGACAGACGCCAGCCGGGACGAGGTGTTGGATCTTTTGAACAAGGTCGGCATCAACGAAGCTGAAAGCCGCCTGACCGCCTATCCACACCAATTGTCGGGCGGGCAACGCCAGCGCGTGATGATCGCCATTGCACTTGCCAACAAACCGGACGTGTTGATTGCGGATGAACCCACAACGGCGCTCGATGTGACAATTCAGGCGCAAATCCTTGACCTGCTGGCGGACCTCAAGGACAGCGAAGGCATGGGTCTGCTGTTTATCACGCACGACCTTGGCGTCGTGCGCCGCATCGCGGACCGCGTTTGCGTCATGCAGATGGGCGAGATTGTAGAGCAAGGCCCCACAGCAGAGATTTTCGACAACCCGCAGCACCCCTACACCCGCAAGCTGTTGGGGGCGGAGCCCACAGGCTCACCTGCACCGATTGAGGACCGTGCGGAAGAAATCGTCAGCACGGACAAGCTCAAAGTCTGGTTTCCGATCCAGCAAGGCTTCATGCGTCGCACAGTGGGCTATGTCAAAGCGGTCAATGAGGCTTCCATCTCTGTCCGTGCGGGCGAGACGCTGGGCATTGTGGGGGAAAGCGGTTCAGGCAAGACCACCCTTGCACTGGCCATTATGCGGCTCATTGGGTCGGAGGGCGGCATCAGCTTCATGGGCCAGGACATCCGCCAATGGTCCACCAAGGAACTGCGCCGTCTGCGCAAAGACATGCAGATTGTGTTCCAGGACCCCTTCGGCTCGCTGAGCCCGCGCATGACCTGCGCGCAGATTATTTCTGAAGGGTTGGACATTCACAACGTGGACCCGGACCGCGACAAGCGCGAACTGGTGCGCGAGGTGATGATCGAAGTTGGCCTCGACCCCGACACGATGGACCGCTACCCACACGAATTCTCAGGCGGTCAGCGACAGCGTATTGCCATCGCCCGGGCTATGGTCTTGCGCCCTAGGCTGTTGGTGCTGGACGAGCCAACGTCCGCCTTGGACATGACTGTTCAGGTTCAGATCGTCGAGCTGTTGCGCGAGTTACAAAAGAAATACGGGCTGGCTTATCTCTTCATCTCTCACGACCTCAAGGTCGTGCGTGCCATGTCGCACAAGGTGCTTGTGATGAAGCGCGGCGACGTGGTGGAGATGGGCGATGCCGAGGCGCTCTATGAAAGCCCCAAGACGGAATACACGCGGACCTTGCTGCAAGCGGCAAGCACCTGAGCGTCAGTGCGCATAACAGCTGACGCCCGCGACCTTTTCAGGGCGGAAGAAGTTGAAGTTCTGCGGCTCTGCATAGCTCCATTGCCCAAAATCGGGATTACCTACCTCATTGAAGTCGAGGCTCACCGTCCCGCCAGACCGCCGCTTCCAGCCGGGGCAGGTTGTGACCAGCTGTTGGCTTAGCGCCCAGCGGCCTGAGGCGTGAAAACCGTCATACCCGGGCCAGCCGCGTGATTGGGCGAGCCAGCAGATGTCCACATACCCGCCGCTCAGCAGATAGTCGCAGACCAATCCACTGCCGTAACCGCCGATACGGTAGGCGGCTCCATAGCTGTCAAAAGTCTGCCGGATGTCGTCAAAGTACACGCCCAGATAGGGCAGGATCGCATCCGGCAGCGTCTTACCCAGACCCCCCTGAAAATACTCGGATCCCAGGTCGAGATAGAACTCGTAAAAAGCTGCGTGTTTGCGGTAGTTGCCTGCGCCCATACGGGCCTTCATTTCAGCGGCTTGAGCGTCCGAGATCGGCGCGCCTTTGTTCCGGTTGTACTGGTAGTTAGCCCCTTTGACGGCTTCATCCACACCATCGACACCGAAATAGATCACCGACCCACCTGGCTGCCCATTGGCGGCTGCCAATTCCAGCGCGCGTTCGGCGTCATCGAGCCCCCGGCGTCCGGCCAGAAAGGTGACCGGATCATCGTTGTTGTGCTGAAATACCACGGCGACAGAGAAACCCTCGGCAAGGATCGCATTTGTCTCTTCGGGCACCAGCGTCTTGCAGGGCAGGGTTTCGTCCGTGTGATCGTAGTAGCGAATGATCGTATCGACCCCCAGCCTGCGTAATTCCTGCCCGGCCGTGCGCCCGCTGCGGTTTCCCAAATCGGTGAAAGGCGCTGAGAAATCAGCAACCGGATAGCCATGCCCGGGTTCACAGGACGGGGCGGCGGTGCCTGTAGAGGCGATCAGGCACAAGGCAAATGCAGTTCTCAAAATCATAACGATGTCCTTCTCAAATACGGACAGTTTACATCAATTTGCTGCAATCGGCTTTGATTTTTCGCCCTCGCCGTGCCACCCATAGGCAAGATTTTGAACTCAGGTGATTTTATGCGCACGATGCCCCAATCCGTTTATCGGTACATCTTTGAGCATTCCAAATGGGCGCAGGTGGTTGTGATCATCCTGACCCTCGGGCTGCTGCCGCTTGCTCCGATCCCGCTGGAGCTGCAACGCCGTCTGCTGGACGATGCGGTGGCCAATGGCGATGTAGACCTGCTGATCTGGCTGGCGACGCTCTACGTTATCGCCCTCCTCGCGGCCTCTGCGCTGAAGCTTGCGATGCGCATTCAGCGAGAGCTGATTTCCGCCAAGATCGTGCATGCCCTGCGGCGGTCGGTCGACTACCACATCTATACCGTGACGCCGCCGTCGCTGTTGCAAGCCTCCAAGAAAGGGGAGGATGTGGTGGATGAAGGGGCCGTGGTTTCCATGCTGTCTTCAGAGACGGAAAAGCTTGGCGGCTTTGCAGGCGCCGCGATCTCGGGCCCGCTGCTGCAAATCGGGACGCTCTGTGTGGTGCTGGGCTACATGTTCTATATTGAGCCGCTCGTGGCTGCAATTGCGCTGGCGCTCTACTCCCCACAGTTCGTGATTGTCCCGCTCTTTCAGGCGCGGCTCAACCGGCTGGCGGGGGAAAAGGCGATTACAGTGCGCGAGCTGGGCAATTTCATTGTCGATAATGTAGAGCCGGACCTGCTGGACAAACCACCGCCCACCGGCTTCACCATTCTGACCGACAAGATCCTGCAGATCCGCACGCGCTTTCTGATGACCAAGAACATCATGAAGACGCTCAACAACCTGTTGATCGCCATGGGGCCGTTTGGCGTGATCGCCTTTGGCGGCTACATGGTCATTCAGGGGGAGGTTGAGGTGGGTGTGATCCTCGCCTTTGTCTCGGGTCTTGAACGGTTGGGCGGCCCGATCCGGGATCTGATTGCCTCTTATGCGTCAATCACCGACGCGCGGATGCGGTATCGTATTTTGCTGGATAGTTTCCCCAAGGGTATCGATCCGGAGGTGCCGGAGCCGATGCCCAAGCTGGGCCTGGGCATCGGTGGGGAGACGGCAAGCTGAAGCGTTACAGCTTGGCCGGATCGATGCAGCGGGTCTTGCGGCGTGCAAACCAGTTCAAACGCTTTTCACGCGGCGCAGAGGGGACATCGCGCAGCTGGACGCAGCCGGTACGTGTGGCGTTCATGAAAGTTTGAGCATAGACGTTGATCATGGCGTGTCCTTTCGTGGGTGCTGCCGTGTGCTTGTATCATTGCCACATGTGGGATTTCATGCGAGTCATGCATTCTGACATTATGTAAGCTGAACTTTATGATGAACTGGCGTGATCTGCCCCCCTTGTCGTCCTTGCGCGCCTTTGCGGCTTTTGCCGAGACTGGCAACGTTGTGGCCGCAGGTGAGGCACTGGGCGTGAGCCATGCCGCGATCAGCCAACAGCTTCGCAGTCTGGAGGATCATCTGGGCCTGTCGCTTTTGGATCGTTCAGGCCGGTCCTTGCGATTGACGCGGGATGGGCAGGTGTTGGCTGACGCGCTTGCAAACAGTTTTGCGCAGATGATTGAGGCGGTTCAGGAGGTCACCGGCGCGCGGGATGCACGGCCTTTGCATATCTCCACCACGCCAATGTTCGCTGTGTCCTGGCTGATGCCACGCCTGCCAGGATTTCGGGCGCAGAACCCGGATGTGGACTTGATGATCGACCCCACGCCAGAGGTGGTGGCGCTCAGCACTGATGGGATCGATGTGGCGATCCGCTATGGTGCTGGGCCTTGGCAGGGGCTGGACGCTCACATGCTGCTGCGCTCCCCCATGGTCATCGTTGCGGCACCTTCACTGATCGGAGATGCGCCGTGCCCGGATATCGCGACGCTGGCCGATCTGCCGTGGATTGAAGAGCTGGGCGTATCTGAGAGCACCAAGTGGCTCTCTCGTTTGGGGATCGAACAGCGCGAAACGCATGGTCACACGCGGGTCCCGGGCAATCTGCTGCTGGATGGCGCGCGGGACGGGCAGGGGGTTGTTGTCACCGTCCGGTCCTTTGTGGAGCGGGACATTGCCGCCGGCCGTTTGAGGGTGTTGCACACGGAAGAAGACAACGTCTCAGGTTATCACATGGTGACACGGCCCGGGGCCCACAGGCCGGTGCTCAAGGCGTTTATGCAGTGGATCAGGCGGGAGGCGCGGGATGCGCCTTAGCCCGGCCCGATCATCAGGCAGGTGACGTTCCGGGCCGCCAGGCGACGACACGCCAGATCAGCGCTTTCGCGCGTCATACCGAGGAAATTGGCATCAAACCCTTGCGGTCGTTTGACGACCTTGCGCAGCGATCCATCCAGCGTGGCCATTTCGGCCAGTGCGGTCTTGAGCAGCACGCGTTCGGCGGCAAAACGGCTGGGGAAGCGGCCGACGTTGACGCCCCAATGCCGCCCGCCAGAGGTGGAGACGCGGGTCACGACCTCTTGCTCCACGGGTTTCTTGGCGCGGGGTTTCACAGGGCGCAGTGCCGGGCGCACTGATGTCGCGGCGGAGGCGAGCGTGACCGTTGCTTCTTTGGGTTCGGACTTGGTTGCGGGCTCAGACGCTTTGACGGCCTCTTGCAGCGCTGCGGTGATATCCGCGTCCGTGACGGCGGGCGTAGCCTCTGCCACCAGCACAGGCGCTTCGGCACCTGGGCGCATTCGCGGTCTGAGCGATTTCTTCACAGCACCTGAGACGCGAATGGTCTTACCGGCACCACCGGGGGAGGAGCCTGTTTCCGTGCTCGCTGCAGGGGCGCGGCCCTCGGCGATATAGGCGGGTTTGGCCGGGCGGCGCAGCTTGGCGCGCGATGGCGCGCGGCGGAAGCCGAGGTCCATGAGCTTGGCCACCTGTGCGTTGCGCGTGGCTGTGGATTTGCCGCCAAAGACGGTCACGATAATGCGCTCATTGCCGCGCTCTGCGGAGGCCGTCAGGTTAAAGCCCGCCGCGCGGGTGTACCCGGTCTTGATGCCATCGGCACCCTTGTAGTTGGCCAGAAAGCGGCGGTTGGTATGGCTGACGCGTTTGACGCCCGCATCCGCCGTCACCCGGCTGAAAAGGTTGTAATACTGCGGATAATCATAAAGCAGGTGCCGCCCCATGATCGTCATGTCACGCGCGGTGCTGAGGTGACCCGCCTCGGTCAACCCATGCATGTTCTTGAAGGTCGTGCGGGTCATGCCCAGCTGCTTGGCGGTGCGGTTCATGCGTCGGGCAAAGCGCGCCTCGGAACCTGAGATCGCCTCACCAATTGCGGTGGAGGCATCATTGGCGGATTTGATGGCTGCGGCGCGGATAAGATAGCGCAGCTTGATTTTCTGCCCCGGGCGCAGGCCGAGTTTGCTGGGGGGCTCTGCGGCAGCTTTCTTGGACACGGTCACATGAGTGTCGAGCGAAATCTCGCCCCGCTCAATCGCCTGAAACGCGATGTAGAGTGTCATCATCTTGGTCAGAGAAGCCGGATGCAGCCGGGTGTCCGCGTTGCGCGAGTGGATCACCTTGCCGGTGCGCGCATCAATCACATAAGCCGCATAGGGTGCGGCCATTGCGCTGAGCGGCAGCACAACAACAAACCAGATTGCTGCAAGGACAAAAAGCCCGAAATGGGCCGACGATAGACGTCGCGCCTTCATGATAACCTGCCTTTTTCTGCCTCAGACCGCCGATTTTTCGGCTGGCCATGTTTTTATGACTTAAAGGTAACACAGGTCGCATTTTCGATAAACCCTTTGGATTGGCCCATTTAGCGGAAATCACGGAATTGTCGGTTCCATATCTTGGGGGTCGGGATGGGGGGCATACCACTTGGGGTATTGTGGCAGGAATGTGGCAAGATTTTGTCGGGTTTGCCGCGATTCAGTTGCGCGGTTTTTGGGGCGATTTGCGTAGGTTTGGGGTGACCGGTGCGGCCCTTGATTTTTTAGTTGCCCCAAATGCGGAAGACCCCGCTCTGTAGACGCGTCTACAGAGCAGAGTCTAATAAAACGTATAATGTAACTGCCCAGGTTGTCGGTGGCGTTTTTCGGCTGCGTCAAATCGACTCGGGGGAGCACATTCCGGTTTTCTGATTGAGGATTTCATGAGTCGATCAGGGCATGTCTGGCGAACCCACCCATACCAGCGGACTTGCTGAACTCTCGAAGTCCCAACTGATTGAATTGATCGAAACGCAGCGTGAGACGATTGCGTATCTTGTCGAGGAGAACCGGCGACAGGCAGAGATGATCGTTGTGCTTGAGCAGCGGATTGAGGGGCTTGAGCGTCGCCTTGCGTTGAACAGCCGGAACAGCAGCAAGCCTCCGTCGAGTGACAGCCCTGCGAAGCCGACGGCGAAGGGCAGGAAGGATCAGCGCGGGCAACTGGATCGCAAGCCCGGCGGTCAGCCGGGGCACAAGGGCACGACCCTGGAGCAGACGGACACCCCCGACGAGGTTGTCGACCATCATCCACAAGCCTGTCCCGACTGCGATCATGATCTGACGCAATGCCCCTCGCAGGGGTTTGCAGCCCGGCAGGTGTTCGACCTGCCGCCGCCGCCACCCCTCACGATCACTGAGCACCGGGCTCATAAGTGCACATGCCCGAACTGCGGAAAGCACGTGCGCGGCACGTTCCCGGAAGGGGTCAGGGCACCGGTTCAGTACGGCAATCATATTGCGGCCATGGCGAGCTATCTTCAGACGTACCATTGCATTCCCGATGACCGTCTGTCGCAGGTCTTTCGTGACCTGTTCGGCGTGCGCATTTCCGCCGCCACACTGGCGCGGCTGATTGCGAAGGTGGCGGAGGGCATGCTGTCTTTTGCAGACGCTGTACGTGACGCCTTGTGCGGTGTGCAGGTGGCGGTGAAACATCTGGATGAAACAGGTCTGCGGGTTGAAGGCCGAAACCGGTGGCAGCATGTCATCTGCTCATTGACCCTGAGCCATTTCCGGATGGGGGCGGGCAGAGGCGATCTGCTGTCCGGCGTATCGGGGATTGCGGTGCATGACAACTGGGCATCCTACGCCAGGATGGAGGAGGTCGTGCACGGCCTTTGCAATGCCCATCACATGCGCGAGTTGCAGGCGCTCGTCGATATCGAAAAGGAAGCATGGGCTGCGATGATGCAGACTATCCTGCTGGACGCGAAAAGGGCGGCCGCCAGCGCCCGGGCAAACGGTCGGGATCATGTCGCGGCGCATGTGGTCAAGGCCATCGATGAGCGCTACGACACCTGCATCGCGCAGGGGCTGTCGTTACATGAAAACCAGCCACCGCTGAAACCCGCACTGCCCGGCAAATCCCCCCGAGGACGACCAAAACGGCGAACCGGACACAATCTCGTGCTGCGATTGCGTGACCGCAAGGCCGATGTCCTGCGCTTCCTTACCGACTTGCAGGTTCCCTTCACAAATAACGAGGCCGAGAGGGATCTGAGAATGGGCAAGGTCCGTATCAAGGTCTCGGGATGCTTCCGCACACTGACCGGCGCGGAAAACTTCTGCACCCTCAGAACCGTGATCGAAACGGCACGCAAACAGGGCTGGTCAATAATCGAAACACTCCAGAAAACCGCCGATCAACTCATCCAGAAACTCGAACCGACCTGACAAAATCAAGCGTCTGAAACGCCCCAGAGACAACCTGAATAGTTACCGTATAATTTTCAATTATTTGCTTGGTGATCCGCCCTCAATCCCCATCGAAAAGGGCACTGAAGAGGTTCTTGATCACTCGGCGTGCTTAACCGCGCCCGACGATACGCTCAATCAACCCGGGCAAGGCACCCAGATCCGCCACCTCGGCGAAGCGATCCACACCCTCCGGTGGCTCCGCATGCTCAACCGCCCAGGTCAGGCCATGCGGCACAAACACGCCCCAGCCGCCCGCCTCAATCATCGGCAAAACATCAGAGGCCATCGAATTGCCTGCCATCAACCCGCGGTCCGCGCCCTGGCCGTGACGTTCAAAGATATCGCGATACTCCACCGCCGATTTGCGCGATACAATTTCGACCGCATCAAATTGATCCCGCAAGCCCGATTGGGCCAGTTTGCGCTCCTGATCCAGCAAGTCCCCCTTGGTGATCAGGATCAGCTTGTAGAGCCCACGTAATGCCTCCAGCGTCTCGACCGCATGCGGCAATAATTCCACCTCATGGCTCAGCATATCGCGCCCGGCATGCAGGATTTCTGAGATAACAGAGGCAGGCACGCGTCCCTCCGTCACCTCAATCGCCGTCTCAATCATCGACAGGGTGAAGCCTTTGATCCCGAAGCCGTAGTGCGGCAGGTTGCGCCGTTCTGCGGCCAGAAGGTGGTCCATCAGATCACCCTCGGGCGCATAGTCTGCCAAGACTTTGGCAAAATGCGCCTGGGTCATCGCGAAGAAACGCTCGTTGTGCCAAAGGGTGTCATCCGCATCAAAGCCGATCGCCGTCAGCACCGTTCCCATTGCGCGCCCCTTTTCTAAACCCCTCCGCAGGTTATATAGAGGCACGCACGACTCACAAGTTCGCTCAACCGCCAGCAGGAGCAGCAATGCGCCTCGATCCAATCATGATGGCTCAAGGTCCCGAAGATGACGGTCAAACCGATCTTCTGACCAAGACAAAGCCCAAGACCAAGCGGCCCCCGCTTTACAAGGTGCTGCTGCTGAATGACGACTTCACCCCGATGGAGTTCGTTGTGCATGTGTTGGAACGGTTCTTCGGGCTGAGCCACGCGCAGGCGTTTGAGATCATGCTGACGGTGCACAAGAAAGGTCTGGCCGTGGTTGGCGTCTTCAGCCACGAGATTGCAGAAACGAAGGTCGCCCAGGTCATGGATTTTGCCCGCCGTCACCAGCACCCGCTGCAGTGCACCATGGAAAAAGAAGACTAGCCTTCCATGCTGGACACCCGTCTGACACTGGCGCTGGATGGCGATGGCTTGATGGTGCCGGATGAAGGTATGATTGGCCTGTTCCACCCGGGCCGGAACAACGATCTGGCCGCACTGCCGAGGGATCGTTGTCATGTGATCCATGATTTCAAGCCAGACTTTGATCTGTGGCAGGGACGCGGCTTTGATGCCATGCGCAATCCCCATGAACGCTACGCCATGGTGATCGTCTGCCTGCCCCGCGCCAAAGCACAGGCCCGCGCATTGATTGCAGAGGCCTTTGCGGTCAGTGACGGGCCAGTGGTGATTGACGGGCAAAAGACGGACGGTGTGGATGGTCTGCTGCGTGAGATCAAGAAGCGTGTCAATGTACAGGGTCCGATCTCCAAAGCACATGGCAAGCTGTTCTGGATACAGGGGAATCGCTTTTGAAATATTGACTATGCATCACGTCTGATTGGATTCATACGGATTGCGTCATTAGTAAAGGATGCGACCGCGATGGAAGATTTTTCTCATATTTTTGAGGGCGTTGAAGACCCTCGTACGAGCAACGCTACACGGCATGATCTTCATGAGATGCTTATGATCGGCCTGTTGTCGACCATGTGTGGCGGCGAGGGTTGCTGCGACATGGCGCTATTTGGCACGACGAAAGAGCCGTTTTTGCGCACATTCATGACACTGAAGCACGGAATACCGAGCCACGATGCGTTCTCTGACCTGTTCAACGCCCTCGATCCTGGCACGTTTCAGTCAGTGATGCTTCGCCTGACAGAGGGGTTCGCTGACCAGTTGGGCGAGGTGATTGCGGTTGATGGCAAGTCGTTGCGGCGCTCCTTCGACAGGGCGAAGAAGCAGTCGGCGTTACACCTCGTGCAGGCTTTTGCGGCTGAGGCCAGGCTCGTACTCGGGCAGGTCGCTGTTGACGAAAAATCCAACGAGATTACGGCGCTGCCCGCGCTGTTGAACATGCTGTCGTTGAAGGGGCGGATTGTGACGGCGGACGCTATGCACACGCAGCGCACTACAGCCGAGACGGTAACGCAGGCTGGCGGTGATTATGTTCTGGCGCTGAAACGCAATCAGGAGACGCTGCACGAGGATGTGGCACTCTGGCTGGATGATCCTGGAAATGTCGAAAACTGTGAAACTTATCAGAATGTTGACGCAGGACACGGTCGACTGGAGACGCGCAAGGCGTTGATCTCGCATGACGTTGCCTGGCTCGACGAGCGGCATCACTGGCCCGGGCTCAGGGCCATCGGAAAGGTCGTCGCCACCCGCGAAGTCGGCGATAAAACCTCATGCCAAACTCGCTACTTCCTCATCAGCGCGCCGCTCTCTCCCGAGCGTTTCCTGTCCATCACCCGCGCCCATTGGAGTATCGAGAACAGCCTTCACTGGGTGCTCGACGTCTCCATGAACGAGGACGCCGCGCGCAACAGAAAAGACAACGGACCCGAAAATCTCTCTATCCTACGGCGCATCGCTCTCAACCTCGCCCGCTCCGAACCGTCAAAAGGATCAATGCGAGGAAAGCTGAAACGCGCCGGATGGCAGGATACATTCATGCTCGAACTCATCAGAACCGCGACCAAATCTCAAAAGCGATAGCCCTGGTTCTGGATAGAGCCTGGCTTGGGCGACTTCTTTGCCGACTGGGCCGAAGGACCGGCCCTGACCGACGGCGGGTTTTGGACCGCGCCGGGGGTGTTTTCTGCCGATGGTGTCGATCTGGCCTCTGCCCTGCTTGCAGATGTCTTACCGGAAAAGCTTGGGGTTCAGGTCGCGGATCTTGGGGCAGGTTGGGGCTTTCTGTCCGCCCATGTGCTGACACGTGAAGATGTCGAAGCCGTACATCTGGTGGAGGCGGGGCATATGGCCCTGGAATGCGCGCGCCATAACGTTACCGATACGCGCGCGCAGTTTCACTGGGCAGATGCTACCACCTGGGAACCTCCGCACCGCATGGACACGGTTGTGATGAATCCCCCCTTCCATACAACGCGCGCGGCAGAGCCTGCGATAGGCCAGGCCTTTGTGGCTGCGGCCGCACGTGTCCTCACGGCAAATGGCACGCTCTGGATGGTGGCAAACCGGCATTTGCCCTACGAGGCAGAGTTGAAAAAACGGTTTGCGGATGTAGAAGAAATCGGCGGCGATGCCCGCTTCAAGCTCTTTTGCGCGCGCCGCCCGGTGCGCCGCAAGCGCTAGACGAAACAACAAGGGGACAGGTCCCATGGCTTTTTCGGTTTCCGGCAAAACGGCCATTGTCACGGGCGCGGCGGACGGTATCGGTTTGGCGGTTGCTCGTCATCTGGCCGACAAGGGTGCCAATGTGATGTGTGCCGATTCCAACGAAAAGCGCCTGGCAGAGACTTTGGGGGATGAACCCGAGGACGGCTCTATCCGAATTTTTGCGGGCGATCTGCGGCAGCGACTGACAATCGCAAACCTCGTTTCTGCCACCATCGACGCCTTTGACCAGGTCGACATTCTGGTGAATGCCTCGCGTTCTGTCCTGCCCACGGATGCGCTGGACCCCGATGATGGCTCGGTGATGGAGTTGTTGGAGCTGAACCTCAAGACCGCGCTCAACCTCAGCCAGCAGGTCGCCAAGCGCATGATCAAGCAATCCGAGGGCCAGGAAACCGGCCAAGTCGGGTCGATCATCAACTTCAGTTCCATTGCTGCCCATCGTTTGCAGCCTGAACTGATGGGCTACTCCATTGCCACAGCCGCGGTGGAGCAAATGACGCGCAGTCTGGCCCTTGTTCTGGCCCGCCACCGGATCCGGGTGAATGCGCTGTCGTTCGGGTCGGTGATGAGCGCCTCGCTCCAGGCACAGGTTGCCGAAAACCGCGATTGGCGCGATGACATCCGCGACCATACGCCCTTGGGTCGAATCGCGGCACCCAATGAGCTGTGCGATGCGGTGCAGTTTCTGGCGGCGGATGGATCGGGCTTCATGACCGGAGAAGTCATGGTGATCGACGGCGGGCGCAGCCTGCTTGATGTGGTTTCAGCGCCCGCGCACTAAGCTGCTTCAAATCAAGGCGTCACCAGCCAGCTTCCGCCAAAGCATGGCCGTAGGTGGGGGAAACCCGCATCTTGCCGTCAAGCCCTGCCGATTTCAGCGCGTCATGCAAGGCGGGCAACCGCCAGCACGGCACATGCATCACCATGTGATGCTCCAGATGATAGTTGACCCAATAGGGTGCGACCAATGCGCGGGCTACGGGACCGGCGAGCGTGGTGCGCACATTTTGCAGCGGGTTTTCTGATTTTTCCGTGGCTCCGTGTTCCGCGATATTTCGGATGCGCAGGACCAGTTGGAACCACGTGAGGTACGGCAGCACCCAGAACGCCAGCCCGTACCACCATTGCCCCACCAGCGACATGGCAAGTGCCACGCCAAGGAAAACCGGCAAAGACTTCCAAAGCTCCCGCGCTTTGAAGGCGACGGCAGCGTCCTTGGTCGCGGCTTCTATGGCATCATCATCGCCTGCCAGCCGCAGGCTCATGAATATTTGGCCCATAAGCTGTCTGAACCCGGTTTGTCCTGTGATGTCCCGTATAAACTTGCGCTTCAGGCTGGCGCGGCTTGTCGGGAATTTCTGCGACAGCACCAGATCCGGGTCCAGATCGGTTTGCGTGTGCCGGTGGTGGGTCAGGTGATAATGGCGGTAGCTGGCCAACTCTGCCAGAATGGGCCGTCCACACAGCCACTCGCCGAAAAATTCGTTGATCCAGCGGGTCTTGAAGAGCGCGTTATGCGCGGCCTCATGCATCAGGATCGCCAGCCCAAGTTGCCTGGAGCCGATCAACACAACCGCCAGCAGGAACGTCAGCGGGTTGGGCAAAAGGGCAAAAAGCACCACCGCAGCCGCAATCACGCCCCAGCAATGCAGGATCAGCCAAGCGCCCATCAGATCAGACCGCGCGGCGAGATCGCGGATCGTCGCTGTATCGAGGTATGCTCTACCCGGTGTCATGGCCCCAAGGTCCACCTGTACCTGCTATGCGGTCAAGTCCGACGCCGCGTCTGCTGGCATTTGGGCCAAAAAGCCCCCCGAACGTGCAGGTTCGGGGGGCAGGGCGGATTACCTCTGTTCAGGGTAACCCGGTACATGTTGCCCGGGGTGGGTTCTGCAGGCGCTGGTGATACGTGGCAAAAGCGTCAGTCGGAACTCCCGCCGCGCCAGCTGATCTGGCCCCGGGCTGCTTGCCTTATGGCCAGCTTGTCAGAATGCACGAAAGGAGACCCGAGATAGTTTCAGCGCGGTTGACCGGTTTGACTGTGCGGAACTTGGATCAATTGGTGCAGGATCGGGGCAAAGGAGCGGTTTTCGCCCTTGACCCCTGCGCAAGGCTGACATAGTTCACGCGCCGATGGCGTTATAGCTCAGTTGGTTAGAGCGAACGACTCATAATCGTTAGGTCCCTGGTTCAAGTCCAGGTAACGCCACCACTTCTCTCCTCACCTCTGGTCTACCGCTTGCGCGCCACACGGGGATGCTGACGGCTGGGGGTCTGCTTTGTGTGATGAGTTTAAGCTCGGATGATCTTTCGGCCTTGATCGTTACAAATGCGACCATCGCCCTCAGGCGATAACCAACAATTCCGGCCTTCGGGATCGCAGCGGTTTGTTGACGCCCGACGCAGGGTATTGTCTGATTGCCTTCGGACGAACCGTTTTCACAGGCCCAAACACAGGGCCGAGACTATAAAGGGAGACCACCATCATGTTTCGCAGAACCCTTTTGGGTCTGGCGGGTGCCGCACTGGCCGCCACGCTGACAACCACACCCGCAATGGCACAGGAAGAAACCCTGCGTCTGCACCAGTTCTTGCCACCGCAGGCCAACGTGCCAAAGCTGGTGCTCGACGTCTGGGCCGACAAGGTCGAGGCCGATAGCGAAGGCCGCATCAAAGTGGAGCGCTACCCCTCCATGCAGCTGGGCGGCAAGCCACCAGAGCTGATGGATCAGGCCATCGATGGCGTGGCAGACATCATCTGGACCGTTGTGGGTTACACCCCGGGCCGCTTCCCGCGCACGGAAGTCTTTGAACTGCCGTTCATGATGACCAATGCGAAAGCTGCATCATCGGCATATTGGACGATGTTCGAAAAGCACATGAAGGACACCGAGTTTGCCGATGTGCATATCCTGGGCACCTGGGTGCACGGCCCCGGCCTGATCCACGCCAACAAGGAAGTACGGACCCCTGCAGATATGGCGGGCCTGAAGCTGCGCGGTGGGTCGCGTCTGGCGTCCAATCTGATCAAGCAGTTGGGCGGGGAGCCTGTCGGCATGCCGGTGCCTGCGGTGACAGAAGGCCTGTCCAAAGGCGTCATCGATGGCACCACGATCCCTTGGGAAGTCACCAAGGCGCTGAAGGTGCCGGAGCTGGTCAAGAACCACACGGAGTTCACCGGCAACGCGCTTTATACGCTGACCTTTGTGCTGGCGATGAACAAGGATCGCTATGAAAGCCTGTCGGACGAAAACAAGGCGGTGATTGACGCCAATTCCGGCCTTGAATTCTCCATCTTCGCGGGTGGTACCATGGAAGAAAGCGATGGTCCCTCGCGCCAGATCGCCGTGGATCTGGGCAATAACATCGTGACGCTCAACGCCGAGGAAACCGAGGTTTGGCGGGCCGCTGCACAGCCCGTGGTCGACGCATGGCTGGCGGACATGGAAAGCAAGGGCATCGACGGTCAGGCACTGATCGATGAAGCCAAGCAGCTGATCGCGGACTACGACGGCTGATCGCGCAAATCTGATGGTCTGCGGCAGGGATGCTTGCCGCAGACCTTTCTTTGTCTGGGCAGAACATCATGCACCGCCTTATTCAGTTGCTTGCGCGCTTTACCGCCTTGTTGGGCGGGTTGGTCCTGTTGGGGCTGGTCATCATGACGACCCTGTCGGTGGGGGGGCGTTCTGTGGGGCTGGGTGAGATCACCGGCAACTACGAAATTCTGGAAGCCGGGATTGCCTTTGCGATCTTTTCCTTCCTGCCGATCACGCAGCTCTACGGGGCCCATGCGACTGTGGATGTCTTCACCTCCGGCCTGCCGCCGCGGTTCAACCGCTGGCTGGTGGCGTTCTGGGAGGTGATCCTGACGCTGGTGATCCTGCTGATCATTTGGCGGCTCTACGAAGGCACGCTGAGCCACATGAAACGTGGCGGGACAACCGTGTTCCTGCAGTTTCCGCTGTGGTGGCCCTATCTGGCCAGCCTGATCGCGGGCATCGTGGCCTGCATCACGGCCATCTACTGCGTCTTTTGCCAGTTTGGCGAAGCACTGCGGGACCGCGCGATCCTGCCCCAAGAGCACCCGGAGCACTAGGTCATGACCAACCTTGAGCTTGGGTTTTATTCCTTTCCCATCCTGCTGCTGATGATCTTCCTCCGCGCGCCCATTGGGCTGGCGATGCTGCTTTGCGGGTTTGGCGGCTGGTACATGGCGATGGGGGGCAACCCCACGCCCTTGCTGAACAAGATGAAGACGGAGACGTATTCGACCTTCTCCAGCTATTCCCTGTCCATCATCCCGATGTTCCTGCTGATGGGGCAGTTTGCAACGCTGTCAGGCATGTCCAAGTCCCTGTTCAAAGCGGCAGAGAATTTTCTGGGTCACCGGCGCGGCGGCGTGGCGATGTCTGCTGTGGGGGCCTGTGCCGGGTTTGGTGCGATTTGCGGGTCATCACTGGCCACAGCCGCCACAATGTCCAAGGTCGCGCTACCCGAACTGAAACGCTACGGCTATTCCGGCGGTTTTTCGACGGCGACACTGGCGGCAGGTGGCACGCTCGGCATCCTGATCCCTCCATCGGTGATCCTCGTGATATACGCGATCATAACCGAACAGAACATCGCCAAGCTTTTCCTCGCCGCCTTCATCCCCGGGATCATGGCCGCCCTTGGCTACATGATCACCATCTCGATCTACGTGCGCCTGAACCCCGATGCAGCGGGCACCCGCGCGCCCGTGCCAATGGCCGAACGCTTCAAGGCGCTGGCAGAAACCTGGCCCGTCCTGCTGATTTTTGGCGTCGTGGTGGGGGGCATCTACGTGGGCTTTTTCACACCAACAGAGGGCGCGGCTGTGGGCGCGGCAGGCACCGGGCTGGCGGCACTTCTTTCGGGATCACTGAACTGGCAGGTCTTGAAGGACAGCCTTTGGGGCACCGCACGCACAACGGGCATGATCTTTTTCATTGTGCTGGGGGCGGGGTTCTACAACGGCTTCCTAGCGCTGTCCGGCGTGCCACAATTCATGGCCGACTGGGTGCTGAGCCAGGGGTTCTCTCCCTGGTTCGTGCTCTGCGTAGTCCTGTTGTTCTACCTGATCTTCGGCTGCGTGATGGACAGCCTGTCCATGATCCTGCTCACCGTGCCGATCTTCTTCCCCGTCATTTCAGCCATGGATTTCGGCATGTCGCCCGAACACGTGGCGATCTGGTTCGGCATTCTTGTGTTGATCGTGGTGGAGGTCGGGCTGATTACGCCGCCTGTAGGGCTGAACCTCTTCATCATCAACTCGATGGACCGCGAAACGCCGATGACGCAGACCTACAAGGCGGTGCTGTGGTTCGTGGGGTCTGACGTGCTGCGAGTGATCATATTGGTGATGTTCCCGGCCATCACGTTGTTTTTGATGCCGACATGACCACTGGTCCGACCCTCCGCCCCCACGACGTGGTGCGTGAGGATCGTGCGGATGGCTCGATTGTGCTGCGGTCTCAGGTGCCCTTGGGGCCCGTCGCCGCCCGCGTGGGGGATTGGCTGGATCACTGGGCCAAGGCCGCGCCAGAGCGGGCTTTTCTTGCCGAACGACAGGGGGCAGGGTGGCGAGAGGTCACCTACGGGCAGGCCGCCTTGGTGGTGCGTGCGATCGCCAGCCACTTGCTGAGGCGCGATCTTGGCCCGGACCGTCCAGTAATGGTGTTGTCGGGCAACGGCGTGGACCACGGGCTTTTGGCGTTGGCCGCGCAATACGTGGGCATCCCGGTTGTCCCTGTGGCAGAGCAATACAGCCTGATCCCCGATGCCCATCCGCGTCTGGCCCATGGGGCCGGGCTGACGACACCAGGCCTGATCTTTGCCACAGACGGCGATGCCTTTGAACAGGCCATGGCGTTAGAGGTCTTTGATGGGGCTGAAAAGCTGACCAGCGCAGGCCTCGCCGACTGGATGACCCCCACAGGGGCCGATGTTACTGCTGCGGCGCGCAGTGTGACCCATGACACGCTGGCCAAGGTGCCTTTCACCTCTGGTTCCACCTCGGACCCCAAAGGGGTGCTCACCACGCATGGGATGCTGACGACCAATCAGGCACAGATTGGGGCTTGCCTGCCGTTCCTGTCAGAACGCCCGCCGGTGATCGTGGATTGGCTCCCGTGGAACCATACTTTTGGCGGGTCGCATAATTTCAACATGATCCTCGCCAACGGAGGCAGCCTCTACATCGATGATGGAAAGCCTGCGCCGGGGCTGTTTGACCGGACGGTCGAAAACCTCCGGCTGTTGCCCGGAACCATCAGCTTCAACGTGCCCGTGGGTTTCACGCAGCTTGTCTCGGCATTGGAGGCGGATGCGGAGTTGCGAGAGACCTATTTTGCCAACCTCGACATGATCTTCTTTGCCGGGGCCAGTCTGCCACGCAGCACATGGGACGCTCTGTCACGGCTGGCGGCAGAGGCGGGCAAAGCGCCATTGATCACCACGTCCTGGGGTATGACAGAAACCGCACCCGGCGCGCTCATCGCGCATGAACAGGTGGATAGTCCTGACACTATTGGTGTTCCGTTGCCTGAGGTCGAAGTGAAGCTGTTGCCTTTGGGGGCGGGGCGGTACGACCTGCGTGCGCGTGGCCCCAGTATCACGCCGGGATACCTCAAGAACGCGGAGAAGACGGCCGCAGCCTTTGACGATGAAGGGTACTTCATCACCGAAGACGCGCTGGAGCTGGTGGATGAGAGTGACCCAAACAAAGGGGTGCGCTTTGACGGTCGCCTCAGCGAGGATTTCAAGCTGACCTCTGGCACATGGGTGCAAACTGCGCGGCTGCGGCTGCAGGTTCTGGAGGCGCTCGCCCCTTTCGCGCAGGATGCCGTGATCACCGGGGCAGGGCGCGATGAGGTGGCTGTGCTGATCCTGCCCAACAGGGGTGCAATTGCTGCACAGGGGTGGGAGGTGTCTGAGGCTGACGGCCTGTGGCGCTGCGCTGAATTGGAGCATGAAGTGCAAGGCCGCCTTGCTGATCTGGCTGACAGGGCCACCGGCAGCGCCACGCGGGTCACCGCCGCTCTGATCCTGGCTGACCCACCCTCCATGGCGACTGGAGAGGCCACCGCAAAGGGCAACATCAACTTCCCCAAGTTCCTTGCCGCACGCGCCGATATGGTGGAACGTCTCTACAATCCCGAAACCCCGGGCCGGTTGAGCCCCTGAAAGAGAACCCATGCTGTCCAAAGACGCCAACGCCGCAACCTATTTCGTGGATCGTCACCTGGCTGAGGGCCGGGGCGACAAGGTCGCCTACACCGAAGCAGAGTCGGGTCGGACGCTGACCTACGCGCAAATGGCTGAAGGTGCAGATGCGATGGCAGGCGCGCTGGCGCGTGCTGCGATCCGACCCGAAGAACGCGCGGCCGTCCTTGTGTTGGATCAGATCGAGTTTCCGCAGATTTTCTGGGGTGCGTTGAAGGCGGGCGTAATCCCGATCCCGCTCAACACGCTGCTTGCGACCCCAGTCTACGACGCGATCCTGCGTGACAGCCGCGCTGCGATCCTGTTTGTTTCGGCCCCCTTGTGGGAGGTTGTGAGCCCCGCGTTGACTGACAATCCCTATCTGCGCCATGTGGTGGTATTGGGTGATGCGCCCGAAGGCACCACGCGTTTCGATGATTTCATCCACGACGCTGAGCCCCGCCCGACCATGCCCGCAAACCCTGATGAGGTCGCCTTCTGGCTCTATTCCTCCGGCTCGACGGGGCAGCCAAAGGGCGTGGCACATGTGCATTCCGCGTTGAAGGCCACGGCCGATACCTACGGCGCTCAGGTGCTGGGGATTGCGGAGGATGATGTGGTGCTGTCCGCCGCCAAGTTCTTCTTTGCCTATGGGCTTGGGAATGAAATGACCTTTCCGCTTGCGGTTGGCGCCTCGTCGATCCTCTTTACCGGGCGGCCCACGCCGCAGGGCATGCTGGACACAATTGCCAGCCATAAGCCCACGATCTTTTGCGGTGTGCCAACGCTTTATGCCGCCATGGTCGCTGCCATGGACGAAGGCGGCGTGCCCGACGCGCCGCTGCGGCTGTGCATTTCGGCGGGGGAGGCTCTGCCTCAAGATGTCGGCAACCGGTGGCAGGCGCATACGGATGTTGCGATCCTTGATGGCGTGGGATCGACCGAGATGCTGCACATCTTCCTGTCCAACGCGCCGGGTGATGTGGAATATGGGACCTCTGGCACCGCAGTGCCGGGCTACGACCTGCGGCTCGTGGATGAAAACGGCGCAGAGGTGAACGCAGGTGAGATCGGTGAATTGCTGGTGCGTGGCAATAGCGGTGCGGCGTGTTACTGGAACCAGCGGCAGAAATCGCGGGACACATTCGAAGGGCACTGGACGCGCACCGGGGATAAGTACGAACAGCGTGCCGATGGGCGGCTGATCTACTGCGGGCGCACAGACGATATGTTCAAGGTATCCGGCATCTGGCTGTCGCCCTTTGAGGTAGAAGGGGCCTTGGTCAGCCATCCTGCCGTGTTGGAGGCTGCGGTGGTCGCACACCGGGATGCGGACGATCTGGAAAAGCCCAAAGCTTTCATCGTGCTGCAATCCGGTGACGCTGATGATGCGCTGAAAGAGGCGCTCAAGGAACACGTCAAAGACCAGATCGGGAAATGGAAGTACCCGCGCTGGATCGAGGTGGTCGAGGATCTGCCAAAGACGGCGACAGGCAAAATCCAGCGCTTCAAGCTGCGGCAAGACGGGTGAGCACTGCCTGGTCAGATGCGCCAGAGGCCCGTCTGACCGCAGATGGCAGAAAACTTGAATACCGCTGTTGGGGGCCGGCCCCGGGCCAAGCTCCGACGCTGGTACTGCTGCACGAAGGGCTGGGGTCCGTCGCCCTTTGGCGTGATGCGCCCGCGCGGCTGACCAAGGCAACCGGGTTCGGCGTCGTGGCCTATTCCCGCGCGGGGTATGGGGCATCTGATCCGACTGATCTTCCGCGCCCGCTCGACTATCAAACACACGAAGGCACAGTTGTTTTGGGCGAAGTGTTGGATGCGCTAGGCGTTCAGGACTGCATCCTTATGGGCCATTCAGATGGGGCGACGATGGCTGCGATCTATGCGGGCAGTGTTTCTGACCGGCGGGTGCGTGGGTTGATACTGATTGCGCCGCATTTCTTCACCGAACCCATGGGTCTGGCCGCTATTGCCGAGGCAGGACGGAAGTATCAGTCCGGTGACCTGCGCGCCCGGCTGGCGAAGTATCATGCCCATGTCGACACCGCGTTCTGTGGCTGGCACGACACTTGGACCAATCCAGACTATGCGGCGTGGAACGTGGCGGATGTGATCGACCACTGGCGCATCCCTTGCCTCGCCATTCAGGGCGATGCGGATCCCTACGGCACCCTTGCGCAGATCGATGAGATCGAGACGCGTATCTACGCGCCGCTTGAGACCTGCATCCTGCAGGGTTGCGGTCATGCGCCCCATCTCGAACGACCTGCGGAAACCGATGCTGCGATCATGGAATTTTGCGCCCGGTTGGATCGCTTGGAGCGGGTAGTCGTTCTGGTAAATCAGTAATTTTATGCACTATATTGCTTATGCTGGGCGATATTCTGCGAATATTGCAATTTGAGCAACTTAAATCTGTACTATATTTCTCAATACAGAGCCTGCAGGGAGTCGCGCTTTGCCCGACATCATTGACTTTCAAACAGACCCGTCGAAGTACCGGCACTGGCGTGTCGAATACGATGGTCCGGTCGCCAATCTGTTCATGGACGTCGATGAAGAAGGCGGACTTTTTGACGGCTACCTGCTGAAACTGAACAGCTATGATCTGGGCGTCGATATTGAGCTGTCCGACATCGTGCAGCGCATGCGGTTTGAGCACCCCGAAGTGAAGGTGGTGGTCATGCAATCGGCGAAGGAAAAAGTGTTCTGCGCGGGGGCCAACATCCGGATGCTCGGTGGGGCCGCGCACAGCCACAAGGTGAATTTCTGTAAATTCACCAACGAGACACGGAACACCTATGAGGCCGCGTTGGCGGATAGCGGTCAAAACTACATCTGCGCCATCAAAGGCTCTTGTGCCGGGGGGGGCTATGAACTGGCCCTCGCTTGCAACCACCTGATGCTGACCGACGACAGCACGTCCTCGGTCGCGTTGCCCGAGGTGCCGCTGTTGGCTGTATTGCCCGGAACCGGCGGACTGACCCGCGTGACCGACAAGCGCAAGGTCCGCCGCGACCTGGCGGATGTCTTCTGCTCAGTCGAGGAAGGCGTGCGCGGCAAGCGTGCGGTCCAGTGGAACCTGGTGGATGAGGTCTTTCCGAACTCCAAGTTCGATGACGCCGTGGCGGAGCGAGCGCGCGAGATGGCGGCAGCCTCTGACAAGGCGGATGTGGCGCAAGGCGTTGCGCTGACGCCGCTTAGCCGCAGTTTTTCTGACGGTGGGGTGTCTTACTCCACGGTGGAAGTCACCCTGCACCGCGCGGAGCGCCGCGCGACGATCACGATCAAGGGGCCGGACGCAGATGCACCTGCGGACATGGATGCATTTGTCGCAGAAGGGGCGGGTGCCTGGCTGCTGCGCTGCGCGCGCGAACTGGACGACGCCATCCTGCACCTGCGCAACAATGAAATGGAGCTGGGGCTGATCGAGTTTCAGACACAAGGCGATCCCGAACTGGTAGCGGCGCATGAGGCGCTTTTGCTGGGGAACCGGGACCATTGGCTGGCCAATGAGGTGTTGCAGTACTGGAAGCGCGTGCTGAAGCGCATTGATGTCACCTCCCGCTCTCTGGTCGCAATTGTCGAGCACGGGTCCTGCTTTTCGGGACCTTTGGCGGAACTGCTTTGGGCCGTCGACCGCAGCTACATGATGCTCGAAGAGTTCGAAGGCGATAACCGGCCGCTTGCGACGGTGACCCTAACAGAGGGCAATTTTGGCGCTTACCCGATGGGGAATGATCTGACACGCTTGCAAACGCGGTTCTGGGGGAATGAAGGCGTCGTTGACGAATTGCGCGACCACATTGGCGAAGCTTTGGAGGCTGAAGAGGCCGAGGAGGTCGGCCTTGTCACCTATGCCTATGACGATATCGACTGGGAAGATGAGGTGCGGCTCTTCATGGAAGAGCGCGCCAGTTTCTCTCCTGATGCGATGACGGGGATGGAAGCGAACCTGCGGTTTGCCGGTCCTGAAACGATGGAGACCCGCATTTTTGGGCGCCTGACGGCCTGGCAGAACTGGATTTTCAACCGCCCCAACGCGGTTGGGGAAGAGGGCGCGTTGCAGCGGTATGGGACCGGACAGCGCGGCAAATACGACATGGAACGTGTGTGATCGGGCGCGGGCGATACGCCCGCCTTACGGTGTGACGTTGCCATGTAAGGGGCGCGTGTCGCGCACCACCCAACGGTCAGATGCGGGCGACACGCCCGCGTTACGAGGAAAAAACTGTAAGGCGGGCGTGTCGCCCGCCCCCACGGGGAGAAACTAAATGCTGGACTTGATTAATGTAAGCTACGACACCCAGATCCCGAACAACGTTGGTCTGGCGCAGGATAAGAAGGTACTGAAAGCACTGGAAAAATGGCATCCGGGCTACATCAACTGGTGGAATGACCTGATCCCGCAGAACTTTCAGGAAAGCATGGTCTACCTGCGCACCGCCGTGAGCGTGGACCCCAAGGGCTGGGCCAAGTTCGACTACGTCAAGATGCCGGAATACCGCTGGGGCGTGCTGCTGGCCCCCGAGGTCGAAGGCCGCACGATCCCCATGGGCGAACACCACGGCGAGCCTGCCTGGCAAGAAGTCCCGGGTGAATACCGCAACATGCTCAAGCGCCTGATCGTCATTCAGGGCGACACGGAGCCAGGGTCTGTTGAACAGCAACGTTTCCTCGGCCTCACCGCCCCCTCCCTCTACGACATGCGCAACCTCTTCCAGGTCAACGTGGAGGAAGGTCGCCACCTTTGGGCCATGGTCTACCTCTTGCAGAAATACTTCGGCCGTGACGGCCGCGAAGAGGCGAACGATCTGCTGGTTCGCTCTTCCGGTGACGAAGACGCGCCGCGCATGCTGGGGGCGTTTAACGAAGAGACGCCGGATTGGCTGAGCTTCTTCATGTTCACCTATTTCACCGACCGGGACGGCAAGATGCAACTGGAGTCCCTCGCGCAGTCTGGTTTTGACCCGCTCTCCCGCACCTGCCGCTTCATGCTGACCGAAGAAGCGCACCATATGTTTGTGGGCGAAACGGGGGTCACGCGGACCATTCAGGCGACGTTGGAGGCGATGACCACCAATGGCATGACCGACCCTACGGATATCAACAAGATCCGCGATCTGGGAGTGATCGACCTTCCGACCATCCAGAAAAAGCTGAACCTGCACTACACGCTTTCGCTCGACCTGTTCGGACAGGAAGTCTCCACCAACGCCGCCAACGCATTCAACGCGGGCATCAAAGGCCGGTATATGGAGGCGCGGATCGACGATGATCACAAGCTGACGGGCGACACCTACCCGGTGACCACCATCGAAGATGGCGTGATCAAGACCACGGACGCGCCTGCACTGACGGCAATCAACATGCGCCTGCGGGACGACTACATACGTGATGCCTCTGGCGGGCTGCGGCGCTGGAACAAGCTGATCCAGCGCAGCGGGATCGAATTTGAACTGACCCTGCCGCATCAGGCGTTCCACCGGCAGATTGGTGTCTTTGGTGCAGTGCACGCGGACCCCGAAGGCAACCTGATCAGCCAGGACGAATGGACCAAACGCCGCGACGAATGGTTGCCCACCAAGGCCGATGGCGACTTTATCCAATCTTTGATGAAGCCCTGTTATGAGCCCGGCAAATACGCATCCTGGATCGCCCCGCCCAAGGTCGGGATCGACAACAAGCCGGGCGATTTCGAATACGTCAAACTGCACATGGCCTGAGGTCAGGAGACAATCATGAACATTCACTTTCTCTACGGCACGGAGACCGGGACATCAGAGATGCTCTGCGAGGACATACGCGATGATCTGGATCTGGAGTGTGAGATCACCTCGATGGGCGATTTTGACGCTTCAACGCTGGACGCGGATACCTTCTATATCTTCGTGACATCGACCTATGGCACCGGTGATCTGCCGATGACGGCGCAGCCGTTCTATGACGCTATTGCCACCAACAAGCCGGATCTGAGCCATGTCCACTTCGCCGTCTTCGGTCTGGGCGACATGGTCTTCGCGGATACCTTTGCCTTTGGGTCCAAAATCCTGATGGAACTTCTGGTCGAGCATGGAGCCAAGATGGTGGGCGAACGCGGCATCCATGATGCGTCGTCTGCCGACATGCCAGAGGACATTGCGGTGCCCTGGGCTGCTGGTATCCTCGACATGCATCGGGCGGCCGCAGCCTGAGCGTGGCCTTTGAATACCCCATCAATGTCACCTGGGGTGACTGTGATCCTGCGCGGATTGCCTACACCGCGCGCCTGCCAGCGTTCGCGTTGGAGGCGATCAACGGCTGGTGGGAGGCACATCTGGATGGTGATGGCTGGTATCAAATGGAGCTTGACCGCAATGTCGGCACGCCGTTTGTGAAGCTGGGGATGGAATTCGAACACCCCGTCACGCCGCGCCATCCCCTGATGTGCGAGGTTTTTCCGACCCGGTTGGGCAAGAAGTCCATCACCTTTTGCGTGAAAGGCCGTCAGGACGGCACCTTGTGCTTCACTGGTGACTTTACCTGTGTCTTTACTGTCGCAGATCAATTCAAAAGTCAGCCCGCGCCACCTGATCTGCGGGCGATCATCGAACCCTTGATACGGGAGGCATAACAGCGATGCCTGACGATCTGACCCCTGCTGATCCCGGTCAGGCGCTGATTGCGCGGCTTGCGGCGCGCGTTGCACAAGTACGCAAGGAACGAGGACTGCCGCGCCGCGCGTTGTCAGAGATGTCTGGCGTGTCGCCGCGCTATTTGGCGCAGCTTGAGGCCGGGGAAGGGAATATCTCTGTTCTCTTGCTGTCCCGTGTGGCCGCCGCCCTTGGCGTGCAGGTCGATCAACTGTTGGCCACGGACGACCTGCCGTTGGAGCCAGAGGCAGTGCGGGTTGCATCGCTTTATGCGCAGGCACCGGCAGAGGTTCAGGGCCAGGTGCGCGGGCTGCTAGGACCTCAGAATCCGGCGGTGTTACGGGCAGGCCGTATTTGCCTGATCGGCTTGCGGGGGGCCGGAAAGTCTACGCTGGGCCGTTTGGCGGGGGACGCGCTGGGTCTCCCCTTTGTGGAATTGGGCAAGGAGATTGAGGCTGAGACGGACATGCCCATGGCCGAGGTCATGGCACTTTATGGCCTTGACGGTTACAGGCGGTTGGAGGCCGAGGCGCTGGAACGTGTGGTCGCGGCCCATGACCGCGTCATCCTTGCGGTTGCAGGGGGCATCGTTGCTGAACCCGCCACTTATGATCGCCTGCTTGAACAGTTCCACTCCGTCTGGATCAGGACAAGCGCGCCAGAGCACATGCAACGCGTACGGGCGCAGGGCGATGTGCGGCCAATGCAGGGCAATCCTGCCGCGATGAAGCAGCTTCACGCGCTGTTGGAGCACCGTACGCCGCTTTACGAACGGGCAGACGCGCAGGTCGATACATCGAACAGGACAGAACGGTCTTCACTCAACAGCCTGCTGAGCGTCATTTCCGAGCATGGGTTTCTAGATCCTGCATGACCCGGGATCACGTGGCCGCCTTGCAGGATACGTTTTGGCGAAAGGCTGAACATCTGCTCTTGTATCACACCAACCCTTGGGAACTGGACGAGGCCTTGTGTGAGTGGGGATATGCTGTGGGGCCGTGCGAGGCGATGGACCTCGCAGGCCTTGACGCGGTGCTGGCACGCGTGCCGGACCGGTCAAATCCGGTCCCGCGGCGCATGGTTGCTGAGGGGCGGCTGGGCAAGAAAGGCGGCGTTGGTTTCTACCGCTACCCGGGTGGCGGAGGTGCGGTGATTGACCCGCTGATCGAGGACTTGATCCGAGAAGAAGCCTGGTTTGCGCGCATCGAGCGTGTTGAGGTTTCAAACGAAACGCTGGTGGCAGCGCTGAACGTGTGTCTGGTTGAACGTTTGCAATACCTTGAAACTGAAAAGAAAAGTTGGGGTAAGGTACTGCAGGCGGCGGTGCATTTTCCTGTCGGAAAGTACCTCTGAAATTTTCAGTCTGGCGATAATGAAAAGGGCCGCGCAGTGCGCGGCCCCTTCCAAATGACTGTCTGGATCGCTTACGCGGACCAGGCCATCCGCACCGGGTGCATCTCGAAGGAGATGTGGTGCTCTACGCCTGTCAGGCCTTCTTTGGTGAAGTTGTAGAGCGAGCGCCAGTAAGGCTGGATCGTCACACCTTCTTCCGTCAGCAGCGCCTGAGCTTCGGCCATGATTGCGCGGCGTGCTTCCACGTTGGCGGTGGCCAGAGCCTTGGTCAGCAGGGCGTCAAAGTCAGCGTTTGCCCAGCCAAATTCGTTCCAGGCTTCGCCCGAACGATAGGCCAGCGCCCAGACCTGAACGCCCAGCGGACGGTGGTTCCAGTTGGTGGAGCTGAACGGATACTTCGCCCAGTCATTCCAGAACGTAGAACCCGGCAGGATGGTCCGCTTCACCTGGATGCCCGCGTCACGCAGCTGGGCCGCCACCGCGTCGGTGGTGTCCTTGCGCCATGCGTCATCGATGGAGTGCAGCTCGTGCTCGTGGTCACCCATGCCGGCTTCGTCCATCAGGGCTTTGGCCTTGGCGGGGTCAAACGGCAGACGTGGTACGTCAGCCCATTCAGGGTGCATCGGACCCACGTGCTGGTTGCGGGCTTCGATGCCGCGACCGGCATAGCCAAGCTCCAGCAGGACAGCGTTGTCCACAGCCATTACCAGGGCCTGACGGACGCGCTTGTCTTCGTAGATCTTCTTGCCGTCGACTTCAGCCAGCTGGTTGGGGCGGATCACGATGGTAGATGCTGTTGCGATCTCGTGCTGCACCCAGCCACCGAGGCTTTCCATGATGTCGATGAATTCACCTTCCATGGAGTAGAACGCGTCCACTTCCTCGGCTTCGGCAGCCGCGATCCATGCGGAGGGGTCGGTGCCGTAGTCGATGAACTCGATCTCGTCCATGTAGGGGCCGCCAAAGACATCCGCGCCCCACCAGGCGTGGTCTGCGTTGCGCACCAGCTTGGAGCGTACACCCACTTCGAGGCTGTCGGGCAGGTAGGCGCCGGTGCCAATTGGGTTGGCCAGCATGTCGTCAGCATTATGCGAAGAATGCACGATAGCCGCTGGGTAGTCGGCCATGCCCGCAATCAGGGTGATGTCAGAGGCAGGCAGGTTCAGCTTCACGGTGTGGCTGTCCACAACTTCGATCGCGCCGTCGATTGCCGTGTTGGTATCGGCGTTGATCAGCGTGGCGAAACGGCCCGCCATGGAGTTGCCTTCAACGTCCTTTTCACACCAGCCCGCGATATTGCGTGCCACGTCTTCTGCGGTGAAATCGTCACCATTGTTCCACTTCACACCCTTGCGGACGTTCAGCGTATACACGGTTGCGTCGTCGTTGATTTCCCAGCTTTCAAGCAAGGTGGGAGTGAAGGTACCGTCGTTTTCGTAAGTAACGAGATACTCCAGCCAGCCGCGCGAGAAGTTGGCGATTTGGGACCAGTCATAGGTACGCGGGTCTTTCAGCGCGCGCACTTCGGTCTGGATGCGAACGGAGCCGCCCTGCTGCTTGGCCGCGTGGGACGCAGCGTTTGCCGGGGCTGCCATGCCGATCATGGAATAGGCGGTTGCGGCGGTGGCACCAAATGCGCTGGCCAGCGCCAGGAATTCGCGGCGGTTGACCGGGTCTTTCTTGGCGGCCTCTGCGCTGTCCAGAATGGACTGGGGCAGCGGCTTGCCGGTGCGGGTATAGAAACTCATGTTCTTCCTCTCTGTTGTCACGCCGATCCGTCAATCGGCGTTAGGTTTGATGCCACGCTTCCGCGTGCCATCAGGTGATGCAGTTAACCTGCTTTTCGCGTCTCCCCTTACGGGTGCGCGGTGAGTGTCATGCACGAGGGCCTTTGCGTCAAGCCCAACGCTCGACGTTGTGAGGCTCAGACGGGCCCTAACTGGGCATCTGTGTCCAGACCGCTTTGGGTTTCCCTTAGGTCAAGATACGAAGGCGTCTATCGGGTGCGAATTAAGAGTTGTCCACAAAGGTAATCCATTGGGGAGATAGCGTCATTTGCGGCATCTCAGAAGTCGTTTTTGGGCTAGCCGATAAGCGGCAAGTCGCCCTGCGTTTCGCGTTGCTTGGCGACCAAACGGGGTGGCAGAGCGATAGTGCCGAAACGCTCTACGTGAAAATTAAATTTCTGCAATCCCGACGGATTCGGGGAGAAAGGCCGTGAAGCGGCAAGTTTAGCGCGAATCTGGACTCATTTAGGGGACAAGCGCATCGGCGTTGTTAAGATGATCATGATCAGACAGATTGTCAGCCCAACAAGCAGGTTTCGTTCGATGCTCCGGTCTGGGTTTCGCCACCAAATCCCCCATTCACGCAGCGTCTCTATTGGGCCTGGAAGTGTCTTTCCGGTGCGTTCAGTAGCGCGGCGCTTCTGCGCGAAGAGCGTGCGGAACATGACAAAGGCCCAGGCCACAAAAAATGCGCCCTGCAGCCCAAGCCAAATCATACTTCCACCGCTCATCGCGGGTCAGCCCTGCAGTTGCTCCCACATCTCCAGATCGCGCTTGTCGGTCCAGATGCGGGGATGCAAGATGCCGCGCGCTTCGTCATAAGCGCGAGAGACGTTGAAGGGCAGGCAGTGTTCGTAGATTGCGTAGTCTGCAAACTTCGGATCGCAGCTCTCGCGGACCGCGTCCCAGGCTTCTTTCAGCGACCCACCACGGGCGGCCACCTTGGCGGCGGGAGCATAGGTAGATGTCACAAAGTCGCGCGTGCTTTCGATGGCGCGGCTTACGGCTTCTTTGCCCACCAATGCACCACCCCGGCCCGGGGCGATCGCATCGACGTCATAGGCGATCAGATTGTCAAGCGTGCTGCCCCAGTCATTGAAATATCCATCCCCGCAGTAGCAGGCCGAGTGATCTTCAACGATGTCGCCTGTGAACATCACGTTCTCATCGGCCACATGGATTACGGCATCGCCCGCCGTGTGCGCGCGGCCAATGTGTTTGATATCGACCCGGCGATTGCCGAGATAGACCGTCATGCTGTCACTGAAGGTTGTGGTGGGCCAGGTAAGGCCAGGGATGCTTTCGTGCCCTTCAAAGAGGCGTGGGAAGCGCTGGAATTCACTGTCCCAATCCTCTTGGCCTCGTTCGGCCACCATGCCGCGCGCGACGTCTGACATGATGATCTGATCCGCATTGTAAGCCGACGCGCCCAGCACCCGCACCGCATGATAATGTGTCAGCACGAGATGAGATATCGGCTTGTCTGTGATCGACCGCACCTTTTCAATGACCATGTTCGCCAGACGCGGGGTGGCCTGAGCCTCCACAATCATCACGCTGTCATCGCCAATGATCACGCCGGAGTTCGGGTCGCCTTCTGCCGTGAACGCCCAAAGATCGCGACCGATCTCGTCAAAGGTGATTTTCTTTTCAGTAAGGTCGCCTTGCGACGCGAATGCTTTGGCCATTTCAGTTCCCTTGCATGATCTCAATAAGTTGTGGTGTGACGCGCTGCTGCATCGCCTGCATTTCGGGGGCCAACTGGCCCATGACTTTGGTTATGAAAGAGCTCATTTTAGTCATGATGGCTGCGCCATGCTCTGACCGGTAGAAAGCGATCAACGCCTCCAATTCGGCGGTAGACAGGCTTTCGGCGCTGGCCGTAACCATCAGCTCTTCCAGACGAGGGCGCAGATCATTCATCGCTTCTGACATGACCTCGCCGATGCGCTGCTGTTGATCAGGCGTGACCGTGACCCCTGGCGGCAGCGTCGCTGCAACCTGTGCACCCATTGTCTGTGGGCTGAACATGTCTGTGATCATGCTCTGCACCTCGGGCATGTTCACGTATTCCTGGGCCAGCGCAGTGGTATCCTGCGCAAAAAGCGGCGTGGCCAACAGACTGAAGCTGGCGGCGATCATTGTGTTGCGGATCATGGGTTTGCTTCCTCAAAAAGGGGGGTGGGCGGTGCGCCCACCTTACGGGAACTTCACGGCAGGAAGAATGGTCCCTTCGCACGTCCCGAACCCAACCCGGTATCCGTCACCCTGCGCATGCCCCGTCAGCGTCATCGTATCACCGTCTGCCAGAAAGCTGCGCTGTGATCCATCCTTGAGCGTGAGCGGTTCCTTCCCGCCCCAGCTGAGCTCCAACAGGCTGCCGCGCTGGTGCTTTTCGGGGCCAGAGATCGTGCCGGAGCCCAGCAGATCGCCCGCGTTCATGGCACAGCCCGAAGATGCATGATGCGCCAGCTGCTGGGCGGAGGAATAGTACATCTCTTTGTAGTTGGTCTGCGCGATGACCTCCGCAGCTCCCCCTTCGGGCTGGATCAGCACCGACAGATCGATGTCATAGAGCATCGGCTCGGGTTCCTGCAGGTAGGGCAGCAGGTCTTTCTCACGCGAAGGCGTGGAGGTGCGGAAGGGCTCCAACGCGGCACGTGTCACGATCCAGGGACTGATCGAGGTGGCAAAGGCCTTGGCCTGAAACGGCCCAAGCGGCTGGTATTCCCACGCCTGAATGTCCCGCGCAGACCAGTCGTTCAGCAGGACGTAGCCAAAGATCATCTCGTTGGCTTCAGCCACGCTGACGGGCTGGCCCATCTCGGTGGAAGTGCCGACAATCGCGCCCATCTCCAGCTCGATATCCAGCCGTTTGCAGGGGCCAAAGCTGGGCGTGTCCGCATCCGGGGCCTTGAGCTGGCCGTTGGGGCGATGGATGTCGGTGCCAGACACGACAACGGTAGAGGCCCGCCCATTGTATCCGATGGGGATGTGCAGCCAGTTGGGGGGCAGCGCGTTTTCGGCCCCGCGGAACATGGTGCCTACGTTGGTGGCGTGATGCCTGCCTGCGTAGAAATCCGTGTATTCGGTCACAACCATCGGCAGATGCATCCGCGCATCCGACATCGGTACCAGCATCGGGGCAACCTGCGCCCGATCGGGGGCATCTGCGCTGAGCAATTCGATCAGCCGCTTGCGCAAGAAATCCCAAGTCTCTGTGCCAAGGTCCATCGCTTCGTTCCAGTAAGGCACATCGAAAACCGGCGTGTCTGACAGTGCGATCAGACCCGCATCTTCAAGGGCCGCCATGTCGAGGATCTGATCCCCAATCGCCACACCGCACCGGGCCTCAAGGGTGTCGGTCTCGAACACGCCGTAGGGCAGGTTATTGAGCGGAAAGGGCGTCTCAGCGCTGTTTGCGCTGTCGACCCAGCTTTTCATCAGTGTCATTTCGTTACTTTCGCGTCATGTTGATTGTCGGGGTGGGCGGCGGCGATTTCAGGCAGGGCCAGACAGGCCGCGGTCACACGCTGGACTTTGGGATAGGGGGTCAAATCAACTCCCCAGCGCTCTGCGTTATAGACTTGGGCGGTGATGCAGAGATCGGCCAAATCAGGGGTATTGCCAAAAGCAAAGGGCGAGGTGTCGGAGATCAGAGCCTCAACCGCCGCGAACCCTTCGCGCATCCAGTGGCACATCCATTCCTGCGCCTGTTCGGGCGATGCACCAAAGGTGGATTTCAGATGCCCGACCACCCGCAGATTGTTCACCGGATGGATGTCGAGCGCGACAGTATGGGCCGCGGCAAGCACTTGCGCGCGCTTGGCCGGATCCGCTGGCAGCAGGGCGGGCTCAGGATAGACCGCATCCAAATAGTCCAGAATGGCCAAAGACTGGGTCAACACTATGCCTTCATCCGTCACGAGCGTTGGCACGCCTTTGCCGGGGTTCAGCTGGGTGTACTCAGTCGCCCGTTGGTCGCCTGCCACAAGATCGACTGAAACCATGTCATAGGCCACGCCCTTGAGGTTCAGGGCCGCCCGCACGCGGTAGGACGTCGTGGATCGCCAGTAGCTATAGAGCTTCATTTCTTGCCCGGCGTCCCGTCGAATTTCTTTTCGATATCCGACCAGCAGTCGATGTAGTCGTCCTGTAGCGGGGCCTCCTTGGCCGCGAATTCTGTCAGATGCTGCGGGAAGCGGGTTTCGAACATGAAGGACATGGTGTTGTCGAGCTTCTCAGCCTTCAGGTCTGCATTGGATGCGCCTTCAAAGGCGTTCTTGTCGGGGCCATGCGGCAGCATCATGTTGTGCAAGGACATGCCGCCGGGGATGAAGCCTTTGGGCTTGGCGTCATACTGGCCATAGATGTTGCCCATCAGTTCGGACATGACATTCTTGTGGTACCACGGCGGGCGGAAGGTGTCCTCGGCCACCATCCAGCGTTCCCGGAAGAGCACGAAGTCGATGTTGGCGGTCCCTTCGACGCCAGAAGGTGCCGTGAGGACTGTGAAGATCGACGGATCAGGATGGTCAAAGAGGATCGCGCCCACGGGGCAATAGGTACGCAAGTCATACTTGCAGGGCGCGTAATTGCCGTGCCACGCGACGACGTCCAGTGGGGAATGCCCGATCTTGGTCTCATGGAACTGCCCGCACCACTTGATGGTGACGGTAGACGGTGCCTCGCGGTCTTCAAAAGCGGCCACCGGTGTCTTGAAATCCCGCCGGTTCGCCATGCAGTTCGCGCCAATCGGGCCGCGCCCGGGCAGGTCAAACTTCTGACCATAGTTTTCGCACACAAACCCGCGTGCGGGCCCTTCGAGCACTTCGACACGGTAGAGCAACCCGCGCGGCAGAATGGCGATTTCCTTGGGCTCCAGATCGATCACACCCAATTCGGTGCAGAACCGCAGACGACCTTCTTGCGGTACGACCAGCAGCTCTGAGTCCGCTGAATAGAAGTAGCTGTCGACCATGCTTTCGGTGACCAGGTAGATGTGGCTGGCCATGCCCACCTGCGTGTTCACATCACCCGCGCTGGTCATGGTGCGCATGCCCGTAAGCCAGGTCAGCTTGTCTTCGGTATGTGGGACGGGGTCCCAGCGATACTGGCCCAGACTGGTGACATCCTGTGGGATATGAGGGGCCGATTTCCAATAGGGCAGCTCGATCCGCTCATAACGGTGCGAATGTTTGACCGAGGGACGAATCCGATAGCACCACGTGCGTTCGTTCTGATGACTGGGGGCGGTAAAGGCCGTCCCGCTCAGCTGTTCACCATAAAGGCCGTAGTTACATTTTTGCGGGCTGTTCATGCCCTGGGGCAGCGCACCGGGCAGGGCTTCAGTTTCGAAGTCGTTGCCAAAGCCGGGCATATAGCCTTCGTGCGTGCCCATCGGCGAGGCGGCAGAGATCATGTCATTGGGGTTCGTTTGGCGGTTCATGGCAGTCTCCTTACCGGGCGCATTGCACCCCCTTGCGGAATCAGTTGCGTTTGTAATAGTTGTTTTTGTAACTAACAAGGGACCGCTATGCCCACCGACAATTTTGAGCTTGAGAAATTTCTGCCCTACCTGCTGAACCAAGCGGCAGAGGCGTCTTCGCTGGCGTTCGAGAGAAGCTACA
Organism: uncultured Sulfitobacter sp.; assembly: GCA_963422245.2. Classification (GTDB taxonomy): domain Bacteria; phylum Pseudomonadota; class Alphaproteobacteria; order Rhodobacterales; family Rhodobacteraceae; genus Sulfitobacter. The sequence continues at coordinate 444,409 of CAXMWW010000022.1, read as the reverse complement.
AGGCCAAATACGGGATGCTGCGGACCGAATGGCGGGTATTGTTCCACCTTGGTCTTTACGGGAGCATGACCGCGAGCGAGATTGGCGGCCGCGCCAAGATGCACAAGACCAAAATCAGTCGCGCTGTGCAACGCCTGACAGAACGGCGCATGGTCACCCGGGAACGTGACATCGATGATCGCCGGGTTGAACATCTGACGCTGACCTCCAAGGGCCGCGCGGCCTATACCGATCTGCGCAGCATTGCTGAGCGTTATGAGGCGGCTTTGGTCGCGGATTTGAGCGCTGACGAAACGCGCGCGCTGCGGATTGCGTTGGGCAAACTGGCAGAGGTGAAGCCTGCTGTTTTCACGTAGCGCTTTACTTGGCGTGGCGGTTAGGTCAACGCTGCTGACATGACTAACCAAGCCAAAGGCCTTTTGATCACTTTCTTCGGGGTGCTTTTTGTGGTGCCGGACGCGCTTTTCGTGCGGTTGATCGACGCTGATGCGCTGGCCATCGCGTGGTGGCGGGCGACGCTGGTGGGCGGGGCCGTGGCCTTGGGCATTCTCGCCCTGCAAGGCACAGCTCCCTTCAAGGCGGTCGCCGCGACGGGATGGATCGCGGTGATCTACATGATCGGTGTGGGGTTGAGTGGGATCATCTTTATCCTCGCCATCAGTCTGACCTCGGTTGCGAATGCGGTCTTTATCATCGCCTCGCTACCGGTCTTTGCCGCGATCTACAGCCGTGTTTTTCTGGCCGAACCGATCACGCCGCGTATGTACCTGACCATCGCGGCGGTGTTGCCGGGGCTTGCGATCATTGCCTATGGCTCTGGCGAAACCGAACATGCCTCATTGGCCGGGGACCTGCTGGCCCTCTGCGTCTCGGCGATGTTCGCAGCCGGTCTGACCGCAGCCAGACGGGCGCGGGCCGTGTCGATGGTCCCTGCTATGGCGATCGGGTACTTGCTTGGGGCCTGCGTGATCTTGCCGTGGGCCGCGCCCTTCCAGGTGGCAACAGACCAAGCCCCGCTGATTGCCATGCACGCAGGGTTCATCATTTTCAGTTCTATCCTGCTGGCGCTGGGCCCGCGCTACATCACCTCCGCCGAGGTGGGGTTGCTGGTGCTGCTGGAATCCGTATTTGCGCCGATTTTGGCTTGGTTCGTTGTCGGGGAAAACCCCGGGGGCTACGCTCTGTTGGGCGGGGCCATCGTGATCGGAGCGCTGGCGGTGTCGAACCTGGTTTCCTTGCGACGCGGAAAAACGGTCGCCTAAAAATCGGCTGTCACATTAGGGAGCTTCAGCGCTTTCACCAGATCTCGTAGTTCTTGCCGGGCCGCCACATTGGAGATGTTCAACTGTTTGACCCCGATGTCCTTGAGATCGAGCAGCGTCAGCCCGCGTGGGAAAAGCTCGCGGAAAATCACACGCTCGTTGAACCCCGGGGCCACGCGAAACCCGATGCGCTTGGCCAACAGGCCGATGATCCGCTCCATCTTTTCCTTGTTGACCATTCGCTGCGCGCCCAACCGGTTACGCACGACCACCCAGTCGATGGGGGCAAGGCCAGCCTGCGCGCGCAACTGGCGCGCGTTCCAGACCATCTCTGAATAGACGGAGGGGCCGGTGATCTTCTCGCCCGACGGATCGGTGTGCGCCAGCAGATCAAAGTCTACAAAGCTGTCGTTCAATGGGGTCACAAGGGTATCGGCCAGCGAATGGGCCACCTGGGACAGGCGTGTGTGAGAGCCGGGGCAGTCAATCAGGATGAAATCATTGCCGGTTTCCATGCCGGCTACAGCAGCGCTCAGCCGGTGGTCATAGACGTTCTCTCCCGGCTGAAGGGTGCTTGCTTCAACCTCGGGCAATTCGGTCAGGGTTGGGCTCGGCAGATCAATCCCAGCGTCTTTCAGGAAAGCCTCCCGGTTGTGAACATATCGTGCGAAGGTGCGTTGCCGCAGATCCAGATCAAGGCAGGATACTTTGTGACCCATCCGGGCCAGTGCCGTGGCCAGATGCATGGACACGGTAGACTTGCCCGCGCCGCCCTTCTCGTTGCCGACGACGATGATATGCGCCATGACTGTCCCCATTGACAAGCCCCCAGCTTTGCTGGGGGACCCCTGATGTTCTACATATGAGGAAGATTTCCTAGAGGGTTTCGACCGCTCGAAGCCCTGCAAGGGAAATCTTCCAATGTCATCAGAAACGACAAATCACCTTAACCACAGTACTTGGGAGTGCAAATATCACGTGGTTTTCACGCCCAAATACAGAAAGAAGGAACTTTACGGCTACCTGCGCCGAGAATTGCGTGAAGTATTCCACCGACTATCGCGCCAGAAGGAGTGCTCAATTGAAGAGGGGCACCTGATGCCAGACCACGTGCATATGTTGTTGAGCATCCCACCCAAGCACTCGGTCGCGCATGTGATCGGGTTCATGAAGGGAAAAAGCTCGATCTGGATCGCGCAGAACATCAAGAACCGCCGCCGCAATTTTGCGGGGCATAAATTCTGGGCACGTGGTTATTTCGTCTCGACGGTCGGCGCAGATGAGCGCACGGTGCGAGCTTATATCCAAACGCAAGAGCAACAGGACAAACGCCTCGACGACCTGTTTAACAGGTAATCTGTAACCCCAACCGCTTCGAGCGGTTCAAGCGAAGCGTTTCAAACCTCCACTTCAAGTGGAGGTTATTGGCTTTGCCCTTCTGCCCGCCTGCTGTTTCCGCAGGATATTGTTGGGCGCACTATATGTGGTGTTGCCAAAATTTGAAAGTGGCGTGCATCGCAAATCCCGACCGGACACGTACGGTTGAATCCTGCCGGGTGGTTACGTCATTGTATCGGGCACCCGCAATGGTATGAAGCGTTAGAAACAGAAGAGCATTTGAACATGACCAATGACATCTCCGGCGCATCAACGGCACAGCACCGAAAGCAGGCGCGCGCTCTGTTGATTGAGGGTTTGGCCCTTATCGTTGCGGTCGCACTTGTTCCGGTCTTTGTTCTGTTGGATGTGGTTGTGTTGGGCGACGGCATTAAGGATGCTGGCCTGACGGAAACGCTTCAGGTTGTCATGATCGCGGTGGCAGCTGCTATGTGCGCCTGGGGCGTTCGGCATTTGCCAGAAGCGCGAGGGCACTTGTGGATGTTGTCGGCTCTTTTCACCTGGATGTTCATCCGAGAGAACGATTTCTTTCTCGATCAGATTTTTCACGGGCTCTGGGTCTACCCCGCAACTGTCGTCCTGTGTGGAGGAGCTTACGTCGTCTGGCGCAACCGGGCCACATTGCTGCCAGGCATGCTGAGCCACGCAAATAGCCGGCCCGGCACGATGATGATCGTTGGTCTGGTCTTGCTGATCTTTTTCAGCCGCCTTTTTGGAACGGGCGCATTGTGGGAAGGGGTGACGGATCATTCCGATGCATCAGACATCAAGACGGTGGTGCAAGAGGGCACAGAGCTGTTGGCCTATGTGCTGATTGCGTTCGGCGCGATCACGTCGCGGATCACACATTTCGGCAGGCCCACGGCATAAACACAAAAAAACGCGGCCAGTGCAGGCCGCGTTTTGTCGTTCCGCAATAGTGAAGGCTTTTAGAAGCCCAGACCTGCGTACTTGTTCTTGAACTTGGACACGCGGCCACCGGTGTCCATCAGGCGGCTGGAACCACCAGTCCACGCAGGGTGCGCAGAGGGGTCAATGTCCAGCACCAGCTGGTCGCCTTCGGCACCCCAGGTGGATTTCATCTGCACTACGGTGCCGTCGACCAGTTTGACGTCGATCAGGTGATAGTCGGGATGAGTATCGGCTTTCATGTCTGATATCCTTACGCTTCGGCGCCCGACTTGGGCTTGTAGTGTGTGTTTTCTGCGATACGGGCGGATTTGCCGCGACGCGAGCGCAGATAGTAAAGCTTGGCCCGGCGGACACGGCCACGACGGACGACGGTGATGCTGTCGATGTTCGTGGAATGCAGGGGGAACACACGCTCAACCCCTTCGCCAAAGCTGATTTTGCGGACAGTGAACGACCCGGCAATGCCAGAACCGTTGTTACGGGCGATGCAGACGCCTTCGTAGTTCTGCACACGGGTGCGGGTGCCTTCCGTCACCTTGTAGCCCACGCGCACGGTGTCACCGGCGCGGAAATCGGGGATGTCTTTCCCCAGTTCGGCGATTTGTTCCGCCTCGAGTTCTGCGATCAGGTCCATCTGATCTCTCCTTTACGATGCTCGTGGTATGCCACGAAGTTTTGCCGCGATCAGAGCTTCGGTCTGTCTGTCAGGTCTGCGCCGTGATCAGGTCAGGGGGCAGCCCACCGAAGGGTGCATCGTCATTTCCTTTTTGCGTTCCCCAATAGGAAAACGGTCTGGATCCGCAAAAGCGATTCCAGACGTCGCAGCGTATAGGGGGGTTCGGGTTTCGGATCAAGGGGGATGAGCGTTGGTTCAGGCGTGCCAGTGTGGCGTGGTCAGTGTTGCCAGGAGGGGCCTGTACTTCTCAAGGCTGACATCTGTTACCTGCGAAATTTCTCGCGCGGCAGCGGCAAGGGCTGTTCACTGCGCCACGGCTTCTTCGGTCTCTTGCTTGTCGCCGGTTGTCTGGTCTCGCCAGCTGTCCCAATCGGAGACTTCGTGCTTTGTCAGCGCGAGAAAATCGCGCGCCAAATTCACCCTAAGAAACCAAAGGCCATTTGCTTCGCCATGTCCGAAGTCGCTCAGCCTTTCGCGGTGGTGTTCCCAGACCTGCCAGGGATAGATGAACTGTCCATCCGGCATGGCGTTGGGGTCGAAGGGGATGCCAAGATGCGATCTGTGTGCGGCATCAAGTTGCGCATCCGCCTGATGCCAGGTCCCGCGCTCCCAGTACTCACAAATCCAGTGATCCTCGTATGTGGGCGGATGGAAGTAGCGGGCGAAGCCACATCTGACCCGTGCGGCGATGCCGTGGTGGCGCAATGCAGCGCATGTCATAAGCGCAAAGTCGCGGCATGTCCCGACAAGGCGCTGGGACGCAGGTTGGTGGCTGCCAAATGGCCCCGCCGATCGCGCAAGACGTTCGGCAATCGGCAAGGTCGCGCGAGAGGCGCTATCGATGCCCTTGGGTGGATCAGCGTAAAGATGGGCACCGAAATAGTCGTGGATCAGCAGATTCTGAACGGCACCGGTTATCGCCGCAACTGTGCCCGGGACCGCATCAAATGCGGACGTGAATGCGCCCGGGTCGCTCCACGTGCCGTGCTCAAGATAGAAAACGGGTGCGCGCGCAGGCATGAGTCATCCGCCGTCTGCGGCCACGGCAATGTATTGATTGATGGCAAAGCTGTCGCGCAGGGTGACCTTCGGGTGGGCCGCCTTGGTTTCAGCCACGGCGCGCCCCATGTCCCAATTCCCGTGCCGCCCGAATTGCCGGGCCACGGAACCAGCCAGATCAGGGTGGGACTTCAGCAAAGCGGGCACACCGCGCTTTATGGTGCGTCTGACCGCGCCGGACCCATAAAGACCATGGATCGCCAGCGCTTCGATGATCCGTTCCCGGCTGTCGAGGCTGTAACTGGTGTTGGTCAACATAAGCGTCAGGATCTGGTCGGCAGCATCCGCGCCACCCAGTTCGACAAGCGCTGTCGCATAGGCCCCCAGGTACCTCAGATTCCGCGCCGCTCCGCGCTGCATTCCCGAAGACAGCGGTGCTATCAGCGATCTGTCCCGCGACAGGCCTGCCAGCAGGATCCGGATCGGGCGCAACTTCGCGTCGCCGCCTTCGAGGTCGTCCCCGAGGCCTGTCAGCCCCCGCAGCCGAAGTTTGCGCAGCACGCGATACTCCGCCCGGTCAAGCTCCAGCAGGGCAAGCTGGCGGATGTCCGCATTCGGGTCGTCCAGCAGTTTGGCAAAAAATTGGTAGCGGGCGGGGCCGGCATCGCCCTGCCATCGGAACTGCTGCCTTAGGGCTGATTCGACCACAGCCCGATAGCGGGTATCGAGAATGGCAAGGTTCTCCCAAGGGCCATAGGCCCCGTCCCGGGCAAACAGGGCTGCCTGGCCCGGGGCCGCCCGAAGCCTATCGCGCGTCTGCGCGTCGGGGGATTGCGGAATATCGACGTAGTCGACGTCGCCCGCCAGTGCGGCGACGGGGACGAAACGCGAAGGATCAGCGGGGTCGGGTCGCGCCAGCACGATCTGTTCGCTGGCATAGAGCTTGTCGATCAGCGTGGGCCTGGGCGTGTAGCCATGAAATGCGCAAGCCGCAGCGATCTGCGCCAGTGATGTCAGCATCGCAACTGCCAGGGTCAGGGCTTTCATCATGTCGGGAACCTCCGATCGAGCGGAAGTCTAACAGGGATTGTGAGCCCACGCCCAGACCTCCCTCCAATTTGTGAACGGCCTATCAGCCCTTCCGCCGGTCCCAGAGGTCGGGACGACGGTCCTTCGTCAGTTTTTCAGCCTCTTCCTGTCGCCATTTTTCAATCTCGCCGTGATTGCCGGACATCAGGACAGGGGGGATCGGACGGCCCTGCCAGTCGGCGGGGCGGGTATATTGTGGATGCTCCAGAAGGCCGTCGCTATGGCTTTCTTCTACAGCACTCTCCGCGTTTCCCAGAACGCCGGGCAACAGGCGCACGGTGGCGTCGATCATCGCTTGTGCTGCCAGTTCACCGCCCGTCATCACGAAATCGCCAAGGGAGACTTCCGTGACCTCGTAGTGGTCCAGCACGCGCTGGTCGAACCCTTCGAAGCGCCCGCACAGCATCGTCACGCCTTGGCAAGCCGCCAGATCGCGGGCCATGGCTTGGGTGAACGGCTTGCCCCGTGGCGACATGCATAATATGGGCCAACGGCCATGGGCGTGGGCCTGGGCGGCCTCAATTGCGGGGCCAACGACATCGGCGCGCAGCACCATGCCCGCGCCGCCCCCTGCAGGCGTATCATCGACGTTACGGTGTTTGCCCAAGCCAAAGGCGCGCAGGTCATGCGTGTGCAATTGCCACAGCCCATCCTGCAGCGCCTTGCCGGTCAGGCTGGCGCCCAGCACGCCGGGAAAGAGGTCAGGGAAAAGTGTGATCACACGCGCCTGCCAGACATCGACATAGTCCGGCGTGGTCTGCATCAGCTCACGCGGTTTAAGCGTGGGCCGGACCTTTTGCCGCCCGTGGGACCGGTTGGTCATTTGTCGCTGTCCGGCAGTACGCCAACAGGAGGGTCTGCAACGATACGGCCCGCCGCCAGATCGACGGTTGGCACGGCAGCCTTTGTAAACGGCAAGAAGGTCGTGGCAGAAGAGCCTGCGAGTTGTAGTTCCAGCAAGTCATCCGCGCCGTGATTTTGAACAGTCTTCACGCGGCCCAGCAGCGCCCCGCCTGTGTCATAGACCTCCACCCCGATGAGGTCGGCGTGGTAGAATTCGTCATCCGGCAAGGACGGCAGCTTATCTCGGGTGGCAAAAAGGACCGTACCCTTCAGCGCGTCGGCGTCTTCCTTGGTGGCGACCTCAACGGCGCGGGCGGCAAAGCCGTTTTTGATGGGGCGCAGGATCGCAACCCGGAATGACGCGCTGCGGTCTTCGGTCCAAAGCGGAGAGTATGTCTCGATGTCCTCGGGTACAGCGCAGTAGCTCTTGAGGCGCAACTCTCCCTTGACGCCGTAGGCACCGGCGATGGCACCGACAGGTATGAGGTCAGTCATTGCCGTCTCTCTTCACCAAACATTTTCCGCCCGTGTAGTCTCCGTGGCTCAACGCACACGAGCGGCTCAATTGCCACCGTTCGTATTGAATGCCGATATAGATGCCGAGGGCAATTGGGACCAAAAGGCGGATCAGACGGAACATCTATCGTCCTTGAAAACGAGTGGCCCGGCGGGTGTGCCGCCGGGCCGATCAGCTGCTTATTCCTCAGCCGCTGCTTCTTCTGCGGGGGCTTCCTCCGCAGGTGCGTTGGCGGCTTCCTCAGCGGCGGCGGCCTTCGCGGCTTTCTCTTCCGCGCGGTCCTGAGCGGCTTTGCCCGGGGTACCCTTCTTGGGGTTGTTGCGCTCTTTCTTTTCCAGAACGCCAGCCGCTTCCAACATGCGCGACACGCGGTCGGTGGGCTGGGCGCCTTTGGACATCCATTCCTGAATGCGCTCCACGTCCATTTTCACGCGGTCTTCGCTGTCCTTGGGCAGAAGCGGGTTATAGGTGCCCAGCTTTTCGATAAAGCGGCCATCGCGGGGCATACGGCTGTCAGCCGCAACAATGCGATAAAACGGGCGTTTTTTGGAGCCGCCGCGGGCGAGACGAATTTTCATAGCCATGGTTGGTTTTCCTTACGATTCAGACTGATGAGTTTTGTGATGCTGAATGACTTCAGCGATGATGAAGTTGAGAAACTTCTTGGCGAATTCGGGATCAAGATCAGCCGCTTTCGCCAAATCTTCGAGCCGTGCGATCTGGTCTGCCTCGCGGGCGGGATCGGACGGGGGTAGGTCGTGTGTGGCCTTGAGTTTCCCCACGGCCTGGGTGTGTTTGAAACGCTCGCCCAGCGTGTAGACAAGGATTGCGTCCAGCCGGTCAATGCTGGCGCGGTGATCCTTTAGGACCTCGGCGGCTTTCGAAATAGCGTCTGTCATGTGGCCTCCAGCTGAGACGGGTGGCGGTAGACGTGGCAGTCTTTGCCCCGCCAGTGTTTCGTGTGCTCCAGCACCGCGCCCAACCGTTCGGCCAGCGCGATGGAGCGGGTGTTTTCCGGGCGGATGTAGCTGATCAGCTGGTCCATCTTCATGTGCTGCGCGGCATAGGCGCGGGCTGCTGTTGCGGCCTCAAAGGCCATGCCTTTGCCTTCGCCATGGGCAAACACAGTCCAGGCCAGTTCCGGTTCGTCCCAGCTTGGTGCGTCAAGGATACCGACCCAGCCCAGGAAATCGCCGTTTGCACGATCGTCAATGTGCCACAGACCAAAGCCTTTGATGGCCCAATGACCGATTCTGGAGGTCAGGGACATAAAGCTCTCTTCTGCGTTGCGAGGGCCGCCCACCGCGTGGCTGCGGGTGGTCTCGTAAAACGCAGTCAACGTCGGCAGATCGCGCGCCATGGGCGCGCGCAGCGTCAGCCGTGGAGTGTCGAGCACGGGGATCTGGTCAGTCATCACGCTCATACGGCACCCTCCGGTCGGGGGTGGCGGTAGACCTGCAGCATCAGACCATCTTCGGTGGTGAAGTCGGCCTCTCGCACCGCGCCCAGCCGTTCGGCCAGTGCGATGGAGCGGGTGTTGCCCGGTGTCACGCAGCTGATCGCCGTGTCCCAGCCCAACGTGTTGAAGGCGTAATCGAGCGAGGCTTTGGAGGCCTCAAAAGCGACCCCGCGCCCTTCGGCATTTGCAAAGACGGACCATGCGATTTCAGGCTCCGGCCAATCGGTGGGGTAGAAGGGGCCACAGACGCCAAGGGCTTCGTCTGTTGTCTTGTCAGCCACGATCCAACGACCATATCCGCGCAAGGACCAGTGGCCGATGATTTCGCCCAGCTTGTCAAAGGCCTGCGCGCGGGTGCAGGGGCCGCCGACGCCAGCGGTGCGTTCTGGGTCCATGCGGAAGGCCGCGTAGGCGTCGAAGTCGCGCATCTCAGCGCCACGCAGACGCAGGTTTTCTGTTTCGATGACAGGGATCATGACTTGATCCCATTGCCGCCCTGACGGGCGATGACATGCTTGGTGCTTCCTCGACCCTGAGCCCGCGCACGCGCCGCTGCGTTTGGGGCAAGGGTTTTTTCATGTGCTGAGAAGCGATTCAGGGGGCGGTCTGCCCCTGAATGCGCGTTTTCAAGGGTGTGTGCGATTCCGCCCGGCCTCAAGGACAAGCCCTGCTGCGCAGGGTCGCTGCGCGATCCTTGACCCCGCGCAGAATCACGGGGCGCGTTATATGGTTGAGGGCGCGTCATGCGGGCACCTCATGGCGATAGACCACGGTTTCATCAGCGTTTTCCCCGGCGGGCAGGGCTGCGGCTGTGTCATGGGTTGCGCCCAGCCGTGTGGCCAAGGCGATGGAGCGTGTGTTGTCTGGGTCGATATAACTGACAAGGCTCTGTGTGAACGGCTGCGCGTGCCACCAGTCCAGCGCAGCTTGAGCAGCTTCAAAGGCAAGGCCTTGACCTTGGAACTTCTCGAGCAGGGTCCAGCCCAGTTCGGCTTCGGGAAAGCCCTCTGGCTGGTTGATGCCAACCTGGCCGACGAAGGATTTGTCTTCTCTGAGTTCAACACCCCAGGACCCGAAACCCTTAAGCACCCATGATCCCACCTCGGACGCCACCCAGCGGTAGGTTTCCTTGGGCGTGATCGCCCCGCCCATGTACTGCGCGCGGTCGGACGCAAAGAGCGCATAAAGTGGCGGGAAGTCCGCCATCTTATGCCCGCGCAGGCGCAGCCGCTGGGTGTCTAAGGTGGGTGCAGTGGTCACTTCTTTTTTCCGAACCCTGAAAGACCCGGGGGCAGGGGCATGCCACCAGGGCCACCCAGTCCGGGCAGTTTGCCGCCCATCTGCTTGGCGGCCTGCTCAAGTGCTGCGGGGTCCATGCCGTCTGGCATGCCACCTTTGCCGAACATGCCTTTCATAGCCTGTTTCAGCATGCCGCCCTTACCCATCTTGCCCATCTTCTTCATCATGTCGGACATCTGGCGGTGCATCTTCATTAGCTTGTTAAGATCAGACACTTCCATGCCCGCACCCTTGGCGATGCGCTTCTTGCGCGACGCTTGCAAAAGCTGAGGATTGGCGCGTTCGCGTTTCGTCATCGACTGGATAAGTGCAATCTGCTGCTTGAAGATCTTGTCGTCCATGCCGGCTTCTTCGACCTGTTTGGCCATTTTGCCCATGCCCGGCATCATCCCCATCATACCTTGCATGCCACCCATCTTGATCATCTGCTCAAGCTGCATCTTGAGGTCGTTCATGTTGAACTGACCCTTGGACATGCGCTTCATCATCTTTTCGGCCTGTTCGGCCTCGATGGTTTCCTGCGCTTTCTCAACAAGCGATACGATGTCGCCCATGCCCAGGATACGGCCCGCGATGCGCTCAGGCTCGAAGGTTTCCAACGCGTCCATCTTTTCGCCAAGACCCACGAACTTGATGGGTTTGCCGGTGACTGCACGCATGGAAAGTGCGGCACCGCCGCGCCCGTCGCCGTCCATCCGGGTCAGCACAACGCCAGAGATGCCGATGCGCTCGTCGAAGTTTTCAGCCGTGTGCACGGCGTCCTGACCGGTGAGGCCATCGACGACCAGCAGCGTCTCGCGCGGTTCCGCAACGTTGCGGACGTCTTCGACCTGTCGCATCAGCTCTTCGTCGATGGAGAGCCGCCCCGCTGTATCGAGCATGTAGACATCGTAACCGCCCAGGCCCGCCTGGGTTTTGGCGCGTTTGGCGATTTGCACAGGCTGTTCGCCGGGAACAATCGGCAGGGTGTCCACGCCGATCTGATTGCCAAGGATCGCCAACTGTTCCATCGCCGCCGGGCGGTTGACGTCGAGCGAAGCCATCAGCACGCGCTTGCCGTCTTTTTCTTTCAGGCGTTTGGCGAGCTTGGCAGTTGTTGTTGTCTTACCGCCGCCCTGCAGGCCAACCATCAGGATGGGGGCAGGGGGGTTATCTACCTTGAGCGCGCCGGGCTCCCCTTCGCCTTTGAGCACGTCGATCAGCGCGTCATGCACGATCTTGACGACCTGTTGGCCGGGGGTGACGGACTTGGTGACGGCCTGACCGGTGGCCTGTTCCTGAACGGATTTGACGAAATCGCGGGCGACCGGCAACGACACATCCGCCTCCAGCAGTGCCACGCGCACCTCGCGCAGGGCGGTCTTTACGTCGTCTTCGCTCAGGGCGCCTTGTTTGGTGAGGCGGTCAAAGACGCCGCCAAGGCGTTCGCTCAGGTTCTCAAACATCGGGCAATTGCCCCCTCATCGTCGGTTGCGGAATGGCTCCAATCTAGGAACGCCCGCGTGAATGCACAAACGCCCCAGTGGGCGTAAAACGCTGACTGGGGGCGATCCCGGCATCATGCCAAGGGACCGGAAGGCCAATGCTTCCGGATGTTGGGGGGCGTTTAGGGGGTATCGGAGGGGGAGTCAATCATTGAGGGCAAAGCGCACAGGGGCGGGCTGCGACTGCGAACAGGCGACGACAGGTTGCAGCAGCCCCGCGACGACCTTTCAGATCGCCGCGAGACTGTCTTGCTTTGTCAGAAGGGTTCGATGTTTGGCCAGTTGGCTTCGCCGTCAGCGATGTATTGGGCGATATTCTCATGCCACTTCTTCCGCGCACCTTCGTGCACGAATGTGTAGAGTTTGCCATCCACGATTTGGGTGACGTTGGGATCGCCCGGACGTTTGTAGCCCTGAGATGCGGCCCAGGCGCAATAGGCATCGAATTGCGGCGCAAAGGCTGTCGGCTCCGCCTTGAAGGCATCGCGGTTTTCTTCGGTGCTGAAGTACCAGACCGTACCGTTCCAGAAATGGTAGAACTTGGCGTGGCCTGCTGTAGGTTCTCCTTTGACATGGGCGACCGGATCGTTGCCTGCAAAGGCAATGCCAAGCGTGTTGGCCGCACTTGCCGGCAGGGCTGTCAATGTGCCGAGCGTGACTGCAATAGCGGTAAGGTATGTTTTCATCGTCTGAGCTCCTCTCTCGTTGCCGCCAAGTCATGTTGGCGTGCTGCAGTTGTCCCAGCGATCAGGCGAAATCTGAAATGACGTTGGCTCAATTAGAATTCAGAGAAGCGGAGTGTCCCGGGACTTGAATTCCCGGGGCAGGAGAAAGTTCTCATTCTCAGCGTGTTAGCACAAAGATGATGCTACAAAGAGCAGCTTGAGGCGCATGATTTGTTGTAGGTACCGGCATGGGCCGAACACCAAGGAACACGTCGCTCTCTCGGCTCCGTGTTCATCCGTCAGATCCGCGCGCGCTGGAAATGCATGGCGTCTGCGCCCCACAACCGGATCGCGGGCAACCATTCGTGGTCCTGCATGATGTCCAAGAAGTCCTGATATTCCGCGCCGCAGAACAGGGCTTCGGGGCAGCGGGTGCGCAGGCCGTTGGGTTTGGAATAAAAATCAATTGCGCACCCATAGGCATGCATTGACCACGCCGTCCCACCGCGGATGAGGCGCTTGTTGTAGGCGCCTGCATAGCGGTTGATCCCCAGTCGCGCCATCTCGTCATCACCATAATGGGCACGGACGGCGATCAGTGCGGCCTCTAGAGAGGCGGCGCAGTCGCGGTGCACGGTGATCTTGTTTGTGCTTTGACGCATGTTCCAGTCGATCCGCAGCTTGAACGGCAGTTCAACGCGGGTCAGGCGGTTGGGCACCTGGGTTTCCGGGTCGCCATAGACGGTGTTGACCTCGCTCTGATGCGGGATTGCCCCGGATGGGGTGAAGCCAGCCTGAGGCTCACGCGGGATAACCTCCTCCTGACCGTTGGTGGTGATAAAGAGGTAGGCGTTCAGTGCCCAGGGGAATCGCTTTTGAAATATTGACTATGCATCACGTCTGATTGGATTCATACGGATTGCGTCATTAGCAAAGGATGCGACCGCGATGGAAGATTTTTCTCATATTTTTGAGGGCGTTGAAGACCCTCGTACGAGCAACGCTACACGGCATGATCTTCATGAGATGCTTATGATCGGCCTGTTGTCGACCATGTGTGGCGGCGAGGGTTGCTGCGACATGGCGCTATTTGGCACGACGAAAGAGCCGTTTTTGCGCACATTCATGACACTGAAGCACGGAATACCGAGCCACGATGCGTTCTCTGACCTGTTCAACGCCCTCGATCCTGGCACGTTTCAGTCAGTGATGCTTCGCCTGACAGAGGGGTTCGCTGACCAGTTGGGCGAGGTGATTGCGGTTGATGGCAAGTCGTTGCGGCGCTCCTTCGACAGGGCGAAGAAGCAGTCGGCGTTACACCTCGTGCAGGCTTTTGCGGCTGAGGCCAGGCTCGTACTCGGGCAGGTCGCTGTTGACGAAAAATCCAACGAGATTACGGCGCTGCCCGCGCTGTTGAACATGCTGTCGTTGAAGGGGCGGATTGTGACGGCGGACGCTATGCACACGCAGCGCACTACAGCCGAGACGGTAACGCAGGCTGGCGGTGATTATGTTCTGGCGCTGAAACGCAATCAGGAGACGCTGCACGAGGATGTGGCACTCTGGCTGGATGATCCTGGAAATGTCGAAAACTGTGAAACTTATCAGAATGTTGACGCAGGACACGGTCGACTGGAGACGCGCAAGGCGTTGATCTCGCATGACGTTGCCTGGCTCGACGAGCGGCATCACTGGCCCGGGCTCAGGGCCATCGGAAAGGTCGTCGCCACCCGCGAAGTCGGCGATAAAACCTCATGCCAAACTCGCTACTTCCTCATCAGCGCGCCGCTCTCTCCCGAGCGTTTCCTGTCCATCACCCGCGCCCATTGGAGTATCGAGAACAGCCTTCACTGGGTGCTCGACGTCTCCATGAACGAGGACGCCGCGCGCAACAGAAAAGACAACGGACCCGAAAATCTCTCTATCCTACGGCGCATCGCTCTCAACCTCGCCCGCTCCGAACCGTCAAAAGGATCAATGCGAGGAAAGCTGAAACGCGCCGGATGGCAGGATACATTCATGCTCGAACTCATCAGAACCGCGACCAAATCTCAAAAGCGATAGCCCTGGTTCAGTGCCTCTGTAGTGTTGACCCCGAACCAACCATCTACCAGCCCCGCTTCATGCCCAAGCTGGTTCAAACAGGCCTGCGCGCAGGCGGTCTCCCGGCGGTGTTCGGTCGTGGTGGTGGGATCAAAGGTATAGGCGTCAGCATGACGCGCTTCTACTGCCAACATCGCCTCGTGAGATTTCGGGCCAAAGGCACCGTCGATCCCGCCGTCATAGTCACCCGTGGAGGCCAAAAGCATCTGAAGATGGCGCGTTTCCATCGTGAAATCCTCTCAAAAAAAATTTTGCCGCTGCCCCAGAGGCGGCCCAAAAAGTAATGGGGCACTACAACCTTAGATTAGGAATGGCTTTTGAAGCAAGAATATGCGCGTGCTCAGCCCGCTGCGTGCAGCCACCGGTTAATCGCATTGGAGGCGTTTTGCGCGCCGCTGCCGCTGGAATAAACCAACGTTAAGGGGTGCGTGCCCGCATCCATGCCGCCGCTGATAATCATCACGGCACGATATGTCGTGGTGTTGTTGCTGGAGCGTGAGCTTTGCACATCGGCGCTGGAAAGGTGCTGCAATTCCCAACTGCGTTTGGAATAGCCCAGCAGTGACTTGCGCCGCATCTCTATCAGATTGCCAGGGCGGTCAAAGATGACTTGTGTCCGGCGGGTGAAAGCCAGGTTGAAGACAACCCCGATAAAGATGCCCCCAACGGTGAACCCGACGCCCATCCAAAACTCCGTGGACATCAGGAACAGCCCCACCGCGATAAACACCATCGCAAAGGCAGAAATAAACACCGCCAGCCAGATGGGGTTGTTTTCAATGATCAGCTGATCAGGGGTTTCGCGGGTGACCTTCATGGCCAGCACGGTAGAACGCGCTGGCCACGGCGTCAAAGGGCGTCAGGCCGCCTTGGGTAGCGCTTCGATTTGGGCGTGGGCGCGGGCAAGTGTGCCGTCGCGGTCGCGGGCGATGGCATCTGCGCTAACCAACTGAACATCGGTGATCCCGATAAACCCAAGCACATGGCGCATGAACCCGGTGGCAAAGTCGATGTCCGACCCTGCGGGCGTTCCACCCGAGGCCACCGCAAGGATCACACGTTTGCCCTCCAGCAGGCCTTCAGGACCGTTTTCGCCGTAGCGGAATGTGACCCCGGGGCGCGCAACGAGGTCCACCCAGGCTTTCAGCGCGGCAGGCACGCCGAAGTTGTATATGGGCAGGCCGATGACAATAGTATCGGCTGTCTGCAGCTCCGCGATGAGCGTGTCGGAAAGGGCAAGCTCCGCGTGTTCATCAGCGCTGCGCTGGTCGGCAGGCACGAGGCGTGCCTTGGCCCAAGCGTCCGTGATCTGGGGCAGGGGGTCACGTGCAAGGTCGCGCGTTGCGACAGTAGCGCTGTCCCCATACCCCGCGATGATGCGGTCGGTCAGGTCCCGGGTGATGGAGCCCTCAAGGGCAGCAGATGAATCGATGCGAAGGATGGTCATGGATCTCTTCCTTTGTTTGCGTTGCCCTCAAACTTGGCCATTGCATTTTCGAACGCAACTTGGGAAATTGCACGCACACTGTTCGAAATTGCACAGGATGATCCGTTGGAGAACTGGGATGAAGTCAGGACCGCCTATCAGGTTGCCCGGTTAGGGACGGTCAGCGGCGCTGCAGAAGTGCTGGGCGTGCACCACGCCACCGTCATTCGGCACATCGACGCGTTGGAGGCACGGCTGGGGGCCAAACTGTTCCAGCGCCACGCCCGGGGATACACGGCTACTGAGGCTGGCAAGGACCTTCTGCGTGTCGCGGCGGCAACCGATGATCAACTCAGCCAGCTTGCCGGGCGCATTCGCGGGCGTGGGGCCGAAGTGTCGGGGGAAATGGTGGTTACTTCGCTTGAATCGCTGTCCCACACCATGGCTCCGATGTTGGCAGAGTTTCAGAAGACCTATCCGGACGTGATCGTGCGATATCTCACGGGGGAACGATTGTTCCGGCTGGAATATGGTGAAGCGCATGTCGCGATCCGGGCAGGAACCGCCCCCGATCAGCCCGACAATGTGGTGCAGCCATTGGTTGAGCTGGAAATGGGGGCCTACGCGAGCAAGGACTACGCGGCAAAGTACGGGATCCCGAAAGGACCAGAGGAATATGGTGATCACCGTTTCATCGGGCCCGATGATCGTGAAAGCCGCGCGCCCTATTACCAATGGATGCGCCAGCAAGTGCCGGATCATGTGGTGACCTACCGCGTCACCGACAGCCGCGCTGCCCGAGCTGCGGTTCTGTCCGGCGCGGGCATCGGGTTTTTGACGCGGTCAGAAGCGCAACAGCATGCAGACGTCGTGGAGGTCCACGCCCCGCGGCCCGAATGGTCCGCGCCGCTATGGCTGGTTACGCACGTCGATTTGCACAGGACCACCAAGGTGCAGGCCTTGCTCAGCTTCATTAAGGAACACGTCAAAGGCGGCAACTTGTGAGCCCAAACGCCCAGGGGCATCTGGCGATGTTGACCTTTTCCGCCCTGGTGGCCGGATCATTCTCTCTTGGCGCATTGGTCGCGAATGAGATTGACCCATCGGCCTTTACGGCGGTCCGGTTCGCGTTGGCGGCGCTGTGTATTGGGCTGATTGCACGGACAAGTGGCCAGTGGCGGCCTGACGCACTGCGCGCACCTTGGCGGTATGCGATCCTTGGGGGGCTTTTTGGCCTATACTTTGCGCTGATGTTTGAAGGGCTAAAAACCGCACCGCCCGTCAGTGCGGCGGCGGTCTTTACGCTTGTTCCCCTGATGTCAGCGGGTTTTGCCTTTGTCCTGCTGCGCCAGATTCTCACGCCCCGTATGGCGCTTGCGTTGACGATCGGAGGCCTCGGTGCGCTTTGGGTGATCTTCCGGGCGGACCTGAGCGCCTTTCTGGCGTTCGACGTTGGCAGGGGGGAGCTGATTTACCTGATCGGATGCATCGCCCACGCGATCTACACCCCCATGGTTGCACGGCTGAACCGGGGCGAGGCTGTCATCATGTTCACATTTGGCACGCTGGTTGCAGGGGCCGTGCTTTTGACGTTTTGGAGCGCCCCTACGCTGGTATCGATCAACTGGTTCGCGCTGCCCGGGATTGTCTGGATGGGACTATTCTATGTTGCGATTTTCGCAACCTCGGCTTCGGTGGTTCTGTTGCAGTTTGCGGCTCTGCGGCTGCCGTCAGCAAAGGTCATGGCGTATACCTATCTGGTCCCTTCCTAGGTCATCGTGTGGGAGGCCGGACTAGGGAATGCCGCCCCAACCCCGCTCGTCTTGATCGGCGTCGCGCTTACTGTCCTTGCTTTGTTGCTTTTGCTCAGAAATGAGTCTGTCACTTAAAGTTCATTGGAACCAAAGCGCCACTCAGCGCGTTAGGTGGCTGTAAACGGCTTTGAGCCTCACAGCTTTTTGAGGGCTGGCAGGGACGAGACTCCGGGCTTCAAAAGATCGGTTACAAGGGCATCCTAGGAATGCCTTGGGCAGAGTGCCGGGCGCCTTCACCGGGAGGCGTCCGGCAACTCTTTTTCCAGAAATTTTTCAAAATCATCGAGGTTCACGGGTTCAAACTGCCCGAAACTCTGCATCCAGACCGACGCCTCGCGCATCGCGTCGGGCTCCAGCTTGCACCATTTCACTCGGCCGCGCTTTTCCTGGCTGATCAGCCCGGCCTGGGTCAGAACCGTCAGGTGCTTGGAGATTGCCGCAAGCGACATCTCGAACGGCTCTGCCACATCCGTCACGGCCATGTCATCCTCCAGCAGCATGGCAAGGATTGCGCGGCGGGTGGGGTCCGCCAGGGCCGCAAAGACCTGATCGAGGGGGGTGCTCATCGTGCTTTCATACCGCGCGACTGAGGCGGGAGAAAGGTCTCAACCGCGCGGCATGTAGTCAAACCATATCCATCGTCGCGGGGGCGTACGGCGCGGGTCATCCAAGGGCAAGCCGATGTCACGGATCAAATGATCCGGCAGATGCGACAAATCCGGAGCCTTCGATTGCGGGGAAAAGCGTTTGAAAAAGGCAGCTATTCGGGGGAAAAGCGTGACTTTTGCATACACTTTCCGTTCACGCCGCCGAGCGCCCAAGCCGGTAAAGGCCATCTTCACTTCCTTATTTCTTGGATTCCTAGTGAATATTGCGCGTCGAAGTACTGCGCCACAACGGCAACTTCTTGACAGTATGTGTGCATTAATCACACATATTGCGAATGTCCCGAGAACTACCTCCGCTGAACGCGTTGCGTGCGTTTGAAGCCGCTGGGCGACACCAGAGCTTCTCTCGTGCGGCTGAGGAGTTGAACGTCAGTCACTCCTCCATTAGCCGCCATGTGCGAGGCTTGGAAGATCGGCTGGGGGTCCAGTTGTTTCGTGATTTGCCGCGCGGATTGGAGCTATCGCAGGACGGGGCGGCATTTCTGGCACAGGTGAGCCCTGCGTTTGACGCGATTGCCCATGCAACTGAACGACTGGCGGAGCGTCCGAAAGGGGCCATCTCCATCAGCGCGGAACCGCTATTTTCGGTGAAATGGCTGGTCCCCAATCTGCACCGGTTTTCGGATCAGCAACCGGACATTGAAATTGAGATTGAGGCATCCAGCCAGTTGGCAGATGTGGCAAGGTACGAGGCTGATCTTGCGGTGCGCTTTGTCGCTGAAGGGGGGAGCTACCCAAACGCGGAGCTGATCAGTGATGCGCCGATCTATCCCTATGCAGCGCCCTCTTTGATGGCGGAACCGGCGAGCTCCCCTTTGGACTTGCTAAAGTATCCCTTGATCCGAGAGCGCAGTGCGGCTGTCTGGCCGCGTTGGTTCGGGCAACAGGGTATCGATCTGGCAGAAAACACACCGCTTTTGGTGCGGCGGTTTAGTTCCGTCCTGGCCTATGAGGCGGCGGTGTCCGGTCAGGGCATCCTTCTGCATTCCGAGGAGGTCGTATGCCGGGACGTCGCGGCAGGGCGTCTGGTCAAAGCATATGATGTGGGGGTGCGTGATGGGGGCTTTCAGATCGTTCACTCAGAGGGGGCGCTTCGGCGTAAATCTGTGCGCCTGTTCCGGGACTGGCTGTTGACAGAAACGGCACAGTGGCGAGGCCGACCCCTAAACAATCAACCAAGTGGTTGAATAATTTGGTTTGGCCAATCTGACCGAATTGACCATTCGATGTGATGATTTGGCACATGCTGAAGGATGATTTACATAATTAAATCAATATGTTGAATCGATCATGGTTGTCGTTGACTCTGCCCCGCCTGCGTATTACCACCCACCCGAACGTCTGAATGAGGCGCGCGTATGTCCGAGGCCGAGCAAAAGCAGCAGCTTGAACAGCTTGAAGCCCGGCTGGAGGCCGCAAAAAAGCGGACCGCGCCGAAGCCTCGTGCAGACAAAGCCGTGGATCAAGGCCATCTGGCCTGGCGCATGGTGATCGAATTGGTGGTCGGTCTGTTGATCGGCTTTGGCATCGGATGGGGCCTTGACTGGCTCTTTGGCACACTGCCCATCTTCCTGATGCTTTTCACATTGCTGGGTCTCGCGGCGGGGATCAAAACGATGCTCCGCTCCGCACAAGAGATGCAGGAAAAACAACTGGCCGACCAAAAGGCCACGAACGACGAAGGAGCCTGAGATGGCTGGAGACGCAAAAGGCGGCGAACTGGTATTCCACCCGATGGATCAGTTTGAGGTGAAGCCCTTCTTCGGGAGCGGCGACGTGGCATGGTACACGATCACTAACACAACCGTCTGGATGGCACTTGCTGTCATCTGCGTCTTTGCACTGCTGGTGCTGGGCTCCTCCAAGCGGGCCATCGTACCGGGCCGTATTCAGTCCATTGCAGAACTCGCCTACGGCTTCATCCATAAGATGGTCGAAGATATCTGCGGCAAAGAAGGGCTAAAGTACTTCCCCTGGATCATGACCCTGTTCATGTTCATTGTCTTTTCCAACTTCCTCGGCCTTCTGCCCACCGCCTTCACACCCACGTCCCACATCGCGGTGACAGTGGTCATGGCCATGGGCGTCTTCCTGACGGTAACCATCCTCGGTTTCGTCAAGCACGGTGCTGGCTTCCTGAGCCTTTTCTGGATCTCCTCCGCGCCCCTGGCGTTGCGCCCGATCCTGGCGCTGATTGAAGTTATTTCCTACTTCGTGCGCCCCGTCAGCCACTCCATTCGTCTGGCAGGCAACATGATGGCCGGCCACGCGGTGATCAAAGTTTTCGCGGCTTTTGCTCCGCTGGTGCTGATCTCTACCGGGATCGGCCTGGTGGTCACGCCGCTTTCCATCATCGCGATCACCGCGATCTACGCGCTCGAAATGCTCGTGGCCTTCATCCAGGCCTACGTGTTCACCATCCTGACCTGTGTGTACCTCAAGGATGCGCTGCATCCGCACCACTAAGGTCGGCACTCCCAACAATCTGAAATTCCATCGTAAGGAGAAACACCATGGAAATCGAAGTCGCAACAGCTCTTGGTAAGTACATCGGCGCAGGTCTGGCCTGTACCGGTATGGGCGGCGCCGCGGTCGGCGTGGGCCACGTGGTTGGTAACTACCTGTCCGGCGCTCTGCGCAACCCGTCGGCTGCTGCCGGTCAGACAGCCACCATGTTCATCGGTATCGCTTTTGCAGAAGCCCTGGGGATCTTCTCGTTCCTCGTCGCTCTTCTGCTGATGTTCGCTGTCTAAGCCTTCACGAGACTGATATCCTTACGGGCGGGCGGAGACGCACGCGTTTCCGCCTCGCTGTAAGTGCTCAAGTTTCCTGCAAGGAGAGCCGACATGGCAACCGAAGACAAAGCTGCAGACGCGGGCCACGGAGCGGAAGCCTCCAGCTCCGGCATGCCCCAGCTGGACTTTTCCACCTGGGACAACCAGATCTTCTGGATATTTATCGCGCTGCTGGCGACCTATTTCATTCTGTCCCGCGTGGCCTTGCCACGGATTGGTGGGATCCTGGCCGAGCGGGCCGGGACGATCTCCAACGACATCGCGGCGGCAGAAGACCTCAAGACAAAAGCGGTTGAAGCCGAAGCGGCCTATGAAAAGGCGCTGGTTGATGCCCGCGCCGAAGCAGGCCGTATCGTGGCCGAAGCGAAAGCGGAGATCCAGGCTGACCTGGATGAGGCGATTGCAAAAGCCGATGCCGAGATTGCTGCGAAATCCGCGGAATCCGAGAAAGCGATCGCAGAGATCCGCGCAGGTGCGCTGGAGAATGTGAAAGTCGTGGCCAAGGATACGACCAAGGAAATCGTTGCCGCCATGGGTGGCAAGGCAGACGCCAAGACGATCACTGCCGCCGTGACCGCACGGATGAAAGGATAAGCCATGCGTTTGACCCTGACATCCCTGCCGGCCTTCGCGGCAGCGACCCCTGCGTGGGCGGCCAAAGGTCCATTTTTCTCGCTCTTCAACACCGACTTCGTCGTGCTGATCTCGTTCCTGCTATTCATTGGCATTCTGGTGTGGCTGAAGGTCCCCGGGCTGGTGATGGGCATGCTCGACAAGCGCGCCGATGGCATCAAGTCCGAGTTGGATGAGGCGCGCGCGTTGCGTGAAGAAGCCCAGACCTTGCTGGCCTCCTACGAGCGCAAGCAAAAGGAAGTGGCCGAGCAGGCAGAGCGTATCATTGCCTCCGCCAAGGAAGAGGCCAGCACAGCCGCTGAGCAGGCGCGTGTAGACCTTGCCAAATCGGTGGAACGCCGGATGGCAGCCGCGGAAGAGCAGATCGAGTCAGCGCAAGCCGCTGCCGTGAAGGAAGTCCGTGATCAGGCGGTTTCCATCGCCGTGGGTGCTGCCCGCGATGTGATCGCCGAGCAGATGACCGCCGCTGACGGCAACAAGCTCATCGATGACGCGATCGAGCAGGTTGATACTAAGCTGCATTGAAGCTGCTGAAATATGAACTGCGAAAGCCCTGGCCTTTGGTCAGGGCTTTCCTTTTGCGGGATAGGTGCACGAGGCGTGCACCTTACAATTTTGGACTTCGTAAGGTGCACCTGTGGTGCACCCACACCGCTGCAGCAGCCGCGCAGATCGTGAGCTCGATCAGAAACGTCCAATGGATCAAGAACGACATGACCCACCATCCCTGCGTTGCGGGCACAAAGACAATCGGTTGCGCGTTGTCCCATAGCGGCCAGCCCCAGGCGATCTGGCCTGCTACTGAGTCCAAGCTGAGGTGGAGCAAGGCGCCCATCCCGACCGCCCCGATCCATCGCCACATCAGCCCAAGGCCACACGCGGTGAACCATAGAATTGGGCGATGGGGCAGCAGGGTGTGGTGAGTTGCCGAACTGTCGATCAGGTAGAACCAGAAGAGGTCAATGTACGGCAGAGTAGCGCCGATCATTAACTGCATCGCATGGCGCTGCAAGCTGGGGTGGGCTTGGCTGAGCAGATAACCTGCCGGCAGATGGGCAATGAACATGGAACCTCCGATGTGGTGGTCCCTTGTTGACATGCGAGGGTGCACGAGACGTGCACCTTACGTTCAGGTTTCCCGTAAGTTGCACGCTCCGTGCACCCTTACCCGTTGGTTTCGTGATCCAGCCGCTGTCGCGCGATGTCTTCGTTCGCTTGTGCCTTTTGCTGATCGCGCAGGGCGCTTTCGACGTAGTCCAGATGCGCCTCCACCGCTGCGCGAGCGGCCTTTGGGTCTCGCGCTTGCAAGGCGGTGTTTATAGCGCGGTGCTGGTCCAGAAGGACGCTGCGCGTCGTGCGTTGCTGAAACATGACCTGACGATTGTAAAACACACCGCCCTGCAGCAGATCATACATCGACCGCATCATGTGCAGCATCACCACGTTGTGGCTCGCTTCAATGATCGCCATGTGGAACTGGGCGTCGAGTTTGGCTTCTGCTTCCGCGTCCGCCGCTGCCATCTTGGCAAACACAGCATCCACTACCGCAAGGTCCGTGTTGGACCCCATTCGCGCTGCACGTTCCGCAGCGAGGCCTTCCATGTCCCGGCGGAACGACAAATAGTCAAAAACCGCTTCGTCGTGCCTGCCAAAGAGGTCGACTAAAGCAGGTGAAAATGCGCTGCCCAGCACGTCGGCCACAAAGACGCCGGCACCTGCGCGGGAGGTCAGCAAACCATCCTCCTGCAGCTGCGCCAGGGCCTCCCGCAGGGAGGGGCGTGAGACCCCTAGGCGTTCAGCAAGTTCCCGCTCTGACGGCAGGCGTTCCGCAGGGCGCAAGATGCCGCGCAGGATCAAGAGCTCAACCTGCCGCACCACGGCGTTGGAGAGCTTTTCGGCTGTGATGGGGCGGAAAGGCATAGCAGCTCCGATCAAAATTGGTCAGATTATATGACCGGAACCTCAGATCAGCAACGTCAAGGCGTATGGAGATCCTTGGAATGAGTTTATTGGAAGGGTGAAGGTAAGGCATTGTTAACCATCTGCGCGCAACTCTCGCCTTATGCGCCTGATGCTTTGCCTTTTTGTCCTGCTTGCCGGTTGCAATACGCCGAGCCCGCACTTTCGCGGGATTGCGCCGACGCGTGTCACCGTGGAAGGTTCCGTTTTTGATGTGCGGGTCCGGGACAACCGGGCGGAGGCTTTGCGGGTTAATACTCAATATGCCCCGCGCTTTGGCCCGATCCGTGAACGTGCAGGTCAGGCGATGGCCTTGGTGAGTGGGTGCGAGGTTGTGTCGGTGGGCGGTGATCAGGCTCTCGCTTTTGGCCGTCTGGATTGCGGCAACGGCCCACCGCCTAAACGCAAGGCCGAACGGCATCTTGATTGCGTGCCAGAGCGGGGCACAAAGCTGCGGCAGGTTGGTGGATACTCGGTCGCGTTGGACTGCTATTCCTCCTAGAGCCGCAATATCTTGTGGATAACCGCCCATTCAGCGCTGCCCATAGTGGGTAGTTGTTGACTCAAGCGCCTCCGCCCCGGCATTTTCTTCAGATAACCAGAATCAAATGCAGGCACGCAGGCATTGCGCTTTTCGAAACTCAGGCTGACCGGCTTCAAGAGCTTTGTGGACCCCACCGATCTGATCATCGCAGATGGTCTGACGGGTGTTGTAGGGCCCAACGGCTGTGGCAAGTCCAACTTGCTTGAGGCGCTGCGCTGGGTGATGGGTGAAAACCGTCCCACGGCAATGCGCGGTGGTGGCATGGAAGACGTGATCTTTGCCGGCGCGGCGACACGTCCCGCCCGGAACTTTGCCGAAGTCGCGCTGCAGATCGACAACTCCGAACGGCTGGCTCCTGCGGGTTTCAATGACGAGGATCAGCTGGACATCGTCCGCCGGATCACGCGCGATGTGGGCAGCGCCTACAAGGCGGCAGGAAAAGATGTGCGCGCCCGCGATGTGCAGATGCTCTTTGCGGATGCTTCCACCGGGGCGCATTCCCCCGCGCTGGTTCGGCAGGGTCAGATTGCGGAGCTGATCAACGCCAAACCCAAGAACCGCCGCCGCATTCTGGAAGAGGCTGCCGGGATTTCAGGTCTCTACCAGCGCCGACACGAGGCGGAGTTGAAGCTAAACGGCGCAGAAACAAACCTCGCTCGCGTCGATGACGTCATCGAACAGCTTGCTGCGCAACTGGCACAGCTTGCCCGGCAGGCCCGACAGGCCGCGCGGTATCGTGAGACTGGGGATCAGCTGCGCCGGTCTGAAGGTATGTTACTGTATCGTCGGTGGCGTGAAGCGGATGACGCACGTGCACAGGTGGACGAGGAGCTTCGCACCCGCGTGAAGGCGGCTGCACAGGCCCAAGCCATCGTGGGACAGGCCAGCAAGGCGCGTCAGGCTTCGGAAGAAGCATTGCCCCCCCTGCGTGAGGAAGAGGCCATCGCCGCCGCTGTGGTCCAGCGTCTGGCCGTGCAGCGCGACACCTTGGCCGATCAGGAGGCGCGCGCAGAACAGGCGATTGAGACGCTGACGGGTCGGATTGCCCAACTGGCCCGTGATATTGAGCGCGAGGGTGGGTTGAACCGCGACGCAGGTGAGACCATCGAACGGCTGGAGTGGGAGGCCAAAGAACTGGCGAAAGCCGGGGAAGGGCACGAAGCGGCTTTGGCGCAGGCGTCAGAAGCCGCGCAGGAAGGCGCTCAGGTCCTGCAGGCGCGCGAGGCCGATCTGTCCACCCAGACCGAAGATGTGGCGCGCCTTGCGGCGCGTCATGGCTCTGCCGAGCGTTTGCTGGAAGACAGTCGCAAGACCGAGGAAAAGTCAGAGGCCGAAGCGGCGAAGGCCCGTGATGCCGTGACAGAGAGCGAGACCGCGTTGGCCAAGGCGGCATCAGACTTTGAGGCCGCCACGCATGCCGAAGCTGCCGCTGCCGCAGCGGCCACGGCGGCGGAAGACGCTTTGGTGCGCGCCGATGAGGCACGGGCTGAGACGCAGGCACGCGAGGCGGATGCCCGGGCGGAGAGCTCTGAGGCAGAGGGCGAGTTGAACGCCCTGCGTGCAGAGGCCGCAGCCCTCGCCAAACTGGTAGAACGGGATACCGCAGAGGGTGGTCAGATCCTCGACCGTTTGCAGGTGGAGCACGGGTTTGAGAAGGCCCTTGGCGCAGCCCTGGCGGATGATCTGCGGGCGCCTGAGGTGGAGGCCGATGGCCCCTCCGGTTGGTCCGTTTTGCCCGGATATGCCAATCCGCAGGCCCTACCCACCGGCGTGACACCGCTTACTGCGCATGTCTCCGTTCCCGATGTTTTGCGCCGCCGGATGGATCAGGTCGGTCTTGTTGATCCCAATGACGGCCCTGCGTTGCAATCGGCGCTGCTCCCCGGCCAGCGGCTGGTCTCGACGGAGGGTGATCTGTGGCGTTGGGATGGTTTCCGTGCCTGGGCCGAGGATGCGCCCTCGGCTGCGGCGCTGCGTTTGCAGCAGCTCAACCGCCTCGAAATCCTGAAGCAGGCGTTGGAGCAGGCAACGCAGCGGGCTGAAGGTGCGCGCTCTGCCCATGAAACGCTGACGCGCACTCTGGCGGAGCAGACCGAAGCGGACCGTCAGGCCCGCGAGGCGCGTCGGGAGGCGGATCGGGCTGTTGCTGATGCAGGTCGTGCGCTTAGCCGGGCTGAGGCAGATCGCAACCTGGCGCAGGGCCGTTTGGAAAGCCTGGGGCTGGCTGTGACCCGGCACGAGGAAGAGGCCATGGCCGCCAGGGGTCGTGTGCTGGAAGCTGAGCGGGCCTTGGCCGAACTGGGTGACCTTACCGAGGCGCGGAATGCGGTCGAAGACCTACGCATGACCGTCGAGGCCGCGCGCATCACAATGATGTCCCGCCGCTCCGCCCACGACGAACTGCGCCGCGAAGGGGAGGCGCGGTTGAAGCGGTCTCAGGAAGTCACCAAGGAAATCAGCGGTTGGAAGCACCGTCTGGAGACGGCGGAGAAGCGCACGGCCGAATTGGTGGAGCGCAAGCAGACCTCCGAAGAAGAACTGCAAGCCGCCAGCAATGCGCCAGTCGAGATCGCCGCGCAGCGCGAAGAATTGGGTGTCTCGATTGCCCAAGCCGAGGCGCGCAAGGCGGAAGCTGCGGATGTGCTTTCTACTGCTGAGGCCACCTTGCGGGAAACCACCTTGGCCGAGCGAGAGGCAGAGCGCGCTGCGTCTGAAGCCCGGGAAGCCCGCGCGCGGTCTGAGGCGCGCGCGGAGGCGGCAAAGGAGACCGTGGCCGCTGCGGCTGAGCGGATTGCCGAAGACCAGCAGGTCACGCCCAATCAGTTGCTTCAAGCCTTGGATGTGAACCCGGACCAGATGCCGTCAGCGGACAATCTGGAGGCAGATGTGAACCGCTTGAAGCGTCAGCGGGACGCCTTGGGTGCTGTGAACCTGCGGGCCGAGGAAGACGCCAAGGAAGTGCAGGAAGAACATGACGGATTGGTGGGCGAAAAGGCCGATCTGGAGGAGGCGATCAAGACTCTGCGCGCCGGGATCGCCAGCCTGAACCGGGAGGGGCGGGAACGTCTTCTCACGGCGTTTGAGCAGGTGAACTCCAACTTTTCCATGCTGTTCAAACATCTGTTTGGCGGTGGTGAGGCCAATCTGGTCATGGTCGAAAGCGACGACCCACTGGAGGCTGGCCTGGAGATCATGTGCCAACCGCCGGGCAAGAAGCTGAGCACTTTGAGCTTGTTGTCTGGTGGCGAACAGACTTTGACCGCGATGGCGTTGATCTTTGCGGTGTTCCTAGCCAATCCCGCGCCGATCTGTGTGCTCGACGAGGTAGATGCACCTTTGGATGATGCCAACGTGACCCGCTTCTGTGACCTGCTGGACGAGATGTGCCGCCAGACCGATACGCGTTTCCTTATCATCACCCACCACGCGGTGACGATGGGCCGGATGGACAGGCTGTTTGGGGTGACCATGGCGGAGCAGGGCGTGAGCCAGCTGGTGTCCGTTGACCTTAAGAAGGCTGAGACCTTGGTGGCGTAGCCAAGGTTAACAACTCATTCGCAAATCAACTCTAATTTGACCTTACCGCGACCCATCGCGGTGAGAGGGGGTGATTTCACTGAACGAAAATGATTATCGAAAATGGATGATCGCGCTGGGCATTGCGATGCTGATCGTGGCGGTCGTCCGACTCTGGATCGGGACGTGATATCCTGAAAAAGAGTGGCCCCGCAGAGCTGGAACTCTGCGCGGCCTGTTTTCGGTGATATCACTGGAAAACAATTATCGATACTTCGAAGTATAGTCTCGACCTTAACAAAACGCAAACGTGCGCTCAAAGCTTGCCCAACAGCGCCGCCGTCGGCCAGCCATCCACAGGCAGTCCCAACCGCGCCTGTTCGGCACGCACGGCCGCCCGAGTGCCGGACCCTAGAATGCCGTCAATCTTGCCCACATCGTGCCCGAGCGCCTTCAGTTTGGTTTGCAGTGCCTTCATTTGCGCGCCGTCCAGACCGGGCTCGGGGTTGCCTGCGTCATAGACCTGAGCTCCTTCCAGACGGGTAGCGAAGTAAGCGGCGGTCATCACGTAGGTGAAGCTCTGGTTCCATTCGAAATAGACGCGGAAGTTTGGGTAGGCGAGGAAGGCGGGGCCCTTGCGGCCTTGGGGGATGAGGATGGATGCCTCAAGGCCTTCAGCCAACGCGTCATTGCGCGCGACCGCGCCCATCGCAACCCATTCGGACACCGGCTTGGTCACCTGCAAACCAGTCTGAGACCAGTCAAAATCGTCGGGCAGGCTGACCTCCGCAATCCAGGGTTCGCCCGCGCGCCAACCGAGGTGTTGCAACATTTTGCCGCCAGACAGAAGTGCGTCAGGGGCGGAGGTTTTCAGCGAGACCTTGCCGTCCCCGTCCCCATCTACGCCGTTCTCAAGAATGTCGCGGGGCAGCATCTGGACCATGCCAATCTCGCCTGCCCATGCCCCTGTTGTTGTCCGGGGATCGAACTGGCCGCGCGCAAAGAGTTCCATTGCAGCCAGCACCTGGGGCCGGAACAGCTCAGGCCTGCGGCAATCATGGGCCAGCGTCACCAAAGCGTTGGCTGTGTTAAAGTCGCCTTGAAAGCTGCCGTAGTCCGTCTCAAACGCCCAGAAGGCCAGCAAGACGCCGCGACTGACGCCGTATTCTGCTTCGATCCGATCAAAGATGGCACCGTGCGTCTGCCCCAGCGCGCGCCCGCGGTTGATCCGGTCGGCCGAGATCAGGCGACGCGAGAAATCCACGAAGGGCAGCTGAAAGACGCCCTGTTTGCGGTCGGCGGCCAGCACCTTCTGGTCCTGTCGGATGCTGGCAAAGAAGCGAGCGGCGGTGTCAGGCGCAATACCCGTGCTGACGGCCTCGGCTTTCAGGTCATCTATGAAGCCTGAGAACGACCCTCCGCAGGGTGTTTCGGCAAAAGCGGCGAGGGGTGCCATGAAGGCAGCAAAGAGAACGGAGCGCATGAAAAAACCTGTCAAATTGAGTGTCTCAAAACAGCAGGCCGATGCCGAGGGTTGCCCCCAACATCACCCCCCAGGCCTGCCAAAGGCGGGTGATGCATGCGTCGATTTCCGCGGGGCCTGGGGTCCGGTTGCCCGATCCGTTCACCCATGGAAATTCTTGCATCTGCCCATCATAGGCGCGGGGACCGGCCAGCGCCACACTCAAGGTGCGGGCCATTGCGGCTTCGGGCCAGCCTGCGTTGGGGGATTTGTGCAGCGCCGCATCTGCGCGGATCATGGCCCATTCGGGCAGTACACCGCCGGGCAAAGCGATCAGCACGGCCGTCAGGCGCGCCGGTATCCAGTTCAGCAGATCGTCAAATCGCGCAGCTGCCCATCCGAAGTCTTCGTGGCGCGGCGTGCGGTAGCCGATCATGCTGTCAGCGGTGTTGACGATCTTGTAGACGAGGATACCGGGCAGGCCTGCAACCGCGAACCAGAAGGCGGGGGCGATGATCCCGTCACTCAGGTTTTCTGCAGCGCTTTCAATGGCAGAACGCGCAACGCCGTCAGGTGGCTGGTCGCGTGTGTCGCGACTCACGATCATGGCAACCGCGCGGCGGCCTTGGGCGGTCGACTGGCGCAGGCCGTCGGCCACAGCGCGGACGTGATCGACCAGGGAGCGTTGGGCCAGCAGAATGGCGACAATCAGCAATTCAGCGAAGGGTCCCAGGAACGACAGCACATACCCCAGAAACGCAGCGGCAAATACCAGCAAGATCAGCACCGCAACCCCCTTGGCCCGGCGATCCTTGCCCTTGTTGAAGCGTGTGTCCGCCCAGCCGATTAGACGGCCCATCAAGACGGCTGGATGGGGCAGGCGCTGCCACAGCCAGCGCGGCTCCCCCAACGTGGCGTCCAGCAACAGGGCGAGTCCGAGGATCAATGGGGTGGTCATCCCAGCGCTTGTTCCAAGCGGTCCCAACTGTCGGCTGGGGGGAGACCCAGCCTGAGCCAGCGGGAATTGTAAGGGAACACGCGGCTCCAAATATGGGATTTGGCCAACTCGGTCTGGACCCTCTCAGCCCCGCCCACATCATAGAGCCGGAAAAGCGATGTGCCGCCGACCAGATGGCCCTTGTCCGACATCAGCCCGTCCAGCCGCGCAGCATCAGCACGCAGCCGGTCGCGGGTTGCGTTGGCCCAATTCACGTCCTCCAGCGCTTGGCAACCGATCTCCAACGCGGGGCCAGAGACGGCCCAAGGGCCAAGCATCGCAGAGAGACGATGCAGCAGCACCACGTCGCCGATCACAAAACCTAACCGCAATCCGGCGAGCCCCCAGAATTTGCCAAAACTCTTGAGGATCAAAGTGCCAGGTTTGCTGGCTTCCGCCATCAAAGTGGCATCCGGGGTCACGTCGCAGAAGCTTTCGTCGAATATGCGTAACGTGCCAATGGTGTCTTCGGCGTGCCACAGCCGGCCGTCCGGATTGTTTGGGTTGACCAACACGCTGGCCTCACAGGAACCGGGTTCTGGCGTGACCTCCCAGCCTTCCTGCAAAAAACTCGCTGCGTGTTCATTGTAAGTGGGGGCAGGGATCCAGACACGGTTGGGGGTGGCAAGGCGCGGGATCTGCGCAATGGCGGCAGAAGCCCCGGGGACGGGCAGGATGCCCGCCTCGGCTGGGACGGACCAGAACGCACGGGCGGCATCCGTCAGCCGCGCAATGGCCCCTTCATCGGGCAGGGCTGTCCAGGCGTTCCCACTGATGTCTGCCAGCGGGTAGGGGGTTGGATTGATCCCGGTCGACAGGTCCAGCCAATCGCCGCGCGCCCCACCAAAGGTCCGCACCGCAACATCGAGACCACCCCCGTGGTCGCGTTTTTGAAGTCCTGACATGTCTGTCTCTGTCCTCCCAAACGGCAAACCCGAAGGTCAGCGCATAGGTCAAAGCGGAAATTCGCCCGTTGATCAAGTCTGATCCGATGGGTCGGGAACTTTGCTTTTGAGTTAAGAGTAGACTAATGGAGTGGGGAGATCCGAGCTGTTTCCAGGCGGCGGCAGTCAGGACCCAAGCTGCAGGATGAGGGAGCCCGCCTATGCATGTGTTGATCGTAGAAAGCCGATCTGACCTCGGAGAGCTGTGGGAGCAGCATCTGGTGCGTCAGGGGACTACGGTCAGCCGTGTCGCCACACAGGATGCGGCAACTACTTTTCTGGCTGAAACCGACGTAGATATCATAATTCTTGATCTGGTCCTGAGTGAGGTATCAGCGCTGGCCGTTGCGGACTATGCCAACTATCGACAGCCTGAAGCGAGGGTGCTGTTTGTCACCTCCACCTCATTCTTTTCGGACGGATCAATCTTTGCACATTCAGGGAACGCGCGCGCGTTTTTGCCAGCAGGTACACCGCCGGAGGATATTGCCGCCATGGTCGAACACTTCGGATCAGAGCGCCAGCGCGGCACGGCTCAAGTCTGATCGACACGCCCGTGCGGTGACATAAAGTCGATCTGGGGGTTAATCGGCACGATCCGGTGCGGATTGATGCTTTCATGGCTGTAGTGATAGTGGCGCACGATATGGTCCATGTTCACCGTCTCGGCAACGCCGTCCCATTGGTATAGCTCACGCGTATAGGCCCACAGATTGGGGTAATCGATGATGCGCTTGCGGTTGCATTTGAAGTGCAGGTGATAGACCTCGTCGAAGCGCACCAGGGTGGGGAAGAGCCGCCAGTCGGCCTCTGTCATGCGGTCGCCCATCAGATAGCGGTTCTGTGACAAGCGTTCTTCCAGCCAATCCAGCGTATCGAACAGTGGGTGCACCGCTGCGTCGTAAGCCGCCTGCGTTGTGGCAAAGCCGCAGCGATAGACGCCGTTGTTGAAGGTGTCATAGATGCGGTCGTTCACAGGTTCGATGGCTGCGCGCTGGTCTTCCGGCCAATAGTCGTCTGTGTTGCCTGTCAGGTCGTTGAAGGCACTGTTGAACATGCGGATGATTTCAGAGCTTTCGTTGGAAACGATGGTCTGCTGTTCTTTGTCCCAGAGGATCGGCACCGTGACCCGGCCAGAGAATTTGGGGTCGGCTTTGGTGTAGATGTCGCGGGCGTATGGCAGGCCATAGAGCTGGTCGCCGGTGGCACCGGGGTAGTCCGTATTCAGCTCCCAACCGTCACTCATCATGTCAGGATGCACGACTGAGACGTCGATGTGGTCGGTGAGGTTCTTGAGGGCGCGGAAAATGAGTGTCCGGTGCGCCCAGGGGCAGGCAAAGCTCACGTATAGGTGGTAGCGGCCTGCTTCGGCTTTGAAACCGCCGACACCGCTGGGCCCGGCACTGCCGTCTGCGGTAACCCAGTTGCGGAACTTTGCGGCGGACCGCTCAAAAGCACCACCTGTGGATTTTGTGTCATACCACTGGTCATGCCAGACCCCTTCGACCAAAAGCCCCATCTTGTCCTCCGTTCACCTATGCTGCGCCATATGTAGACCGCGCGCCCCGGCTGCGCATTCCCGTCTGGCGCGCATCAGCCTCTGCACTGGCGCACAAAAACAGTTTGTCTTCAAAGTTTAACTTGATTTGAAAGGTTTATGGGTCAGCTTTGGATCAAAGCAATGCTGGGGATTGCGCTATGGAAGCGATGCTATCGAAAGAGATTCAAGACGGTCTGGACGCTGCGCGACTGGCGAGCCTGCGCAAGGCGTCGCGGTTGCGGATTGATCTGGATGGTCAGATCTACCGCGTTTTGCGGATGTGGAAGACCGGTTTTGCGGTTCATTCTGACGACGCGCCCCATTTGCGCGGTTTGGTCGATCTTTATGACGGGGCTCATCATCTTTTTCAGTGTCTGATTGTGACCAGCGCACAGGAAGGCGAAGAGATGCTCTATGAATTCAAGCGCGCCACGGCCGTGGCTGATCATGCCGCACTTGATTTCGAAAAAGGCGCAAATGCGCCAGCAGGCCTGATCGAAAGCCCCCGGTAGCGCGGGTGGGCTAGAAGCCCACCTTACGAGGTTTTTTTCCTCACCCGGCCTTCAGGTCGGTTGGACGGACCAGGGGTCCGCCTTACTGAAGATCGCGGAAGGCTTCGGCCAGACGAGTGCAGGCTTCTTCTACTTGCGCCCGAGGGGTGGCGATGTTGAACCGCAGGAAGCTGTCCCCGCCTTTGCCGAAGGTAGGTCCGTGGTTCACGGCGATTTTGGCGTCCTGTTCCACCCGACGGGTGAACTCAGCGCGGTCCATGCCGGTGTTTTCAAAGTCCACCCAAGCGAGATAGGTTGCCTCCAACGGCATTGATTTCAGCCCCGGGATCGCATTGACCGCTGCGTCAAAACGCTGCCGGTTGCCATCAAGGTATGTGACCAGATCATCCACCCATGCGGCCCCTTCCGGCGAATAGGCGGCCGTTGCCATGAACAGACCAAAGGAGTTTGGAGACAGGCCCAGCGCCGCCATGCGGCCTGCGAATTTTGCGCGCAGGTCCGGGTCTTCAATGATCACATTGCCTGAGTGTGACCCTGCGATGTTGAAGGTCTTGGTCGTCGCCGTCATCATCACCAGCCGGTCGGTGATCCCGTCAATATGCACCATGGGGATGTGGGTGCTGCCGGGCATCACCAGATCGTGGTGGATTTCATCCGAGACCAGCACCAGATCATGCCGCTTGGCAAAATCGGCGATGCCTTGCAGCTCATCGCGGGTCCAGACCCGGCCACCGGGGTTGTGCGGTGAGCAGAGGATCAGCATCGTCTCGGACCCGTCCATCTGGGCGTCCCAGGCGTCGAAGTCCATCTCGTAACGGCCTGCGTTGTTGGCCATCTCGCATTCGACCACGCGGCGGCCTGCGGCATCGATCACGCGGGCAAAGGCGTGGTAGACAGGAGTCATCAGGACAATGCCATCACCCGGTTGCGTGAAGGCGTCGACGCACATGGCCGTCCCGTTAACCAGCCCGTGGGTGGTGAAAATCCACTCAGGGTTCACATCCCAGCCGTGCCGGGTGGACATCCACCACTGGATCGCTGCCAGGTATTTGCTGTCATCGCCAAAATAGCCGTAGACGCCGTGGTCCAGCATGCCCTGCACCGCCTCCTGCACCACTTGCGGCGGGCGGAAGTCCATATCAGCCACCCACATCGCGATGCCTTCGTCGCGCGGCACGCCATAGAGCGCCTCCATCTTGTCCCATTTGGCGCAATGGGTGCCACGGCGGTCAATGATCTCGTCAAAACTCATGGGGGGCTCCTGTCAGCTTTGCGCCAACCTAGCGTCTGGGGCGCGCACCGCAAGGTGCCTCGCGCTTGCGTGGGCTGCCGGCTTGGCCTACATGGCTGCTCATGAAACGCTCGATCCTTTTGCACCCTGATCCCCGGCTAAAAAAGGTCGCCACCCCCGTGGCCGATCTGTCGGATGAGCTGCGCCAGCTTGCCGATGACATGCTGTCGACCATGTATGCGGCCCCGGGGATCGGGCTTGCGGCCCCTCAGGTGGGCGTGCTGGACCGATTGATCGTGCTTGATTGCGTGAAGGAAGAGGGTGTCGCCCCCCGACCGCTGGTGATGTTCAACCCGGAGGTTGTCGCATCCTCTGACGAGGAAAACACCTATGAGGAGGGCTGCCTGTCCCTGCCTGATCTCTATGCGGATGTGACGCGCCCCAAGGTCGTGGACGTGCGTTGGATCGACCGCGATGGCAATGAACAGTCCGAGACCTTTGATGACCTCTGGGCCACCTGCGTGCAGCACGAGATTGACCACCTCGATGGCAAGCTCTTCATTGACTACCTCAAGCCGCTGAAGCGGCAGATGATGACGCGCAAGATGGTCAAGATGAAGCGCGAGCTTGCGCGCGGATGACCGTGCGGCCCATCCTGTGTTGGCCTGACCCGCGCCTTACCGAAGTCTGCACGCCTGTCGGGGCGATTACGCCCGAAATCGAAGTACTGGCGCACGATATGTTGGAAACGATGTATGACGCGCCTGGTCGGGGCCTGGCGGCTCCTCAGGTGGGCGTGCTGTCCCGGATTTTCGTGATGGACACCGGTTGGAAAGAGGGCAAGTCCGACCCGCTGATCTGCATCAATCCGATGCTGCAGGAAGTCAGCGAAGAGCGTGCCACGCAAGAGGAAGGCTGTTTGTCGATTCCGGGTGTCTCGGCCGACGTCAGCCGTCCGGCAAGGGTGCAGATGGTTTGGACGGGTCTGAATGGCGCGCGTTATGTGCAGAGCTTTGAGGGTTTTGCAGCGGCCTGCGCGCAGCATGAGTTGGACCATCTTGATGGGGTGGTGACCTTCGATCATCTGGATGCAGAGACAAGAGCCGAGAAACTGGCGGAGTATGAGCTGTCATGAAACGCCGCCCCATCATCCCCTGGCCTGACAAGCGGCTGCGAACCCCTGCGGAAGACGTGGGCGAGATCACCGATGAGGTGCGCGCGATCTGGGAAGAAATGATCGAAACAATGGACGCTATGCCCGGCGTCGGATTGGCGGCCCCGCAGATCGGTGTGATGCTGCGGCTGGCGGTTGTGGACGCCTCCGACGACCGGACCAGACGCATTCGCATGGCCAATCCACAGGTCCTGGAATCCTCGGTCAAGATGAATGATCATGAGGAGGCGAGCCCCAATCTGCCAGGGGTCTGGGCCAAGGTACGCCGGCCACGGGCGGTATCGGTGCGGTTTATCGATGAAAAGGGCGTCGTGGTGCGGCGGGAGTTTGTGGGGCTTGAGGCCACGAGCGTGCAGCACCAGATCGATCACCTGAACGGCAAGATGTATTTTGACCGCCTGAGCAAAATGAAACGCGACATGCTCTTGCGCCGCGCAAAGAAACGGAACGGATAGGGTGGAGCACGCCGGCACCTTACGTAAGGTGGGCGTGTCGCCCACCCTCCGACAGGGGTGGGATGCGCGGAAGAAAACATCGTAAGGCGGACTTCCAGTCCGCCACACGCCGAGGGAAGTTATGCGCATCATCTTCATGGGAACACCGGACTTTTCTGTCCCTCCATTGCAAGCGCTGGTAGATGCGGGGCACGAGATTGCTTGCGTCTATACCCAGCCTCCGCGGCCTGCTGGCCGGGGCAAGAAAGACCGTCCATCCCCGGTGCATCTGCGCGCTGAAGCACTGGGGTTGCAGGTGCGCCATCCGGTAAGCCTGAAACCCGCTGAGGTGCAGGCGGCGTTTGCAGCCCTGGACGCAGACATTGCCGTGGTGGTGGCCTATGGGCTGATCCTGCCACAGGCTGTGCTGGACGCTCCGCAGCAAGGGTGCCTCAATATCCACGCCAGCCTTTTGCCGCGATGGCGGGGGGCCGCGCCCATTCATCGGGCGATCATGGCGGGGGATGCCACGACCGGCGTATGCATTATGGAAATGGAAGCGGGCCTCGACACAGGTCCTGTTCTGCTTCGGCGTGAGACGCCTATTGGCACAGCGGAAACGACACTCCAGCTTCACGACCGGCTCAGTGAGATCGGGGCGGAGGCCGTTGTTGCTGCGTTGCAGGATTTGCCCGACCTCACACCGCAGCCCCAGCCTGAGAACGGCGTCACCTATGCCGCCAAAATCGACAAGGCAGAGGCTCGCATCAACTGGACGCGCCCTGCCGAAGAGGTAGACAGACTGATCCGGGGGCTGTCGCCCTTTCCGGGGGGCTGGTTTGAATTGGATGGCGTCCGGATCAAGGCGCTTGGCTCGACCCTCGCGACAGGGTCCGGGGCACCAGGCGAGGTGCTTAACACGCGGATGGCCGTGGCCTGTGGAACGGGTGCCGTCCAGCTATCCCGCTTGCAACGCGCGGGCAAGGCGGCGCAGGATACAGATCAGTTCCAGGCCGGGGCCCAGATTGCCCCTGGCACCAACCTGAGCAAAGGATAGCGCGCATGTTCCCCACCATGATCGGCACCGTCGCCATTGCAGGCATCATTGGCTATCTGTCTGAAAAGAAGGGCTTTACCCACAACGGCATCCTGCAAAGCATCATCATTTGCGTCGGCGGCGCGCTGCTCTTTTGCTTTGTCGTGATCATGTTTCGTATTGGGTTCCGCTCGCCGGGGCTCAATGCCATTCTTGCCTCGGTCGGGGCGCTCATCATCGTGCCGACGCATTGGCGGAAATGACGGGATTGAGTTTATTGGAAGAGTGAAGCCGGCGGGAGGTATCTAGGTCTTTGGCGGCTTGCTCTTGTAAACCGGCAGGTGCCATCCAAAAAGCAGAGAGCCCGCGCGCAGGACCCAGGTGAGGATTGCGCCCAGGATCAGGGCCGGTGCCGTGTCCAAAAGGTACGTCATGCCCAGCACGGTCCCGGATGCGCCGACAAAGGCAGCGGTTACATAAAGCTCGCCCTGTTTGAGCACCAGGGGCACTTCGCCTACTACCACGTCGCGCATCAGCCCGCCCATGCAG
Organism: uncultured Sulfitobacter sp.; assembly: GCA_963422245.2. Lineage (GTDB taxonomy): Bacteria > Pseudomonadota > Alphaproteobacteria > Rhodobacterales > Rhodobacteraceae > Sulfitobacter. The sequence goes on along the minus strand of CAXMWW010000022.1, from coordinate 406,469 downwards.
CCGGTAATCATGCCCATCAGGATCACGATCACGGGCGATTGGCCCAGTGATAGCGCCACGCCGGTGCCCGCGGCTACGGCTACAGCAAGCGCTATGCTATCGAGCCATATGAGCACCCGCATGCGGCTTTCCAGCAGATGCGCGGTGAAGAAGACGACCAAAGCGGCCCCGGCGCCCACGGCGAGGTAAGTAGGGTTCGCGATCCAGAAGATCGGGTTGCGGTCCAGCAGGACGTCGCGGATCGTGCCGCCGCCCACGGCGGTCAGGCAGGCGATGAAGGCGAATCCCACCAGATCCAACTGCGCCCGGCTGGCCACCAGCGCGCCCGTGATGGCAAAAACGAGGACGGAGGCATAGTCGAGCAGGGCCAATAACGTCATAGGGCCGCCTCTATCCATTTGGCCGCGCGCGCGAACCGCCCGGTCAGGCGCGTGTCATCCAGCGCAGCCCATTCATACCGCAGCAGAAGGCCCCCATCATCTGCACAGAAGTGTTGCCAGCGGTCGCGGATCGGCGGGGCCACGCGGCAGAGGCTGAAATGCCACCGTTCGCCCGACACGATATCGTCTGAGTGCCCCAGCAGCAGGGCGGAACGTGTCTGCAGGCCGGATTCTTCGATCAGTTCCCGGGCTGCCGCGCGTTCAGGGCGCTCGTTCGCCTTAATGCCACCTTTGATGATCTGGAACCCGCCTTTCGGGTGCTCAAAGATCGGCAGTCGCAGGGGGGTGCCATCGGGGTGCAGGGCCACGGGGCAGGCGACTTGTCTCATCCTTTGAAGGGCTTCATGCCCGCCCGCGCCAGCGCATCAGCGCGTTCATTTTCGGGATGGCCCGCGTGGCCTTTGACCCATTCCCAGGTCACCTGATGGCGTGCTTGTGCCACGTCGAGCCTTTGCCACAGGTCGGCGTTCTTCACAGGCTTTTTTGCGGCGTTCTTCCAGCCGTTTTTCTTCCAGCCAAAAATCCAGCCGGTGATGCCGTTCTTGACGTAGTTGCTGTCCGTCACGACCGTGATGGCGCTGGGCCGTTCGAGCGCTTCGAGTGCAGAAATTGCAGCCATCAACTCCATCTGGTTGTTTGTGGTCTGTGCGGCCCCGCCCTTGAGCTCGCGTTCTTTCAGCACCGCAGCCCCGTCGCGCGCCAGCATCAGCACGCCCCAGCCCCCCGGGCCCGGATTGCCGGAGCAGGCACCATCCGTATACGCAAAAAGATCAGGCATGTGCGCGCAGGGCGATCCAGTTGGCAGGAGTCCCGTCCAGACCCACGGTGGACCCGCTGGTGCGGTCAGTGACGGTGAAACCGGCCGTTATGACCAGACCGGAAAGCTCCGCATCCGTGTAGTAGGTATAGAGCCGCCCGATGCTGTCGCGTTTTTCACCTTCACCGGATTTCAGGGCGATGTGGAAAATGCCGCCGGGTTTGATGGCCCGGCGCAAGGCCTCAAGATGGCGGGGCATGTCGGCGCGCGCGGCGTGCAGCAGGCTGAAGTTGGCCCATATGCCGTCGTAGAGGGCCTCGCCCTCGATCTGGTCAAATGTGGCGACATGTGCTGCGACACCTTCGTGCTGGTCGGCCATGGCGACCATCTCTGGCACCGCGTCCGTTGCGGTGACCCGCAGGCCTGCCTTTGCCATGGCGGCAGCGGATTGCCCCGGCCCGCAGCCCAGGTCGAGCACATGCGCGCCCTTGGGCAGGGCTGCAATAAAGGCGTCACGCAGTGGCCGTTCGTTCGGATCGTCTTCTGCCAGATTCGCGTATTCCTGGGCCTTCTTGGCGTAGACGCCCAGTGTCTCACGGTCACTCATGCCCAAACTCCAATCGCGAGGCAGGTCAGTACGACGATGGTTAGCGGCACCCTCAGGGCCAACCACCAGCGTGGGGTCAGGCCCCATTTGTGAAAGGCATAGTCCAGCGCCAGCACGCCTGCAAACCCGATCCCGAGGTTGATCAACACCTCGTCCGCGTGTGTCCCGGGGTTGAGAAACGCCCAAAGTGCGGGGGTGGTCGACAGGGCATAGGCGGCTGCAGCCTGCGCGCCTGTGCCCTTTGTTGCGTAGCCCCATAAGACGCCCGACATGAAGCATAAGATGATGACGCCATAGCGGGCCATCACGAGACGCCCGTCCTGTGCCATGACCCGGGGGTAGTCTATTGAGGCGTTGAAGATGCCCAGAATAGACAGCGCTGCAAGAATGAAAGGGATCAGCCCGGCAACGCCCAAGAGCAGCGCCGGGACGGGAATGAGGGTCATGCGCGCTCCATTGCGAGCCGTCCGGCAAGGGCCGCAAACACTGCGGCAAAGGACCGGTTCAGCCACCGCATCACCACCTCTGACCCCAGCAACCAGCGCCGGGTGGCCGCTGCAAAGCAACCGTAGACAACGAAGACCGCGAATGTCATGGCCATGAAGACACCGCCCAGCAGCGCCATCTCCGCCGTGGCCGTGGCAGCATTGCCGCTAAGGAAAGGGGGCAGAAGGGCCAGAAAGAAGATCGACAACTTGGGGTTCAGGATATTGATCAGCGCCCCGCGGCGGGCGACGCGCCAGCCCGGTTCAGCCTTGCGCTTGGCATCCACCGTCATGGTGCCGCCGTGGCGGATCATCTGCCAGGCAAGGTAAAGCAGGTAGCAGACCCCTGCCCATTTGATCACGTTGAACAGGACCGCAGAGGTATGCAACACCGCAGCCAACCCCAAGGCAGCGGCTGCAAGGTGCGGCACAATCCCGAATGTACACCCAAGTGCGGCCCAGATGGCGGCCTGTCGCCCCTGGCCGAGCCCGACGGCAAGCGTATAGATCACGCCTGTTCCGGGCGCGAGGACGACCACGAGCGCAGTCAAAAGAAACTGTAGTGAGATCATGTCCCCTCCTGCAGGGCTGTGAGCAGTTTCTGGATGCGGTTGCTCCGGGTTTCGGCCCGCTTTGCCGTTTCAACGGGCACGATCAGACCGCGCCGCTTGCCAGGGGTCAACCCCTCCCAAATGTCGGAGAGCGCCGCCTGTCGCAATGCAAGTGCCAGGTCGTCCGGCACTTCCACGAAATCGGGGTCAGCCGCGCGCAGGCGCACGTTGATCAATTCTCCGGTCGTTATCTGGGCTGCTGTCAGCAGGGCCTTGCCGGTATACAAGAAAGCAGTGTCCAGCCGAGGTCCGCGGGTCACGGCCAGGTTGATCGGGTGATCGGCCAGTTCCCCTTCGACGCGCTTCGGACGCCCGAGCTCTTCAACGATCTCCTCTGGCAGAGGCAGCACAGTGTAGGTGTTGCGGCCCCACACCATGGGCTCAATCGCGGCTTCAAAGGTCAGGTAGTCGCTCACGCAGGTTCCCGCAGTACGCGGGGTACTTTGAATTCCACGTTTTCCTGGGCTGTCTCGACAACTTCCTGAGTCACGTCAAAGCGCTCGCGGAAGGCGTCAATCACCTCATTGATTAGCGCATCGGGGGCAGAAGCACCGGCGGTGATGCCGATGCTGTCGATGCCCTCCAACGCGCGCCAGTCAATGTCGGTCGCACGTTGGACCAGTTGCGCATAATTGCAGCCCGCGCGCGCGCCCACCTCGACCAAACGACGCGAGTTTGATGAGTTCGGCGCGCCGACCACCAGCATGGCATTCGTCTTGGCCGCCATGGCTTTGACTGCTTCCTGCCGGTTTGTGGTGGCGTAACAAATGTCTTCCTTGTGCGGGCCAACTATGGCCGGAAAACGTGCCTGAAGCGCGGCCACAACATCTGCGGTGTCGTCCACGCTGAGTGTGGTCTGCGTGACGTAGGCCAGATGTTCCGGGTCCCGCACCTGAAGTGTTTCCACGTCCTGAGGCGTTTCAACCAGCAACACTTCGCCTTCGGGCAATTGCCCCATGGTTCCGATTGTTTCCGGGTGGCCGGCGTGGCCGATCATAACCATCTGCAACCCGCGATCATGGTGGCGCTGAGCCTCGACATGGACCTTGCTGACCAGCGGGCAGGTGGCATCGACGTAGATCATGTTGCGCGCCTGCGCCGCGTTGGGCACTGATTTGGGTACGCCATGGGCTGAAAAAATCACTGGACGGTCGTCCGGGCAATCCGACAGCTCTTCGACAAAGACCGCGCCTTTGTCGCGCAGTCCGTCGACGACAAAAGGGTTGTGCACGATCTCGTGCCGCACAAAGACCGGTGCGCCCCATTTCTCCAACGCCATTTCGACAATCTTGATGGCGCGGTCGACGCCTGCGCAGAACCCACGCGGGGCGGCAAGATAGAGGGTAAGAGGGGGCTTGGTCATGGGGCTCTCCGCTGATGGAAATGAACTAAGCCTTTGAAGCGCCTGCGTCCAGTGGCGCGATGAGGCAAGCATGGCAAACAAAAACGCCGCGAGTCTTTCGACCGCAGCGCTTTTGTTATGAAACTGAGGAAGATTTTAGTCGTCTGCAGCTGGCTGCGGTTCACGCGGCGGGCGGCCAATGACCTCGCGCAGGTCGTCCAGTTCGATGAAGTTATCGGCCTGACGGCGCAGATCGTCGCTGATCATGGGGGGTTGGCTGCGGATCGTGCTGACAACGGAAACCCGGACCCCTGCGCGCTGGAGCGATTCCACCAACGGGCGGAAATCCCCGTCACCGGAGAAAATCACAATGTGATCCACATGTGGGGCCAGTTCCATCGCATCGACAGCCAGTTCGATGTCCATGTTCCCTTTCACCTTCCGGCGGCCCATGCTGTCGGTGTATTCCTTGGCCGGTTTCGTCACCATCGTGAAGCCGTTGTAGTTCAGCCAATCGACCAGCGGGCGGATCGGCGAATATTCGTCATTCTCAAGCAGCGCGGTGTAATAAAACGCGCGCAGCAGCTTGCCGCGACGCATGAATTCCTGCCGAAGCAGTTTGTAGTCGATGTCGAAACCGAGCGTCTTGGCGGCCGCGTAGAGGTTGGAGCCGTCGATGAAGAGCGCCAGCCGCTCGTCTTTGTAAAACATCTGTTAGTCCTTCTGGCGTGCGTCGCCACGCAATCGAATGTCGTCTATCGTCTTGTTTTGGGAACGGGTGAACTCGCTACAAAAATCTGTCACCCCGTTGTAGTAGCGCATAGTTAAAGGTTTTTCCGCGTCCTGCAAGGTCGGGTCACGGGGAATTTCGCAAAGGGAAGTTCAAAATGGAGCGTCTACTGTTGGTTGCACTTGGTGGTAACCTCGCGTCACATGCTGGATCGCCCGCAAAAACACTGCGCGCTGCTTTGAATTGCCTAAACGAACGCGGCGCGCTGATTCGCGCCACCAGTCCGTTTTATCACACTCCGGCTTTTCCTGTGGGGGCAGGGCCGGATTATGTGAACGCAGCGGCAAAGATCGGCGCGGATTGGACGCCCGAACAAGCGCTTTTCCACCTGCACGCCGTGGAGGCGGAATTTGGCCGAGAACGGGTGCAACGCTGGGGGCAGCGGACTTTGGACCTGGACCTTATTGCATTTGATGACCTGGTGTTGCCGGACACGGGGACGTTTCGGCATTGGCATGATCTTCCGCTTGAAGATCAAATCGGGACGACGCCAGATCAGCTGATCCTACCTCATCCGCGCCTGCAGGATCGGGCTTTTGTACTGGTCCCCTTGGCTGACGTGGCCGCCGATTGGGTGCACCCGGTGAGTGGCCTGACGGTGAAAGAGATGAAAACGTTGCTTCCGCCAAGCGCCCTGGAAGAGGTGCAGCCGCTCGATGCTAAAGGGTAGATCGGGTCGCTATTGACTTAAGTGCATATACACTTATATTGGAGCAATGGTTGACACGCTATCCTATGCCGAATTCGAAAAAGCCTGCGTTGCTCAGGCGCTGCGCCGTGCGGCGCGTCACGTGACACGCCGGTATGAGCAGGGGTTGCGCGGTGTTGGCCTGACGATGGGTCAGTTCACGACGCTTGCGGCATTGGCACGACCGCAGCCTGTGGCTGTGACGGTCCTCGCAGACCAGCTCGGAATGGATCGAACCACGCTCACCCGCGACCTTGCCCCGTTAGAGCGGCGCGGCCTGATCCAATCGGGGCACTCAAAAAAGGACAAGCGTGTAAGAACGATCTCGCTAACCTCCGAAGGCCGGGTCCTCCTTGGCAAGGCGGTCCCGATCTGGCGTGCCGCGCAAGATGAATCCCATGACAGGCTCGACGCGGATGGCTGGCCTGCATTGCAAGAAGCGCTCGCCAAGCTGGAAACCTGACCCGAAAGTGACCACGCATGTTCGAGCTTCTGAAACGCACCCATATAGGTGCATATACACTGAAAGGAAAACTCATGACCTATCACACTGAAAACCCGCGCAATGGTGTGGGACCAATCATCGGGGCGACAGTTGCCCTTTGGGCGGCGAGCATTGCTGCATTGAGCGCAATGGGGCTGTTTGTTGTCTTTCCGCTGCCTTTTTTCGCGGCGATTGTTGCCACTCTTCTTGTTGCAGCTGTCATGCTCTATTTCCGGGCCCCCGCGCTGCAATCCTACATAGAAGGCGCAGGGCTGCGTCCGCTGACTGCCTTGCATGTTTGGCGCATCCCTGCGGCCTTGGCGTTCTTCTACTACGGCAGCCAAGGGTTGTTGCCGCCGACCTTCGTGGCACTTGCCGGATGGGGTGACATGATCGCTGGTGTGATGGCGCTTGCCGTGGTGATGTTCTGGTCCCGCAGCAAGACCGCCTATTGGGCATTTCACATCGTCGGCATGGCTGACTTCATGCTGGCCGTTGGCACTGGGTTGACCTTTTCGCTGCTGGCAGACGCCAGGATGGAGACGATTGCGCTTTTCCCTATGGCCCTGATACCCCTCTTCGGCGTTACCCTGTCCGGTGCCACCCACATCGCGGCGTTTCACATGCTCTGGCGGGGCCGCGGCTTACCGTCCTGACCCAGCCATGAAAGGCACCGCGCAGACTATGCGCGGTGTCTCGTGTTCAACCTGCCAGCATCTCCTCGACCACGAGGTTGAAACGATTAAGCGCCCCCTCAAAACGACCAAACAGGTGGCTCGGGTTCCCACGTGAGGCAAAGCCGGACTGGATTTCCGCGCCCAGCTCAAAATCCTCCATCAGCGCCGTAACTGTGATCTTCTGGTTCTTTTCCCAATGGGCTTGCATCTCATCCGTTTGGGGCGCGGCGCATGGCACCATGGTCGCCATCCGAATGCGCGTGAGGTCCACGGCCTTAAGCTCAAAATGAAAGAGCATCACGTGATCTTGCTGCACCAGCAACTGGATCGAGGGGATTACGGCATAGAGGATGTTTGCATCCCGCCTGATCTGCCACTGATCTTCCGGCACATCCCGCAGGTCAGGCATTGAATTGCGCGGCAGGATGGCGCGAATGTGTGCGCCGAAGCTCTCACTGCTCATCAAGTTATCAGGGAAATAGGGGGCTATGGTTGATTTGTGCGCCACGCGAAAGTGGTAGGCCTCCAACCCGCCTTCGATCAGCACTTTCCAGTTGGCTTGGATGTCGACCGTGTCCATCACCGCGATGCGATGATCTGACAGGCCCAACCAGTTGAAGTCATCGGCCAACCCGCCCAACCAATCGTCGATAACCGGCATCTCGGCGGCGTCAGGATTCGCGATGATCCAGATGAACCCATGCGCCTCCGCGCAAGGCAGGCGGCGCAAGCCGCGCTCAGCCCGGGGCAGGTCGGGAAAGCCGGGGTCTTCCTGCGGGACCGCGCGCAGTGACCCATCCGCATTCCAGCTCCACCCGTGGTAAGGACAGGTAAAGACACGTTTGCAGCCTGCCTCTTCGCGCTCCAGCTTGGCACCGCGATGACGGCAAACGTTCAGATAGGCGCTGACCGCGCCCGCCTCATCACGCACCAGCAAGATAGGCAGATCGAGGTATGTCTTGGTCAGAAAGGCCCGCGGGCCTTCGAGTTCGGAGCTGTGCGCCACCACCATCGGCTTGCGCTTGAATATCCGGGTCATCTCGCGTTCGAACCGTTCGGGGCTGGCATAGCGAGAGATCGGAGAATGGGCGATGGTATCATCCATCCCGGTGGTTTTCTGTTCGGCCAGGCCGATGACCTCCTTGATCAGCGCGATTTCAGTCTGGCGATCCATTGCAAGTCTCTCTCCTCCTTACCGGATGGTAAGTAGCTTACCGATAGGTAAGTTGTCAACGTTGTGCTAATCTCAGGATATGACCCGCCCCGCTGATCCCCGTGCGACCTATATCGCCATCGCGGCCAGCGCCTTTGCGGCGCAGGGTTATCACGGCGCAAGCCTTGCCACGTTGGCGCGTGAAGCTGGGGTGAGCAAACAGGCGTTGTTGCACTTCTTTGGCACGAAAGAACGGCTTTACGGGGCCGTGCTGACCGATCTTGCTGCCCGGCTGTGTGCGGACATCGAAGCGGCAGCAGATCTTGATCCGGCACAGCATCTGCTGTCCTATTTCCAAAACTTCCACGCGGCCTCTGCCGCAAAGCCCGAAGATATACGCCTTGTGGTCCGCGCCCTGCTGGACAGTGACCCGAAAGCGCGCACCTGGCCCATGAAACCTTACCTTGAACGCCTGGCCGCGCTTGCCGCCGCGACTCCTGGAGGACAGGGGCGCACCGAAGCCCAGATTATGGCGTGGCTGTCGCAAATGATTGGCCGAACGGAGTATCTGGCAATTTCAACGCCCGCTGTGGCAGGCATGTTCGGGCAGGATATGGCGAGTGAGATTACAGCGGAATCCGCGACAATGGTCAGCGCTGAAGTGCGGCGTTTCTGTGCGGGCACCAACACAGGGTAAAACAAGCTGAATGCCCTTGTAACTCAGGCAAAACCGGCCTATATCGCGCACTTCTGGCACACCTGCATTGATTGGAGCATCCCATGGCCCGCGTCACCGTTGAAGATTGCGTCGACAAGGTTCCGAACCGTTTCGAACTGGTCATGCTTGCCGCACATCGTGCGCGTGAAATCTCTGCCGGTTCTGCGGTTACTGTTGATCGTGACAACGACAAAAACCCGGTCGTGTCCCTGCGCGAGATTGCGGATGAAACCCAGTCCGCCGACGACCTGCGCGAGCGTCTGATCGAATCGAACCAGACGCAGATCGAAGTGGACGAGCCCGAAGAAGACGCCATGGCGCTTCTGATGGGTGCCGAACAGGACAAGCCCGAAGAAGACAGCATGTCCGAAGAAATGCTGCTCCGGCAGCTGATGGCTGCTCAAGGGCAGGGCTGATCTCTATAAGGCAATCGTTTCATGGCAGATGGCCCTCTCTCCGCCGACATAACTGCCGATGACCTGATTGCCCTTGTCCGGCCCCACAATCCCAAGACAAACGAAGCGCTGATCCGCGACGCCTTTGCCTTCGGGGCAGAGATGCACGAGGGCCAGTTTCGCCATTCGGGCGAGCCCTATTTCACGCATCCCGTTGCGGTCGCCGCAATTCTCACGGAACAGCAGCTGGACGACGCGACGTTGATCACAGCGCTGTTGCATGACACCATCGAAGATACGAAAGCTTCCTTCTCCGAAGTGGAAAAACGGTTTGGCACGGAAGTGGCTGAACTGGTCGATGGGGTCACCAAGCTGACCAACCTGCAGCTTTCCTCAACCGAGACCAAACAGGCGGAGAACTTTCGCAAGCTTTTCATGGCGATGTCCAAGGACCTGCGGGTCATTTTGGTCAAGCTGGCCGACCGTCTGCACAACATGCGCACCATTCGCGCGATGAAGCCTGAAAAGCAGGTCCAGAAGGCGCGCGAGACGATGGATATCTACGCGCCGCTGGCAGGCCGGATGGGTATGCAATGGATGCGCGAAGAGTTGGAGGATCTGGCCTTTCGGGTGCTGAACCCGGATGGGCGGCAATCCATCATGCGACGGTTCATATCGTTACAGAAAGAAACCGGTGATGTGGTTCAAAAGATCACAGGTGACATGCGCGAAGTGCTCGACAAGGCGGGCCTGCGCTCGGATGTTTTTGGCCGCGCCAAGAAACCCTATTCGATCTGGCGCAAGATGGAGGAAAAGGAGCTTAGCTTTTCCCGGCTGTCAGACATTTACGGTTTCCGGGTGATCACGGAAAGCGAAGAAGACTGCTATCGGGCGCTCGGCGTGATCCACCGCCGCTGGCGTGCGGTGCCAGGGCGGTTCAAGGACTATATTAGTCAGCCCAAGACCAACGGATATCGGTCGATCCACACCACGGTGTCGGGCCGGGATGGCAAACGGGTTGAGGTGCAGATCAGAACCAGCCAGATGCACGATGTGGCCGAAACCGGCGTGGCGGCGCATTGGTCTTATCGTGATGGCGTGCGGTCCAAGAACCCCTTCGCTGTTGATCCCGCCAAATGGATCAGTCAACTGACCGAACAGTTTGATGCTGAGGAAGACCACGAGGACTTCCTCGAAGCGGTGAAGCTTGAAATGTACGCCGACCAGGTGTTCTGCTTCACGCCCAAGGGCGATGTGGTGAAGCTGCCACGCGGGGCGACCCCCATCGACTTTGCCTACGCGATCCATACCCGCATCGGCAACGCTTGCGTGGGGGCCAAGATCGATCACATGCGTGTGCCGCTCTGGACCCGGATCAAGAATGGCCAATCGGTGGAGATAATCACCGCGCAGGGCCAAACGCCGCAGGTCACATGGCTGGACGTTGCAACGACTGGCAAAGCGAAATCCGCCATCCGCCGCAGCCTGCGTGAGGTGGACCGCGAGCGCTTTGTCAAACTGGGTAAGGAACTGGCCCGTTCCGCCTTTGCCAATGTCGGCAAGGAAGTCACCGACAAGGTGCTGCGCATGGCCGCCAAGAACATGCGCTTGAAGAACGCGGATGAGGTACTGGCCCGCCTTGGATCGTCCGAACTGACGGGCAAAGAAGTGGTTCAGTCGGTCTATCCTGACATCACCCCAAACGGCACCGAGGAAATCGCAACCGAGCGCGCAGTGGTTGGCCTTGAGCCGGGGCAGGGCTTTGACCGCGCGCCGTGCTGTAGCCCACTGCCGGGAGAGCGGATTGTCGGGATCACCTTTCGCGGCAAAGGGGTAACTGTTCACGCCATCGACTGTGACAAGTTGCTGGAATATGAAGAGCAGCCCGAACGTTGGCTCGACCTGCGCTGGCATGACGGCAGCCATCCGGCGGTCTATGGGGCCACCCTTGACGTGACGTTGGGCAATGGCGCGGGCGTGCTGGGCCGCATCTGCACCTTGATCGGTGAGGCCAGCGCAAATATCTCGGACATGGAATTTCTGGAACGTCGACCGGACTTTTACCGTTTGCTGATTTACGTTGATCTGCGGGATGTGCAGCACCTGCATTCGCTGATCACAACGTTGGAGGCCGAAAGCGATGTGGCCGCCATCGAACGATACCGGGACGTTTCCGCCCAACCCCGCGCCGTGCCACCGGCGTGATTGCAAACACTGATCTGGACGCCTGACTTTGATCTTCAAACGCCGCGATCCCAAGCCGACGATGCGCGCGATCACAGAGTTCCTGTGGCCGCGCGGTGGCTGGACGCGCGCGTTTCACTACGTCAAGCACCGGATGAAGCGCCTGCCCGACAGCCCAGAACGCATCGCGCGCGGCATCTGGGCGGGGGTCTTTGTGACGTTCTCGCCGCTCTTTGGGCTGCACTTTGTTTTTGCCGTTTTGATTGCGCGGATGATGAAGGGCAATATCGTGGCCTCGTTGATGGCGACCTTCGTGGGCAATCCGTTGACGTTCCCCTTCATCGCGCTGACCTCTCTGCAGACCGGCCACTGGCTGCTGGGTACGCAGATGAGCGTGGCTGAGCTGCGTTCGCTCAGTCGCAAGTTCAGCGATGCGGGCAGCGATCTGTGGCACAATACGCTCGCGATTTTCACCCGGGCAGAGATGGACTGGTCCGGTTTGGCGATCTTTTCCCGTGACGTTTTCTACCCCTATCTCATTGGGGGCATCCTCCCCGGCATTATCTTTGCCACGGCGTTCTATTACCTCACGGTTCCGCTGCTGCGGGCCTATCAAAAGCGCCGCAAGGGCATGATCAAGGCCAAGTTTGAGGCGATGAAGGCCAAGGCTGCCGCCAAGGCAGAAGCCAAGCGGGGTGAGCCAGCAGATGGGTCGCCAGACTAGCAGCGAAAAATTTGATCAAATTTTGTGACGAGGGGTTGGGTTCACGCCTGCTGAGCCCTAGTTTGCCTTCAAACAACAGCGGGAATCGCAGTCATGGCAAACGAACTGAGACTTGGCGTGAACATCGACCATGTAGCGACAGTGCGCAATGCACGCGGTGGGGCCTATCCTGACCCTTTGCGTGCCGCGAAGATCGCGGAAGAGGCCGGCGCTGACGGCATCACCGCGCACCTGCGCGAAGACCGCCGCCATATCTCTGATGCGGACATCGAAGGGCTGATGGAAGTGCTGTCGGTGCCTTTGAACTTTGAGATGGCAGCAACGGACGAGATGCAAATGATCGCCTTGCGTCACAAACCTCATGCGGTTTGCATCGTGCCCGAAAAACGTGAGGAGCGTACCACGGAGGGCGGCCTGGAAGTCGCACGCGAAGAGAACAGGCTGGCGCACTTCATTGCGCCGCTGCGCGATGCGGGCTGCCGCGTGTCAATCTTTATTGCTGCCGACAAACGCCAGATCGAAGCTGCCGCGCGTATTCGGGCCGAAGTCGTTGAGCTGCACACAGGTGCCTATTGCGATGCCTTCGCTGAAGGGCGTTTTGATGAGGCGCAGAAGGAGCTGAAATCCCTCGAAGACATGGCCACCTTTGCCCATTCGTTGGGGTTGGAAGTGCATGCCGGACACGGGCTGACCTATGACACGGTTTCGCCGGTTGCGGCATTTCCGGAAGTGCGCGAGCTCAACATCGGACACTTCCTGATCGGCGAGGCGATCTTTTTGGGGCTGGAGCCTGCCATTGCCGAAATGCGCCGCTTGATGGATGAGGCGCGGGCAGAACAGGGGTGATCCTCGGCATCGGGACAGATCTTGCGAACATCGAGCGCATTCAGGGTACGCTGGACCGTTTTGGCGATCGCTTTCGAAACCGTGTCTTTACCGAAGTCGAACAGCGCAAGGCCGAACGCCGCATGGATACGGCCGGAACCTATGCCAAACGCTGGGCGGCGAAAGAGGCCTGTTCCAAGGCGTTGGGCACTGGGTTGCGCATGGGGATTGCCTGGAAGGACATGGCGGTCAGCAACCTCTCGACCGGGCAGCCGGTTATGGAAGTCACCGGTTGGGCAGCAAAGCGCTTGGCTGAAATGACGCCAGAGGGGTATCAGGCGATCATTCACGTCACGCTGACGGATGACCATCCCTGGGCGCAGGCCTTCGTCATGATCGAGGCGCGTCCTCTCTGAGATGCCGTAAGGTGGACGCATCGTCCACCTTGGCTTGACAGTTGCTCTGACCCTGCGCATGTAATCACTCGAACGAGCAGCAAGGACCGTCCGCATGGCCACCACAGAAAAGAAGGCCGGCAATTCGATTGTCGAAACGATTAAGACCATCGTTTATGCCCTGCTGATTGCGGGCGTCTTTCGGACATTGTTCTTTCAGCCTTTCTGGATCCCGTCCGGATCCATGAAGCAAACGCTGCTGATTGGTGATTTCCTCTTTGTGAACAAGATGGCCTATGGGTTTTCCTATGCCTCTTGTCCCTCGCTGATCTTGCCGCGTTTCGGGATCAACATTGATGCCAAGAACATCTGCGGTTGGCTGGATGGTGACAATACACGCATCTGGGGCGGAGAACCCGAGCGCGGTGACGTTGTGGTCTTTCGTCACCCGGTGTCGGGCCGTGACTATATCAAGCGGCTGATCGGCATGCCGGGTGATACGATCCAGATGAAAGCAGGGGTTCTGCACATCAACAATGTCGCCGTCTCCTTGCAGGATGATGGCGTGTTTGAAGAAGTGATGGCACCCCAAGGTCCCCAGGGTCTCTTGCCCCGTTGTGAAAATGGCCCCGTTGGCACCGGTGGCACATGCGAGAAGGGCCGTCAGATTGAAACGTTGCCCGGTGGCACAAGTCACGCCATTTTGAACATTGGGGATCAGTCTTCAGACCGTACGGGCATCTATCGGGTGCCGGAGGGTCACTACTTCTTTATCGGAGACAACCGCGATAACTCCGCTGACAGCCGTCTGGCCCAACAGGCAGGCGGTGTCGGATTTGTCCCCTACGAGAATCTCATCGGTCGTGCAGACCGGGTGATGTTCAGCTCTGCCGGTCGGTCGATGTTATATTTCTGGACCTGGCGCAGCGACCGCTTCTTTGAGAAGATCGAGTGAAGATCAGCGGTGACCTGAAAGCCTTTGAGGGGCGCATCGGTCACGGGTTTGCCGATCCTGCATTGCTGGTGCGTGCTGTGACACACGCGTCGATGTCTTCGGCCAATCGGGATGACAACCAGCGGCTTGAGTTTCTGGGCGACAGGGTGCTGGGGCTGGTAATGGCGGAGGCACTTTTGGCGCTGGATCCGATGGCCAGCGAAGGGCAATTGGCCCCACGGTTCAACGCGCTGGTGCGCAAGGAGACCTGTGCGGACGTGGCGCGAGAGATCGATCTGGGCAAGGTTCTGAAACTTGGCCGGTCAGAGATGTTGTCTGGCGGACGGCGCAAGCAGGCGCTTTTGGGGGATGCGATCGAGGCGGTGATTGCGGCGGTTTATCTGGATGCGGGTTTCGACGTTGCGAAGCAGATGATCCTGCGGCTTTGGGGCCGCCGGATCGAAACCGTCGAAGATGATGCGCGCGATGCCAAAACCGCGTTGCAGGAATGGGCGCAAGCCCGGAAACTACCGCCCCCTGCCTATGTCCAGATTGCCCGCAGCGGCCCGGATCACGCGCCGGTCTTTACGATCTCTGCCCGGTTGGAGAATGGCAAGCAAGCAAGTGCCACGGCCCCTTCAAAGCGGGCTGCGGAGCAGTCAGCAGCAAAAGCCTTGCTTGAAGAATTGGAGACAAGCGCATGACCACCCGCGCCGGATTTGTGGCCCTGATCGGGGAGCCCAACGCGGGCAAATCGACGTTGCTGAACCGTATGGTGGGCGCGAAGGTGTCGATTGTGACGCACAAGGTGCAGACCACACGGGCCCGCATTCGCGGCGTGGCGATGGCAGGGGACGCGCAAATTGTATTTGTCGATACGCCAGGGCTTTTCAAGCCGCGCAGGCGGCTCGACCGGGCCATGGTGGCGGCCGCCTGGGGTGGGGCGGTAGATGCGGATGTGGTTGTGTTGTTGATTGAAGCGCATCGCGGCGTCACCGAAGGCGTCGAGCGTATCCTGGAAGGGCTTTCTGAGATTGGCGAAGGTCGAAGGATTGCGCTGGCGATCAACAAGATCGACAAGGTGGAGGCTCCTGTCCTGCTGGGCCTGACCAAGGACCTTAACGCGCGCTATCCCTTTGCCGAGACCTTCATGATCTCAGCAGAGCGAGGCCACGGAGTAGACGTGCTGCGGGATTGGTTGGCGGGTGAGGTGCCGGAGGGGCCATGGCTCTACCCCGAAGACCAGATTGCCGATCTGCCGATGCGGATGATTGCAGCTGAAATGACCCGCGAGAAGCTTACTTTGCGATTGCATCAGGAGCTGCCCTATCAGTTGACCGTGGAGACGGAGAACTGGGAAGAGCGCAAGGATGGCTCGGCCAAGATTGATCAGCTGATTTACGTCATCCGCGATGGGCACAAGGGGATTGTGCTGGGCAAGAAGGGTGAGACGATCAAGGCCGTGAGCAAGGCGGCGCGGGAAGAGTTGGAAGAGTTTCTGGGGCGCCGCGTGCATTTGTTTTTGCAGGTTAAGGTGCGGCCTGGTTGGCTGGATGAGGCGGAGCGTTACTCGGAGATGGGGCTTGACTATCGGGACGGAGGCTAGTCCGTCGGACGGCGCTCCTGAGCCCTTGGGCTCAGATCGCCCCGCCCGCCTTCCCGTTTGTTGTGCACCATGGTTGGGTCTGAGATTGGGGCAGGCCGTGGGATTGAGTTTATGGGAAGGGTGAAAGGGGCGGTGTGGCACCTCGGTTGACGACACGGTTCTGGGTGGATGCCTATTTGACGCGGTTGCGGTTGCAGGACATTCCGGCGTTTGTCGTGGCGCATGGAGATGACACCGGTGGGGCCGTGTTGGTGAAACTGGCGACCCTGGATGGGCAGGCGATCGTTTTCCAGCGCTCTTTTGATTTGATGTCCGGGGATCGGAAATGGGTTGAATTGAGTGCGGGGATCGAGCGCGACGTGGATGCGGCTGTTGCGCGTCAGCGAGAGTTTGACCCCGACCTTTGGGTGATCGAAGTTGAAGACCGGCAGGGTCGTCATTTGCTGGATGAACCGGGTCTGGTCTGATGGAGTGGCGCGATCAGGGCATATTGCTGAGCGCGCGCAAGCATGGCGAGACTTCTGCGATCATTGAGATGTTCACCCCCGCGCAAGGCCGTCATGCCGGTGTGGTACGTGGCGGCATCAGCCGCAAGATTGCACCCATTCTTCAGCCGGGCGCGCAGCTGGATGTCGTCTGGCGTGCGCGGCTAGAAGAGCACATTGGCAGCTATACGGTCGAGCCTTTGCGCAGTCGGGCGGCCTTGGTGATGAGCGACCG
Source organism: uncultured Sulfitobacter sp. (assembly GCA_963422245.2). Taxonomy (GTDB): domain Bacteria; phylum Pseudomonadota; class Alphaproteobacteria; order Rhodobacterales; family Rhodobacteraceae; genus Sulfitobacter. The sequence goes on along the minus strand of CAXMWW010000022.1, from coordinate 389,934 downwards.
GCTGGCCCTGGCCGGGTTGAACGCCGTGACCGCGCTTTTGTCCTTTTGCCTGCCAGAGCGTGAGCCGCATGCGGCGCTTTACGCGCGGACCGAAGCGTTGCTCGACTTGTTGGGCCAGCATGAGGTCTGGGCGCTGGCTTATTTGCAGTGGGAACTGAGGTTGCTGGAAGAAATGGGCTATGCGCTTGATTTGTCCGCCTGCGCGGTGACCGGTGCCACAGACGGGCTGGCCTATGTGTCACCCAAATCAGGGCGCGCTGTGTCCGTGGATGGCGCAGGCGAATGGGCGGCGCGCTTGTTGCCTTTGCCCCCAGTGTTGCGCGGGGAAGGGAGCGCGGCAGATGCGGAAATCGTGGAGGCCTTCAAGACAACGGGCTATTTTCTGGAGGCGCATCTGGCGCGGGATCTGGGTGACAAACCCCTACCGGAGGCCCGCACGCGGTTTGTTGAATTGTTCAGTCGGCGGGTGTGAAGACAAGCAGCGGGCTGCCATCTTCGGCTGACAAGATCAGTTGCTGACCTTTGGCAGAGGATAATTTGGCCCCCTCAAGCGCGGAAAAGAAAGCCGCTTCGGCGCTCAGATCCGGGCAGGCGCGTTTTGTGGCGGCGATAGGGCCGGTGCCCCACCAGGGATAGGGCACATCCATGCGGGCGGAATAGCTGTTGCAGGGCGCGGTCCCGCTGATTTGATGGCGGTCTGTGAACTGGAGAGTGGCCAGTACGGTAACGGGCTTGCCGTTCATTTCTGCCAGTTGCCAGACCCCTTCGCCTGCACCATATGCGCGGATCGTTTCATCTGCCTGACAGGAGGCCAGCGAGAGCCAAGACAGTGAAAGGAGCGTAAGCAGGCGCATGGAAGTCCTCCGGGGTTCGAGATCAGTCTGACAGGGCGAGCACCGTGTCGACAAGCGTATCAAAGGCGGTGCGCTGGCCCATGGGGTCTGCGTCCAGAAAAAGTGGCAGGCCGACCAACGCGCCTTGCATGGCGTGGGCGAAATCGGCGTTCGCAAAGCCAAGCTCAAGCAGCAGCAGCGTGATGAATGCCCGGCGTTGCGCGTCAAGTTCTGCCAATTGTTCGCTCACGATTGGCGCATTGCGTGCCCAAAGGCGCAGGGCTGTTTCAGTTTTGTCCGCGATGATCGCACGCCCATACCGGCGCAGGCGCTGATCGGCGGGATCGGTGTTGGCGACTTCGGCCTCAAGCGCGCGGATTGCCGATTTGCGCCAAGAGGTGAGCACCGCTTGGTGGAAGGCAGGTACGTCGGCAAAGTGCCAGTAAAACGATCCCTTGGTTGTGCCCATTGCACGCGCCAGTGGCTCTGCACGCAAGGCATCGGGACCATCGCGGCGCAGGGCCTCAATCCCGGCCTCAATCCAATCGTCTGCGGTCAGTCTGTTTGGCATGCCCCGCGCTTATGCGGTTTGGACCGGGCTGGCAAGGTGACACCAGATTGCCTTTTTCCCGCAAAAGCTGCGCCTCACTTTGGCCTTTCGAAGCGGGTAGCCAAGGACCAGATCAGTGAGGACGTGAAATGAATCTCTTGGATGTAGGTGCATTGGTGGTTGCCGGTGCTTTTGTTGCTTGGCAGTTGGATGCGGTAGGGCCCTGGACGAATGGGGCGCAGCCGGTCTCTGCTGCGCCTCAGGTCGAAGGAAAGCTGACAGTGTTGAGCGACAAGGCGCTGCCGGATCACGGTGATGCACGCGCTGATTTCAGAGAGTTTTCGCAAGGCCCGAGCTACTTTGGTGCCTTTGCTCTGAGCCGGGATGGCGGTCCCGCATTTACCTATGGCTACAATACGCTGGAGGCAGCGCGCCTCGATGTTCTGGCTTACTGCGCAAAGAAGCACAGCCAGGATTGTGCAATTTACGCGATCATGGAACCGGCGGAGGCACTGCCCGAGATGCCGATGCCGCTGTCGGCAGAGGCGACAGAGGCCTACATCGAATATCAGGGCCTTGGTGGCCATCGCGCCTTTGCCATTGCTGACAACGGGGCATATGGGCTGACGTGGGATTGGGACAGCGAGCGAGGCGCGCGCGCCGAAGCCCTTTCAATCTGTGCCGGGTATGCCGCGGATGAAGAGGCCTATGACCCTGCAATCACACAATGTCGGGTGATCTTGAGCCACTAGGCCTCTTGGATCGGTTTGTGTAGCCGTTCAGCCCAGCAGCCGGCGTGCGATAACTTGTGCTTGGATCTCAGCAGCACCTTCAAAGATGTTGAGGATACGGGCGTCGCACAGTACGCGGCTGATCTTGTATTCCAGCGCAAAGCCGTTGCCACCGTGGATCTGCAGCCCGTTGTCTGCGGCTGCCCATGCAACACGCGCGCCTAACAGTTTAGCCATGCCGGCCTCAACATCACAGCGCCGCCCTTCGTCCTTTTCGAAGGCCGAGAAATAAGTCAACTGGCGTGCCACCATGATCTCTACCGCCATCATGGCGAGCTTTGAGGCCACACGGGGAAATTCGATCAGTGATTTGCCGAATTGCTTGCGGTCTTGCGCGTATTGCATGGAGATATCGAGCGCCGACTGCGCGACCCCAATGGCGCGGGCCGCCGTCTGGATACGTGCGGATTCGAAGGTTTCCATCAGCTGTTTGAAACCCTTGCCTTCTTCCCCGCCCAGCAGGTTTTCACCTTTCACGTGGAAGCCGTCAAAGCCCAGCTCATATTCCTTCATGCCGCGATAGCCGAGGACCTCGATCTCGCCACCTGTCATGCCTTCGGTGGGGAAGGGGGCTTCGTCCGTTCCGGGAGTCTTTTCGGCAAGGAACATCGACAGGCCTTTGTAGTTCGATGTCTCTGGGTCGGTACGGGCCAGGAGCGTCATCACATGGGTGCGCGCGGCATGGGTGATCCAGGTTTTGTTGCCGGTGATCTGGTAGTCGCCGTTGTCGTCCTTGACCGCGCGGGTGCGCAACGATCCGAGGTCCGACCCGGTGTTGGGTTCGGTAAAGACGGCGGTGGGCAGCGTTTCAGCACTGGCCAGACGCGGCAGCCACTTGGCTTTCTGTTCGTCTGTCCCGCCCGCAATGATCAACTCTGCGGCGATCTCTGACCGGGTGCCAAGGGAGCCCACGCCGATGTAGCCACGCGAAAGTTCTTCGCTGACGACACACATGGAGGCCTTGGAGAGGCCAAAACCGCCAAATTCTTCGGGTATGGTCAGGCCAAAGACGCCCATTTCGGCCAGTTCTTCGATGACCTCCATCGGAATCAGTTCGTCCTTGAGGTGCCATTCGTGCGCGTGGGGTTCGACCTTTTCCACGGCATAGCGGCGAAACTGTTCGCGGATCATTTCCAGCTCTTCATCCAGGCCGGAAGCACCAACAGTGATGTTGGCGGATTGCTCTTGCATCAGCTCCACCAGGCGCAGGCGCGCGGCCTGCGTGTTGCCGGACTGGCAGAGGGTCATGACGGCAGGGTCCATCAGGTCGCGCTGGTCGTCCTGGCTGAGGCCGAGGTCCTGCAGGCGCACGACTTCCCCCTGATTCATCTGGATGCCGCCGTAGACCTGCCAAAGGTATTCGCCAAAGGCGATCTGGTGCAGCAGAGCTTCGATTTCGCCGAACTTGCCATCCGCTTCGAGGCGTTCCGCCCAAGATTGCATCTGGCGCAGGGATTGTGCATAGGTGGCCAGCCACGCCAGTCCGTGGGCGGCGGTCTGGTGTTCTTCGATCTTTGTGGCGGAGATTCGGTCGCCGTCCAGAGTCATTGCGCGCACAGACGTAGTGGCCTTTTCCAACAGCCGCTCCACTGGTGGCACGGCAGCTGCTGTAAGCTCCAACAGATTGTCCAGAAGCGTTTGAGTTGTCATCGTCCAGTCCTGCCCGTCATGCGCCATGGTCTTCATCCCTCAGTTGCTGGGATGCGGCATAGCCTTTTCGCAGGTGCAGCACAACAAAGATGCGCCAGAGTGCGTCATTTTGTTCTAAAATTACTTGGTCGGTTGAGTGAAAGTCAGCTGACAGCTCATGGCCAAAGGGGAGAATCGTCACAATTCATTGGTGTGGCTGTCGGCGCGGATCAATGCTGCTTTGGTGCAGTTCTTTTGATCAACGCGCCGTGCCGAAGTGTGCCCGAGTCTTAGCCCTGACGGGCAACGGTCATACCAGAGACATCTTCAATAAACGTTACAATGCGCGACTTGATGTCGTCGTCTTTGATTTGCGCCAATGCTGACACGATGGCCATTCCTGGGTCTTTCTTGGGGGCCTCATTGGTGTTGTCATGCAGGCCTTCAAAGAAATAGGAGGGCGGCACATCCAGGATTTGGGCAAGCTCGAACAGGCGGCTGGCAGCAACGCGGTTTGAGCCGATTTCGTATTTCTGGATTTGCTGGAATGACAAATTTAACTTTCGGGCAACATCTGTCTGCGACAAGCGACGCAGCGTGCGAATCTGCTTCAGTTTGCGACCGACATGGACGTCTACGGGATGGGACATAATCAGGAACCTCTGGTTGAACTACCTGTAATTCATCCTCAGATTCCGAATTCCGTTCAATTGGATAGATTTTTTCATTTTCAACGCATAATTGTACTATCGACGGATGATTTTTATTGCATTAATGGGTGATTTGTTTACCATTGAGGGCGTATGAAGCACGACATGGCAAAAGTCGAACAGGGTGGTACTCCGGTGCCTGTAGCTAAGGCGGACACTCCGCCACCAGCGCTATTGTTTGAAATGACCAGGTCCTTCGTTACCCTCGCGCGTACGTTGAATTTGAGCCATGCGGTCAAAGAACTGGGTTCTACGCGGCAAACGCTGCGGCGGCACATCTCTTTGCTCGAAGAGGAAATGGGCGCGCAACTATTCCGTGTGGATGACCGGCGGTACAGCCTGACCGAAGCTGGGGAAAATGCGCTGCCCGAAGCGATCAATCTGGTGGCGCGCTGTACGATGTGGCTGCGCGGCGCATCGCGGCACCAGGAAGGCCTGCAGCAGGTGGTGTTTGGGTTGCCCAATGGGTGGAGCTTTCATCAACAGCAGCACCCGCTGAGCTGGGTCTGGAACGGCAGATCGGTTCTGATGCGCGAGACTTTGCGCGCCTGGTCGATGGCTGGTGGCCATATCGAATCACCCCATATGGCCCATGTGCGCCCCTTTTTGATCGTTTATCGCATGACACCAACGGGTTGGATCACTGTCGAGTTCGGGGAGGAGAGCTTTTACGTGAAGTGGTTTGGCTGGGCGACGGCACGGTCCAGCATTGGCCGTAACGTAGGCAATCTGCCGGGCGGCAGCGAGTTTGCGCGTCTGTTGGAGCAGCCCATGGAAGAGGTGACCAACACCCAAGGTTCGCGACTGGATCATGTTTTTACCCAAGTTCCAAAGGGGGACAGGGGGGAAATTACACCGATCCGTTACGCGCGCCTGATGATGGGGGGACGTTTTCCGGACCAATCGCAGGCCCTTTTGACCCTGGTCGAACCTGACCCGGAAATTGAGATTGAGGGCGTCGACAACTCTGCGTTGCCGCCGATTCCCGCCGACGTTGTGGTTAATTTTGACACGGAATCTGCAAAATTTGAGAAATTACTAAAAGTTTAGGCTACCTTTGTCATAACGACTCGACAAAGGAAGTTAAAATGACAGTCCAATTTGTTAACGATGGTGCGCAGTTTTTTGCAGCGAGCCACGATATTTTGCGCAGTGCAGGTATCCGGATCGAGATCGGTACAGACTTTGATGCGTATGCTAAGATCGTTGCCAAAGGGCGTCCGATGCAGGGCCTTGGCGCGCCGTTCGACCCCCAGTTGCATGACCTGGATGAAGGCAACGCTTTCTGGCTTGCCGCATACAACCAGGAGGGGGTGTTGATCCACACGCAGGCGGCCAAGATGGTCGCGCTGGAAGGCCGCAGATTGAGTGAATATATGCTGGGCCGTTTCCGAGAATTCCCGCCCGCGCTGCCGGACATCGATTTTGTCCGCTCACGCTATCGCGCGACGCCGGGCGCGCATGGGATCACGGGTGACGTTGTTTATCATGGTGACATCTGGATCAGCCCCGATGCGGGGGAGTATCGGGGCGTGGGGCTGAGCTCCGTCTTTGCACGCTATGGTCTGATGCTGATCATGGAGAAATGGAATCCGGACTACATCTTTGGCTTCATGGCACGCACGGTGGCGTTCAAGGGATTTGCCGAGCGGATGGGGTATTTCCATAACGAGCCGGGGAGCCTGCGTTGGTATCGCCTTGGCAATGACACTCCGCTGGAAGGGTTTCTGAGCTGGCTCAGCAATGAAGATGTGCGTTTCCTGTTCGAAATGCCGTTGTATGAGTTGGTAAAACAGGCTGCCTGACCGGGGGTGGGCGACACGCCCACCTTACGAAATGAAAAAAGGCGCAGTATCATGCTGCGCCTTTTCCTATTGTCCAACTCCAAGCGGAGAGGGTGGGCCACAGGCCCACCTTACGGTTCACCCAATCGCAGCTGCTTTCACGTCGTCGTCGATGAACGGTACGTATTGTGCGAAGTTGTCTGAGAACATGGTCACAAGCTTGGCTGCCTGACGGTCATAGGCCTCCGCGTCATCCCAGGTGCGGCGCGGGTCCAGCAGGATGTCAGGCACGCCTTCAACGGCCACGGGCACTTCGAAGCCGAAGTTCGGGTCTTTGCGGTACTGCACCTCTGCGAGGTCCCCTTCCAAGGCCGCGGTCAGCAATGCGCGCGTCGCTTTGATTGGCATACGGCTGCCGGTACCATATGCCCCACCGGTCCATCCGGTGTTCACCAGCCAGCAGGTCGCCCCATGCTGGGCGATCTTTTCGCGCAGCAGGTTGCCGTAGACTTCGGGCCGCCGGGGCATGAAAGGTGCGCCAAAGCAGGTGGAGAATGTGGGTTCGGGCTCTGTTACCCCACGCTCTGTTCCGGCCACCTTGGAGGTGAACCCTGACAGAAAGTGGTACATCGCCTGTGCGGGTGTTAGGCGGGAGATCGGTGGCAGCACGCCAAAGGCGTCACAAGTCAGCATGATGATGTTCTTGGGATGCCCGCCCAGTGCCTTCTCGGACGCGTTAGAGATATAGTGCAGCGGGTAGGCGCAGCGCATGTTGGCGGTCAGGGAATCGTCGTCAAAGTCCAGCTCTTTGGTGTCCGGGTCGAACACCATGTTCTCGATCACCGTGCCAAACTTGGCCGTGGTGGCGTAGATCTCCGGTTCGGCCTCAGAGCTGAGGTTGATGGTCTTGGCATAGCAACCCCCTTCAAAGTTGAAGGTGCCATTGTCTGACCAGCCATGTTCGTCATCGCCAATCAGGGTGCGTTGAGGGTCCGCGGAAAGCGTTGTTTTACCTGTGCCAGAGAGGCCGAAGAACACTGCCGTATCGACCGGATTGCCCGTGGCGTGGTTGGCCGAGCAGTGCATCGGCATGATGTTTTTCTCGGGCAGCAGGTAGTTCAACAACGTAAAGACGGACTTCTTGTTCTCCCCGGCATACTCTGTGCCGCCGATCAGGATCATCTTGCGATCAAAGTTCATCGCAATCACCGTCTCGGACCGGCAGTTGTGCTTTTCGGGGTCCGCCTGGAAGCTCGGGCAGTTGATCACGGTAAAATCCGCGATGAAATCGTCCAGGTCCGCGCGGTCGGGGCGACGAAGCATAGTGCGGATGAAAAGGCCATGCCAGGCAAGCTCTGTCACCATGCGCACGTTGATCGCGTGTCGGGGATCGGCCCCCCCGACGAGGTCCTGCACAAAGTAGTCCTTGCCCTGCATGTGCGCGATCATGTCTTCATAGAGCGCGTCAAAGCCCTCGGATGACATCTCTGCGTTGTTGTCCCACCAGATGGTGTCTGCAACGCTGTCGGTCTTCACTACATGTTTGTCCTTGGGGGAGCGGCCGGTGAATTTGCCTGTGGTCACAAGGAAGGCACCGCCATTGCCAAGGGTGCCTTCGCCCCGTTTCAAGGCGACTTCGATCAACGCCGGTTCCATCAGGTTGTAATAGACATCGCCCAGCCCCGTGATCTTTTGATCCTCAAGGCGGAACGTCGGGTTTACCCGGCCTGTTGTCATTGCGATGTCTCCTGTGGCGCGTCTGAACCGACGCTCTTTGCTGTTCCTTGGCCTCTTAACATGGTGATTTTAGGGATGAACAGGTGGGTTTGTCACAGTTAGCGCCACCATTGCGAACTTTGGCGCAGCGGCTGCCCTAGGCCGCCCGATAGTTCAATCTTTCAGCAAACCACCTGACGCCAAAGTGCGGCAATTTAGCCATTCCTAACCAAATTATGGCGGAAATGAGGCCCATCCACCCGGTGATTCGCAGTTAGAGATTGATTCGATGGCCAAAATTGGGGATCAATGGCCAAAAAATCAAAAACGCATGAGAGCAGGACAAGGAAACAGGCAATGAACAAAATTGCATTGGTGGACGACGACAGGAATATCCTGACGTCTGTTTCGATGACTCTTGAGGCCGAAGGCTTTGAGGTTGAGACCTACAATGATGGGCAAGCCGCTTTGGATGCCTTCAACAAGAAACTCCCGGATATGGCCGTGCTGGACATCAAGATGCCCCGCATGGATGGCATGGATCTGTTGCAGCGCCTGCGCCAGAAGACAGCGATGCCGGTGATTTTCCTTACGTCTAAAGATGATGAGATTGACGAGGTGCTGGGCCTTCGCATGGGCGCGGACGACTACGTCAAGAAGCTTTTCAGCCAGCGTCTGCTGGTCGAACGCATTCGCGCCCTGTTGCGCCGCCAGGATGCGGTGGGCTCCGGTGAAGTTGGCGAAACCGAAGAAACCAAGGTGATGGAGCGCGGTGATCTGCGGATGGACCCGCTGCGCCACGCGGTATCCTGGAAAGGCAAGGACGTGTCGCTGACCGTGACTGAGTTCCTGTTGCTGCAGGCTCTGGCCCAACGCCCCGGTTTCGTGAAGTCGCGCGATCAGCTGATGGACGTGGCCTATGACGATCAGGTCTATGTTGATGACCGCACCATCGACAGCCACATCAAGCGTCTGCGCAAAAAGATGCGCAGCGCCGACGATGAGTTCTCGGCGATTGAGACGCTCTACGGGATTGGCTACAGATACAACGAAGAGTGATCCCAACCGATGGCCTTGGCTGAAAGGAGCTTTGTGCAGGACACTGGCCCTGCCACGCGGGACGGAGATGTTGTTCTGGGCGACGATTGGGTCGCCCCGGACGCGGCCGATTCCAACGAAATTCGCGCACGTCGTGACCGGCGCGGGCTATTTTCGTTGCGTGCCTCACCTCTGACGCGCAAGATCATCACCTTCAATTTGATCGCCCTCAACCTTCTGGTTGCGGGCATCCTCTATCTGAACTCGTCCAGAGATTCACTTGTGGTTCAGCGCGGTGGCGCGCTGGTCAGCTCCGCTGTTTTGATCGCAGACGTGATTGAGGCGCAAATTCCTGAAGGGGCGCCTGTAAACTTGGCGACAGGGGACGGTGTTGATGTTGTTGAGACCTTGGACAACCTCGACCTGCGCAGCGGTATCGAGGTTTTTGTCTACGATCTTAACGAGACTCTGATTGCCCAGATTGAGAATGCCGATAGCGCGGCGGCTGAAACCGAAGACGGCGAAAGCACGCTGCTAACCGACGGCCTAAGCTGGATTTGGAACGGACTTTCCTGGCCCTTCGGAGGGGGCGAGATGCCGGACCGCACGACGGTGATTGAGGACATTCTGAAAGGGCAATTTGCTGGAACGTTGTCTGAGGGCACGCTGATCCAGCAAAACAAGGACAACGACGGCGGGTTGTTGTTCACCGTCACGACTCCAATCCTTCAGGGCGAAGCGCCTGTTGGTATTCTGGCCATCGCATCTCCGGCTGGTGAAATCGACCGGCTGGTGCGGGCCGAGCAGGAACGCGTGCTGCAGATGTTCGTGATCGCAATGCTGCTTTCGATTGGGTTGAGCCTTGTGCTGGCCTCGACCATTGCGAACCCGCTTGCGGATTTGTCGGCTGCCGCCGAGCTTGGCCGCGACCGTGACGCCCGCAAGATGAACCCCGGCCGTATCCGCATCCCTGATCTGACCGCACGCCCGGATGAGATCGGCCGCCTTTCCGGTGCCTTGCGCGGCATGGTTTCCGCCCTCTACAACCGCATTGATGGTAATGAACAGTTTGCTGCTGACGTGGCACACGAGATCAAGAACCCCCTTGCTTCGCTGCGCTCTGCAGTAGGCACGCTGCGCATGGTTAAGCGCGACGATCAGCGTGAAAAACTGCTGGATGTGATCGACCACGATGTACGTCGGCTAGACCGTCTGGTCAGCGATATCTCCAATGCCTCGCGACTGGATTCCGAACTTGTTAAGGAAGAAGAGGAAGCCTTTGATCTGCTCAACATGCTGGGCAATCTGGGTCAGTACCTCGGTGAGGATGCCAAATCCAAAGGCATTGATTTCATTACTGATCTGCCCAGTCAGCCGATCACCGTGCACGGCCTTGAAGCGCGTTTGGCGCAGGTATTTGTCAATCTGATCACCAATGCCATTTCTTTCTGTGAAGACGGTGATGCAATCCGTGTCTGGGCCCGCCAGAAAGAAAACCGCGTTTTGGTGGTTGTCGAAGACACTGGCCCCGGCATTCCAGATCAGGCGTTGGCCAAGATTTTTAAACGGTTCTACAGCCAGCGCCCCGAAGAGCATTTTGGCAACAACTCCGGTCTGGGCTTGGCAATCTCCAAACAGATTGTCGAGGCGCATGACGGTGTGATCTGGGCTGAGAACATCCGCCCGACTGAGGCTGACATCACCTCCGAACCTCTGGGCGCGCGTTTCGTCGTCGGCCTGCCGACCTGACCCGTGCTGCCCTGCGCGGCGCAACTATGACTTCTGAGAGTGCAATACTGCACGCGACAACTGTTGCCGTGGATGGGCAGGGCGTTCTGATCACTGGTCCGTCTGGCGCGGGCAAGTCGGCGTTGGCCATCGAACTGATTGCGCGGGGTGCCACCCTCGTGGCCGACGACCGCACCCGGGTGCGCATTGCAAATGATTACCTGATTGCTGAACCGCCAGACACAATCGAGGGCCTGATTGAGGCGCGGCAGGTCGGGCTGATCAAGGTCCCATTCGAGCCTTTCGCGCCGCTGAGACTGGCCATCGCGATGGGCGAAACCGAAACGCAACGGCTGCCCGACGACCATTCCATGCAGGTTCTGGGACACACGCTGCCCTGTCTTCACAAATCTGAAACTTCACATTTCCCCAGCGCTGTTCTGCTTTATATCAAGGGAAACCTCTGAAAGTTGCCATGAACGCCAATTTGCAAAGCCCCAAAGGCCCTGACACGACAGATCAACGCCGCCTGGTGTTGGTGACGGGTCCATCGGGCGCAGGGCGATCATCGGCTTTGAACGTTCTGGAGGATGCAGGGTTTGAAGCGATTGACAATTTACCCCTGCGCCTGCTCCCCGCCCTGCTGGACGGGCCAGAACGTGAAGGGTCGGTAGCGCTTGGCATTGACGCCCGAAATCGCGATTTTTCGACAACTGCGGTGTTGGATCTGATCGGCCAGTTGGCGGGACGCTCTGACGTGATGACTGAGCTTTTGTACCTCGATTGCGCGGATGATACGCTTATGCGGCGGTTTTCCGAGACCCGGCGCAGGCATCCACTGGCCCCAGATGATCGCCCCGCAGACGGGATAGCGCGCGAAAAGGAATTACTGGCACCGATCCGCGCACGGGCTGATGTGTTGATTGATACGACGCTGCTGAACATCCATCAGCTGCGCGCCGAAGTGGAAGAATGGTTCGCCCCCGATGGCGGCCATTTTCTAGCTGTGTCGGTGGAGAGCTTTTCTTACAAGCGCGGGTTGCCCCGTAGTGTGGACATCGTGCATGACTGCCGTTTCTTGCAAAATCCTTACCGGAAACCAGAACTGAGGGTTTTGAATGGTACCGACAGAGCTGTGGCGGACTATGTAAAGGAAGACCCGCGGTTTGCCGCGTTTTCCCAGAAGGTGCAAGAGTTGAGCGAGCTGCTGCTGCCGGCCTTCCGTGATGAAGGCAAGTCGCACGTTTCCATCGCTTTTGGCTGCACCGGCGGGCAGCATCGTTCCGTTACCCTCGCGGAAGAGCTTGCATTGCGCCTTGCAAATAAGGGCTGGCAGGTGTCTATAAGGCACCGCGAGCTGGACCGTCAGCACCCCAAAGAGGCACACTAAGTGATCGGTATCGTGATAGTCGCACATGGCGGATTGGCGCAGGAATACCTTGCTGCCATTGAACATGTGGTTGGCTCTCAGATCGGGGTACGGGCCATCGCCATTCAAAAAGACCACGACCGCAGCGCCAAGGAGCGAGAGATTTGCATGGCCGCAGATGAGGTCGATCAGGGGGCTGGTGTTGTGGTGGTCACAGACCTTTTTGGTGGCTCTCCGTCCAACCTCAGCCTGATGGCCTGCAAGCCCGAAGGGCGCCGCATTGTCTACGGCGCGAACCTGCCGATGCTAATCAAACTGGCCAAATCCCGCCATAAACCCGTGCCAGATGCGGTGCGTGCGGCACTCGAGGCGGGTAAGAAGTACATCGACAGCCAGAACGTGAGTGTGAATTAAAGGCCCGAAATCATGCCCGACATCACTTTGGAAATCGTCAACGAAAAGGGCCTGCATGCCCGCGCCTCTGCCAAATTAGTCGAGGTGGTGGAGGCATTTGACGCATCTGCCGAGGTCAGCAAGGATGGCATGAGCGCATCAGGTGACAGCATCATGGGCCTTTTGATGTTGGCAGCTTCGCGTGGAAGCACTATTGACGTGCAAACCGCAGGTCCTGACGCTGATGCGCTGGCAGAGGCGCTGACGGCCCTTGTGGCCGACAAGTTTGGCGAAGGGGCCTGAGCGCTGCAACCGTTCGAACAGGGGAATTCGACGTGGCTGATGACGCAACACCTGTAACCCCGGAGGATGTTCCGGCGACGGACGAACCTCAGGTGCCGATCAAGTACGATCGATCCAGCCTGAGCTATGCGTCGACGTTTGAGGATCCGTGGAAGCGGCGGATGATCAGCGCGATTGAGCTCTTTACCGGTAAGCTCACGATCTTGCGGATGATCCGAAAGTTCGAAAAGCGCGGGGCCCCATCGGGGCAAGCGTTTTGGCGGGCCGCTTTGGATACGATGGGCATTGACCTGACGACCCCTCAGGAACAGCTGGACCGCATTCCCAAAGAAGGCCCGGTGGTAGTTGTTGCCAATCATCCCCACGGCATGGTCGACGGGATGATTTTTGCCGATTTGATTGGCCGGGTCCGGCAGGACTACCGCATTCTGACCCGCTCGCTGTTGACCTCCATTGATGAGGTTGCGGGCAGCTACATGATCCCGGTCCCGTTCCCGCATGATCCGGATGCACAGCGCAAGTACGTTGAGATGCGCGCCAAGGCGATGAACCATTTCAAGGAAGGCGGGGTCGTGTGCCTGTTCCCCTCGGGTGTCGTGGCGTCGTCTGAGACGTGGTGGGGCCCGGCGATAGAGGCCGAGTGGAACGTATTTACTGCCAAGATGATCCGCCGCTCCGGTGCCCAGGTTGTGCCGATGAAGTTTCTGGGGGCAAATTCCCGTGCGTATCAGATCGCCAACCAGGTGAGCCCCATGCTGCGTCAGAGCCTTCTGCTGCACGAAGTTGTGCGCAGCTGCAACAAGCCTCAGAACCCGATTGTAGGCCATCCGGTGTCCCAGTCTGACATCGATGCCCGCATCGACAACCCGCGCGATTTCATGGCGTGGCTGCGGCAGACAACGATTGACCTGAAGGATTGATCCGCAATGGCCGTGCGCGGCATCCTGGCGCAGGTGTTCTGTTCGAACATTGAGGTCAGCGCCGAATGGTACGCGCATCTCTTTGGTCGCCTGCATGATTTCGACCCTAGCGAAGACACCCGGATTTGGCGGATCAACGGCGATACGGAACTTCAGCTGGTTGAAAACCCGGTCGTTGTTGCAACCGGTCGCCTGATCCTACGCGTCTCCGAGCTGCAACGCGAGATTGACCGTTTGGGTCTGGGGGGAGAGGTCCAGCAAAAGACCGACGGTTCAGCGGTGCTGCGCATGGTCGATCCCGACGGAAATGTAACTGTCCTGACATCTGACACGTAAGGCGGGCATTTGCCCGCCATCAGAGCGTTCAAGTGAAATGAGCATTGGCGCAACCCCCGTAAGGTGGACATTTGTCCACCCTACCGTGTCGGCTGAGGCGTCTCCCCGCGATAGTCGTAGAACCCGCGCTGCGTCTTGCGGCCCAGCCATCCGGCCTCGACGTATTTGGTGAGCAGCGGGCAGGGTCGGTACTTGGTGTCCGCCAGCCCGTCATGCAACACGTTCATGATCGCCAGACAGGTATCAAGCCCGATGAAATCCGCAAGCTTCAGCGGCCCCATGGGGTGGTTCGTGCCCAATTCCATCGCGCGGTCAATGCTCTCAACGTTCCCCACGCCTTCATAAAGCGTATAGACGGCCTCATTGATCATCGGCATCAGGATGCGGTTGACGATGAAGGCGGGAAAATCCTCCGCCGTGGCAGAGGTCTTCCCCAGCTTGTCCACTACCACCTGACAGGCCTTGAATGTCGGCTCATCTGTCGCAATGCCCCGGATCAACTCGACCAAAGGCATCACGGGCACCGGGTTCATGAAATGAAACCCCATGAATTTTTCGGGCCGGTCCGTGCGGCTGGCCAGCCGGGTGATGGAGATGGACGAGGTGTTGGAGGTCAAGATCGTCTCGGGCTTCAGATGAGGCAGCAAATCCTCGAAAATCGCCTGTTTCACGGTCTCACGCTCTGTGGCGCTTTCGATGATCAGATCGCAATTGCCAAGTTCGGACAGTGTTGTCGTCGATGAAATCCGGGCAAGAGCCGCTGATTGATCCTGCGACGAGATCTTCTCGCGGGACACCTGGCGATCCATGTTGCCGGTGATGGTTGCCATTGCACGATCCAGTGCGTCGCTGCTGACGTCCGTCATTTTCACGTCGTACCCTGCCAGCGCCATCACATGGGCAATGCCATTGCCCATCTGGCCCGCGCCCACCACGCCTACGGATTGGATTTCCATCAACCGGTCTCCTGCAAATGTGGGTCACAGTATGGCGTGGTGCGGTGCCACCGCAAGGGTGGGATTTTCCGAAACTAAACCACAATTTCGCCCGTTAAGAGAATCGCAGGGATCATCGGGCCAAGGTGAGCGCGGGTGAAAATGTGAGGTGGGTGAAATGACCTATGATGTACTGGGGCCGGGGGCCCTTGACTATCTTCCGTGCCGTTATGGCGCGTCAAAACTGCTGTTTCGGGGGCCACGGCGGGATCTGGATCAGCCCTACGTTGCCTTTGTCGGCGGGACGGAGACATACGGCAAGTTTATCGAAGAACCGCTTCCGACCCTCGTGGAGGCTCAGGTCGGTACGACCTGCGCCAATTTCGGGTTTCTCAATGCCGGGATCGATGTGTTCATCCAGGACCCCTTTGTGCTGGAGGCCGCGTCCTCGGCTGAGATTACCGTTGTGCAGGTCCTTGGCGCGCAGAACATGACCAACAGGTTTTACACGGTACATCCACGGCGTAATGACCGCTTCGTGGCACCTTCCACGTTGTTGGGTACAATCTACCGCGAAGTCGATTTTGCAGACTTCAATTTCAACAGACACATGCTGAACCATCTGATGATGATATCTGCCGAACGGTTCGAGGCCGTGGTTTCCGAGCTTCAGCAAGCCTGGCTTGCGCGGATGCGGCTGATGCTGGGGCGGATCACCGGCAAGATCATTCTGCTTTGGTTCGCAGACCACAAGCCGCAGGAAGCTTCAATTCCCACTGTTGATAACCTTGGTCCGGATCCACTGTTCGTGACACGCGATATGATTGACGAAATCTCGCCGCTGGCCACGAAGGTTGTCGAAGTCGTTGCATCAAAACAGGCCATGGATGCCAAGACCGAAGGCATGGTGTTCAGCCAGATGGAGACTCTGGCAGCCCATGAAATGCTGGGTCCCCTGGCCCATGCGGAGGCGGCGCAGGCGGTTGCCGCGGCGATCAACAACCTTCGATAACAAAAAGGGCCCACTGCGAACAGCGGGCCCCTTCAGAAAACCATTGGCTCAGGCTCAGAGCTTTTCGACAAGCTCAGGCACGGCGGTGAACAGGTCTGCCACAAGGCCAAAGTCCGCGACCTGGAAAATTGGCGCTTCTTCGTCCTTGTTGATCGCCACGATCACTTTGGAGTCCTTCATGCCAGCGAGGTGCTGGATCGCGCCGGAAATGCCAACCGCCACGTAGAGGTCGGGTGCCACAACCTTGCCGGTCTGACCCACCTGCCAGTCGTTCGGCGCGTAGCCGGAGTCGACAGCCGCGCGGGACGCGCCAACAGCAGCACCCAGCTTGTCGGCCAGTTTCTCGATCAATGCGAAGTCCTCTTCGGAGCCCACGCCACGACCGCCGGACACAACCACACCAGCGGATGTGAGTTCCGGACGGTCGGATTCAGCCACCTTGTCTTCAACCCAGCTCGACAAGCCGGGATCGGCTGCTGCGCCGATGGTCTCTACCGAAGCAGAGCCGCCTTCGCCTGCCGCATCAAAGGATGCGCCACGGAAGGTCACAACCTTCTTGGCGTCGGAGGATTTCACGGTCTGGATCGCGTTACCTGCGTAGATCGGGCGCTCAAACGTGTTGCCGTCCACAACGCCAGAGGCGTCAGAGATCACCATGACGTCCAGCAGAGCCGCGACGCGGGGCATCACGTTCTTGGCGTCCGTGGTGGCGGGGGCGACGATATGCTCATAGTCATCTGCCAGCGATACGATCAGTGCAGCAGTAGACTCCGCAAGGCGGTGACCCAGCGATGCGTCTTCAGCGACCAACACCTTGGACACGCCTTCGATCTTGGCAGCGGCCTCACCAGCAGCGGCGGCAGAACCACCGGCGGCCAGAATGGTCACATCACCCAGCTGTTTGGCGGCGGTCACGGCCTTGGCCGTTGCATCCATCGCCAGTTCGCCATCGTTTACTTCTGCGAGAAGAAGAACAGCCATTACACAGCCCCCGCTTCTTTGAGTTTCTCGACCAGCTCATCAACAGAGCCGACTTTGATGCCAGCAGCGCGTGCTTCCGGCTCTTCGGTCTTCACGATTTCCAGACGGTTGGAGACGTCCACGCCGTAGTCTTCGGGCGTCTTTTCATCCAACGGCTTTTTCTTGGCCTTCATGATGTTGGGTAGGGACGCATAGCGCGGCTCATTGAGACGCAGGTCCACGGTGATCACGGTGGGCATTGAGACCTCGATGGTCTGCAGACCGCCGTCGACTTCGCGGGTAACCTTGGCCTTGTCCCCAGCGATTTCCACCTCAGAGGCGAAGGTCGCCTGGGACCAGCCCATCAGCGCCGACAGCATCTGCCCGGTGGCGTTCATGTCATTGTCGATGGCTTGCTTGCCGCAAAGAACCAGACCCGGCTGCTCTTCTTCCACGACCTTGGCAAGGATCTTCGCCACGGCCAGCGGTTCGATGTCGTTGTGCACGTCATCGGTGGCGACAACCAGGATTGCCCGGTCGGCCCCCATGGCCAACGCGGTGCGCAGGGTTTCCTGAGACTGCTTGACGCCGATGGATACGGCGACGACTTCGTCAGCCTGACCGGCTTCTTTCAGGCGGATGGCCTGTTCGACGGAAATTTCGTCAAACGGGTTCATCGACATTTTCACATTCGCAAGATCGACACCGGAACCGTCCGCTTTGACGCGCACCTTCACGTTGTAGTCGATCACGCGTTTGACAGGCACAAGCACCTTCATGAGCGTTCTCTCCTTAAAATCGACTCACCCGCGCGGGAGAGCCCCCAAACTTCTCTGCGCCCGTTTATCGAAGGCGAAAGACGTAAAACAGTGCAAAATCGGCATCTGCGGCGATAAGGACGCCGCGTTTTGGCCTGTTAGCGCCCAAAATGTTCACGATGGTGAACGAAGGTGGAGGAGGCCTCCACCCTTCGGCGCCCAAACCTGGTAAGGTGGAGGCCTCTTCCCCCCTTGTTTACCGGTTCGCCCCGGGCACCCACAGCACGTCGTTTTTGCCGCCGTCGTTGGCCATTCGCGCGGCGACAAAGAACCAGTCGGACAAACGGTTGAGGTAGGTAATGGCGATCTGGTTGATCTGGCCCTCACCGGCAGCCAGTACCGCCAGCCGTTCGGCGCGGCGCGCCACGGTGCGGCAGACATGCAGATGCGCGGCCAGTGCAGACCCGCCCGGCAGGATAAAGCTGCGCAGGGGTTCCAGTGTGTCGTTCATCACGTCGATTTCCGCTTCAAGCCGGTCGATTTGGCCCTGGGTCATGCGCAGCGGTGGGTATTCAGCCTCTGCGTCTTTTTCCATGTCCGGGCGGCACAGGTCCGCGCCAAGGTCAAAGAGGTCGTTCTGGATGCGGCTGAGTGCGGCATCGGTATCGCTATCTGCCGCCAGCCGGGCCACGCCCACAAAACAGTTCAGTTCATCAGATGTGCCGTATGCTTCGACCCTTGTGTCGTGCTTGGCCACGCGGTCACCGTTGCCTAGCGCGGTCGTGCCTGCGTCGCCCGTGCGTGTGTATATTTTGTTGAGAACGACCATCCAATCAGCCCCTTATGTACCAAACATAGATCACGATCAGGACCACCGCGAAAAACTGCGCCCCGATCCGCAAGCGCATCACCTTGTTCGCCTTTGTCTTGTTGAAATCACCCCCCTTGGCAAACCCGCCAAGGCCGAAAAGCAGAACAATCGCCACAGCGACAACTGCGATCAGCACGATAATAAAGAATGGGTCGGACATAGGTGTTCCTCCTGTTCGCGCCAGATGTAGCGGGCGCGCGGGCCTTCGCAAGGACGAATTCAGCGCGAGAACATCCAGTCCAGTGCCCGCGTGGGCAGCAAACGCCGGGCAAAGCCTGCGATGTAGGTGGGCGTTGTGACATAGTAGCGCGGCCGGGGCCTCGGGCTTTCGACGGCGTGGGCCAGCTTTTTGACAACCGCTTCGGGGGGAAGTTCGAAGGCGTCTTTTTCACCTGAAGACTTATAAAGCCGCTTGTGCAGTTGGGTTTCATATTGCTCAGCGCGGGCGGAGGCTTTCCAGTCGATCCAGCGTTCAAAATGCGGAATGGAATTCACCCGAATTTTCGACGTTACCGGCCCCGGTTCGATAAGTACCACCTTGATAGGGGTGTCCCGCATTTCGATCCTGAGTGTATCGGTAAGACCTTCCAGAGCGAATTTGGTCGAATTATACGCCCCCCGCCACGGCATGGTGACAAACCCAAGAACGGAGGAGCACTGAACAATCCGTCCGTGCCCCTGCTGACGCATCACCGGAATGACCGCCCGCGTCAGCGTATGCCAGCCAAAGAAGTTCGCTTCGAAAATGGCACGCAAGGCGTCGGTGGGCAGGTCTTCGACCGCGCCGGGCGTGCCGAAGGCACCGTTGTTGAAGAGTGCACCAAGCGTGCCGCCCGTAGCCTCAAGCACTTCTGCAAGGCCGCTTTGGGTTGTGGCCTCGTCCTGATAGTCGATCAGCGGGGCATCGAACCCCTCAGCCTTCATCCGCTCGCAGTCTTCAGCCTTGCGGCAGGACGCAAAGACCCGCCAGCCGCGCGCGCGCATGCCATGGGCGGCGGCATAGCCGATGCCGCTGGAGCAGCCGGTGATCAGAATGGTGCGGTCAGACATGAAAAAGGCTCCTTGGATCAGGAGCCTTCATCGCGGTTCAGATGGTGGTTGGCAAGTCAGCCTGCGGTCAGAAGCCAATCGGCCATCCAGCCTTCTTCGCCCGTATCAACCGAACGCATCCGCACCCAGCCGTTGCCGGTGTCTTCCAGCACCTCAACCGAATCTCCTTGGACGAGCCTGAAGACCACGCCGAAATCCGTGCCCGGCCCGCCGCGCACGTTCACGCGGTTGCCCGTAACAGAGCGCAGGTCACCCGATGGTGCCAGCTGGACGGAGGCTGCGGTTGCATCTGCTGCGCCGCTGTCGTTGGGCAGGATCAGGCTGGGGATGATCGCCGGTGTGTCCGCCGAAGCGGTTGTCAGTGTGTCAGTATTGATGGCAACGCCGGTGTCTGCATCCACGTTTGCGATTTCCTGGGCCACGGCGTCGGCCACTGCCTGGGCCGTGTCATCTGCGGCCTCGGTCACATCTTCCAGAGTTGTGAGGTTCAGTGAGACGCGTGTGACTTCGGTCTGCTGGGGCGGGTCGGTGTCAACGACCTCCGCCTCGGCCACCGTCTGAGCAGGCTCTTCATCCACTTCGGCCACGGTTACCGCAGGGGCGGGGTTTAGGCGCGCATGCCGGTCAGAGGCGGACTCGAATTCCGATCCACCACTCATCTCGTAAAACGCCCAGCCCAGAAAGCCGAAGGTCAGCAGAAGTAACTATTCAGGTTGTCTCTGGGGCGTTTCAGACGCTTGATTTTGTCAGGTCGGTTCGAGTTTCTGGATGAGTTGATCGGCGGTTTTCTGGAGTGTTTCGATTATTGACCAGCCCTGTTTGCGTGCCGTTTCGATCACGGTTCTGAGGGTGCAGAAGTTTTCCGCGCCGGTCAGTGTGCGGAAGCATCCCGAGACCTTGATACGGACCTTGCCCATTCTCAGATCCCTCTCGGCCTCGTTATTTGTGAAGGGAACCTGCAAGTCGGTAAGGAAGCGCAGGACATCGGCCTTGCGGTCACGCAATCGCAGCACGAGATTGTGTCCGGTTCGCCGTTTTGGTCGTCCTCGGGGGGATTTGCCGGGCAGTGCGGGTTTCAGCGGTGGCTGGTTTTCATGTAACGACAGCCCCTGCGCGATGCAGGTGTCGTAGCGCTCATCGATGGCCTTGACCACATGCGCCGCGACATGATCCCGACCGTTTGCCCGGGCGCTGGCGGCCGCCCTTTTCGCGTCCAGCAGGATAGTCTGCATCATCGCAGCCCATGCTTCCTTTTCGATATCGACGAGCGCCTGCAACTCGCGCATGTGATGGGCATTGCAAAGGCCGTGCACGACCTCCTCCATCCTGGCGTAGGATGCCCAGTTGTCATGCACCGCAATCCCCGATACGCCGGACAGCAGATCGCCTCTGCCCGCCCCCATCCGGAAATGGCTCAGGGTCAATGAGCAGATGACATGCTGCCACCGGTTTCGGCCTTCAACCCGCAGACCTGTTTCATCCAGATGTTTCACCGCCACCTGCACACCGCACAAGGCGTCACGTACAGCGTCTGCAAAAGACAGCATGCCCTCCGCCACCTTCGCAATCAGCCGCGCCAGTGTGGCGGCGGAAATGCGCACGCCGAACAGGTCACGAAAGACCTGCGACAGACGGTCATCGGGAATGCAATGGTACGTCTGAAGATAGCTCGCCATGGCCGCAATATGATTGCCGTACTGAACCGGTGCCCTGACCCCTTCCGGGAACGTGCCGCGCACGTGCTTTCCGCAGTTCGGGCATGTGCACTTATGAGCCCGGTGCTCAGTGATCGTGAGGGGTGGCGGCGGCGGCAGGTCGAACACCTGCCGGGCTGCAAACCCCTGCGAGGGGCATTGCGTCAGATCATGATCGCAGTCGGGACAGGCTTGTGGATGATGGTCGACAACCTCGTCGGGGGTGTCCGTCTGCTCCAGGGTCGTGCCCTTGTGCCCCGGCTGACCGCCGGGCTTGCGATCCAGTTGCCCGCGCTGATCCTTCCTGCCCTTCGCCGTCGGCTTCGCAGGGCTGTCACTCGACGGAGGCTTGCTGCTGTTCCGGCTGTTCAACGCAAGGCGACGCTCAAGCCCCTCAATCCGCTGCTCAAGCACAACGATCATCTCTGCCTGTCGCCGGTTCTCCTCGACAAGATACGCAATCGTCTCACGCTGCGTTTCGATCAATTCAATCAGTTGGGACTTCGAGAGTTCAGCAAGTCCGCTGGTATGGGTGGGTTCGCCAGACATGCCCTGATCGACTCATGAAATCCTCAATCAGAAAACCGGAATGTGCTCCCCCGAGTCGATTTGACGCAGCCGAAAAACGCCACCGACAACCTGGGCAGTTACCAGCAGAATAAACCGCACCATTGAAAAAATGTCCCCGTTCGTCACTCACGTCAAAGCCCACTCCCGGGGGCGTTGCGACACCGGGATAGCAAAAAAGTGGGCGCGAGGGCAGGGGAAAAACCAAAAACCTTCCCCCAAGTCGTGTGGCGCGCGGGTTATTGCGGATTGACGCGATGATCCGCTTGCCGCGCGATTCTGGCCCCGTTACACAGCATATATGTCAGACGTGACCGATCCCCCCAACATGGACCCAAAAGATGTGTCCGAACCCCTGCGCCTTGCGCTGGGTGATCGCTATCTGACCTATGCGCTTTCGACGATCATGCACCGGGCACTGCCTGACGCCCGTGATGGGTTGAAGCCGGTACATCGCCGGATTCTTTATGCAATGCGCGAACTGCGGTTGGCTTCCAGTGGCGGTTTCCGCAAATCGGCCAAGATCAGCGGCGACGTGATGGGTAACTATCACCCGCATGGGGATGCTGCGATCTATGATGCGATGGCGCGTCTCGCGCAGGATTTCAACGTCCGCTATCCCCTGGTCGACGGGCAGGGTAACTTTGGCAACATCGACGGCGATAACCCGGCTGCGTCCCGTTACACCGAAGCGCGGATGACCGCCGTGGCGGAGGCGATGCTCGAGGGGCTTAACGAGAACGCCGTTGATTTTCGGGACAATTATGACGGGACGCTCACTGAGCCTGTCGTGCTGCCTGCGCAATTCCCGAACCTGTTGGCCAATGGCTCAAGCGGGATCGCGGTCGGCATGGCCACCAACATTCCGCCGCATAACATTGCGGAACTCTGTGACGCCTGCATCCATCTGATCAAGAACCCCAACGCGCGCGATGACACCTTGCTGCAATACGTGCCAGGCCCTGACTTCCCGACGGGTGGTATCGTGGTGGAGCCTGCCGACAGCATTGCGCAGGCCTACCGCACCGGCAAAGGCGGCTTTCGCCTGCGCTGCAAATGGCACATGGAAGAACTGGGCCGGGGTCAGTGGCAGATCGTGGTCACGGAAATCCCCTATCAGGTTCAGAAATCCAAGCTGATCGAAAAGATCGCTGAGGCGATCCAGACCAAGAAGATCCCGATTCTGGCCGATGTCCGCGACGAATCCGCCGAAGACGTCCGCATGATCCTTGAACCGCGCTCAAAGAATGTCGATCCGGATGTGTTGATGGGACTGATGTACCGCAACTCAGACCTTGAGGTGCGGTTCTCGCTCAACATGAACGTGTTGATCGATGGCGTGACACCGCGCGTGTGTTCCATGAAGGAAGTGCTGCGCGCCTTTGTCGATCACCGCCGCGAGGTGCTGATCCGGCGGTCAGAGCACCGGATGGAAAAGATCGACCATCGGTTGGAGGTCCTGGAAGGCTTCATCGTCGCTTTCCTGAACCTCGATCGGGTGATCGACATCATCCGCTATGACGATGACCCCAAGGCTGCACTCATGCGCGAGGATTGGGGCAAATCCCATGTCCGCGCGATGGGTGAGAAGGACTATGTTTCCCCGCCACCGGGCGAGGGCGAACTGTCTGAGGTTCAGGTCGATGCGATCCTCAACATGCGCTTGCGGTCGCTGCGCCGTCTGGAAGAGCTTGAGCTGCTGCGCGAGCAATCCGAGTTGATGGAGGAACGCGCAGGCCTCGAAGACCTGCTGGAAAGCGAAGACCTGCAGTGGGCCAAGATCGTGGAACAGCTGCGAGAGACCCGCAAACAGTTTGGCAAGGACTACGACGGCGGCGCGCGGCGTACGCTGATCGAAGAGGCGGCAGAGATCGAAGAAGTGCCGCTGGAGGCGATGATCGACCGCGAACCGATCACGGTGGTCTGTTCTCAGATGGGCTGGATCAGGGCGATGACAGGCCATATCGATCTGGCCCGTGAGTTGAAGTTCAAGGACGGCGACGGACCGCGGTTCATATTCCATGCAGAGACCACGGATCGGCTGCTCGTCTTTGGTTCAAACGGCCGGTTCTATACCGTCTCCGCCTCCAACCTGCCCGGCGGGCGGGGCATGGGCGAACCCTTGCGCCTGATGGTGGACCTGCCGAATGAAGCACAGATCGTGGACTTGTTCATCCACCAGCCGGACCGCAAGCTGTTGGTGGCTTCCAGCGCGGGCGATGGGTTCATCGTGCCAGAGAATGACGTGGTGGCGCAGACCCGCAGCGGCAAACAGGTGCTGAACGTCAAGGGCGAGGTCAGCGCACTGGTCTGCAAGCCCATTGAGGGAGACACAGTTGCGACCGTGGGCGAGAACCGCAAGGTTCTTGTCTTCCCGGTGAGCGAACTGCCTGAGATGGGCCGGGGCAAGGGCGTGAGGCTGCAAAAGTACAAGGATGGCGGCCTGTCAGACGCGACCACCTTTACGCTGGCCGAAGGGCTCAGCTGGCAGGATCCTGCGGGCCGCACCCGGACGGAGACTGAACTGACCGAATGGTCGGGCAAACGGGCCTCTGCCGGGCGCATGGCCCCACGCGGCTTCCCCCGTGACAACAAATTCAACTGAACCGCCGCCACGCCGAAGTGCGTGGGGCACGGCGCTGGGCCGGGATGATCCCGGACCCGATCCAGACCGCACCGTGCCGGAACCAGACCCCTACGCCACCCGTACGGCCACAGCCGAACCGGGCGTCATGGCGGTGCACTTTGTAGGAAAACGCGGGGCGCTTTTTTGGCTGGCGTTGAAAACCGGCTTCTGGACTATTCTGACGCTGGGCTTTTATCGGTTCTGGATGAAAACCCGGCTCAGGCGCTGGTACTGGTCCGCGATCCGCCCAGGCGGACATCCGATGGAATACGTGGGCGATCCATTTGAGAAGCTGTTGGGCTTCTTCATCGCCGTTGTGATTCTGACGTTCTACATTGGTATCGTGAACCTGATCCTGATGTTCGTCAGTTTCTCGGTCTTCAACTCTTCCCTCATCGGCTATGCCGCCAGCTTTGCGGGCGTCATCCCGATCTGGTTCTACGCCCGCTACCGCGCCCGCCGCTATGTTCTGGGCCGCACGCGCTGGCGGGGCGTGCGTTTCGGGTTGGAACCCGGCGCATGGAAGTATGCCGGTCTTGCCCTGTGGTACTGGTTTCTGACGGTGATCACTGTTGGCATCCTCTGGCCGCGCATGACGTTCTTGTTGGAGAAATTCCGCACCGACCGGACCTTCTTTGGCTCTGCCAAACTGGTGCAGGGCGGGCGCTGGCAGATGCTCTTCCCGGCGACCTATCCCTTTGTGATCTCGCTTATAGCCTCTGCAGGTCTGGCACTCTGGTTGATCTACCTAACGCCGCTGCTCGCAGAGAGTGCCGAGCTGTCTTCTTATGGGTACTACTACTATTTCACGCAGTACATCATCGGAGAAAGGACCAACGGGTTTTTCGAGGAGCCATGGCGGCTCTGGCTGATCCCGATTTGTCTGACCGGGCTTCTTTATGGAGCGATCCACTACCGCTGGGCGTCCAAGCGGATCATGGCAAACCACAAAACGGCGGAAGGGGTCGTCTTTGCTTCCGCCATCAAGCCACCTCGGATCACGATGATCTATTCGCTCGGCATGACGATATCTTACGTTTTCCTCGTCCTGGGCGTCATTGGCGTGATTTTTGTCGGGGTGCTCTTTTGGGGTGAGGACATTCTTCTGGATGACGGTCTAGGTGGCGCATCGAACCTACCGCAATGGCTGGAGTTTGCCGTGATTGCGGTGGTCTACCTGACAGTCTTCCTGATGTGGGGCGTGCTGCATAACGCTTTCGTGACCTTCCCGCTGATGCGCCACATGGCGGTGACCACCACGCTGCCCACCTCCATCGGATTGTCGGACGTCAGCCAGCGCGCCCGCGACGAATTTGCCGAAGCAGAAGGCTTTGCCGAGGCCCTGGATCTGGGGGCAGCGATATGACTTTCGGGCGTGCGTTTGATGCCACTAACACGTTCTATTTCGATGGCGATTTGCCGATGCCGCGCACCGTCACAGAGCTGCGCCTCAGCGATGACAAAGCAACGCTTGAAATTGTGTTGCTAGAGGATCAGGTGATCCACTGGCCCGCTGACGACATCCGCCGTGTAGCGGATGATGCGGGGCGAGGCAGTGCGGTTCTGCGGATGCGGCAGGATCCCTTGGCGCGGCTTTTCACGCCTAACCCCTTTGTTGCCTCCGCCTTGCCCAACCTTGACCGCCGCGCCCCGCCCAAGGGCCGCGCGCGGTTGGCGGCTTGGGCCGTAGCCGCTGTCGCGGCTGTGGCCTTGCAAATCGGTGTGTTGATCCCGCTCCTGGCGGACAACCTGGCGGGGTTTATCCCACCTGCAGGTGAACGCGCGCTGGGGGAGGCGACTTTTGGCCAGATACGCGAGGCGCTGGACGAGACCGGCATCGGCGAGGTGCCGATTTGCGAGAGCCCCGCAGGCAGCACGGCCCTCGCGGCGCTGACGGAGACCCTGATGGCGGGTCAGGATGCCCGGCACGACGTGCAGGTCTTTGTGCTGGACCATCCCATGGTCAACGCCTTCGCGCTTCCGGGCGGCTACGTGGTATTGTTTGACGGTTTGATCAAGGCCGCGGACAACCCCGATCAGGTAGCGGCCGTCCTGGCCCACGAGATCGGCCATGTGGTCAGCCGCGATCCCACACGACACGCGTTGCGCTCTGCCGGGTCCATTGGCGTGCTGGGACTGATCTTTGGCGATTTTGCAGGCGGCGCTGCGGTGCTGTTCCTAACCGAACGCCTGATTTCGGCGCAATACAGTCAAGAAGCCGAGGCCGGGGCGGATGCCTTTGCCCATGACATGTTGGCGCGGGCCAATATCTCACCCGGGGCGCTGGGCGATATGTTTGATCACCTGCGCGAAGAACATGGGGACAGTGAAGGTCTAGCGGCGCATTTTCTGAGCCACCCTTCGCTGGGAGAACGGATCGAGGCAGCCGCAGCGCAAGTGGACGCATCCGCAGAGTACCGCCCGTCCATGCGCGATTCCGACTGGCAGGATCTGCGGCGCATTTGCGACTGAGCGCTACGGAAATCTGCGAGATTTCCGACCGAATTCTCGCAGAATTCGGCACCCGTCAGACAGGTTCCGCCGTCATCCAGACGCCACCATCAGGCCGTAAGGTTAGGATCATCACGGGCTCGGGCTCTTTCCCCGGCACAGGCGTGAAGCGGAACCGCGAGAGCAGGGTCGCGAGAATGATCACCGCCTCCTGCAATGCAAAGCTCGCCCCGATGCAGATGCGCGGCCCGTCGCCAAAGGGCAGGTAAGCATAGCGATCAATGGCCTTGCGATCCTTGAATCGTTCAGGCCGGAAGGCGTCGGGATCTTCCCACAGCAGCGCATTGCGACCCAGCGCGTAGATCGGGATCATCACCGTGTCGCCGGGCAGGATCTCTCGCCCGCCCAGCGTGTCTTTCTTGAGCGCGGTCCGTGAAATCAGTCCCGCCGCGGGGTACATGCGTAGCGTTTCGTCGATAATCTGACGTATGAACGGCAGCTTGGCCACGTCCTCACCCGTGCACACGCGTCCTTGCAGCACGGATTGCGCCTCTGCCCGCGCGCGGTCCTGCACCTCCTGATCAAAACCAACCAGGTACATCGCCCAGGCAAGGGTCAGCGCGGTGGTCTCATGCCCGGCCACAATAAAAGTAAGCAGGTTGTCCCGCAGCTCTGACGTGGACATCTGGCGTTTGGTTTCGGGGTCCACGCCATCGAGCAGCAGGTCCAGCAAGTCTGGCACGCCTTCGTGACCGCGCTTGGCGCGGGCCTCAATCGCGGCATCAGCCATGGATTTCATGTCTTTCAGCGCGGGCCCTGACATCAGACGCCCGGGGCGCGGGATCCAGTCGGGAAAACCAAGGATATCAAACAAGCTGATCTTGCCTGCTTCGGCGATATAATCGTCAATCGCGCCATGCACTTTGTCCCGGTCGAACGTGCCGTCACCCGAGAACGTGACATCCCCGATGACTTCGAACGTCGTGGTGACCATCTCGTCCAGCATGTTCACCGCACGTGGACCTGCGGCGCTGACCCGGTCCGCTGCGCGCTCGGCGGCACCGGACATGATCGGAGCGAGGTTCATCACATTGCGGTGCGAAAACACCGGTGCCGCGGCCCGGCGCTGCCAACGCCAGTGCGCTCCTTCGGCAATGAACATCGATTCTCCGATGCCGGGCTTCAGCAGGTTCTTGGTCACCACCGATTTCGGATAATCAGCCAAGCGGTCCAGCAGCATCTCGCGGATCGCCTGAGGATCCATCACCATATGCCAGCGCTTGCCCGTCTTGCCGGAGACCATAGGCTGCTTTGTGGCGATGTCGGGGATGATCGACAGAATGTTGCGCCGCGCCTCGCGCAGGCTCTTCAGAAGACCCCAGGGTTCGGTGACCAGCGGAACCCGAACGGGCAGATTGGGTTGATCCAGCATGAGGCGCTCCTTCACTCTGCCGCAAAGATAGGGTGTGCCCTGGCACCTTCCAACGCGGCATTTGATTGCACCCTAAGGTCCCATAGGGTATCGCAAAAGTCGAATTTACGCGGATTGAACCCTATGACACGTATCGTTGCCCTTCTGTTTTCGCTTGTGATGTTGGCCGCTTGCAACGGCGCGTCGGACCTCAATCAGGCTCCTGTTGCCTTGGGGGATTTCAATCTTCAGCACAATATTGCTGTTGCGCCAAATGCGCAGAAAGGCCCGCTGAGCCGAGACGCCACGAAAGAGCAGCTGATCAAAGCGATGACGGATGCCACGGCGGAGCGTTTCGGGCGCTATAGCGGCAGCCGCAACTACCACTTCGGTATGAGTATTGAAGGCTACAATCTGGCCCAGCCGGGTATTCCCATTGTCTTTGCCCCCAAGTCTGTCCTGATCATTAACTTGACCGTCTGGGACGATGCCAAGAACAAGAAGCTGAACCCGAAGCCACATCAGATCACGGTGATCGAATCCTTTGATCAAGGCTCCGTCGTTGGGTCGGGATTCACCAAAACGGCAGAAGAGCAGCTCAAGAACCTTGCCCAGAACGCGGCCAAGTCGATTGAGACCTATCTGGTGAAAATGAACCGCGAAGAGGGCTGGTTCAGCGGCACCGATGCTGTAGCACCGGCTGAATAGGTTCATACCGCTCAAAGCCGCTTGATTTTATTGCCAAGGTCCAATACATCGCGCGCCAGATGGATTGGGCCCCGGTTTTGGGGCCCCTCAATTATGAAGGGTGCCCGACATGGCAAAGGAAAAGTTTGAACGCACGAAGCCGCATGTGAACATCGGCACGATTGGTCACGTTGACCACGGGAAGACGACGCTGACGGCGGCGATCACCAAGTATTTTGGTGACTTCCAGGCGTATGACCAGATCGACGGCGCGCCCGAAGAGAAGGCCCGCGGGATCACCATTTCGACCGCGCACGTGGAATACGAGACCGAAGGTCGTCACTACGCGCATGTCGACTGCCCCGGCCACGCCGACTACGTCAAGAACATGATCACCGGTGCCGCTCAGATGGACGGCGCGATCCTGGTGGTGAACGCGGCCGACGGCCCGATGCCTCAGACACGCGAGCACATCCTGCTGGGCCGCCAGGTGGGCATTCCGCACATGGTTGTCTACATGAACAAGGTCGACCAGGTGGACGACGAGGAACTGCTGGAGCTCGTGGAAATGGAAATCCGCGAACTGCTAAGCAGCTACGAGTACCCCGGCGATGACATCCCGGTCATCCCTGGCTCCGCCCTTGCAGCGATGGAAGGCACCACACCAGAAATTGGTGAGGAATCCATTAAGAAGCTGATGGAAGCGGTCGACAGCTACATCCCGACGCCCGAGCGCGCCGTGGATCAGCCGTTCCTGATGCCTGTGGAAGACGTGTTCTCGATCTCCGGCCGTGGTACGGTTGTGACCGGTCGTGTGGAGCGTGGCGTGATCAACGTGGGCGACGAGATCGAAATCGTCGGCATCCGCGACACGCAAAAGACGACCTGCACAGGCGTGGAAATGTTCCGCAAGCTGCTGGATTCCGGCGAAGCAGGCGACAACATCGGCGCCCTGCTGCGCGGCATCGACCGTGACGGCGTTGAGCGTGGCCAGGTGCTGTGCAAGCCGGGCTCCGTGACCCCGCACACCAAGTTCGAAGCCGAAGCCTACATCCTGACCAAGGAAGAAGGTGGCCGTCACACCCCGTTCTTCGCCAACTACCGCCCGCAGTTCTACTTCCGCACGACGGACGTGACCGGCACGGTTCAGCTGGCTGAAGGTACGGAAATGGTCATGCCGGGCGACAACGTGTCCTTCGGCGTCGAGCTGATCGCACCGATCGCCATGGAACAAGGCCTGCGCTTCGCCATCCGCGAAGGCGGCCGGACTGTTGGCGCGGGCGTTGTGTCCAAGATCACCGAATAAGCGCCCCGGGTGCTTGCACCCCACAGCGCTGAGACAAAGAAGGCCGCTCCGAAAGGAGCGGCCTTTTTCGTTGTCAATTCTATGGTGTGGCAATTCCGCCGTAACCCGCAAATTTGCGTCCAAGAACAACTGACAGGGGGGGCGTTCAGACGGTAGGGTAAGAAAAAAACCAAAATATTGGGCAGTTATGACACATCCTTACCAATCCCTGCCGGGGTCAGCCTTTTGGCGCACGGCAGTTGCTGAAA
Organism: uncultured Sulfitobacter sp.; assembly: GCA_963422245.2. Classification (GTDB taxonomy): domain Bacteria; phylum Pseudomonadota; class Alphaproteobacteria; order Rhodobacterales; family Rhodobacteraceae; genus Sulfitobacter. The sequence continues at coordinate 359,258 of CAXMWW010000022.1, read as the reverse complement.
AGCACGCGCTCCATATCGACGAGATGTGGAACCCCAAGTTCCAGGTGTTGCCAGAGCACAAGATCGTCACCGCCGGATCCTGCTTTGCGCAGCATATCGGCAAAGCGCTGCAAAAGCGTGGGTATGACTGGTTTAACGCAGAACCTGCGCCCAGTGTCATGACGGACGAAGAAGCACGGCACTTCAACTACGGGGTGTTCAGTTTCAGAACCGGCAATATCTACACGGCGCGGATGTTAAGGCAGTGGGTGGAGCTGGCTTTCGACAAGCGCGAAGTGCCGGACGATTTCTGGGAATTGGGTCATCGGGTTTTCGATCCTCTCAGACCTGCCATTGAGCCAAACGGCTTTTTCAGCGTGGCAGACATGCTGATGTCGCGTCAGGCAACCCTGGCTGCGGTGCGCCGTGCCGTGCGCGAGGCTGATGTTTTTGTTTTCACGTTGGGGCTGACAGAAAGCTGGCAGAACCATCATGGCGGCTATGAGTATGCTGCTTGTCCCGGCACCCAGGCGGGTCAATACGACCCAGAGCGGGACCATTTTGAGAACCAGAACTATCGCGCGATTCACCGCGATCTCAGTACTGCGATCAGGCTGATGAAGATGGAGAACCCGCGCATCAAGGTGTTGCTGACAGTTTCACCCGTGCCACTGACCGCAACGGCCAGTGGGAACCATGTTCTGGTTGCAACAAGCCAATCGAAGGCGGTCCTGCGGGCTGTCGCAAGCGACGCTGTCGCAGCTCGTGCGGATGTGGACTATTTTCCCTCCTACGAAATCATTACATCACCGGCCTTCGAAGGGCGTTTTTTCGATGCCAACAAGCGCAGCGTGATCCCCGAAGGTGTGAACCACGTGATGGAAACCTTCTTTCGCGATCAGAAACGTGTGTTTGGCGAAGCAAGGCGCGTGAAACCGAAACGCAAACCGGCAGTGGAGAAGAAAGCGGACGCACATCTGGATGTCATTTGCGAAGAAGAGATGCTTGATGCCTTCGCTCGCTAAATCGAAGCCCGCGCCAATCCGGGTTTGCATCATCGGTGACAGTCACATCGCAGCCGTAAAACGTGCGGTCGATGACGGCTACAAGCCCCCTGTCGATGTCCCTGTGAGCATTGATTTCTTTGGCGCGCCAGGCCCGAGTTTCCGCGAGATTTCCCTTCGGAATGATCAGTTCGTGGCTTCGGATACTCTGCGTGGGTTCGATGACTTCATTTCCACGGCGGGACATACGGCTTTGAACGGGACGGAATTTGACGCCTATTTCTTCGTCTCGGCGCGGTTTCGCAGCAATGCGATATTTGAAGCCTTTCTTCCCGGATTTGCACATCCGGATGTCTATGTGTCCAAGGCCGCGCGTTTTTCCGTGATACGTCGCATTTGCCAGCGCCGCACATCGATGCGGGCTGCAAGTGCGATGGCTGCAGCGGGCGCGCGCTATGTTGCGCTTTCACCAACACCCTTCATGACCAAGGACATTCCTGCACTTCTCAGCTATCCGGATGGATATACGGCCAAGGCCGCCGGGGCGGCGGAGCGATCCATGATTTGGTCCGACTTTGAGCGGTATATGGAAAAGCGCGGGGTGCATCTGATCCGCCAATCCGAAGAGACCATCGTAGACGGTTGCCTGACGGACCCGAAATGGGCCGTAGAAGGCGCGGTGGAAAAGAAGGATGCCGTTCACAAGAACCCCCAATTCGCAAAACTTCTGTTGGACCACTTCTTTCTTGCCGAGGGCTTTGCAGCATTGACCGGAGCGCAAGGAACAGCAGCTGCAGGAGATCAAAAGGCAGCCTAGGCATCGCATTGGCGGCCGATGGTGACCGCTTACCTTGGAAAAAAGAGCCTACCAGCGTGTAACTCTCGGCGGCTTCTCCTTATCAGTGGGGACTATGACCACAGTGTATGGCTCCTTTCCCAGCCCTGATCAAATTCACCCGGTGCGTCTGGCGGATGGCAGCGCCCACGCAGGTACTGTGTTCCTGAGGCCGGCGATTTCGCACCCCCGCATAACCGTCGGTGCGTATACCTACGCGAGCGCTTTTGATCCGCCCCAGGACTGGGCGGGCCGGATTGCCCCCTATCTTTTTGATTTCAGTCCGGAACAGCTGGTGATTGGTAAGTTCTGCCAGATTGCGGACGGTGTGATGTTTATCACCGCATCTGCCAATCACCGACACGATGGGATCAGCACTTTCCCGTTTGCGATCTTTGATGGAGCAACAGGCGGCGAACGGCCGTCCTTGCCCGGCCCGGTGCCAGACACCATCATTGGCAATGATGTCTGGCTGGGGCAGGGGGCCAGGATATTGCCGGGCGCACGGCTGGGTCACGGTGTCATTGTGGGGGCGGGTGCCGTCGTCAGTGGCACCGTCCCCTCTTACACAGTGGTAGCCGGAAACCCCGCGCGACCTGTCCGGCGGCGGTTTTCGGAAGCGGATTGCGCGCGGTTGGAGCAAATCGCCTGGTGGGATTGGCCAATCGGGAAAATCCTTGCGCAGGAGGCCCTGATTTGCGGCGGCGACGTTGACGCCCTTGCGGCACTGGCATCCGGGGCAACGGAATGAGGCGCATCCTCCTTTTCCCCTTCCGGGCCATCGGCTTCCTGCTTTGGCTGGTCTTTTTCCCCTGGTATCTGCGCCTGTTCTTTGCGCTGCCCTGGTGGATACTGGCCCTTGTCGCCGCTGGGCTGGCAAGCATTGCCCTGAGTGACTTTCAGCGCATCGCGGAAAAGCAAGACAGGCTGGACCGCGCCTTGTCAGAGCCGGAACCGGCAATTGTGGCCTTGTCAGCCTTTGATCCGGCAAGGGATGCCTCCGCCTTGGGTGAGGTGCGTTTAGCCGTGCCATCGCGCGATGTGCTGGAAGTTCAGGAACTGACCGTTCCGGGCCCAGACATGGCTTATCTGCCGGTTCTTTCTCGGCACCCCGATGAAGTGGGCGCGGTTTTGCTTACGGTCAAACTGCGTCAGGGCAGGGTAGCCGAGGCGCTCGATGGGGCCGCCAAAGGGCTGCCAGTCGTGACCGTGCATGGTGTGCTGGAGGCGACCAGCCACAGGGAGAGCATTGTCCGGCTCTTGCGCCAGGATGGGTTTGCTGTGGCAGACGATGTGCCTTTCCTTGATCCGATCATCGATACCCGTGCGCGGGGACTGGCACGCGCATTCGGGACCAGCAACACGATTGCCTATTTGGCGACAGGTCTTTCGGCCTTGATTGGCTTGATGGCTTTCTGGCGCCTTCTTAGGTGGAACAAGCGGACCCGTCCGCTTCCTGCAAAGCCGATGCCCGCCCGGCATAGAAGCACGCCTGCACCCCAACAGGGGCCATGGGGCGACAGGACAGCAAGGCAGAAATCAGCGCAAGTACCGAAAGCTGACGTGCAGGAGACGCCGCAACCAAAAGTCCCGGCTGAACCTGTCGCAACGCGTGCTGCAAGCCAGCCCAAGTCCGCCCGTCAACCCCGCAGTCCGCGTCAAATGGTGGACGAAGCCTTTGGCGACATTCTGACCCGTCACAAGCGGTAGTGCCAAAATCCGCATCCTGAACGACGATCCCCCTTGATCACCGGGCCATTTGCGACTACCCCAACCCCCGGCATAGGGGTTTAGCTCAGTTGGTAGAGCATCGGTCTCCAAAACCGAGGGTCGTGGGTTCGAGTCCCTCAGCCCCTGCCACCTTCCCAAGACATTGAAGTTTCGTTTGTGTGTCGCATGCCCGGGCCTAATCCGGCGAGATAGGCGCCTGGATCAGGATGCTGGGACGGAACAGGGAGCCAAATCCCTTTTCCTTATGCATCACGTTCATGAATGCAGTGGCAGAGTACGCATTGACACTGGCGCGGCGATGGATGCGGTGCGTGGACCAGTTGACGGCGGCAGCGCTGGACATCTTGTTCCAACCGCAGCTGTTTCACGCGCACAGGCGCGGTGGTGGTGCCAGCGCACATTGCTGGGCCAGTCCACGCGCTGCGTACCTCGCGTCTCCAGTTGGCTGTAGGGTGCGGGGAACAAGCGCCCCAGTGTCGCGTCTCCTCGCGTCAGCAGGTTATGGACGTGGTGGCCTTGCGGTACGCCGTTGCGCGGCGTTGCACCACCTTCAAGCATGTCCTGCTCCGGCAGGATCACCTGCTCAAAAGTGTTTTGCCAGAACGGCAGAAGTAACCAACCCGGCCATGCTGGCACCGATGACAATTGCTGTTTTCATTTCATAGCGGCCTTTTCCAATGGAAATAGCCTAGCATGAGCGCAGGATTTCTGGAAATTCTTGCTAGAGCTGCCGCGTCGTGACCGTGTCTTCTTTCTGCGTGGCTTCCCATTCTTCAAGCAGGGCGGCACCCTGTCCTTCGAAGAATTCGGTCAACATGTGCCAATCCTTCACCCGGTCCAGCCTGAAGTGCCGCAGCGCCTGACGCAATTCGCACCATGCGGCGACCATGACAGCATCGACATAGTAGATCATGACCAGTGGCCAGACCACACGCCAGGTGCGGCGGCCTTCGACATCTTCGTAATGCAGCGCCATCTTGCGTTCTTCGCGTATGCCACGGCGGACCTGGGCCAGATCGACCGTCTTGACCTCATCAAGCCCCCAGGACGATGTCACCAGCCGCCGCGTGCCCGGAGCCACGACACTTAGCTTGCGGGCGGCGCGCCCCGCTGCGCGCCAAAGTGCTGCATCGCCTGTGCGCACAATCAGGCTGAGCCCGATGGCCACGGCTTCAGCCTCCTCAATCTCCAGATTGAGGGGCGGCAGATCGTAGCCTTTGCGCATGACATAGCCGACACCCGCCTCGCCAAGAATGGGCGTTTGCATGGCCTGCAGGCTGGCAATATCGCGATAGATCGTGCGGACGGAGACCTCCAGCTGATCGGCCATGTCCTGGGCGAGCAGCGGCTTGGGGGCTGCGCGCAGCAGTTGGATGATCTCGAAGAGGCGGTCTGATTTGGACATGCGGGTTTCTCCTGCCCGCACCCTAACACTCCTGACACACAGATGTCAGGAGGCAGCTGCTAGGACACCTCCAAATGCGAGGAGGTTTCATGCAGATGGCAGCGTACAACCAACGGAACACAGGTATCATTCTGGTCGTCGTTTCGGCGCTGGTCTTCAGCTCCGCAGGTGTTTTCACCAAAGGGGTCAGTACGGAAGCCTGGGGCGTGATATTTTGGCGCGGGGCTGCCGCGGCGCTCTTCACGATCAGCTACCTCGCTCTGCGCGGGCAGCTTTGGGCTGAGGTGCGCGCGTTCAAGGGGCCCGCAGCGATGGTCGCCTTGATTGGCGCGTCGGGCTCTGCCGCATTCATCCCGGCGTTCAAACTGTCTTCGGTGGCCAATGTCGCCTTGATCTACGGGGCTGCCCCTTTTGTGGCTGCGGCCCTTTCGTGGGTGTTCATCCGAGAACGGCCAACGGGCCGGGTTCTGGCTGCCAGTTTCGCGGGTTTCGGGGGTGTGTTGCTGATTTTTGGTGGATCGTGGGGCGGTGTCAGCCTGTTGGGTGATATGCTTGCCCTTTGGATGACGTTGATGATGGCCGGGGTGATTGTGATTTACCGGATCTGGCCCAAAACAACAGCGGCGTTGCCAGCAGCTGCGTCCTCGATCCTGTTACTACCGCCCGCGCTGGTCTTTGGCGCGCCCTTCGATGCGCCGACGGGCGAGATGCCTGTGCTTGTTCTCTTTGGTCTGGTCTTCGCGGTGGCCTCTGTCACCCTGTCTGAAGGCGCGCGGCGCTTGCCGGCTGCGGAAACCGCGTTGCTTTCCACACTGGAGATGCCCTTTGCGCCACTTTTGGCCCTTCTGATCCTGTCCGAAGTTCCAGCGACCCAAACGCTGTGGGGTGGCGCGATCATCCTTGCGGCTGTGATCTGGTCGCAACGACGCGCCGCAGGCTGAGCCACAGTTCGGACGTTTTTTTGCCCCGGAAAAACCAGAAATCTTGGTTACGGTTTCGCAAACCTGAAAGAGACGCGTATGAGTATCGATTCCCAAAACCAGCCGCCGCGTCAGGCGGATGACCCTGATACGGATTCCATGGCAGCCATCCGCGAACTGTTGGCGAGCGAAGAGGCAGCCCCTGCGCCAAAGCCCAAGCCAAAGCGCCGGACAAAGCCCGCGCCAGAGCAGACAGCATCTGTCACCGATCGATTTGAGCCAGTGGCTGAACCGGAACCTACGCAAGAACGGAGCGCATCGAAAGCTGCAGGTCTGATAGATCGGCTTAATGCGAAGGTTCTGGGCTACCGCCCCACGCCTCGACATATCGTGCTGGGTGGCTTGGCGCTGTTGGTGATTTTCCGACCCTGGCTGGTGCTGGGCCTGGTGTTCCTCTTTGCCTTCATCCTGACGGGTGTTTTCCTGATCCTCGGCTATGACGGGTTTTGGCGGCGTGCCATGGGCATTGCTCGCTGGTATGCGCGCAAGCATCCTTCGCGGTCGACAGAACTGCACCGCAAGCTGGACAATTTTGCGATGAAGTTCGATGCTTTCCTTGACCGTTTTCCGGAAGGGACAGTAGACGGATTGTACCTGCCCGACCTTGGTGACCTTACCGAAGCGGACAAGCGGCACGACGAAGCGCTTGATCGCCGTTTTGAGACCTTGCGCGAAACCTGAACGCCTGAGGGTTGCAGAGAGGGCGATCAAAGGCTAGATGCGGCTGGAGCTCTTATCAGGACATCGGATCATGGCCATGACAAACCCTTTCCAGTTTCTTCAGCAAGTGCGCGCTGAGGTTTCAAAGGTTGTCTGGCCAACGCGGCGTGAGGTGATGCTGACGACCGTGATGGTGTTCATCCTTGCAGCCCTGACCGCGGTGTTCTTTGCCGTGGTGGACATCCTGATACGTGGTGGTTTGCAGGGCATCCTGAACATGTTCGGCTGACGTCTGCTGCGGCTGAAATGCGCAATCCGACTTGAACAGCGCGCCCCGGCGCGGTATTGCCCACAGTTGAAATGATGTGGCGCGCGGCGATTCGAGTTGCGCGCCCAATTTTTATCTGGCGCACGGATGTGTGGCGCTCGGGATGATCAGGTGACAACTGGCGAAGGGCCAACGCGCCCCCGCCGCAGCAAGAAGGCCCAAGTCAAATGGCAAAACGGTGGTATTCGGTCAGCGTGCTTTCCAACTTCGAAAAGAAGATTGCAGAGCAGATCCGCACATCCGTCGCGGATCAGGGGCTTGAGGATCAGATTGATGAAGTTCTGGTGCCCACCGAAGAAGTGATCGAAGTCCGTCGCGGCAAAAAGGTCACGACCGAACGTCGGTTCATGCCGGGTTACGTGCTGGTCCACATGGAAATGTCTGATCAGGGCTATCACCTCGTGAACTCCATCAACCGCGTGACCGGCTTTCTGGGCCCGCAAGGCCGCCCGATGCCAATGCGTGATGCCGAAGTTGAAGCGATCCTCGGCCGCGTGGCCGAAGGCGAAGAGGCTCCGCGTACGCTCATTCACTTCGAAGTGGGCGAGAAGGTCAAAGTGGGCGATGGCCCGTTCGAAGACTTCGACGGCATGATCGAAGAGGTCGACGAAGACAACCAGCGTCTGAAAGTCTCTGTTTCCATCTTCGGCCGGGAAACCCCGGTGGAACTGGAATACACGCAGGTGATCAAGCAAAGCTGATCGGCCCAGTGACCCGGTATTGCGCCGTCCCGATGGGGGCGGCGTTTTTCATTTCGGGTGCCGAGATCACTATGCAATTCCGCGTTTGGAGCGGCTGATACTTGGTCAGGTTCAGCGTCTACGCGTTGCCCGAAATTCTGTCTCAGATTTCCGGTTGATGCGCCGATTTCACAAGGTCATCTGCCATCAAGTCATCAAGAAAGGTGCTGAGCAGTTGAAGCCGCCCGGCCACGTCCGCTTTGCGGTAGACAGAGGCGCATTGCGCCTTGACCGTGCCTTGCTTGGTATCGCGCAGATCAGCCATTTCGGCGATGGAATATCCCTTGATGGCCAGCAATGCGACGTCGCGTTCTGCTGTGGTCAGTGCCCATTCTGCAAACCGCGCCTCCATGACTTCCGTAAATGCACCTGATGCTAGCTTGATCTGGCTTTCCAACCGGTGCTGGTGGCTTTGCAGCTGACGAAGCTCATTTGCGGTGAATATCAGCCCGAAGAACAGCGCGAAGGTCACAAGACATTCGACCAGGTCACTGTCCGCCCAGGTGTTGGTCACAGTGGGGCGGAAGATATCCCACGTGATGTCGACCAGAAAGTAGGCACAGCACAGCGCCTGCAGCGCAAAAAGGGACCAAAGAACAGCGGTGCGGGACACTGCCAAATCCTTTCAAAATGGCGCGACGCCCCGGCAATAGGCCAAAGCGCCGCTGGATGGGTCAGCTGTCGTCTTCGTCGTCGTCATCCAGCTCAATTTCGAGAACCATACCGGTTTCGGCAGAGAGCTCAATTTCGTATGCCTTGCCGTCCAACATGGCTTCGACTTCGATCTCATCGTCCTCGCGTTCGATTTCGGTAATTTCGAACCCCTTATCCTCAAGAACGGCGCGGATGTCATCGTCCGACGTCCCGATGGCGGCCCCTGTATCGAGCTGCGCGAAGGCAACGCCGGGGATCATCAGGGCGGCAAGGAGTGTAGCTTTGGTATGTGTCATGTGTCTTCTTTCGTATTTTAAGTTTCAAGGACCGCGTCTTGCGGTTGTCCTGATTTGTGCAGGTCGGCTGACTTTCTGAATTGGACTTTTGGGTGGCGTCCGGCGGCATATGCCGAAGGTTTATGGCGCAAGACGGCGGGTTTATGCGCTTGGACCTTGGCCATATTGCACTGCAGGCTTGCAATGGTTTGGGCATCTGGGTATGCCCCGCAAGTCGCTGCATCAGCGATTCATTCGTGGGAGGCCCGCACGCCGCGGCGCGCAAACCGGACCACGCGACATCCACTCTTTGAGGCGCGCCTCAGAGATGTTCGAAAGGAGGCCAAGATGGCCAAGAAACTCGTCGGTACGATGAAGTTGCAGATCCCTGCGGGACAAGCAAACCCATCCCCGCCCGTCGGCCCCGCACTGGGTCAGCGCGGCATCAACATCATGGAATTCTGCAAGGCGTTCAACGCCAAGACCGCAGAGATGGAGCCGGGCGCACCGTGCCCCACTGTGATCAGCTACTATCAGGACAAGTCCTTCACGATGGACATCAAGACGCCGCCTGCGTCTTACTACCTGAAGAAGGCCGCCAAGGTGAAATCCGGCGCCAACAACCCCAGCCGTGAAACGGTAGGCACCGTCACCACAAAGCAGCTGCGTGAAATCGCAGAAGCGAAGATGGTTGATCTGTCGGCAAACGACGTGGATCAGGCCATGAAGATCATTCTGGGCTCTGCGAAGTCCATGGGCATCGAGGTGAAGTAAGATGGCAAAGCTTGGAAAACGTACCCGCGCCGCACGCGAAGCATTCGCTGACAAGGCAGACGTGACCGTCGAAGAAGCGGTTGCCATGATCAAGGCAAACTCCAAGGTCAAGTTCGACGAGACCATGGAAATCGCCGTGAACCTCGGCGTTGACCCGCGTCACGCAGACCAAATGGTCCGCGGTGTGGTCGGCCTGCCCAACGGCACCGGCAAGATCATGCGCGTTGCCGTCTTTGCTCGTGGTCCCAAGGCCGAAGAAGCACAGGCAGCAGGTGCCGACATCGTGGGCGCAGAAGATCTGATGGAAACCGTCCAAGGCGGCACCATCGAATTCGACCGCTGCATCGCCACCCCCGACATGATGCCCATCGTGGGTCGTCTGGGTAAAGTGCTTGGCCCCCGCAACCTGATGCCGAATCCCAAGGTCGGTACGGTGACGATGGACGTGGCCGATGCCGTCAAAGCCGCGAAGGGCGGTGAAGTTCAATTCAAGGCCGAAAAGGGTGGTGTCGTTCACGCTGGCGTTGGCAAGCTGAGCTTTGACGAAGGCAAGCTGGTCGAAAATGTCCGCGCTTTTGTGGGTGCTGTGGCCAAGGCCAAGCCGACGGGCGCGAAAGGCACCTACATGAAGAAGATCAACCTGACTTCTACCATGGGGCCAGGCGTGTCCGTGTCCGTTGAGGATGCCGCCAGCGAGTGATCCCACTTCAGGCTTATTTATTGAAAGGGGCGTCGCGGTTGCGGTGCCCTTTTTCTTTGTTCAGTGGCCGTTGACGAAGTGTGATCTCTGCACCTTCCTCTGGCTTGCTTTTCGGCCCTGCAACCGGGCAAACTTGGCCGGGTACCCCTCACTGTGGCGAAAGTCCTGCATGAACCGCTTCACCAACAAACGCGTCCTTGTCACAGGCGGGAACTCCGGCATTGGTTTTGCCATTGCAGAGCGCTTTGCCAAGGAAGGGGCCCATGTGATCATCGTGGCACGCAACGCGGCCAAGGGCACGGCGGCAGTTGAAAAGCTGGAAGCACAGGGGGGCCGGACTGAGTTCTGGTCCGTCGATCTGACATCTGAGGACGCCGTCGCAGCCGCTGTTGCACGGCTCGACCGGCTGGATGTTTTGGTCAACAACGCTGGCGTTGTGCACAAGCTGTCGGGCGTCGCGCCACAAGACACGCCCGGCCAGCGCTGGGACAAGTGGCGGGGTCCGAACCTTGATGCGGCCTTCTACATGATGGCCCATTGCCTGCCCTTGCTGCGTGTCAGTGGGGGATCGGTGGTCAACATCTCCTCCACCGCGACGCTGCACGGCAACTGGGGGCTTTATGGCGTCACCAAAGCCGCGACTGAAGCGATGACGCGCTCTTTTGCGGTGGAGGCCGTGCCGGTGCGCGTCAATGCGGTCAGCCCGGGCTGGATCGCGACCGAGGCTGTTAAGGACGCGGCAGGAGTTGAAGGCGCGGATTGGGACATGCCACCGTCGCTGTTCAACCGCATGGGCGAGGGGGCAGAAATTGCGGCGGCAGTGGCCTTCCTCGCCTCTAATGATGCGTCGTTCATAACCGGGCAGACCCTGGTTGTGGATGGCGGATTGACGGTGATTGATTATCCGTCTCGCGCTCTCTTGGAAAAGGTCGGTGGAGAAGTCTTTTCGGCGGGTCACCCCAAGCCCGAAGCTCCCTAAGCCCATTTGCGACACATGGTCGAAAACGGAACAGACTCATGATCTGAGTCGGGTGGATGATCACGGCCTGTTCCAGCACTAAGGCACCCATGGCTTACGCAGACCCAGCCAATCGTTTTCCCGGGGCTCCGAACCGGGGCAATCCGACACTTAGCGGCAATTTGCTGGCTGTGGGCGCAATGGTGCTCTGGGCCGCAGGGTTCCCTGCCGCCGAAGCCTTGCTGGACGTCTGGCATCCGATCACGCTGATGCTGCTACGCCTCGGGATGGCGATGGCGGTGCTGGTGCCGCTTTGGATATTGTTTGAAGGTCCGCTAGCGGTGTTGCACGCCCGTTGGGGCAGAGGCATCTGGATTGGTATGTTGGGTTTCGGGTCTGGGACCAACCTGTTGCTTTTCGCGCAATGGTACACGGACCCTGTGACGGTGGCCTTGATCGCCGCCGCCACGCCCATTTGCGCGACAATCATCGAGGTCTTTGCCGGCGCCCGCCGCCTGTCGGCGCGGTTTGTGGCGGGTCTTGGGGCCTCCGTTCTGGGTGGAGGTATCGCCGTCGGAGGCGCGTTTTCCCCCGACGTTGGGTGGGGCATCTTGATGGCTGTCGCGGCCGGGTTCTTCTTTACCTGGGCCTCGCACGCGGCGGTGCGCGACTTTCCTGACATGTCGGCGATGGGCCGTAGCACGATCACATTCGCAGGGGCCGGGGTGTTTACCGCCATGATCTTTGCGGCCATGAGTTGGGCCGGAGAGGTGGCTATACCGCAGGTCATCACACCAAAGGAATGGGGACTGCTGGCCGTCTACGCCGTGGCGGCCATGGCGCTTTCGCAGATCCTTTTCATCGCCTCTGTTGCGCGGCTGGGCATTGCGCTGTCCTCGTTCCACATCAACATCGCACCTTTCTACGTGATGCTGATCATGATCGCGCTGGGCGGCGCATGGGACTGGCGCGCCGCAATCGGCGCCGCGATTGTGGGGATTGGCGTGTTGCTGTCACAGCCCCGTCAAAAGCCTCAGGCCGCAGCCCGCTCGACTGAATGAAACCCATATTCCGCGCAGCACGTGTCGAAGGTCGCGCGGGCCTGCGCATAGTCCGTGTGGCCTGGGCCGAGGTTTTTGGTCTGCCACCAGTCAGCGTTCAGATCAAAGAACTCCGTCGCCCCGTCACCGTACTGGATGAAGCGGTAGTCGCGATAGCGAATGCCAGCCCCTTCGAAAAGGAACGTTGGCACTGCGCGATCAGGAGCCGTCTCGCCTTCCATTTGCGGACGCAAAGACCGACCGGGTGAAGGCGCGAGCGCGGGCATGCCCAGATAGTCCATCACCGTGTGTCCGACGTCAATTAACCCCACCGGATCGCTGATGCGCTGTTCTTGCGGACTTCTTGGATCGTGAATGATCAAAGGCACATTTGCGACCTGTTCGTAGAACGTGCGCTTGGAAAAGCGGTTGCGCTCGCCCAGGTGCAGCCCGTGGTCAGACAGGATCACAACCAGCGTGTCATCGGCGTGCGGTGAGGCTTTGAGCGCGTCCCACACCCGGCCAATCTGGAAATCCATGTAGGTCATCGCGGCAAGGTAATTGCGCACGCTCTTTTGCCAGAACTCCGTATCCTGCTGGTCGATGTTTTGTAGCGATTGCTTGGCCAATTCCGGCAGCTCTGCAAATCCCTTTGCCCAATCCGAAGGGGCGGTGATTTTCGTCCAATCGTAGGCCTCTTTGAATTTGCGAGGTGTCATCCAGGGGCCATGCGTGGCCCCAAAGCCGATGTCTCGATAAAACCGGTTGTCTTGACCGATGTTGTTGATGAATTTGATCGCGGCCTTGGCGACCGTGTGGTCATAGAGCGACCAGTCCCCGTGATTGGTCGTGGTGACCTCGCCGCCCCGGTAACCGCCCATGAAATCCGTTTTGTGACCCCAGAACATGTCGGGCTGTGCGCGTTTTTGAGCGCGGGGCGGCAACCTCAGACCATTGCGTTTGTCACAATAGAGGACCTCATGCAGGGGTGGTTGCAGGGCGCGATAGCCACGCGTGACCTTGCCGCCGGTTGAGGTGTAGAAGCCACTTTGCTTCAACGCCGCGGGCCAGAGCTGTTCGACGGCCAGGGTCGCGAAGTAGTTGGATTCCGGCCCGGAGACGCCGGTGTGATGGGGCGACTTGCCAGACATGAAACTGGCGCGGGAGGGGCTGCACACCGGTGATTGGCAATAGGCGGATTCAAACAGAGTGGACTGCGCGCAGATCCGATCAAGGTTCGGCGTTTGCAGTTCGACGCCAAAGACATGTCTATACTTCCAGAATGCCACCGCATCATCGAGTGAGATCAGAACGATGTTCTGTAAAGGTTGAGTGCCCGTCATTTTGCCTGCTCATGTTTTTCTGATTTTCAGTGAGTCTAGGGTGACTTGCCTGCCTGCTCCAAGTCTTAATAGCCACGGTTGGCCTGTGCCGTTGCGATTAATCTCAACACTGTCAGAAAAACCACAGGCTCAAAAATCGCGCATTTGACCAATGCGGGGGATTGGAAACCGGGCAACAAACCTTTAGCAGATCATCCCAAGTGCAACCTGCGATTCGTCGTGGACTGCGCTTTTCGTCCGAGACGGTGGGTGAGGGAAACCTCATAATTCCTGCCTGAGACGGGAAGGTAGCATAACTGACGGCTGAGCCTCCGCGCTCTCCGCAGCCATACTCACCCCCCGTAAGGACCCGAAATGTCGGGTGCTGAATAGGCCCCCGGCAAAACTGAGCCGGAGGGGAAACCCTCCCTTACTGGAGTGAAACTGTGGATAGAGCACAAAAAGAACAGCTGGTCGAAGAGCTCGGCCAGATCTTTGAAAGCTCTGGCGTTGTTGTGGTTGCCCATTACACCGGTCTGACAGTTGCTGAAATGCAGGACCTTCGGCATCGCGCACGCGAAGCCGGTGGTGCCGTGCGTGTTGCCAAGAACAGGCTCGCCAAGATCGCCCTGGACGGAAAGCCATGCGAAAGCATCGCTGACCTCCTGACGGGTATGACCGTTCTGACCTATTCCGAGGACCCCGTGGCTGCGGCCAAGGTTGCCCAGGAATACGCTAAAGAGAATGACAAGTTTGTCATCCTCGGCGGTGCAATGGGTGAGAACGCACTCGACGTGGCCGGTGTGGAAACCGTGTCCAAGATGCCTTCGCGCGAGGAGCTTATCTCCACAATCGCAGGCATGCTGGGCGCACCCGCATCGAACATCGCCGGGGCCATTGGCGCACCTGCCAGCAACATCGCAGGCATCCTGTCCACCATCGAGGACAAGGCTGCGTAAAGCATCTGAACTGACCCGTGTTGTGAATGGTCACACACGTTGGAACACACATCTAAACGGAGAGCTGAAATGGCTGATCTGAAGAAACTGGCAGAAGAGATCGTGGGTCTGACCCTGCTGGAAGCACAAGAACTGAAAACCATCCTGAAGGATGAGTACGGCATCGAGCCCGCCGCTGGTGGCGCAGTGATGATGGCAGGCCCCGCCGATGGCGGTGGCGACGCAGCCGAAGAAAAGACCGAATTCGACGTCGTTCTGAAGAACGCCGGCGCATCCAAGATCAACGTGATCAAAGAAGTCCGCGGCATCACAGGGCTGGGCCTGAAAGAAGCCAAGGACATGGTCGAAGCCGGTGGCAAGATCAAGGAAGGTGTCGACAAGGCAGAAGCCGAAGACATCAAAGCCAAGCTGGAAGCAGCTGGCGCCGAGGTCGAACTGGCCTAAGCCAGATGAGGGGCATGCCCCTCGCTGCGGCAATTTGGAAACGGCGGTCCGTTGCGGGCCGCCGTTTTCCTTTTAGGTTACGGTAACGTTGCGCAGTGGGCAATCTTCGCTGCCCTCGCTCAAGATACCCATACGTTTCCGGAGGTCTGGCCAGCCGTGTTTTCCCGTCGTCTCCTCGGATCAGCCCATCAAGCCCAGTATTGGCAGGAACGCTATGATCCAACCCATGTCACCAAGGCTGCCGCCATCGTCGTCAAAGGCATTGACAGGTTCGCTTTCCTCTTCGTCTAGGTCCGGGGGCGGCGGATCAACGACAGGCAAGATCGGCTCATCCGGATCCACATCCGGCGGGGGTGGGTCAACAGGAATTCCAGGTGTGTCCTCATCCTCAAATGTGGAGGGGGGAAGCATCGTTTCAACCAATTCCTCGGCCAGAAGGTCTTGGAAATCATCTTCGTAGTGCAGACCATCCTTGAACATGTCTGCCTCATCAACGTTCGCATCCTCCGCAATCCGGTCGGGGTCAAGCGTTGTTACCAATGAGTCTGCCGTTGCAACTTCGCGTTGTTCATCAATTATGGTGTCCCATCCCTCCCGATTTGGCGCTTCGGGGGCATTGTCCGACAGCTCCAGGATCGTGACCGGTGCGACGTCCAGACCAACATCGCGATCACCCATTGCATCGGATACGTCATCGCGCAGATCGTCGAGCATGCCTTCGAGTTCTTCGCCGTAATTCTCATGATCCCGCCCGGCGTAGGTATCTGCCTCGCCCTGAACCCAGATCATCCCGCCGATCACCCTGTCGGGGTCCTCGTCGAGTGCATTGAGGATACCATCGGTCAGTTCCTGACGCATTTCCATTGGATCGTTCCAGTCAGGATCGTTTGGACGGGTCCATGTCAAAGGCGCACCCGGGCCGAAAACGTTCAACAATTCATAGTTGCCGATCCCGTAGCGGTCATCCAACGCCGCTTCGATCTCAGCGGCAAGCCCCCCCGCGTTACTTTGACCCGCCAGAATAAACACCGGTGTAGACATGGTTCTCTCAAGCCCTCGTTTTAGGGCTTGGCTAAGCATCCAGTCTTAAGCTCAGCCTAACGCGTGACTCAATTAACCACTTGTTTTTATTGAAAATTTAGATCTATTGTCATGTTCTGGTTCAACCAGCGGCGGTCAGATCTGGGCGGAATCGTCCCGACTGCAGATTTGCTCAAGGTAGAGGCGGCCCAGTTTTGGACCCGCATGCAGGATATCATCTTCCCGATGTGCCACGCCGGTCACCATGCGGGCAGCACCTGCGCGATACTCTTCCGAGGTCAGGCAGCCCCGCACCACCGTTTCCGATGGTTGTCGCAGCAGCGTTAGGTTTGAGTAAGCCCCGAACACCAATTCATGTGCGGCGTGCAGTTCCCGGACCAGCGACGCGCCATCCCGCTTGCGCAAAACCTGCTTCAGCCCCCAAAGGTTCTTGCGGTGATCAAGGGTGTGTTCCGCCAGGTATGGGGCTGGGACAAGAACGATCGGCACCTCACAATGCCCGCGCAGGTGATCGACAAACTTGAAAGTGTGGTTTTCCCGAATGAGTCCCGCCAGGCTTTCCCTGAAAACCGCAGGCGTGATCAACCGCCGTTTGCCAGGGCCCTTGAGCTGTGAGTTGAGCTTCTTGATCAGAGAATTCGCATCATTCCAGCCCGAAACCGCGTGATCGCCGAGGATCACAAAAGCATGGAAAGTGGTGATCGTGTAGGAAACGAACACAACCTTGTCAAAGGCAGAAAGATCAAGCCGGTTCGGCAGCCTGCAACGTTCCCAGTCTTCGGCCAATTCAGGGCCGTTGGCGCAGATTTCGGTGCCTTCAAATGCCAGTTGATCAAAGAACTGCCGCGGCCAGGACACCGGGGTGATGTCCAGGTTCTCAATCGGGTCCTGTCTTTGGGCGTTGATCATCATCGCAAGATGACTGTCGCCAATCATGCAAATCTTCATTTGTCGGCAAACACGTCCAATAGCAGTTCTTCACAAATCAGTTCGTCGGCCTCGTCCATTTGGTTGACGTCGAGGGCGGCGATGGGGGCGGGCTGTGCCATATCCGGCTTGCGGATGCCGTCATAGGCTCCGAAAAAGACAGACATCACCCGATCCACCGCATCGCGTCGCACGGATCTGAGGTTAGACTCGTAGCTGGTGCCTGCGAAGGGCGCGCCGGTGATCATTTCGTAGGACGGGAAGTATTCCACATTGTCGTGGGTGCGTGCGACCTCCCCTGCGACGGTGCGCAGCAGGGATTTGGAATATGTTGTGGCAGCCAGAACGTGCTCTTCCGTCGCCGTTGCGGTCAGCGGCACAGGCGAGACGGTCAACAATACGCGGATCTGGGGCGAAAATTCCCGCAAGAGTTCGAGGACAAAATTCATGTCCTCAACCACCTCGCCAAAGGAAAGGTTTACAAATGCATGCCGCGCGGGGTCGTACGCCCCCGCAATCACACCGGGGGCGGAGGGGAAGACGATGCCGCTTTCCTTGTCCTGCCAGACCTCGGTGAGGCCGAGGGTAAAGACGAACATATCCGCCTGTTCAAAGATCTCGCGCACCTGGAACAGATGGTCCCGCCGGTGCGCCTTCAGCTCCGCCGCTGTCGCATGGCCCTCAGGTTCCACATTGGGCCGCAGGGCATCGAAGTACCGCCCGTCTTTCATCCAGACCGCAGCGTCATGCACATCTCCGGTCACACAATCGGTCAGCAGCTGGCGAAGTTGGCGCGAGGTATAGACATTGCCATACCGCGCGGAAAAGAGCCCGTAGCCAAAGGTCTTGGCGGTCTCAGGCGGCAGGCCATAGGGGGCGGGCTCGGTATCCACGAACTCCAGATCGGACTGCTTGATATAGGCCCCGATGTTCTGCGCAAAACAACTGCCCGCCGTGGCGATCTTGTCCCCGGGGGAGAGCTGGTGCTGGGGCTTGAAGAGGTCATTTGCCAGAAAACCATCATCCTGCCGGCACGCACGCCAGAACGCCGACTTGGGTTGGGATGAATAGGGCAAAGCGGCTCCCTTTGTCAGAGGCTGCGGGGGTGCGCAGGGGTAGGCGGGTTGTAAGGAGGATTGTTACTGCATGGGGGAGGTGTGGTCTATGGGGGAGTGTTAGGGCTGAAAATTTGCCGGAAAGGCGGAAGCCTTTGAGAGTGAGGCACTTGGGCAGTTGTAGACACAGTAGTCGAATTGCCCTGAGGCTTATTTTGAGGCGAGGTCAAACCCGATCTGAGTCAGAATAAGGAACGACGCGCCCGAAAGGTTGTCGCTTTTACGATTGTGAGGTTCAGCCGTCCTTCACTAGGCTCTTCCTATTTTCGCTAAGCCAAGGTTAGTCGGCGGCACCTTGAGACAGTTTTAGTGAGTCCCGGTAGAGGAAAGGAACCCAATATCTGTGACTGTCTCCATCCCTTCTTTTTTCAAAGAACCCTGCAACCACCAGTTCCTCCGCAATCCCTTGCGCGTCAGCAGGCTCAATCTCCCATATCTTTGACAAAGACTCTGCAGACTGGTCTGTCTTGCTCTCCCTAAGGGCTTCCACATATTTCTTTTTGTCTGGGTATTCAGCATAAAGTGTTTGCTCGAGGCGAACGGTGGACACCGCTGGCAACGCCTCCTTGAACGTGGCCCTCTCGAAAAGTCTCTCGTCGGTAGAGGGCCTAATTCCGTTTTCGAAACGCTTTAGCTGCTCGGACTTAAGTGCATTTAGAAAATGGATGATCTCTCTGGGTGAGTAATTTCCGGTAGCGTCAGAAGTTCGTGAAAGCACCCAATTGAAGGCCTTCGGGCTTTTCTCGCCAACATCTACCTGATCTGGACAAATCCTGTAGAATATCCGTTCGACCTCATCAGCACTCTTAAGAGTTTCTATGGGCTCTACCGCGTATCCCTTGAGTATCGTTTCATTTCGCAGGAAACGCCGAACAACAAGGTTGAGTGCAGATGTCTCGTTCCAACTTATTGTAACGTGACGAGTGATATGGCTTGCCTCTCGAAAACCCTCCTCAATTATCCTATTCCAAATATCAGTTCTCAGAAAAATCTTCAGGTTGATCTTCTCATATGCAAGTAGATCAAGATAAGTTCGAAAAAGCGCCCTTAGAGCATTCTTCTCAAGAGTTGAATTTTCAGCAAAGGCTACGTCAAGCCGATCGAGTAGCGTCCAAACACCAAACCCCGATTTTTCGAGCGCGGAATTTGCCGTTCTAAAAAGCTCATCAACAGAAACAAATCCCTGTTCCCTCTGTCTTTGGCCCGGTTCACGAAAAGTTATCTTTCCAGAAACCCCGTTGGGCAATTGGGTCACGACATCGAAGGTAAAGCCTCCTTCGACGGCTTCTACCTCTCTAGTAAAGAACGAACGAACATAGTCCAGCGCGCTTTGGACATAGGTTCCGAGTGATTTGTCTACTTCAGCTAAGCCCTCTGCGGCGAGAAAGTTGCGGAGTTTATCCACGTCGCCTCCTGTTACGCCGTAGGATGCAAAAGCATTGTTCAAGAGTGTCAGGAGATACATTTTCCAAAGACCGATGAATACATCCTCTGTTTCAGGGGGGTCGACGGACAAGTTCTGAAAGGCTGGAGCTCCTCTTGGGTTTTCGCCTGCTATCAGGATTGTTCCACGATCAAATAGCTCGTCAGTCCTATGAACAAGCAATGAATAGAGGGCGCTTTTTCCGGCACCCTTAGGTCCGTATCCGATGTCAACCTTTCCTGAAAAAACGTTCTTCCAATTATCTGTTTCAACAAAGTACTCGCTAAGTGCGTCGGCTTCTTCCTCCGCAACCCTCTCTCCAAACTCACAGTCTGCCAAAATATCGTACTGCTTGTTCATACTGGTGCCTAAAATCTACATTACTGTTCGATGGCAGCGTATCTAGCAGGGACAAACGAAAGAGTGAATGTACATCCCATCTTTTCCTGACCACGCTCGCTAGCTAGCTATTTCTTTCGATATCCTGGAGCAGTCCAGGGGAATCGCTTTTGAAATATTGACTATGCATCACGTCTGATTGGATTCATACGGATTGCGTCATTAGTAAAGGATGCGACCGCGATGGAAGATTTTTCTCATATTTTTGAGGGCGTTGAAGACCCTCGTACGAGCAACGCTACACGGCATGATCTTCATGAGATGCTTATGATCGGCCTGTTGTCGACCATGTGTGGCGGCGAGGGTTGCTGCGACATGGCGCTATTTGGCACGACGAAAGAGCCGTTTTTGCGCACATTCATGACACTGAAGCACGGAATACCGAGCCACGATGCGTTCTCTGACCTGTTCAACGCCCTCGATCCTGGCACGTTTCAGTCAGTGATGCTTCGCCTGACAGAGGGGTTCGCTGACCAGTTGGGCGAGGTGATTGCGGTTGATGGCAAGTCGTTGCGGCGCTCCTTCGACAGGGCGAAGAAGCAGTCGGCGTTACACCTCGTGCAGGCTTTTGCGGCTGAGGCCAGGCTCGTACTCGGGCAGGTCGCTGTTGACGAAAAATCCAACGAGATTACGGCGCTGCCCGCGCTGTTGAACATGCTGTCGTTGAAGGGGCGGATTGTGACGGCGGACGCTATGCACACGCAGCGCACTACAGCCGAGACGGTAACGCAGGCTGGCGGTGATTATGTTCTGGCGCTGAAACGCAATCAGGAGACGCTGCACGAGGATGTGGCACTCTGGCTGGATGATCCTGGAAATGTCGAAAACTGTGAAACTTATCAGAATGTTGACGCAGGACACGGTCGACTGGAGACGCGCAAGGCGTTGATCTCGCATGACGTTGCCTGGCTCGACGAGCGGCATCACTGGCCCGGGCTCAGGGCCATCGGAAAGGTCGTCGCCACCCGCGAAGTCGGCGATAAAACCTCATGCCAAACTCGCTACTTCCTCATCAGCGCGCCGCTCTCTCCCGAGCGTTTCCTGTCCATCACCCGCGCCCATTGGAGTATCGAGAACAGCCTTCACTGGGTGCTCGACGTCTCCATGAACGAGGACGCCGCGCGCAACAGAAAAGACAACGGACCCGAAAATCTCTCTATCCTACGGCGCATCGCTCTCAACCTCGCCCGCTCCGAACCGTCAAAAGGATCAATGCGAGGAAAGCTGAAACGCGCCGGATGGCAGGATACATTCATGCTCGAACTCATCAGAACCGCGACCAAATCTCAAAAGCGATAGCCCTGCCCCTTGCGTTTCCCCCTTTCCCGTCCTATCTGGAGCCCTCACGCGGTTTCGAGCGATTCGAGGCCGCTTTTCCTGTCGTGCAATCAAAAGGAGCCTGCACCCCCTCTGACCAATCACAGTCACCGAGGGGAGGGGCGAAGCGTTGTGCGACAACCTCTCTTGGCAAGGGCCCAGCAGGACCCTTTCCAAGGCAGGGGCGCAGTCGAGATGCCGGGCGTTGGGCCGCGCGGCTAGGATGGATTGCTCCCATGTCGTCTCAGCTGGCTGTCCGTACCGGGACCCGACGGTGCGCATGGCGTATGAGAAAAGGGTGTTCCGACACATGGCACAAACGTTCCTTGGCCAGAAACGTCTCCGTAAATATTATGGCAAAATCCGCGAAGTTCTGGATATGCCGAACCTCATCGAGGTGCAGAAATCTTCCTATGACCTGTTCCTGAACTCGGGCGATGCGCCTGAGCCGACGGATGGTGAAGGCATCATGGGGGTCTTCCAGTCGGTCTTTCCGATCAAGGACTTCAATGAGACTTCCGTTCTGGAATACGTCAAGTACGAGCTGGAAAAGCCGAAGTACGACGTAGAGGAATGCCAGCAGCGCGACATGACCTATTCTGCGCCGCTGAAGGTGACTTTGCGTCTGATCGTCTTTGATGTGGACGAAGACACCGGTGCCAAGTCCGTCAAGGACATCAAGGAACAGGACGTCTTCATGGGCGATATGCCCCTGATGACCCCGAATGGCACGTTCATCGTGAACGGCACCGAGCGCGTGATCGTTTCCCAGATGCACCGCTCCCCCGGCGTGTTCTTTGACCATGACAAGGGCAAGACGCATTCCTCGGGCAAGCTCCTGTTCGCTTGCCGGATTATTCCCTACCGCGGCTCCTGGCTCGACTTCGAATTCGACGCCAAGGACATCGTGTTTGCGCGCATCGACCGTCGCCGGAAGCTGCCGGTTACCACGCTGCTCTATGCGCTGGGTCTGGATCAGGAAGGCATCATGGATGCCTACTATGAGACGGTCACTTACAAGTTGAAGAAGAACAAGGGCTGGGTCGCCCCGTTCTTCCCCGACCGTGTGCGTGGCACGCGTCCGACCTATGACATTGTCGACGCCAAGACTGGTGATGTGCTGTTCGAGGCGGGCAAGAAGGTCACGCCCCGCGCGGTCAAGAAGCTGATCGACGAAGGCAAGGTCAAAGAGCTGCTTTTGCCGTTTGAGCATATCGTCGGCAAGTTCTCGGCCAAGGACATCATCAACGAAGAAACCGGCGCGATCTATGTCGAGGCCGGGGATGAGCTGACGCTGGAGTACGACAAGGACGGCGAGCTGATTGGCGGCACCGCGAAGGAGCTGATCGATGCCGGGATCACCGAGATCCCGCTGTTGGACATCGATAACGTCAACGTTGGTCCTTACATGCGCAACACCATGGCGCAGGACAAAAACATGAACCGCGACACCGCGCTGATGGACATCTACCGCGTTATGCGCCCAGGCGAGCCGCCCACCGTGGAGGCGGCATCTGCCCTGTTCGATACGCTGTTCTTCGATTCAGAGCGCTATGATCTGTCGGCGGTTGGCCGCGTGAAGATGAACATGCGTCTCGACCTCGACAAGGAAGACACCCAGCGCACGCTGGACCGCGAAGACATCGTGGCTTGCGTGAAGGCTCTGGTCGATCTGCGCGACGGCCGTGGCGACATCGACGACATCGACCACCTCGGCAACCGCCGCGTACGTTCCGTTGGGGAACTGATGGAGAACCAGTACCGCGTGGGTCTGTTGCGGATGGAGCGTGCGATCAAGGAACGCATGTCGTCGGTCGAAATCGACACGGTGATGCCGCAGGACCTGATCAACGCCAAGCCGGCTGCCGCAGCTGTGCGTGAATTCTTTGGCTCCTCGCAGTTGTCGCAGTTCATGGACCAGACCAACCCGCTGTCTGAAGTGACGCATAAGCGTCGCCTGTCGGCGCTTGGGCCGGGCGGCCTGACGCGTGAACGTGCGGGTTTTGAAGTGCGCGACGTACACCCGACCCACTATGGCCGGATGTGCCCGATTGAAACGCCGGAAGGGCCGAACATTGGTCTGATCAACTCGCTGGCCACCTTTGCCCGCGTGAACAAGTATGGCTTCATCGAAACACCTTACCGCAAAGTTGAAAGCGGGCAGGTGACGGACGAAGTGCACTACATGTCCGCGACCGAGGAAATGCGTCACACCGTGGCGCAGGCAAACGCGTCCATCGACGACAAAGGCAAGTTCACCAATGAGTTCGTGAACACACGTCAGTCCGGTGAATACACGCTGGCTCCGTCGGAAAGCGTCGATCTGATCGACGTGTCGCCCAAGCAGTTGGTCTCCGTCGCCGCATCGCTGATCCCGTTCCTTGAGAACGACGACGCGAACCGCGCCTTGATGGGATCGAACATGCAGCGGCAGGCTGTGCCTTTGCTGCAGGCGGAAGCACCGCTTGTGGGAACGGGCATTGAGGAAGCCGTGGCACGCGATTCTGGTGCGGCCATCATGGCCAAGCGGGCAGGGGTCATCGACCAGGTTGATGCATCGCGTATCGTGATCCGGGCAACCGAGGACCTGGAGCTGGGTGATGCGGGCGTGGACATCTACCGCATGCGCAAGTTCCAGCGCTCCAACCAGAACACCTGCATCAACCAGCGCCCGCTGGTGAAGGTGGGTGACATGGTTGGCAAAGGTCAGGTGATTGCCGATGGGCCGTCCACCGATATGGGTGAACTGGCGCTGGGCAAGAGCGTGGTCGTCGCGTTTATGCCGTGGAACGGCTACAACTATGAGGACTCGATCCTGATCTCCGAGCGGGTTTCCCGTGACGACGTCTTCACCTCGATCCACATTGAGGAATTCGAAGTCGCCGCCCGTGACACCAAGCTGGGGCCGGAAGAGATCACCCGCGACATTCCGAACGTCGGCGAGGAAGCCCTGCGCAACCTCGACGAGGCGGGCATCGTCTACATCGGTGCGGACGTGGAGCCGGGCGATATCCTCGTAGGCAAGATCACCCCCAAGGGCGAAAGCCCGATGACGCCAGAAGAAAAGCTGCTGCGCGCAATCTTTGGTGAAAAGGCATCGGACGTGCGCGACACCTCGCTGCGTGTTAAGCCGGGTGACTTTGGCACGGTTGTCGAGGTACGCGTCTTTAACCGCCACGGTGTGGAAAAGGACGAACGTGCACTGCAGATCGAGCGTGAGGAAGTTGAGCGTCTGGCCCGTGACCGGGACGACGAATTGGCCATTCTTGATCGCAACATCTATGCGCGTCTGCGCGAGATGATCATGGGCAAGGTGGCCGTGAAAGGCCCGAAAGGCGTGAAGCCGAAGTCCGTGATCGACGCCGAACTGCTGGACGAACAGCTGACCCGTGGTCAGTGGTGGCAGCTTGCCCTTGAGGACGAAGACGATGCCAAGATCGTCGAAGCCCTGAACGAGCAATACGAGATCCAGAAGCGGACACTCGACGCGCGGTTCGAAGACAAGGTGGAAAAAGTCCGCCGTGGCGACGATCTGCCTCCGGGCGTGATGAAGATGGTCAAGGTCTTCGTGGCGGTGAAGCGCAAGCTGCAGCCAGGCGATAAGATGGCCGGTCGTCACGGCAACAAAGGTGTGATTTCCAAGGTGGTGCCGATGGAGGACATGCCGTTCCTCGCGGATGGTACGCCAGTCGACTTCTGCCTCAACCCGTTGGGTGTGCCGTCGCGCATGAACGTCGGGCAGATCCTTGAGACGCACATGGGCTGGGCCGCACGCGGTCTGGGCGTGAACGTCGATGAGGCGCTGCAGGAATACCGCCGCAGCGGTGATCTGACCCCGGTACGCGATGCGCTGAGCCTTGCTTATGGTGAAGACGTCTATGACGAAGGCATCAAGGGCATGGACGAGGAAACGCTGGTGGAAGCCGCAGGCAACGTCACACGCGGTGTGCCGATCGCCACGCCGGTCTTTGACGGCGCGAAAGAGCTGGATGTGAACGACGCGCTGGAACGTGCAGGGTTCGACACCTCCGGCCAGTCGGTCCTCTTTGACGGTCGCACAGGTGAGCAGTTCAGCCGTCCGGTGACGGTGGGTGTGAAGTACCTGCTGAAGCTGCACCACCTGGTGGACGACAAGATCCACGCGCGCTCAACCGGTCCGTACTCCCTTGTTACGCAGCAGCCGCTGGGTGGTAAGGCGCAGTTCGGCGGCCAGCGTTTCGGGGAAATGGAGGTTTGGGCTCTGGAAGCCTATGGTGCCGCCTACACCCTGCAGGAGATGCTGACGGTGAAATCGGACGACGTGGCGGGCCGGACCAAGGTCTATGAAAGCATCGTCAAGGGCGAGGACAATTTTGAGGCGGGCGTTCCCGAGAGCTTTAACGTTCTCGTCAAGGAAGTCCGCGGCCTCGGCCTGAATATGGAACTCCTGGATGCGGAGGTGGATGAGTGAGGAACGCGGTGGTCGTTGCAATGACGACAACGCCCCTCATGGCGTGTCAGATAGTCGGCGGTGCCGACTATCGTGACACGCGTGATGGTTCGAAGGTTCTTGCCGTTTGGAACTCAAACGGCTCGGACCTCTTCACTGAATGTGTATCGGACCGTCAACGTATTTCTGCCCCGCCACTAGAGGCACTCGAAGGGATCGTGATCAAAGGTCCGATGTCCCAAAGAAATTACAATCGTGCAGACTTTTTCGTCTGCCCCGAATTGGTAGAGGTTTCCGAATGAACCAGGAACTGACAAACAACCCGTTCAACCCGCTGACGCCGCAAAAGGTGTTTGATGAGATCAAGGTCTCTCTGGCTTCGCCCGAGCGGATCCTCAGCTGGTCCTTTGGCGAGATTAAGAAGCCCGAGACGATCAACTATCGGACGTTCAAGCCCGAGCGTGACGGTCTGTTCTGCGCGCGCATCTTTGGCCCGATCAAGGACTACGAATGCCTCTGCGGCAAATACAAGCGCATGAAGTATCGCGGCGTTGTCTGCGAAAAGTGCGGCGTGGAAGTAACCCTTCAGAAAGTGCGCCGCGAGCGGATGGGCCACATCGAACTGGCGAGCCCCGTGGCACACATCTGGTTCCTGAAATCGCTGCCCTCCCGCATCGGTCTGATGCTGGACATGACCCTGCGCGATCTGGAGCGGGTGCTGTACTTTGAGAACTACGTGGTCATCGAACCGGGCCTGACGGACCTCACCTACGGTCAGATGATGACCGAAGAAGAGTACATGGACGCCCAAGACGCTTACGGCATGGACGCCTTCACGGCGAACATCGGTGCCGAAGCGATCCGCGAGATGCTGAGCCAGATCGACCTCGAAGCCGAGGCTGACCAACTGCGCGAAGAGCTGAAAGAAGCCACAGGCGAGCTGAAGCCCAAGAAGATCATCAAGCGCCTGAAGGTGGTTGAGAGCTTCCTCGAGTCCGGCAACCGCCCGGAATGGATGGTTCTGACCGTGATCCCTGTGATCCCGCCAGAACTGCGCCCGTTGGTGCCGCTGGACGGCGGTCGTTTTGCAACGTCCGACCTCAACGACCTTTACCGTCGTGTGATCAACCGGAACGACCGACTGAAGCGTCTGATTGAACTGCGCGCGCCTGACATCATCGTCCGCAACGAAAAGCGGATGCTGCAGGAATCCGTTGATGCTCTGTTCGACAACGGCCGCCGGGGCCGTGTCATCACGGGTGCCAACAAGCGTCCGCTGAAATCGCTGTCGGACATGCTCAAAGGCAAGCAGGGCCGTTTCCGCCAGAACCTTTTGGGTAAGCGGGTCGACTTCTCTGGCCGTTCGGTCATCGTGACCGGGCCGGAACTTAAGCTGCATCAGTGTGGGTTGCCCAAGAAGATGGCCTTGGAGCTCTTCAAGCCGTTCATCTACTCGCGGCTTGAGGCCAAAGGGCTGTCCTCGACGGTCAAGCAAGCCAAGAAGCTGGTTGAGAAAGAGCGCCCGGAGGTTTGGGACATTCTTGACGAGGTCATCCGCGAACACCCCGTGATGCTGAACCGTGCGCCGACGCTGCACCGTCTTGGCATTCAGGCGTTTGAGCCTGTCCTCATTGAAGGCAAGGCCATTCAGCTGCACCCGCTTGTGTGTTCGGCCTTTAACGCTGACTTTGATGGCGACCAGATGGCTGTTCACGTGCCGCTTTCGTTGGAAGCCCAGCTTGAAGCCCGTGTGCTGATGATGTCCACCAACAACGTGCTATCGCCAGCCAACGGTAGCCCGATCATTGTGCCCTCGCAGGATATGATCCTGGGTCTCTACTACACGACCCTCGAACGCGAAGGCATGAAGGGCGAAGGCAAGATCTTTGGCACCGTTGAAGAGGTCCAGCATGCGCTAGACGCGGGCGAAGTGCATCTGCACGCCAAGATCACCGCGCGCATTCCTCAGATCGATGAGGAAGGCAACGAGGTGATGCAACGGTTCGAAACCACCCCGGGCCGCGTGCGTCTGGGTGCGCTTCTGCCGATGAACGCCAAGGCACCGTTTGAGCTGGTCAACCGTCTGCTCCGCAAGAAAGAAGTGCAGCAGGTCATCGACACCGTCTACCGCTACTGCGGTCAGAAAGAGTCCGTGATCTTCTGTGACCAGATCATGTCCATGGGCTTCAAGGAGGCCTTTAAGGCCGGTATCTCCTTTGGCAAAGACGACATGCTGATCCCTGAAACCAAGTGGGGGCTCGTCGAAGAGACCCGCGATCAGGTGAAGGATTTCGAACAGCAGTACATGGACGGCCTGATCACGCAGGGTGAAAAGTACAACAAGGTGGTCGATGCCTGGTCAAAGTGTAACGACAAGGTCACCGACGCCATGATGGGCTCGATCTCTGCCGATCGGCGCGACGACAGTGGCGCGGAGATGGAACCGAACTCGGTCTACATGATGGCCCACTCCGGTGCGCGGGGGTCTGTCACGCAGATGAAGCAGCTGGGCGGGATGCGCGGCCTGATGGCGAAGCCGAACGGCGACATCATCGAGACACCGATCATCTCGAACTTTAAAGAAGGTCTGACCGTTCTGGAGTACTTCAACTCCACCCACGGTGCCCGTAAGGGTCTGTCGGACACGGCTTTGAAGACTGCGAACTCCGGTTACCTGACCCGCCGTCTGGTGGACGTGGCCCAAGACTGCATCGTGCGCATGGACGATTGCGGCACTGAGAACGCGATCACCGCTGAGGCGGCTGTGAACGACGGTGAAGTTGTTGCATCGCTGGCGGAGCGTCTGTTGGGCCGTGTGGCGGCAGACGATATCGTCAAGCCTGGCACCGACGAGGTGCTGGTTGCCAAGGGCGTGCTGATCGACGAACGCATGGCCGATGCTATTGATGAGGCGGGCGTTCAGTCCGCGCGCATCCGCAGCCCGCTGACCTGTGAGGCCGAAGAGGGCGTCTGCGCCCAGTGCTACGGTCGTGACCTGGCGCGTGGTACGCTGGTGAACCAGGGCGAAGCGGTGGGCATCATCGCGGCGCAGTCTATCGGTGAACCCGGCACGCAGCTGACCATGCGGACCTTCCACATTGGTGGTGTTGCGCAGGGTGGCCAGCAGTCCTTCCTTGAGGCCTCTCAGGAAGGCAGGATCGTGTTCGAGAACGCCCAGACCCTTGAGAACGCCGCGGGCGAGACCATGGTGATGGGCCGCAATATGAAGATGCTGATCCAGGGCGAAAACGGTGAGGAGCGCGCAAACCACAAGATCGGCTATGGTTCCAAGCTGTTCGTCAAGGACGGTCAGGATGTGGCGCGGGGCGACAAGCTCTTTGAGTGGGACCCCTACACGCTGCCGATCATTGCGGAAAAGACCGGTACAACCAAGTTCGTGGACCTTGTCAGCGGTATTGCTGTGCGGGACGAGACTGACGATGCCACCGGCATGACCCAGAAGATCGTGATCGACTGGCGCGCGGCACCCAAAGGTAACGAGCTCAAGCCAGAGATCATCCTGGTCGATGGCGATGGGGAGCCTGTCCGCAATGATGCTGGCAACCCGGTGACCTACCCGATGTCCGTGGATGCGATCCTGTCCGTCGAGGACGGGACCGAGATCCAGGCCGGTGACGTTGTCGCGCGTATCCCGCGTGAGGGTGCCAAGACCAAGGACATCACCGGTGGTCTGCCGCGTGTGGCCGAACTCTTTGAGGCACGTCGTCCCAAGGATCACGCCATCATCGCGGAAATCGACGGTTATGTGCGGTTCGGCAAGGACTACAAGAACAAGCGTCGCATTGCGATCGAGTCCTCCGAAGAAGCGGACACCAAGGTCGAATACATGGTGCCCAAGGGCAAGCACATCCCGGTTGCGGAAGGTGATTTTGTCCAGAAGGGCGACTACATCATGGACGGCAACCCGGCCCCGCATGACATTCTGTCCATCATGGGTGTTGAGGCGCTGGCGGACTACATGATCAACGAGGTGCAAGAGGTCTATCGCCTGCAGGGCGTGAAGATCAACGACAAGCACATCGAGGTCATCGTGCGTCAGATGCTGCAGAAGTGGGAGATCCAGGAGAGCGGGGACACCACGCTGCTCAAGGGCGAACACGTCGACAAGCAGGAGTTTGATGCCGCGAACGAGAAAGCGCTGGCCAAAGGTGGCCGCGAAGCCAAGGGCGAGCCCATTCTGTTGGGCATCACCAAGGCGTCGCTGCAAACCCGCAGCTTCATCTCTGCTGCCTCCTTCCAGGAGACCACGCGCGTTCTTACCGAAGCCTCCGTGCAGGGTAAGAAAGACAAGTTGGTGGGTCTCAAGGAAAACGTCATCGTGGGTCGCCTGATCCCGGCGGGCACCGGTGGGGCGACCCAGCAGATGCGCCGCGTCGCTCAGGATCGTGACAATGTGGTCATTGATGCGCGCCGCGAAGAGGCCGAGGCCGCAGCAGCCCTTGCCGCCCCTGAAATGGGTGACGACATTGTTGGCGGTGACGTCTTTGACACTGTGATCATGGACGACGAAAGCCGCGAATAGGTACGTCCTCAAGTACTTTCGAAAGCCCCCGTCGCCCCGCGTGCCGGGGGCTTTCTTTTTGCTAAAGCACGTTGCGTTTGAACAGAGCCACCCGGGTCGCGTTGGGTGTTGGAGCGGAGCCAGAGGCAGAGCTCCAGTCAAACTCAATCAGCGCAAAGATTGATTTCTTGCGCCACTCGCCCCTATGCTTTCCCAAGGCGGCGCATCCGATATTTCCCGCGTCCCTTTGATTTTGATGTTACTGATTGGCGAGGATCTATGCGTAGTTATCTGATTTTATTGTTCTTTTGGGCGGGTGCGGCCGTCGCGCAAACATTTCCGAATTACCAGAACACGACCGTAAACGACTATGCGGATCTGCTCAGCGATGCCGATGAGGCCACGCTGTCAAAGCAGTTGCAGACCCTGCGGGACGATACGGGCGTTGAGATGACCGTGCTGACGCTCAAGTCCCAATCCGTCTATGCGCCAAATCTGAAGATGGAAGAGTTCGCCACTGCGCTCTTCAACGAATGGGGCATCGGTGACAAGGACCGCAACGATGGCGTGCTGGTTATGGTGCTGCGCGAGGACCGCGCGATGCGGATCGAATTGGGTGCTGCTTTTGGGCGCGACTGGGACAAGGCAGCTGCCCGCGTGGTGGATGGTGATTTCCTGCCGCACTTCAAGAACGACGACTACGCCAGGGGGATCAAGCAGGGCACAACTGCCACGATAAACACCATCGTCACGCCCTTCCTTGGTGGCGAAGAACCTCCAAAGCAGGACAGTGGTGGCTGGCTGATCGGCGTCTTTGTGGCAGTATTCGGCCTGTTCTTCGGGCGACGCTGGATCGGAGACAAGATGGCGCGGTTCCGAACTTGTCCCAACTGCGGGCAACGGGGCCTAGAACAGACACGCCGTACCATCCGGTCAGCCACGAAATCCTCAACGGGCCTCGGCCGCAAGCGTGTGACGTGTTCACATTGCAACTACGAAAACGAAAGCGACTATACGATCTCGCGACTCTCCAGCGGGTCCTCCAGCAGCTTTGGCGGCGGGTCATCCGGTGGTGGAGGGGCCTCGGGCCGCTGGTAGGGCTGGCCCCATTGCATCCCCGGGCAAGCTGGTTCTAACTGCGCGCAAACCCTCAGCCAGCCGGAGCGTCTGAGCCTATGTCACCCAATACGCTTGGCGCGCTGTTAATGATGGCCTCCATGGCCTGTTTCACCTTCAACGACACT
The DNA here is from genome assembly GCA_963422245.2 of uncultured Sulfitobacter sp. Taxonomy (GTDB): domain Bacteria; phylum Pseudomonadota; class Alphaproteobacteria; order Rhodobacterales; family Rhodobacteraceae; genus Sulfitobacter. The sequence continues at coordinate 328,053 of CAXMWW010000022.1, read as the reverse complement.
TTTGTGAAGCTGCTGGCCGGCGTTGTGCCGCTGTTTCAATTGCTGTTTCTGCGCGGGTTGTTGACCACGGTCCTGATCATCGGGTTGCGGGGCAAGCTCGGTACCTTGCATTTCAACATTGCACGCCGGGATTGGTGGTTGATTGGTCTGCGTAGCATGACGGAGGTCCTGACCGCCTATTTCTTCCTGTCGGCCCTGTTTCACATGCCGCTTGCGAATGTCACCGCCATTCTGCAGGCTTTGCCTTTGACAGTGACCCTTGGGGCGGCGCTGTTTCTGAAAGAGCCAGTCGGATGGCAACGCATGGCGGCGATTGCGGTGGGTCTGTGCGGTGTGATGTTGATTGTGCAGCCGGGCACGGACGGCTTTTCCGTCTGGTCGATTTACGCGCTGATTGCCGTTGCAATGGTGACAGCGCGCGACCTTATCACGCGGCAATTGTCGCCCGACGTGCCATCCATCACGGTGACTTTGGCCACGGCTGTTGGTGTCACCATCCCCTTCGGAATTGCGTCCTTCTTTCAGCCCTGGGTGCCAATTGGCGTGAACGAAGGCCTGCTGATCCTTGGGGCGGCGGTGTTCATTCTGGGTGGGTACTATTTTTCGGTCCGGGTCATGCGCGTGGCGGACCCGTCTTTCACGGCCTCTTATCGCTACAGTGGGCTGGTCTGGGCCTTGATCGTCGGTTGGGTGGTCTTTGGCGACTGGCCCGGGCCGCTCACCATGTTGGGAGCATTGATCGTTGTCGCGACGGGGCTCTTCACGCTTTACCGCGAGCGCAGGCTACGAGGCTGAAAACACCCGGCGCACGTGATTTGCGTCAATGGCAAAGCGGTCACGGAACATTGCCTCTTCCTCCGCTGTCGCGGGGGCGACCGGGATGGCCGCAACCTTTCCCTGACGGGAGTCGTTGTAGGCGTTCAGCCCGCGCACAAACATGTTCTTGTCCGCATGCGTCACCGTCGGCATGTGCCGGTGGATCTTGTTGTGCGCAAAATTCATGATGGTCCGCTCACAGTTGCCGCGCACATACATGCCAAGGGCTGCAACGAAATATGGCGTTTGGTATTCGCCTACGTGAATCCCGTCTGTGCCGAAAGAGGCCGCAACCCCGCCGTTCCAGTCAAACGCGACGGACCTGTGGCGTTTGAGAAGGGGTGCACAGTCCTCTGCCGTTTGCCGCAGCTTTTCGATGAAGTCGACGGCGACTGCGTCATCATCGTCATACCGAAACTGCAGGCAGGGTTTGGACGGGTCCAGCCGGGACTGGTTCAACACATCTGCAGCCACCTCGCGGTGCTTGCGCGGTGGTTCCTTGTGGATCAGGGCCTGCGGCAAGTCCTCAATCAGTGCTTCAAGCCGTTCCTCGTGCAGTTTTGGAAACTGGTCCCCGATCAGGATCACAAGGTGAAAGTCGGGGTCGGTCTGAGCCCGCAGGCAGGGCAGGGCGACGGTTTCGAACAGACGAAAGCGTTCTTCGAGACGCTCGTCGGCTAAGAGGTAGGCCATACGCTCTTCGATGGTCTCGTGCTGGACCTGGTAGCCACCCAGCGCGGGGTAGGAAAACCGGCACAATCCGATGGCTTGCATGTGATCTTGAACCTCGCGGGATGACGCCTCAACTATGGGATGCGTGCGGGCCTGCTGGCAAGGCGCAACTGCCTTAATGCACTGCTGTTGACAGCGCAGGGGCAACCTCCTATACGCCGCACATCCTGACCTGCGGGGATTCCCTGCATGCCAGAAATCAAAACTGAAGTGGTCAAGGTCCGACCTACTGCTGGTCCGACCCTCTGTAGCCCAACCGCCATGTTCACCTCGGTACGGGAACATCGCGGGTTAAGTGCTTTGTCGTAAGGCGAGGCGCAGAAATTCGAAACCGCATGGGGAGCCCCTCGTGCACCCATGTGAGAGCAAAGACGAGGAAGTCTGAATGCCAACGATCCAACAGCTGATCCGCAAGCCGCGTCAGCCCAAAATTAAACGTTCCAAATCCATGCACCTGGACCAGTGCCCGCAGAAGCGTGGCGTTTGCACCCGGGTCTACACCACCACCCCGAAGAAGCCGAACTCGGCGATGCGGAAAGTGGCCAAGGTGCGCCTGACCAACGGTTACGAAGTGATTTCGTACATCCCCGGTGAAAGCCACAACCTGCAGGAACACTCCGTTGTTCTGATCCGTGGCGGCCGTGTGAAGGACCTTCCCGGTGTGCGTTACCACATCCTGCGCGGCGTTCTGGATACGCAGGGCGTTAAGGACCGCAAGCAGCGCCGTTCCAAGTACGGTGCCAAGCGTCCGAAGTAATCTCCGTCATGGGTGGGCGACACGCCCCCCTTACGTAATGACCCGTAAGGCGGACCTGCGGTCCGCCCCCGCCAAGAGGAAGACAAACACATGTCACGCCGCCACGCCGCTGAAAAACGCGAAGTCCTGCCCGACGCCAAGTATGGTGATCTGGTGCTGACCAAATTCATGAACAACCTGATGATCGACGGCAAAAAGTCGGTTGCAGAGCGCATTGTCTACAACGCCCTGACCCGCGTCGAGGACAAGATCAAGCGCGCGCCCGTTGAAGTGTTCCACGAAACGCTCGACAACATCAAACCTTCCGTCGAAGTGCGCTCGCGCCGCGTCGGTGGTGCCACCTACCAGGTGCCCGTCGAAGTGCGCCCCGAGCGTCGTGAGGCGTTGGCGATCCGCTGGCTGATCAAAGCGTCCCGTTCGCGCAACGAAAACACCATGGAAGAGCGCCTCGCGGGCGAGCTGCTGGATGCTGTCCAGTCCCGTGGTACCGCCGTGAAAAAGCGCGAAGACACCCACAAGATGGCCGACGCCAACAAGGCGTTCAGCCACTACCGCTGGTAAGAACCAAGAGATCGGGGCCGCGATGCGCGTGGCCCCTGACCCTTTCATACGACCCTTGAGGAAAGCAGCCCCATGGCACGCGATTATCCACTCGACCGCTACCGCAACTTCGGCATCATGGCCCACATCGATGCCGGCAAGACAACCTGTTCCGAACGTATCCTGTACTACACAGGCAAGTCCCACAACATTGGTGAAGTGCACGACGGTGCCGCCACCATGGACTGGATGGAGCAGGAGCAGGAACGCGGGATCACCATCACCTCCGCTGCGACGACCACTTTCTGGGAGCGTACCGAGGACGGCCAAACGGCTGAAACCGAAAAGCACCGCCTGAACATCATCGACACCCCCGGCCACGTTGACTTCACCATCGAAGTTGAGCGTTCGCTGGCGGTTCTCGACGGTGCTGTATGTGTGCTCGACGCCAACGCGGGTGTCGAACCCCAGACCGAAACGGTTTGGCGTCAGGCTGACCGCTACAAGGTGCCGCGCATGGTCTTTGTCAACAAGATGGACAAGATCGGTGCCGACTTCTTCAACTGCGTGAAGATGATCGAAGACCGCACAGGTGCGCGCCCAGTGCCCGTTGGAATTCCGATTGGTGCCGAGACTGAGCTGGAAGGCCTCGTGGACCTCGTGACCATGGAAGAATGGCTGTGGCAGGGTGAAGACCTTGGTGCCTCCTGGGTCAAGGCCCCGATCCGTGCCGCGCTGCAGGACATGGCCAACGAATGGCGCGAGAAGATGATCGAAGCCGCTGTTGAGCAAGACGACGACGCCATGGAAGCCTATCTGGAAGGCAACGAGCCCGACGTGCCAACCCTGCGCAAACTGCTGCGCAAGGGCACGCTGGCGCTGGATTTTGTCCCAGTTCTGGGCGGCTCTGCGTTCAAGAACAAAGGTGTGCAGCCCCTGCTGAACGCCGTGATCGACTATCTGCCCAGCCCGCTGGATGTGGTCGACTATATGGGCTTCAAACCCGGCGATGAAGAAGAAGAGCGGACCATCGCGCGTCGTGCAGACGACGACATGGCGTTCTCTGGTCTTGCGTTCAAAATCATGAACGACCCCTTCGTGGGCTCGCTGACCTTCGTCCGCGTCTATTCGGGCACCCTGAACAAGGGCGACTCGATGCTGAACTCGACCAAAGGCAACAACGAGCGCGTTGGTCGTATGATGATGATGCACTCCAACGATCGGGACGAAATCACCGAAGCTTATGCAGGCGACATCATCGCGCTGGGTGGTCTGAAGAACACCACAACCGGTGACACGCTTTGCGACAAGAACGATCCGGTGATCCTGGAAACGATGAACTTCCCCGATCCGGTGATCGAGATCGCGGTGGAGCCCAAGACCAAGGGCGACCAGGAAAAGATGTCACAAGGCCTTGCGCGTCTGGCGGCAGAAGATCCTTCCTTCCGCGTGGAAACGGATATGGAATCCGGTCAGACCATCATGAAAGGCATGGGCGAACTTCACCTCGACATTCTGGTGGATCGCCTGAAGCGTGAATTCAAGGTCGAAGCCAACATCGGTGCCCCTCAGGTGGCCTACCGCGAGACCATTGGTCACGAGGTGGAGCATACCTACACCCACAAGAAGCAGTCGGGTGGTTCGGGTCAGTTCGCCGAGGTGAAGATGATCATCTCCCCAACAGAGCCGGGCGAAGGCTACTCCTTCGAATCCCGCATTGTTGGCGGTGCCGTGCCGAAGGAATACATCCCCGGCGTGGAAAAGGGCATCAACTCTGTCATGGACAGTGGTCCGCTTGCGGGCTTCCCGGTGATCGACTTCAAGGTCGCCCTGATCGACGGCAAGTTCCACGATGTGGACTCCAGCGTTCTGGCGTTCGAGATTGCTGCGCGCATGGGCATGCGCGAAGGCATGAAGAAGGCCGGTGCAAAGCTCTTGGAACCGATCATGAAGGTCGAGGTGATCACGCCGGAAGAATACACCGGTGGCATCATTGGTGACCTGACGTCCCGTCGGGGCCAGGTGTCTGGCCAAGAGAACCGCGGCAATGCGATCGCGATCGACGCAATGGTGCCGCTGGCGAACATGTTCGGCTACATCAACACCCTGCGTTCGATGTCCTCGGGTCGTGCCCAGTTCACCATGCAATTCGACCACTACGAGGCCGTTCCGGGCAACATCTCAGAAGAAATCCAGGCGAAGTACGCCTGATTTTGACAACAAGGGTGGGCGACGCGCCCACCTTACGACCCACATGTAAGGCGGGCCTATGGCCCGCCCCCGACCCAAAAAGGAGCCACACCCATGGCAAAGGAAAAGTTTGAACGCACGAAGCCGCATGTGAACATCGGCACGATTGGTCACGTTGACCACGGGAAGACGACGCTGACGGCGGCGATCACCAAGTATTTTGGTGACTTCCAGGCGTATGACCAGATCGACGGCGCGCCCGAAGAGAAGGCCCGCGGGATCACCATTTCGACCGCGCACGTGGAATACGAGACCGAAGGTCGTCACTACGCGCATGTCGACTGCCCCGGCCACGCCGACTACGTCAAGAACATGATCACCGGTGCCGCTCAGATGGACGGCGCGATCCTGGTGGTGAACGCGGCCGACGGCCCGATGCCTCAGACACGCGAGCACATCCTGCTGGGCCGCCAGGTGGGCATTCCGCACATGGTTGTCTACATGAACAAGGTCGACCAGGTGGACGACGAGGAACTGCTGGAGCTCGTGGAAATGGAAATCCGCGAACTGCTAAGCAGCTACGAGTACCCCGGCGATGACATCCCGGTCATCCCTGGCTCCGCCCTTGCAGCGATGGAAGGCACCACACCAGAAATTGGTGAGGAATCCATTAAGAAGCTGATGGAAGCGGTCGACAGCTACATCCCGACGCCCGAGCGCGCCGTGGATCAGCCGTTCCTGATGCCTGTGGAAGACGTGTTCTCGATCTCCGGCCGTGGTACGGTTGTGACCGGTCGTGTGGAGCGTGGCGTGATCAACGTGGGCGACGAGATCGAAATCGTCGGCATCCGCGACACGCAAAAGACGACCTGCACAGGCGTGGAAATGTTCCGCAAGCTGCTGGATTCCGGCGAAGCAGGCGACAACATCGGCGCCCTGCTGCGCGGCATCGACCGTGACGGCGTTGAGCGTGGCCAGGTGCTGTGCAAGCCGGGCTCCGTGACCCCGCACACCAAGTTCGAAGCCGAAGCCTACATCCTGACCAAGGAAGAAGGTGGCCGTCACACCCCGTTCTTCGCCAACTACCGCCCGCAGTTCTACTTCCGCACGACGGACGTGACCGGCACGGTTCAGCTGGCTGAAGGTACGGAAATGGTCATGCCGGGCGACAACGTGTCCTTCGGCGTCGAACTGATCGCGCCGATCGCGATGGAGCAGGGCCTGCGGTTTGCTATCCGCGAGGGTGGCCGGACTGTGGGTGCCGGTGTGGTTTCTAAAATCACAGAGTGATTTAAGAAATCCACACCGAGTGTGCCTCACCTGGCGGCAGTCGTTGCGCAGCAACGATGAAAGCCAGAGAGGCAGCACCCGGTTGAGATAACCAGAAAGCCGTCCCACACCGGGGCGGCCTTTTTCTTGTTCTGCTGTTTGCGGTTAGTAAGGTTGTCGAAGTTGTTCTTTTTTGTCTAAGACCTTCAACGTTCATCTTATTGAACAGGAAAACCAGAGAAAATTTAATTGGTCTCGAAGAACCCATGCAGCCTCAATAGCGATACTTTTATCACTCCTTTGCAAGGCGGAAAGCCTCCATCGAAACCGATGATTTTCGCAAAGAGCTTCTTATCTTGAAGTCATTAATTGATACCGGCCTTCTACTCACGCCTGAGCGAATTGAATTCGCGGAACGCCTGGCAGACGGAACCCATGGTGATGTGGCTACCATTTATCAGAAACGAATTTGCTTTACCGAACTCGCGGAGGCGGAACTGGAGCAGCACAGTGAGCTGTTTGGACCTTTTGCTTTGGAGTGGGAGCAAAGTGAGCTGAGAAAGCTTGGTGCAATACCGGTCTTCTACGTGCCAATTAAGGGACCACTCGGTTCAGCAGAAACCGCTGCAGCGTCGATCTTGTCGCGGCTGGGCGAGGTACAAACAATATTGGAAAGGCTTGTTAAGCTTAAGAACATTTCCAGTAGCTCCAATTCACAAGAACCTATCCACATCGACCTGGCTGATGGGCAAGTTTCTCATTACCTATTCGGGACCAGTGAGGGAAAGAGGCTGATTAGCTGTCTTGAGTACGGTAATCAACCAATAGAGGATTTGCTATCTTCACTGAGGGCGACATTCGGTTACTTTTACCCAACGGATGACGTCAAGTATGGTGACCTTCTTGACTATTATAGGCAGCGAGAATGGAGAATAGTTGGGAACATGATGTTGGATGGGGTCGCGATGACTAGCCGTCTTTCGGGGCATGAGCTTGATGCAATCAACAGTATTGACCCAGATTTCTTCGAGAGGAAGCTGACCTACCCAACTGGAGAGTACTCACTAGCTGAGCAAACCCTCAAATTTGATAGGTTTGGCGGGCGGCATGTTCTGGAGACTTGTCGCAGGATTATCGTGCCGAGTTCAGTTGAGCAGCAAGTCAGACAGTTGATCGAAAATTCGAGAGTTAGTCTATTGGTCTCGACGCTATAGCGGCTGTCGACATTTCTCTTGCGCCAGACTTCAGCTATCGAAAAAAACCATAACCTGATAAGCTTGCGTTCCCCCTTGCCACCCCCACCACCTTCCCCTATACCCCGCCCAACACCAAGCCCGCGTGATTCACGCGGGCTTCCCACGTGTTACCATACGGCGCGACGAGGGGGCGGGATGAGCTCACCTCCTCCAATCCGACCGACACCCCGAGGATAAGGGGAACACCATGGCCGCTCAGAGCCAGAACATCCGCATTCGCCTGAAGGCGTTTGACTACCGGGTGCTTGATGCCTCCACCCAGGAAATCGTCAACACCGCAAAGCGCACAGGCGCTTCCGTGCGCGGGCCCATCCCGCTGCCGAACAAGATCGAAAAATTCACCGTTCTGCGTGGCCCGCACGTGGACAAGAAATCCCGCGACCAGTTCGAGATCCGCACGCACAAGCGTCTTCTCGACATCGTGGATCCGACGCCCCAGACCGTGGACGCGCTGATGAAGCTCGACCTCGCCGCTGGCGTGGACGTCGAAATCAAACTGCAAGCGTAAGGGGGGCACGGACTTATGTTGCGCTCAGGCGTTATTGCAAAGAAGGTCGGGATGACCCGCCTTTTCATGGAAGACGGCAAGCAGATCCCTGTGACCGTTCTTCAACTCGACAAGCTGCAGGTTGTGGCCCAGCGGACCCAGGAACAGCACGGCTATACTGCTGTGCAGCTGGGTGCGGGTACGGCCAAGGCCAAGCGGACCTCTCAGGCCATGCGCGGTCATTTCGCCGCTGCCAAGGTTGAACCCAAGCGCAAGCTCGCGGAGTTCCGCGTGGATGCGGACGCGATGCTGGCGGTTGGTGAAGAGATCATCGCTGATCATTACTTCGCCGGTCAGTACGTGGACGTGGCGGGCACCTCCATCGGTAAGGGTTTTGCCGGTGCGATGAAGCGCCACAACTTCGGTGGTCTGCGCGCCTCTCACGGTGTGTCGATCTCTCACCGTTCGCATGGCTCCACCGGTCAGTGTCAGGACCCCGGCAAGGTGTTCAAGGGCAAGAAGATGGCCGGCCACATGGGCGCTGCCCGTGTGACGACCCAGAACCTTGAGGTTGTGAAGACCGACAGCGACCGTGGCCTGATCATGGTCAAGGGTGCTGTGCCTGGCTCCAAAGGCGGTTGGGTCACGATCAAGGACGCGGTGAAAAAGCCGTTCCCTGAGAATGCGATCCTGCCTGCTGCTTTGAAATCTGCTGCTGATGAAGCTGCGAAGGCCGCTGAAGAAGCTGCCGCCGCTGCTGCTGCAGAGGCCGAAGCCGCCGCCGCTGAGGCAGCTGCCGCAGAGCAGGCCGCCATGGAAGCTGCTGAAGAGGCCCCGACCGATGCCGTGGCCGAAGCGGAAGCTGCAGAAAAGAAAGAAGGTGACGCATGAAACTCGATGTCATCAAACTCGACGGCAAAAAGGCTGGATCGGTAGATCTGGACGAGGCGCTGTTCGGCCTTGAGCCCCGCGCCGACATCCTGCACCGTGTGGTCCGCTGGCAGCGCAACAACGCGCAGCAAGGCACCCACAAGGTCAAGACGCGGTCCGAGACGTCCTATTCCACCAAGAAGATATATCGCCAGAAGGGCACCGGCGGCGCACGCCATGGTGACCGCAATGCGCCGATCTTCCGCAAGGGTGGTATCTACAAGGGCCCGACCCCGCGCAGCCACGGCCACGACCTGACCAAGAAGTTCCGTAAGCTGGGCCTGCGCCATGCGCTCAGCGCCAAGGCAAAAGCGGGCGAGTTGGTCATCCTGGACGCCGCAGCCGCTGAAGGCAAAACCGCCGCTTTGGCCAAGCAAGTCAAGGACCTGGGCTGGAAGCGCGCACTGGTCATTGACGGAGCTTCCGTGGATGAAACCTTTGCCCAAGCCGCACGCAACATCGACGGTCTGGATATCCTTCCGACGATGGGTGCAAACGTCTATGACATCCTCAAGCGTGACACGCTGGTGATCACCAAGGCGGGTGTCGAAGCATTGGAGGCACGCCTGAAATGAGCGCCAAAGCACAACACTACGACGTGATCCGCAAGCCGATCATCACGGAAAAAGCCACCATGGCTTCAGAGAACAACGGCGTTGTTTTCGAGGTCGCGATGGACAGCAACAAGCCCCAAATCAAGGAGGCCGTTGAGGCGCTCTTTGGTGTGAAGGTGAAGGCGGTGAACACCACCATCACCAAAGGCAAGGTCAAGCGTTTCCGCGGCCAGATCGGCAAGCGGCGCGACGTGAAGAAGGCCTATGTGACGCTGGAAGAAGGCAACACGATTGATGTGAGCACCGGGCTGTAACGCCCGTCCGTCAGAGCATTCAATAAGGGGCGCGGCCAGCCGGTCGCGCCCCTTTTTCGTGGCCGGGGAAGTATGGTTAACGCGGGGATTTCGGTGGAGGGTCCGAACCGGGGGTTAACGCCTGTAAAACAAGGGATTTGGCGTGTCGGTGCTGCGTCGGTATCACGTCGGTGTCGGGTCGGTGGATTTGGGGGGTAACAGGGCGTGCGTTGTGTGTTGATCCCAGGACTGGGGCAGTACATGGAACAAAAGTGGTCGGGTCGAGCTCACATGCATAGAGATTTAATCAATCCAGACTTTACTTGCGCGGCCAACAACCATATGTTGTTGATCCAAATGATTGGAGCGGAAAATGAGCGATAGCTACAAGCCTCCTGTTGCGCTCAATGCACCAAAATCCTCAGTTGAGAAATTCGCAGAAAAGTTCGCCGAAGAGATCGGTTTTTCGGCAGGCTCTGACATTGAGGACCTGGTTCGGCAAGCGGGAGGTCGGCTGATAGTTGGAACTAGCGGTGCGGAAGATATCGATAGTGGCTCAATAATTGCACGTGACGTTGACGACTTCGAAATTTTCGTTTCTCGGCACACTTCTTTGAAGCGCGATCGTTTCACCATTGCTCATGAACTTGGTCATCTACTTCTTCATTTCCGTTCGATGAAGAAGAGAGAGCCGAACGTCGTGATGCGCGCTACGAGATACGTTGACAAGGAAGATCAGGCTCAGATGCGAGCTGAATGGGAGGCTAACTGGTTTGCTGCAGGATTCTTGATGCCTTCAGGTGAGTTTGAAAATGCGCACAAAGAAGGCGGCGTAGACAAGGCGGCCAGAGTTTGCGGAGTAAGTCGATCTGCAGCGGAGATCAGGGCCAAGAACCTGGGACTGGACTAAGGCCCCCGCAGAATGCCTCTAGGAGATGCTCCACAGTACAGGGTTAGATTGTTTCTTTCAGTCGACCTCACGGGGTCAACTTCTTTCAAATCCAAGAACGAAAGCTTCGTTTGGCTAAAAGCATTTCAAGAGTTTTACAGTGAATTTCCGCGCAGATTCTCCGAAAATTACGAGAGGACTTGCAAAGACATTCCCGGACTAGCTGAACACCATGCTGTTCACTTACCCAAAATCTGGAAAACCATCGGTGATGAAATTCTCTTCGTAAATAGGGTCTATTGCGTTACGCACCTAGGTGCGTATGTAACCGCATTCTCGAAAACCCTTCACGAATTTGGTGCGAGCGTGCAAGGAAATCACGATCTTAACACTAAAGGGAATGGATGGATTGCGGCGTTCCCTAGCCCAAATTGCAGTATCCAAGTTCGCAGCCCAGACAACGAGGATCCTATCTCTGGACATGGCGATCTCAACACAGAAGTATTTGAGGCTGCTGTGGACACAAACCCAGAAAATTTCGATTTTTTGGGTAAGGGGATCGACTCGGGTTTCCGGATTGCAAGAAACTCAACGATTGATACCTTTACGATCTCACCAGCGCTTGCTTTTCTGTTGGTAAAGGCAAAAGGAAATCCAGACGCCACAAAGTTTGATGGTGATTTGGTATTTCATGAACCGCAAAGGTTCAAAGGAGTTGTGGGTGATCGGCCATATCCTGTTATTTCAATCGACACGGTTCGATCCGCTGATGAACGAAGACTGAAAGACCTAGAGGCGGAACTTCTTCAAAAGCCTGCTATAGTGCAAGAAATGAAGCAACTCAGGGCTTATCTTGAGACCTACATTGACATGCGCGGTATTGAGATGCCCTGCCTAAAACTGTCCGACAACGATGATGACGAGGAACTCCCGAAGCACTATCACGACTACATTAAGCAATGGTCAGCTGAAGCACAGAAAGCAATCTCAGATTTGGAGGCAATGCAGGCACAGTCAAACGGAGATGAACCACCCGTCGATGAGGACCTATTGTCCCCTGAAAGTGCCGCCAGCGACCTGAAGCTGGACAAGGACAAAGGCCACCCTTGACCCCACCCCCCAAACTTTTCTAAAAGCCCCCATCGCTGACACCCCGGATTCGTCCGGGGCGTTTGTTTTGTGCGGATGCCGGGCTGAGCCTCGGCCTACGGACACCCAAGTCGGGCACCTACGGGGGCCTATAACCACATAGCGGCCTCAGGGTCGCGCTACATAGCTAACGGAAGAAAGCAAACATGGCACTCAAGTCGTATAAACCGACGACGCCGGGCCAGCGTGGGCTGGTGCTGATCGACCGTTCGGAGCTTTGGAAAGGCCGCCCGGTCAAAGCCCTCACAGAGGGTCTGACCAAGAATGGCGGACGGAACAACACCGGACGGATCACAATGCGTCGCAAAGGTGGGGGCGCAAAGCGGCTCTACCGGATCGTTGATTTCAAGCGGAACAAGATGGATGTCTCCGCCGTGGTCGCCCGGATCGAATATGACCCGAACCGCACCGCGTTCATCGCCCTCATCCAGTATGAAGATGGCGAGCAGGCCTATATCCTGGCCCCGCAGCGTCTGGCAGTGGGTGACAAGGTCATCGCAAGCGCGAAGGCCGACATCAAGCCGGGCAACGCGATGCCGTTCTCCGGCATGCCCATCGGTACCATCATTCACAACATCGAACTGAAACCCGGCAAGGGCGGTCAGATCGCACGTGCTGCGGGTACGTACGCTCAGTTCGTGGGTCGTGATGGCGGCTACGCTCAGATCCGCCTGAGCAGTGGCGAACTGCGCATGGTCCGTCAGGAATGCATGGCGACTGTTGGTGCTGTGTCGAACCCCGACAATTCGAACCAGAACTACGGTAAAGCGGGCCGCATGCGTCACAAGGGCATCCGCCCCTCTGTGCGTGGTGTTGTCATGAACCCGATCGACCACCCGCACGGTGGTGGTGAAGGCCGGACCTCTGGTGGTCGTCACCCGGTCAGCCCCTGGGGTAAGCCCACGAAGGGTGCCAAGACCCGCAACAAGAACAAAGCGTCCAGCAAGCTGATCATTCGCTCGCGGCACGCCAAGAAGAAGGGGCGTTAATCGATGTCTCGTTCCGTATGGAAAGGTCCTTTTGTTGACTCTTATGTCCTCAAGAAGGCCGAAGCCGCGCGTGAAAGCGGCCGCAACGAAGTGATCAAGATCTGGTCGCGTCGTTCCACCATCCTGCCTCAGTTCGTTGGTCTGACGTTCGGCGTCTACAACGGCCACAAGCATATTCCCGTCAACGTCTCCGAAGAGATGATTGGTCAGAAGTTCGGGGAATATTCGCCCACGCGGACCTACTATGGTCACGCCGCAGACAAGAAGGCGAAGCGCAAATGAGCAAGGCAAAGAACCCCCGTCGCGTGGCGGACAATGAGGCCCGCGCCAAGCTGCGCATGCTCAAGACGTCCCCGCAGAAGCTGAACCTCGTTGCTGGTCTGATCCGTGGCAAGAAGGTGGAGAAGGCGCTGACCGATCTCACTTTCTCCAAAAAGCGGATCGCGCAGGATGTGAAGAAGTGTCTTCAATCCGCCATCGCCAACGCAGAGAACAACCACAACCTCGATGTGGACGAGCTGATCGTCGCAGAGGCTTATGTCGGCAAGAACCTGACCATGAAGCGCGGTCGCCCGCGGGCCCGTGGCCGGTTCGGCAAGATCATGAAGCCGTTCGCGGAAGTCACCATCGTCGTGCGTCAAGTTGAGGAGCAAGCATAATGGGTAACAAAGTAAACCCGATCGGCATGCGCCTTCAGGTCAACCGCACCTGGGACAGCCGCTGGTATGCAGACACCAAGGACTATGGTGATCTGCTGCTGGAAGACATCGCAATCCGCGAGTTCATCAAGGAAGAGTGCAAGCAGGCCGGTGTGGCCCGCGTGATCATCGAACGCCCGCACAAGAAGTGCCGCGTCACGATCCACACAGCCCGTCCTGGTGTCATCATCGGCAAGAAGGGTGCAGACATCGAAGGTCTGCGTCAGAAGATCGCCAAGATGACGTCTTCGGAACTGCACCTCAACATCGTTGAGGTTCGCAAGCCCGAACTCGATGCGACTCTGGTCGGTGAATCCATCGCGCAGCAGTTGGAGCGTCGTGTCTCCTTCCGCCGTGCGATGAAACGCGCCGTGCAGAACGCCATGCGCATGGGGGCCCTTGGCATCCGTGTGAACCTTGCCGGTCGTCTGGGTGGCGCGGAAATCGCGCGCACCGAGTGGTATCGCGAAGGTCGCGTGCCGTTGCACACCCTTCGTGCCGACATCGATTACGCCCATGTCGAAGCCAAGACCGCCTACGGCATCATTGGCATCAAGACCTGGATCTTCAAAGGCGAGATCATGGAACATGATCCTTCCGCCCGTGATCGCAAGCACCAGGAACTTCAGGACGGCCCAGCCCCGCGTGGCGCTGGCGGTCGTCGGTAAGGAGTAGGACATGCTACAGCCAAAACGGACGAAATTCCGCAAGCAGTTCAAGGGCTCCATCAAGGGTCTGGCGAAGGGGGGCTCTGACCTCAACTTCGGCACCTATGGCCTGAAAGCCCTGCAGCCCGAGCGTGTCACAGCACGCCAGATCGAAGCCGCACGTCGTGCCATGACGCGTCACATGAAGCGTCAGGGCCGCGTCTGGATCCGCATCTTCCCGGATGTGCCGATCACCTCCAAGCCCATCGAAGTGCGTATGGGTAAGGGTAAAGGTTCGGTCGACCGCTGGGCGGCCAAGGTGAAGCCCGGCCGGATCATGTTCGAGATCGACGGTGTGAACGACGACATCGCCCGCGAGGCCCTGCGCCTTGCTGCGATGAAGCTGCCGATCAAGACCCGCGTGGTGGTCCGCGAGGACTGGTAAGTCCACACGAACAGCCGGAGGCAGGGTGTTTCTGAAAGAAACATCCGTTCCGGCCCCGGTTGAGAAATGAGAGCCCCCGGCGCAAGAGTGCCGGGGGTTTTCTCTTGTTGTAGTAGCGCAGAGCGACCTCGGATTTGAGCCGGGCCAGCGCTTGCCCGGGGTGGGCGATCTGACGTCAGTTCTCTGCCGCTTTATCCCTCGGGACTTACGATCCCTCTCAACGAACCACCCAGCCTCACCAAATCGCCTACCCGAGGGCGGGCAGGCGATGGCCCGGCGCCTGCGGCTTAATTCCGGGCTGGGGTGGCATTCTTCCGCATTCACAATCGTTGGCTAGCGTCCGCACAGTAAAGGAATTCTTGATTTTCTTACGCTTCATGGGCATCTGTGGTACGGGAAGGTGTCCAATGACTAAGAACGTGCAGAAATCCAAACCTGTGACCGGACGAGGTTGCGTGCGTGTGCAATCCGGCAAAGCGGCCAAGACGGCAGCTGCGTCTGCGTTGACCCAACGGCCCAACAAAAAGGGTGGATCATTTGCCGACGGCGTGAAGGTCATTTCGCGCCGTGATCGGGCTGGGTTGATCAAGCTGGCTGACAAATAGTGACGGAACACTACCGCGTTACGTTTAAGGACGTGATGCTAGCCCACGAAGCGGCGTTGAAGAACGGCGGTGGTGTTTCTGGGGTCAACAGTGAAGACCTGATCCGCAGCGCCATTGGCAGACCATATCATGAATTCGCTGGGGAAGTGTTCTATCCGACTGCCACAGCCAAAGCTGGGTGCTTCCTGCATGCTTTCCTGAACAATCATGGCTTCAAGGATGCAAACAAGCGCACCGCTTGGATTGTTTGCAACGCGTTCTTGTTCGAACACGTTGCGGCGCTGGTTCTGCCCGAAGACTATCCGTGGTACGATAAGCTGGCGCAGATGGTAGACGAAGGCTGGGACGTGCAACTGGTCATCGACTGGGTTGAACAATACGCTGTTCATTATGATGACTTAGAACACATGTATCGGTCTCTAGAAGTCTATTTCGGATAAGTGGGACGGCCAAACTGATGTGCGGCTGCGGACACCCATCCTACGCCCACGCATAGTTAAAACTCACTGACACCCGGTCGTCCTCCGACATATTCATCGGCACTTCGTGCCGCAGCCAGCTTTCCCAGAGCAGCACGTCCCCCACCGCAGGCTGGACGTAGTGGAACCCGCGCAATTCCTCCCGCACCTCTTTCAAACGCGGCGGGCTGGCCATCATCATGGCGTGGCGGGGGTCTTCTAGCTTCAAGGCGGAGGCTCCGTCGGGCATGGTGACGTAGGTGGTGCCGGAGATCACCGAATGCGGGTGGATGTGGCTGGTGTGGATGCCGCCCTGGGGCAGGATGTTGATCCAGATGTCTTCGAGCTTCAGCTCCCGCCCGTCTAAATCGAACTCCAAATCCTCCGCGAAGGCGGCGACGTGGGCGTCCAGTGCCTCGACCAATGCCGCAAAGATCGGCATCCGCCAGGGGAGGTCGGTCAAAGACGCGTAAGACGTGTAGCCGGGGTAGCCCTGATCCTCGGACCATTGTTGCCCGGCCTCGTCATCTTGGGCGACTGACCAACAGGTAGCCTCCAGTTCGGCGGCATCCACCATAGGCCCGTGTTCGGACAAGGCGGCGTGGTAAAGGCGGGTGACAAAGAGGGATTTGATATCGGCCATGGCCCTCTCTTACCCAAGCCTCCGGCCCTTGGCGAGGTCTCGTGTTTACAGGGGGAGGGGATTCAGCGCAGGATACCTCCATTACCGATTTCAAATTTCAGTCATCCATTCATTGGGAGGGCAGACCATGGGCCATTGGGACGGAGGCTATCCTTCGCAGGACCGCTACCTCGACACTATTCAGCTGAATACAACGCCTGCGATGATCGATCTGGGGCTATTGGCGCAGGGCCGGGCGTTGCCGCATGGGGGCGGGGCTTATCGTTACTGCGAATTGGGATGTGGCACGGCGTTTTCGATGACAACGCTCGCTGCCGCCAATCCTGAAAGCACGTTTGTGGGCTATGACTTCATGCCGGAGCATATCGTGCGCGCGATGGGTCTGATTGAAGAGGCGGGGCTGCAGAACATCGAGATACTGGAGGCCTCGTTTGAGGACCTCGCAAACGGTCCCGCACCCGAGCCATTCGACTACATTGTGCTGCATGGCGTATGGAGCTGGGTGTCGGCCGAGAACCAGAGCTATCTGGTGGAGATAATGAACCGCTGGCTGAAGCCCGGTGGCATTGCCTATCTGGGCTATTCGGCAGCGGCGGGGTGGATGGCTCTAGGGCCAATGCGCCGCCTGTTCCGAGAATTGCCAGCCGGACCGCCGGACGATCCTTATGGGCCTGCGCGCGAAGCGGTTGAGGCGCTGATCAAGCTCAACCCCGACACGGACATTGCCCGCAAGTGGGAACGCTATCGCGATCTGCCGGATGACTATCTGGCGCATGACTTTGGTGCGGAGAGCGCCTCAGCCCATTGGCACCCGGAAATGGTGGCGGCCCTGGCCCCGGCAAAGCTTGAGTTTCTGTCGTCAGCCAACCTGATCGATCAGTTCGCGCCGCTTCTTTATAACCCCGATCAGCTCGACTTTATCGGTAAGGGTATGCGGGAAGGGTGGGGCGAGACCGCGCGCGATCTGGCGACGGAGTCCACCTTTCGCGGTGATCTTTACGGGCGCGGCGTGCCGATTCTCCCATCGAAAGAAACTTGGCGACACTTGAGCGGGTTGACGATTGTCTATTGGCAGCCCTGCCTGAAATCAGAAGTGCAGCACAGTGTGTTGTCAGAGCTGCGGCCTTGGGATGAAGCGATGGTGCAACGGATCGAAGGTGTCTTTGCAGCGGGCGAGATGACCATCGGGGCTTTTGTCGAAAAGCTGGGGCTGTCGGAAAAGGAAGGCTTGCAGATGGCCATGGCCTTGCTGGCACGGGCTGAGGCCTGTGTGGTGCGGCCTGAGGCGGACGTTGCGGCGGTGAATGAGAGCCTTGCGGGGTTCCAGGCAGCGCTCAGGCGGCGGCATCTGGACGGGGCAAGCTTGCCCGGTGTGGCCTCTGCCCGGATCATGGGGCCAAAGCAGTTGACGGAAGCGGAGTTGGACAAGTTGTTCGGTGTTGAGGCAGCGGATGAAAAAGTGGCACAGGGGTTTGCACAACTGGCATTGCCCGATCTTTAGAGCGCCAGCTCTAGAACAACCGCTGCTCCCGACGTGAAAGGTAGAACCCGTGGCCGTCGCTGTTGGTGCACGTGAGGGTGTTGCGCGTGGCCTTGCAACTTATCGCGGCATCGGCCTGCGTGGGTGCGCCGACCTCAAACTTACCATTGCCGGGCCAGTTTGACGTCCATTTGTTGAGGCAGAGCATTTCCACGGGCCCGCGTTCTTCCAGATAGTAGGACAGCCCCCAGGTCTTGTCGCAGTCATCTGGTTTTGGCTGGGCCAGTGGCCCGTTCCGCCGGGTGAGCGCACACATCATCGACGCAAAGTTTGGGTCGTCACCATAGACACACTGGATGTTGTTGGCGCGCGTATGAATGTAGGCCGGTTCGGCATACGCGGATTGGCCGATCCATGCGAACGCCATAGCCAGTGGCAAGAGAAAGCGATGTCTCATCCTTTCAGTATGCCGTGCGCGGCCGCGTTCCCGCAAGAGTTGGATCAAAAGACGCTCTGCCGGTTGCGGGACAGGAAGAATCCGTGGCCGTCGAGATTCCGGCATTCGAGGCCCTTGCGGGACGAGAAACAGTCAAAGCCGCCAAATTGGCCCCGAACGCCATAGTCCGCTACGCTTTGCGCCTGACCCGATATTGCGGCAGACTAGTTCAACCGGGCCACGATCACGCATGAAGAAGATGTGTCCCCAGGCCCCATTGCATCCGGCGGGCCAGGGTTGGATAGGGCCAGTGTTCTTCTGGTAAATGATACATTCTAAGTCGGAGCCTTCGAAGCCTTCCCCGACGCTGCAATGAATGTTGTTTGAGGGTGTGGCAAAGTTCCAGACATCTGCAGCGGCGGGGGCGGCGGCAAGAAAGCAGAACAGAGCGAGGCGGTAAATCATGGTAGTCTCCAAATACGTTGGGTGAATTGCTTTGATCCTACCCCAAAATTCGGGTCTGGCCAGCATCGCGCATCTTGGAGGAAAATACCTATCCCAAAGGGGTTGCGCGATATCCCGAACCCTCCTATACGGCGCACTTCACCCCCTCCACCGGGATTCGGGGTCACGCGATAATTGCGGCCCGCCGGTGATGTTGAAAGGAAGATTGGCATGAACGCTACTGAGTTGCGTGACAAGACGCCTGACCAGCTTCGTGATGAACTGGTCACCCTGAAGAAAGAAGCCTTCAACCTGCGTTTCCAGCAGGCCACCGGCCAACTGGAAAACCCAGCGCGTCTGCGTACCGTCAAGCGTGACGTGGCCCGCGTAAAAACAATTCTGAACGAAAAGGCTGCGGGCGACGCAGCCGCCGCTGAATAAGGAGCTCTCGATATGCCCAAGCGCATCCTGCAAGGCGTCGTGACCTCCGACGCAAACGAACAGACCATCACCGTTTCTGTGGAACGCCGTTTCACGCATCCGGTTCTGAAGAAGACCATTCGTAAGTCCAAGAAGTACCGGGCGCACGATGAGAAGAACACCTTCAATGTAGGTGACAGCGTCCGCATCATCGAATGCGCGCCGAAGTCGAAAACCAAACGTTGGGAAGTGCTGACTGCGGAAGCATAAGCGCTCCTTCTAATTCGAAACCCTGGGGACAAGGGCATGCATCGCCCCCCCAAAGGTCGGGAGAAACCAAATGATCCAGATGCAAACCAACCTGGATGTTGCTGACAACAGCGGCGCACGCCGTGTTCAGTGCATCAAGGTCCTGGGTGGCTCCAAGCGTAAATACGCATCCGTAGGCGACATCATCGTCGTCTCGGTCAAGGAAGCCATCCCACGCGGCCGCGTGAAAAAAGGCGACGTCCACAAGGCCGTTGTCGTACGCACCGCCAAGGAAGTCCGCCGCGAAGACGGCACTGCCATCCGCTTTGACCGCAACGCAGCCGTTATCCTGAACAATTCGGGCGAGCCCATCGGCACCCGTATCTTTGGGCCGGTTGTGCGCGAACTGCGTGGCAAGAACTTCATGAAAATCATTTCTCTGGCACCGGAGGTTCTCTGATGGCTGCGAAATTGAAAAAAGGTGACAAGGTCATCGTTCTGACCGGCAAGGACAAGGGCAAGACAGGCAACATCGCCTCTGTTGATCCGAAATCCGGCAAGGCCGTGGTTGATGGCATCAACATCGCCATCCGCGCCACACGCCAGTCCCAGACATCTCAGGGCGGTCGCATCCCCAAGGCGATGCCGATTGATCTGAGCAACCTCGCAATGGTCGATGCCAATGGCAAAGCCACCCGCGTGGGCTTCAAAATGGATGGCGACAAGAAGGTCCGCTATGCCAAGACAACGGGAGACGTGATCTAATGGCTGATTATACACCCCGTCTGAAAGCCACTTACAAGGACAGCATCCGCGCTGCCATGAAAGAGGAATTCGGCTACAAGAACGACATGCAGATCCCGCGCCTGGACAAGATCGTCCTGAACATCGGCTG
The DNA here is from genome assembly GCA_963422245.2 of uncultured Sulfitobacter sp. Lineage (GTDB taxonomy): Bacteria > Pseudomonadota > Alphaproteobacteria > Rhodobacterales > Rhodobacteraceae > Sulfitobacter. The sequence continues at coordinate 307,782 of CAXMWW010000022.1, read as the reverse complement.
CGGCGCAGAGGCTGTCCGTAACAGCAAGAAAGCCAAATCCGCTCAGGAAGACCTGACCGCGATTGCAGGCCAGAAGGCGCTGACCACCGTGGCCAAGAAATCCATCGCGGGTTTCCGGGTGCGTGAGGACATGCCGCTGGGTGCCAAAGTGACCCTGCGCGGTGACCGCATGTACGAATTCCTGGACCGTCTGATCACGATTGCAATGCCCCGCGTCCGCGACTTCCGCGGCGTGCCCGGCAAGTCTTTCGATGGTCGTGGCAACTATGCCATGGGCCTCAAAGAGCACATCGTGTTCCCCGAGATCGACTTCGACAAGGTTGATGAGACCTGGGGCATGGACATCGTAATCGCCACCACGGCGAACACCGACGCTGAAGCAAAGAGCCTGTTGAAAGCCTTCAACATGCCCTTCAACAGCTGATCGGGAGGAAAGAGATATGGCTAAGAAATCCATGATTGCACGCGAAAAGAAGCGTGAAGCCCTGGTTGCTAAGTACGCCGAAAAGCGCGCCGCGCTGAAGGCGATCATCAACGATCAGGAAAAGCCGATGGAAGAGCGTTTCCGCGCCTCCCTGAAGCTGGCGAAACTGCCCCGCAACTCCAGCGCTGTGCGCCTGCACAACCGCTGCCAGCTGACGGGCCGTCCGCACGCTTACTATCGTAAACTGAAAATCTCGCGTATCGCGCTGCGGGACCTCGGCTCTCAGGGCCAGATCCCCGGCATGGTCAAGTCGAGCTGGTAAGGAGGGTATAGCAGATGAACGATCCTATCGCAGACATGCTGACCCGCATTCGCAACAGCCAGATGCGCGGCAAGTCCACCGTGATGACCCCCGCCTCCAAGCTGCGCGAACGTGTGCTGGAAGTGATGGCAGACGAGGGCTACATCCGGGGTTTTGAAAAGACCACCGGCATCGACGGCCACCCGGCCATCGAGATCAGCCTGAAGTACTACGAAGGCGAACCTGTTATTCGCGAGCTCAAGCGGGTCTCCAAGCCCGGTCGCCGCGTTTACATGGGCGTCAATGACATCCCCGTTGTCCGTCAGGGCCTGGGCGTGTCGATTGTCTCCACCCCCAAGGGTGTGATGTCGGACCAGAACGCACGCAGCCACAATGTTGGCGGCGAAGTGCTCTGCACCGTATTCTAAGGAGGGCAAGATGTCTCGTATTGGTAAGAAACCGGTTGAGCTGCCCAGCGGTGTTTCCGCATCCGTGGACGGTCAGACCATTGAAGTGAAAGGTCCAAAGGGCACTCGCAGCTTCAAGGCCACCGACGATGTCACCATCTCGGTCGAGGATAACTCGGTATCTGTGATGCCCCGTGGCAAATCCAAGCGCGCGCGTCAGCAGTGGGGCATGTCCCGCACCATGGTTGCAAACCTCGTGACCGGCGTGACCGAAGGCTTCAAGAAAGAGCTGGAGATCCAGGGTGTGGGTTATCGTGCCCAGATGCAGGGCAACACGCTGAAACTGAACCTCGGCCTGAGCCACGATGTGGACTATGTCGCGCCCGAAGGGGTGACTGTCTCCGCGCCCAAGCAGACCGAAATTCTTGTGGAAGGCATTGACGAACAGCTTGTTGGTCAGGTTGCCGCGAACATCCGCCAGTGGCGCAAGCCTGAGCCCTACAAGGGCAAGGGCATCCGCTACAAGGGCGAGTTCATCTTCCGCAAGGAAGGCAAGAAGAAGTAAGGACTGGAACAATGGCAAACACAAAACGACAGCTGTTCCTCAAGCGCCGTCTGCGCGTCCGGAACAAACTTCGCAAGGTCAACGCAGGTCGTCTGCGGCTTTCCGTGCACCGTTCGAACAAGAACATCAGCGCTCAGTTGATCGACGATGTGAACGGCAAGACCCTCGCCTCCGCTTCTTCTTTGGAGAAGGCACTGGGTGTGGTTGGCAAAAACAACATCGAAGCAGCCACCAAGGTGGGGGCCGAGATCGCCAAGCGCGCCAAGAAGGCCGGTGTGGAAGAAGCCTACTTCGACCGCGGCGGTTTCCTGTTTCACGGCAAGGTGAAGGCTCTGGCCGACGCCGCGCGTGAGGGTGGCTTGAAGATCTAAGAAGATGGGGTGGGCGACACGCCCACCTTACGTAAGGCGGGCCTGTGGCCCGCCCCCCTGCAGAAGGCCACACTGGCCCTCTCGATGATCCGGGAGCATGCCGCTCACCGCGATTGGACAACCGGGCACACGCGCCCACGATTTAAGGAAGCCATCATGGCAAGAGAACCAAACAACCGGGGCCGCCGCGACCGCGACGAAGCACCTGAATTCGCCGACCGTCTGGTCGCCATCAACCGTGTGTCCAAGACCGTCAAAGGCGGTAAGCGCTTCGGTTTTGCAGCGCTCGTCGTCGTCGGCGACCAGAAGGGCCGCGTCGGTTTCGGCAAGGGCAAGGCGAAAGAAGTGCCCGAGGCGATCCGCAAGGCCACCGAGGCCGCCAAGCGCGGCATGATCCGCGTGCAGCTGCGCGAAGGCCGCACCCTGCACCACGACATGCACGGCCGCTGGGGCGCAGGCAAAGTCGTCATGCGCACCGCACCTGAGGGTACCGGGATCATCGCCGGTGGTCCTATGCGTGCCGTCTTTGAAATGCTGGGCGTTAAGGACGTGGTTTCCAAGTCCATCGGCTCTCAGAACCCCTACAACATGATCCGCGCCACCATGGACGGCCTCAAGAAAGAGCAGTCGCCCCGCGCGGTCGCTCAGCGCCGTGGTAAGAAGGTGGCCGACATCCTGCCCAAGGTCAAAACTGCAGCGCCCGCCGCAGAAGCCGCACCCGCAGAGGAGGCCTAAACCATGGCAAAGACCATCGTGATCAAGCAGATCGGCTCCCCGATCCGCCGCCCCGCCAAGCAGCGCGCGACGCTGATCGGCCTGGGTCTGAACAAGATGCACAAAACCCGCGAACTGGAGGATACCCCTTCCGTACGCGGTATGATCAACTCGATCTCCCACATGGTGGAGATCGTGGAGGAGAAGGGTTAAGGCCCTTTTCATCCACTTGGGACGCTTTATGAAGCCCCGGTCTTGTTGGCCGGGGTTTTCTTTTGGATTAAGTTTTTCTGATGAGATACGTTTTGTGGGCGCTTAGCGCCTATCTTGCAGTATTGGTCGTCGTAGGCGGGTGGACGTTAGCTGCCGCCCGGTTCGAGGCCGTACATTATCTTTCGTAGCGAGTCTTCAAGCCCGTCGTGGGCTTCAACTTTTTAGACAGCGGTCCCACAGTTGGCCAAGTTCTTGTGATCAATGGTGAGGCGCAGCCCATTGATCCGCGATTTTCTGATACTCCGCCGACCAATCTGGATGACTTCGAACGGATTGCCTTTGCACTGGACGGTTTTCCGTCAGCTTTGGATAATGAAGTCATGGCGTATTTCGGGATCGATCGGCCAAGTATTGCAAATTTGACGCCTTGGCAAACTGTTTCAAAGGTTCGGGTGGGATTGATTTTCCGGCTTCACCCCATTCCTTTCGCGCTGAACCGAACTGACTATGTCCTTTTAGATGTATCCGACCTCGTCGCAAAACACAGTGCGGATTGTATCCCGAAGCTGCTGCAGAATTATGCCGCGCGTGCCTATGATCATGAGTTCCGCAAGAGTTGTGAACTCGCTGTGGAATGGGCCCAATAGAAAGTGGGTAGATTTCCATTTGCCTCCACGCCCCTCTCGCGCCACCCTGTCCGCCAGGGGAGCGTACCATGGACATCACCACCTTCGACCTCAACGCCATCGGCCCGGACTTTATCGAGAACCCGCACCCGACGCTGCATGCCCTGCGCGAACACTCCCCGATCCACTACAACGCGGATGGCTCCGTTTACCTGACCCGCCATGACGACTGCCTAAAGGTCTACCAGTCCCGCGACATGCTGTCGGACAAGAAGGATGAGTTCGGCAAGAAGTACGGCCAGTGCCCACTTCTGACCCACCACACCACCAGCCTCATTTTCAACGACCCGCCCTATCATACGGTTGTTCGCAAGCTGATCTCGGGGGCCTTCACGCCCCGCAAACTGGCTGAGTTTGAGCCGCTGATCAGTGACATCGTCGACCGCCTGCTCGACCGGGTGGAGGATCTGGGCGAGCTCGACATGGTGGACGACTTCGCCAAGGTTCTGCCAACAGAGATCATCTCCTTCATGCTGGGCATTCCGGAAGAATACCGTGCCGAGCTGCGCGGGTTCTCTCTGGCCATCCTCGGGGCGTTGGACCCGGTTGTTCCACAAGACCGGCTTGATGCGGGCAATGCGGCCGTGTCGGAGTTTTCTGAAATCTTGCTCGATCTGATCAACCACCGCCGCGCGAACCCGCAAGGTGCGGCGCAGGGCGAGGTTCTGGAGAGCCTGATCTTCGGCGAACACGACGGGCGCACCCTCACGGATGAGGAACTGGTGCAGAACTGCATATTTCTGCTCAACGCTGGCCATGAGACCACAACCAGCTTTGTGGCAAATGCGACCGCGACACTTTTTGACAACCCCGACCAGCACCGCCTGTTGCAACAGGAACCAGGCCACATAAAGACGGCTGTAGAAGAGTTCCTGCGTGTCCAAAGCCCTCTTCAGATTGGCAACCGGCTGGCGGTGGAGGACATTGAACTCAGCACCGGCACAATCCCCAAAGGCACCTACATTCATACCTCGATTGCGGGCGCTAACCGCGACCCATCGGTGTTCGAAGACCCTGACTGCTGCGACATCACCCGAAAACCCAACCGACACATCGCCTTCATCACCGGCATTCACGTCTGCCTTGGCGCAACACTCGCCCGTATCGAAGGCCAAATCGCCATCGGGCGACTGGTCAAACGCTTCCCGAAGCTCCGCCCGAACGGCACCCGCGAAGTCTTGCCACTTGCCCGTTTCCGCGGCCTCACCCGCCTCCCCGTGGCCGTATCTTAACTCTTTATGCCAAAAAAATACTTCCGGGGGTCTGGGGGCGGAGCCCCCAGCCGGTCGACGCGCGTAAGCGCGGCGAAATCAATTCACCCAATCAGGGGACAGCCAATCGTTTCGCGCAATGCCTCCACCAACTCGTCTACCGTCTCGGTCGAAACAAACACACCGCCGGTCTCATCCGCGAGGCAGCGCGCGACAGTTGCAGCGGAATGGGGATCCTGCTCAGGATTGTTCCAGGTAAAGAAATCCACCGACACACGAAAACCGATCACATGCACAGTCAGATCATGCCCCAGTGCCCGCAGCCTTTTGCCCAGCGTACAGGGGCGCCCCCCGCAGGTTTCATTTCCGTCGGTTACCAGCACGACCACAGCGGGCTCTTGGCGGTAGTTCAGCAAATCAGCCGCCATCTCCACTGAGGCCGACAAAGGTGTCAGGCCATTGGGCCGCAAAGCATCAATCTCGGCGATCATGCGCTTGGCTGACCTCTCTTGCGGCATAAACCGAACCTGCAGGCCAGAACAGCTGGAGGCACCACCGGGTCCATAAGTCAGAAGGCCAATCCGGCGGTAAGTCTCCACTTGAGGCATGACCTGACCAATGGCGTCGCGGGCCTCTGCAATGCGGGTGGCGTCGCCGGTGTCAAAACTGATTTCCGACATGGAGGATGACCCGTCAAAGACCAGCATCGCATCCGTCGAACAATCGGCCAAGGCGGTATGGGCGGCGAGGGTCGTCGACAACAAAGCAGGCAAAAGGCAACGCATGACGCAAGAGTGACGTGCGACGCCCCCTGGATCAAGCCTGTCCCCCTTGTCAGACATCACAACCCCGTCTATACGCGCGCAGTGGCCATGAGGGCTGCAACAGAATCAAGAAACGCCGCGTTCACCCGCTCCCGTCGCTGGGGGGTGTTTCCGGCAAAGGAGAAGCGACATGAAACTGCACGAACTTTCCGATAACGCAGGGGCCACCAAGAAACGCAAGCGCGTTGGTCGTGGCCCGGGTTCCGGCACCGGTAAAATGGGTGGTCGGGGTATCAAAGGTCAAAAATCACGCTCCGGTGTGGCCATCAACGGCTACGAGGGCGGCCAGATGCCGCTCTACCAGCGTCTGCCCAAGCGCGGCTTTAACAAGCCGAACCGCAAGTCTTACGCAGTTGTGAACCTTGGTCTGATCCAGAAGTTCATCGACGCGAAGAAGCTCGACGCCAAGAAAGAGATCGACGGCGCTGCACTGGTGGCTTCCGGCCTCGTGCGTCGTGAACTCGACGGCATCCGCGTGTTGGCCAAGGGTGAAATCACCTCCAAGGTCTCCCTGAACGTGGCAGGCGCCTCCAAATCCGCCATTGAGGCGGTCGAAAAGGCCGGTGGTTCCGTTACCGTGGCCGCAAAAGCGGCTGAAGCCTCCGAGTAAGCGGCCTTTGACCTTGTGAGCGGGCGCGCGTCCGCTTACATAACTACAGGTTTTCCATTGCGCCGCCTGCCGGAGACCGGTCTGGCGGCGTTTTTGCACAAGAAAAGAGCCCGACATGGTATCTGCCGTCGAAAACATGGCCGCCAACACCAGCTGGTCCGCGCTGGGCAAGGCAACCGACCTGCGCAACCGCATCCTGTTCACGCTTGGCCTGCTGATCGTCTACCGCCTTGGGACCTTTATCCCAGTCCCGGGCATCGACGGACAGGCACTGCGCGACTTCATGGAAACGGCGGGGCAGGGCATCGGGGGCATGGTCTCCATGTTCACCGGCGGTGCGCTGGGTCGGATGGGCATTTTTGCCCTTGGGATCATGCCCTACATCTCGGCCTCGATCATCGTGCAGTTGATGACCTCAATGGTTCCGGCGCTCGAGCAGCTCAAGAAAGAGGGCGAACAGGGCCGCAAGAAAATCAACCAGTATACGCGCTACGGCACGGTTTTGCTGGCGACCTTGCAGTCTTATGGCCTCGCGGTCAGCCTGCAGGCGGGTGATATTGCCGCTGATCCCGGTGCGTTCTTCATCATGTCGTGCATGATCACCCTTGTGGGCGGCACCATGTTCCTGATGTGGCTGGGGGAGCAGATCACCGCACGCGGCATCGGCAACGGTATCTCGCTTATCATCTTCGTCGGTATCATCGCGGAAGTCCCCGCAGCGCTTGCACAGTTCTTTGCCTCTGGCCGCTCCGGTGCCATCAGCCCCGCGCTGATCGTGGGCGTCCTAGTGATGGTGGTCGCCACCATCATGTTCGTGGTCTTCATGGAGCGCGCGTTGCGCAAGATCCACATCCAGTACCCGCGCCGTCAGGTCGGGATGAAGATGTATGACGGCGGCAACAGCCACCTGCCGGTCAAAGTGAACCCCGCAGGCGTGATCCCGGCGATCTTTGCTTCCTCTCTGCTGCTGCTGCCTGTCACAATCAGCACGTTTAGCGGCAATTCCACGAACCCGGTGATGTCCTGGCTGCTGGCCAACTTCGGCCCCGGTCAGCCGCTCTACCTGCTGTTCTTTGTCGCGATGATCGTGTTCTTCACGTATTTCTACACCTTCAACGTCAGCTTCAAGCCCGACGATGTTGCGGATAACCTGAAGAACCAGAACGGCTTCATTCCCGGCATTCGCCCGGGCAAGAAGACCTCCGAGTATCTGGAATACGTGGTCAACCGCATCCTGTTCCTCGGCTCAGCCTACCTTGCGGCGGTCTGTGTCCTGCCCGAAATCCTGCGCGGCCAGTTTGCCATTCCTTTCTACTTTGGCGGCACGTCGGTGCTGATTGTGGTCTCGGTCACCATGGACACGATCCAGCAGGTGCAAAGCCATCTGCTCGCTCACCAGTACGAAGGCCTGCTTGAGAAATCGCAACTCCGTGGTAAAGGTGCTGGCAAAGGCAAAGCCCGCAAGAAACGGAGCCCGGTACGTCGATGAACATTATTCTGCTTGGCCCCCCGGGCGCTGGTAAGGGCACGCAAGCCCAGTTTCTGGTCGAAGAACGCGGCATGGTGCAGCTGAGCACGGGTGACATGTTGCGCGCCGCCAAGACCTCTGGCACCGAGATGGGCAAAAAGGTTGCTGCCATCATGGACGCGGGTGAGCTGGTCACAGATGAGATCGTCATCGGTCTGATTGCCGAAAAAGTAGACCATTGCATGATGGATGAGGCCTGCAATGGTTTCATCTTCGACGGTTTCCCACGCACACTGGCGCAGGCAGATTCCCTGGGCGCGCTGCTCGAAAGCAAGGGCCAGACGCTTGACGTGGTTGTTGAGCTTGAGGTCAACGACGATGTGCTTGTGGAACGCATCGTGGGCCGTGCCCGTGATGCCGTCGCCGCAGGTGGCACCGCCCGGGCAGACGATAATGAGGAAAGCCTCAAGGTTCGGCTGATGGAGTACTACAAGAAGACCTCTCCGCTGATCGGGTACTATTACGCCAAAGGGCTGCTGAAAGGCGTCGATGGTCTGGGTGCTATTGATGCCGTGAAGTGCGATATTGCGGGCGTGCTGGACGGGTAACCGATGGTGAGGCTCATACTCACGACCGTCACGTTTCTCAGTTTTTCTTGCCATGTTGCCGTCGCCCAACAAGTGCAATGGAAGTTGGTGGACACCGGAGTGCGCGACAGGCCATCCCTTGGCATGCCGTTGCACTAGAGGGTGAGACCTGCGGAAAACTGCCAAACTGATCTTCTCTTTATGCCCAAAATATTCCGGGGGTTTGGGGGCTGGCCCCCAATCAGACATCAACCCAAACACCCCGCTTGACGCCCCTTCACAAACCCCCTAATCAGCCCCATCTGGAAACAGAATCAAGTTGTGCCAATGGGTCGCTCCCTGCGTCGCAAGATCACCTCTCAGCCGGGCCCAGAACGCCGAAAACGCGATCTGGGCTTATGTTGTGAAAAAAGGGTCTGGAGCTACGGACCCGCAACGAAAAGGAATATGACACGTGGCACGTATTGCCGGCGTAAACATCCCGACTGCAAAGCGGGTTCCCATCGCCCTCACTTACATCACAGGCATTGGCAAAACATCCGCCGAAGCCATCTGCGAAGCCGTTGGCATCGACATGACCCGCCGGGTCAATGAACTTTCCGACGCCGAAGTTCTGGCCGTGCGCGAGCACATCGACGCAAACTACACCGTTGAAGGCGACCTGCGCCGCGACGTGCAGATGAACGTCAAGCGCCTGATGGATCTGGGCTGTTACCGTGGCCTGCGCCACCGCCGCAACCTGCCGGTCCGTGGCCAGCGCACCCATACCAATGCACGCACCCGCAAAGGCCCCGCAAAGGCCATTGCCGGTAAGAAGAAATAAGGAGGCGCACAGATGGCACGTGATGCACGGCGCACAAAGCGCAAGGTCTCCAAGAATATCGCAGCGGGCGTGGCCCATGTGAATTCTTCTTTCAACAACACCAAGATCCTGATCTCTGATGTGCAGGGCAACGCCATTTCCTGGTCGTCTGCCGGTACCATGGGCTTCAAAGGCTCGCGGAAATCCACGCCTTATGCCGCCCAGCTGGCTGCAGAGGACGCGGGCCGCAAGGCGCAGGAACACGGTGTGAAGACGCTGGAAGTTGAAGTGCAGGGCCCCGGCTCTGGCCGTGAAAGCGCGCTGCGTGCGCTTGCGGCCGCAGGCTTCAACATCACGTCGATCCGTGACGTGACCCCGATGGCCCACAACGGCTGCCGTCCGCCCAAGCGTCGTCGCGTCTAAGCGATAGATTTTCCACTGGGGCCGCGTGGTTTCGCACGGCCCCAGACCGCATTTTGAAACCTCGAGCGTGGTGTGCTGACCGGACATGCAGCCACCACAGGAATGGAGGGACACATGATCCACAAGAATTGGGCTGAGCTCATCAAACCGACACAGCTGGACGTCAAGCCGGGCAATGACCCCGCCCGTCAGGCTGTTGTTGTTGCCGAACCGCTGGAGCGTGGTTTTGGTCTGACCATGGGCAACGCGCTGCGCCGCGTGCTGATGTCCTCGCTGCAAGGTGCGGCCATCACCTCCGTGCAGATCGACAACGTGCTGCACGAGTTCTCCTCTGTTGCCGGTGTGCGTGAAGACGTCACCGACATCGTGCTGAACCTCAAGGGTGTTTCCATCCGCATGGAAGTGGAAGGGCCGAAGCGCTTGTCAATCTCTGCCAAGGGTCCAGGTGTTGTCACCGCGGGTGACATTTCCGAATCCGCGGGCATCGAGATCTTGAACCGCGATCACGTGATCTGTCACCTCGATGATGGTGCTGACGTCTACATGGAACTGACCGTGGACACCGGGAAAGGCTATGTCTCGGCTGACAAGAACAAGCCCGAGGATGCGCCTATCGGTCTGATCCCGATTGACGCGATTTATTCGCCGGTCAAGAAAGTCAGCTATGACGTGCAGCCCACCCGTGAGGGTCAGGTGCTGGACTATGACAAGCTGACCATGAAGGTCGAAACCGATGGCTCCATCACGCCAGATGACGCCGTGGCCTTTGCCGCGCGTATCCTGCAGGACCAGCTGAGCATCTTCGTGAACTTCGATGAGCCGGAAAGCGCGTCTCGTCAGGACGATGACGACGGTCTGGAGTTCAACCCGCTGCTGCTGAAGAAAGTGGACGAGCTGGAGCTGTCTGTCCGTTCGGCCAATTGCCTGAAGAACGACAACATCGTCTATATCGGCGATCTGATTCAGAAGACCGAAGCAGAGATGCTGCGCACGCCTAACTTCGGCCGCAAGTCCTTGAACGAAATCAAGGAAGTGCTGTCCGGTATGGGGCTGCACCTTGGCATGGACGTCGAGGACTGGCCGCCTGACAACATCGAAGATCTGGCCAAGAAGTTCGAAGACAACTTCTGATGCCACCCGTGAGGCGGGCGACACAGCCCGCCATACGTAAGGCGCACGTATCGTGCGCCACCCCGGGTCCGACAAGACCCCAAGGAGAGTTCAGGGCACGCACCCTGGGCCAGACAAAGCAGAATCGCCCGTAGAGGGCACATGAACGGAGAAATAATATGCGTCACGCACGTGGATACCGCCGCCTGAACCGCACACATGAGCACCGCAAGGCGCTCTGGGCGAACATGGCGGGCTCGCTCATTGAGCATGAACAAATCAAGACGACTCTGCCCAAGGCCAAGGAGCTGCGTCCCATCGTGGAAAAGCTGATCACCCTGGCCAAGCGTGGCGACGATCATGCACGCCGTCAGGCCGCTTCCAAGCTGAAGGAAGCGCAGTATGTGGCCAAGCTTTTTGACGTGCTTGGCCCCCGCTATGCCGAGCGTCAGGGCGGTTATGTCCGCGTCCTGAAGGCCGGTTTCCGGTATGGCGATATGGCCCCGATGGCGATCATCGAATTTGTGGACCGTGACCGCGATGCCAAAGGTGCAGCCGATAAAGCGCGTCTGGCCGCAGAAGAAGCTGCCGAAGAGTAACTTTCGTCCGACTGCGAAACGAAGAGCCCCGCCATCGGCGGGGTTTTTTGTTGTTGGGTCTGAGCATTGAGTATTTTGAGCATAAAGAGGGGGAGTTGCGAAATCTGCGCAGGCCGCGCATATCTTTAGGTATGCGTGTTCTTGTCCTCATATTTTGCCTTTTCGCGATTCCAGCCGCAGCGCAGCAGGTGCCGCAAAGCCAGACCCAGATGCAGCTGAGCTTTGTGCCTCTGGTCAAAGAAGCTGCACCTGCAGTGGTCAATATCTACGCCAAGATCATGGCCGAACCGCGCCGCACGCCACTGCAGAGCGATCCGTTCTTTGAACGGTTCTTCCGCGATCAGTTTTCCGAAAAACCAAGGGTGCAGAATTCGCTGGGGTCAGGGGTGATCCTGTCTGCCGATGGCATTGTGGTCTCGAACTATCACGTTGTGGGCATGGCCACGGATATTCGCGTGGTTCTGAATGATCGGCGGGAATTCTCGGCCCGGGTTTTGTTGGGGGACAAAGAGGCCGATCTGGCGATCTTGAAGATCGAGACTGAGGCACCTTTACCGTTCCTCACGTTCCGTGACAGCGAAAGTGTGGAGGTGGGCGAGTTGGCGCTGGCCATTGGTAATCCTTTTGGCGTGGGTCAGACCGTCAGCAGCGGGATTGTGAGCGGATTGGCGCGCTCCGGTGCCAGCGGTAACACGGGGCTGGGGTACTTCATTCAGACGGACGCGCCGATCAACCCGGGCAATTCAGGCGGTGCGCTGATCGACATGGCGGGGCGGTTGATTGGCGTGAATACCTCCATTTTGACGCGCTCTGGCGGCTCAAATGGGATTGGGTTTGCCATTCCGTCCGATCTGGTTGCGGCCTTTGTGGATCAGGCCCGCGACGGTGCTGTCTCCTTTGGCCGACCCTGGGCCGGGATCGCGGGCCAGCCAGTCGATGCAGACATGGCAGTGCCGTTGGGGCTGGATCGCCCCGGCGGGATCATCGTGTCGGGTATGCATGAAGCCAGCCCGTTCCGGACAGCAGGTTTGAATGTGGGTGACGTCATAACCCTCGTGGACAGTGGCCCGGTTAATACACCAAGCGAGATGATTTACCGTATGAGCGTGGCGGGGCTGGGCAAGACGGCGCAGGTGACGCTCGTTCGCGGCGGTGCGTCGGCGGAGATTGAGGTGGATCTGATTGCCGCCCCTGATCAGCCACCCCGCGAAGAAATGAGGCTGGGCGAGCGGACCCTTTTGCCCGGTCTGCGCGTCGCCCGGATCAACCCTGCGGTGATTGCCGAAATGAACCTGCCGCTTGCTGCACAGGGGATCGTTTTGGTCGATCCCGGTCCTTTCGGGCCAAGGGTCGGCCTGCGTGCAGGGGATGTCGTTTTGGACATCAATGGGATTGCGCCGCAACATCCCGACGACATTGTCACCCTCTTTTCCGGCCAGGTGCGGCGCTTTCAGATGTTGGTGTTGCGCGGCAACCGACGGGTGTCTCTGCGGTTTCGGACCTGATCCGTGGCGGATCTTTTTGACACTGGCGCGGCGCGCGAGCCCACTGCAGAGGCCAACGGCCATCGCCCGTTGGCGGATCGGCTGAGGCCGAAATCGCTGGCAGAAGTGATTGGCCAGGATCAGATACTCGGCCAGGACGCCCCGTTGACTGTCATGCTGGCATCTGGCGCGCTCAGCAGTCTGATTTTCTGGGGTCCGCCCGGTGTCGGCAAGACCACGATTGCGCGCCTTCTTGCTGATGAAACGGACCTGCACTTTGTTCAGATCAGCGCGATTTTCTCTGGTGTGCCGGAGCTGCGCAAGGTGTTTGAGGCGGCCAAGATCAGGCGGCAAAACGGGCAGGGAACTCTGCTCTTTGTTGACGAGATCCATCGTTTCAACAAAGCCCAGCAGGACGGCTTCCTGCCGCACATGGAAGACGGCACCATTCTGCTGGTAGGTGCCACGACCGAAAACCCGAGCTTTGAATTGAACGCCGCTGTCATGTCCCGCGCGCAAGTACTGGTGCTGGAACGCCTGCCGCTGGCGGACCTCGAAAAGCTTGCGCAGCGGGCGGAGAAGGAATTGGACAAGGCGCTCCCCCTGGACGGGGCGGCGCGTGAGGCCTTGTTGGAGATGGCTGATGGCGATGGCCGGGCACTGTTGAACCTGATTGAACAGGTCGCGGCCTGGACGGTTGAGGGCAAGTTGGACAAGGCCGCGCTGGCCAAACGGCTGATGCGGCGTGCGGCGCAGTACGACAAGTCGGGCGATGCGCACTACAACCTGATCAGTGCGCTGCACAAATCGGTGCGCGGGTCCGATCCGGATGCCGCGCTTTATTGGTTCGCGCGTATGCTGGAGGGCGGTGAAGATCCCCGCTATCTGGCGCGTCGCATCACACGCATGGCTGTGGAGGATATCGGCTTGGCCGACCCGCAGGCGCAGGCGGTTTGCTTGCAGTCCTGGGAGACCTACGAGCGGCTAGGCAGTCCGGAAGGCGAGCTGGCTTTGGCACAGGCTGTGGCCTATCTGGCGCTCGCTCCCAAGTCCAACGCAGCTTACGTCGCCTACAAGGGCGCGCGGCGGGCGGCGAAGGAAACGGGGTCAGAGCCGCCGCCCAAGCATATCCTGAACGCGCCGACCAAGATGATGAAGGAGCAGGGCTATGGTGCGGGATATGATTACGACCATGACGCCGAGGATGGTTTTTCTGGCCAGGACTACTTCCCGGAGGGGATGAAACGCCCGGTGCTCTATGCTCCGGTGGAGCGGGGTTTTGAACGTGAACTGAAAAAGCGGCTGGACTACTTTGCCAACCTGCGCCTGAAGCGGGGAGAGGGGGGCTGAGCGCTCCCTTGACATGGCCCGCGCGTGGGGCGACACCCCGCGCATGATGACAACCCTTTCTCTTGTTGCCCTTGGCGGTGCGATCGGTGCCAGCCTGCGCTATCTGGCCGGCGTGGCGATGTTTCGCCTGACCGGGCCTGCGGAGTTCCCTTTGGCGATCCTGAGCGTGAATGTGCTGGGGTCCTTGCTTATGGGTGTCTTTGTCGTTGCTGCGGCGCACAAGGGTCTGACGCATCTTTCACCACTGGTGATGACTGGCATTTTGGGTGGCTTCACGACGTTTTCTGCCTTTTCGCTTGAGGCCGTCACTCTGATGGAGCGCGGGCAGATTGGGTCAGCGGTGCTTTACGTCGGTTTGTCAGTGGGGCTCTCCATTCTGGGGTTGATGCTGGGCTTGTGGTTGGCGCGAGGGGTCTTCGTATGAGCCGGGCGCAGATGGTGACGATTGAAGAGGGCGATGGCGATCAGCGGCTAGATCGCTGGTTCAAGCGTCTGTTCCCGCATGTGCCTCAGGGCCGGATCGAAAAGATGTGCCGCAAGGGTGAAATCCGCGTCGATGGGGGGCGGGTCAAGGCCTCCACCCGCGTGGAAGCCGGGCAACAGGTTCGCGTGCCGCCGCTGCCGGAAGGCAAGGCCCCAGCGCCCACCCGCGCGCGTATTTCCGATGCAGATGCCAAAATGATACGTTCGTGCGTCATATACCGCGACGATCACGTTATTGCGCTAAACAAACCACCGGGATTGGCGGTGCAGGGCGGCTCTGGTCAGGCGGAACGTCACGTGGACGGGCTGGGTGAGGCGCTGATGTTCGACGCGGATGATAAGCCGCGTCTGGTTCATCGTTTGGACAAGGATACATCAGGTGTTTTGCTGCTTGCGCGCACGCGTTCGGTTGCGTCGGCGCTGACAGCAAACTTCCGGCACCGCGAAACGCGCAAGATTTACTGGGCGGCCCTTGCCGGTGTGCCACACCCCAAGAACGGCACGATCAAGTACGGGCTGGTCAAGGCATCGGGCCATGGCAAGCGGGGCGAAGGTGAAAAGATGATCGCCGTGCATCCGATGGACGTGGACACAACTGAAGGGGCCAAGCGGGCCACAACGGATTACGCTGTTCTCAGCACCGCGGGCTCGCGCGCCTGTTGGGCCGCACTGATCCCCGTGACGGGCCGCACGCACCAGCTGCGCGCCCATATGGCCGAGATTGGCCATCCCATCGTGGGCGACGGGAAGTATGGTGGCTCTGGTCAGGACAACCCCGGCGACGGCTGGGGCGCGCAGTTGGGGGGCGATATCTCCAAAAAGCTGCACCTGCATGCGCGGTCGCTGACGGTAGAACACCCGGTGACCAAGGCCACTTTGAACCTCGTGGCCCCTTTGCCTGCCCATATGCAGGCGACGTGGGACACTTTCCAATGGTTGCCCTCTGACGTGCCAGCCGACCCGTTCGAAGAGGATTGGGGATGACCGCGCCCTTGCGTTTGGTGATCTTCGATGTGGACGGGACGCTGGTGGACAGCCAGGGCGATATTGTTCAGGCGATGGCGCAGGCATTCGCGGCTGTGGATCAACCGGTTCCGGATCGCAAGACGACCTTGGCAGGCGTCGGCCTGTCGCTTGAGGTGCTGATGCCGCGCCTTGCGCCGGACCTCACGACAGCAGAGCACGCGATGATGGTTGAGGCGTATAAAGCAGCCTACATGGACCTGCGTGCAAAGGCAGGTGTTGCGCAATCGTCGCCTCTTTACCCCGGCGCGATGGCAACGCTGCGCCAGCTTCATGACATGCCGGAGGTCTTGTTGGGCGTGGCGACGGGCAAGTCGCGGCGCGGGTTGGACAAGCTGATTGAAGGGCACGGTCTGGAGGGCTTGTTTGTGACGCAGCAGGTGGCGGATTTTCATCCCTCAAAGCCGCATCCCGCGATGATCCGTCAGGCGCTGGCGGATACGGGCGTAGATGCCGATCAGGCGGCGATGGTGGGCGACACCAGTTTTGACATGGAAATGGCCGCAAGCGCAGGGGTGCGCGGCGTTGGGGTCAGCTGGGGATATCATGACGTCGACCGGCTAGCGCAGGCTGAGCTGGTGATCGACGATTTTCATGCGCTGCCTGCGGCCTTGGACAAACTCTGGAGTAGACAGGCATGAGCGAATGGAAGGCCAAACGGTTCTGGAAAGATGCGGTTGTGGTGCCTGCGGAAGATGGCTTTGCCATCGAACTTGATGGCCGGGCGGTCAAGACACCCGCCAAGGCCGCGCTGATCGCGCCAACGCGAGGGATGGCCGCTGCGATTGCGGCTGAGTGGCAGGCGCAGGATGAGATGATTGATCCGATGTCGATGCCCATGACCCGAACGGCGAACGCGGCCATCGACAAGGTATCCGTCCAGCATGCCGAGGTTGCAGAAATGCTGGCCGCATATGGTGATAGCGACCTGCTGTGCTACCGCGCTGAAAGCCCGGCAGAGCTGGTTGCGCGGCAGAATGAAGGCTGGGATCCTCTGTTGGATTGGGCGGCGGAAGCTTTAGAGGCACGGTTGGAGCCGCGCCACGGGATTATGCACAAACCTCAGGACCCGGCAGCCCTGCAACGGCTGGCTGAGCAGACCGAGGCACTGACCAACTACGAACTTGCCGCGTTCCACGATCTGGTGAGCCTATCGGGGTCGCTGGTGATTGGCTTTGCCGCGACGCGCGATGCCTGGCCCATTGAAGAGCTTTGGGAAGTCTCCAGGCTGGATGAGCTATTTCAGATTGAGCAATGGGGCCGTGACGACGAGGCAGAGGAAACCGCGGCCATCAAAAAGGCCAGTTTTCTGCATGCAAAGCAGGTCTATGACCTTGTTCAACACAACGGTTGAGGATGGCATCCCAGGGGTGTCGGTAAGGTAAAAAGGTGCTGCGCGTCACGCTGGAATAACTTGATAAATCAAGCATCGTTTCCGCTTCGGCATCGATTCTGCAAATGTTCCCCGCTTTACCTAGGGTCCGGGTGCTAAATGGGGGCGAAATTGGTCAACGAACCCTTGACGACCGCTCCGGAATCCATCCACACTATCGCCCACTGAACGGGGTGTGCCCCGACAGTATCGCCTCCGGCACGGGTCGTGTCGGTATCACCGCCCTAAAACGTGGCGGACCATCAGGAAGAGGTAAAAATGAAAAAATCTGTAATCTTTGGCGCGCTCACCGTCGCTGGCCTGGCGGCCGGTGCGGCGGCTGCTGGCACGCTGGACGACGTGAAAGCACGCGGCAAGCTGAACTGCGGCGTGACCACCGGTCTGGTTGGCTTTGCAGCACCCGACGCCAACGGCGAATGGAAAGGTTTTGACGTTGCAGTCTGCCGTGCCGTTGCTGTTGCGGTTCTGGGCGACGCCTCCGCAGTCGAATTCGTTCCTACAACCGGCAAGACACGCTTCACAGCGCTTGCCTCGGGCGAAATCGACATGCTGGCACGTAACACCACATGGACGTTCTCTCGTGACGTTGACCTGAAGTTCGAATTTGTCGGCGTGAACTACTACGACGGTCAGGGCTTCATGGTTCCCAAAGAGCTGGGCGTGTCCTCGGCCAAGGATCTGGACGGCGCAACCGTCTGCATCCAGACCGGCACCACAACCGAGCTGAACCTGGCGGACTTCTTCCGCTCCAACAACATCAGCTACGAGCCGGTTCCGATCGAAACCAACGCTGAAGCACAGCAGCAGTACCTGGCTGGCGCATGTGACGTTTACACCACGGACGCTTCCGGTCTGGCCGCGACACGTGCCACGTTCGAAGATCCCGCCGCGCACACGCTGCTGCCCGAGATCGTCTCCAAAGAGCCGCTCGGCCCGCTTGTTCGCCACGGCGACAACGAATGGGGCGACGTGGTACGCTGGTCGCTGAACGCGCTGATCACAGCTGAAGAGCTCGGCGTGACCTCCGCCAACGTCGGCGAAATGGCTTCCGGCACCAACAACCCTGAAGTGGCTCGCCTGCTGGGCACCGAAGGTGAACTGGGCGCGATGCTGGGTCTGGACGCTGACTGGGCCAAGAAAATCATCGAAACCCAGGGCAACTACGGTGAAATCTTTGCCAAGAACATCGGCGAAGAAACACCCATCGGTCTGGCCCGTGGCCTGAACGCACAGTGGACAGACGGCGGCCTGCTTTACAGCCCCCCCTTCCGCTAAGAACCTAAGCCAGAGGGCGCATGGGAAACCATGCGCCCTTTGCGCATCTGACCGACCTAAAGGCCTTTCTCGCATCACTAAAGATGCACCAAACAAACCAAGGCCAGGGACACAGGGAACAACTTCATGACATCCATTACCGACCCTCAACAGGGTTCGTTCCGGCTTTCAATGCTGTTGAACGACACGCGGTATCGGTCGATGACCTTGCAGGTTATCGCCTTTATCGTGCTGATCTCAGCCATTGGGTATCTCTATTCCAACCTTGCTGCGAACTTGCGGGCTGCCGGCCTGAATATCTCTTACGAGTTTCTGGGCGCGCCTGCGGGCTATGACATCAACCAGACGCTGATCGACTACAACAGCCAATCCACCCACCTGCGGGCGGCCATGGTCGGCATTCTGAACACCCTTCTGGTTGCCTTTCTGGCCTGTGTCACGGCAACCGTAATCGGTGTCATCGCTGGTGTACTGCGCCTGTCCAACAACTGGTTGGTGCGCAAGGTGATGTCGGTCTACGTGGAAATCTTCCGCAACATTCCGGTCCTGATTTGGATCGTGATCATCTTCACGATCATGATCGCCGTCCTGCCGGGACCGAGGGCTTTCAGGGGCGATGAGCCTGAATCGCGGATGTTCCTAGATCTCTTTGCCTTCACCAACCGGGGTGTCTATGCGCCCGGGCCTTACTTTACCCGTGGCCTTGGGCCAGAGGGGAACGGGGCCATCAACTGGTTGCTGGTGATTGGTGTCCTGGTCGCCTCTTTCTTTGTCACACGCGCGGTGACCGCCTCTGCCAATGCCAAGCAGGCTGCGACAGGCATTCGGCCCAATACGTTGTGGACCAACCTCGCGATCTGGTTCGTGCCGATCATCGTATTGCTTTTCGCGCTGGGCCTCAGCTGGGATATTCCAGAGCTGAAAGGCTTCAACTTCAAAGGGGGCCTCAAGATTGGTGGCCCGTTGATTGCCCTGTGGTTCGCCCTGTCGATCTACACCGGTGCCTTCATCGCTGAGAACGTGCGTGCGGGCATTCAGGCGGTCAGCAAGGGCCAGACCGAGGCGGCTGGTGCGCTGGGCCTGCGGCCCAATCGGGTGATGAGCCTGGTTGTGCTGCCTCAGGCGCTGCGGGTGATCATCCCGCCGCTGATTTCACAGTATCTCAACATCACCAAAAACTCCTCTCTGGCGATTGCCGTGGGCTATGCCGATGTTACGGCCACACTGGGCGGCATTACGCTGAACCAGACGGGTCGCGCGATTGAGTGCATTCTGCTGCTGATGCTGTTCTACTTGACGATCAGCTTGCTGATCTCGGCGTTTATGAACGTCTACAACAACGCCATGAAGCTGAAGGAGCGCTGATATGTCTGATACAAACGTTTCCTTCGTACGCACAGAAAGCTTGCCGCCCATGGCCCCGCCTGCGGCAGAAACAGGGCCGGTCAAATGGTTGCGCGAGAACCTGTTTGCCACATGGGCGAATGGTTTGCTGACCATTGCGTCGCTCTACGTAATCTTCCTTGTGCTGCAGGTCATTCTACCCTGGCTCTTCAACGGGGTCTGGACGACTTCAAGCCTGGCCGAATGCAGAGAGGTGCTGGATGGCGCAACGGGTGGCTGTTTCTCGGTCCTGACGGAACGCTGGAACCAGCTCCTGTTTGGGTTCACCTATCCGTCCGAGCTTTACTGGCGTCCCACGCTGGCTTTTGTGCTGCTTTTTGCAGCAATCGCGCCGGTGCTGTTCTTTGATCTGCCGCGCAAACTGCTGATCTTCACGGGCATCTACCCCTTCCTGGCCTATTGGCTGATCTGGGGTGGCACGATCCTTGTGCCGATCTTCGCTCTGCTGGGTTTCATCATCGGCTACATGGTCTATGTCCGTCTGGAGCGGGTCAGCTTTGCGGCTGGCTTCTTTGGCGGTGTTGCTGCGGCCATCGTGATCTGGGTGCTTTCTGGTTACATCACCGGGGCGGCAAGCAATGTGCTGGCGCTGCAGTCGGTGCCTTCTCGGGACATGGGCGGCTACATGTTGAACATGATGCTGGGCGTGACCTGTGTGTCGCTGTCCCTGCCCATCGGCATTGCCTTGGCGTTAGGGCGTCAGTCCTCCATGCCATTGATCAAGTGGATATGTGTGATCTTCATTGAATTCATCCGCGGCGTGCCGCTGATCACTCTGCTGTTTGTGGCGAACGTGATGCTGGCCTACTTCTTCCCGCCGGGTTCGGGCGTGGATCTGTTCCTGCGGGTGGTGATCATGATCACCCTCTTCTCCTCGGCCTATATCGCCGAGGTGATCCGGGGTGGCCTCGCCGCCTTGCCGAAGGGGCAATATGAAGCGGCTGACAGCCTTGGCCTGGATTACCCGCAGGCCATGCGCCTGATCATCCTGCCGCAGGCGCTGAAGATCTCCATCCCGGGCATCGTGAACATCGCTGTGGGTCTTTTCAAAGACACCACGCTGGTGTCGGTCATTTCGATGTTCGACATTCTGGGCATGATCCGGGGTCCCATCCTCGCCTCCACTGAGTGGAACGGTGTCTACTGGGAGCTTCTGGGCTTTGCCTGCGTTGTCTTCTTTGTCGTGTGCTACGGCATTTCTCAATATTCGCAGTGGTTGGAGCGTCGTCTCGCCACCGATCACCGCTAAGGGAGTATGAATCATGGCTGAAGCCGCTCAAATGAAAGTATCCGATCAGGTTGCCATCACCATCGACAAGATGAACAAGTGGTATGGCACCTTCCACGTGCTGCGCGACATTGACCTCACGGTCTACCAGGGTGAACGCATCGTGATTTGCGGACCTTCCGGGTCCGGTAAGTCCACGCTGATCCGCTGCATCAACGCGTTGGAAGAGCATCAGAAGGGCACCATCGAGGTGGATGGTACTTTACTGTCTTCGGATCTGAAGAACATCGACAAGATCCGCTCAGAAGTTGGCATGTGCTTCCAGCACTTCAACCTGTTCCCGCATCTGACGATCCTGGAGAACTGCACGCTGGCCCCGATCTGGGTTCGGAAAACGCCCAAGAAGGAAGCCGAGGAAACGGCGATGCACTTCCTGGAGAAGGTAAAGATCCCGGATCAGGCGAACAAGTATCCCGGGCAACTGTCCGGTGGTCAGCAGCAGCGTGTGGCGATTGCGCGTAGCTTGTGCATGCGTCCGCGCATCATGCTGTTTGACGAGCCGACTTCGGCCCTTGACCCGGAGATGATCAAGGAAGTGCTCGATACCATGATCGAGCTCGCCGAAGAGGGCATGACCATGCTCTGCGTGACGCACGAGATGGGCTTTGCCCGTCAGGTGGCAAACCGCGTGATCTTCATGGATGAAGGTCAGATCGTGGAGCAGAACGAGCCTGAGGCCTTCTTTAACAACCCGCAAAGCCCACGGACCCAGCTGTTCCTCAGCCAGATCCTCGGGCATTGATCAAACACGTAGGGTGGGCGACACGCCCACCTTACGTAAGGTGGAGGCTTCCTCCACCCTCATCTTTCAAGATCGCGCGGCACCACAAAGTGTCGTGCGGTTGCCATTCCCCAGTCTGCCTGCGCCCAATCGTCGATCTCAAAGTCCGCCACCAGTGTCGCTCCGGTGGGATACTTATCAAGGCCGGGTGACCCTGTTGGCGGGGCAGCAAGGACTTCGCTGGCTGCGATCCCTATGCCGGGGTTGTGGCCAACAATCAGAACGCATCGTCCTGTCGCACGCTGTAAAGCCGCCAGAATGTCGTGGTGCGAAGCGAGGTAGAGCCTGCGGGTGAAGGAAAACTCTGGCCCTTCCGGCAGTCTGAGCCGCAGCAAGGTTTCGCCCGCACGTTCTGCCGATGAACAGAGCACTTGGTCTGGCAGCAGTTCATTTTTCCGTAAGTAGTCCCCCAAAGCTGCCGCACTGCGTCGACCGCGTGCGTTGAGCGGGCGGTCGTGGTCGGATGCGGCACCGCTGGACCAGTCTGACTTGGCGTGTCGCATCAAGATCAGGTGTTTCATGGGGCTGTCCGGTGGAAATGACCCATGTGGAACGCAGATTGCGCTGGCAGGCGGCCCCAGGTTTTGGACACCGGGCAAGACCGGCGAACCTGGCAGCCGGATTCCATGCAGTCAGCGCCGGGAGGCGTATCAAGATACGCCTTACAGGTTGCGACATCATAGCCGTCGGGTGTCAGTGCACCCACGGGGCAGGTGGTCAGGCAGGGCTGCTCTGCGCAGGTGTCGCAGGGTTTTGAGGGGGCCGGGGGGAGGTCGATATGCTCCGCCAAGGCCACCGCGCCGCGGAAAGAGACGAAGAGCCCGGCGCGGTCGTGCACAAGGAAATTGATGGGGGACGCGTGGATGCGGCCTGTACGCGTGGCCCAGGTGAAAAACGGCAGAAAAGGAGGGCCACCGAAGGGGAAGAGCGGTTGGGCCCCCAGATCCTTGGCCCAACTGCCGATCACCCGTTCTGACCAACGGTCCATGGGGTCTGCCTGGCCATCAAGGTATTCCGGGGACGCGGTGAAAGCGGGCCAGAAAGCCGGTTCATCTGGCCCAAGCAGGATCAGCGTATTGCAGCCCTTCGGAGCGTTGTCTTCGGCTGTCGGGTGGAATGCACCAAGGATGCGCAGGTGCCGCGCTTGGGCGGCCTCTTGCAGTTCATTGTAGGTCATCCCTGCCGAATGATGCTGCCTGCACCGTGCTCGGTAAAGAGCTCCAGCAGGCAGGCATTGGGGGCGCGGCCGTCGAGGATCACGGCGGCACGCACGCCGCCTTCCAGTGCATCAAGTGCTGTCTGCACCTTGGGGATCATGCCGCCTGCGATCGTGCCATCTGTGATCATCGCATTGATCTGAGCGGCGGTCAGCTCCGTCAGGACCTCACCTGCGCCGTCCTTAACGCCGGCCACGTCTGTGAGCAGGAGCAGGCGATCGGCCTTGAGTGCGGCGGCCACGGCCCCGGCGGCGGTGTCGCCGTTGATGTTGAATGTTTCCCCATCGCGACCCATGCCGAGGGGGGCAATCACCGGGATGATGCCCTTATCCGCCAGGTCGCGCAATACGCGGGGGTTCACATCTGATGGTTTTCCCACAAGGCCCAAAGCGGGGTCCTCGGCGTCACAGACGATTAACCCGCTGTCCTTGCCGGACAACCCGACGGCGCGGCCCCCTTCGGCAGAAATTGACTGCACAATCCGCGCATTGACGGAGCCTGATAGCACCATCTCCACCACTTCCATGGTGGCGGCGTCGGTGACACGCTTGCCATTCACAAAATCGGATTTGATTGCCAACCGCTCCAGCATCTGGTTGATCATCGGCCCGCCGCCATGGACGACAACGGGGTTCACGCCCACCTGCCGCATGAGCGTGACGTCCCGGGCAAATTCAGCCATCGCCTCATCACTTCCCATGGCGTGGCCGCCCAGCTTGATGACGACGGTCGCATCTGCGTAGCGCTGCAGGTAGGGCAGCGCCTGGCTGAGGGTCTGCGCGGTGGCGATCCAGTCGCGGTTCATTTCTTGCTTTCTCATATCTTCGGCTCCGGTTCGACTACCCTACCTGCGATCCGTTACGCCCCGCAACCTGCCAAGAAGGGTGCACGATGCGTGCACCTTACGGGATGTCGCGTCATAATGGGGGCCGTGTCGCCCGCCCTCACTCCAAGGTTGCGATGATGCTGCGCAGGGTGGGGATGCCCCAGCCTTTTTCGGAGCTGGTCACGACGATTTCCGGAAAGGCGGCGGGGTGCTTAGAAAGGGCTGCGCGCACCTGATCCAGCACCTTGGCGCGCTCTTTTTCCTTCACCTTGTCGGCTTTGGTGAGCACGACCTGAAAGGTCACAGCGGAGGTGTCGAGCAGCTTGAGGATCTCTTCATCCACCTTTTTGACCCCATGGCGCGCGTCAATCAGCACAAATGCGCGGCGCAGGGTTTGCCTGCCGCTGAGGTATTGCTTGAGCAGACGTTGCCATTTCTTCACCACGTCGAGCGGCGCATTGGCATAGCCATAGCCAGGCAGGTCCACGAGGTAGTGCCCATCGCCTGCGGTGAAAAAGTTGATCTCTTGCGTGCGGCCCGGTGTATTGGAGGCGCGGGCGAGTGCCTTCATACCTGTCAGCGCGTTGATCAGTGTCGATTTGCCGACGTTGGAGCGCCCGGCAAAGCAGACCTCCATCCGGTCAGGGGGCGGCAGGCCGTCCATGGCGACCACGCCTTTGACAAAAGCCGTCTCACCCGCAAAAAGCAGGCGGCCCTGTTCCAGTGTCTGGGCGTCCGGTTCTTCGGCGATGGGGAAAGGCAGCTGCATGTCAGAGTACTGTCAGCGTATCGCCAACAGCCACCCTGCCGCTTGTGATGACCTCGGCGTTGATGCCGAAATCCTGATGGTTCCAGTGGGAGTTCAGCAGCCCCAATGTGTCCACATCTCGCGCGCCTGTGTCAGGGTTCGCAGTGGTTGCCATGCAGCGCTCAATGGGTTCGATCACGCGCAGCACGGCCTCACCCAGTTGCAGGTCCTTACCGACCCAGTCCATTTCTGCCCAGGGCAACGCGCCGTCAAACCAGATATTGCCGCGCCAGCGCAGGGGCGACAAGGGTTGGCCCGCGTTGGCTGAAAGCGCATCCAGCGACGTAGTGCTGCAGAGCGAGACACCGGCATAGGGCGCATCGGTGAAGCCGCGTTCGGGCAGGGTCAGGACTCGTGCTGGCAATGACCGGTTTTGGGGCACGATGGGGCGCACCCATTCTATCAGCGCCTCGCCTTCGGCGTCGGGGTCAAACGTCAGCTCGGGCAGGGCCGGGTGGGTCAGGGTCAGCTGTCGCGTTTCCTCATCCAGCTGCGCGTTGATGGCCGCCAGCGCGGGGGCCACAGCTGTGCGGCTGAAATTGACACATTGCGCCCAGGCACCCCCTTCCGTTTTGGCCGCGTCATGGGCCACGGCCCAGCGGCGGTCGAATGGCATGGACTGTCCGGCCTCCAACGTAACGCTGTCCAAAGCCTCTCGACCGTAGCTTTTGACCGGGTGGCGGTGGAGCGCCGTGACTTGCATCACTTTTTGCCTTTGGTGGGCTTGGCCGGTTCCTCAGCGGGCTTTTCCTTGCGTTTGAAGCTGCCCCTGATGTTGCCCAGCAAGTCAGGCGTGTAGCCCTGGCTGCGCATGATCAGGTACTGCTGAATGAACGTGATCGTGTTGTTCGCAATCCAGTAGACCACAAGACCGGACGCAAAGCTGCCCAGCAGGAACATGAAGACCCAGGGCATCCAGGCAAAAATCATCTGCTGGGTAGGGTCTGTGGGCGCGGGGTTCAGCTTTTGCTGCAGCCACATGGAAATGCCCAAGAGCAGCGGCAGGATGCCGATGAAAATGAGCGCCAGTATGCTGCCCGGGGTCGGTCCGGCAAAGGGCAGCAAGCCCCAGAGGTTCATGATCGAGGTCGGGTCGGGCATCGAAAGGTCCTGGAATGGACCAAGCCAGGGGGCCTGACGCAATTCGATGGTGACGAAGATCACCTTGTAAAGCGAGAAGAAAATCGGGATCTGCAACAGGATCGGCAAACAGCCCGCTGCCGGGTTCACCTTTTCCTTCTTGTAGAGCGCCATCATCCCCTGCTGGAGCTTCTGGCGGTCGTCGCCCGCGCTTTCCTTCAGCTTCTCCATCTCGGGTTGAAGCTCTTTCATCTTCGCCATGGAGACGTAGGATTTGTATGCCAGCGGGAAGAGCACCGCCTTGATGATCAGAGTGAGGCCAATGATCGCCCAGCCCATGTTGCCGATGAGTTTGTTAAGCTCGTGTAGCAGCCAGAAGATTGGCTTTGTCAGCACGCTGAACCAACCCCAATCAATGCTCTCGATGAAGTTGTTGACGCCCTGGTCTTCGTAAGCGCGCAGGGTTTCCCACTCCTTGGCCCCGGCAAAGAGGCGGGTGGTGACCGATGCGGTGGCACCGCCCGCGACCGTTTCCGTGGGCAGGCGGGCAAAGGCGCGGTAGATATCACTGCGCGCATCATAGGTCAGGGCCTGGTCGAACACCTGTTCGGGCTGCGGGGCCAGGACGGCCTGCCAGTAGTGGTCGGTAAAGCCGATCCAGCCTTCCTTGGTGTCCTCGGCCACAATGGCGGGGCGGCCCCACTTTGGGTCCACATCCGCATCGGGCATCTCGTCCCAGTCGGTCTCGGTCAGGATGCCTTCGGACATCGCAACCGCCCCTTCGTGCAGGATGAAGAAGTTCTTTAGGTCCGTCGGTTCACTGTGCTGGGCGATCATGCCGTAGGGGGCCATGGCCACGGCTGCGTCACTGCCGTTTGTCACGTTCTGCGTGACCGTGAACATGTATTCCTCGTCCACCGCGATTTCGCGCGTGAAGGTCTGACCAGCACCATTGTCCCAGCTGAGCGTGACGGGGCTGCCAGGCGCCAGCGCGTCGCCCGAGGTCAGTGTCCATTCAGTGTCGGGTGTGGGGACGGTTTCAGCAGACATGCCTGCGCCCGGGGCCCAGCCGTAAAGAGCATAATAGGCTTGTGCGCTGCCTTCGGGAGACAGCATGGTGACGATGGGCGCGTCTTCGGCCAGTGTTTCGCGATAGTCGTTGAGTTTCAGGTCATCAATGCGCCCGCCGAGCAATGAAATCGAGCCGCTGAGGCGGGGCGTGTCGATGGGCACGCGCGGGGCGTTGGCCAGGGCTTCCGCGCGCGACTGTGGGGCCGCATCAATGGCGGGTGCGCCTGCGTCTGCGGTCGTGGGCGCTGCGGGTACGGTGGTGCCAGTTGCGTCCGTCTGGCTGGCCTCTGTTGTCTCATTCGGGCCGGGGTCCACTTCGGGAGGAGGAAAGAGCGTAAACCAGACCAAAATCACCAGAAAACTGAGCGCGGTCGCAAGGATGAGGTTCTTGTTCTGATCGTCCATCGGGACAGCCACCTGAAGCCATGGGAGTTGGCCATGGGTTCAATAGGTAAGGACACCAAAGGTCAAGCGGATTCGGTGCTGGAAAGGCAAGGCAGCAAGGCGTTTATCTGATGCGCTGCGATGGGTCATCCAAGGATGAGCCCAGCTTAGTTGAACCGTCGCACTTTCAGAAGCGAAAGTGCGGCGATGCGCCCAGCCCTGACGATGTCTGCGTATGGAGCTGGCGGCGCAAATACGTGCTAATGCTGTGGCCCGTTCATGATGCGCGGCATGTCGCGAAGTTTTGCATTGTGGCGTTCGATCCAGTCTAGCGTTTGCTCAAAGGGCATGGGCCGTGCGACACCGTATCCTTGCACATGGTCGCACCCTAGCTGGGCCAGCAGCGCATGCTCGCCCACGCTTTCGACCCCCTCTGCCAGTGTTTCCACGCCGAGACGTTCAGCCATGGTCAGGATCGCACTGATCATGCGCTGTTGTTCGGGATCGCGGTCGGCTTTCATCACGAAAGAGCGGTCAATCTTGATCCGGCCAACCGAAAACCGGCGGATTGAGGCGATGGAGGCATTGCCCGTGCCAAAATCATCCAGATCAACACGGCAACCCAGGTCGCCCAAGGCAATGATGTTGCGGGTGATCATGTCATCCGGCGCGTGCGCCACGACAGTCTCGAGCACCTCGACAGCCAGCCTTTCTGGCCCCAGATCAAATCGATCCAATTCCCACCGGATTTTCTCAACCAGACGCGGATTGCTGAGCTCAGATCCGGCGAAGTTGACGCCGACCTGAGGGACCAGCACCCCGGAGCCGTCCCAGGCCTTAAGTGCGGCAAAAGCGTGATACATCATCACCTCTGCAAGGCGCTCCAGCAGCCCGGCTTGTTCGATGGCTGGCAAAAATTCGGCCGGGGAAATCATGCCTCGGGTCGGATGTGACCATCGCGCCAGCGCCTCAAACCCCGTGACCTGACCTGTTTCGGTTGAAATCTGGGGCTGGAACCAGGGCTGAATTTGCCCCCCGTCAAGGGCTTGGCTGACTTCCTCACGCATCGCGGCGCGATGCTGGGTGTCCCGGCGCATCTCATCCGAATAGGCGCGAATGGCGGAGGGCCCTCGCCGTTGCGCCTCTCGCAATGCGGTAGAGGCGGCCTCTGTCCAGTCACTGGCAAGCTTCTCAGGTACGCGGGAACGCATGCAGAATCCGACAGAGCTGGTGACATAGACCACCATCCCATCCACCGAAATGGGTTCTTCGATAGCGGTTTGAATCCGGCCCGCAAGCTGAATGCAGCTTTCGAGGTCAAGGTGGCGCACAGGTGCCATGCAGACCCCAAACCTGGCATCACCCAGCTGGCCCACAACATCTGTCGCTCGCAAAACAGTCGCAATCCGTTCGCCAGTCGCGCGGATCACGCTATCGGTGGCGGACTGCCCGTAACGCTCTGTCAGCCCTTCATAATCCTCCAGCCCAATCGCAAAGAGCGCGGATTGCCGTCCGGTTTCATGTGCTTTGGTATTGATATTCTCGATCAGTGCGTCGAACGCTGCGCGATCATGCACGCCGTCAAGCGGTGGCTGAACCCAGTTGCGCTGCAATGTTCCCCCGATCACCAGATAGGTGATGGGCACCAGTCCTGCGATGGCCATCAGCGTGCCCTCACCGCCAAACCAGAAACCAGCAAGGCAGAGCGCGGGGAGGAATGCGAGCCCAGGCGGGCCGATCATGATGGACGCCGCGTTTCGACGTACCCGTTCCAGGGCAGGCGGGCGGAACTGCATCATGAACTTTCTCCCTCAGGTCGCGTGGCGAATAGCTAACGCTGAGAGAGTAATGTCCGTGTTAACGTCACCGGGATCGTCCCGGCCAAGTTGCATAAAATTTTCAGGAACTCCGGGTTAGTCCCTCAAAATCGAACAATTTGGGGTCCAGCAAATGGGAGGGCCGCGCGTTCATCAGGGCGCGAAACATCACTTGACGGCGGCCGGGGCTGTTCTTTTCCCAGCCATCCAGGATCTGTTTGACCTGTTGGCGCTGCAGACCGTCCTGTGATCCACACAGATCGCAGGGAATGATCGGATAATTCAAAGCCTTGGCAAATCGGTCGCAGTCATCCTCGGCGACATGGGCAAGCGGGCGGAAGACGAACAGATCGCCTTCTTCGTTCAGCAGTTTCGGTGGCATGGTGGCCAGCCTGCCACCGTGGAAGAGGTTCATAAAGAACGTCTCAAGTATGTCATCACGGT
Organism: uncultured Sulfitobacter sp.; assembly: GCA_963422245.2. Lineage (GTDB taxonomy): Bacteria > Pseudomonadota > Alphaproteobacteria > Rhodobacterales > Rhodobacteraceae > Sulfitobacter. Next base: position 278,339 of record CAXMWW010000022.1, on the reverse strand, counting down.
GATGGCCCAGCACAACCGCTGAACACCCTTCCTCACGCGCAATCCGGTAGAGGTTCCCGCGCCGCAGCCGTGAACACAGCGCGCAATATGTACGGCCGGACGGCACCTTGTCGGTCACAATGGAATAGGTGTCCTGATACTCGATCCGGTGTGGCACACCCATGCGTTCCAGAAACTCAGGCAGTACGGTAGACGGAAAGCCGGGCTGGCCTTGATCCAGATTGCAGGCCAGCAGTTCAACGGGCAGCAGGCCCCGCCATTGCAGCTCATGCAGGACCGCAAGCAGGGTATAGCTGTCCTTGCCGCCCGACAGGCAGACCAGCCATTTGCTGCCTTCCTCAATCATTCCGTATTGGTCGATCGCCTCTCGCGTTGCGCGCACGATGCGTTTGCGCAGTTTCTTGAACTCGGTCGTTTGCGGCGCCCCGTCAAAGAGCGCGTGAATGTCTTTAGGCTGGTCGAGCATGGCTCAGGGTCTCTCAATCAAGTCAATCGTCGCGGTGACCTCTGCGCGGGGCAGGGCGATCTGGATCAACCGGGAGCCTTCTGGGACGCGCAAGATGATGTCGGCGCTGTCAGGCCCGGTTGTGCGTGCTTCAAGCACGAACGCGATGTCTTCGGCAAGCGGGGTGAGGATTTTCCAATCCGGGGTTACGTGCAAAAGCCGACCCAAATCGGAGCGGGACAAGCGCGCGCCGTTGTTGGTGTCGTCCTCGATCACAAAGAGGATGTGGCCCAGAAAACGACGTGCGCCTTCTTTGGGTGTATGCCACAGGGGGCGGACCTCAGTGATCAACCGCGCGCTTGCGTCAAAGAGCCAACGTTGGCTCTGGTCCGCAGTATCGACAATTAGGAAGTTCGTGCGATTGCCACCGGTCTCCTTGCTAATGCCCCGGTTTGAATAGGTCTGGTCGACATAGAGAGGCAGCGCATAGATGCCGCGACTTGCACTGTCCGTTGGCGCGCCAAAACGGGCATTCTCCGCGATCTCCCTCTCTGACGGCTGGTCTGACGGGGCGGGGGCGACATTGAGAACCTCGGTCGCTTGTGTTGGGAAGAGCGACCTGCGCCAGTCTCGGGTCAGTTCCCAGGTAAGTATGCCCACAAAAAGTGTGGCTGCAACGGCGATCATCAGCCCGTTGTAACGCCAGATCAGTGTGAAAAACCGGTTCTCAGTCATGGCGGATACTTACCATTTGCCAGTGCTGAACGAAACGTGAAGTGGTCCCACCTTTTCGGACAGTTTTGCAGCTTTGCTAAGGTGTATCGGGTTTAGGTTTCATGCAGCTTTTTGCTTATCCAAGCTTGCCCAATATGCGTCGTCGGGCGTTTGCCGATCAAGCGCAGAGTGAGGTCGCTCGGTGTTGTAGAATGCCATCCAATTCTTGATGACCCTTCGAGCCTGAAAGCCATCGTTGATCTCTTCCAGGTAGATCGCCTCCTGCTTCAGGCTCCGCCACAACCGTTCAATGAAGATGTTGTCCAGGTATCGACCGCGCCCATCCATTGAGATGCGTACACCTGCTTCGGTCAGTGTCGTTATCCATGCTGATCCGGTGAACTGGCTGCCTTGGTCCGTATTCATGATCTCAGGCGGCCCGTGTTTGGCGATTGCCTCCTGCAAAGCCTCGACGCAGAAGTCCGCGTGCATCGTGTTGCTCAGTCTCCAACTCAGCACCTTGCGTGTGGCCCAATCCATGATCGCCACGAGATACAGGAAGCCATTCCTGACTGGTACAAAGGTGATGTCGGCGCACCAAACCTGGTTAGGGCAATCGATCTGCATGCCTCGAAGCAAATACGGGAAGACCGGATGCTGCGGGTGCGGCTGGCTGGTTCTGGGTCGTTTATAGATCGCCTCCAGGCCCATCTTCGCCATCAATCGCCTGACGCGATGACGCCCGACAACTGCGCCCTTTCTTCGTAGATAGGCAGCGATCTGACGGCTGCCGAAGAACGGATATTTGGTGAAGACCTGGTCGATCTCTTTCATCAAGGCCAGCGTATCCGCGTTGATCCCGACCGGCGTGTAGTAGAAAGCCGACCGCGATAGCCGCACCAGTTTACACTGCTGGCTGATGCTCAGCTCAGGGTGATCCCGCCTGATCATGGCGCGTTTCTTTGCCGGGCTCACCGCTTCAGCCCTTCGGACAAAAAATCATTCTCGACCGCCAGCCTCCCGATCTTGGCGTGTAACTCTTTGACCTCTGCTTCGGTTGGGCCGCTCTGCTTGCCGCCAGAGAACACATCGGCCATTCCGTCAATGGCCTGCCGCTTCCATGTGCTGACTTGGTTCGGATGCAGTTGATGCTTTGCCGCGATCTCCTGCACTGTCTTATCACCACGCAGCGCTTCCAACGCCACCTTGGCCTTAAACTGATCTGTAAAGTTCCGGCGCTTCGCCATTCTCGTATCCCTTCAAAGCTCTGGGATACACCTTAGCCAACTGTCCAGTTTTCTGGGACCACTTCAACGGGCCTTTGGCGGGACCTGCCCTTGAGATATAATCCCAAGTTGTATCGTTACTTTATTTGATCAGGAGATTCCCAATGTCTGACTACATTTATTGTGTCCGCCGCGCGAGCGGGGACAGTTTCAAATCCGAACCTGGTGCCAACCATTGGCTGAAGGTGGCAGGCAATGTGAAATCACCCAAACCAAGTCATGCCATCAAGAAAAAGGCGTGGATTGATGAGGTGTTGAAAGAAGCCCGTCATGGGCCGCAGGATGACGGGCCGGTCGGGGACATCGTGATCTATGTGCACGGGTTCAACACGCCGATGGAAACCATGATCGAACGCCAGCGTCTGCTGCGCAAAGGGTTGGAGAAACAGGGTTTTGAAGGTGTGGTGATCAGTTTTGACTGGCCCAGCCACGACAAGGCGTTGAACTATCTGGAAGACCGTACAGATGCCAAGCTGACAGCCCTTCGTCTGGTGGATGAGGGTATTTCCAGCCTGGCGGCTCTGCAGCAGCCGGACTGTCAGATCAACATTCATCTTGTGGCGCATTCGATGGGATGCTTCGTGATCCGTGAAGCCTTTGACGATGCCGACGACCGCCCTCAGATTGCCGCGCGCAGCTGGTCTGTGAGCCAGGTGATGTTGTTGTCGGGGGATGTGTCGGCCAGTTCGTTGGAAACGGGGTCTTCCAAGTCCAGCTCACTTTATCGCCACTGCGTGCTGCTGACGAATTACTTCAATCCGTTTGACGACGTGCTGACATTGTCGAATGTGAAGCGTGTGGGCGTCTCACCCCGCGTCGGGCGCGTGGGTCTGCCCGCGAACCATCCGGGCAAGGCGGTGAACATCAATACCGGGAATTACTACAAGGCAAACCGGGACGATTTCAAAGATGTGCCCAACGCCCCGCACACCTGGTACTTCTATGATCCGGTGATGATGGAGGACATGTACAGTACGATCAAGGGTGACACGGACCGGAATCAGGGGAATCGCTTTTGAAATATTGACTATGCATCACGTCTGATTGGATTCATACGGATTGCGTCATTAGTAAAGGATGCGACCGCGATGGAAGATTTTTCTCATATTTTTGAGGGCGTTGAAGACCCTCGTACGAGCAACGCTACACGGCATGATCTTCATGAGATGCTTATGATCGGCCTGTTGTCGACCATGTGTGGCGGCGAGGGTTGCTGCGACATGGCGCTATTTGGCACGACGAAAGAGCCGTTTTTGCGCACATTCATGACACTGAAGCACGGAATACCGAGCCACGATGCGTTCTCTGACCTGTTCAACGCCCTCGATCCTGGCACGTTTCAGTCAGTGATGCTTCGCCTGACAGAGGGGTTCGCTGACCAGTTGGGCGAGGTGATTGCGGTTGATGGCAAGTCGTTGCGGCGCTCCTTCGACAGGGCGAAGAAGCAGTCGGCGTTACACCTCGTGCAGGCTTTTGCGGCTGAGGCCAGGCTCGTACTCGGGCAGGTCGCTGTTGACGAAAAATCCAACGAGATTACGGCGCTGCCCGCGCTGTTGAACATGCTGTCGTTGAAGGGGCGGATTGTGACGGCGGACGCTATGCACACGCAGCGCACTACAGCCGAGACGGTAACGCAGGCTGGCGGTGATTATGTTCTGGCGCTGAAACGCAATCAGGAGACGCTGCACGAGGATGTGGCACTCTGGCTGGATGATCCTGGAAATGTCGAAAACTGTGAAACTTATCAGAATGTTGACGCAGGACACGGTCGACTGGAGACGCGCAAGGCGTTGATCTCGCATGACGTTGCCTGGCTCGACGAGCGGCATCACTGGCCCGGGCTCAGGGCCATCGGAAAGGTCGTCGCCACCCGCGAAGTCGGCGATAAAACCTCATGCCAAACTCGCTACTTCCTCATCAGCGCGCCGCTCTCTCCCGAGCGTTTCCTGTCCATCACCCGCGCCCATTGGAGTATCGAGAACAGCCTTCACTGGGTGCTCGACGTCTCCATGAACGAGGACGCCGCGCGCAACAGAAAAGACAACGGACCCGAAAATCTCTCTATCCTACGGCGCATCGCTCTCAACCTCGCCCGCTCCGAACCGTCAAAAGGATCAATGCGAGGAAAGCTGAAACGCGCCGGATGGCAGGATACATTCATGCTCGAACTCATCAGAACCGCGACCAAATCTCAAAAGCGATAGCCCTGGGACCGGAATGAGATCCCAACACGGTTGCAGGGCAGTGGTGGCAATCTGGTACTGTGGCCGAAGGATCAAAGCCCGCCTGTTTCTTGAAAGGTAGGTTGGGCGCACGACCCCCCCTCAGTCAGGGACGTTGTCGATCCCGCTGTTACCCCACGGGTGGCATCGCGCGATGCGCCGTGCCGCCAGCCAGCCGCCTTTCAGACCGCCATGCTTTTGCAAAGCCTCCAGCGCATAAGCGCTGCATGTGGGGTGATAGCGACAATTGTGCCCAACCCAGGGGCTGAATACCAACCGATAGGCCCTTACGGGTAAGGAGAACAGATAGGCCAGAGGGCTCATTGGAGCTTCTCCAACGCCTTGATCAAATCCTTCTGCAATTGATCGAAGGGCAGGGTCGCAGTGGCCCCTTTTCGCCCGATCAGGACGTAATCATGCCCGGGCCGACCATGTTTGGGCAGGATCAGCCTTGCGATTTCGCGCAACCGCCGCTTGGCGCGATTGCGCGCGACGGCGTTGCCAACTTTCTTGGAGCAGGTGAAGCCAACGCGGATCAGATCACTGGCCCCCTTGGGTGCCTTGCGCATCTGCAGGACAAAGCCCGGCATGGCCTTATGCGTCCCGCGCGAAAGCGCCAGAAACTCCGCGCGCTTGCGCAAAACCTCCAAACGCAAAGACACCGCCGGGGGCTGATCCCCCCGGACGGCAGTGCTGCCAACCTGGGGTGCCTCCGGCGGTGTCATATCACTTGGCCTGTACTGGTGCGCTTACGCGCTCAGCTTCTTGCGGCCCTGCGCCCGGCGGGCGTTAATGATCTTGCGACCAGCCTTGGTGGCCATACGCGAACGGAACCCGTGGCACCGCTTGCGCACGAGGTTGGAAGGTTGATAGGTGCGTTTCATCGCTCCGTCTCCACAATTACGGGCCGGGGGCAGTTGGGATTCGCCACGCCAGCATCAATTCAGACCCGTCCTCTAATCCCGGTCCGGGGCCAAGTCAAACGGTTCAGACCGAAAATCCGCCATTCCTGCAACATTTTGCGAGGGCAAGCCGGAGATATGTTTCAATTCAGGCAAATGCGCGCGAGATCGTCGCGAAATCGTACACCAGACTTCAAGCGCGCGTGATAGCACTGTCACGAAACACCGCAACTTGCCATCTAGGGTGGGACACCAAGGAAGACTACCTTTGCCCGGAAGGCGATAGACATGACTGATATGCAACACAGCTCTCCAGAGAAATCAGGGTTTGCCCGCTATGTGCCGCTGCTTGCAATTGCAGTGGTCGCCGCGATCGGGGCGTTTGCCTTGCGCGACTATCTCAGCTTCGACGCCTTGCGGGAAAATCGGGAGGCTTTGCTGGCTTTCCGCGACAGTAACCTTGCGCTGACGGTGTTGGTCTTCGTGTCCGCTTACGTTTTGATCGTGGCCTTTTCGCTTCCGGGTGCTGCCATTGCGACACTTACGGGCGGGTTCTTATTCGGCACCTTGGCCGGTTCCGCGCTGAACGTCACCGGTGCAACCCTCGGTGCGATCGTGATCTTCCAAGCCGCACGTATGGGGCTCGGGGACAAGCTGAAAGACCGCATGGATGCTTCCGAAGGCATGGTTGCGAAGATCAAGAAGGGCATTGATGAAAATCAGTGGTCGATGCTGTTTTTCATTCGGTTGGTGCCTGCCGTACCCTTCTTTGTGGCCAACCTGATCCCGGCGTTTCTGGGCGTGCCACTGTATCGTTTTGCCGTATCCACGTTTCTGGGCATCATCCCCGGATCGCTGGTTTATACTTCGGTGGGCGCAGGCCTGGGCGAGGTCTTTGCCCGCGGTGAAACACCAAACCTTGGCATCATATTCGAGCCGCATATCCTGCTGCCGATCCTGGGACTGTGCGCGCTGTCGCTGCTGCCCGTGGTGATCAAGAAGATCACCGGCAAGAAGGACCTGACAGAATGAACAAGATCAAGACAGATGTGCTGATCATCGGCGCAGGCTCCGGTGGGCTGTCGGTGGCGGCAGGGGCTGCGCAGATGGGGGCAGATGTGGTCCTTTTGGAAGGCCACAAGATGGGTGGTGATTGCTTGAACTTCGGGTGTGTTCCCTCCAAGGCCCTGATTGCGAGCGGTAAGGCAGCCTATGGCCAACAGCATTCGGCACAATACGGTGTCGCGGATGCACCCGGCAAAGTGGACTATGCGGCTGCGAAAGATCATGTGGCTGACGTCATTGCTCAGATCGCACCGGTGGACAGTCAGGAGCGCTTCGAAGGTTTCGGGGTTAATGTGATCCGAGAATACGGGCGCTTTATCTCCGACAAGGAAGTACAGGCGGGCGACACGGTGATCAGCGCGCGCCGCATCGTGGTAGCGACCGGTTCCTCCCCCTTGGTGCCGCCGATCCCGGGGCTGGACAGCGTGCCTTATGAGACCAATGAAACGCTTTTTGATTTGCGCGAACAGCCTGAACATTTGCTGATCATTGGCGGTGGGCCCATCGGGCTGGAAATGGCGCAGGCGCACATCCGTATGGGCTCTAAGGTCACGGTGATCGAAGGTGCCAAGGCGCTCGGCAAGGACGACCCGGAACTTGCCTCTGTAGTGCTGGATAGCCTGCGTGATGAAGGTGTGGTGATTGAAGAAGACGCATTGGCGGCTGAAGTGCGCGGCGCGGCAGGTGCCATTGAGGTTGAAGCCAAGGATGGGCGCGTGTTCAAGGGCACTCACCTGTTAATGGCGGTAGGGCGCAAGTCAAATACAGACAAGCTGGACCTCGACAAGGCGGGCATCGAGACGACCCGGACGGGGATCAAGGTGGACGATGGCCTGCGCACCACCAATCGCCGGGTTTATGCTATCGGCGATGTGGCAGGCGGGCTGCAGTTTACCCATGTGGCGGGGTATCATGCCGGGGTGATCATCCGCTCCATGCTCTTTGGGTTGCCGTCGAAAGCAAAGACGTCTCACATCCCATGGGCGACCTATACGGATCCGGAGCTGGCACAGGTGGGCCTCACAGAGGCGCAGGCGAAAGAGCAGCACGGCGACAAGCTGGAAGTTGTGCGTTTCCCCTATCACCACAATGACCGGGCCATTGCCGAACGCAAGACCAAGGGCTTCATCAAAGTGATGGTGGTGAAGGGCCGCCCGGTGGGGGCATCGATTGTTGGCTATCAGGCGGGCGAGTTGATTAACCTTTGGGCGCTGGCACTGGCCAACTCATTGAAAATGAGCCAGATTGCCGCCATGGTAGCCCCTTATCCAACCATTGGTGAAGTGAACAAACGTGCGGCTGGTGCCTATTTTGGTCCTCGATTGTTCGAGAGCGCGATGGTCAAGCGTGTGATCGGATTTGTGCAGAGGTTTGTTCCGTGATGGCGGGAGACGTGCGCCAGGGGCGACACCCCTCCCACCATCCCGCAGGGGGTGCGCCTCTATGATCAACACGCTCTCCGGACGACTGTTGGTGCTGACCATCATCTTTGTGATGTTGGCCGAAGTATTGATCTTTGTGCCCTCCATCGCACGGTTCCGCGAAGACTATATGCTCAACCGGCTGGAGCGGGCGCAGATCGCATCATTGGCTTTGCTGGCAGATGATATGCTGGATCCGGCGCTGGAAGAGGAACTGCTGAAAAACGCAGAGGTCTTTAACGTTGTGCTGCGCCGGGATGAGGTCCGACAGTTGATGCTGGCCTCTGAAATGCCCAAGCCCGTGATGGCGACTTTTGATTTGCGCGATGCCTCTGCCATCACCTTGATCGGTGATGCCATGGCCCGACTATTTCGCGCTGAAGATGAGGTGATCAGGGTGATCGGCGCGCCCGTGCGTGAAGCGGGACTGCTGATTGAGGTCACCATGGAAACCGCGCCCATGCGGTCTGCCATGATCGACTATGGATTCCGCATTCTGATCCTGTCGGCCGTCATCTCTGTCTTTACGGCCTTCCTGCTTTTTATCGTTATGCGCATATTCCTTGTGCGTCCGATCAAGAATGTTGTCGGCCACATGCAGCGCTATGCGGCCGCCCCTGAAGATGCGCGCCGTATCATCACCCCCGGGGCCGGCGTGACCGAACTGCGGGAGGCCGAAGAAGCGCTGAAAACCCTGCAGACGGATCTTACGCAGGCGTTAAAGCAGAAAGAGCGCTTGGCTCAGTTGGGTTCCGCCGTGAGTAAGATCAGCCACGACCTTCGCAACATCCTGACCTCTGCACAGCTGTTCACAGACCGGATTGAGGCCTCAGAAGACCCTATTGTGAAGCGCATGGCGCCCAAGCTGGTGGGCTCCATTACCCGTGCGGTGCATCTGTGTGAAAGCACGCTGGCCTTTGGCAAGGCGGAAGAGCCCGCGCCGACACTGTCGCTGATTTCACTGGATGAATTGGTGCAGGATGTCATCGACAGTGAGCAATTGGCTGCGGCGGGTAGTGAATTGCGTTTCGTGTCCGATATCCCGCTTCGGATGATGGTGCGCGCCGATTCAGAGCAGCTTTATCGGGTGCTCTCCAATCTGGTGCGCAACGCACGCCAAGCGCTGATGGCCGCGGGGCAGGGAGGCGAGATCCGCATCGCTGCGGAGGAGACCTATACCACCTGGCACATCACGGTGCGCGACAATGGTCCCGGCCTTCCGGCGAAGGCACAGGAGCACCTTTTTACGCCATTCCAGGGGGGCGCGCGCAAGGGAGGCTCAGGTCTGGGGCTTGCCATTGCGCATGAGTTGATGCGCGGGCACGGGGGGCAATTGTCGCTTGAACACACCGGCCCCGAAGGCACGCAGTTCGCGATCAGCCTGCCTAAAGGCGACGGGACAATCATCTGACTTCGAAGTTGCCAGCAAGGCGCGGAAAGAGGGCTTGCAAACCCCGAGCGAGCGGACTAAACCGCGCGGCAGTGGACCGATAGCTCAGCTGGATAGAGTACCTGACTACGAATCAGGGGGTCGGGGGTTCGAATCCTCCTCGGTCCGCCACTACCACATTTTTCTCAATATCGCTAAACAGCATTGACAGGGGAATCGCTTTTGAAATATTGACTATGCATCACGTCTGATTGGATTCATACGGATTGCGTCATTAGCAAAGGATGCGACCGCGATGGAAGATTTTTCTCATATTTTTGAGGGCGTTGAAGACCCTCGTACGAGCAACGCTACACGGCATGATCTTCATGAGATGCTTATGATCGGCCTGTTGTCGACCATGTGTGGCGGCGAGGGTTGCTGCGACATGGCGCTATTTGGCACGACGAAAGAGCCGTTTTTGCGCACATTCATGACACTGAAGCACGGAATACCGAGCCACGATGCGTTCTCTGACCTGTTCAACGCCCTCGATCCTGGCACGTTTCAGTCAGTGATGCTTCGCCTGACAGAGGGGTTCGCTGACCAGTTGGGCGAGGTGATTGCGGTTGATGGCAAGTCGTTGCGGCGCTCCTTCGACAGGGCGAAGAAGCAGTCGGCGTTACACCTCGTGCAGGCTTTTGCGGCTGAGGCCAGGCTCGTACTCGGGCAGGTCGCTGTTGACGAAAAATCCAACGAGATTACGGCGCTGCCCGCGCTGTTGAACATGCTGTCGTTGAAGGGGCGGATTGTGACGGCGGACGCTATGCACACGCAGCGCACTACAGCCGAGACGGTAACGCAGGCTGGCGGTGATTATGTTCTGGCGCTGAAACGCAATCAGGAGACGCTGCACGAGGATGTGGCACTCTGGCTGGATGATCCTGGAAATGTCGAAAACTGTGAAACTTATCAGAATGTTGACGCAGGACACGGTCGACTGGAGACGCGCAAGGCGTTGATCTCGCATGACGTTGCCTGGCTCGACGAGCGGCATCACTGGCCCGGGCTCAGGGCCATCGGAAAGGTCGTCGCCACCCGCGAAGTCGGCGATAAAACCTCATGCCAAACTCGCTACTTCCTCATCAGCGCGCCGCTCTCTCCCGAGCGTTTCCTGTCCATCACCCGCGCCCATTGGAGTATCGAGAACAGCCTTCACTGGGTGCTCGACGTCTCCATGAACGAGGACGCCGCGCGCAACAGAAAAGACAACGGACCCGAAAATCTCTCTATCCTACGGCGCATCGCTCTCAACCTCGCCCGCTCCGAACCGTCAAAAGGATCAATGCGAGGAAAGCTGAAACGCGCCGGATGGCAGGATACATTCATGCTCGAACTCATCAGAACCGCGACCAAATCTCAAAAGCGATAGCCCTGACAGCATTGAGCCCCATAACCATTAGGTTTTGCTCGGGTTGTCTGCGTTCGTCGCTTTCATTGCATTTCAGTAACTGCCCAGGTTGTCGGTGGCGTTTTTCGGCTGCGTCAAATCGACTCGGGGGAGCACATTCCGGTTTTCTGATTGAGGATTTCATGAGTCGATCAGGGCATGTCTGGCGAACCCACCCATACCAGCGGACTTGCTGAACTCTCGAAGTCCCAACTGATTGAATTGATCGAAACGCAGCGTGAGACGATTGCGTATCTTGTCGAGGAGAACCGGCGACAGGCAGAGATGATCGTTGTGCTTGAGCAGCGGATTGAGGGGCTTGAGCGTCGCCTTGCGTTGAACAGCCGGAACAGCAGCAAGCCTCCGTCGAGTGACAGCCCTGCGAAGCCGACGGCGAAGGGCAGGAAGGATCAGCGCGGGCAACTGGATCGCAAGCCCGGCGGTCAGCCGGGGCACAAGGGCACGACCCTGGAGCAGACGGACACCCCCGACGAGGTTGTCGACCATCATCCACAAGCCTGTCCCGACTGCGATCATGATCTGACGCAATGCCCCTCGCAGGGGTTTGCAGCCCGGCAGGTGTTCGACCTGCCGCCGCCGCCACCCCTCACGATCACTGAGCACCGGGCTCATAAGTGCACATGCCCGAACTGCGGAAAGCACGTGCGCGGCACGTTCCCGGAAGGGGTCAGGGCACCGGTTCAGTACGGCAATCATATTGCGGCCATGGCGAGCTATCTTCAGACGTACCATTGCATTCCCGATGACCGTCTGTCGCAGGTCTTTCGTGACCTGTTCGGCGTGCGCATTTCCGCCGCCACACTGGCGCGGCTGATTGCGAAGGTGGCGGAGGGCATGCTGTCTTTTGCAGACGCTGTACGTGACGCCTTGTGCGGTGTGCAGGTGGCGGTGAAACATCTGGATGAAACAGGTCTGCGGGTTGAAGGCCGAAACCGGTGGCAGCATGTCATCTGCTCATTGACCCTGAGCCATTTCCGGATGGGGGCGGGCAGAGGCGATCTGCTGTCCGGCGTATCGGGGATTGCGGTGCATGACAACTGGGCATCCTACGCCAGGATGGAGGAGGTCGTGCACGGCCTTTGCAATGCCCATCACATGCGCGAGTTGCAGGCGCTCGTCGATATCGAAAAGGAAGCATGGGCTGCGATGATGCAGACTATCCTGCTGGACGCGAAAAGGGCGGCCGCCAGCGCCCGGGCAAACGGTCGGGATCATGTCGCGGCGCATGTGGTCAAGGCCATCGATGAGCGCTACGACACCTGCATCGCGCAGGGGCTGTCGTTACATGAAAACCAGCCACCGCTGAAACCCGCACTGCCCGGCAAATCCCCCCGAGGACGACCAAAACGGCGAACCGGACACAATCTCGTGCTGCGATTGCGTGACCGCAAGGCCGATGTCCTGCGCTTCCTTACCGACTTGCAGGTTCCCTTCACAAATAACGAGGCCGAGAGGGATCTGAGAATGGGCAAGGTCCGTATCAAGGTCTCGGGATGCTTCCGCACACTGACCGGCGCGGAAAACTTCTGCACCCTCAGAACCGTGATCGAAACGGCACGCAAACAGGGCTGGTCAATAATCGAAACACTCCAGAAAACCGCCGATCAACTCATCCAGAAACTCGAACCGACCTGACAAAATCAAGCGTCTGAAACGCCCCAGAGACAACCTGAATAGTTACGCATTTCATTCCTTTGCGTCTATCTTCATTCATGATGTGGTATGAACTGTGGTGTAAATGTCGGTGCTGGGCGGGAAGCTAACGAAGAAGCTGGTCGAGAACCTTGGCGCGGGCGTCATGGCGATGGGGCGGGGCTTTATCTGGTGGTGGACCCGTCAGGGGCGCGGCGTTGGATTTTGCGCGTTACCGTCAAGGGCCAGAAGAATCGCAAGGGCGCACCGCTGCGGACAGACTTCGGCCTTGGCGGCGCTGATGTGGTCACGCTCAATCAAGCCCACGAAAGGGCTCTGGAATATCGGCGGATGGCCAAGTCGGGCCTGAACCCCCGCTACAATGCTCAGCGCGAGGTTCCCACGTTTGAGGAACTGAGCCAGCAGGTCCATATCGACCGCCTGCCCACTTGGAAAAACGCAAAGCACGGTCAGCAATGGCTCAACACCTTGCGCGACTACGCCTTTCCCAAGATCGGGCGGATGCCCGTTGATAGCATCGGCCAGCCGGAAGTGCTCATGTGCCTTTCCCCATTTGGACGGAGAAACACGAAACGGCCAAACGCCTTGCTCAGCGCATTTAGGCGGTGCTCGATGTGGCCAAGTCCAAGGGCTTCCGCGAGGGGGAGAACCCCGTGACCTCGATCCGTGATAGTGACGTTCTGCCCAAGGTGAAGGCCAAGGTGAAACACCACGACGCGATGCCGTGGCGCGATGTGCCGGCCTTCTATGCGGAATTGGCGAGGCGCACGGCCACTGCGGCTGAGGCATTGCAATTCACCATCCTAACCGCCTGTCGCACGTCCGAGGTGCTGGAGGCGCGGTGGGAGGAATTTGATTTTGACGCCCGCGTCTGGACCATTCCGGCGGAGCGGATGAAGGCGGGCACGGAACACCGCGTTCCGTTGACGGATGAAATGGTGGCGATATTGGAGCCACTGCGGGCGATGGCGTCTGAGTATGTGTTTGAGGGCCAGAAACGGCACCTACCGCTGTCCAATATGTCGATGCTCATGCTGCTGCGGCGGATGGGGAGGGATGCCTATACCGTGCACGGCTTTCGCAGCACGTTCCGCGATTGGGCCTCAGAGGCCGCAGGCGCGCCACGTGAGGTCGCAGAGGTGGCACTGGCGCATCAGGTCGGGTCTGAGGTCGAACGGGCCTATGCGCGGTCGGATATGTTGGAGCGGAGGCGGGACTTGATGGATGGGTGGCAGTCTTTTCTGGTTGGAACGGTTTGAAATGACTTTAGGTGTTTTGAACAAATGGACGAGAGCCAATCGGGAAACGTTGGTCGTGGGATTGAAGTAAGAGAGTTGCCTCCTGGCGACCTCATGAGGCCTTCATTGGACGCGGTAAGCGGGCCTAAAGACACAGAGCTTTATCGCGCCGTACTTGAAGAACGTCCGCTCTGGCAGATGCTTATTCAATACAAGCCGGGCCCATATGAGGTCCAAACTTCTTTGTCGCTTCATTTCACTTACGAAAGTGTCGAGACTCTAAAGAACAAATATCCCATTGGAAGAATCTACGATCCACTCGATTTCCTATATCACAAGCCTAAAGGATTTGATGTCGATGGCCTCAGCCCGTTGACGGAAATTTTAACCTTCGGTCGCGGTGAGGCGCCGTATTTCTTAGTCTATGAGGTCTTGCATGGGGCGGGTCTCTACGAAGCCTATCGGCCGAGTCCAGAATTGCTGGAGTGGGTGGGAGTTGAGAGACGGGAGGCTCTTGAGCGAAGGTTTGGAGAGAACTGGGAATGTGTCGCGATAATGGAATATTGTGCACAGCACTTTTCCCCAACATCGTTGGCCAGTTTGGCAGCACGGGTGCTGTTCGCGGATTGTCTTAGCCCCCTAAAACTGTGCCCCTATTTCAGTTTCACGGGAGGGATTGAAGATGGCTCGGAAGCGGTATTCGGATGAAGATGCGTTGAAGCTTTTGCGCGAGATCGACGTGCATTTGCACGATGGCTTGGACGTTGTGAGTGCGTGTCGGAAGGCGGGGATTTCGGATAAGACGTAGTATTACTGGCGTAAGAAGTTTGGTGGGATGGGTCGACCTCAGTTGTTCGAGATGCGGGCGCTGCAGAAAGAGAATGAGCGGCTGAAGAAGATCGTCGCTGATCTGCAGCTGGACAAGCTGATCTTGAAGGAGAGCCTGGATCATCTAAAGCCCAAGGCCTGACGGTTGATGGGTTGCGTCAGGCCGTGATCCACACCCGTCAGAAGCTGAACACATCAGAACGGCGTACTTGTGCTGTGTTGGGTCTTTCGAGATTGAGCCTTCGATATCAAGCCAAACCTCAGAATGACGATGCCCTGCGCTTGGCGATGATCCGACTGGCTAAACAATACGGGCGCTATGGCTACCGGAAAGTAACAGCGCTTTTGCGGATGGAAGGTTGGCAGGTTAACCATAGAAAGATCGAAGGATTATGGGGCGAAGAAGGACTTCAATTGCCCCATCGCCACAAGAAGCGACGGCGGCTCTATCACAAGGATAGCTCTGTCATCCGCCTGCGGCCAACGCATCCCCAGGGGAATCGCTTTTGAAATATTGACTATGCATCACGTCTGATTGGATTCATACGGATTGCGTCATTAGTAAAGGATGCGACCGCGATGGAAGATTTTTCTCATATTTTTGAGGGCGTTGAAGACCCTCGTACGAGCAACGCTACACGGCATGATCTTCATGAGATGCTTATGATCGGCCTGTTGTCGACCATGTGTGGCGGCGAGGGTTGCTGCGACATGGCGCTATTTGGCACGACGAAAGAGCCGTTTTTGCGCACATTCATGACACTGAAGCACGGAATACCGAGCCACGATGCGTTCTCTGACCTGTTCAACGCCCTCGATCCTGGCACGTTTCAGTCAGTGATGCTTCGCCTGACAGAGGGGTTCGCTGACCAGTTGGGCGAGGTGATTGCGGTTGATGGCAAGTCGTTGCGGCGCTCCTTCGACAGGGCGAAGAAGCAGTCGGCGTTACACCTCGTGCAGGCTTTTGCGGCTGAGGCCAGGCTCGTACTCGGGCAGGTCGCTGTTGACGAAAAATCCAACGAGATTACGGCGCTGCCCGCGCTGTTGAACATGCTGTCGTTGAAGGGGCGGATTGTGACGGCGGACGCTATGCACACGCAGCGCACTACAGCCGAGACGGTAACGCAGGCTGGCGGTGATTATGTTCTGGCGCTGAAACGCAATCAGGAGACGCTGCACGAGGATGTGGCACTCTGGCTGGATGATCCTGGAAATGTCGAAAACTGTGAAACTTATCAGAATGTTGACGCAGGACACGGTCGACTGGAGACGCGCAAGGCGTTGATCTCGCATGACGTTGCCTGGCTCGACGAGCGGCATCACTGGCCCGGGCTCAGGGCCATCGGAAAGGTCGTCGCCACCCGCGAAGTCGGCGATAAAACCTCATGCCAAACTCGCTACTTCCTCATCAGCGCGCCGCTCTCTCCCGAGCGTTTCCTGTCCATCACCCGCGCCCATTGGAGTATCGAGAACAGCCTTCACTGGGTGCTCGACGTCTCCATGAACGAGGACGCCGCGCGCAACAGAAAAGACAACGGACCCGAAAATCTCTCTATCCTACGGCGCATCGCTCTCAACCTCGCCCGCTCCGAACCGTCAAAAGGATCAATGCGAGGAAAGCTGAAACGCGCCGGATGGCAGGATACATTCATGCTCGAACTCATCAGAACCGCGACCAAATCTCAAAAGCGATAGCCCTGAACGCATCCCAACCACGTCTGGGCGATCGACTTCGTGCATGATAAGTTGAGCAACGGACGGCCCTACAAGATGCTCACGGTGCTGGATGAGTACACCCGTGAAGCGCTTTGCGTGGCGGTGCGCCCGAAGATGAACGCCAACGATGTTCTGGATGTGCTGCACCGGCTGCTGATCAAGAACGGCAAGCCCGAGTGTATTCGTTCGGACAACGGCCCAGAGTTCATCGCTGCGCCGCTTCAGGAATGGCTCCGACGGGTCGGCATCCAACCGATGCAGATTTTCCCAGGATCACCCTGGGAAAATGGCTACAACGAACGCTTCAATGGAACACTGCGTCGCGAAGTTCTGAATGCAGAATGGTTCCACACCACCAAGCAAGCACAGGTCGCCATCAATGCCTGGCTCAGACAATACAACAAAATCCGCCCGCATCATGCACTGAACATGCGTCCACCAATACCCGAAACCTTATTAGAGAAAACCCAAATCAATGTGACTGTAACTGAGGGCTAGACAGGATTCAAGGTGCCAGGCGCGGTAAAAAGGTCAAAACCACCCATGGCCAGCCTGTGGATCAATGCCCTTTGGACAAGGTCAATCGCCAGTTCCGAGCCTCCACGCCAAACCAACTTTGGGTGTCAGACTTCACGTTCGTTTCGACCTGGCGTGGCTTTGTCTATGTGGCTTTCGTCATTGATACCTTTGCCAACCGGATCGTCGGCTGGAAAGCATCAACGACACAGGACACACAGTTCGTTCTAGATGCACTGGAACGGGCGATCCATGCCCGGAGACCTGCTGAGAAACTGATCCACCACTCTGACCGCGGGTCTCAATACGTGTCGATCAAATACACTGAGAGGCTGGCCGACGCCGGACTGGAACCATCTGTCGGCAGTGTGGGTGACAGCTATGACAGCGCTCTGGCCGAGACGATCATCGGCCTGTTCAAAACTGAAGTCATTAACCGGCTGGGGCCATGGAAGTCCAAAGATCAAGTCGAATGGGAAACACTCCAATGGGTGGACTGGTTCAACAAGGAGCGCCTGCTGGAGCCCCTGGGTTACATCACGCCAATCGAAGCAGAGGAGAAATACGAACAGGCATTGAAGTCAGACAAAATCGCAGCTTGAAATACGAACACAATAGTCTCCGGTAAACCCGGGGCGGTTCACTGTTCTCTACAGTTGTTCCTAGCCTGCTAGTCGATCATTCAGATGGTCTGAGTTAGCGGGAGCATTCGAAAATGATGTTGATGTTCTATGCTGTAGTCCTCCCGTGGCTTTAGTCAGTCGTGACCCAGCCCCCTGAAATCAGGGCACTGGGGTGTTAGTAATCCGTCCAATCAAAGGATGGACTATGAAACGCAGATTTAGTGACGAGCAGATCATCGGGATGATCAAAGAATACGAGGCAGGCGTCTAAGCGCAGGAGCCGTGCCGGAAGTACGGGATCAGCGCTGCCACGTTCTATAAATAGAAAGCCAAGTTCGGCGGCATGAACGTGTCGGATGCGAAGAAGCTGCGAGCGCTTGAGGACGAGAACAATCGCCTTAAGCGCATGCTGGCTGATGCGATGTTGGACAACGCCGCATTGAAAGACCTTGCGACAAAAAATTTCTGACGCCCGATGTGAAGCGCCGAGCTGTGTCGGACGTGATGGATCGGCACAGTCTAAGCGAGCGTCGGGCGTGTGAGTTGGCTGACCTTCATCGGTCAGTCTTTCTATACAAGAAGCAGGATCAGGGCGATGAAGCCTGCGCAAGCGACTGCGAGAATTGGCGAATGAGCGCCGCCGTTTCGGGTATCGTCGTTTGGGCATTCTGCTTGCCAGAGAGGGGTTCGAGGTGAACCACAAGAAACTGTTCCGGCTTTACCGGGAAGAAGGGTTGGCTGTGCGCCGCCGCCGATCGCGAAAGCGGGCTTTGGGCACGCGCAGGCCCATCCTGGTGCCGGACCGGGCCAATCAACGCTGGTCACTGGACTTCGTGTCTGACGCTTTTGAAGATGGCCGGCGGTTCCGCATGCTGTGCATCGTAGATGATTGTACGCGCGAGGCGCTGGCCACCGTCGTTGATCGTTCCCTGTCTGGTGCCTGCATGATCCGTGAACTGGATGATCTAATCCGCAGGCGCGGCCAGCCGGACATGATTGTCTCTGACAATGGAACGGAAATGACATCTCACGCCGTGCTGAAATGGTGCCAGGATACCAGCGTTGGCTGGCACTACATCGCACCGGGAAAGCCGATGCAGAACGCATTTGTGGAGTCATTCAACGGCAGGCTCAGGGACAAATGCCTGAATGAATATATCTTCGGCAGCCGCGCCGAAGCGCGAAAGATCATCGAAAACTGGAGGATCGATTACAATACACAAAGACCACACACATCGCTTGGCGGACTGGCCCCGGCCGTCTACGCCAATCTCAACCATGCCACCCGGCCCGCCTCGCTGGAGCTCCGAAAGGGCTCCGCTCAGCAGCAGGGGAATCGCTTTTGAAATATTGACTATGCATCACGTCTGATTGGATTCATACGGATTGCGTCATTAGTAAAGGATGCGACCGCGATGGAAGATTTTTCTCATATTTTTGAGGGCGTTGAAGACCCTCGTACGAGCAACGCTACACGGCATGATCTTCATGAGATGCTTATGATCGGCCTGTTGTCGACCATGTGTGGCGGCGAGGGTTGCTGCGACATGGCGCTATTTGGCACGACGAAAGAGCCGTTTTTGCGCACATTCATGACACTGAAGCACGGAATACCGAGCCACGATGCGTTCTCTGACCTGTTCAACGCCCTCGATCCTGGCACGTTTCAGTCAGTGATGCTTCGCCTGACAGAGGGGTTCGCTGACCAGTTGGGCGAGGTGATTGCGGTTGATGGCAAGTCGTTGCGGCGCTCCTTCGACAGGGCGAAGAAGCAGTCGGCGTTACACCTCGTGCAGGCTTTTGCGGCTGAGGCCAGGCTCGTACTCGGGCAGGTCGCTGTTGACGAAAAATCCAACGAGATTACGGCGCTGCCCGCGCTGTTGAACATGCTGTCGTTGAAGGGGCGGATTGTGACGGCGGACGCTATGCACACGCAGCGCACTACAGCCGAGACGGTAACGCAGGCTGGCGGTGATTATGTTCTGGCGCTGAAACGCAATCAGGAGACGCTGCACGAGGATGTGGCACTCTGGCTGGATGATCCTGGAAATGTCGAAAACTGTGAAACTTATCAGAATGTTGACGCAGGACACGGTCGACTGGAGACGCGCAAGGCGTTGATCTCGCATGACGTTGCCTGGCTCGACGAGCGGCATCACTGGCCCGGGCTCAGGGCCATCGGAAAGGTCGTCGCCACCCGCGAAGTCGGCGATAAAACCTCATGCCAAACTCGCTACTTCCTCATCAGCGCGCCGCTCTCTCCCGAGCGTTTCCTGTCCATCACCCGCGCCCATTGGAGTATCGAGAACAGCCTTCACTGGGTGCTCGACGTCTCCATGAACGAGGACGCCGCGCGCAACAGAAAAGACAACGGACCCGAAAATCTCTCTATCCTACGGCGCATCGCTCTCAACCTCGCCCGCTCCGAACCGTCAAAAGGATCAATGCGAGGAAAGCTGAAACGCGCCGGATGGCAGGATACATTCATGCTCGAACTCATCAGAACCGCGACCAAATCTCAAAAGCGATAGCCCTGCAATCACCCCCAGGGGAATCGCTTTTGAAATATTGACTATGCATCACGTCTGATTGGATTCATACGGATTGCGTCATTAGTAAAGGATGCGACCGCGATGGAAGATTTTTCTCATATTTTTGAGGGCGTTGAAGACCCTCGTACGAGCAACGCTACACGGCATGATCTTCATGAGATGCTTATGATCGGCCTGTTGTCGACCATGTGTGGCGGCGAGGGTTGCTGCGACATGGCGCTATTTGGCACGACGAAAGAGCCGTTTTTGCGCACATTCATGACACTGAAGCACGGAATACCGAGCCACGATGCGTTCTCTGACCTGTTCAACGCCCTCGATCCTGGCACGTTTCAGTCAGTGATGCTTCGCCTGACAGAGGGGTTCGCTGACCAGTTGGGCGAGGTGATTGCGGTTGATGGCAAGTCGTTGCGGCGCTCCTTCGACAGGGCGAAGAAGCAGTCGGCGTTACACCTCGTGCAGGCTTTTGCGGCTGAGGCCAGGCTCGTACTCGGGCAGGTCGCTGTTGACGAAAAATCCAACGAGATTACGGCGCTGCCCGCGCTGTTGAACATGCTGTCGTTGAAGGGGCGGATTGTGACGGCGGACGCTATGCACACGCAGCGCACTACAGCCGAGACGGTAACGCAGGCTGGCGGTGATTATGTTCTGGCGCTGAAACGCAATCAGGAGACGCTGCACGAGGATGTGGCACTCTGGCTGGATGATCCTGGAAATGTCGAAAACTGTGAAACTTATCAGAATGTTGACGCAGGACACGGTCGACTGGAGACGCGCAAGGCGTTGATCTCGCATGACGTTGCCTGGCTCGACGAGCGGCATCACTGGCCCGGGCTCAGGGCCATCGGAAAGGTCGTCGCCACCCGCGAAGTCGGCGATAAAACCTCATGCCAAACTCGCTACTTCCTCATCAGCGCGCCGCTCTCTCCCGAGCGTTTCCTGTCCATCACCCGCGCCCATTGGAGTATCGAGAACAGCCTTCACTGGGTGCTCGACGTCTCCATGAACGAGGACGCCGCGCGCAACAGAAAAGACAACGGACCCGAAAATCTCTCTATCCTACGGCGCATCGCTCTCAACCTCGCCCGCTCCGAACCGTCAAAAGGATCAATGCGAGGAAAGCTGAAACGCGCCGGATGGCAGGATACATTCATGCTCGAACTCATCAGAACCGCGACCAAATCTCAAAAGCGATAGCCCTGCGCTCAGCAGGCCTTGACCTCAACCATATCAACAGAAAGAAACAGGAACGGATTCTACACCTGATCGGCCCGGATCAGGGGGCTGGGTCAATCACAAGGTAACTGCCGAACGAGGGCCGGCGCCACTGGCTTGTTGAACCTCCTTTCCGCGTTCATTGTTAGAGTAAGACTCATTACTGCTCTAGGAGTGCCGAAGTTCTATGATCCTCAGAGAGATATTTGACGCATTCTGTGCTGCATCCCGTAACGCAAGAGAGAAAGGCGACTACCTTGAACGGTTGGTGCGTGTATTCCTGCCGAACGATAACACCCAAAAGCAATTCTATTTCGGGTAGTATGATTTGCTGAATGGGCTGAGACGCAAGGCTGGAAACGCACGGTTACGGGAATTGATCTGGTGGCAACGCTGGCTGACGGAACAGGATATGCCGCGATAAAGTTTAAGTTCTATGCTCCAGATCACACGCTTCAGAAGCCAGACATCGACAGTTTTATCTCCGCCGCGGCAAACGATCTTTTCACCCGATTGATCATCGCTGATACGACCCGAAAGGAATTTGGCCGGAACGCACAATCTGATCAGCCCCACCTAAGTGGTCCAGATTGATTGTTAGTGCATGATCGGCCTTTGGTCCATTTGGACGATAGTTTCCGGAGCCGGGGGGCGGTAGTCTAGAGCGCTGTGTGGTCGTTTGGTATTGTAGTGTATTCTCCATTCTTCGATCAGGATTTGCGCTTCACGCAGGCTGTAGAAGATCTCGCCGTTTAAGAACTCGTCGCGGAACCTTGCCTCAAAGCTTTCGCAGTTTCTGTTCTCCGATGCACTGCCCGGCAGGCGATTGCAATGCAATCTGCCGAGAGGGGGTTTTGATCCAATCCTGGACGGCTTGAACAATGAACTCCGGGCCATTGTCAGACCGAATGAAAGACGGGATGCCGCGCAGGATGAACAGGTCACTCAGGGCATCGATGACATTGCCCGAGGTCAGCTTGCGATCCGCACGGATGGCGAGACATTCTCGGCTGTACTCGTCGATGATGTTCAACGTGCGGAACGCTCTCCCATCGTCAGCCTGGCAATGCACGAAGTCATAGCTCCAAACATGATCGCGACGCTCTGGCCGTAGTCGAACGTACGACCCGTCCACTGCCCGGCAGGACATTGCTGCGCAATGTCCGGAGAGGGGTTCAGTCAAAGCCGCCCCTTCTTTGGTTGTTTCATCGGCACTTTCAGCCCCTCTCGCCGCCATAGTCGCTCAACGCGTTTGTCGTTCACATGCCACCCCACATCTCTGAGCAGCGCTGCGATCCGACCCTCTCGGGACATTGCTGCGCAATGCCCCCTGCCGGGCAGTGGATAGCCGTATCGACCATATTCCCGGGTCAGCTCAATCATATTGGCCACCAAACGTTCTTCGTCTGAGCGACCAACTGGTACCCTCCGCTGCGTGGATCGGTGTAGTTTCAGAACACGGCATGCGCGATGCTCCGAGACATTCAACCCAGCACAGACACGGTCAATGCAGGCCCGACGGCGAGCGGGGCTCAGAAGTTTCCCTTTGCAGCTTTCGCCAAGATCAACTTATCCAGCGTCAGATCACAAACAGCCCTGCACAGCCGCTCGTTCTCTTCGTGCAGACGCTTCAGTTCCTTCAATTGGTCCGTGCCCATCCCGCCGTACTTGTTTGACGGGAAAACCGTCCACCGGACGCTTTTCTTTATCCGCCTGCACTCCAGCGATAATAGGTTTGTTCGGTCACACCAATCTGGCGGATCGCATCCAGACGCGGCATGCCTTGCCCCGTCAGAACCTCAACCTGCCGTAAATTCGTGACAGTCTCTTAGGGCTTCGGTCGCTTGTTGGCCATGTGTTTCCGCCGTTTTCCTAAACACAGCGGAGGACCACTTCAGTGGGGCAAGACCAACCCTGCCGGGCAGTGCACGGGAGAACGGATACGGCAAACTCTTCTACACCCTACGGGAGGCCCAAATTCTGATCGAACAATGGCGCATCCACTATAACACCGTCAGACCGCAAAGCGCCTTGGGCTACCGCCCGCACGCGCCCGAAAGCATCGTCACAATCGACCAGAGACCAACGATGCACTAACAATCAAACCAAACCACCCGATGGGGACACGTCACTTGGCCTGACGATTGATGGTCCAGAAAGATATGCGGTTTCACAGGAAGGTGTTGACGATGTTTTCAAGCCGTTCCTGCCGGCCTGATCTGGGTTCGGGGTTGACGCCTTCCGCTTCGACGCGCGCGGCAATGTCTTCCAATGTGCCGGCCAGCAGCTCAGCGCCTTCGGGTGTGTCCCAGCCCGCATAACGCGCTTCGCGGGCCGCTTCCAGGGCACCGTTTTCCAGCATCTTCATCGCGGTCTTATAGCCCCGCGCGCAGACGTCCATCGCACCGACATGCCCCAAAATCAGATCTTCGGGGTCCAGCGACTGGCGGCGCAGCTTTGCGTCGAAGTTGGTCCCGCCTGTGGTAAAACCGCCTGCGCGGAGGATTTCATAGTAGGCCAAAGCGACCTCGGGCACGTTGTTGGGGAACTGATCGGTGTCCCAGCCGGACTGATAGTCGTTCCGGTTCATATCGATGGACCCGAAAATACCGAGCGCGGATGCGGTCGCAATCTCATGTTCAAACGAATGCCCCGCCAGAATGGCGTGACCCTGTTCGATGTTGACCTTGACCACGTCTTCGAGGTCGAAGTCCTTGAGGAAGCCGTAGACCGTCGAGACGTCGAAGTCGTATTGATGCTTGGTCGGTTCCTGAGGTTTGGGCTCGATTAGGATGGTGCCGTCAAAGCCAATCTTCTTGGCGTAATCGACCACCTTGCACAGGAATCGGCCCGCCTGTTCCCGCTCTCGCTTGAGGTCGGTGTTCAAGAGGGTTTCGTATCCTTCCCGCCCGCCCCAAAGGACATAGTTCTCGCCCCCCAGCTTCAACGTGGCATCCATGCAGTACTTCACCGTGGCTGCGGAGTAGGCAAAGACATCCGGGTCGGGGTTTGTGGCGGCGCCGCCCATGAAGCGGCGGTTTGAGAAGAGGTTCGCCGTACCCCAAAGAAGTTTGGTGCCCGTTGCCTCCATTTTTTCGCCCAGATAGTCCGTCATCTCCTCCATGCGGGACCGGGATTGGGCGAGGCTGTCGCCCTCGGGCCGCACATCCGCGTCGTGCCAGCAGTAGTAAGGCTGGCCGAGGATGCGAAACATCTCGAACGCTACATCCGCTTTCAACTTGGCAAGTTCCATGGTTTCGCCGAACCAGGGCCGCTCAAAGGTTTGCCCGCCAAAGGGGTCGCCACCGGGCCAGGCGAAGCTGTGCCAATAGGCGACTGCAAAGCGCAGATGATCAGTCATGGATTTACCACCCAACACCTCTGCCGGGTCGTAGTGGCGATAGGCAAATTCGTTGCGGCTCTCCGCACCTTCGAATTTGATTTCGGGGATGTCTTTGAAAAAGTCGGTCATGAGAGGTCCTGCAAGTGCTGTGCGGCGGCGCGGTAGCGAGCGTGCGCGTGTTTGAAATCATCCGTAAGGGCTGGGACAGGGTCCACAGTTTGGGCGATGCTTGGCTTGACTGCGCATGAGGTCTCGCCCGTCGCGGCCATCATGCCCAAACGCGCAGCCCCAAAGGCGGCCCCAAAGTCGCCGCTTGTCGGCACCTCCAGCGGGACACCCAGCGCAGTAGCGACGGCCTCAAGCCAATAGCGGGACTGGCTTCCACCGCCGACCGCCACGCAACTGTCAAAGGTCGTGCCTGCATCGGCCAGCGCATCGCGGCAATCGACCAGGGCAAATGCGACACCTTCCAGCACCGCGCGTGTGCCCGCATCGCGGTCCGTTGCGTGATCAAGCCCCACAAAGCCACCGCGCACGGATGCGCTGTTCAATGGGGTCCTTTCGCCGCCGAGATAGGGCAGGAAAGTCGTTCTCCCCGGGGCCTGAAGCGGCCCCAAATCGTGTGTCAGCTCGGCAGCGGCACTTCCCACGATGCCCGCCCACCAATTGAGCGCATCCGTTGCGGCAAGGATCACGCCCATCTGGTGCCACATGCCCGGAAGTGCATGGCAGAACGTATGGACCGCCGTATCCGGATCCGGTTGGAAGCCATCGCATGCGGCAAAGAGCACACCTGAGGTGCCAAGCGAGACAAAGGCCTGACCGCTTTCCACGACGCCCATGCCGATGGCCGAAGCGGCATTGTCGCCCGCTCCACCGGCCACTGGTATTGATGGCGGCAATCCCCACTTGCGCGCAAGCTCTGGCCTGAGTGTGCCAGAGACCTCGGACCCTTCGACAAGCCGGGGCATCACATCGCGCGACAAGCCTGCAAGATCAAGCAAATCATCGCTCCAGTCCCGCGCGCCTGTATCAAGCCAACTTGTGCCAGCCGCATCCGACATCTCGGCCACCTTTTCGCCAGTCAGCCAGAGCCGTAGATAGTCCTTTGGCAGCAGGACGGCCTTGATCCTGTCGAAGGTGTCCGGGTGCGTCTCGCGCATCCACTGAACTTTCGGTGCGGTGAAACCGGGAAAGACGATGTTGCCTGAGACTTCTCGCCAGATGGGCGTCGCATCCATCGCGCTGGCCTGCGTGGAAGACCGCGTGTCGTTCCACAAGATGCAAGGCCAAAGGGGTTCATCCGCCGCATCCAGCATCGTAGCCCCATGCATATGACCCGACAGGCCGATGCCCTTCACCCCGGACAGGTCCGCCTTTGCACTCAGCGCATCTATGGCGGCCTCAGCGGCCGATATCCAATCCGTCGGCGCCTGTTCGGACCACCCGTCATGCGGACGCTGCACGCTCAAAGGCGCTGTCGCCTCCGCCACAATCGCCTGATCTGCATCAATCAGCAGCGCCTTGAGGCCGGAAGTTCCAAGATCGAGGCCGAGGTACATTTCAGGCGGCCAGATGGTCGGGTTTCTTACCCGCGATGATCATCGCCAGGATGTCATCGGTGGACACTTTGTCGACCTCCACCGTGCCCACAAGCTTGCCGTTTTTCATCACCGCCGCCCGGTCGCAC
Source organism: uncultured Sulfitobacter sp. (assembly GCA_963422245.2). Lineage (GTDB taxonomy): Bacteria > Pseudomonadota > Alphaproteobacteria > Rhodobacterales > Rhodobacteraceae > Sulfitobacter. The sequence continues at coordinate 252,070 of CAXMWW010000022.1, read as the reverse complement.
AGCGCTTTGACCTGATGCACATCATGGTCGATCAGGAAAATGCCCAGGCCTTGGCGCTTCATCTCCTGAATCAGTTCCGCCACCATCTGCGTCTCTTGCGGGCCAAGGGCGGCGGTGGGTTCATCCATGATCAGGATCTTGGCGTTGAAATAGACCGCGCGCGCGATGGCGACGGACTGTCGCTGTCCACCAGAAAGGGCGGATACAGGTGCCGCGAACTTCTGGAAGTTTGGGTTCAGCCGACCCATGATCTTGCGCGTCTCCGCCTCCATCACATCATCATCGACAAAGCCCGTGGCCCCCACGATCTCGCGGCCCAGAAAGAGGTTCGAGGCCGCATCAAGGTTATCGGCCAGCGCAAGCGTCTGATAGATCGTTTCAATGTTGTAGCTGCGCGCATCGCGCGGGTTGTTGATGGTAGCGGTCTCTCCGTTGATGCGGATGGTGCCCGCGTCCATCTGATAGGCGCCAGACAGGCACTTGATCAGCGTCGATTTGCCCGCGCCATTGTGGCCCAACAGCCCAACGACTTCGCCCGGGTATAGATCGACGGAGACGTGATCGACGGCCTTGATGCCCCCGAAAGAGATCGAGATGTCTTCAAGCTCAACAAGCGGGGTTCCGGAACGGTCAATCATCAGGCGGCTCCTGTCTTGCGGCGGTAAACGATGTCGATCCAGACGGCGAGGACAAGGACAATGCCCACAACGATCGACTGCAAGGGGGCATCCACACCAACCGAGGCCATGCCAGAGATCAAGGTCTGCATGATCAGCGCGCCGATCACAGCGCCGTAGATGGTGCCAAAGCCGCCCGAAAGCGCTGTGCCCCCGATCACAGCGGCGGCAATGACGCGCAGTTCATCCAGTGTGCCAAGGCCCACATCGACGGCGTTGAGGCGGGCGGAGGCGATTATCGCAGAGATGCCGGTCAGCGCGCCCATCAGCGCGAACACCTTGACGGTCAGCAGGCGCGTGTTGATGCCCGACAGGGCTGCAGCCTCCGGATTGCCCCCCGTGGCATAAACGTAGCGGCCAAACTGCGTCCGGGTCGCGATGATCGTCATCACGATGGTCACGCCAATCAGGATAACAACCGGGATGGCTACGCCGTGGTTCCAAACAAGGTCTTCGGTATATTCGATCCCCTCAGCCGCCGCGATGCGCTTCATGGCACCCTTGGGGATAGGGTAAGAGTTCATGACCCAGACAAAGCAGATGATGAGGGCCACGATCAGGGCTGCTAGGACCGCTTCTGCCCAGGCCGGTTTCACCTGAAAGCCGTGGCCGACCTTGCGGCGGCGGCTCATCAGGATCAGCGCGACTGCCACGACGGCTGCGACAACGCCAAATACCCAGCTGAGCGTTTCGCCGAGTGTGCCTTCGGCCCCGCCGCCCATCAGCCGGAATGTGGTGTCGAGCGGCGCTTGCGTCTGACCTTGGGTGACCCACCACATGGAGCCGCGAAAAACGAGGAAACCGCCGAGCGTCACGATAAAGGCGGGCACCGTCAGGTAGCCAATAATCCAGCCCTGAAGCGCGCCCAGCAGGGCCCCAAACGCCACGGCGCAAAGGGCGGCGATGATCCAGATCGACCAATGCCCGAGGCCCAGAAGCTCAGGCAGCACCTGCACCTGCAAGGCGGCAACCGTCATGCCGATGAACCCAAGCATGGAGCCTACCGAGAGGTCGATGTTGCGCGTCACGATCACAAAGACCATGCCCGTGGCCATTACCGCGACAGAGGCAGTCTGAACCGACAGATTAAAAAGGTTCCGGGGTGTCAGGAACCGGCCGTCCGTGGCCACATTGAAGACAATGCAGATGACGACAAAAGCCCCGATCATGCCCAACAGGCGCATGTCCAGTTCCAGGGTGTCAAAAATGTTGCGCCGCTTGTCTGGCATCACAGGTTCTTCGGTTGCGACGGTCATAGGAGCTCGCAAGATCTTAGCATTGAAATTTGGGAATTTGAGGGGTGGTGGCCCCCCACCTATGCGGGAGACCACCGTTCGGGGAGAGAACCCTTAGTTACAAGGCGCTGGGCCGTCGGTGACGCCCTGGCACAGCTTGTCGACCGTGATCCAGCCTGCATCGGTGACGATGCTCAGGTTGTCCTTGGTGATCGGCTGCGGCGCGAGGAGCGTGGCGCTCATGGAGTTGCCGCCGGGTGTTTCGAAAGTGATCGTGCCTTCGACGTCAGCCAGTGCCGTACCACCTGCCAGCGCAACAGCGATTTCGCCAGCTGCATTGCCAAGCGCGCGGGCGTCCTTCCAGACGGATACCGTCTGCGTGCCCAGTGCCACGCGGTTCAGAGCGGCGTGATCGCCATCCTGACCGGAGACCGGAAGCCCTTCCATGCCCTGCGCCGTCAGCGCGGCGACAACGCCACCGGCGGTGCCGTCATTGGAGGCAACCACAGCGTCAACGCCGTTGTCGTTGGCTGTCAGGATCTGTTCCATGTTCTTTTGCGCGTTCGCAGGGACCCAGCCATCGGTGTAGGCTTCGCCGACAATCGTGATGTCGCCTGCGTCAATCGCCGCTTGCAGCACTTCCTGCTGACCACCACGCAGGAAGTCCGCGTTGGGGTCGGTGGGCGAGCCCTTGATCATAACGTAGCGGCCCTTGGGCATTGCTTCGAAAACCGCGCGGGCCTGCATGCGACCCACTTCGACGTTGTCGAAGGTCAAATAGTAGGCGCGTTCGTCTTCGATCAGGCGGTCGTAAGCGATGACCGGGATGCCTTCGTCAGCGGCCGCTTGAACGGCAGGTCCGATGGACGAGGCGTCTTGCGCCAGTACAATCAGCGCGTCGACACCCTGCGCGATCAGCGATTCAATGTCTGACAGCTGCTTGGCAGAAGACGACTGTGCGTCTGCGGAAACATATGCCGCACCCGCCGCATCCAGCGCGCCCTTGATGGCGGCCTCATCCGTTTTCCAGCGTTCTTCCTGAAAGTTCGACCAGCTGACCCCGACGGTCAGCTCCTGAGCAAATGCCGGGGCAGTCAGGCAGGTTGCGGCGAACATCGCCGCGATAAGCGTTCTTCTCTTCATGATATCCTCCCAAAGGTTGCTTCTTTGATGAAGCTGTCCAAAGCCTGCAATTTATTAGTTTACCTGTCAAATTAAATATAGCAGACTGCAGGGGAAGAAAGCCACAAAGTCAGCGAATTTCTTTGTGAAACACCAATGAAACTGGGATTTTTGCGACTTTCGGCTTCTTTTAAATTTGAGGAAGAAAATAATGGATGATGCGCGCGCCCCTGACCGATCCAGTTCGATCTCAAAAGGTTGTGGGCCATTTGCGCCGGTGAGCGAGACAACAGATTCGCTGCGTCTTTCCATCTTTGAACGAATCCGCGCTGAGGGCGCGGTAGCCCGCGCCACAATTGCCAAAGACCTGTCGATTAGCCCGGCGTCAGTCACCTTGCAAACCTCGGCCCTGATTGACCTTGGACTTGTGCAGGAAGAACAGCTCGCCCCTGAAGCATCGGAAGCAGGGCGCGGCCGCCCTCCGATCCTACTGGCCATCCGGCCGGAGGCGCATCTTGTCGCCGGCGTGAAACTGTCTGACCGCGAAAACACCGCCGTGATCTACGACTTTGCGGGAAACCAGCGGGCCTCCATCTCTCTCGCGACCAAGCCGCGCGGCACCACGGAGGAGTTGATTGAGGCGACTGCCAACTTGATTCAGGAGGTCTGCGCCGAAGCAAAGGTCGCCCTGTCCGATCTGTCTGCCATATGCGTGGGCGTGCCGGGATTCGTCGCGGGCGAAGCGGGCGTCGTCAATTGGTCCCCCATCCTGACAGAGCGCCACGTGAAGCTATCAGAACGCATGACAGAGCGGCTGTCGATCCCGGTTGTCATCGACAACGACGCTAACCTTGTCGCCTTGGCCGAGCTTTGGTTCGGGGTAGGGCGCGAGATTTCGGACTTTGCCGTCGTGACCATCGAACACGGCGTGGGCATGGGACTTGTGCTCAACCACAAGCTCTATTCAGGGGCACGCGGCATGGGGATGGAATTGGGGCATACAAAGGTGTCTTTGGACGGCGCGCTTTGTCGTTGCGGGCAGCGAGGTTGTCTGGAGGCCTATGTCGCCGACTATGCGCTTGTCCGCGAAGCGGCCCTTGCCTCGCATGACGTAAACCCCAACGCGACAACTGAGGAAGTGCTGGAGACGCTCCATAGCGAGGCCAAATCCGGCAACCTCACGGCGCGGTCGATCTTTGAGCGCGCCGGACATTACCTCGCGATGGGGATGGCGAATGTGGTGAACCTCTTTGACCCGCAGTTGATCATCCTATCCGGAGGGCGCATGCAGTATGAGTTTCTTTATTCAGACGAAATCCTGGAAAACATGCAAAGGCATGCGCTGAATTCCGGCGTGGCTTTGCCCCCTGTCGAGGTGCACGCTTGGGGCGATCTGCTATGGGCTTCGGGTGCTGCGGCAAAGGCTTTGTCCTACATCACCGAAAGGACGCTGTCTGCTACAGCGGCATCGGACAGATGAGATATCTCTGCGCAATCGCCATCTGCGCAATTGCCACGAGCGCGCTGGGAGAACCCCGCTTTTTGGATGCAAGTGATGCCCTTCCCGCACCGCTTGTCTACTCCGGCGGGTGGGAGCATTTTGTCGGGGGCGGCGTTGCGGTCTTTGACTGCAATGCGGACGGGCGGCCAGATATCTACGCCGCAGGGGGTGAGGACGCGGCGCGGCTGTTTGTTCAGCAGCCGGGGGCGGAACTGGCGTTTGATACTGGCAACGACATCCCGAAGCTGACTGGCGTGACCGGAGCCTACCCGCTCGACGTCGACAGTGATGGCCACATCGATCTGGTCGTTCTGAGGGTCGGCAAGAATCACATTCTGCGCGGCACAGGCGATTGCGGTTTCACGGATGTCACGGATAGCTGGGGTTTCGTCACAGCAGACCGCTGGTCCACTGCCTTCAGCGCGACGTGGGAGCCGGGCAAGGCCTGGCCCACTCTGGCAATTGGCAATTATGTCGACCGATCAGACCCCAATGGCCCGTTTGAAGCTTGCGACTCCAATCTGCTCTACCGCCCTGACGGACGAGGGTATGGCGCTCCTGTTGAACTCGCGCCAGGATATTGCGCCTTGTCGATGTTGTTCTCGGATTGGACGCGCAGCGGATCGGCAGAGCTGCGTATCTCCAATGACCGACACTACTACGTCCGGGGCGGATATGAGCAGATGTGGCGGCTTGACCCTCTGAAGGAACGTGATCAGACCGACGGGTGGGACCCTGTGTCATTGTGGGGCATGGGGATTGCCAGCGCTGATCTGCAGCGGGATGGCTTCCCCGATGTGATGCTGACCTCGATGGGGGATCAGGTCCTGCACTATAATACTGGCGGCAGCATCGAAGCCGCCGGGTTCGAAACTGGCCATACCGCGCACCGACCTCACGTCGGGGATGACGGGCGCCCCTCAACCGGCTGGCACGCTGAATTCGGGGATGTGGACAACGATGGCTTGCTGGATCTTTTCATTGCCAAAGGCAACGTCGATCAGATGCCGGGAAGCGCTATGAAAGATCCGAACAACCTGCTGATTCAACGCCCCGGCGGTGCATTTGAGGAGGCGGCTGCAGGGGCCGGTATTGCGACGGTCGAAAGATCACGCGGCGCAGCACTGGCGGACCTGGATCAAGACGGGCGGTTGGACCTTGTGGTCGTCAACCGCCGTGCGCCGATGGAAATCTGGTTAAACCGCAGCATGCAGACAGGAAACTGGGCAACGGTTGACCTGCACATGGAGGGCGCAAATCGCTTTGCGATTGGGGCTTGGATTGAGATTGATCGCGGCGCGGCAACAGAATGGCGCGAGCGCACGGTGGGAGGGGGGCATGTCTCCGGCACGTTACTGCCTTTGCACATTGGGCTCGGGGAAGAAGAAAGTGTCCAGCTGCGGGTCTGGTGGCCCGACGGGACCGCAACGCAATGGCGCAGGGTTGAAGCAGGAACCCACGCAAAGATCAGCCGCTAGCGATCAATCGGCAGCCCACTTGGAACCGCGTTGGGAATACCCATGCGCCCTTTGATGGATGCCTCGTCCGTGAGCGCGTCGAGGAATGCCATCAGGGCATCAAGATCCGGCGGTGATAGCGTTTGCGCGGTGCCTTTGAAACTTGACGCGAGGGCCGCTGTCTCTGATGCATCCTCCAAAATCGCCCAGTCGGGCGCTGCGTTGGCAAAGTCCACAAGCGTTGCGTCCTGCGCGTAGTTGTCCAGCCCCGAAAGCGGGTCTGCATGATAGGCAAGAAAGTCTTTCAGGTCCGTATGGGCCCCTGCGTGGCCCCATGGCCCGGTCTGCGTCACATTGCGCAGCATCGGCGTTCGGAATGCAAAGGCGTCGGCCGGATTGCCCGTTACACGCAAGCGCCCATCATCGCGCTGGTGCGTTTCAAAACGGGCGGTTTTCCCCGGACCCAGTTGGGGTAGGGCCATCGCGTGAAATGACTGATCGCTGAGCAAGGCCCCGGCGTGGCAGGCACTGCATCCAGCCGCGCCGAAGAAGAGCGCCTGACCTGCAGCAGCTGGCCCCGTCAAAGGGGCATCTCCGCGCTGGGCAAGATCAAAGGGGGTATCGCTGGCGCGCCATTCGACGGCAACAAAGGCCGCGATGGCGTCTGAAATGTCAGTGAAGGTGATGGGTTCGCCCTGCGCCACACCGGCATCAAAACGCGCAAAAAGCGCCCGGTATTCGGCCAGCGCATCTACGCGCTTTGCGATGATATCCCAGGCACCGCCTTCCCCGGTGATCCGTCCCAACCTGACGGCCTTGGCCACGTCGTTTTCCTGATAATGCCCCGCCATTTCATCTGGTGAGAGCACGGGAAACATGGTTTGCGCGGAAAGAAGGCTCGCAAAGCCACCGACCATCTCCTCCTCAAGCGGGGTGCGCAGTCCGCTTGGACGGGTGGCGTCAACCTCAACCCGGCCGTCGTGAAACATGACCGTGAAATCGCGATGGCCAAGGTTGAACAGGGCGGGTGAGTTTCGGGGGATCCTTTGTTCTGGCAGGTTCTCCGGGTCAAGGACCCGCTCCGGCCCCAGCCCGATGCCGCCCTCACCAACGCCCAGTGAAAGCCCGTCGCTGGTTGCAAACCGAGGGTGGTGGCAGGTTCCGCAGGAGATGTTTTTGTTTCCGGACAAGACCGCATCGTAAAAAAGCAATTGCCCGACTTCGACCTGATCCTGTGGGAAAGCCGCGTAGTCCTCCAGACGAAGGGCTATTGGTTCAGCCCCTGCACGTGGTGTAGCGGCCAGAACCAGCAACAGGGCGACCAGCGAGGATTTTAGCAGCGCGTGTAGTTCAGTTTGCATTGACCCTTCCTGTTCCAGCTGTTGCAGCCCGTCTGATCTTCCACATTTGGCGTGCCAAGTTGAAGCCCGAAACGTTCACGGTGACGCACTGCTGCGCTTCCGCAGCCGAATATATCGATTGCCGTACTGACAGCGCTTAACGCTTACCTGCCCGGAAGCCCAATCAACAGGCGCCGAAATCGTAGGGCAGGGGTTGCCTATGCTGACACGATCCGCACAGTCTGTGACATCCTCTGCGATAGAGGCACAAATTCAAAAGAAGGGTGAGGGGCATGAGTTTCGAGCCAACCGGACAGCACCTGATTGCGGGCAACTGGGTCAGCAACGAGGATTGCTTCGCATCCGAACCAGCGCAGGGGCCGTCCCATTCCTTTTCAGTCGGAACGTCTGCAAACGTCGATGCCGCGTGTGAAGCTGCTGAGGACGCCTTTTGGAGCTATGGGTACACCACTGCGACGGAACGGGCGGCGTTTCTGAATGCGATTGCGGACGAAATCGAGGCCCGCGCGGATGAGGTGACCAAGATCGGCTGCCAGGAAAGTGGCTTACCCGAACAGGGGAATCGCTTTTGAAATATTGACTGTCCCCATTGACAAGCCCCCAGCTTTGCTGGGGGACCCCTGATGTTCTACATATGAGGAAGATTTCCTAGAGGGTTTCGACCGCTCGAAGCCCTGCAAGGGAAATCTTCCAATGTCATCAGAAACGACAAATCACCTTAACCACAGTACTTGGGAGTGCAAATATCACGTGGTTTTCACGCCCAAATACAGAAAGAAGGAACTTTACGGCTACCTGCGCCGAGAATTGCGTGAAGTATTCCACCGACTATCGCGCCAGAAGGAGTGCTCAATTGAAGAGGGGCACCTGATGCCAGACCACGTGCATATGTTGTTGAGCATCCCACCCAAGCACTCGGTCGCGCATGTGATCGGGTTCATGAAGGGAAAAAGCTCGATCTGGATCGCGCAGAACATCAAGAACCGCCGCCGCAATTTTGCGGGGCATAAATTCTGGGCACGTGGTTATTTCGTCTCGACGGTCGGCGCAGATGAGCGCACGGTGCGAGCTTATATCCAAACGCAAGAGCAACAGGACAAACGCCTCGACGACCTGTTTAACAGGTAATCTGTAACCCCAACCGCTTCGAGCGGTTCAAGCGAAGCGTTTCAAACCTCCACTTCAAGTGGAGGTTATTGGCTATGCATCACGTCTGATTGGATTCATACGGATTGCGTCATTAGTAAAGGATGCGACCGCGATGGAAGATTTTTCTCATATTTTTGAGGGCGTTGAAGACCCTCGTACGAGCAACGCTACACGGCATGATCTTCATGAGATGCTTATGATCGGCCTGTTGTCGACCATGTGTGGCGGCGAGGGTTGCTGCGACATGGCGCTATTTGGCACGACGAAAGAGCCGTTTTTGCGCACATTCATGACACTGAAGCACGGAATACCGAGCCACGATGCGTTCTCTGACCTGTTCAACGCCCTCGATCCTGGCACGTTTCAGTCAGTGATGCTTCGCCTGACAGAGGGGTTCGCTGACCAGTTGGGCGAGGTGATTGCGGTTGATGGCAAGTCGTTGCGGCGCTCCTTCGACAGGGCGAAGAAGCAGTCGGCGTTACACCTCGTGCAGGCTTTTGCGGCTGAGGCCAGGCTCGTACTCGGGCAGGTCGCTGTTGACGAAAAATCCAACGAGATTACGGCGCTGCCCGCGCTGTTGAACATGCTGTCGTTGAAGGGGCGGATTGTGACGGCGGACGCTATGCACACGCAGCGCACTACAGCCGAGACGGTAACGCAGGCTGGCGGTGATTATGTTCTGGCGCTGAAACGCAATCAGGAGACGCTGCACGAGGATGTGGCACTCTGGCTGGATGATCCTGGAAATGTCGAAAACTGTGAAACTTATCAGAATGTTGACGCAGGACACGGTCGACTGGAGACGCGCAAGGCGTTGATCTCGCATGACGTTGCCTGGCTCGACGAGCGGCATCACTGGCCCGGGCTCAGGGCCATCGGAAAGGTCGTCGCCACCCGCGAAGTCGGCGATAAAACCTCATGCCAAACTCGCTACTTCCTCATCAGCGCGCCGCTCTCTCCCGAGCGTTTCCTGTCCATCACCCGCGCCCATTGGAGTATCGAGAACAGCCTTCACTGGGTGCTCGACGTCTCCATGAACGAGGACGCCGCGCGCAACAGAAAAGACAACGGACCCGAAAATCTCTCTATCCTACGGCGCATCGCTCTCAACCTCGCCCGCTCCGAACCGTCAAAAGGATCAATGCGAGGAAAGCTGAAACGCGCCGGATGGCAGGATACATTCATGCTCGAACTCATCAGAACCGCGACCAAATCTCAAAAGCGATAGCCCTGCTTACCCGAAGCACGCTTGCAGGGCGAAAGGGGACGCACGACGGGCCAGTTGCGTTACTTTTCTGACTATATCCTGAAAGAGGAGCACCTTGATCGGCGCCACGACCCGGCCTTGCCGGATCGCCAACCGTTGCCACGGCCCGAACTGCGGATGATCCAGCGCCCGATTGGGCCTGTTGCGGTCTTTGGTGCGTCCAATTTTCCTTTGGCGTTCTCAACAGCAGGCGGGGACACCGCTGCGGCACTTGCGGCGGGCTGCCCTGTGGTAGTCAAAGGGCATCCCGCCCATCCCGGAACGGGCGAGATTATTGCCCAGGCCATTGATGCGGCGATCACCCGTTGCGGCCTGCACGCCGGGGTGTTTTCCCTCATTCAGTCCAACACGACAGAGGTGGGTTCGCGCCTGGTCCAACATCCGCTGATCAAGGCCGTGGGTTTCACCGGATCGCTCGCAGGGGGGCGGGCATTGTTCGATCTTTGTGCTGCACGGCCTGAGCCAATCCCGTTTTTTGGGGAGCTGGGGTCGGTCAACCCGATGTTCATACTGCCGCAAGCGGGGGATTCCCGCGGGGCAACGATCGGAACGGCCTGGGCAGGTTCGCTGACCATGGGCGCCGGCCAGTTCTGTACCAATCCGGGCATTGCGGTGGTCCTGAATGATGCGGCTGAACCGTTCATTGCGGCGGCCACTGAATCGCTGAAAAGCACGCCGCCTCAGGTCATGCTGACACAAGGCATTGCGGAAGCCTATCGGCGGGGGCAGAACAGCGTTGCTTCGGTACAAGGTGTTGAAGAAGTGCTCGGCACATCAAGCGAGGGTCGCAATGCGACACCATTTTTGTATCGCACTGATGCACAGACATGGTTGGACAACGAAGCCTTGGCCGAGGAAGTCTTCGGGCCACTGGCGGTAGTCGTTACGGCGGACAGCCTTGCGCAAATGCAGCAGGTCGCGCGGGCCTTCGTCGGGCAATTGACCGCAACGCTGCATATGGACCCAGACGATTCAGAAGCGGCAAGAGCCTTGATGCCCATACTGGAACGCAAGGCTGGGCGCATTCTGGCAAATGGCTTCCCCACGGGTGTGGAGGTTGCCGACAGTATGGTGCATGGCGGGCCATACCCAGCGTCCACGAACTTTGGCGCGACCTCGGTGGGCAACCTGTCGATACGGCGTTTCCTGCGCCCGGTGTGCTACCAGAACTTCGAAGACGGTTTGGTCGGGTAGTCGGGCACCGCAATAGCCTGCGGTCTGTCAGGCTCCCGCTTTGCGGATTGCAATCGCCTCTGTCACCGCGCGGAGCGTTTTTCCGGTCAGCGGGCCTGAGGCGCAGTGAGCCCAAAGGCCTGCGTCTCTGCAAAACCGGTTTTGCGCCGAAATCGTGCGTTTTGTCATCAGGCCGTTGATCTTTCCATTGTAGTACCCAAGCCCGCGCAGTTCCTTTTGCAGCACGCGGACCCACGCATTCTTGTTGATCCAGAATGCTGTGCGCGCACCCCGGGCAAAACCGTCGCCCCTACCTTCGTCGAGGATCGCCTCAGTCTTTGCCCAAAAACCCTGCGGATGTTGGAGCGCGGCAAGGCGGATACGTTCGGGTGTGCGTATGCGGCTGCGGATACCTGAGACATCCACCAACTTTGTGCGCAGCGCCAAAGCTTCATCCCCGGGCTGGGCAAAACCGGACAGGTAGCTTAACGCAGGTTCTGCAAAACGCGGGTCACCTGCCAGACCGGCCTGAACCACCTGCATCACTGCCTGTTCCGAGGCTGGCCCTTTCAGGCGCTTCCAGTTGACCCGAAGCAACAAGTCGCGCGCGGCTTCCGTGTCGCCGTGCTTGCTGAGCTCTTCCAACATGGCCCGACCCCTTTCAGGGTCGGACATGCGGCCAAGTTTCTGGTCGATGTGCGCCGTCGCAAAGAGCCGCTGCGTACCAGGCTTGTCGTCCCTGACTGCAAGCTGCAAACGGTGGTAAGCCGCTCGCCCAAGGTTGAGCTCAATTTCCACACGCGCCAGTGACGCAGTGGACCACGGATGCCCCTCTGATACGGCGCGAATGTACCAGCGGTGCGCCTCTTGCAGGTCTTTGCGCGTCCCGATCCCATGCCGGTGATAGTAACCGACACGGTCCATGGCGGGGGCAAATCCCTGTTCGGCAAGCGCCACCATCGCGCTCAATGCCTGGTCCTGATCGACTGCTTCAGAGGCACGTATTTCCTGATAGATCGTGCGTGGACCCTTGGCGTGACTTGGCCCCGCCAGAAGGGCGAGAACCGGCAAGATCAAAAGCAAATGTCTCATTGCGTGTCTCCTTTCGGACGTTGGATCAGAAAATCAGCAGGTCCAGCAGATTATCGTAAAACGCGTCAGCGTTCTGGCCGGTTTGAGAGATGAGGACGCTTTGAGACCCGGAAAATGTGATCAGGGCATCACCGCTGTCCAATTGCGTCACATGATCGGCGATCCACGCGGACCAATCGGTCTCGGTTTGCCCCAGCTCAAAACCGATCAGGTCAATCCGGTCCGCATTTGCGCCAAATGCGTTGAAATCGGTGATCTGGTCGCGGAAGAACGCGTTCTCGGATTGAAAAACGAAGGTGTCAGCCCCGCGCCCCCCGATCAGGGTGTTCACGCCGGTGCCGCCGGACAGAACGTCTTGGCCAGCTCCGCCGTCAAGCGTATCCGCACCGCTGCCGCCCGTCAGGGTGTCTGCGCCCCAGGAGCCTTCCAATAGATCAAGACCGTCACCCCCTTGAAGCTGGTCATCGCCAGCGCCGCCGTTCATCTGGTCCGCGCCGTCGCCCCCCAAAAGAACGTCCGCGCCGTTTCCTCCGTCAAGGCTGTCCAGACCTGCGCCGCCCTCAAGGGTGTCATCGCCGCGCTGACCGTTCAGGTAATCATTGCCGGTACCGCCAGACATAACGTCTTCATCGTCGCCACCGCTCAGGCTGTCGGATCCCGCGTCCCCTGTCAGCGTATCGGAACCGGCACCGCCGCGAAGGTTGTCATTCCCGTCCCCGCCGATCAGCAGATCATCACCCGCCCGGCCATAAAGCGTGTCGGCGTCTGCACCACCATCGAGCGTGTCATCACCAGCCCCGCCCGCAAGCCGATCGCGTGACGTGCTGCCAAAAAGGAAGTCATCCCCATCGCCACCCCAAAGCAGGTCACTGCCAGCGCCGCCATCAACGGTATCGGCACCATCCCCGCCAAAAAGCGCATCCGCCCACGTACCACCAGCAAGGTCGTCCGCGCCCTGACCGCCAAAGAGCCGGTCCATACCGACCCCACCGGTCGCGTTGTCGTCGCCTGACGCCCCGAACAGGGTGTCATTGCCTGTGCCGCCTTCGAGCGTGTCTTCTTCGAGGCCACCGAACATGCGGTCAGACCCACTGTCCCCTGACATGCTGTCCTGGCCAGTGCCCCCGTAAAGGTGGTCATTGCCAGAGCCGCCAGACATCTGGTCATTCCCTGCGGCCCCCCAAAGGCGGTCGTTCACCCCACCATTTCCTGTGGCGGCGTCCGGGTTGCGGGTATCGCCACCATTGATGATATCGTCGCCTTGCCCGCCAAAGATGCGGTCCGCGCCCGTATCTCCGTTCAGGCTGTCGTTGCCGCTCCCGCCGCGCAGCGTATCCGCGCCGGAGGCACCGTGCACGGTGTCATCACCGCCCTGGCCAAAAACCCGATCAGCGCTGTTTCCAGCGTTGATCAGATCGTCATCAGCCTTGGCGTGAATGCGGTCGCGACCTGCGCCGCCAGAAATCGTGTCCGCTTGTGAAGTGCCGTAGATGTGTCGTGTCATGTCTTGGTTTCCTTTGGTTGAGATGTGGCGCGCGGTTTTAGGCCACGCGGATGGGTTTTTCTGGAACGATGTCGAGCCGGATGACGCGCTCAAGATCCTCGGCGCGCACGTCAATCAGGATGCTGAGCATTGATTCCAGGGTGAAATACGCCCGAAGCACTCGGAAGATCAGGTATTCGGGCAAAGCGAGGATGCCTCTAGGCACCCCATTCAGCAGCGAAGCCACCACCGCCATGATTGCGGGCGCGCCGGTGGTCACGGCAACGATGGATTGCCAGACGATGGGGCTGTTTGCGTTGAACGCGAGCCCCCACTCCAGCGCGCCAAAGATGATCAACGGAACCAGCATTGCGCGGCGGGCTGAATTGATCAGCATATAGGGCAGGACCACCTTGCCCCGCAGCGTCAGGTTTGGCCCATAGATCAGGTCCCGGCACCGCGAAGAGATGTGATAGATCGACCGAAACCACCGCATGCGCTGCTCGCGCATATGACTGTAGGACGACGGGACTTCAGAGATGTAGCGGATCTTCGGGTCTACGACGGAATGAAACCCCAACTCGCCAATCCGGAGGGAGATGTCGGTGTCCTCACCGTTCATCCCTTCGACAAAGCCACCCAGGTATCTAGGGTGATGGGTACGGTAGACCACGAACATTCCGGGGATACCGACAACGCCGTTCACAGCGCCCATGGCGACGGAGTAAAAGCCGTGTTTGACCAGCACCTCCAGCAGCCGGGCGCGGTCAAATAGGGCCCCACCTGGCGGCACGGGAACGCCACCCACAACGCCAACTGCAGGATCGGTGAAGTAGGGCATCGCGCGGCTGAAGTTGTCTTCGCCGACCAAAGTGTCTGCGTCGACGCGCACCAGAAACTCCGTCTCGCAAGCGTCCAGCCCCGCATTCAGAGCATTGGATTTGCCGGGCTTTGGTACGTTGATGACCCGACCTTGCGCGGCCTTGCAGGCGGCAAGCGTGTCACGCGCGATTTCTTCGGTGTCGTCGGTAGAGTTGTTGTTCATGATCAGGATGTGCACCTCGCCGCCGTAGTGTGCGGCGGCCCGGTCCATCGCGTTGATCGTGTCACGGATGATGTAGGATTCGTTGTGAGCGGGCACGATCACGGACACCGGTGGGGTGAACCTTGGTGTCCGCGCGGTCAGGACATCGTAGATCGCCAGCAGGTAAAGCTGCCCAAAGAGCACGGGCAGGAACAGAAAAACTCCGGGCCCAATCCCGCCCAGCAGGGTCCAACTGCGCATGGCATGTACCAGCGCCAGATCCATGCCCCCCACCCAGAGGGCGACGGCCGCAGCAATTGCAATCGTGATGCCGAGGCGGACAAAGGCACGCATTTGGCTGACGGGGATATGCTCAATCCGGATGCGCGCTGGCATAAAGCCACGTTCCAGCAGCTTGAATGAATAGACCGCAAAGCCAAACAGACCGGAGGCGATGGCACTGAAGTGCAATGACAGCGAAGCGCCCAGCACGCCATGCGCCAGCACATTGGCCAGATCAAAAACCGCGCACCCGGCAAGAAAGGTCAGCACCATGTCCAGCCCAAACAGAACGCGTTCCCGCAAGCCGCCGGAACTGAAGGCCGCAAATGCCGCGAAAAAGGAGATCAGGAAAATCCTGATCGCGATGGCATGCCGACCGGTGTGGGCAGAAAACACTATGTCCCGGTTCGGAAAGATCTGTGCCGCGACCTCGGTGTTCACGGCCCAAAGCTGCAACGCAGCCAGACCGGTAAAAACAGCCAAAACCTTGGGGGCCTGCCAGACGCTTACCGCGCCGGCAAAACGTTTGGGTGCGCTGTCCACAGAGATGTAGTTGATCTGTTCGCGCTTATCTTCTGTCTCGCTCATCCCTCTGTCCCTCCTGATTGGAGGGGGGGCGGTGTCACGATCAGCGCAAGGCCGGACGGAGGCAGCGGATCACCTCTTTTCAGTTTGCGCACGACAATTCCCAGAGGCTCCGAGTCAGGGGTGACGAGCCAACCGGGGCCTTTGACCATAAACGTCCCGGGGTGAGTAGCGGGCGAAAGCAAAGTCACATGTGCCGCCTCGTTCGAAGGTTTGAAGGGCACCCCCTGCGGGATGGCAGCGTCCAGCAATTGGCTCGCCATAGCTGCATCTGCCGCACTCAACGAACCTACCAGCGCAACCTTGATCGGGATGATACCGCGCAACGCGTCGTGCACCTCGGACAGCGGATCGGCAAAGAGAGCATTGCCAGCAATCAGCTGTGATGTGGGCAGCAACTCAGCCACGATTTCCGGACCTTCGTCGCAAGGTCCTGTGCGGTTGCGCGTGGTCGTCGCGACGATCTCGATGGTGTTGGCAGCGGCTTGGATATCTGAAGGCAAATCAATCTTGGCTGCCAAATCGCCGTGCGTTCCCGCAAGGTTGGACTGAAAAACCGTAACTGGTCAGGTTATCGCTAGCGCTTGTCCAAGCAGGGGAATCGATTGAACGCTAGTTGCGCAGCAATTGCTCCATATATGCGTCGTCCCATGCGGCTGAGCGTCGTTCCTGCGGCATGCTCATTTTGCCAGGTCCCTGCCGCAGCAGGTTTATTGCAGCGTGGTTGATCGCGGCAAAATTGGCTGCTGCATTCCCGGTTCTGATGCGGCAATCGTCCTGCCGGAAGGTGACATCCAGAACCCAGTGCAAACAGTTTTCCACCTGCCAGTGATTTCGGATGTGCGCGGCCATCTTTTCCGCATCGGCGGTCATTGATGAGATGTAGAACTGGCGTATTCTTTTCACCTTGCCTCTGATTTCCCGCGTGTACTGGGTCATGATGACGGCCTTCAGGCCCGGCCAGTGATGGCGTTTTTCCAACCATTCGATGTCTGTGCAAACGGTGTAGCGGCGTGTTTCAAGTCGGCCATGATCGGCATCTGTCGTTTCGCTTTTTCGCAGAAACTCGCCACCGATACCCCGGTCCAGATGCTCCTCAAAGAACAGTTTGACGTCTTCGTGCAAGCTGCCCTGATTACCTTTCAGACCAATGACATAATCTGCGTCTTTGTCCATGATTTGTTGACAGATTTTGCGCTGACAGCCCATGGCATCGATCGAGATGATCGCGCCTTCAAGCGCCAGTATCTCCAGCAGTTTGGGAATGGCTGTAATCTCATTGGACTTGTCCGCGACCTTGCGCTGGCCGAGGACCAGTTTCTGCTCGCAAGACCAGGCCGAGATCATGTGGACCGCACCCGTGTTCGACGTGCTGTCGAAGGATCGCCGAAGCGTCTTGCCGTCAACCGCGACAACGCCTTCAAGCATGTCAGGCCAGCTTGCAACCCAATTCGTGAAGCTGTTCTGCAAGGCCTCGGGATCGAGGCGGGAGAACAGAATACCGAGTTGGTCATGGCTAGGCGTGCCATCCTTGAACGGCAAGAAGCGCCGCAGAAAGTCCAACTTCTTTCGACCGTAGAGGGCGACGGAGGTCCATCCATCCGCACCAGAGATCACAGCGCACAAAACAAGCAGGAATATCTCGTTCAGCGGGTAGATCACTTTCGCCGCCTGACGCGGGTCTGGGATGGCCTCAAAATGGGTCAGAAACTCAGGGATCAGGCGGTCTTTGGACGCTTCCGACATGGAAATCCTCCAGATACAGGGTCATTTCATGTCTTTGATTCAGAAAAATGCAGCCTTGTCAGCAATTTATTCAGTCGATTGCCCTGCTTGTCCAAGTGTGGCGAATTGACTCGCCGGGCATCTTTTTGCTTTAGTGATCGTTCATTTTGTGAATCGTTCAGGGCATGTCACCTAAGCCTCCCCATACAGGCAATTCAGCCGACCTTTCAAAGGTGGAATGGATCGAGTTGGTGACCACTCTCCATGCTGAGAACATGGAGTTGCTGGAAGCCAATGCGCTGCTTGTCGATGAGAACCGGCGGCAGACTGAAATCATTGAGACCCAAGCAGATATGATTGCCGCCCTTGAACAGCGCGTTGAGGCTTTTGAGCGCCGCCTTTCACTGCACAGCAAAAACAGCAGCAAACCCCCGTCGAGCGACGGGCTGTCGAAACCGCACGCCAACCGCACGAAAAGCCAAAGAGGAAAATCGGGGCGCAAGCCCGGCGGACAACCGGGGCACAAGGGTACGACGCGATCCCAAGTCGACAATCCGGACGAGATCGTTGATCATCACCCGCAGACCTGCCCGCAGTGTCAGCACGACTTGTCACACTGTTCGTCACAAGGTTTTGTTGCCCGCCAGGTGTTCGACCTGCCACCGCCGCCGCCTCTTATGGTCACTGAACATCGATCCCATAAATGCCTGTGCCCGGGCTGTGGCAAGCTTGCACGCGGCTCTTTCCCGGCAGGGGTTATGGCGCCAGTTCAATACGGTGGTCGCATTGCGGCCGTGGCGGCCTATCTTCAGACTCACCACTGCATTCCCGACGATCGTCTTTCTCAGGTGTTTTTCGACGTGTGCGGTGTGCGGATCGCGACGGCGACCCTATCGCGTCTCATCGCAAAGATGGCGCATAAAATGCGGTCTTTCTCGGATTCTGTACGTGAAGCGTTGTGCGGTCCGAAGGTTGTGGTCAAACATCTGGATGAAACGGGCCTGCGGGTTGGAGGTCGGACCCGGTGGCAACATGTCATCTGTTCGCCGACGATGAGCCATTTCCGAATGGGAAGCGGTAGAGGCGATTTGTTGTCCGGCGTGTCGGGTATTGTGGTGCACGACAACTGGGCATCCTACGGCAGAATGGAAGGTGTCGAGCACGTCCTGTGCAATGCCCATCACCTGCGTGAGTTGCAAGCACTGGTCGACATTGAAAAAGAAGACTGGGCATTGGCAATGAAGAACATCCTGCTGGATGCCAGGAAAGCGACCGAAATCGCCCGTGAAAACGGGTTAGACAACGTCTCGGCGACTGTGATCGCAGCCATCAACGAACGTTACGACGCCTGCATCACAAAGGCCATTTTGTTCCATGAAGGCCAGCCCCCTCTGAGCCCGACCCCGATCGGCAAAACCAGACGCGGGCGACCCAAACGACGGACCGGCCACAATCTCGCGCTGCGATTGTGCGACCGCAAGGCCGATGTGCTGCGTTTCCTCAACGACCTGCGTGTTCCCTTCACCAACAATGAGGCCGAGCAGGCTTTGCGGATGGGTAAGGTCCGCATGAAAGTCTCAGGAGGCTTCCGCACCATGGCCGGAGCAGACAATTTCTGCATACTGAGAAGCGTAATCGAAACGGCACGCAAACAAGGCTGGTCGATACTCGCAACGTTGACTACAATGTCTACTGATCAAATTACACTCAAACTCAAACCAGCATGAGCCATGGAGTATCCCCCGTTCCATGTTGATGGGCAACAGAGAGTTTAATCTTCAACGCTTCGCGCGACCGTTTCCAGTATAGAATTTGTTCGGTTTTGCAGTGCCTCCGCGGTCGCAGAGAGACCCTGCAAACGTGAAGAACATGACGTTGAAAGCTCTTGAAATTCCAATTCCAACATCGAAAGCGACGATGCAAGAAGCGCCGCCGCGTCCGATGCATTGCCGATCATTTCTATCGAACTGCCTTCGCTTTCGGCCAATAATCCCACTGCGGCGGATATACCAAGGAAATTTGCACGGTCGACTTGTTTTGGGAAAGTAAGCGTTTGCCCTGGTTGAATATCTTCAGGGCCGTTAATCGGCCACATGTCAATTGCAGCTAGAAAACCACCCATTAGCCCCGAAAACCTATTCACGGTTTTGCCTTCCGGCGTTCCGCCACAGGTGACGATGGCGTTGGACAACTGGTCTTGGGCTAGACGAATATCGTCGTTAGCTACGTCAGAATTCGTGATGGAGGCGGTAAAGACAAGCCCAACGGCTTCAAGGACATCGGTAAATCGATACCACCCGCGCAATGAACCTGCGTTGCTTGCTGTTACGACAATCTCGCCAGTGCTTGCCAAATTCGCGAACGTCTCAGCAGAGATGTAGGGGCACGGGTCGTCCTCAAAACACACCCGTATAACTTCACCCTCACCAAATGTTGCAGCGCTGATCTCATTAACCGTGTCTGGAATAATGACGAACGGCGCTATAAAATCCTCGTTCAAAGTCTGAACAGCCCGACGGACATCCTCTACCGATTTTCCAATTTGATCAACGGAAGTCAGGCTTTCTTGCAGAAATTGCGCTGTTTGAACCTCGGACTGCCTGCTCAAAAGTATGTTCTGTTCTTCAATCCGGCGGGTCTGCACATACATCATACCAGCTTGGGTTAAAAGAACGATTTCCCCGAATAACACCAGCAGAATAGAGAGCGTAAAGAAAAGCGTGATAGCGCTGACAGTCCGTGGAACAGCGGTGCGTGCCTGCCCGATAATTTCATGTACTTCCGCACGGGTGATTGGAGCAGTCGGATCGCCCACGATAAAGCGGTTGACAATGTTTATCACATCGCCGGTGGCTTCTTCGGCCCGGCGAACCTGCAACGCCAACGCCCAACGAACAAAAATGAAAGCCGCAATTGCTGCAGCGGCGGAAAGGCCCGCCAGTAGCAAAGTCCACGACAGTATTTCCAGACGCTCATAAAGCTCGTAGCCGAGCCATATATAGACGACGACAGCAAAACCAGTCGACAATCCATAAAGCAATGCATTGCGCAAATCGGGTCGCGGCATAATTAACCTCATTTACATTTTGCCCTACTAGGGAAAGCGCAAAGTCAAATGTGCTATCAATGGCCCTAAGATGTAGCGCGTTCTTGCCATATCCCATCGAAAAGCAGAGTTTAGCATTTTGCAGTCCATCATCAACCAGCGCGGCAACACCCAGCACCTATGGTAAGCCGCCAAATTGGTTCGCCGCAAGTCATTCAACTGCACCTGCGCAAATAATAACCTGACCAGTCACGAAAAACCAAACGCCCGTTGAGCGTGACGGACAGCGACCAGTGATTTGCCCTCATCAGGTGGCCAAGCCGCATGTTCAGGGCAAGTTGCTTGGGCAAAGGTTGTGCCACCGCACCGCGCAGATCATAGCGTTCCCGCCAGACAGCCTTGTGATGGAAGCGCTTTACGCCGGCATTGGCACCGGATTGCGCCAACAGTCCAAAGCTGTCTGCGGGCTGGGATTGCGTTGCCACGGTTTGCAGCACTTCGCGCAAGTTGGTCGTGTTCAGTGCCAGATCTGGCGCGTTGGCCTGAAACACCGAAACCAAACCGCGCCGTTTCAACTGCGTTGCCAGAACAAGGCGGCGCAGCTGTTCCTCTTCCTTTAGCCAGCTGGGCCAAGCAATCCGCAACATGTCACCCCATGCGCGCACACGGTCTCGCACGGTCTGAAGTGGCGTGTTGAGGGTCAGATAAACTGCGCTGGTCGTCTCGATCTCTACGACGGCTGCAAAACCGTCATCTGGGCCGCACTGTCGTTGGGGGCCAGTGCCTTGCAGCGAGAAAGAGACGACCAGCTTTGGCCCTGCAAGATCCGTCGGTGACAGCGGTATCTGCAGGGACCGCCCCGCCTCGCCCGGACGCAGCAACATCTCACCCTGGCGGGTGTTTTGGATGGAGATGCGCAGCACCCCTTCCACCCCATCCAGGACTTGAGAGGTTGCATCGATTTGGAGGTATCCGGACGTTGGGCGTGCATCCACTGGCATGGTGAACGCAACGCTTTGGTAAGCGGGGAAGCCTGAAAGAAGGACCGGGTGGTCTGAATTGGTGCGGGCCAGCTTTGCCTTGTGGCTATCTGCCGCCACCGCCGGTGTGTGATGTTCGAACACCAACTGCGGACCCAGTGTGATTTCACGGACGTAGCGTTGTCCCTTTTCCAGAATGTTCATCGTCGAGAGCAGGAGGGCGATGCCTGCGAGGAGAAATCCCAAAAGCCCAATGCCAATCATACGCATGCTGTTCACCGTAATCTGATGCGGAAAATCCAGTCTGCCGGACCCACCTCCAAGCGGGTCCGGCAAGAGCGGTTTCGGAAGGTCAGGCTGCCTTGGCGCCCTTGGAGGGGACGACGCCCGGGCGCTGCTTGTCAGTCCATGTGGACACACAAGGGATCATCTTCCGAATGCAGCGATGCGCGTATTTCGCTGCGATTTGCTGGGTTTCATCCATCAACCCTTCGGCCAATGTGACCGGCTTCAGGCCCAAAGAGATGAAGGTCTTGTTAGACACACGCAGGTCGTTCTCAGCCGCCTCATTGCGCGGGTTGTCGACATTCGCAACTGTCGCGCCAGAGACTTTTGCCACCAAACTGGCGAGTGATCGCACCGTGTGGGTCTCGGTCATCTGGTTCAGGATAGCGACCTTGCCGTCCGCTTCGGGTGGGTTCTCCACCGCGAGGGCCAGACATTTGACAGTGTCCTGAATGTGGATGAAGGCGCGGGTCTGACCACCTGTGCCATGTACCGTCAAGGGGTGACCCACCACGGCTTGCATCAGGAAGCGGTTGAGCACGGTGCCATAATCGCCGTCATAGTCGAAGCGGTTGATCAGGCGCTCATCAAGCCGGGTTTCATCCGTCTGGGTGCCCCATACGATGCCCTGGTGCAGATCGGTGATCCGCAGGCGGTCGTTCTTGGCATAGAATTGGAACAGCAGCTGATCCATCGACTTGGTCATGTGGTACACGCTGCCCGGATTGGTCGGATAGAGGATGTCCCGCTTCATGATCTGCTTGTCATCGCCGGGGACGTAGACAGACAGATACCCTTCGGGGATCTCCAGCCCGTCGTCGTCGTAGCCATAAACACCCATGGTGCCGAGGTGGACAAAGTGCGGGTCCAAACCCAACTCAACCGCCGCAGCCAGCAGGTTGTGCGTGCCGGAGATGTTGTTGTCGACTGTATAGCGCTTCTGACCCACGCCCTTCATTGAATATGGTGCCGCGCGCTGTTCGCCGAAGTGAATGATCGTGTCGGGCTTGAGCGTGCCCATCAGGCGGATCACCGCATCAAAGTCGCGGGCGACGTCGATGTTCTCAAATGCGATGGTGCGGCCTGTGTGTTCTTTCCAAGCGGCCAGACGGTCTGCCATGGATGCGATGGGGGTCAGACTGTCTGCGCCCATTTCAGCGTCGATGTCGCGGCGCGACATGTTGTCGACGATGGTGATGTTATGGCCCAGTTGCGAGAGGTGCAGGGCCGTTGGCCAACCACAGAAACCGTCGCCACCAACGATGAGGATGTTCTTTGCTTCAGTCATGTCTTTGTTCCTTTTTGCGGGCCCCTCCAGGCGGCCCTGTTCAAGATGAACAAAGGAATAAAGGCGGTGCGCACCCGACGCTGGGGTGCGAGGGTATAGTCGAAAGAGAATTGGAATGGACGACCTATCCCATGGGATAGGGGCCCTGTTCTTATGGGGTTTGCTTGGCCTGTTTGATGGCGCGGTCAAGGCGCGTTTTGGCAACCGCTGCACCTTCTGCCAGTGCGTCTGCCCATGCGCCTGGATCGTTGATTTCACCGGTTCTTGCTTCTGCTTCCAACGTCGCGAGCAAGCCTTGCAGGTCGTCTTGCCCCAACAAGGACGCGGCACCTTTTACCTTGTGGGTGGTCTCTGCCATCGCTGCTGCCTCAGCCGTTCCGCGGGAAGATCGTAAATCGCTGATCAGCCCTTCAAGTTCTGTCAGAAACGCTTCAGCCGTCTGGGTCACTTTGGCCGGCCCAAGCACCTCGATCATCTCGGCCAGCGCTTCGGGGAAGTTGCTGGTATCCAGTCTGGTCTGCTGGCCTGCGGTGACTTCGGCAAGGATGCTTTGCAATGCGTCCAGACGAATGGGTTTGGTGTGAAAGCGATCCATGCCTGCAGCAACCGCATGTTCGCGATATTCTTCCCGCCCATGCGCGGTAAGCCCAACAACGTGAGCTTGTTGATTGGGGCCATCTTGCTGGCGCAAACGCTCCGTTGCTTCAATCCCGTCCATGACGGGCATGCTGATGTCCATGAAGATCACATCAAACGGCTCTTCCATGGTTTTCTCAAGGCAGTCGGCCCCATTTACGGCCTCGCGCACGTGATGACCCATAGCGGTCAGCATGTCGGTTAACACGCTGCGATTGATGCTGTTGTCCTCGACAATCAATACGCGACAGGAAGGGTGTTCCGCCTGGGGTGTCTCGTGATCTGGTCCGGGTTCGGCGGGCGCTTTTTTCGAGCGTTGCAAAGGCAATGTCAGGACAAACACCGACCCGACACCTTCCGAGCTCTTGAGGGATACATCACCTTCCAGCGCCCGGGCGATCCGGCGCGAGATCGACAGGCCCAGCCCATCCCCCCGGGTCTGGCGGCCATCACTTTGGGCGAGGGCAAAGAAATCCTCGAATATCTGTTCCTGCTGATCCGCAGGAATCCCGATGCCGGTGTCTTGGACCTCAAACCTGACCGATGACTTGTCGGGACCGTGAATTCCCGAGACGCTCAAAGCAATACTACCTTGTTCAGTGAACTTGATTGCATTGCCAATGAGGTTCGTCAGCACCTGTCGAATACGCCCGACATCGCCGTGGTAGGTCTCCTGAACCGCAGGATCGACCTGCAGCGAGATGGAAAGCTCTTTCTCACGCGCCAACGGATCAAACACGTCCAGAAGCCCCTGCATCAGCTCGTTCAAGCTGAAATCCTGCAATGACAGGTGCAATTCGCCCGTTTCCACTCGTGTGATGTCCAGTGCCTCGTTCACATGCTCCAGCAAAACCTCGCTCGATGAGGTCGCAATGCGCGCGTAGCGGGCTTGTTGTTCGTCTAGGTCCGTCGTTTTGAGCAGATCAAGCACCCCCAGGATGCCATTAAGGGGCGTGCGCATTTCGTGGCTCATGACCGTGAGGAAGCGGGATTTCGCCTTGTCCGTCCGCTCCGCCCGGTCGCGGGCATCAATCAACCGTTGTTCGTTGATCTTCCGTTCGCTGATGTCGCGGATGTAGGCGATAAAGACCTGATCGTCGCCATCTTGCGCTGTTGTGATGTTCAACTCGACCGGAAACTCTTCGCCACTTTTGCGCAGGGCTGCCAGCTCGACTCGCCCGGCATCCACCACGCGTGGCGTGCCCGTCGTCAGATACCGCTTCATGCCATTGTGATGGGCATCCCGCATCCGATGGGGGATGAAGGTATCCTCCATCGTCTGCCCCAGAATTTCCGCACGCGTCCAGCCAAAGACAGTC
Organism: uncultured Sulfitobacter sp.; assembly: GCA_963422245.2. Lineage (GTDB taxonomy): Bacteria > Pseudomonadota > Alphaproteobacteria > Rhodobacterales > Rhodobacteraceae > Sulfitobacter. The sequence continues at coordinate 227,383 of CAXMWW010000022.1, read as the reverse complement.
TCTGCCGAGGTATTGAAGTCGATGATGCGACCATTCACGTCCGCGGTCACAATTGCGTCGAGCGAGGCAGAGACTGTAGCCTGCAGCTGTCGGGACGACGCGGCGAGTGCCCGGTCCCGGCGGGCTGCGCGGGCCAGTAGGCGGTCGAGAAACAGCAGTAGGACTGCCATCAGCACCAGCAGCCCAACGGCAATCCATCCTGTCCGCGCGAGTTGTGCCGCAAATTCAGCGCGACGGGCCTCAGACTGTGCTGCACCCAGACTGACACCCAGCAAAGCGGTTTCGCGCACATCAGGGCGCACGGCAGAGACCAAGCCCTGAAGTTCCGCGATTGCTGCGGTATCCAAAGGGCCTGGCGCGTCGGCCAGCGCAATGGCTCGCTGTTCGAACGCCTGAAGGGAGGCCAGCAGGTCCTGCGCCTCCGGGTTTCCTTCGAAAATTTCGGCGATGCGGCCCGACGTGATGATCTTCAGGCGGCTGAGGGTGATATCAAGGCGCAAGCCGACTTCATCTGCTGAAAATCGCTCCCTTGCGATTTGCTCCACCAGCATCGCATCCAGGTTCGCAAACTCGGTATCAATCTGAGAAATGCTCCATTGCATGTTGTCCTCGGCAGAACGGGACAGGTCTTGCAATTGGGACAACAGATTGGTGACCATCGCCGCAAGCAGAAGCGCCAGCAGGCACAAGCCCGCCAGCACTGCAATACGATAACGATCCAACCCGCGCTTCACTCATGACCCCCTGACGCGGGCCACGATAGCGCTTTGCAGTGGCTCAATCCACGGCCTCCAGTCGGTTCAATTGCCAGATACTGTAGGAATAAATCGTTTCGGTTTGGTACTTGGCGTCTTCATCGTAGGGAAAGACCACCCAGAACGGCCCTTTGTCCCGGACTGACATGACCGCGCCGTTCATGCGTGTTGCCACAATGGGTGCTGAGTCTTCGAGCTGGGCGAGGGGCATCGCAACCTTGTAGTCGTTCAACGCGACCATCTCCACTGTCGTGCTGTCTGCCGCGACGCTTTCCAACAGCGCTTTGAGCGGTACGCCGGAGAATTCTACGACCCCATCTGTCCAGATGGTGCTGGTTGTGAATGACACCTGCGGCATTGCGTCGAGGTCTTCGAGCGTTAGCGAAATGGGTGCCTCAGCGTCTGCGGCGCTGATGTTCAATGACATGGTCGTATCGGCACTAACCGAAACCGACTGTCCTGCCATCACGATCAGGGGCAATACAAAGAAAAGCGTCTTAAGGAACATGGTGCCTCCAAAGGGTTTCACCTGCTCATACACAGCCCCCGTGCGCGGGTCATTCGCGCATTGGCATAGTCACCTATACCAAAGTATAGTCCCGCCACGTTTTGGCCGAAGTTTTCGGTTGTAACCGTGTTCAGAGTAGGAAAGCTGAGCCTATGCCCAATATTCTCATTGCGGATGATCATGACCTCGTGCGCGACACCATCGCGGCCTATCTGGAGGCCAGTGGAGAGTTCAAACTGCTGACCGCGTCAAATCTGGATGAAGCGTTGGAGAAGATGGGCGGCATGGATGCCATCGATCTGCTGATCCTGGATTACCATATGCCCGGAATGAACGGATTGGCCGGGCTAGAGCGCGCGCGCAAAGCCTATCCGGCAACCCGGATCGCCATGCTGTCAGGCGTGGCCAATCGGGATGTTGCCAACAAGGCAATGGAACAGGGTGCCGACGGGTTCATTCCAAAATCTCTGACGGCAGCCTCCATGGTCAACGCAATCCGGTTTGTACTGGCAGGTGAGCGCTACTTCCCGTTTGATTTTGGAACGGCCGAAGCCGCGTCAGAAACGCCCGCTGCGTTTTCCGACCTTTCGGATCGCGAAATGCAAACGCTGGAGCAATTATGCATTGGGCTTTCCAACAAGGAAATCGCCCGAAACCTCGGCATTCAGGAGGTGACGGTGAAGCTGCATGTGAAGAACGTGCTGTCCAAACTTGGTGTGGCAAACAGGACCCAAGCCGCCCTTCTTGCCAAAGAGCAGCATCTGTTCTGACCCATTTGGGTATGCCTTATGAAACGGCTGGCTAGGCCTTTTCCGATGACTTCAGTTCCACAAAGCTTGCAGCGATAATCAAGAAAGCGCCAAACCACTGCAGGGCTTCAAGCGTTTCTTCGGGAAGGAATATGCTGGCGGTGAAAAGGGCGACAAGTGCCTCAGACATCATCAGCAATCCGACCCGTCCGGGATAGAGGTGCTGACTGGCCCAGAAGAGCATGAAAACGGCGGGCACGACCAACAGGACCGAGACCAGCATCATTCCGTAAGCCGCCAAACGGAAGTCCCCGATGTCGAGCGGAGAAAGCGGGGACAGCATGCCACCGATCAGAAAGGACAGCACTGCCGCAAAGAAGAACTGCACCATGGTCATGCCCGCAATGGGTATTTGCCCGGATTTCTTGATGATGGCAGACCCGATGGCCCAGAACACCCCGGCCATAAGCGACAACAGGTCCCCCGTGATCTGAGCGCCACCTGATTTGCCAGAGATGAGCGCAAGCAGACCAAGGGTGCCCAGGGCGATAGCGACCCATCTTTTCCAGTTGAAACTCTCACCCAGCCAGAACACCCCGATCAAGGTCCCCCAAATGGGGGTGAGGTAGAACAGCAAGGTCGAACGCACGACGGTCGTATGCAGGATGCCCACCCCGAAGCAGGCCAAAGCGAGACCGACAAAAAAGCCGACAACTAGGGCCGTCTTCAGATGTGGCAATTGGCGCTTGATGTCCCACAAAACGAGGCCGACCAGCACCGCAAAGCCAGGAAAGTAGAGCAGGAAAAGCGCCCATTCGCCGTCCACTCCATTGGCCTCGAATGTCCGCAGCGGCACCCAGAACAGCCCCCATAAAGCCGCAGACAAAATGACTGCAGCAGACGCCGTGCCAACACTTGGGTGGGGCAAGAACGATGGTCTGTCAGGGACGGATTGGGTCAAGTGAAACGCTCTGCCTCGCTACAAACGGCCTTGGGCTTTGATCATTGGCCGGGTCAAGAGAGGGCTCCTTTCCGTTCAGTAGTTTGCGCTGCAAATTTCAACCTTGCAAACCGTTTGACAGCAACGCTGGCCGCTGGTTACTTTTTCCGTCAATCAACAATGAAACAATAAGGGAGTAAGACATGAAGAAGACATTGAAATGCAGTGTCGCGGGCATTGTGCTGGCGACCATGGCTGCCGGAACGGCACAGGCCGAAGGCACCATCAAAATCGCGATCAATGAGTGGACGGGCCAGAACCTTTCCGCGCATATCGCGGGCTCGGTGCTGCAGGAAATGGGCCATGAGGTGGAATATGTGACCGCTGGTGCTGTGCCGCAGTTTGCGGCGATCTCCGAAGGCAGCCTGCATTTCAACCCTGAGATCTGGACCAATAACGTCGGCGATATTTACCCCAAGGCCGTTGAATCCGGTGACATCGTCGTTGTGGGTGAGCTGGGCCTGACCCCGCGTGAAGGGTGGTTCTATCCGCCTTACATGGAAGAAAAGTGCCCCGGGCTGCCCGCCTATGAGGCACTCTATGATTGTGCACAGGCCTTTGCCTCTGCCGACACGTTCCCCAACGGTCGCCTGATCACTTATCCGGCGGACTGGGGCACACGTTCCAAGGACGTCGTGGAGCAGATCGGCGTGCCGCTGCAGCCTGTTGCCGGTGGCAGCGAAGGGGCCATGGTGGCAGAGATGAAAGCCGCCGTCGCCACCCAGCAGCCGATGCTGATGATGTTCTGGCAGCCGCATTGGGTCCATGCCGAGATTGAGCTGAACCTGGTGGAGTGGGATCATTCCTCCATGACTTGCGAATCCGATGGTCCACAGACACGCGGAAACGCCTGCGGCTTCGCCCAGGCCACGGTTGAGAAGATCGTGAATGGCAAGTTCGCAGAGACATGGCCCGACGCCTATGCCGCGATCCAGAACATGTCGCTCGACAATGATGTGCAGAACGCGCTGATCAAGAAGGTTGATCAGGACGGCATGTCGCTGGAAGATGCCGTTTCCGAATGGATGGGTGCCAACGAAAGCGTCTGGCGCGCCTGGATGGGCTAACGAACCCTTGGTGCGGGCGTCGTTTTCGCCCGCACCTTTTTTGCATTCTGGGTGATCCGTCAGAGCCGCCCGGAAACCGCGCCCCCCAACATCGGAGTATTCCTTTGGCACTTGATACCGCGAACAAAGGCGACGTGAAGCTATCCTGCCGAAACGTCTGGAAGATCTACGGTGCCAAGGCCGACAGCTTTTTTGACGCAGGCAAGGGCGACATTGGCAGCGACGCGAAGGCCAGCGCGCATGCGCAGAGCATCCGTGACGCTGATCATATTGTCGCTTCTGCAAACGTATCCTTTGACGTGCATGTGGGCGAAATTTTCGTGATCATGGGGCTCAGCGGCTCTGGCAAGTCCACCATGGTGCGCTGCCTTTCGCGGCTGGTGGAGCCCACCGCAGGGGAAATCCTGCTTGATGGGGAGAACATGCTGGCCGTCAGCCAGACAGAGCTGATCGAGTACCGCCGCCACAAGATGGGGATGGTGTTTCAGAACTTCGGCCTGATGCCGCATCTCAATGTGATCGACAACGTGGCCTTCCCGTTGGAACTACAGGGCGTGCCGCTGCAGGAACGTCGCGCGCAGGCGCAGGAGATGGTTGAGCTTGTGGGTTTGGGCGGGCGTGAGGCTAGCTTTCCCACGCAACTGTCTGGTGGCCAGCAGCAGCGGGTCGGCATTGCCCGGTCCTTGGCCGTGAAACCGGACCTGTGGTTTCTGGACGAACCTTTCAGCGCGCTTGATCCGCTCATTCGTCGGCAGATGCAGGATGAGTTTCTGCGTCTACAGCGCGAGTTGCAGAAGTCGATCGTTTTCATCACCCATGACTTCCTCGAAGCGCTGCGCATCGCTGACCGCATGGCCATCATGCGTGACGGAGAGGTGGTTCAAATCGGCAAGCCGGTCGATCTGATCCTCAATCCGGCGGATGACTACGTGCGCGAGTTCACCAATGACGTGCCATGGGAAATGGTGCTGACGGCAGGGGACATCGCGGATCCTGATGTGGCACCCGTGCCAGACATGGGCCATATCTCAGCCGATACCACTGTAGGTCTCTTGCTGCCCTACCTTGCCGACCACGATGCGGGCGTCATGGTGCGCGGCGCGGACGGCAAGGACCTGGGGGCCGTGACAGCAAGATCCGTGGTCAAGGCGCTGGCAAGCGGCGTGCACAACCCCGCCGAAGTTGAGGCATAGGCCCATGCGTGAGTGGCAGGCAGCGGGCTGGGTCTTTTTTGCGCTTCTGACGGTGGTCCTGTTTGTGGCAAAGGATGCATTGGCCCCGCTGGTGGTCTTTCCCGATGCTTGGGTCCTGTCGCCTACAAAGATCATGAACGATTTCATGCGGCTCTTTGTTGATCTCTTTGGCCCGTTCTTCAAACTTGTCGGCTGGCTGCTCGAATGGCCCATTATTGCAGCGCAGGCGGTCCTTGGTGCCTTGCCGTGGAGCGTGACGACTGTGGCTTTCATCCTGATCGCCTATGTCGCATCTGGCTGGCGGCTGGCCCTCTTTGTCGCGTTGGGCATGCTCTACATGGCCGGGATCGGCTATTGGGCTGAAAGCATGAACACCCTGGCGATTGTGCTGATATCCGTGCCGATGGCCGTCACACTTGGCTTTGGGGTCGGCGTCTGGGGCTTTTACTCAGATCGGGCGCGTCGCGCGATCATGCCGACGCTTGACCTGCTGCAGACGATCCCCGCCTTTGCCTATTTGCTGCCCATCCTGATCCTCTTTGGGTTTGGCACCACAGTGGGGCTTGTTGCCTCGATCCTCTATGCGTTCTCGCCCATGGTGCGGAATACGATCCTTGGCCTGCGTGCCGTTCCTGATGCCATCACCGAAGCCGGGCTGATGTCCGGAGCCACCCCATCGCAGCTGTTCTGGAAGGTCCGCGTGCCAGCGGCCAAGCAACAGATGCTGCTGGGGGTGAACCAGACGACGATGGCATCCCTGTCGATGGTGATCATCGCCTCCATCATCGGCGGGACAGAAGACATCGGCTGGGAGGTTCTTTCCACCATGCGCAAGGCGCTTTTTGGGGAAAGCCTGCTGGCGGGCTTTGTGATCGCGCTGATGGCGATGATCCTGGACCGGGTGACCTATGCCTTCGCCAACCGAGATAGTTTCTCGGCCCCTGATTATGGCCCCCGTTTCTGGGGTTCGGTTGCAATTGTTCTGGGCGCTTTGCTGGCGCTGTCCTTTGTCATACCTTTTCTGCGCACATGGCCAGACGCGCTGGTGTTTGACCCGGCAGGCGCGATGAATGCGGCCCTTGAAAGCCTTGTCATCAATGGGCGCGAGGCGATTGACACGATCAAGAACTGGTCCTTCTTCTTTGTGATGCTGCCGGTGAAAATCGGCCTGACCAAGGCCGTCAGCCCCTTTACTTGGGGCTTTGCGCTGACACCGCTGCTGACCGGGGCCTATGCACTGCTGGTTCTGGCCATCGCAGGCTATACCGCATGGCGTGGGCATCTGACCCGAGGCGCTGTGATCCTGTTCATCGGCGCAGTGCTCTATGTGGGGCTGACCAACATGGCGTGGCTTGCTTTTGCCGGGGCTGTTGTGTTCGGAGCCTACATAAGTTCGGGCTGGCGGCTGGCGCTGGGCACCGGCATTGCGCTTGGCTTCTTGATTGTCGCGGGTATCTGGCCGCAGACCATTTTGTCGATCTACCTCTGCGGGATCGCGGTGCTGTATTGCTTTGTCGTGGGCACCAGCCTTGGCATCTGGGCGGCGGAGAGCGACACGGTTTCGCGGATACTACGCCCGATCCTCGATACCCTGCAAACCATGCCGCTCTTTGTGATCCTGATCCCTTTCGTGATGGTCTTCAAGATCGGGGAGTTCACGGCCCTTTTGGCAGTCATCGCCTACGCCATCGTGCCCGCGATCCGCTACACCGAACACGGGCTGCGCAACCTGCCGAAGGAAGTGATCGAAGCAGCCACAGCCATCGGTGCCACGCGCATGCAGTTACTGTTCCGGGTGAAGCTGCCGTTGGCCATGCCTGCGATCATGCTGGGGTTGAACCAGACGATCATCTACGGGATCGGCATGCTGGTGATTGCCGCCCTTGTGGGGACAAATGGGTTGGGTCAGCAGATCTACATCGGCTTGGGCGACGGTGACTTTGGTGTGGGCTTCACCGCTGGTATCGGCATGGCGGTCATTGCGATGATCGCAGACCGTATTACTCAGTCCATCAGCCGTCGTCGTCAGGCGGAGCTGGGGATTGAGACGGCGGCAGCCTAAAGCATTCCGTCAGGGGAGTGAGAATGCTCAATCACGACAAAATCGCCGAACTCGTCGGTCCGGATTTCACGCAGGATGCGACCCGGACCCATGCGGCGAAGGGTTCTTACTACACCGACCCAAGTGTTCATCAGGCCGAGTTGGACAAGGTGTTTGGCCATGAATGGAACTACTTTTGCCACCAGAGCCAGATCCAGACTGCGGGCGACTACAAAACGGGCGAAGTGGCGGGCCACAGGATTTATGTCATTCGAGGGAAAGACGACATCATCCGCGGCTTTTTCAATGTCTGCCAGCACCGGGGGCATGAATTGCTGAGCGCGCCCGAAGGCAACGCGGGCGGTTCAGTCGTCTGCCCCTATCATGCCTGGACCTACGGTCTGGATGGCCAGTTGCGTGGCGCGCCGATGATGAACGAGGTGCAGGGTTATGACCGCGCAAAGGTCAGGCTGAGCGCAATCAAGACCGAAGTGGTTGGCGGCTTTGTCTTCCTTAACTTCGACCCGGACGCACAGCCGTTGCGAGAGTTGGCACCGGAGTTCGAACCCATCCTGACGGCCATGGTGCCGGACGTGGACAAGCTGCAATGCGTCAAGGTCAAGGATTTCGATATCGCCGCCAACTGGAAGATCGTGACTGAGAACTTCCTTGAGGCTTACCACGTGGAGTTTTCCGGCGATGCCCACCGTGCGCTGGGTCACATCATCGCCATCGATAGCTACCGGTTCACTATCAAGGGCCGTACCATCGAGTATACGGCGGATGGCGGGGATGAGGCGCTGCTGCCTTACGACAGTAATCAGACCAACGCGTTCTCAAATGCGCGGGGCTACAACTTTCATCAGGTTTTTCTGTTTCCACATATGACCTTTTCGGTCTTTCCCGGCACGAACATGATGTTCGTCTTCAACATGCGTCCCAATGGGCCGGAACGGACGGCAGAAGAGATCATCTATTTCACGCTCGACGGCAGCATGACAGCGCCAACGGAGACAGCGGAGGCCTACGTGAGCGAGAGCCTCAATCCCGAAGACATATCGCTCTGTGAGGCCGTGCACCGTGGGCTGAAGTCCAAAGGCTACACCCCCGGCAGACTGATGGTGGATCCGGGGATGGAAGCACCCTGGGGGGAGCAGTTTGTGCACCATTTCAACATGCTGAACTTGGCGGCGCTTACCCGATAGCGGTTCAGTCGTGCCATTAATCATTGGACGGCGATGCGGTTTCGCGCAATCGTCTATTGGACCAAAATCCGAATGACGGGTGCAAGCAAATGAATGTCCTCTGGATCATGGCCGATCAGCTGCGGTGGGACTACCTGAGCTGTTTTGGGGCCAAACACATCAAGACGCCCAACCTCGATTGGCTGGCCTCCCGAGGCATGCGCTTTAACCAAACATATGTGCAATCGCCCGTCTGTGGCCCCAGCCGGATGAGCTTTTACACCGGGCGTTATGTGCGTTCACATGGGGCGACGTGGAACGGCTTTCCCTTGCGCGTGGGTGAGCCGACGTTGGGCGATCACCTGCGGGAGATTGGCGTGCAATCGACGCTGGTGGGCAAGTCCCACATGATCCCTGACCGCGAAGGCATGCAGCGGCTGGGGATTGAGCCCGAAAGCATCATCGGCGCGCGGGTTAAGGAATGTGGGTTCGATGTGTTCGTGCGTGACGATGGCACAAATCACTCCGACTACCCAGGTCGCCATGCAGAGGATTATGACCAGTACCTGCGTGACAATGGCATGGAGGGCGACAACCCGTGGGAGGAATGGGCCAATTCGGCGGAAGGGCCTGATGGTACTTTGAAGACCGGGTGGCTTTTGGAAAACGCTCCGCTGCCTGCCCGCGTGCCAAAAGAGCATTCAGAGACCGCCTGGCTTACGACGCGTGGGATGGAGTTTATCGACAAGCAGGGCGACGACCCTTGGCTCTGCCATCTGAGCTACATCAAGCCGCATTGGCCCTATCTGGCCCCGGCCCCCTACAACGACATGTATTCCGCCGCCGATCTGCCCCCCGTCAACCGGACGGAAGCAGAGCGCAACACCGACCACCCCCTGATGCGCGCGTGGAATGACATGCGCGTCAGCCAGACTTTTTCGCGCGATGAGGTGCGCGATCTGGTGGCCCCGGTCTATATGGGGCTGATCAAGGAGCTAGACGACAATCTAGGCCGCCTCTTTGCCTATCTGCGGGATACTGGGCGTATGGAAGATACTATGATTGTCTTCTGCTCAGACCATGGCGACAATATGGGGGACCACTGGATCGGCGAGAAAGACCTGTTCTTTGATTGCTCCGCCCGCGTACCGCTGATCGTCTATGACCCGCGCGCGGCGGCAGATGCCACGCGGGGTAGGGTGACGGATCACTTGATCGAAGGCATCGATCTGGCCCCGACTTTCCTTGAGTTCTTTGGCGGCAAGGCCAAGCCGCATGTGATGGAAGGACGCTCTTTGCAGCCCTTGCTGCATGGGCAGGACGCGGGCGGGTGGCGCGAATTTTGCGTGTCAGAATACGATTACGCCAATCGCGACTGCCGCCGCGAAGTGGGTGTTGATCAGAACGATGCCCGGCTTGTGATGGTCTATGACGGGCGGTGGAAATACATCCACGCAGAGGCCATGCGCCCGATGCTCTTTGATCTGGAAACCGACCCGGGTGAGGTGAATGATCTGGGCGGTGATCCGGCCTTTGCTGACCAAATCGAGCGGCTCAGTGCATTACATTTCGAATGGGCGCGGCGGCATCACAACCGGATCACGCTGGGTGCCGAGGCGGTGGAGGCGATGACCGACGCGCGCGAGCCGCCGGGCATTCTGATTGCCTATTGGAACCAGGAGGATCTGGAGGCGCACGGGCTGGACATGCCCGTGCATACCAAGCCCTAGTCCTTGGTTCCGCTGACACGGTATCCCAACGGGAAAAGCTGCAAGTCATACCGCTTGGCAATGTAGCCCCACACACCGTTTGGTGCCTTAAGCATCACGATGATGGCGACCGCACCCAGCACGATCAGATAAGTGGTCCCAAGGTCGGCCAGAGTTTCGCGCAGGGCGAAGAAGATCAGCGTGCCAATGATCGGCCCTTCGAGCGTGCCAATCCCGCCGATCACCACGATGAAAATGACAAAGGCGGTCCAGTCATTGACCGAAAACGCAGCATCAGGCGAGATGCGCAGCTTTTGCAAAAAGATCAGCGCACCGATCATGGAGGTCAGGGCAGCTGTCGCTACATAGACCACAAACTTGATCCGCCAGATATCGATCCCAAGTGAACTTGCTGCCAGTTCGTTGTCCCGGATGGCGGTCAGGGCGAGCCCCCTGCGGGAGCGCAGGAACAGGTAGACCGCAGCTATCACCAAGACGACCGCAGCCAATGCCATCCAGTAGGCCAGGGATTCCCGAGCCGAACGTGAGCTTGCCAGCGATTTGACGATCCCGACAGGCAGGGAGGACCCCGATCCGCCCCCAAGGCTGGAGGCTTGCGCAAAGGACAGCCGGAACACTTCTGCAATGACCCATGTGCCGATCGCGAAATAAGCCCCGCGCAGGCGGAAAATCAGGGTCGCCACCGGGATGGCAATCAACGCGCCCAAAACGCCCGCGCCTGCTATGGCGACAATCGGGGGAAGCCCTCCGAATATGGTCAGTGCGAACAGCATGTAGCCGCCAAAGCCCACATAGGCCTGCTGCCCGACGGACACGAGGCCCGCATAACCCGCCATCAGGTTCCACAGGCTTGCCAGCGCGAGGTAAAGGAACAGCTCCCCCATCAGGCGCAGGTCAGCCCGGCCCGCCCACCAAGGCGCGGCGATCAGGACAATGAGGACAATGGCTCCCAAAACGGCGGCCACCTTCGCGGCCTGAGAGCTGCGTATGACGGTGTGCTTGCTCATCCGCTGACCCTCGGGAAAAGGCCCTGCGGGCGGATGGCCAGAACGATCAGGAAGGCGATGTGGCCGGACAAAAGCTGCCAGCCGGGATCAATCTTGGCCCCGACGGTCTGCGCCACACCCAGGATGACACCCCCTGCCAGCGTGCCCCAGAGGCTACCCAACCCGCCAATGATCACCGCCTCGAACCCATAAATCAGCCGCGCGCCGCCCACAGTCGGGTCAAAGCTGGTACGAATGCCAAGCAGAATGCCCGCGATGGCTGTCACGGCCAACGCGAAGGCCATGGCCAGCCCAAATATGTGCCGCTTGTTCAGCCCCATCAGTTGCGCGATGTCCTGATTGTCCGACACGGCGCGAAAGGCGCGGCCCAGGGCGGTGCGGAAGAACATGTACTGCAGGCCCGCGATCACCGCGACTGCAATGGCAAAGGTCAGCAGCGGCAACCATCCCAATGACAGGCCCGCGACGTCTATGCTGGCGGTTTCCAAAGCGCCTGCGTCCATCTTTTGCGGGTCGGCGCTGAACCCCTCAAGAAACATGTTCTGCAAGATCACCGATAGCCCGAAGGTCACGAGCAAAGGTGGCAGAATGTCATCGCCCAGCGTTCTGTTCAGAATGCCACGCTGGATCACATATCCAATCGCGGCCATCGTCGGTACGACCACGATCAGGGCTAACAAGGGATGGATGCCCGCGCTCAGCACGACGGTCAGTCCCAGATAGGCGGCCAGAACGATGAAATCCCCATGGGCGATGTTGACCAGCCGCATCACCCCAAAGATCAACGAAAGACCAGCGGCAAAAAGAGCGTAAAGCCCCCCCAGCAGCGTTCCCTGAACAATGGCGTTTACCCAATCCATGTCATTCGATCCCGAAGTAAGCGGCGCTGATGGCCTCGCGCGATACGGTGCTGGTTTCGCTTTCCAGCGTCACGCGGCCCTCCATCAGGCAATAGACTCGGTCAGAGACCGATAGCGCTTTGGTGATGTCCTGCTCTACGATCATGGCGGACATCCCTTCGCCAACGATGTCGGGCAACGCGTCGTAGATCGATTTGATGATCACAGGTGCCAAGCCAAGAGATATCTCATCAAAGAGGATCAGATCGGGGTTGGCCATCAAAGCACGGCCAATGGCGACCATCTGCTGCTGACCGCCTGACAGCGCGGTAGAGGGATAGTTGCGCCGTTCTTTGAGCACGGGGAAGAGGTCAAAAACGGCCTGCAGGTCCCACGGACCGGGCCGCTGCAACCGACCACCGATCAGCAGGTTTTCCTCGACGGACAAGGAGGGGAACAACTGGCGACCCTCCGGCACCAGAGCAATGCCACGCGCCGCAATCTCGTCGGCGCGCAAATCCCCGATGGGCGTGCCTCGGTATGTGACCTGCGCACTGGCATTGGACATCAGGCCTGAAATCGACCGCATGAGCGTTGTCTTTCCCGCGCCGTTCGCGCCGATGACAGCGACGACCTCGCCCTCGGCAAGTTCCATGTCGATGCCATAGAGCGCCTGGAAGTCTCCGTAATGCGCGTCCAACTGGCTCAAGTTCAGGATCGTGTCAGGCATCGACGGCAATCCCCAGATAGATTTCCTGAACCTCAGGGCTCGCCATAATCGCCTTGGGCTCGCCCTCTACGATTTTACGGCCAAAATCGATCACGATCAGGCGGCTGACAACCTCCAACAGCGCATGGACCACATGCTCGATCCAGACGATGGACACACCGGTGGCATGCACGCCCTTGATGGTCTCGATGAGGAAAATGCACTCATTCTCTGTCAGCCCGCCTGCGATCTCATCCAGCAGTAGCAGTTTCGGCTGGGTACACAGCGCCCGTGTCAGCTCAAGCCGTTTGCGATCCAGTAGGGTAAGGCTGCCCGCGACCTGATTGGCCTTGTCGATCAGGGCGGTTTGCTCAAGCACATCCAAGGACAGCCGTTCCGCCGCGTGGCCGGACAGACCCGCCGCCTGGGTCGCTGCCACCATTGCGTTCTCAAACACGGTCATGCCCGAAAACGGCTGCGGCACCTGAAAGCTGCGCGCGATGCCCGCGCGGCTGCGGAAAGGGGCGGACTGCTTGGTAATATCCGTGCCTTCAAACGATATGCTGCCCGCATCGGGCCGCAAAGTGCCCGTGATCAGGTTGAACATCGTCGTCTTACCCGCGCCATTGGGCCCCAGAATGCCCAAGGCTTCTCCGGTCTGCAGCTCATAGCTCAGCTCATCGGCAACCACAACGGCACCAAAGGCCTTTTGCAGACGGTCGAGTTTGAGGATCGGTGACATGATGGCTTCCATTCGGGGCTTGCGCCGGATCGCTCCGGCGCAAGTGTAGGCTCAGATCAGTTTCAGATCGCCCGTCAGCGGGATGTCAGAATGGGCGGAGTTCGCAACGATCTTCAGATCAAACGTGTCGCCTTCCTTCTGCCACTGGCCCCCCACAAGGGGCGTCTTGGAGACGTTCTTGACCGGTCCGCTGGACCAATCGACCGTGCCCACAATCGTATCGAGCTTGGTGGCTGCGATGGCCGCTGTGATGGCCTCATAGTCTTCCAGATCTTCAGCGCGTTTGATGACGTCTGCGGCCACCTCAAAGAGCGCGTGCTTAAACCCGATGGGCTGGGTCCAGGGTCGTCCTGTGGCTTCCGTATAGCCGCCTGCGAGATCCTTGGCAGAGACACCGGTGAGTGAGGAGTTGTACGGGTGATGCGGGGACCACCAGACCTCTGATGTCAGCCCGTCGGCCCGGTCGCCATAGCTGTCGATCACGGTGGGGAAGAGCAGCGCTTTGCCCACAGTCACCACCTTCGGCGCAAAGCCCTGTTGTGCGGCCTGCGCCCAGAAGGTGCCAAAGTCCGGCGGGATCATCACGCCGGTCACAATCTCACAATTGGCCTCGCGGAAGGCCGCGATCTGGTTGGAGAAGTCATCCGACAGCGGCTGATACCGGCCCGTGTCGATCAGGGTGTAGCCGTTGTCCGCCAAGGGTGTCGGCAGGCCAAGCTCCGGATGGCCCCATGCGTTGCCATCGGCATCGTTGGGGAACAATCCGCCTACGGTCTTTTCGACGCCGGACTGGCCCCAGATGTCCAGGAAGACGCCGATCACGTCCTCAAGCCCCCAGAAGAAATGATAGGTGCTTTGGAACCCTTCTGCCGGGTTGCCGTTGCGGCCAAAGAAGTAAGGCTGCCAGGGCGCGTCGGTTGTGATGCAGGGCACCTCGTTGATCTCCGCCTGATCGGCTACGGGGTTGGTGGTGTCCGGTGTGGCGGCGGCGAGGATGATGTCGACCTCTTCGCCCAGAATCAGATCAGCGGCGACCTCTGCGGCGCGGTTGGGGTTCGACTGACTGTCTCGCGTCAGGATCTCGACACCCCAGCTAGAACCGTTGTTTTCGATCCCGCCGGCAAAGGTCTGGCGGATCCCTTCGAGGATGTAGTCATCCGCCTCGGCAAAGCCTGCCAGCGGCCCGGTTTTGGGGCTGACGAACCCGACCTTCAGGGTCTTGTTCTGTGCATAAGCGCGCGTGCCTTTCAGCAGCGCGGGTGCGGCCACGGCAGCTGCCGTTCCGGCCAGAAACCCACGGCGCGATGGCCTGATCAGTTGCGTCTTTCTCATTTTCTTTCCTCCCAATTTTTGGCCTCCCAGCCAATCTCTCTATCGTGCAAGCACTGCGCTTAGGACGCGCGACAGGTCTACCTGCGGGTCCACTGTCAATGCGTTTGAGCGCCAACACACGTGATGATCGGGCCGCACAAGGATGCAGCCGCCGTCACCAATCTCGCGGGCGCGGGCCCAATTTCCGGTGTGGTCCACGAATTCCTGACGTGGGCCGATCACATGGCATGTGATCTCGATCCCCAGTTCCGCGCCGACGGTCGCAGCCGCCTCGCACCAGGCTTCCCCACCGAGGCCAGTCAGCAGCGTAAACTGCCCATTGCCCGTCAGATCGAGCGTGGAGTGTTTGCCGCCAGACTTGTCGAAGACCCAGGCATGAGGCAGACGCGCACCCGGCCATGTGGTGGGTTGGTAATGCAACTCGGCGTCCTGTTCGAAAGCTGGCGCTGCCGTGCCATCACTCACTACTGCGTCGGACTGATAACGTTGGTTCATCTCCACCCCGTGGGCGTCGAATTCGTACTTCTTGAACTCAATCGCGGCGTTCAAGGCCGCGCGCTGGGCTTCAGCTTCGGGGCCAGAGGCACAGCGGGCGTCCATGTTTGCCTTGATCTTTTCGATGTCTGATCCGCCGGTCATACCAAGCGCTTCAAAGATCGGGCCAAACTCTCCAATCGACTGGTTCGCGCGGGTAACGATCTGTTTTGCGATGGGTGCGCGTTCGGTGTTGTAGCTGTCCAGCAAGGCTTCCCCAGCCTGACCTTTCAGCACACTCGCCAGCTTCCAGCACAGGTTGAAGGCATCCTGAATGGACGTATTCGACCCCAGCCCGTTCGACGGCGGATGGCGGTGGGCGGCATCGCCCATGATGAAGACCCGCCCGTTGCTCAGCTGTTCGGCATAGGCATCATTCACCGTCCAGGTGTTGGCGCTCAGCAGTTCGATCTCAAGCTCTGGATCACCCACAAGCTGGCGGGCCACTTCGGTGGCCATGGCCTCGTCCACGACGGGGGCAGGTTCGTTGATGTCATAGCCCCAGACGATCAGCCATTCGTTCCAGGGGCGGATCATGCGAACGAGCCCCATGCCAATGCCGCCCACATCCGCGCCGGGCTGC
Source organism: uncultured Sulfitobacter sp. (assembly GCA_963422245.2). Lineage (GTDB taxonomy): Bacteria > Pseudomonadota > Alphaproteobacteria > Rhodobacterales > Rhodobacteraceae > Sulfitobacter. The sequence goes on along the minus strand of CAXMWW010000022.1, from coordinate 211,410 downwards.
ATGACCCAGTAAAGAACGGAAGGGCGGTGGGCCACGTATTTGCGCAGGTCCGCGCGGAACAGGATGTTCATCGACCCGCCCACGCCCATCTTGCCTGCGATGGGCAGGCTCTCATTCTCAGCGACCAGAGAGTTGCCCCCATCCGCGCCGATTAGGTACTTGGAGCGGATGGTAAACTCCTTGCCCGTCAGACGGTCCAGACAGGTGGTTATGACACCGTCATCATCCTGCACATGAGACAGATACTCCGTGCTCATCCGCGCCTGCGTCCCGCGCGAACAAGCTGTCTTGAACAGCAGTGGCTCCATGAAGGTCTGGGGCAGGTCGTTCATGAAGGTTGGACTGCTCAACAGATGTTCGGCCTGGGACAGCGGGTGCGTCCCCCAGCTGTTCATGCGGCCAATCTCTTCGCCCGCGAGGCTTTCGCAAAAGACGTTTTCGCCCATCAGTGACTGTTCGGTGGCAAAAAGATAGGCCTCCGCCTCCACGTCCTTCCCTAGATCGCGCAGCACTTCCATGGTGCGCTGATTGGTGATGTGCGCGCGCGGCGTGTTGGCCAGCCACCGGTAGCGGTTGATCACCATGTTCTCGACGCCATAGCTCGACAAAAGTGCCGCACTGGAGGAGCCCGCAGGCCCGGTTCCAATGATCAAAACATCCGTGGTGATATCAGACATGCGTGTTTTCCCCCGTCCCTCAGTCTTCAGCCGCCAACACTACGTCAAATTCGACATAGAGGAAGGGTTCGTTAACTTTGCCGGAAATCTCCATCCCTTCGGGGAAGTCGCTGGCGGGTTTTTCGATGTACTTCATCACCAGATCGGAGCGCACGCCAAAGACCGTGTCTTCGTCCAGATAAGGATCGTCATCCGGAAAAATCTCTGTCACCAGTGATTTGTAGCCCGGCGCGGTGACGATGTAGTGCAGATGCGAGGGCCGCCACGGGTGGCGCCCACAGGCCCGCAGGATGTCGCCCACCGGGCCGTCAGAGGGCACCGTGTATTCCACAGGCTTCACAGTCGTGAACGCATAGCGCCCGTCTTCGCCAACGGTCATCAGGCCATGGAAAGAGTAGGTGTCCTGTTCATCGTCCTGGCTGGCATAAAGCCCGTTGGGCGCTGTCTGCCAGATGTCCAGCTGCGCGCCGGGGATGGGGTTGCCCGAGGTGTCCGTGATCACCCCCTCGGCCAGCAGAATTGGCCCGCCATAGTGGCGCTTCATGTCGCCGCCATAGGCCAACGGCGGCGCGCCCGAGACGTGGAAGGGGCCGAGGACCGATGATGATGTCGCTTCCGGGTTAGAGTTGATCATGTCCACCAGTGACGACATGCCCAGCACGTCTGAAGCCAGAATGAATTCATGCCGGTCTTCGCTTTCAATCGCTGCACAGCCTTCCAGAAACGCGATGCCCGCACGCCATTCTTCGTGGGTCAGGTTCGTTTCCTTGGCAAATTCGTGCATGTGCTTCACGAGTGACCCCATGATCTCTTGCATGCGCGGGCTGGTGTCCTCTGCCACATATCCCATAAACACTTCGGTGATATTCTCTTTTGTAACGTTACGCATGATGGGCCTCCTTAGAGCAGGGCAAGACTGAGGATCGGGAATTCGATCAGAATGAAAAGGATGATGAGCATGACAAATGCAAAGGGCAACGCGCCCATGAACACATCCTTGAGCGAGATGCGGTCATCGTTGAGGGTCGATTTGATGACAAAGCACGATATCCCCAAGGGCGGCGTCAGCAGTCCAATTTCGGCCCCCACCACAGTGATGATCCCGAACCAGATGAGCGACATATCAAGCGCCTCGACCAATGGCAGGAACAGCGGCACCACGATCAGGATGATCGATGCCGTATCGAGGATTGTGCCAAGAAAGATCATCAGGAGGACGTAAAGCAGCATGATCGTCCAGAACGACGCGGAACTTCCGGCCAGCAGGTCCTGCAGTTGGTTTGGCAGGCCAGCGAGACCCAGCATCCGGCTGTAGATGGAGGCTGCAGTGATCAGGAAGAGGATGGCCGCCGTGATATGGCCGGTTTCAAGCAGCGCCTCCCAGAAGCCTTTCAAGGAAATCGACCGCCGCGCCAGAGCGATGATCAGCGCGACAAGTGAGCCTGTGGCCCCGGCCTCCACCGCTGTCATCCAACCGGTGTAGATGCCGCCAAGTACGATGGTAATGAGCGCAATGGTGGGCAGGGTCTTGGAGGCGATCTCCGCCTTGGACATCCATTCGGTGTCCGCTACCACGCGCCCGCCTACGAAACCCGGCGTGTAGCGCCCCATGAACCAGATTGCGACGACATAGGCGATGGCCAGCATGATGCCGGGTATGACGCCCGCCAGGAACATGTCGCCCACGGATTGTTCGGCCACAAAGCTGTAAATGATCAGCATTGCCGACGGCGGGATGATCATGCCCAGAACCGAAGATCCAGCGACAACACCCACAGCGAAGCGCGGGTTGTAGTCCTGGTTGATCATCTGCGGGACGGAGACTTTGGTGAACACCGACGCCGACGCAATGGAGGAGCCGGTGACGGCGGCAAAGACCGCATTGGCCCCCACAGTCGCCATGCCAATCCCACCTTTGACCTTGCGAAAGCGCATGGTCATGACCTCATAGATGTCGCGCCCCAACCCGGCTTTGGAAACGACCAACCCCATAAAGGTGAAAAGTGGGATCGTGGCGAAACTGTAGACCATCGCACTGTCACCCACCGCGATCTTCAGCAGGTTCAGCGAGAGCGTGAAATTGTCCCGCATCACCCAGATGGAGATGATCGAAACCATGCCCAAAGCGATGGGTATATAGAGACCCGCGTAGATCAGAAAGACGATCGCGACGACCGATATGAGACCAATCTCAATGGGCGTCATGGGGTGGGCTCATCATGCTCTGGCGTGCGGATCAGGGCAGGGCGGTCCTGCGCGGTGATCACCTTGAGGGTGAAGATCAGGCAAGCCAACGCGCTGCCTGCAGCAATCACCAGTTTCACGGGCCACCAAGGCACGGTGAAGACGCCCGGCACGCCGAAATAATCCTGCGTGCCCCACATTTTCAAGAACTCCGGGAACATGATGTAGGCAATCAGCCCCATGAAGATGGCAGAGATCGCATTGATGATCCGCCGCAACCCGTTGGTGAAGCCGGGTCTTTTGCCGTGAAGCAATTTGAGGAAACCGTCAGAGCGCGTGAGCCGGTCGACCCTCACCACGTCCGCCAATTGCAGAAATACGATGAAGACTACAGCCAACTGCACCAGCTCATACGTGCCTCTAAGCGGTGCATTGAACGCGCTGCGTATCACCACGTCTACGTTCAGGATCACCACCAGCGCCAAAACCGACAGCGTTCCGGCCACATTGGCGGCGATGGCAAAGGTGTTGGCGACCCGAGAAAGGCCAGCGACTGCAGACTTCAGCATGGCTTGGCTCTTTCCCGGGCCGTCATCGGTTTATTCGGCCGTCCAGTCGCGGACGCCGGTGAAGCCTGCGTCAGACAGCTTGCCAAGGTAGGCAGCCAACATGTCGGAGCCTGCTTCCCCTCGTTCATTGAGGTTCGCGGCCCATTCTTTTGCTACGTTTGGCATGGCATTGGCCCAAGCCGCGCGATCCTCGGCAGAGACCTCCACGATGGTGCCGCCCTGTTCGACATATGCCGCGGCGGAGGCCGCAGCGCGGTCCATCGCAATACCTGCCACGTGGTCGCGGTAGGCGATGGCAACCTCTTTCAGCGTGTCCTTGACCTCATCCGGCAGGCCTGCCCAATAGTCAGCATTCACGGTGATCGTCTTGGAGTTTACAGCACCCAGGTCGGCCTTGAGCATGTAGGGCGCGACCTCAGCAATCTTGAAGGTCTTGGCCGCCTCAGGCCACAGCATCCCGCAATCGACCAGCCCGGTTTGCAGCATGTTGTAGAAATCCGTTAGGCCCCCGCGCACACCGGCAGCATCCTTGATCCCTTCCAGATAGCGCAGGTTCAGACCTGCCCCTGCGATCTTCTTGCCTTCCAAATCCGCGACCGAGGACACCTCGGAGGTGCAGAACACCTGATAGGTATCGAGCACGACGCCTGTGGCCAGATAGACCTGGTTCTGGGCGGCAAACTCGTTGTTCATCGCAGGAAATTCGCGGGCGATTTCGTCCACGGCCTTGGCCACAGCGCGGGCATCGGAGGCCACGAAAGGTGTCGATCCCGAGATGCCCTGGCTCGGCAGTTTGGAGGAATGGAAGATCGTGGTCACGATCCCGATATCCCCCAGCCCCAGCTGAATGCCTTCCAGAACGCCCTTGGGCTTCACGATGGAGCCGCCGTAGTTTTCTTGCCAGTTCATCTTGTAATTGCCCGCCTCGGCCAGACGTTTGTCGACCTCGGGGATGAAGAAGTTGGTGAATTCTTTCACCCAGAGCGCACGGTCAGGATAGCCGTCGATCACCACGGCATTGATGGTTTCCTGCGCTGCGACCGGTAAGGCAGAAGCTGCAAGCAATGCTGCCCCCGCAAGCGATTTCTTGGTCCAGTTCAACATGTGTTTTCCTCCCAGAAATTATCCGTTTGTCTTGACCCAATTCACCGTCAGGTCCGTGCCTGCAGCGTCAAAAAGCTTTGCAATCGCGCAGTACTTCGCCGTCTCGACGCCCACTTGTGTCAACTCTGCCTGAGACGCGGGCGTGTCGCAGTTCACTGTTAGGGTGACTTCAGGAAACGGTAGGTCGATCTCTTCCTGCATCAGCACACCGCGCCGGTCGAATTTGCAGTCGGCGTCGATGGTGACGGTGCCCAAATCCACGCCCAGGCGTGCTGCGTTCTTGTGCCCTATGACGTTTGTGCAGGCGATCAGGGCTGTCATAGCCGCTTCGGTCGGGCTTGGGCCCAAGTTAGTGCCGCCCCGTTCAACCGGTTCGTCAATGACGACTTTCAGATCCCGCACAGGGATTTCCGTGCGCGAATGGGTGGGGCATTCCGCCTTGGCGCGGTAGGTGACGACGGTTTTCATCTTGATGGCCATGGGCTGGCTCCTTCAGGCGAAAATGCAGGCTTGCTGGAAAGAAAAGCGGGGCAGCTTCTGGAACAGGGCTGTCTCATCCGCGTAGCCGATATTGCACAGAAAATTTGATCGCAGGTTTGTCCCTGCGAAGAATTCTTCATCCACGATTTCGTTGGAGAATCCGGACATCGCACCCACATCGAGGCCCACCGCGCGGGCAGCGATCATGAAATATGCGCCTTGCAGCGTGCCATTTCGAAAGGCGGTGGCCTCGCAGTGTTCTGCCTTGCCTTCAAAGAACGGGCGGCGGTCTTCGTGTGGAAAAAGGAAGGGCAGCTCCGTCCAGAAATCCAGATCATGGGCGATGATTGCGGTCACCGGCGCGCCCATCATCTTGGCGACATTGGCGGGCTTCAGCGACTTGGCCAGTCGTTCCTTACCCTCGGCACTCTTCACAAACACGAACCGCGCCGGCAGCGTGTTCATGCTGGTTGCACCGTTGATGGTGATGTCGAAAATCTCTTCCAGCAGGGCATCGGGGACGGGTTTGTCGGTCCAGGCATAGTGGGACCGCGCGCCGCGCAGAATCAGGTCAATCGCGTCGTCCGACAAACGGTCAATCCGGTCCCGCAGGTCGCGGTGATCCTGTTGCGCCTTGGCGCGCAGTGCCTCCAGTTCTTGACCAGCAGGTGCGTTCATGTGGCGGCCTCATCCACGATGGGACTTGCGCAGATGCCGATGCCTTCGATTTCGATTTCTACCGTTTCACCGGGGACCAGCCACCGGGGGTTCGGTTTCTTGGCGTGCCCCACGCCCGGCGGAGTTCCAAGCGCGATCAGATCACCGGGGGCCAACGTCGTATATTCCGACACGATGGCGATGATCTTGCGCACGCCCCAGATCATGTTGGCAGTGTTGGAGCTTTGCAGGATTTCATCGCCCACCCGGCTTTCGATCTTCAGCCCGGCGGCACCTTCCGGCACTTCATCGCCGGTCACAACAAAGGGCCCGATGGCCCCGGTGTTGTCGAAGTTCTTGCCGGGCGTCCATTGGTGCGTTTTGCGCTGGTAGTCGCGGACAGAACCGTCGTTGAACACCGTATAGCCAAAGACATGATCCAGCGCGCCGGCCTCGCTGATATGCCGCCCGCCCTTGCCGACGATCAGCATCAGTTCGGCTTCATAATCCAGCTTCTCCGAACAGGTGGGCCGCACCATGGGTTGACCTGCTGCCATGATCGACGCACGCGACCGCATGAAGAGAGCGGGATAGTCGGGAATGTCATAGCCGCCTTCTTTGATGTGGTCGGTGTAGTTCAGACCGACACAGATGATTGCCCCAGGCTGCGCGACGGGCAGCGCGGGGGTGATAGAGGATACGGGCACCGAAGCCGCCTCAGCGATCTGGTTTGAGAGCTTTTCGACAGGGGCCATGTCCGCCGCAAGGGCTGACAGGTCGGTGCCGATTCCGGGGTCGAGGGCGGTCAGGTTCACCGCCTGCTCCCCCTTCACAGCAAACACCGCTGTGCCGTCTGAAGTCTCACCAACCAAAAATTTCATGCGGTCCGTCCTTGTCTGTTTCTGAAATTTCTGACTACAATATGGTCAGATGTCAATAAATATCGATTTTTTGGAGATTAACACATGGTGGCCTGGGCAGACTATAAAGCGGAGGCAAAGGCGCGGGGGGCTTTGGCGCTGGAGCTTTATGCGGCGATCTCGACCCCCGCCAAGGAGCCGCAGGATGTGAAGGCGTCCTTGCCTGACCACCTTGCCTATCAGGCTGATCTGGAAAGGGCGGGGCAACTTGCCTTTGCAGGGCCGATGTCGGACGAGACGGGTGAGCACATGCAGGGGACCGGATTGATCATCTATCGCGCTGACAGTCTGGAGACCGCGCGCGCCCTTGCGGAGGCTGACCCGATGCATAAGTCAGGGGCCAGAACGTTTGTGCTGCGGCGCTGGATGATCAATGAGGGGTCATTCACCCTCTCGGTTGGCCTGTCGACCAATCACGCTTCGCTTTCGTAGGAAGGAACACCCGCCATGAACATGATCGACCACGGGAGCGGGAAAGAGAAATCCGCAACCCGCGCGGCTTATCTGTCCATGCGGGACATGATCCTGAAAGGCACGCTGCCTGCTGGCGAGAAGATCAAGATCGAGAACCTGCGCAAGCTGCTGGACACGGGGGCCTCGCCCGTGCGCGAAGCGCTGAGCCTGCTGACATCCGATATGCTGGTCGAACGGATTGATCAGCGCGGGTTCCGCGCAACACCCGCGAGCCCGGAGAATTTTGCCGAAATCCTCAACCTGCGCTGCGTGCTGGAAGACATGGCACTGCGTCAGTCGATCGCCAATGCCACGCCTGATTGGGAAGAACGCCTTGTTCTGGCGCACCACCACATGAACCGGGCCGTGGGGGCCGAAGCGTTTGAGGATGCACATAAGGTTTTCCACATGACCCTGCTCAGCAACGCTGCTGCCCCTATGACAGAGCGTTATTGTAGCCAGCTCTATGATCTGAACATCCGCTACAGGAACCTGGCTGCGAGCGAGGTGACATATAAGCGTCGCGACATTTCAGCCGAACATGCCCAGATTTTCGATGCAGCCATTAAACGCAACGCCGATGATGCCTCAGCCGCATTGCTCAGCCATTACCGTCTGACGGGAGAGTATCTGGCGCAGCAACTTTCTGGGCTCTGAAGGCGGCAGATCGAGGGAGGGAGACAAATGCAACGGAACCGCTTTCTTGGCGATATACTCGGGACTCTCCTTCAGCGTACCGGCATGACTGGCCCTGTAGATGACACGCGTGACATTCATGATCTTTGCCGCGCTTTGTTGTCCGCTGAAGGAGAAGTATCGGGCCAAAAGCTCGCCTCGACGGTACTGGCACGCTATCGCGCGCTGTCAGATGACGAAAAGCACGCCTTCTTTGCGTTTCTGAATGAAGAGTTTGATCTGGATCCCAAAAAGCTCGGCGTATTGGCGGCTGAATATGACAAGGATCCTTCCCCCGCAGCCTTCGCCAGGCTTTCAGCTGCGGCAGAACCTAAACGGCAGGAACTGCTGCGTCGCCTGAATCAGCCTTTGGGGGCGACTGCCGACATCGTTGCGATGCGTGTCGACCTGCTGAAGGCGCTGAAGGACGCGCCGGAACTGGCGCGCACGGACCATGACTTTGCCCACCTGCTACGCAGCTGGTTCAACCGCGGGTTTCTGGTGCTCAAAGCCATCGATTGGGACACGCCCGCGCGGATCCTCGACAAGATCGTGGCTTATGAAGCCGTGCACCAGATCAGCGATCTGGACGATCTGCGTCGCAGGCTTTACCCGCCAGATCGGCGGTGCTTTGCGTTTTTCCATCCTTCCATGCCCGACGAGCCCCTGATCTTTGTTGAGGTTGCCTTGACCGAAGGCATCCCGGGCTCTGTCACGGACCTTCTCTCCGAAGCCCGTGATCCTTTGGCGGCGGAGGATGCCAAAGCGGCGGTCTTTTACTCGATTTCAAACTGCCAGAAGGGGCTGATGGGCATCAGCTTTGGAAACCTGTTGATCAAACAGGTGGTGGCGGAACTGTCGTTGGCTTTCCCCCAGATCGAACAGTTTGTGACGCTGTCGCCCATTCCAGGTCTGAACAAGTGGCTGGCCACTCAACGGGATGACCCTGAGGTTGGGCATATCGCCAGCGCCATTCTGGAACAGCGCGCCGACAGCCAGGACCTGCGCGCGATGGCTGCACGCTATCTACTGAATGCCAAGCGTGACGACGGCATGCCGCTGGACCCCGTGGCGCGGTTCCATCTGACCAATGGCGCGATGGTGCATGACATTCACGCGGGCGCGGACACGTCGGAAAACGGCCTGGCGCAGTCCAGCGGGGCCATGGTGAATTATCTCTATGATCTCAGCATGACTGAGAAAAACCACGCGGATTTTGAGTTCAGGTCGATCATCGCGACGGATAAACCGGCACGCACTTTGGCCAAAGCCGCCCTGTCTTCAAACCCGCACGAGGACGCAGCGTAATGACTGATGTGATTGTTGTCGGGGCCGGCCCCGTTGGTCTGCTGCTCGCGATCCTTTTGGGGCGACAGGGCAAAGAGGTCACCGTGGTGGAGCGATGGCCCGAGATCTACAACCGCCCACGGGCGGTCACCATGGACGCAGAGGTCGCCCGTATCCTCGCGATGCTTGGCATCGATTGTGACAGTGATCCGGCGTTCGAAAACCACAAGGAGCTCTACTATTGGAAGAACGCCGATCTGGAGAACTTGCAGATCGTCGATTGGGAGAGCCTCGCCCCCTGCGGCTGGCATGTGACCTATTGGTTCAACCAACCGGAACTGGAAGGCCGTCTGATTGAGATGGCCGGGACCATACCCTCTATCAATCTGATGCGGGGCTGGACGGCAGTTGATCTTTCACAGGATCAAGACGGCGCGGATTTGATCATCAAAAAAGGCGATACCTTACAGACCCTGCATGGCCAATTTGTTGTCGGCGCGGATGGGGCGAACAGCTTTGTCCGGGACGCGCTGGGCCTGAAAGTGATTGACGAAGGCTACTTCTTTGACTGGCTGATCCTCGATATGATCCCGCCGCCTGACTACAAGACCTCGCCCGCCCAATGGCAGCTATGCGACCCCAAACGCCCAACCACCATCGTCCCAGGCGGCCCCGGAAGGCGGCGGTGGGAGTTTATGGTGCTCCCGTCTGAAGACAAAGAAGAGATCGCCGAGCCGGAAAGCGCATGGCGTCTGTTGGAGCCGTGGGGTCTGACCCCCCAGAATGCCGAACTTGAGCGCAGCGCCGTATACCGGTTTCAGGCCCGCTGGGCTGAGCATTGGCGCAATGGTCGCAGCATGATTGCAGGGGACGCCGCGCACCTGATGCCGCCCTTCGCTGGGGAGGGCATGTGTGCAGGACTGCGTGATGCCGTTGCGCTCAGCTGGCGGTTGGCTGCAATCCTTGACGGCACGCTCGGGATGGAAGTTCTGGAGAGTTATGAGAGTGAACGGATCGAGCACGCCAAGCATTACATCCAGTTCAGCCGCGATCTGGGCGACATTATCTGCATTGCCGACCCCGTAAAAGCCGCTGAACGCGATGCGCGCATGATGGCAGAGCTTGCCGCGCGCAACTATGAGCCGATAACGGGGGACTTGGTGAAGCTCGGCCCCGGTGCCTGGTGTGAAGACACCGCGACAGCGGGTGAGCTTTCGCCGCAGGGGAGAGTTAGGTTCGAAGGGCGCGAAGATCGGTTTGATCAGGCGGTCGGGCACGGCTGGATGATCCTCGCAGTGGATCAGGAGGTGGATGGCCTGTTGAGAGAGGCGCATCAGCACGCGTTGGAGGCCCTCGGCGGGCGGGTGCTGTCAATCGGCGCGGAAGGGTGTGACATCACGACACTGGACGACAGCTACACCCGTTGGATGGCAGAGGCTGAGGCCAGCTATGCGATCATCAGGCCAGACTTCTACGTCGCTGCAACCGCCAAGACGCCACAGGACCTTGCAGCGCGTTTTGAAACGATCCTCTCGCGGTTGGGTCTGTTGGCCTATACTCAGGTGCCTGAGAACGTCTCCGCATAGGTCTTGCGCAGCTCGTTTTTCTGCACCTTTCCCATGGTGTTGCGCGGCAGTTCGTCCACAAAGAACACGGCCTTGGGGCATTTGAACTTCGCGAGCTTCGCCTGCAGGTCGCGCTGAATGGTGGGTGCGTCGATGGTGGCCCCCGCTTGACGCACGACCACGGCGACAACGGCCTCGCCAAAGTCGGGATGCGGCGTGCCGATCACTGCGGATTCCACCACGCCGTCCATTGCGTCGATCTCGGTCTCGATTTCCTTGGGATAGACGTTGTAGCCGCCAGAGATCACAAGGTCTTTCTCTCGTCCGACAATCTGGATGTAGCCATCCTCATCAATCCGCGCCACGTCACCGGTGATAAAGAACCCATCCTCGCGGAACTCCTCCGCCGTCTTTTCAGGCATCTGCCAGTAGCCTTTGAAGACGTTGGGGCCGCGCACTTCCAGAATGCCCGCCTCGCCCTGCGGGACGGCGTCGCCGGTCTCCATGTTCACGATCCGCGCCTCGATCCGGGGCAGTGGGAAGCCCACCGTGCCAGCCCGCCGCTCGCCGTCATAGGGGTTGGAGGTGCTCATGGTGGTTTCGGTCATACCATAGCGTTCAAGGATGCGGTGGCCAGTGCGTTCTTCGAAGGCCACGTGAGTTTCGGCCAGCAGCGGCGCGCTGCCAGAGATGAAAAGGCGCATGTGCCGGGTGAGATCGGTGGTGAAACGGTCATCGGTCAGCAGCCGGGTGTAGAACGTCGGCACGCCCATCATCGTGTTGGCTTGGGGTAGCCGCGCGATCACCTGATCAAGGTCGAACCGAGACAGCCAGATCATCCGCCCGCCCACGTGAAGCAGCAGGTTCACGGCGACAAAGAGCCCGTGCACGTGGAAAATCGGCAAGGCGTGCAAGAGAGTATCGTCAGAGGTGAACTGCCACGCTTCGGTCAGGGCCTGAACGTTACTGAGCAAGTTGTCCTGCGTCAGCATCGCCCCCTTGGACCGGCCCGTGGTGCCAGAGGTATAAAGGATCGCCGCCAGATCATCAGGGGTGCGGGAGGCGTCCTCAAACGCGCTGGGCGCAGATTTCGCCTGCTCAGACAACGATCCGTTCCCGCCCGCATCCAGTGTCAGCAAAGCACTGCCATGCGCCTTGGCGACCGGGGCCAGATCAGCCTCTGACTTGGGGTCGCAGACCGTCACCGTGGGGGCGGCGTCGCCCAGAAAATACTCCAACTCGGCGGTTGTGTAGGCCGTGTTGAGCGGCAGGAACAAGGCACCGGCCCGCAGGCAAGCGAGGTATAGCGCCAATGCTTCGACTGATTTGGTCACCTGCATTGCGACACGGTGCCCGGGTTCCACGCCGGCATCTGCTAGCACGTTCGCGATCTGGCCGGAGAGCGCGTGTAACTCAACGCCGGTGACTTCCCCGCCGTCCTCCCGGATCAATACGGTATCGTTTCGCGTCGCAAGCGGGGCGACGAGCGCATCGGCTAGGGGGTTCATATCAGCGCCCTTTGAATTCAGGTTTGCGTTTTTCCATGAAGGCCTTGCGGCCCTCGACATAGTCTTCGGAGGCAAAGCAGGCTGCGACCATCTCGTCACAGCGCGCAAGGTCGCGCTTGGCCGGGTCAGGCTGCATCACCTGCGTGGCGATGAACTTCATCGCGCGGATGGTCAAGGGCGCGTTGCCCGCGATGGTGCCTGCCAGCTCATCCACGCGGGCAGCCAGTGCGTCCTCATCTAGAACCTCCTGCACCAGCCCCAGCCGCAGCGCAGCTTCGGCGTCAATCGCTTTGGCTGTGAACATCAATTGCTTGGCAGCGGCAGGTCCCACGGCGTTGGTCAGCCGCCGGACGGCATCAAACGGATACCCCAGTGCCAGCTTTGCGGCGGGCATGGCAAACTTCGACTTGGCAGAAGCGATGCGAATGTCTGCGCAAGTCGCGAGGTTCAGGCCACCGCCGATGCAATGGCCGTTGATCATCGCAATCGTCGGCTTGGGGTAGTTTTCAATCAGGTCATAAACGACTTTGAGCCGCGCGTTGTAATGCGTTGTTGCGTCCTTTGATCCGCGCTCTTTCTCGAACTTGGAGATGTCGGCCCCGGATACAAAGCTCTTGCCGCCCGCGCCAGACAGGACGACGACGCGCACCGCATCGTCCTCGGCAAAGGTGGATAGCGCCTGTTCGGCGGCGTCCCACATTTCAAGCGACACGGCGTTGTGACGCTCCGGGTTGTTGAAGATCACATGCCCCAGCGCACCATCTGTGCGGGCGATCATCTTGTCGGTGGGCAGAGTCTGGTTGGTCATATCTTGGTCTTTCCTCGTCACACGACGGATTTGTCTTGCAGGGCGGCGATGTCTTCGGGCGACACGCCGAGTTCTTCCAATATCTCGCCCGTGTGCTGGCCGCGCGCAGGAGGAGAGCCCACAAGGCTGCTTGGTGTGCGGGTCAATTGCACCGGCTGTCCCATGGCCTGCGTGTCACCGAAAGGTTCGGTGGTGAGGGGCTGCGCGATGCCAAGGTGCTGCACCTGCGGGTCCTCAAACATTTCGTCGATCTTGTAGATCGGGCCGCAAGGCACGCCCGCAGCGGTCAGCACCTCCACCCATTCAGCGCTGGTACGGGTGGCGATGATGGCCGCGATGTCGGCATTCAGCTCATCCCGGCGGTCGCAGCGTTTGGCGTTGGTGTCATAGCCTTCGTCCTCGGCCCAGTCAGGGCGGTCCAGCGCTTTGCACAGGCGCTTCCACGTGTCGTTGCCCGCCACGGCGATGTTCACGGCCCCATCCGTGGTCAGATAGCGGTTGGTCGGTATGCTGGTGGGGTGCTCGTTACCGACCTGGCCTGCGACCTCACCCTGCATCAGCCAGCGCGCCGCCTGAAAATCGAGCATGAAGGCCATCGATTGCAGCAGCGAGGTGTGCAGCCACTGCCCTTCGCCGGTTTTCTCGCGCTCAATCAGTGCCGTCTGGATGCCAAGCGCGCAGAAAAGCCCTGCGGTGAGGTCTGCAATCGGAATACCCACGCGCATCGGGCCGCCGTCAGGATCGCCCGTGATTGACATCAGCCCGCCCATACCCTGGGCGATCTGGTCAAAGCCTGGGCGCTTGGCGTAAGGCCCGTCCTGGCCAAAGCCCGAGATGCTGGCGAGGATGATCCTTGGGTTCACCGCCTTGAGGCTTTCGTAGTCGATGCCCAAGCGGTTTTTCACATCGGGGCGGAAGTTCTCCACCACCACATCCGCGGTTGCGGCGAGTTTCAGGAACAGCGCTTTGCCCTCGGGGTCTTTGAGGTTCAGCGTCAGGCTACGCCGGTTGCGCTGCAGGTTCTGCCAATCCGCCGTATTGCGCCCCGCACCAAGCGCGCCGTCAGCCTCCAGCGACGCGGGCTGTTCGATCTTGATCACATCGGCCCCCCAATCGCCTAACTGCCGGACGGCTGTTGGGCCGGAGCGGACGCGGGTTAGGTCCAGCACACGGATGTGCGACAGAGCGGAGGAGGCAGGTTGATGCGGCATGTCAGGTGTCTCCGGTTCAGTGCGACTTGTGCGTTTTCAGGATTTGTGGCGAGGTGATCTGGTCCGAGATGTGAATGTCCCAGATAGCGGGGGCTTTGTTGGTCAGAAAACCGTCCATCTTTTCGGGCAGAGTTTCAAGCGATGTGAACGTCTCACCCGCCAGCCCGAAGCCGCGCCCGATCCCGGCAAAGTCGGGGCGGCCAAAGACGGAACCCGCCAGGGTCACCCCATCCGCGCGCAGTTTGTGAACTTCTGACCCATAGGCACCATCGTTTAGCACCACTGTGAGGATGTGCATCCCATGGCGCTGCATCGTCTCAAGTTCCTGTATGTGCATCAGGGCTGAGCCGTCACCATCCAGCAGAACAACAGGCACGTCCGGACGCGCGGCGGCCACGCCCATGGCAAAAGAGGTACCGTTCCCGATGGCTCCAAATTCGCGGATCACCGTGTAGTTCGCCTGCGGATGGCGGTTCATCTGGGCGGTGTAATAGGCGATGTGGCCGGAGGTGTTCACGATGTGGCACGCGGGCGGGATCACATCTGCAATCGCCTTGATCACGGCCATGGGGTGCAGGGCTCCGTCTGGCGTTTCGTGATCGTCGGGTAGTTCGAGCGCATCTGTGCAGTGCTTGAGCATTTCAGGCGTGCGCCAACCTGTGCGTTGCGCGGTGGCCCACGTCAACGCTTCTGCCGCACGTCTTGCATCTGAACGGATCAACAGGTCAGCCGCCTTGCGCCCCTGCACGTGTTCTTGCGGGTCAAGATCTACGTGGATCACCCGCGCGCCAGGGGTAAGCCGCCCACTGTCGAACGTATGCGCCGCCATGCGGGCACCCACGGCGATCACTAAGTCCGCATCGGCAAAGATGTCTTTGGATTTCTCCGTGGCATAGCCGCCCGCAACGCCCAGCGTGAAGTCGCAGTCATGAAAGAGCCCCTTGGCGGGCAGGGTTGTGGCCAGCAGTGCGCCCGCCTTTTCGGCGAGGGTCACGCAGGCGTTGCGGGCCTCCAATGCGCCAAGGCCTGCCAAAACGACAGGGCGCTGGGCCTCGGCGATCCAGTCTGCAGCCTTTTGAACGTCTGAGGGGGCGGGGCCTTGGGGCTTGGGCGACTGATAGAGGGATGCGGACGTGGGATGTTCCGCCGTCCCCTCCCACCGGTCCTTTTGCAGATCAAACGGCACGCCGAGCACGACAGGCACGCGCAGCCGCGCGGCGTCAGCAAACGCCTGATGCACCTCGGCCAGCATGGTCGTGGGGTCGTGCAACGCACGGTACTTGGCCCCGCAGGCTTCCACAAAGGGCGCTTGGTCAATGCCCTGATTGTACCACGGCTTTCGCAACGGCGCTTCGCCTGCGAAAATCACCAACGGCAGGCGCGCGCGCACGGCGATGGGCAGGATCGTCATCACCTGAGTCAGCCCCGGCCCGCAGGTCACGCTGGCCACACCGACACGCCCTGTCGTGCGGGCATAGGCGGTCGCGGCCGCAACGGCAGCGTGTTCGTGGCGCAGGTAGACAAAGGGCACGCCAAGCTCCGCCGAGGCCCCGGCCCAGTGCATGTTAGCATCGCCTAGCAAGGCGAAGCAGGTGCCGATCTCTTCGCGAGCGAAGGCGGTGGCAAGGGCCTCATAGGTTTTCATTTCGGTGGCACCAGCTTGAAGACACGGCGGGACAGCAGATCTCCGATAAACACCGTCAGCAATATTCGCACCAGATGGTGCAGCGCCACAACGACCGGATTAAAGTTCAGCGACAGGGCGATCAAGCTCATCTCAGCAAGGCCCGCCGCTGCGAAACTGATGAAGAGCGGCGGGAAATCTGCCGGAACATGGTCCACCAGCAGCCAGGCGATCGTTGCCCCCAGCATCAGCATGTAGATGCCGACAATCACGCCCAGCCCAATCCCCCTGGCCAACAACCGTCGGGACACGCCCGAAAACTGTGCCCCCAAAGCGGTGCCGATCATGTATTGCGCCAGATGCATCATCCAGCCGGGGATTTCGATCTCCACCACGCCCGAGATCGACAGTGCCAGTGATAGCAACAGCGGGCCCAACATGTGGGACACCGGCAGTTTGGCGATATGGCCAAAGCCAAGGCCCACCAGCGCAATCGCCAGGATCAACCCCACGTCCGTCAGATCATAGGACGCCGTGGCCAGAGTTTCCCCTGCCGCTGAACCCACGGCATCGCCCTGCACCACAAAGAAGATCAGCGGGATTGAAATCACCACCAGCATGATGCGGATAAAGTGCTGCGTGGTCACAACCCGCAAATCGGCACCCGCCTGCTCAGCCAGTGCCGCGCTGTCGACAATACCGCCGGGCAGGGCGGCAAAATAGGCGTCCAGCTTTTCGTACCGCCCCAACCCGCGCAGGATCGCATAGCTGCCGCCATGGGCCAGCAGGATGAACGGGATCAGCGCCAGTGCGGATATCCAGAACTGGGGGATCAGCGTCAGAAGTTCTGGCGAAAACCGCGAGCCGATCATGGCCCCGATGATTGACATGAACACCAGCCGCACCCAGCGCGACATCTTGGGCAGTTGTGTGCCACCGCGCTCGTACCACAGCACAAAGGTTGCCGCGCCAAAGATGCCCCCCAGCATGAAGGGCATTGGCAGCCCGGCGAAATATGCCGCTAGACCGCCAATGAACCCACAACCGAATATCGGGACGAAGCGGGGGTCCATCTGGGCGCTCAGCTCTCCTCAGCCTTGCGGGCGCGGTAGGTTGACCAACTGCGGAAGATGACCACCGCCGCCCCGATCAGCAGGAAGATCGGTGCGTAGGAGAACTTACCCTGATACTCAAAGCTGGTGAAGACGCGCAGGCCAGTGTCCGAGATAATCATCGACTGGCGAAAGGCTTCTTCCATGCTAGAGGTCAGAACGAAGGCGATGATAAACGCAGCAGCCGAGAAGTTCGTGCGCCGCATGCCGTAGCCGATGACCCCGAACAGAAGGGCAAAACCCACATCCCAGATCGACGCACGCGACGAATAGCTTGCCGCAAGTGCTGTCATGAAGATGAAGGGGTAAAGCCACTTCGTCGGCAAGACCGCGATCATGCGCCCGATGAAAGGTGCCGCGAAATAACCAATCAGCGCATAGGCCGCGATGCCCACAAGGCCCGCTGCAAAGACCGCAAAGATGTATTCGCGCGACGTGATCTCAAAGAAGTGCTGTGTTGACGGGATGAAGTACTGAACGCTTGCGTCTTCCGAGAAGATCGTCGGCCCCGGCTGCAGCCCGTTCACAAGGAACATGCCGATCAACACCGCAGCGATTGTCGATCCCGGGATGCCCAACGTCAGCAGTGGGATCATCGAAGGCCCGGACACCGCGTTGTTGGCAGACTCAGGTGCAGCGATGCCTTCGACCACGCCTGTGCCCCACTCGCTCTTGTTCTTGGCGCGGCGCTTTTCCTCGCCGTAGGCCACGAAACAGGCCACCGAAGACCCAAGCCCCGGCATCATGCCGATCAGCGATCCGTAGATCGAGGATCGGAACATCAGCGGGATACAGCGCTTGAACTCTGGCCAGGTGAAGTAATGCGATGTCGGGTCATCCACCTTGGTTTCGTCAAGGTTGATCATTTTGACCTTGGCGGCCTTTTCGGCTTGGATGATGACCTCTGAGATGACGAACACCCCGATCAGAAGCGGAACCAGTGCCATGCCGCTTTCGAGCTCGGCAATACCCATGGTCATTTTGAACTGTCCGGTGATGACGTCCTCGCCAATTAGACCAACAAGCGCACCAAAGAGGGTCGAAACGATACCCTTGATGATGCTGTCGCTGACCACAGAGCCGATGACGACAAAGGCCATCAGGTAGATCGCGAAGTTTTCTGGCGGGCCGAATTTGCGGGTAAAGGCCGCGATGGCCACGGCACCAAAGATCAGGACAATCTCGCCCACGTAATCGCCATAGGCAGAAGCCACGGTGGCGGTCTTCAGCGCCTTGCCCGCCTGACCCTTCTGAGTCATCGGATAGCCGTCTTGCATTGTTGCGGCAGAGGCTGCCGTGCCCGGCGTATTAAACAGAATCGCGGCGATGGATCCGCCGTATCTCCCTGATTTGCCGATCACATAGAGGAATACGAGACCCGCCAATGCGCCAATTTGGTCGTTATAGGCAATGAGGATGGGCAGCATCATCGCGATGGCTGCGGCCGCCGTCAGGCCGGGCAGGGCTCCAAAGATGATGCCCACGAGAGCAGCCAAAAGCACGAAGAAGATCGCAAAAGGATCCGAGAACAGGGTCACGAAGCCGCAGGAGATGTCAAAGAAGATCGCCAGAAAGCCGAGGTTCTCAAAGAACGCCTCAAGCCCGGCGCATTGGTTGTTGACCATATTCATGTCACTGCGCCCCTGTGATCCAGTTGGTGTAAGGGCGCATGTCGACAATCGTTCCTCTGGGATCGTTCAACAACATGACCCCCATAAAGAGCGCCTGAAACGCCACGGCAACGATTATGCCGCCGGGTATCATCAGCGCCCAGTTGCGTACACCAAAGGTGAAAAGCATGGCGATGAAGGTAAAGATCAACGCGATGAAGTAACCAAAACCCCAGAAGAGAAACACAAACAGCGCGCCGCATCCCACAACCATGAAGATCCGCTGCACGTCGCTTTCAAGAAAACCGTAACCCTCGCTCAGATCGCCAGCGCGGTCGGTTGCCGCGCGGACGGCGAGCCAGAGGCCACTGAGGATCATGGCCACCGCCAGGATCATCGGCATGGTGCGGGGGCCGACCGTTTCGCGGGATGTATCGATGGTGAAGGCCTGGAACATGAAAAATACGCCGACCAGCAACACAACAGCGCTGACCCCGTATTCTACCCTTATCTTGTAATCATGATTGTCCATGCACCCCTCCCCGAATGCGCGCCTTTTGACGCGAAAAGGGGCAAGCCCGGTTGGGCCTGCCCCTGTCCTTGATCGCAACCTTACTGGTTGGCGATGATTTCAGCGACCACAGGGCCCATGATTTCGAACATCACGTCCTGCGCAGCCGTTTCGTCAGCGGAATTGGTGTAGAACGACGCCAGATCGTTCTTGCCCATATAACGCTGATAGCCTTGGGTGTTTGCAATGTGCTCAATCGCGGCACCAACGTCTTCCTTGACCTCATCCGGGATGCCAGCGGCACCGAAGAGGCACATCAGACCTGTGAACTCGATCCCGTCTGTGCCGGTCTCGGAGAAGGTTGCCAGATCAGGTGCCATCGGGTCACGCTCAGCACCGGCAGATGCCAGCGCGCGGATGTCGGCCTCAAAGCCCGGGATGGTGTTTACACCGCCGAACACCGCGTCAACGGACTGCGACACGAGGGCAGCACGTGCCTTGGAGCCGCCTTTGAACGGCACTTTCTTGTGCTTGATGCCATGGGTGTCAAAGAACACGTGGCCGATGGTGGCGTGCATGGTGGCTGCACCGGAAGTGCCCCAGGTGATTTCTTCGCCGGACGCCTTGGCGTTCTCGATGAACTCCTGCGCGGTCATCGCCGGGTTGGACGTGTGGACCTGCAGCGAGGTCACCAACTGAGACGCGCAGCCCAGGTTCACAAAATCCTCGGGGATGTTGTAGGGACGCTCATCACCCTTGGCCAACTGACCGGCGATGAAGGTGCCAATGTTGATCATGTAGAGCGTGTGGCCGTCGCGCTCTTCGTCCAGCACGGCAGAGGCCGCTTTCTGACCGGAGGCCCCGGGCAGGTTGACGATGTAGGCCGGTAGGCCATTCATCGAGGGCGCTTCGTGCATGTAGGACGCAAACCCGCGCGCGGTGGTGTCGGTGCCGCCGCCTGCGGAAAAGCCAACCATGATCTTGATCGGCTTTGACGGATATTCTGCCACAACGGCTGTACCGGCCATCATGGCGCTTGCCGCAACGCCTGCAGCAATAGTCTTTGTAAAGTTCATTGGTGTTCCTCCCTTTAGATGAAAGCAGGTAATAGACAGGTCAACGATTTGTAAAGTGCAAGCAATGCCCAATGATTGTGCAGTCTGATCCGGTGTTTGCCTCTTGCGTGCCGTTGCGCCAGTCTCATGGCGTAAATTGCCTGCAGGAGAGCTCCGATGTCTCGCACACACCCGTTTGAAGGTCTCTTGGTTGTGGATTTTACCCATGTGCTGGCGGGCCCTGCCTGCGCCTACTATCTAGGGTTGTTGGGGGCGGACGTAGTCAAGGTCGAATCGCGCAGCAAAGGGGATGCCATCCGTCACCGGGGTGGCACTGATGCTGATGGGGCGGCAAAAGGCATGAGCACGTCTTACTTGACCCAAGGGGCGGGGAAGAAGTCTATTTCGCTTGATCTTGAGACGGACGAAGGGTTGCGGCGGTTTCAGCAGCTTCTGGCGCATGCGGATGTTCTGGTCGAAAACCATGTGCCTGAAACAATGCGCCGTCTTGGGCTGGACGAAGACACGCTTGGCGCGCGTCATCCTCACCTAATACATTGCGCCATGACGGGCTATGGCCGCGGCGGCCCGCAGGAAAACACAGCCGCCTATGACGTGAACATTCAGGCCTCTTGCGGCTTGATGGAAGCAACGGGTACGGCTGAAAGCGGCCCGATCCGTACTGGCGCGCCTGTGTTGGATTATGGCACCGCATTGGCCGCGAGTTTTGCTGTCTCGGCAGCCTTGTTTGAGCGTGCGAAGACGGGCAAGGGCAACTTCATCGATGTCTCTATGCTGGAGACGGGGCTGAGCCTGATGAGCTCCACCGTCACCGATTACCTGCGGACCGGCAATGCGCCCCAGCGGCGGGGCAATCTGGCGAACAGCCGGTCGCCCGGGGCAGGCAGTTTTCCCTGCAAAGAGGGTTTAATCTCGCTGGGTGTTAATGAGGAATCCCATTTTTGCAGCCTTGCCTCGGCGCTGTCGCGTGAGGACTGGTTGACGGATGCGCGGTTCATTGAACGCGCGGCCCGCAAGGAAAATGCGGCAGAGCTCGCCCGACAGATTGAAGCGGAACTGGCCAAGGATACGGCTGAGCGTTGGGAGCCCTTGCTGCAACGGGCTGGCGTGCCCGCCGCGCGGGTTGCGCAGCTTGCCAGAGGCGCTGGCGTCAGAGCACGTTCAGGCCCGTGGGTTTGTGCAGACGCTGGAGGACGGCCTGAGCGTCCCGACGTTGCCATTCCGGTTGGGTAAAGGCAGAGCCTATACGCCCAAAGGCGGCGCACCAATGCATGGTGAGCACAGCGAAGAGATCTCAGACTGGCTCGACGAGACCGCCAAGCCTTAACGCACCAATGAACTCGTAGGTTTTGCGATGGATCAAGTCGGTCGAAGCGGTGATCAGGCAGGGCCAAGCGACCCGCGTTCAATAATTTGCGTCTCCAACCGCGCATGTCTTGAGCCTTCGGTGCCGGTCACCATCTTCACCAGGATCTCTGCCGCTTGCTGACCCATCTGACGGTGCGGGACGGCGACCGTGGTCAGCGCGGGATCGGTCAGGCGTGCGATCTCCATATCGTCAAAACCCGTCACCGACACATCTTGCGGGACCCGCAGTCCCATCTGGTGTGCGCGCATCACAGCACCCGCCGCCTGCACGTCATTGCCGCACATCACCACGCTGGGGCGGTCGGGGTGGGCCATCAGTGCCGAAAAGGGCCTCGGCACCCCGTTCAACATCGTAAGGGGCCTCAACCACTGTCAAAGCGTCTTCCGCCAGACCACACTTCGTCATAGCGGATCGCAGGCCCTCAACCCGTTCGCGCGCACGGTCGTTACCCTCAACGGGGGCAGAGATCATGCCGATCCGCCTATGTCCTTTGTTCAGAACAGCACGGGGTTAACGCTGCCATCGCCGCCCGATTGTCAAAACCTACTGTGGTAAGGGGGGCATCCGGTGCGAAGGTCCATGCTAGCAGCGTGGGCACCTGTTGGCGCGTCAGATACCCGTAAACTGACGCGTCCCGGTCCTGACCGATCAATAACAGCCCCTCCGCCCCTCGGGCCACCAACGCCTTGATCTGCTCGCTCTCGATCTGCGGGTCATAGGCCGAACTGGCTACCAACAAGGTGTACCCATGGCCGTGCAGGGTTTCCTGAAACGCCTGCAGGCCCCGCGCAAAGATCGCGTTTTCCATCGTGGGGGATGATTGCGCCGATTGTGAACGTCCGTCTGGCCGCCATAACGCGGGCGCCAAAGTTCGGCGTGTACCCCAGCGCATCAACCGCCGCCATCACGCGGTCCCGCGTCTTTTCGACCACGCGGTCGGGCGTGTTCAGACAGCGCGACACGGTTGCCGTGGACACGCCCGCGTGTCTGGCAACGTCGTCAAGGGTCGGGGCTGTCGCCATGTGCAGAAACCTCGGGAAGGGGTGTCGAGTTGTGAATGTAAGCGCTTGCATCACCATATGTAAGCGCTTACACAGCGTCAAGTTCACATCCGAATCCCTCTTCTCATCTGCCCAAGGACACCGCCGATGACCCGCGAATACCTCAAGAAAGCCACGCTGACTTCCAAATCGGACGCCTCCGAAACGCATGAGATCGTGCGGAACATCCTCGACGACATCGAAGCGGGTGGTGACGCCAAGGCGATGGAATACGCGGCCAAGTTCGACAAGTACGAAGGCAACGTGCTGATGACGGCGGAGGAAATCGAAGCCGCATGCGCGCTGGTGCCGGAAAAGCTGAAGCGCGACATCCAATTTGCCCACGACAATGTGAAACGCTTTGCAGAGCTGCAGAAATCCACCGTCGCAGATGTGGAAATGGAGATCGTGCCCGGCATGATCGCCGGCCAAAAGGCGATCCCGGTAGATGCTGCAGGCTGCTATGTGCCCGGAGGGCGCTACAGCCACATTGCCTCAGCCATCATGACCGTGACCACCGCCAAGGTCGCGGGCTGCAACCACATCACCGCCTGTTCCCCCCCGCGCCCCGGCGTCGGCGTGGCCCCGGCTATTGTCTATGCCGCGCACATCTGCGGGGCGGACAAGATCATGGCGATGGGCGGTGTGCAGGGCGTGGCCGCCATGACATTCGGGTTGTTTGGCCTGCCCAAAGCCACCATCCTCGTTGGCCCCGGCAATCAGTTCGTGGCCGAAGCCAAGCGCATCCTCTTTGGCCGTGTGGGCATCGACATGATCGCGGGCCCTACCGACAGCCTGATTCTCGCCGACAAGGACGCGGATGCGCACATCGTGGCGACGGACTTGGTGAGCCAGGCCGAGCATGGCTACAACTCCCCCGTCTGGCTGGTCACGGATGACCGTGCGTTGGCAGAGAAGGTGATGGACCTCGTCCCCGGCCTGATCGAAGACCTGCCAGACGTGAACCGCGAAAACGCTACTGCAGCGTGGCGCGACTATGCCGAAGTCATCGTTTGCAAGGACCGCGAAGACATGGCCGCGTGTTCGGATGAGTACGCGCCTGAGCACCTGACAGTGCAGGCCGCTGACATCGACTGGTGGTTGGAACGGCTGACCTGCTACGGTTCTTTGTTCCTGGGCGAAGAGACCACCGTCAGCTACGGCGACAAGGCGACAGGCACCAACCACGTGCTGCCGACCTCCGGTGCGGCGAGCTACACAGGTGGCTTGAGCGTCCACAAGTACATGAAGATCGTCACCTGGCAGCGCGCCACACGTGAAGGGGCCAAGGATGTGGCCATTGCGACAGCGCGCATCAGCCGCCTTGAAGGCATGGAAGGCCACGCCCGCGCAGCAGACGTGCGGCTGGCCAAATACTTCCCCGGCGAAAATTTCGACCTGACGGCAGAGGAGTGATGCCCGACCCGCGCGCCCTTTTTGACCTGACAGGCCGGGTGGCCTGCGTGACCGGGGCCTCGTCTGGCCTTGGTCAGCGCGCAGCCTCGACGCTGATCGCGGCGGGCGCGCAGGTTGTGGGCGTCGCGCGGCGACGTGAGTCACTGGAGGGCTGGAAAGCACGCGAGGGTAACGGCGCTGCGATTGTTGCGGCTGATGTCGCTGACCGGGCCGGGATACCGGCCCTGCGTGACGCCATTACCGGCCCCTTCGGCGCACCGGATATCGTGGTGCATGCTGCCGGTCTGAACCCGCGCGAACATGCCTCTGACGTGACGGCCGAAGGCTGGGATGCGACGGTCGCCATCAACCTTTCAGCACCGTTCTTCGTCTCGCAGGCGCTTGTGCCTGCCATGCAGGCAAAAGGCTGGGGCCGGATCGTGAATTTCGCGTCGCTGCAAAGTTTCCGAGCCTTCCAGAATGGCATCGCATACGGGGCCACCAAGGGTGGTGTCGCGCAGATGACGCGGGCAATGGCGGAGGCCTGGAGCAAAGACGGCATCACCGCGAACGCCATCGGCCCGGGGTTCTTTCCGACCGAACTGACCGGGCCCGTCTTTGCCAACGAAGAGCTGGCGGCCAAGAACGCGGCCCAGACCTGCATTGGCCGCAATGGCACGATGGAGGACATGGACGGCCCGCTGTTGTTCTTGTGCTCTGACGCCTCCAGCTACGTGACGGGGCAGATACTCATGGTCGACGGGGGGTTCACGGCAAAATGAAAGCACTGGTTTATGACGGCGTTAAAACGCTGGGCTACCGCGACGTGGCGGACCCGACCCCGGCGGACGGGGAACACCTGATCAAAGTCGAAGCGGTCGGCATCTGCGGGTCTGACATGCATGCCTATTTGGGCCATGATGAACGACGCCCCGCGCCCTTGATCCTGGGGCATGAAGCTGCGGGCACCATCATCGGCGGCCCGAAGGATGGCACACGTGTCACGATCAACCCCTTGGTTTGGAACCCGGACAGCAGCTATTCCCAAGCAGGCCGCGAAAACCTCTGCCCGGATCGACAGATTATCTCGATGCCGCCTCGCGAGGGCGCTTTTGCGCAATACGTCACGATGCCCGACCGCAATCTGGTCGAGGTCCCGGATCAGGTGCCGCTGTCCAAGGCCACACTGGCTGAACCATTGGCCGTGTCCTGGCATACAGCGAAACTGGGTCTTGCGGCGTTGCACCCTTCGATGGAACGACGCGCGTTGGTGATTGGCGGCGGTGCGATCGGCCTTGCGGCCGCGCTGGCACTAAAGGCGATGGGCATAGAGGACGTGACGGTGTCTGAGCCCAATGACGCCCGCCGGGCTTTCCTTGAAGACACCTGTGCGCAGACCGCGGTGACCGCCCCTGAAGGCCGCTACCCACTGGTGATTGACGCCGTGGGCTTTGGCGTGACCCGCGCGGCCGCCTCAGAGCACGTTCTGCCCGGTGGGGTCATCGCGCACGTGGGTCTGGGCGACAGCAAGGAAGGCTTCGACGTGCGATATGCCACGCTGCAGGAAGTCACCTTTATCGGCACTTATACCTATTCCGCACAAGACTTCCGCGATACGGCACAAGCGATCTTTGACGGCAGCCTTGGCCCGCTCGATTGGACCGAAGCGCGGGGGCTGCACGAAGGTGCGGCTGCCTTTGCCGATCTGCTCGCGGGCAAGGTTGCGGCCCCCAAAATCGTGCTGGACCCCTGGGCCAGCGACTGACCCACCCAACGTAACACCGACACTCACATTCCAACCCATGAAAGGCCTCACGGATGAACATTGACAAGAAGATCGCAGATGATCTTGTCGCCAATGACATCTCTTTTGTGACCACCGTGCCCTGCAAGCAGCTGGCCGGTGTGATCGACGAGATTGACCAGCGCGACGATATTTTCCACATCCCCTCCAACAAAGAAGACGAGGGCATGGGGCTTTGCGCCGGTGCGTGGATGGGCGGTAAGCGTCCCGCGATCATCATGCAGAACACTGCAATCGGGGTGACCATCAACACGTTGGCCACGCTCATTCAGTACTACCGTATGCCGCTGCCCATGCTGATCTCTTACCGGGGGGAGCTGCGCGAGCCCGTGGCCTGTCAGGTGGAGATGGCCGTGCACACCAAGGCGCTGCTCAACCAGATGAACATCCCGACCTACCACTTTCACAAGCAGTCGGATGTCGAAGAGCTCGACATGATCCTGAAGTACACTTTCATGTGCAACAAACCCGTGGCCATCCTGACCGATGCCAACTTCTGGGGAGGCTATGGCGACCAATGATCCGTTCTGAAATCCTGAAAGAAATCGCGCCAATCCTGCATGATCAGCTTGTGGTCTGTAACATCGGTATTCCGAGCCAGGAACTGCATGCCATTGATGACAATGAAAAAAATTTCTACATGCTGGGGACCATGGGGTTGGCTTCGTCGATAGGTCTGGGGCTTGCGTTGGCACAGCCCAAGACGGTGATTGCCATTGACGGCGACGGCTCCGTGCTGACAAACCTTGGCACTTTGCCGACCATCGCGAACAACGTGGCTGACAACTACATCCTGATGATCATCGACAACGGGTCTTATGGGTCAACTGGGGATCAGCCGACCTATGCGGGCAAGAAAACCAAGCTGGAAAGCGTGGCCGAGGCCTGTGGGTGCGAGAATGTGATCGTCTGCAGGGCAGAGGACACCGGGCCGGTGCTGCAAGAAGCGATTGCATCGAAGAAGATGACCATCATGGTTGTGAAATGCGAAAGCGGCAACGCGAAGAACCCGGTCATCACGATGGATCCGGTGGTGATCCGTGACCGCTTTATGAAGGCTGTTGCCTCCTAAGATGAGTGCCGCCACGCATATCCATTCTGCGGAAGATGCGCGGCGGCTGGCCAAACGGCGGCTGCCCTGGATGGTGTTTGATTACATCGACGGCGCGGCGGGCCGAGAGACGGGCGCAGACAGAAATCGTGCGGCGATGGATGCCGCGTCACTGCGCCCGCGCGTTCTGTGCAACGTCAGTCAGCGGGATATGTCCAAAGAGATTTTCGGCACGACTGCTGCGCGCCCCTTTGGGATCGCCCCCATGGGCATGTGCAATCTGTCGGGTCCCGGTGCGGATCTGATGCTGGCGCGATTGGCCGCGAAACACGCTGTGCCGCATGGGGTATCGACCGTTGCCTCCACCTCAATGGAAAAGATCATCGAGGTGGCGGAAGGCCATGCATGGTTTCAGCTTTACTTCAGCGGCGATGGTGCGGGCACGTTCAAGCTGGTGGAGCGGGCCAAGACGGCGGGCTACCAGACGCTTGTGCTGACGGTCGATGTGCCAGAGGTCGGCCGCCGCCCCCGTGAGCTGCGCCACGGGTTCAAGATGCCTTTCCGGATTGGCCCGCGCCAGTTCGTGGATTTTGCGCTGCATCCGCGTTGGTCCATTGGCTCGCTCATCGCGGGCAAGCCGCAGATGGCGAATTTTGAGATGGACGGTTTCGAATTTGACCGCACTGAAAGCCGTGCCAAAGCCGATTGGGGGACATTGAAGCGTCTGCGCGACGCTTGGCCGGGTAAGTTGGTGGTAAAGGGCGTGCTGGATGTCGAACACGCGGTACGCCTGAAAGACGAAGGTGTGGATGCCATTCAGGTCTCCAGCCATGGCGCACGCCAATTGGAAAGCGCTCCTGCGCCTTTTGCGATGTTGCCGATGATCCGCGAGGCTGTTGGGCCCGCGTTTCCCTTGTTTTACGACAGTGGGTTGCGGTCAGGTGAGGACGTGCTGAAGGCGTTGGAAGCGGGTGCCAACTTCACGTTTTTTGGTCGCATCCTGCAGTTTGCCATCGCGGCGGGGGGCGAGGCGGGACTGAACCGTTTGTGGGAAGTGCTGAGCGACGAGTTGAGCATCGCCATGGCGCAGACGGGCAAGACCACGCTTTGACGTTGGGTGGGCGACACGCCCACCTTACGGGGTTTTGCGCGGCGCTTTGTAGCGACGGTAATTGTGCGGTGGTTATCTTTGAGCAGCGGGTGGTGGAGCAGGGCTCCCCCTTACGAGGCTGAAGTTCGGATTGGATATTTTTGGCCAGAAAGAGAAGGCGGTCAGCCTTGGCTGTATTCGTCGGGGGTGAGACGTAAAAAGACCCGCATCGATGTCTCCCCAGCCATCGATGCGGGGCCACCCCGCGCGCCGGAATGGGCGGGGATTTACCGGTGCGGGGGGCCACACCGGGTTCTGTTGCGTCAGGCTTCCTCGGTCGCGAGGGTGCCGATGGTGACGTCTATCGTGCGCTCTTTACCTTTGCGCAGGATGGTGATCTCTGCCTCACTCTCTGGCGTCAGCGTGGCCACGGCGCGGGTCAGATCGCGCAGCTCTTCGATCTCCGTCTCATTGAAACGCAGCACGATGTCGCCTTTGCGCAACCCAGCGTCGTCTGCCGGGCTGTCGGCGCTCACCGCTTCGATCACGGCACCGCGTGGGGCGTCATAGCCCAGCACATTGGCGACTTCCTCGCCCATGGGGCGGATCTGCACACCCAGCCAACCGCGGGCGATCTCGCCATCGTCAGCAAGGTCGGCGACTACGGTCTGAACCAGATCGGATGGCACAGCAAAGCCGATCCCGACAGAGCCGCCAGCCGGAGAGATGATGGCCGTGTTCACACCGATCACATCGCCGTCGTTGTTGAAGAGCGGTCCGCCGGAGTTGCCCCGGTTGATCGCGGCATCGGTCTGGATGAAGTCGTCAAAGGGCCCTGCGTTGATGTTGCGCGACAAGGCAGAGACGATACCTGTGGTCACTGTGCCACCAAGGCCAAAGGGGTTACCAACGGCCACGACCTCATCGCCCACGCGCAGGGTTTCGGAAGATCCGAACTCCACCGTCGGCAGGTCCACGTCCGCCTCAACCTTCAGCACGGCGATGTCGGTCATCGGGTCGCTGCCAACCACCTCGGCGTCAAAGGAGCGGCCGTCAGACAGCTTTACGGTCACACTGTCAGAGCCGTCGACCACATGCGCGTTGGTTACGATCATTCCGTCCTCCGAGATGATGAACCCAGATCCCAGACCCTGACGCGGCGCGGAGCGCCCGTTCTGCTCTGGCATCATTTCTTCAAACCGGCGGCGCAGTTCTTCGGGCATGCCGCGAGGCAGGCGCATTTCGGCGTTCTGGGCTTTGCCTTCCACCTCGATGAAGACCACAGCGGGGGAGACGTCTTCTACTAGGTCCGCATATCCGCCGGGTGGGACGGCATAGGCCGGCACGGGGGCCAGCGATACGGCGGCGGTGGACAGTAGAGCGGCGGTTAGGGCCACGGTGCCTTTGGTTTTCAGGAAACGGGGTGTCATTGTGATTGCTCCTCGCAAAAGTTTCTTCCCAGCCTAGATGGCCGGCGTTGGATACAGGCACCTTTTGCGGGCTATACAAATTTGTGAAATTTGCGCGCAGAGGCTGCGCTGGGTCGCGCAAACGGCTATCTGTCGGGCAAGATGAAACTGCTTGTTGTAGAAGATGACGCCACCACCGGGGGCTACATCGCGCGGGGCCTGCGCGAGGAAGGTCACGTGGTTGATCTGGTTGAGGATGGCCGTGCAGGGCTGATTGAGGCGACGTCTGGCGGCTATGACGTGCTGATTGTGGATCGCATGTTGCCTGAGGTTGACGGCCTCACGCTGGTCAAGACATTGCGTGGCGCGGGAAACACGACGCCGGTGCTGTTCTTGACGGCCATGGGGGATGTGGAGGACCGCATTGGTGGGCTGAACGCTGGCGCGGATGACTATCTGACCAAGCCCTTTGCCTTTGGGGAATTGTCGGCCCGTGTGGCCGCGTTGGCCCGCCGCCCGCAGTCGCTGGAGGCTGAGACGGTACTGAAGGCCGCGGACCTGGAAATGAATCTGATCACGCGTAAAGTCACGCGCGGCGAGGTGGAGATTGATCTGCTGCCGCGCGAATTTGCGCTGTTGGAGTTTCTGCTGCGCCGTAAGGGCAGGGTGCAGACCCGCACGATGCTGTTGGAAGGTGTCTGGGACCTCAGCTTTGACCCGCAGACCAATGTGGTCGAAACCCATGTCAGCCGGTTGCGCGGCAAGGTGGACAAGCCCTTTGCCCGTGATCTTATTCAGACCGTGCGGGGTGCAGGCTACAGGATCACCGAATGAACGCGGCTTTGACCAAGTTGTGGCGGTCCATGCCTTTGCGTTTGGCGGTGTTGCTTGTTCTCCTGTTTTCCGTGGTGAGCCTGCTGAGCCTTGCGGCGAGTTATCAGGTCACCAAGACCTCCTTTGAACAGGCGATCCGAGAAGACCTGCGTCAGGATCTGGCCGGGTTCCGTGCGGCTCCGAACGCGAGCGCGGTTGCGGCTTTGGTGAAGGCGGAGTCGCGTGCAGCGAACCCCAACCGGCTGATCATCAGCTACCTGTCCCCAAATGGTCGCGTTTATGGCAATGGTCGTATCGCACGCAGTGATGAGGGGTTTCACATCGTTTCGCTTGATCCGGACCGGGCGGAGTTTGACGGAGCCTATCTGTCGCTTACAGATGCGCTTTATGGCGGCTTGCTGACCATCGCGCGGAGCCGGGCGGAGATCCTCGCGCTGCGTGATCTTTTCATCAACATCCTGCTGATCAGCCTGCTGCCGACTTTGCTGATTGCCCTGTCGGGCGGGTTGATACTGGCCCGTCGGTCGAAACGGCATGTGGAGGTGGTCAGCGGCGCGCTGGATCAGATGACCACGGGCAATCTGGAGGCACGGGTTGAGATCGGACCGCGCTGGTCGGATGATTTGCGTCAGATCGGGGGCAAGCTCAATCAAATGGCGGCGGCACAGGGGGCGTCGGTCACGGCGCTGAAACAGGTTTCCGCCGACATCGCCCACGATCTGAAAACCCCGCTGCAACGGCTGTCGGTGCATCTGGACGAGTTGGACAGCACCTTGCCCGAGGACAGCACTCAGGCGGCACTCATGGGCAAAGCGCGGGACGAGGCGGACGCTCTGAAAGACACCTTTCAGGCCTTGTTGCAACTGGCGCAGGTTGAAGGCGGCTCTGCAAAGGCGCGCTTTGCCGCCGTTGATATGGCTGCTATCTGCCAGACGATTGTGGAGGTCTTTGAGCCCACCGCCGTAGAGAAGGACCAACAACTGACCCTGGCCGTGAACACGGATGAAACCGAAGTAACGGGTGAAAAACACCTTTTGACCCAGATGCTGGCCAACCTTGTCGAAAACGCGCTGCACCATACCCCCCATGGCAGCACCGTTGCAGTGGCCCTTGAACAAATCGATGGCAATCTGACCCTTTCGGTTGCCGACAATGGCCCCGGTATCCCAGAGGACGAACGCGACCGGGTTCTGCAACGTCTCTACCGGCTGGACCGCAGCCGCAACACGCCCGGGAACGGGTTGGGGCTGAGCCTTGTCGACGCGGTAGCGCATCTGCATGGGGCCAGGCTGACGCTGAGCGACAACGGCCCCGGGCTGAGGGTCAGTGTGACCTTCTCCTGACGCTGCGATCTGCTTGCCAATTGCGCGCCCGCGCGACACTCTGGTGCCTCAATTCAAAGGAGCCCCCCGATGCGCGCCATGCAACTTGTCACCCTCAACGAACCCCTCGCAATGCAAGAGGTGGACAAGCCTACCCCGGGCAATGGTGAGGTGCTGGTTGAGATTGAGACCTGCGGTCTGAACTTTGGCGATCTGCTGATCATCAAGGGGACCTATCAGGAAAAACCGCCTTTGCCCTACACGCTGGGGATGGAGCTGGCGGGCACAGTGCGTGAATTGGGCGAGGGGGTCAGCCACCTGAAAGTGGGCCAGCGGATTGCGGCGTTCACAGGCTTTGGCGGCTTGGGCGAATTTGCAGCTGTTCCTGCGGCCGTTTGCGTGCCGATCCCGGACCAGATGTCGGCGGTCGATGCTGCCGCTTTCCTGATCGCCTATGGCACGTCGCACGTCGGCCTTGATTACAAGGCGCATCTGCAGCCGGGGGAACGGCTGCTGGTCCTCGGTGCCTCTGGCGGTGTGGGGCTGACAGCGGTGGAACTGGGCAAACTGATGGGGGCAGAGGTCATCGCCTGCGCGCGGGGTGCTGAAAAGCTGGAGGTGTGTAAACAGGCCGGGGCCGATCATCTGATTGACTCGGAGACCGATGACATCCGCGAGGTCGTCAAGGCGCTGGGCGGGGCCGATGTGGTCTATGACCCAGTAGGCGGCGACCAGTTCAAGGCCGCCATGCGCGCCTGCAACCCCGAAGCACGCTTGCTGCCGCTTGGCTTTGCCTCTGGCGAAGTGCCGCAGATCCCGGCGAACATCCTGCTGGTCAAGAACCTGCATGTGCTGGGGTTCTACTGGGGCGGCTATGCGCGGGTGAACCCCAAGGTGCTGACCGACAGCTTCCAGCAGCTTTTCTCTTGGTACGCCCAAGGTAAGCTAAAGCCTCATGTCAGCCACGTTCTGCCTCTGGCAGAGGCGAATGAGGCACTGGACCTGCTGCGCACCCGCAAAGCGACGGGCAAGGTGGTGGTGCAGGTGAACGGCTGAGATCAGCAGATCCGGTTTGCGAGGATCGGACGCGCGTTGGGGCTGACAAAGCCGCGCGTAGCACCGGTTGAGTGACCTTAGCTGATTGGTGAAGAATCGAGGCCTCCTCGGGCCTAGACGCCGCTGATGGTGGCTTGAGTACCCGGCACTTGTTTCTAAGGCGCGGGTATTCTTCCGCCGGGCAACATGGTTACCCGCGTGAGGCCCGACAAAGCCAAGTTAACGGCCGGGCCAATGACATGGCACTCAACGCGGCTGGGGTGGACGCCGCAAGTGCGATGTTTGGTGTCATCGTGGCGCGCGTCCCGGCACCTGCGAAGGCCAGAAGAAAAACCTGTGTGTGTTTCATCGCGGTAATTCTGCCTGTCAATGAACGCAGGATGCGACCTGAACGGTGCGTTCTTAGCGCCGCGCGCCGACCCCACGGGTGACGGCCCGCGCCTTTTGCCGTTCGCGCAAGAAGACGAACAGCCCAGCGGCCAGGATCAGCGCGATGCCAACCCAGACCTCCCAGACGGGCAGTTCGGCGAAGATCACGAAACCCCAGAAGACAGACATCGGCAGCAGCACGTATTCGAACGGCGCTACGGTTGCCGCGTCCCCAAGCCGGTAGGCCTGGCTCAGGCAATATCCGATCACGGCGGAGTTGATGCCAAGCGCCACAAATACCCATTCATCCCCTGGCGCAGGCCAGACCCAGGCGCGCAGCAGGAACGTGAGTGAGGTTCCCGCGCCTTCGGGCACCAGCCCCCCGTCGCCAGCAACAACGAAAAAGCCGATGGAGACCACGATGAATGTGGCCTGAATGTAGACCGACAGGACAGATGCCTTTGCCTTGACGCCCAACCGTCGCGTCATCAATTGGTTCAGCGCATAGGTGATGGCTGCCACAACGGGCAGTAGCAAGACCAGTCGCGATACCTCCAGACTGTCTGTCCCCGCCCAGGGGCGCTGCATGATCACCACGCCGACAAAGCCCACCGTGACGGCACCCAGCCTCAGCGGTCCGACTTTCTCGCCCAGCAGGGGGATCGACAGCAGGGTGATGAACAAGGGGGCCACGAAGAACAGCGCCGTTGCCTCAGCCAGAGGCAGCGCTGCGAGGGCTACAAAGAAGGTCATGTTGGAAATGACAATCAGGATGCCGCGCACCACATGCAAGCCCGGCTGGTCCGTTTTGAGCAGATGAAACCCGCCCTCCATCTGTACCAGCATCAGACTGATCACGATACCGATGGCAGAGCGGGCAAAAACAATCTGATGCAGCGGGTATCCGCCCGACAGCTGTTTGATCAGCATGTCATTGAGCGAAATCGCCAGCATGCCGATCACGATGGCCAGAATGGCCAGACCGGCGCGGTTTTGCGGGGCGGTTGTCATGCTTTCGGACCTATCAGGTGGCGGCGCGCTGTCCAGTTCATTTGCGACACCCTCTTGGCGCGGCTCAGTCACGTGTTATTCTGCGTCTTCCATTCGCCCAAGGAGCCGCCCCATGAAGATGTCTGACACCCGCCAGATCAACGCCGCCCCGGAAGAGGTATATGCCGCCCTGCTGGACCCCGAGATGCTGCAGAAATGCGTGCCTGGCGCACAAGAGGTCACCGGGACCGTCGCGGAAGGTTTCGAGGCCACGGTGGTACAAAAGGTGGGGCCGGTGAAAGCCACGTTCAAAGGTCAGGTCACGATCATCGACATGGTGGAAAACACCTCGCTCAAGATCGATGGCGCGGGCAAGGGTGGTGCCGCAGGTTTTGCCAAGGGCGGTGCGGTGGTGAACCTTGCCGAGAAAGATGGCGGTACGGAGCTGAGCTATGATGTGGAGGCCAAGGTAGGCGGCAAGTTGGCCCAATTGGGGAGCCGCATCATTGATGGCTTTGCCAAGAAGATGGCGGATCAGTTCTTTGACAACTTCCAATCGACGCTCGAAGGCGGCGATGAAGAGGCGGCAGAGGTTGAGGAAGAGCCCAGGAAGAAAGGCTGGTTCGGGCGGTCCTAACCCCCGCGCCGCAACGCGCCCTTGAATTCGGCCAATCGGAAGGCACCGATCAACTGACCTGTGCCGAAGTAACTGACCGCCCCGACACCCAAGAGGATCAGCAGCGCCAGGCCGCGCCACCAGGGTTCTCCCAGCATCGGGAGTAGAGCGACGTTTGCCATCCACAGGGCCACGCCCATCGCGGCAGAGGCCAATAGGATCCGCCAGATCCGCTTGTGGAAGCGCGCGTCGAACTTCGCCGCTTTCCCGTACTTGCGTGCGCCAATCGCAAGGCAGGCGAACATAGCCCAGCCAGCCGTGGTTGTGGCAATGGCCGGGGCAATCCAGCCCACAAGCGGGGCCAAGCCCACCGCCAAGCCGGCGTTTACCACCATTGCCACCAGCGCATAGTTCAGCGGGCTGCGTGTGTTTTCACGGGCAAAGAATACCGGCTGCAGGATTTTTTGCAGCACGAAGGCGGGCAGGCCCAGCCCATAGATCATCACAGCCGTTGCGATGGCCGCTGTATCGTCGATGTCTGAGGCCCCACGCTCAAAGAGCACAGTGACCAGAGCGAAGGGTATGACCATCAAAGCGACAGCCGAAGGGATGGTCAGCGCCAGCGCGACCTCCGCCGCGCGGCTCAGCGCATCGGTTGCCCCTTCCTCGTCACCCGCCTGCAATCGGCGCGATAGGGCGGGCAACAAGACGATCCCGATGGCGATGCCCACCACGCCAAGCGGCAGTTGGTAAAGCCTGTCAGCGGCGAAGAGCCAGCTGACGGCGCTATCGTACTGGCTGGCCACCAGCTGGCCCACCACGAGGTTGATCTGCATCACGCCAGAGGCCAGGGCGGCGGGCAGTGCGATCACGACCATCGCCTTCATATCCGCGTTCCAGCGGGGCCGGGATGGGGTCAGTTTGAACCCAGCTGCCGCTGCGGCCCGCCATGTCAGCGCAAGTTGCGCGAGGCCAGCGATGGGAATGGCCCAGACCAGCCAGTTGATGACGTCGCCGCCCGTGTAGGCCCCAAAGGTCATGGCACCGATCACGCAGATGTTGAGCAAGACGGGCGCCGCGGCGGCCACGGCAAAGCGACCCGTGGCGTTCAGGATGCCGGAGAAAAGCGCGGCCAGAGACATGCACAGTATGTAGGGAAAGACGATGCGGCCATATCCGACGGTCAGGTCAAAGCGCGCGTCACCCGCAAAGCCTTCGGCCGTCAGCCAGACCAGACCGGGCATGAAGATCATGCCAAGGGCCGTTAGGATCAGGACCACCAGCCCAAGCCCGTTGAAGGCATCACGTGCAAAACGCGCTGCTTCCTCTCCGCTTTCCAGCCGTTTGGCAAACATCGGCACGAAGGCCGCGTTAAAGGCCCCCTCTGCAAAGAAGCGGCGGAACATGTTGGGCAGGCGAAATGCGGCAACAAAGGCATCCATCACCGGGCCCGGGCCAATCAGCGACAGGATCATGACCTCGCGCACGAAACCCAGGATGCGGCTCAGCAACGTCCAAAGGCCCACGGTGAAAAAGCCGGAAATCAGGCGGATGGGTTTCATGGCTGGCGTGGGCCCCGGTGGTTATGGTCTTGGTGGTATATCGCGGGCGTGTGCAGCGCAATGGCAGGAAGTCTGCAGGTTTTGGGGAGGGTGGATCGGGGCGCGGGAACCTGACGCGCATTTCTGACGCTTGAACCGGCCCAATTTCTCCAAGAGTTGCCAAACGGTTAACTCAGACGCGTCGATAACGACACGTCTGCGTTAACGCTTTGGAAGGTTTTGCTATTATTTGCTCGAAGCGTGTCGGTAACTGCGTTCGAAGTCTGGCCTGACCCCGCGCCAGACAGCTAGGTCCGTGCCACCGAACGCCATTTCCTACTGGACTTACCTGCACATTGCCTGAAGTTGGTCCTGGCACCAAAAACGCCAGTGCAGATCATCACGGAGTGTCCCCAGAACCATGGCTGGTCCCCGCACGCCTCCTCTTCTGATCACCCTGATCCTGTTGTCCGGGCTGTCGCCCTTGTCGCTCAATATGTTCATGCCCTCACTGGCCAATATGGCAGTTGATCTGGGCACGGATTACGGGACCATCAGCTTGGTTGTGTCGGGTTCACTTGCCGTGACAGCGCTCATTCAGCTGATCGTCGGCCCCTTGTCAGACCGCATCGGGCGGCGGCCAGTTTTGTTGGTTGCCATGTTCATCTTCGGATGCGCCTCGGTGGGGTGTTGGATGGCAAAGGGTGTCACGACATTTCTTATCGCGCGCATCCTGCAGGGTGGAGTGACCGCAGGCTACACCCTGTCGATGGCCATTGTGCGCGACACCAAGGGGGAGGCAGAGGCGGTCAGCCTGATCGGCTACATCGGCATGTCGATGGCCATTGCCCCGATCCTCGGCCCGATGCTTGGCGGCGTGATGGACGCCACCTTTGGCTGGCGCATCATCTTTGCCTTCTACGCGCTGACCGGGTTTGGCCTTTTCGCGCTGTGCTGGTTCGATCTGGGAGAGACGCGGGCAAAGCGCGACACCACTCCAAGTCTGATCGAAGACGGCAAAGCTCTGCTGAGCGAGCGGCAATTCTGGGCTTTTGCCCTCTGTGGTGCGTTTTCCGTGGGGGCCTTCTACATCTTTCTGGCAGGCGCACCGCTGGTGGCCGCTCGGGTTTTTGGGATCAGCACGGCGGCCCTTGGCGTCTATGTGGGGTCCATCACCGTGGGATTCATGACGGGCGGGTTTGTGGCCGGGCGATTTGGCGCGCGACTGGGGCCGATCCGGTTGATGCTTGTCGGGCGTCTGGTCGCCTGTACGGGCTTGACGGTTGGGCTGATGATGCTGGGTGCCGGTGCCACGTCGCCCCTGCTTTACTTCGCCTCAACGGTCTGTGTCGGGATCGGCAACGGGATCACCATGCCGGGCAGCAACACTGGGGCCATGTCTGTTCGGTCTGATCTGGCAGGCAGTGCAGCTGGGCTGAGCGGGGCGATGATCATCGCAGGCGGTGCGGTCCTGACCGCGCTGACCGGGCAGGTCATCACAGCTGAAAACGGTGCCTGGATGCTGGTCACGCTGATGTTGCTATCATCGGCCGCGGGGCTTGCCAGTGCGCTTTGGGCACGAAAGCTCAGTTAAGAAAGCTTAGTCTGCCGCCCGTTGCGCACCGTCAGCAATGGCCTCGCGCAGACGTTTCTCAAGCGTCTTTTGCTTGGCCTCAGAGTAATACTTCAGCCCGAACATGTCCTTGACATAGAAGGTATCGACGACCTGTTCGCCATAGGTCGCGATGACCGCATTGGTGATGTAGACGTTGGAGGCCGCCAGCGCGCGCGCAAGATCATAAAGCAGGCCAGGCCGGTCGCGGGTGTCGACTTCGATGATTGTGTAAATCTCCGACCCGTCGTTGTCGAAGGTGATGGAGGTTGGCACGCGGAAGGCTTTTTCGCGTTTCTTGACCTTGTCGCGGCTCTTGAGCGCTTCGCGGGCAATCACGTCGCCTTTCAGGGTCTTTTCGATCATCTGGCGCAGGCGCGGCAGTTTGCTGGCCTCATAGGGCCGTCCCTCGGCATCCTGGATCCAGAAGGCATCCGTCACAAAGCCATCCTTGGTGGTGTAGCTGCGTGCGTCGACCACATTGGCCCCCACAAGCGCCAATGCACCTGCAAGGCGGGCAAAGATGCCCGGGTGATCGGCCATGACAAACTGCGCACGGGTGGCGTCGCGGTCCTCATCAGGGTGCAGATCGACCTTGATGTCGGTGTCCTCAATGTCCCGCAGAAGGTTGGCAAAGGTGACATGGGCGGTGACATGCAGGCCTTGCCAATAGGGATCGTAATGTCGTCCGGTTTCGACCTGAAGATCCTTGCGGGCCCAGTCGTCCAGCGCCTCGCGCAGATTGCGCTTTGCCTCGGCCCCACGGTTCGCGCGGTTGAGCGCCTCCATCCCCTCTTCGAGCGCCCGTTCGGTCTGCCGGTATAGCGCGCGGATCAGGACGGCCTTCCAGTTGTTCCAGGTGTCCGGCCCCACGCCGCGAATGTCGCAGACGGTCAGCACACACAACAGATCGAGCCGCTTTACCGTCTGCACAGCCTTGGCAAAATCCCGCACTGTGCGGGGGTCTGCGATATCACGTTTCTGCGCCATGTCCGACATCAGCAGGTGATAGCGTACCAGCCATTCGGCCGTGTCGACCTGTGTCTGGGTCAGCCCCAACCGAGGGGCCACCTTGCGCACAATCTTGGCCCCCAGAACCGAATGATCCTCGTCCCGACCCTTGCCAATGTCATGCAGCAACAGCGCCACGTAGAGCACCTTGCGGTCCACGCCCTTTGCGAGGATGGAGGAGGCAACAGGCAGCTCTTCTTCGAGCTCCCCCTTCTCAATCCGGGCCAGGTTGGCGATGCACTGAATGGTATGCTCGTCCACCGTGTAGCTGTGGTACATGTTGAACTGCATCATCGCCACGATGGGTTCAAATTCGGGGATGAAGGCGCTGAGCACACCCAGTTCGTTCATCCGTCTGAGCGCCCGTTCGGGGTTCCCGTGCTTGAGCAGGAGGTCAAGGAAAATGCGCTGGGCTTCAGGGTTCTCGCGCATGTCTTCATCAATCAGATGCAAGTTTGCCTGAATGACCCGCATGGCATCCGGGTGGATCAGTAACCCGGTACGCAAGGCCTCTTCGTAAATACGCAGGATGTTCAGATTGTCCGACAGGAATTTCTTTTCGTTGGCAAAGGTGATGCGGTTTTGCGCGACAGAATACCCTTCCTTGACCTTTGGCTTGCGCTTGAAAATCCGTTCCAGCAGCGGTTCTGCCTTGATGTGAGCGGCCTCTAGCTGGGTCAGGAAGATACGGGTCAGATCGCCAACGGATGTTGCATGGCGAAAGAAGGCCTGCATGAAGACCTCGACGCCGCGCCGACCCTTTTCGTCTGCATAGCCCATGGCCTCGGCCACCTGGGCCTGCATGTCAAACGTCAGTTGTTCTGAAGCGCGTCTTGTCGCCAGATGCAGGTGCCCGCGTACGGCCCAAAGGAAGTCTTCGGCGGCCACAAAGGTCTGGTACTCCTCCTCGCGAAAAACGCCTTTGGTCACGAGATCAAAGATGTCGGTCACCTGATAAATGTACTTCGCAATCCAGAACAGCGAATGCAGATCGCGCAGCCCGCCGACGCCTTCCTTGACGTTGGGTTCCACGACATAACGCAGCCCTTGCCGTACGTGCCGCGCATCACGTTCGGCCAGCTTCGCTTCGATGAAAGCGGTGCCGGACCCAGAAAAGAGTTCCTTGGTCAGCGTTTCGCTGAGCTCCTGTTCGAGCGGGCGATGTCCTGCGATGAAGCGGCGCTCCAGCAGGGCTGTCTGGATTGTGTAATCCTCCAGCCCCAGCCTGACACAATCGCGGATGGAGCGGGTGGAATGGCCGACTTTCAGCTTCAGGTCCCACAAGATGTAAAGCATGGATTCCACCACGCTTTCGGTCCAGGCGGTCACCTTGTAGGGGATCAGGAACAGTAGATCGACGTCCGAGTAGGGTGCCATCTCCCCCCGGCCATAGCCGCCGACACCGATCACGCAAAGCCGCTCGCCTTCGGTCGGGTTCGGTTTCGGGTGGAGCCTCCCTGTTGCGACAGCCAGTGCACTGCACACCAGCCGGTCGGCCAGATAGGTATAAGCGCGTGTCATGTCACGCGCATCAAATGGATTTGCAGCGAATGCACCTGCGATGGCAGCGCGGCCTTCGCTTTGAGCTTTGCGCAAAACGCCCACCGCTGCGGATCGGAGCTCTGACCCCGCCAGTCCAGCACAGGCTTCATCCAGCTCGGCTTGAACGGCACTTGCATCAAAAATCAGATGGGCGTCACAAATCAGGCGCGGAGGGGTCTCCGCGCCTGATTGCTCAAGATGTGTTGCCGTGTCGGCCAATTCAGAACCCTGCGCCTCCAAAGGCCTGTGGTGCAGCCTCCAGAATGGCGACGCTCTTGGAGCGAATGGTGGCCACGGCCAACCCGCGTTCGTTTGTGCCGTCGCGGCGCAGTCTGAAGATGCCCGTGGCACCGCGGAAACCGGCACCCTGCGTCAGGGACGCGCCGGACAGTGCATTTGATTTGCCGGACTTTGCAAGCGCGCCAACCGCTGCGATGCCATCAAATGCCAAACCGGCCAGAGGATGTGGCTGATTGCCGTAGGCCGCTGCATACCTTTGGGCAAAGTTGGCTGATGCCCCTGGATCAGGCAGCGCAAACCAGCCCCCCTGAACGCCAGGCAGCGCAAGTGTCTGTGGTGGAATATCCCACCGGGTCAGGCCGACATACTGCGTCACCGTCGGAGTGATCCCGGCCTCGGGCAGAAGCTGGGCAAAGAGCGGCAGGGCGGTCGCGGAATTGGTGGTCAGGAACAGGGCATTGGCACCACTTTGGTCCATCGCCGCTTTGACCCGGGGCACAGCAGCCGTGACAGACTCTTGGCTGAGCGCGTATTCAACTGTGCCCGCGAGCGTTGCGCCATTGGCCGAGATCGCCTGTTGGATGGCATTGCGCCCCAGCTGACCCGCAACATCCTGTGCATGCAGGATCACAATGCGGTCCTTGCCGTTTTTCTTGGCGTACCCGACCAGACGGTTCGCGGTGTTGTTGAAAGTGGGACCCAAGATAAAGACGTTCCCGCCGGCAATCGTCGGGTTGTTGGAGAACGACAGCAGGTTAACACCAGAGGGTGCAACCGCAACACCAGCGGCATTTGCAGCCTCCCCATATACTGGCCCCAGAATGATCTTGGCCCCTTCCGCAACGGCTTGGGAGGCGGCAGTCGACGCATTCCCGGCATTCCCGGCCGTGCCATAGACACGCAAGTCAACTTTGACGCCGTCCAGATCACGGATCGCCAGACGTGCTGCGTTTTCAAGATTTTGTGCAAGCAGGTTGTCCGCCGCAGAGCCTCCGCGCGGGACAAGCAAGGCAACAGGCACAGGGGCATCCGCATCCAGTTTCGGGCCACCTGAGTTGGCCCCTCCGACCACCGGCAGGGTGTCACAAGCCGCCAGCATCAACGCAAAGAAGGGGATCAGCAAAAGGCGCAGCTTCTTGCGGCTGGAATGGAAAAAGGCAATCATCGTGAACGGTCTCCCGGGGTCTTCTGGCGGGCGCTGAGGCGCGTTTTGGTTCGGGGGGATCATAGAGCGTGCGAAAGGCGGGTCCAGCGTTGAATTTCAAAGAACAGCGGCTTGATGCCGGTTTGTATTTTGTGGGCGTTCCCATCGGTACGGCACGCGACATCACGCTGCGCGCGCTGGATGTGCTGGCCAGCGCTGATGTGCTGGCCGCAGAGGACACGCGCAGCTTGCGCCGGCTGATGGAAATACACGGTATACCCTTGGCTGGCCGCCGGATCATGGCGTTGCATGATCACTCTGGTGACGGGGTGCAGACAAAAATGCTGGATGCCATTCGAGCTGGAAAATCAGTGGCCTATGCGTCTGAAGCAGGGATGCCGTTGATTGCCGACCCGGGATTTGAACTGGCCCGCGCCATTGTCGATGCAGATCTGCCTTTGACCTCTGCCCCCGGACCTTCTGCGGTCGTTACCGCACTGGCTCTTGCAGGCTTGCCGACAGATGCGTTTTTCTTTGGTGGATTCTTGCCAAGTACCAAAAGCGCCCGCCGCACAGCGTTGGAAAGACTGAGCGATGTCCCAGGCACACTGGTCTTGTACGAATCGCCCAAACGGTTGGGCGCGATGCTGAAAGATGCGGCGTCGACTTTGGGCGTGTCTCGGCAAGCCGCCATCTGCCGAGAATTGACCAAGAAATTTGAGGAAGTCCGGCGAGGCACACTGGAAGAACTGGCGAACGAAATGGGAGGGGCAGCGAAGGTCAAAGGGGAGATTGTTGTTCTGGTGGACCGTGGCCGTTCAGAAACGCTTAATGAAATTGACATAGAGAAAGCGTTGAAGAGCGCGCTTGGGGAATATTCGCTGCGTGACGCGGTCGATTTTGTTGCCAAAGCAAATGGGCTGCCCCGGCGAAAAGTCTATCAAGCCGCACTGGCTTTGGAGAAAGATACATGACTTTGCAGCAACGGCATTTTCGCGGGCCGATGGCGCATGAAGCAGGTCGGTCAGCCGAATTGCGCATCGCTCAAGACTACGAACGTCGCGGCTTTGCTGTGGCCCGCAGACGGTGGCGGGGGCGGGGTGGTGAAATCGACCTCATCCTGCGTGACGGCAATGCGCTGGTCTTTGTCGAAGTCAAACAGGCGCGCAATCTTGCCCGCGCCGCCGAGAGCCTCTCAGTGCGGCAGATGCAGCGGATTGCCGTTGCTGCCGAAGAATTTCTTGGCAGCGAACCAAATGGCAGCTTGACTGAGGTACGCTTTGACGTGGCGCTGGTGGATGGTCAGGGCCGGACCCAGATTATCGAAAACGCGTTCGGGCACGGCTGACCCATTGAACTGCCCCTCCTGCTGGGCCATCTAGGGATGGCAATCAGGAGACGCGCAGATGAAAGTTGCCTTTCAAATGGACCCGATCGGGTCTGTGGACATTAATGCTGACAGCAGCTTTCGACTGGCCGAAGAAGCGCAGGCGCGGGGGCATGAGTTGTTTTTCTATGGGCCGGACAAGCTGGCCTATCAGGAAGGACGCATCACAGCGCGGGGGCAGGACTTTAGCGTACGGCGTGAGCAGGGCAACCACGTTGATCTGGGGCCTGAGCGGGAAGTGGACCTCAGTGATTTTGACGTGGTCTGGCTGCGGCAGGACCCGCCCTTTGATATGCACTACATCACGTCGACCCATCTGCTGGACCGGCTCAAAGGCAGCGCGCTGGTGGTCAATGATCCGTTCTGGGTCCGAAATTTTCCCGAAAAGCTGCTGGTCCTCGATTTCCCGCAACTGACGCCCCCCACCACGATTGCCCGCGATCTGGAAACCATCAAGGCCTTCAAAGCCAAGCACGGCGATGTGATCCTAAAGCCCCTTTACGGGAACGGCGGCGCGGGCGTGTTCCGGCTGGACGCGCAGGACCGCAACCTCACTTCCTTGCATGAACTCTTCACCGGGTTTTCCCGCGAGCCCCTTATCGTCCAAAAATTCCTGCCGGACGTGTCCAACGGAGACAAACGGGTCATTCTGGTTGATGGCGAGGCCGTCGGCGCGATCAACCGTGTCCCGGCGGAGGGGGAGACGCGCTCCAACATGCATGTGGGCGGACGGCCCGAGAAGATTGGGCTTACCGAGCGCGATCTTGAGATTTGCGCCACCATTGGGCCTTTGTTGAAAGAACGAGGTCAGGTCTTTGTCGGGATTGATGTCATTGGCGACTACCTGACGGAGATCAACGTGACCTCCCCCACCGGCATTCAGGAGTTGGAGCGGTTTGACGGCGTGAACATCGCGGAGAAGATCTGGGAGGCCATCGAGGCCAAGTGGGCGTGACCTCACTGCGGCTGCGTGCGTTGGCGGCAGCAACCAAACCCATCATGCGATGGCGCATGGGCCGCATCGAAGACCCGGTTCAGATGCGGCGCATGTTTGAACGTGCGTCGAAATATCTGTTCCGCGCGGCCCCTTACGCACACTACGCGCGCACCACCTATCAGGCCGAACAGGAGCAACGAGCGCTCTGGGTTTCC
This sequence comes from uncultured Sulfitobacter sp., assembly GCA_963422245.2. GTDB lineage: Bacteria > Pseudomonadota > Alphaproteobacteria > Rhodobacterales > Rhodobacteraceae > Sulfitobacter. Next base: position 167,405 of record CAXMWW010000022.1, on the reverse strand, counting down.
TCCGGCGCATGTCGGGCCTCCAAGGTCATTCTATATTTGCACGGCGGCGGATATGTGGCCGGGTCCCCCTGGGGCTACCGCAAACTTGTCTCGCATCTTTGCCGCGCATCAGGATTGCGCGCGTTTGTGCCCGGCTACCGTTTGGCACCAGAGCACCCGCTGCCTGCGGCCCTCGACGATGTAATGGCGGCGCATCATCATCTGCTGGAGATGGGGTATGCCCCAAAAGACATTGTAATCGGCGGGGATAGTGCGGGGGGTGGCCTTACTTTTGCGCTGCTTGCCCATCTGTGTGAGCGGAACCTTCAACCGGCGGCAGCTTTTGCCTGGTCCCCCTGCCTCGACCTGACCTATTCCGGGGCATCAGTACAAGAGAACGCGCAGCGCGATCACGTCTTTCCCGGTCATCGGGTGCATGAATTGGCACATCTGATATTGGGCGACAGCGCGGCAGATGATCCAAAGGTATCGCCCCTTTTCGCTGCATTTCCGGGATGCCCACCGGTGTTGCTGCAGGTCGGCGACACAGAGCTTTTGCGGGACGATTCAGTGCGCATGGAAGCAAAGCTGCGCGCGGCTGGTACCGAAACCCGTCTGGAAACCTGGAACAGCGCCCCGCATGTCTGGCAGTTTCTGGCCGGATACGTCCCGGACGCGGATCAGGCCATAGAAAACACCGCGCGTTTCATGCTGTCGCATTTGCCAGACGAAAGCTGACGGCTTCCGCGATATGCGGTTTGCGCACTGTATCAGAGCCATCAAGGTCGGCAATTGTGCGCGCCACACGGATGACGCGGTGATACCCACGGGCGGAAAGGTGAAAGCGTTCTGCTACCTTGGTCAGCAGCGCACGCGCCTCGGAGTCCGGGGTGGCGATTTCTTCGAGCACATTCCCTTCGGCGTCAGCGTTCACGGTCATTCCGGGCTGGTCGGCGAAACGTTTCGCCTGCACATCGCGCGCAGCTGAGACGCGGGTCGCGACGTTGGCTGAGGTGTCACCACTCGCCGGCAGGTCGAGGTCGGTAATAGCTACTGGCGGCACATCAACACGCAGATCAAAGCGGTCCATCAGGGGCCCCGAAATGCGGCCCATGTAGTCTTCGCCACATTGCGGGACGCGGGCGCAAGCGCGTTCGGGGTCGCTGAGATATCCGCATTTGCAGGGGTTGGCCGCCGCTACCAGCATGAACTTGCAGGGATATTTCACATGGGCGTTGGCGCGGGCAATCATGACCTCTCCGGTCTCAATCGGTTGGCGCAGGGTTTCGAGGACGGTGCGGGGAAACTCGGGGAATTCATCCATGAAGAGCACGCCGTTGTGTGCGAGCGAGACCTCGCCCGGTTTGGCCTGGCGCCCGCCGCCGATGATCGCGGCCATGGAGGCCGTGTGATGCGGTTCCCGAAACGGGCGGCTGCGTGAAATGCCGCCTTCGTCGAGCAAACCGGCGAGAGAGTGGATCATCGAAGTGCTCAGCGCTTCTTCGGCGGTCAAGTCTGGAAGGATCGTGGGCAAACGCGCGGCCAGCATGGATTTGCCGGAGCCCGGCGTACCCACAAACATCAAATGGTGTCGGCCTGCGGCCGCGATTTCCAGCGCGCGTTTGGCGCGTTCCTGGCCTTTGACCTCTCGCAGGTCGCGGCCAGCGGGTGCGGCGGTCACCTCGCCGGGCTTGGCGGGTGCCAAAGGGGTCTGCCCGGTATAGTGCCGCACGACGTCACCCAAGGTAGCGGCGGCGATCACCTGGGTTTTGCCGACCCAGGCGGCTTCTGCGCCCGAGGCCGCGGGGCATAGCAGGCTTCGGTCCTGTGCCGCGGCAGCCATCGCGGCGGGCAAGGCACCGACAACCGGCATGAGCGATCCATCCAGGGACAGCTCTCCCAGCGCCACGACATTCTGGGTCACGTCATCGGGCAGGATGTCGAGCGCGGATAGCAGAGCAAGCGCTATCGGCAGGTCGAAATGGCTGCCCTCCTTAGGCAGATCAGCAGGTGACAGGTTCACCGTGATCCGCTTTGACGGTAGCGCAATGGCCATGGAAGTCAGCGCAGTGCGCACGCGGTCTCGGGCTTCGCTGACGGCCTTGTCAGGCAGTCCGACGATGGAGAATGCGGGCAGGCCGGCGGTAACGGCGCATTGCACCTCGACCATGCGCGCCTCAACCCCTTGAAATGCCACCGTATAGGCGCGCGAAACCATGTCAGACCCTACCTTGAACCATCATGGTTAATGGGTAGTTGTGCTGTCTTTAAGAAAGGTTAACGCGCGGGTGTCAGTCGCCGGGCCAAGGCGTCGTTTCCAACCCCATGTCGTAAGGGAAGGGATCATAGGTGACCTTCAGCCCTTCGGCACGCCAGGCCTTGAACGCAGGGTCACTGATGGTCGTCTCGCAATAGCGACGGACGTCTGCAGATACAGGCAGGTCATACCCCACGATGCGGGCGCATACGGGTGCATAGAAGGCATCCGCAAGTGAATATGCGCCAAAGAGCCAGGGGCCATCCGTACTGCGAAGTTGCGCGGCATGTGACCACAGCGCCTCAATCCGCTTGAGATTGGTTTGGACTGCAGCTGAGGGTGTGAACCCTTTGTTCACCTGGGCCAGCTGCATCGGGCAATCCCCGCGCAGTGCGCCAAAGCCAGCCGCCATTGCGGCACAAAGCCAACGGGCCGTGGCGCGGGCGGCGGGGTCTGTTGGCCACAGTCCCGCGTCTGGATGCCTTTCGGCGAGGGTTTCGGCCATCGCCATGGTCTCGCCCACCACTGTGCCCTCCGGCGTGCGCAAGACTGGAACAAGATGCGCAGGAGCCACCTTGGCAAGGTCATCCGCCATGGTGCCCGCATAGAGGCCGACCATGTTGACCCGATGGGGCAGGTTGAATTTTTCCAGCATCAGCCAGCCACGCAGGGACCAGCTTGAGAAGGTGCGATCGCCGATAAAGAGGTCATAAGTCATGGGCGCGACGCTAATCGGAACGGCAAGGTCTGCACAAATGGCGTTTTGTGAGGCGTCCCATCACGGGAGGTGATTGATAACCTCGGACGTCCATGCGCCATTGTGATGAACCAGCCGTGTCACCGACAGATTGTCTATCTTCTGGGCGATCGCCTGTTGCGGCGTCTGACCAAGCGCACGCTGCACTTGTGTCAGGATGACACCAATGTGTGCCACCGCAATGATCTGGGCGTCAGGATGCGCGCGGTTCATGGCATCCACCCGGGCCGAAACCCGCGCGGCGGCGGCGTTCCAGCTTTCACCCTCTGGCGGTGCAACATCGCCTGGTGTCTCCCAATAGGCGCGTGACAGCTCTGGATCGCGCTCCGCCACGGCCTGAAAGCCCATTCCGTCCCAAAGGCCAAAGTTGAATTCCCGCAAACCGCTGTCATGAGGCAACCTTGTGCGCGCAGGGGCTGCGATGGCATCTGCGGTTGCACTTGCCCTTTGCAGGTCGGATGAAACCAGTATGGCTTCCTTTGGCAGATAGTCCTGAAGTCGTGCAATCAGGGCGGTATCGCTCAAATCGGCGGGAACATCGCGCCATCCAACAAAGGTCTTTTCGTGTGTCGGCCCGTGCCGCACCCAATGCCAGGTTGTCATGGCAGCGTTCCTTTTAAGACCTGTGGCAGCCCTGCGATGACCTGAACCACCAGATCGGCCTCTGCCGCCAGAGCAATGTTCAACCGCCCCTGTGCTTCGCGAAATTGCCGCGCCAGGGCGTTCTCTGGCACGATGCCCTGACCCACCTCATTGGACACGATCACAATGGAGGAGGTGCATGTCCGCAAGTCTGTGATCAAGTCTTCTTGAGCTTGGTCAAGGTCTCCGCCTTGCAACAGGTGATTGCTAAGCCACATGGTCGCGCAGTCAATCAGGACAGGCTCGTTTGGCGCAGCAGTTGCCAATGCAGACCCTATCTCAAGCGGAGCTTCAACGGTTCGCCAACGTGCGTCCCGGCGGGCACGGTGGATTTCAATTTTATTTTTTGTCTCATCGTCAAAGGCTTGGCCGGTGGCGACATAGACGGCGTTCAAGCGTTTGGATTCTATTAACTTTTCGGCCCAGGCGGATTTGCCCGACGCAGCACCTCCTAGCACGAAGGTTAATCCAGACAACACTTTCCGCGGCCTTTCAGTGAACCAATCCCTGAATTGAGGCGTATACATCTCAGCAGGGCAACTCAAGCCGTGCTGGGAATACATGGGGGTTTGAGTGATGACAGTTCAATCGCGCGGAGAGTTTTCACTAACGAGGACAGCCATGAAGGCTGAGCTGCTGGATGCGGAGACCGAGCTGAAACTGGCCTATGCCTGGCGGGACGAGCGGTGCGAGCAATCTCTGCACCGCCTGATCACGGCGTATATGCGGCTTGCGGTGTCGATGGCGTCAAAGTTCAAGCGCTATGGTGCCCCGATGAACGATTTGATTCAGGAGGCTGGTCTTGGCCTGATGAAGGCTGCGGACAAATTTGACCCGGACCGGGGCGTGCGGTTTTCGACCTACGCTGTGTGGTGGATCAAGGCGTCAATTCAGGATCACGTGATGCGCAACTGGTCAATGGTTCGTACAGGGTCAACGTCTTCGCAAAAGTCGCTGTTCTTCAATATGCGCCGCGTACAGGCACGTCTGGAACGTGAAGCCGCCGCAACAGGGGAGACGCTGGACAAGCACCAACTGCGTCAGCTGATCTCCACCGAAATTGGCGTGCCCTTGCACGATGTGGAGATGATGGAAGGGCGGCTGTCGGGATCCGATTTCTCGCTGAATGCAACGCAATCCACCGAGGATGAAGGCCGCGAGTGGATCGAGACACTGGTAGACGACAGTGCTCAGGCTGCCGAGCAGGTTGAAGAGTCTCACGACACCGAAAAGCTGCGCGACTGGCTTGTGACCGCCATGACGGGCCTCAATGAACGTGAACAATTTATCGTGCGCGAGCGCAAATTGCGCGATGACCCACGCACGCTGGAAAGCCTTGGCGATGAGTTGAAGCTCAGCAAGGAGCGCGTGCGTCAGCTGGAAGCGGCTGCTTTTGTGAAAATGCGCAAATCGCTTGAAGGGCAGAGCCGCGAGGTGCATCACTTCCTCGCATGAGGCCCGTTCTGACACCTATTCTGACCGCCGCTGCGCTTTGCGTGGCGGCGGTTTCCTTTGCGCAAGAGGTGTCGGAAGCGGACGTCGTGATCCTGGGTGAGGTCCACGACAACCCCACCCATCACGCGACGCAACTTGAATGGATCGGCCAAGCCAAACCCAAGGCAGTTGTCTATGAAATGCTGCTGCCGACCGAGGCTGAGGTGTTAAATGGCTCTGTGCGAACGGCTCAGGCCATGAAAACCGCAGCTCAGGGTTTCCATTGGTCGAACATCGCAGACTATGCCGATCTATTGGCCGCCAGCCCTGTGATTATCGGCGCAGCTTTGCCCCGTGATCAGGTGCGTGAGGCCTTTTCTGAAGGGGCCGCGGCGGTCTTTGGGGCGGAAGCTGAGGCTTACGGGCTTGCCGCACCGCTGCCAGCGGACCAACTGTCCACACGAATGGACCATCAGTTTGAGGCGCATTGCAAAGCAATGCCGCGCGACATGATGGGTGGTATGGTGGAGGCGCAACGCCTGCGTGATGCGGGATTTGCGCGGGTCGTCGTGGCGGCGTTGGACAAGCATGGTGGCCCAGTGGTTTTGATCACAGGCAACGGCCATGCGCGCAAGGATTGGGGCGTTCCCGCAATGCTGGCGCTGGTTCGGCCTGATGTGACGGTGTTTTCCCTTGGTCAGGGTGAGGCGGGGACTAGGCCGACCGGCTTATTCGACCAGACTACCGATGCCCCACGCCCCGACCGGGGCGATCCGTGTGATGCGTTCAAGTAGCTTGCGGGTCGTCCTCCGGCCCCCTAGGTTCTGCCCATGTTGAATGGCAAGCATATCCTCTTGATCATCGGCGGCGGTATTGCTGCTTTCAAGTCGCTCGATCTGATCCGTCGCCTGCGGGAACGCGGGGCTGACGTCACGCCGGTTTTGACCAAGGCAGCTGAGGAGTTCGTGACACCTCTGTCGGTTTCGGCACTGGCCGGGAACAAGGTTTATCGCGATCTGTTCGACCTTGGGGATGAGGCCGAAATGGGCCACATCCAGCTGTCTCGCGTCGCCGATCTGGTGGTTGTCGCCCCGGCGACGGCGGACCTGATGGCGAAGATGGCGCAAGGCCACGCCAATGATCTGGCCTCAACGTTATTGTTGGCAACTGATACGCCGGTGCTGATTGCGCCTGCGATGAATGTGCGGATGTGGGATCATGCTGCCACTCAGCGCAATCTTGCGACGCTGCAAGGGGACGGCATTGCGGTTGTCGGCCCAAATGAAGGCGATATGGCCTGCGGAGAATACGGCCCCGGGCGTATGGCTGAACCGTTGGAGATTGTTGCGGCGATTGAGGCGCGGTTGGCGGACGGCCCACTCAAAGGCAAACGCGTGTTGGTCACCTCGGGCCCGACGCATGAGCCTATCGACCCGGTGCGCTATATCGCCAACCGGTCGTCGGGCGCGCAGGGGGCTGCTGTCGCTTCGGCCCTGAGTGCACTGGGGGCTGGGGTGATTTTTGTGACCGGCCCGGCTGGTGTGCCGCCCCCGGAGGGAGTGGAGGTCGTCCGGGTGCAGACGGCGCAGCAGATGTTGGAAGCGGTCGATGCGGCGCTGCCCGTGGATGCGGGTGTTTTTGCGGCGGCGGTGGCGGATTGGCGCGTGGCCTCTGCCAGTGATCGCAAGCTGAAGAAGTCGAAGGACGGTCTGCCGGTGATGGAATTTGCCGAGAACCCGGACATTCTGAAGACCGTCGCTCAAATGAAGAAGGGTCGGCCGGCGCTGGTTGTGGGGTTTGCGGCGGAAACGGATGATGTGATCGACCACGCCACGGCCAAGCGCAAGCGCAAAGGGTGCGACTGGATCGTGGCCAATGACGTGTCGCCCGCCACAGGCATCATGGGCGGGGCAGAGAACGATGTTGTCATTATTGATGACAACGGGGCAGAGGATTGGCCCCGCATGTCCAAGGATCAGGTGGCGCGCAGGCTGGCGGCCCGGATTGCGGATGCACTGGGCTAGTCCGTGGTGACGATCCGGTTTCAGTGGGTTGAGGGGGCGGACCGCAGTTTGGGATTGCCGTCCTATGAGACTGCGGGCGCTGCGGGCGCGGACCTGCGCGCGCAACTGTCTGAAGGCCCGGTGAAGCTGATGCCGGGGAAGCGGACGTTGGTCCCCACTGGGCTCAGAATGGAAATCCCCAAAGGGTATGAGGTGCAAGTGAGGCCCCGGTCCGGGCTGGCGCTGAAACACGGGATCACCCTGCCCAACAGTCCTGGCACCATCGACAGCGACTATCGGGGGGAGCTGGGGATCATTGTGCTGAATGCGGGGCAGGCACCGTTTGAGATCACCCACGGCATGCGTGTGGCGCAGATGGTTGTCGCCCCGGTTGTGCAGGCGGACTTCAAAGTGGTGGATGGGCTTGAAGACAGTATGCGCGGGACCGGGGGCTTTGGCTCCACTGGGGCAAGCTGATGCTGCTTGTCCTGCTTCTTGTGGTGGCGATCTGGTTTGGTGGCGCTTACTTGGGGACGCCGAAATCGCTGCGGGCCTCGTTTCTGGCGGTGCTGTATGTGGCCATCGTGGGCATCCAACTGGTCTTTCCCGAGACGCATCCGTTGCGCGTGGCCACAGGTGGGAGCGCGGACAGATGGTTGATCCTGGGCGGTATGGTGCTGCTGGTTTTGGGCTACCGCGCCGTTCTGCAGGCCCTGCGGCGCAGGGTTGTGGTTGAGGAAAAGGCAGCCCCGAGTAGCGGCGGCTTTTCCGAGACGGAGTTGAACCGTTATGCCCGCCATATCGTTCTGCGAGAGGTCGGGGGGCCGGGGCAGAAAGCCCTGAAAGAGGCTAAGGTGCTGGTGATTGGAGCTGGAGGGCTGGGGGCTCCGGCTTTGCAATACCTGGCTGCTGCCGGCATTGGCACGATTGGCGTGGTCGATGACGACGTGGTGGACAACGCCAACCTGCAGCGGCAGGTGATCCACCGTGATCAGGACATTGGAATGCCCAAGGTGTTCTCTGCTCAGGCGGCGATGGAGGCACAGAACCCCTATGTGACCGTGCGCCCCTATCACCGAAGGCTAACGGCGGAGATCGCCGCCGATCTCGTTGCGGAGTATGATCTGGTGCTGGACGGGACGGACAATTTCGACACGCGCTATCTGGTGAATCAAGCCTGTGTGGCGGCGGGTAAGCCGTTGATCTCAGGCGCGCTCAGCCAGTGGGAAGGGCAGCTGAGCGTGTTCGACCCGACAAACGGCGCGCCGTGTTATCAGTGCATCTTTCCACAAGCCCCCGCGCCGCATTTGGCCCCAAGCTGTGCGGAGGCTGGGGTCATCGGCCCCTTGCCGGGTGTGATCGGGTCAATGATGGCTGTGGAAGCGGTCAAGGTAGTGACGGGCGCGGGCACCGCCTTGCGCGGCCAGATGGTTATCTACGATGCGCTTTATGGTGAAAGCCGGACGATTGGCGTCGCGCGCCGCAACGATTGCCCGGTTTGCGGGTCGGGGTGATCTGATTGAGCGGGCTTCGCCCGCATTCCATTTTTTTGGGTGTGCCTGTTGCCGCGTGGTTTCCGAGGAGTATGCGTTGGGTGCGGGTTGCCGCGGTTTCAGAGCACGCGGGCGAGGTCTGCGATTAGATCTTCGGGGTCTTCCAGACCGACGGACATGCGGAAGATGCCGTCCCCTCCGAAAGCGCGATAGCTTTCCAGTGCGTCGCCCTCCAGCCGGAATGACGTTTCCATCAACCCATTGGTTTCCATCCAGAAGATCAGGCTGCGGTGGTGGCCCAGGCTAACGGCGTAGTGGATGACCTCCAACCTGTCGATCATGGCTTGCGCAATCCGTTCCCCGGCGGCCACGTCGCCCACCTGAAAGCTGAGCATGCCGGAGAAGTTCTTCATCTGCGCTGCGGCCAGTTTGTGTTGCGGATGGGAGGGGAGGCCGGGATACATCACGCGGGTGACACTGGGTTGGGCCTCCAGCCATTCGGCGACGGCTTGTGCGCCAGCCTGATGCGCTTTCATCCGCAGGGGCAGGGTGGATGCCCCACGCGCGATCAGCCAGGCGTTGAAGGGCGACAGGATTGAACCGTGGTGAATGCCCGCCTCCAGCCGCATCTGTTTGACCAGATCGGCACGGCCCGCGACCGCGCCGCCCACTGCATCACCATGACCACCCATGTATTTGGTTGTGGAATGCATCACCAGATCGACGCCCAACGCGTTGGCATCCAGGCCTAGGGGAGAGGCGAAGGTGGCGTCTGCGGACAAAAGCGCGCCTGCGTCATGGGCCAATTTGGCCACGGCGGCGATGTCTGTCAGCCGCATAATCGGGTTCACCGGGCTTTCCACATGCAACAGCTTGGTGTTGGGGCGGATGGCTGCGGCGACGGCTGCAAGGTCGGACATATCCACCGTTGTGACCTCCACCCCAAAGCGCGGCAGGGTATCGCGGGCGAGCTCTGCCACCCCGGCGTAGGAGACATCCGAGACCAGCGCATGATCGCCCTGGCTGAGGAAGGTCAGAAAAATCGCTGAGGCTGCGGCCATGCCGGAGGCGGTGCAGAGGCAATCCTCAACCCCTTGCAGCGCCGCGATTTTCTGTTCCAGCATGTGCACCGACGGATTGGCCCAGCGGGCATAGAGATAGGGGCTTTCGTCGCCCAGATCATGGGCTGAAAAGCCAGCCACGCTGTCACTGACAAAGGTGGAGGACATGTGGATCGCAGGGGCCGATGCCCCCGTCGTGGGATCGGGTGTTTCGCCCGCGTGAATGGCGCGGGTCATGTCGCCGAGATAGGTGTTGCGCTTGGCCATTTGGTCCTCCGTCCATTTTGTCGGACGTTCAGTCTTTGCCGATCCGATTGCAACCCCTGGGGTGTCGCCCTACCTAAGGGGCAAAGGAGTTCTCAGATGACAAACCCCCTGCTTCAGGACTGGAAGACGCCCTTTGGTGTGGCCCCCTTCGATCAGATTTCAGATGCGGATTTTGCGCCCGCGCTGGAGGAGGCTTTGGCGCTGCACCGGGCTGAGATTGACACCATAGCGTCTGATGCTGCCGCGCCAGATTTTGACAATGTGATCGGTGCGCTGGAGGGCGCGGGGGAAGCGCTCGACAAGGTCTTAGGGGCATTTTTCTCTGTCGCGGGTGCGGATAGTAATCCCAAGCGGGAAGAGCTGCAGCGGGAGTTTTCGCCCAAGCTGGCGGCGCATTTTTCGGATATCTCAGCCAACAAGGCGCTTTTTGCCCGGGTTGCGGCTGTTTGGGAAGGGCGAGAGAGCCTCGATCTGACGGACGAACAGGCGCGGGTTCTAATGCTGACCCATCGTGGGTTTGTGCGGGCGGGTGCCGCCCTTGAAGGTGCGCAAGAGGCGCGGATGAAAGAGATCAAGGCCCGGCTTGCCGTCTTGGGAACGGAGTTTACCCAGAACCTGTTGGCCGATGAGCGGGAATGGTTCATGGAACTGGCAGAGGGCGATCTGGAAGGCTTGCCTGCCTTTGTCGTTGATGCCGCGCGTGCGGCGGGCGAAGAAAAAGGCGCGGAAGGCCCAGTTGTCACGCTGTCGCGGTCGCTCATTGTGCCTTTCCTGCAGTTTTCGCCCCGCCGGGACCTGCGCGAAAAGGCGTTTCGCGCGTGGGAGGCGCGCGGGGCCAATGGGGGCGAGACAGACAATTGCGGAATCACGGCAGAGATCTTAAGGCTGCGCGAAGAACGGGCGCAGCTGTTGGGTTATGAAAACTTCGCGCAATACAAGTTGGAAACCGAAATGGCCAAGACGCCGGACGCGGTGCGCGGATTGCTGATGGATGTCTGGGGGCCTGCCAAGGCGCGGGCGGATGCAGATGCGCAAGTGCTGCGGGCGATGATGCAGGACGATGGCGTGAACGACGCGCTGGCTCCTTGGGACTGGCGCTATTACGCAGAGAAACGGCGCGCGGCGGAGTACGATCTGGATGAGGCTGCGTTAAAGCCGTACTTCCAGCTGGACCGGATGATTGAGGCCGCGTTTGCCTGTGCCACCCGTCTTTTCGGATTGAAGTTCGCACCCCTCGACATTCCGCTCTACCACGCCGATTGCCGCGCGTGGGAGGTCACGCGGGATGGCGCGCATGTCGCTGTTTTCATTGGTGATTACTTCGCGCGTGGCTCCAAACGGTCGGGGGCGTGGTGCTCTGCCATGCGGTCCCAGGCAAAGCACCCTGAGGTGCAGACGCCTATTGTCATCAACGTCTGCAACTTCGCCAAATCGGACCCGGCACTGCTGAGCTATGACGACGCGCGCACGCTGTTTCACGAATTTGGCCACGCGCTACACCAGATGTTGTCGGACGTGACCTATGAGAGCGTCTCTGGCACTTCTGTCGCCCGCGATTTTGTGGAACTGCCGAGCCAGCTTTATGAACACTGGCTGGAGGTGCCGGAGGTGCTGGGCGAATTTGCGACACATGCCGAAACCGGCGAGCCGATGCCCGCTGACATGCTGCAAAAGGTGCTGGATGCGGCGACCTTCGATATGGGATTCCAGACGGTGGAATATGTGGCCTCGGCGCTGGTTGATCTGGCGTTTCACGATGGTGCGGCCCCCGGCGACACGATGGCCAAACAGGCGGAGGTTTTGGCTGAGATTGGGATGCCTGACGCCATACGGATGCGCCATGCAACGCCCCAGTTCGCCCATGTGTTTGCAGGCGATGGCTATTCGTCGGGCTACTACAGCTATATGTGGTCAGAGGTCATGGATGCCGATGCCTTTGAGGCCTTCGAGGAAGCGGGCGGTGCATTTGACGCAGAACGCGCGCAGGCGTTGGAGCAGCACATCCTGTCCACCGGCGGCAGCCGCGATGCGGCAGAGCTTTATGTGGCTTTCCGGGGGCGTCTGCCGGGGGTCGAGGCCCTGTTGAAAGGGCGCGGGCTGGCTGCCTGATCCGTCGATACGCTGAATGCAAAAGGCCCGCAGCACGCGCTGCGGGCCTTTGTTGTTTCTGGGAGCCACACTCAGCCTGAAATCAGGCCCATGTTCTCCAGCTTTAGCAGAACCTGATGTGCGCAGTTGTCGACATCCACGTTCTCCGTCTCAACACTCAGCTCAGGGTTTACAGGTACGTCATAGGGGTCCGAAATACCGGTGAACTCTTTGATCTTGCCTTCGCGGGCGAGCTTGTAGAGACCCTTGCGGTCACGGCGTTCGCATTCCTCGATAGAGGTGGCAACGTGCACTTCGACGAAGGCCCCAAAGGCCTCGATGTCCTCACGGACCGCCCGACGCGTCGTGGCATAGGGTGCGATAGGCGCGCAGATGGCGATACCTCCGTTCTTGGTGATCTCGGAAGCCACATAGCCGATGCGGCGAATGTTCAGATCGCGGTGCTCTTTGGAGAAACCGAGCTCTGAGCTGAGGTTCTTCCGCACGATGTCCCCATCCAGCAGGGTCACCGGACGGCCACCCATTTCCATTAGCTTGACCATCAACGCGTTGGCGATGGTGGATTTGCCGGAGCCGGAGAAGCCCGTGAAGAATACGGTGAAGCCCTGCTTGGAACGTGGCGGCTTGGTGCGACGCAGTTCCTTGACCACCTCGGGGAAAGAGAACCGTTCAGGGATTTCCAGACCTTCGGCCAGACGGCGGCGTAGCTCGGTGCCCGAGATGTTCAGGATGGTGACGTTGTCACGATCCTCGATCTCGTCATTGGGCTCATACTGGGCGCGTTCCTGCACATAGACCATGTGCTTAAAGTCGACCATTTCGATGCCCATTTCCTCCTGATGCTCCCGGAACAGGTCCTGCGCATCATAGGGGCCGTAAAAGTCTTCACCGGCAGAGTTCGAGCCGGGGCCGGCGTGATCGCGGCCGACGATGAAGTGGGTGCAGCCGTGGTTCTTGCGAATGAGGCCATGCCAGACGGCCTCACGCGGGCCCGCCATCCGCATGGCGAGGTTCAGCAGCGACATTGAGGTGGTGGAGGCCGGGTATTTGTCCAGCACCGCCTCATAACAACGCACGCGGGTGAAGTGATCCACGTCGCCGGGCTTCGTGAGGCCTACAACAGGATGGATCAGCAGGTTGGCCTGTGCTTCACGTGCGGCACGGAACGTCAGTTCCTGGTGTGCGCGGTGCAGCGGGTTACGGGTCTGGAAGGCCACAACCTTGCGCCAGCCCATTTTGCGGAAATAGGCGCGCAACTCGTTCGGCGTGTCGCGGCGACCCCGGAAATCGTAGTGCACGGGTTGCTGAATGCCGGTAACCGGACCCCCCAGATAAATCTTGCCCGCCGTGTTGTGCAGGTAGTTTACCGCCGGGTGCGCGTCATCGTCGGCCCCAAAGACTTTCTCGGCTTCGCGCGCTTTGTTGGGCTCCCACCGGTCGGTGACGGTCATCGTGGCAAGGATCACACCTTCCTGATCGCGCAGGGCGATGTCCTGACCGATCTCAAGGGAAGATGCGAAATCTTCAGACACGTCCAGAGTAATGGGCATGGGCCACAGTTCACCCGTTGTCAGACGCATGGTGTCCACCACGCTGTCATAATCCGCTTCGCTCAGGAAACCTTTCAGAGGGTTAAAGCCCCCGTTCATCAGCAGTTCCAGATCACAGATCTGGCGCGGTGTCAGGTCGTGGCTCACCAGATCGGCGGCCTCCACCTTCAGCTTCTGGGCGGAGTCATAAGACACGTAAAGTTCAGGGATAGGAGAAAGGTTGTTTTGCATGATGGTAGTCCTGTTATGCGGCGGCAATCTGCCGCTGGAAGTGCCGGTCAATTCAGCATGAAGCGCGTCATATTCGGCGAATTTGCGGGCCAGAAAGCGGTCAGTCAGACGCGCCTTCTCGGAGGCCCCTTTAAGGGTGAGCAGGTAGGATACGCGGCTGCGCTTGTCGGTGCTTTTGCTGTCGCTTGTCTGGATGAAACCATTTGCGATGGCGGTCTTGAGGTGACCGTTGACGCGCCCAAGCGACACGCCAATGGCCTGCGCAATCGCACGCTGCGGCGCGTCTGGCGCGAGGTCAATCTGGCGCAGCAGACGAAAGAGCACGTCCTGCTCATCCGTGATATTTGGCGTTGCGTTCACTGGTGACGACTCAGGTTCGTTCATTTGTGAACGTACTTAGTGGAAAAAATTTGTTCAGGAAAGAACAAACTTTGAGTCTGGCAATAAGTTGCCGCCGGCTAGCAGGATTGTAGCAGCTATTCAGCGGCTTGTGCTTCGGCCTCTGTTCCGTGCTCCGCCAGGAAACGCTCTGCTTCCAGCGCGGCCATGCAGCCCATCCCGGCTGAGGTGACCGCTTGGCGGTACTTGTGGTCGGTCAGGTCACCTGCGGCAAAAACGCCGGGTATGGAGGTCTCGGTGCTGTCAGGCTTGGTTACGACATAACCGCCCATGTGGGTTTCCAGCACATCCTTCACCAGTTCATTGGCGGGCGCGTGACCGATGGCGATGAAGACGCCCTTGGCGGGGATATCCGTGATCTCCCCCGTCTCAACATGCTTGACCTTGATCCCTTCGACGCCCAGCGGGCTGTCGCTGCCGTAGACTTCGTCCAGCACGTGATCCCACAAAGGTTCGATCTTTTCGTTCTTCATCAGGCGGTCGATCAGGATCGCCTCTGCCCGCAGTTCATCCCGACGGTGCACTAGCGTGACTTTTGAGGCGAAGTTGGTCAGAAACAGCGCCTCCTCAACAGCCGTGTTGCCACCACCCACAACCACAATTTCCTGACCGCGGTAGAAGAATCCATCACAGGTGGCGCAGGCAGACACGCCAAAGCCTTTGAACTTCTCTTCGGTGTCCAAACCCAGCCACTTGGCTCGCGCGCCAGTGGCAAGGATCACCGCATCGGCGATATAGACAGTGCCGCTGTCCGACTGGCACACGAAAGGACGGTCGGAGAAATCAATCGACGTGATGATGTCGCTGACAATCTCGGTGCCCATGGCCTTGGCATGCGCTTCCATCCGGACCATCAGGTCGGGGCCCTGCACTTCGGTATCGCCGGGCCAGTTTTCCACTTCAGTCGTGGTGGTGAGCTGCCCACCGGGCTCAATCCCCTGCACCAAAATGGGTTCCAGCATGGCCCGGCTTGCGTAGACACCGGCGGTATAGCCCGTGGGGCCGGAGCCGATGATCAGAACCTTGGTTTTGCGCGTCTCGGCCATGATATCCCCCTTTGCGGATCGTGCAGCAGCCCCGCCGATATAGCGCTTGGATCAAGGCGCTTAAACCCCCTCTTGACGGTCATGTGAGCGCGATACAAATACGTCTGGACCGACGTGGATTTCTCGCAGGAATCAAAGCTTCGGAAATAATATTGCGCGCCCACGAAATAATATTGCGCGCAGGAATGGCCCTGCTATAAGAACCGCAAAGTTGAGGGAACACGATGGCCAGCACGCGCCTTGATCCGATTGATCGGAAAATTCTTGCTGAACTGCAGGCAGATGGCCGCATGACCAACGTTGAGCTGGCCAGCCGCGTGGGCATTTCAGCACCACCGTGCCTGCGCCGTGTGCGCACCCTGGAAGAGCAGGGCTATATCAAAGGTTACCATGCCGAAGTAGATGCCCGCGAGCTTGGCTTCGAGGTGCAGGTCTTTGCCATGGTGGGCCTTGCCAGTCAGGCCGAAGCAGATCTTTCGGCTTTTGAAGGCAAGTGCCGCAGCTGGCCTTTGGTCCGCGAATGCCACATGCTCAATGGCGAGGTTGATTTCATGCTGAAATGCGTGGCCCCAGACCTGTCCAGCTTTCAGAGCTTTCTGACGGGCGAGCTGCTGACCACGCCCAACGTGGCCAGCGTCAAGACATCGCTGGTGATCCGGGGTGCCAAGGATGAACCGGGCGTGCCTTTTGACGTTATGGAAAGCCGATTGGCGAAAGAGCCTTAGGCAACCTCGTCGGCCTCTGCCTCGGGCTCTGGTGCACGGGGGTGGGCCAGCGGCCCAAAATCCGTCACATGCCCGATCTGCGGGAACATGCCAAGGAAACGGTCCCGCAGCGAATGCGACACGGCGCGCGTGGCGTTGATGCCGGGATGGAAGGTTTCCATCTCGATCCCGCCCGCCTGAATGACCGCGTGCCGGGTCAGGCACAGGTGGAACAGGCGCACCGGGGTGGGCGGCACCACTTCGATCACATTCACGCCGTCGATGAACTCTCGCACAGGTGTCAGCATCTGCGTGCCACCTGCTTCGCCGCGCAGATGGTGCGGGGTGTGCAACACGCGAGCGGCAGGACCGACCGTCAGAAACGAGCTTGGTCGGCTTTGGCCAAAGCTGTCCGGCATGATCCGGATGAGAGGCATGCGGCGTCCGGCGTCTGCGGGAACAAAACTGCTGGACCCGACCCAGATCAGTTTGGCGGGCTCACCGGACGATGTGGGTATCATGTCACCGGGCTGCAGGTCTTCGACCGCAATCTCACCCTGCGTGGTCATGATCAGCGTGCCGCGCGCAAAGGCGGAGAACGCCTGCTCAAAAAACCGGATCGCGGGGGCCTTGTCCTGCCCGATGTAGAGAGAATCATCAGACCGCAGCGCCGCCACCTCGTAGGACCGCATCGGCAACTGCGCGGGCCGTGCGAGGCCGCCGGTGGAGGGTCCGGCGGCCGTCAGGCTGAAACCTGAGGAACTTTTGTCTGTGGCGTGGCGCGAGGCCGGGGCAACATTCGGTGTCATGTGCATACCTATCTTCGTCAGGTGTCACATCCGTGTCGGCCCCCACCGACAGCACGGAAACAACTTGGAGGGGTCATTTCTTGTCTTTGGTGAGGACCAAATCGTCATGATCTGGCCTCATTGTCAAAGTTTGTGCGACATTAGGCAACAAACCAGCGCCAATTTTAGCGAATTTCGGCTCTCTGTTTCCACGATTGCGGCGCAGGCTGCCACATTTCGACCGGAATCAGACAACCCCGCCACGAATCAAATCGGGGCGGGATTGATGAATGTGGGGGATGTTGTGGGGGGTCAGGCGCTCTTGCGCGGGGCCTCCAGGCCGTTCCGCTTGGCAATGAACGCAGCCCGCCGTGCGCCACGGGCCCATGGCATCTGGACCTCTGTCTTTTCAGCAGTCGCAACCACGCCTTTTACGAATCTGGGGGTACGTTTCATCTCGACTTGTCCTCAAACTGATCTTCCGACTCTGACGGTCCGGTGTTGAAGATGAACATGCTGCCCGATTGGGGCGGGTTTGAGACAAAGGCGTGTTAAACTGCCGATAGATTGCGGCTGGCCCGGGGCGGTCAGAGTGTGATTGCGGCGATCAACCTGCCATAATCCGCTTCTTTTTCGTGGGTCGTGCGGCGGTAGGAATAAAAACGGCCTGGGTCTGAATAGGTACAGTGCCGCGTCCATTCGGCGTGCCCCACGCCTGCCGTGCGTAACTGATGCAGGCCAAAAGCGGGCAGGTCAAACTGCATCCGGTCGCCCGTGCCTTGGGCAAAGAACCGGGCAAAGTCCGGATCCTGTGCCATGAAATCCTCAAAGAACTCCGGCCCGACCTCATAGGCGGCTTGGCTGATCGATGGCCCGATGATGGCGGTAATATTGTCGCGCGAGGCCCCAACCGCTTCCATTGCCTCCACCGTGGCAGACAGCACCCCATCCAGCGCTCCGCGCCAACCTGCATGGGCTGCGCCGATCACTTTGGCGTCCGGGTCCGCAAAGAGCACCGGTTGGCAGTCTGCGGTCAGAATGGACAGGGCCAGGCCGGGCGTGGCCGTGACCAGCGCATCGGCCTTGGGCTGTTCGCCCATTGGCCCGTCCACCGTTATCACCGTAGGAGAATGCACCTGATGCACCCCCAACAGGTGATCCGCCGGCACGCCCATGGCCTCTGCCACCCGAGCCCGGTTGATGGCCACGACCTCGGACTGGTCAGAGCTGCCAGTCCCACAGTTCAATCCTTCGAACACGCCAGAGGATGCGCCGCCCCGACGGGTGAAAAACCCGTGCCGCAGCGGTGACAGCGCGTCAGATGTGATGATTTCGAGCGTCATGGTTCCAATCCCGGCGGTGGGTCAGCCCCTTCAGGGTAGAGCCCCATCACTTTGAACAGCGTCCCCATTTCGTCCGGGTGCGTCAACCTGCGATGCGCAGCGATGTGAGTTTCAAGCGCAGCACCCTGCAAGTTCTTGCTGAGTGCCTGTGCCCGGGCTGTGATCCCGAGGCGTTCCAGAAACATCCCTTGCGGCGTGATGCGTGTGAAGGGGCAGGTGGCGGCTTGTGCGAGCGCTTCGAAATCCACATGCGCCGTTAGGTCGGCCTGACCCGGATCAGCCAGCGGATCGGTTGCTTCATGCCCCCGCACTGCCTGCAGCGTATCGCCCAGCGTGCGCCAATCGCCGTAGTCGATGATCAGACCGGCTCCGCCATGTGACGAAATGCGATCTGTGCAGGGGGTCAGCGCGGGTGCAGCCGCACCGCTGACCTCAATCAGATCGCCATCCTTTGTATCTGAGAGCCGGTGCTTTAGTGCGGGTTGCGGTTGTGCTGGCCCAAGGCCAAAGATCAATGCGCCCTCTTGCGCGCCAACCTGCCTTTCGCGCCACAGCTTCCCGTCGCGCACAAATTGGCGCACCGGTAGCGCGTCAAAGAACTCATTTGCGATCAGGAAAAGAGGCTGGTCTGGCAGGTCCTCCGTGCGCTCCACCCAACGCGGTGCGTGACCCTTTAGGGTTTCCGCCTGAACGGTGCGCAGGGTAGGGGAGGCTTCGATCAGGGTCACTTCAGCAGCGTCAAGAAACCCGTGCACCGCGCTGCATGACCGCAGGATATCTTGCATCAGCGTCCCGCGCCCGGGCCCAAGCTCCGCCAGTGTAAAAGACGCAGGTGCCCCCTGATCAAGCCAGCTTTGCGCCAGACAGAGGCCAATAAGTTCGCCAAACATCTGGCTGATCTCGGGGGCTGTGATGAAATCTCCGGCCTGCCCAAATGGATCGCGCGTCGTATAATAGCCCAGCGTCGGGTGCAGCAGGCAGGTCGCCATATAGTCGTCGAGCCGCATCGGGCCATCCGCTGCAATCCGCGCCAATAGGTGGTCTTTGAGCGTCATGCGAGGCGGCGCGCACGCCACAGGAACCACAGGCCTACGACGATCATCGGGATGCACAGGATTTGCCCCATGGTCAGCCCATATCCGTTCACATGCCACGCAAGGCCCAGCGGATTGCCGGCGCTGACGAATTGCGCATCGGGCTGGCGGACGAATTCCACCAGGAAACGCGCGATGCCATATCCTGCCAGAAACGTCCCGCCAATCGTGCCCGGCCGTTTGAACGCATCACGCCGCCAGGCGAGCCAGATCAGGAGTGCGCCCAGCACCAGCCCTTCCAGGGCGGCTTCATAGAGCTGGGAGGGATGGCGGGCACACAGGCCCACCACTTCCGGGCAGTATTGGGCAGCTTCGGTTGGAAACACGACACCCCAGGGGACATCTGTCGGCCGCCCCCAAAGCTCTGCGTTGATGAAGTTTGCAATGCGTCCCAGCAGCAAGCCCGGGGCAAGACCCAGACACACCATGTCGCCGGTCAGAACGCCCGGCAGACCTTTGCGCCACGTGAAGTAGATAAAGGCGAGGATGACCCCGATGGCACCGCCGTGGAACGACATGCCACCTTCCCACAGGATCGGGATTTGCAGCGGGTTCGCAAGGTAATAGGCGGGCTGGTAGAACAGCACATACCCCAGCCGCCCCCCTGCAATCACACCAATGATGACATAGAACAGCAGGTCCTCGACCTGATCCGCTGTCATCACCGGCGTGTCATTCTTCCACAGCCATGGTGTGCGGACCGCCCGCAGCACCAGCCGCCACCCCAGCACAATGCCCACGATATAGGCCAGCGCGTACCAGCGCAGCGCAAAGGTCATGCCAAAAAGCGTGATGGAGAAGATCTCGGGCGAGATGTCGGGAAAAGGGAGCATACCTGTCATGGCGCTGATTGAGCGTGGCGGTGCGACGATGTCAACCTTGCCTGTGGGCCCGCGCATCACCATATAGGGAGCAGACGCAAGACCCGGAGGGCCCCAGATGCAGACCCGTAACAAGTTCTTTGACGACATCGGCCAGATGATGACCAATGCCATGGGCGTGGCCCAAGGTGCCAAGGAAGAGGCCGAAACAGCCATGAAAGGCATGATGGACCGTTGGCTGGCGGACCGGGATTTTGTGACACGCGAAGAGTTTGACGCAGTGCGGGCCATGGCACAGAAAGCACGCGAAGAAAATGAAGCCCTGAAGGCGCGCATCGAAGCGCTTGAGGGCAAGTAGGGCGGCTGCCCCCCAATTTTCTCAACATTTAAGGCAGTTCCGGGCGCGCAACCTTCTGGTCGTGGCGTCTTTGGAGCATGGACCGGAATAGGACTCCGAAACCGGCTTGCGATCAAGCCCTCGGTGCAAATATTTGTGGCGCGTTGCCACTGATCCACAAGATATCGCAGTTATCCTCAACGAATTGTGGTTATCCCCAACAAAGGGGGTTGCCAGACACCCCCTTCAACCCGCACCATATGTTGTAGAGGGCGAGGGGATGCCCCCGCTTTCTGGTACAGGCGTATAGGTCTTGGGGCCCGTAAAGAGGCTCCGGATCGGCAGCAAAAGAGGTGGCACAATGGCCCTGAGCGAGCATTACCTTGAGGACGACATTCACCCCATCGACATCGTTGAGCATCTGGCAGCCCACCATGAGTGGGACTTTGACCGGATATCGGACGAACAGATTGCCATGGCCGTCGAAGGCCAGTGGCGCACCTACTCACTGACCCTCGCCTGGTCGCAATATGACGAAACGCTCCGACTGGTCTGCACGTTCGAGATGGAGCCGCCGGAGGAGAAACTGCCAGGCCTCTATGCCCTCCTGAACGATGTGAACGATCAGTGCTGGGCCGGGTCCTTCACCTATTGGGCCGAACAGAAGATGATGGTCTACCGCTACGGGCTGGTGCTGGCTGGTGGGCAGGATGCCTCGCCGGATCAAATCGACACGATGATCCGTGCGGCCGTTCTAAGCGCGGAACGTTACTATCCGGCGCTGCAACTGCTGGTTTGGGGCAACCGCACGCCACAAGAAGCGCTGCAGGTCGCGATAGCAGAGGCCTACGGCCACGCCTGACGCCTTTCCCTGACCCGCGAAACGCTCTAACACATCCCCCGGGTACTCCGGGGGATTTTTCATGCAAGAGACACGCATAGCGCAGGACGGGCTGGTCCTTCTGGGTTGCGGCAAAATGGGTTCAGCCATGCTGGCCGGCTGGCTGGCCCGGGACCTGCCTGCCTCTTCGGTCTGGGTGGTGGACCCGGCACCGTCAGACTGGGTCAAGGCGCAGGGCGTGAACCTCAACACGGATCTGCCTGCCGCGCCCGCAATTGTGCTAGTAGCCGTAAAGCCGCAGATGATGGCGGACGCGCTGCCGACGTTGAAGGCTATGGGCAATGGCACGACCCTTTTCGTCAGCGTGGCGGCAGGGATCACAATTGCAACATTTGAGGATATTCTGGGCGCGGAAACCCCCATTGTACGGACAATGCCCAACACCCCTGCCGCAATATCCAAAGGGATCACGGCGATTGTGGCCAATGATGCCGCTGGCGCAGAGGCTTTGGACGAAGCCGAACTGCTGCTGAGTGCGGTAGGTGAGGTTGTGCGCGTTTCAAACGAAGCGCAGATTGACGCGGTCACGGGCGTCAGCGGCTCTGGTCCGGCTTACGTCTTCCACATGATCGAAACCATGGCTGCCGCAGGGGAGGCCGAAGGGTTGCCCGCCGATCTGGCCATGCAACTGGCCAAGGCAACAGTAGCCGGGGCAGGGGCGCTGGCCATGGAAGCGGATGAAGACCCGGCGCAACTACGTGTGAACGTGACGAGCCCAAATGGCACAACTCAGGCAGCACTTGAGGTGTTGATGGATGAACAAGATGGCTTTCCCGCGCTCATGCGGCGTGCGGTGAAGGCGGCAACAGACAGATCGAGGGAGCTGGCGGGTGGCTGAAATTACATTTGACGACTTTATGAAGGTGGATATCCGCGTGGGTACTGTGGTGCAGGCGGAACCGTTCCCGGAAGCGCGCAAGCCTGCGATCAAGCTTTGGGTCGATTTTGGGGAAGGGATCGGGGTCAAGAAATCCTCCGCCCAGATCACCGCGCATTACACGCCTGAAGCGCTGGTGGGCAAACAGGTGGTGGCCGTGGTGAATTTCCCGCCGCGCCAGATTGGTCCGATGCGGTCAGAGGTTCTGGTGCTGGGTCTGCCGGATGAAGATAACGAGATCATCCTGCTGTCTCCCGACCAGCCGGCGCCAAAAGGAGGGCGGATGCATTGACCAAGCTGCTTGTCACCCGCCCGCTGCCGAAAGCTGTTCTGGAAAAACTGGATGGCTTTGATCTGACAGTCCGGCCCGAAACCTTACCCCTCACGGCAGACGAACTGCGCGCGTCGCTTAGGGATTTTGATGCGGTGCTGCCCACGCTCAGGGATGAATACGGGGCTGGGGTTTTTGCCGACGTGCCGGAGCCGCGCGCGAAGATACTCGCCAACTTTGGCGTCGGGTATAACCACATCGACGTTGCCGCTGCGAAAGCCGCTGGGATCACGGTGACCAACACGCCGGGCGCCGTGACGGATGCCACGGCCGACATCGCCATGGCGCTGATGCTGATGTCATGTCGCCGTGCGGGCGAAGGGGAGCGTCTGGTGCGGTCTGGCGCGTGGGAAGGTTGGCATCCGACGCAGATGCTGGGCCTGCACTTGAGCGGCAAAACGGTGGGTATCGCCGGCATGGGGCGCATCGGTCAGGCGATTGCACGGCGGTGTCATCTTGGGTTTGGCATGGCTGTGAAATACTTCAATCGAAGTGTGAAGGAGCTAGAGCATCCCGCTGAGAAGGTTGAGAAACTGACAGACCTCGCGGCCCAGGTCGATGTGCTGGTAGCGGCCGTCCCGGCGAGCCCCGAAACCCATCATCTGATCAACGCGGACGTGCTGGATGCGATGCAGCCTCACGCGCATCTGATCAACATCGCACGGGGCGATGTGATTGACGAAAACGCGCTGATTGCCGCGCTGGAGGCCAAGAACATCGGGGGCGCGGGGCTGGACGTTTATGAATTTGAGCCAGTTGTCCCCAAGGCGCTGAAGTCTCTGGATAACGTTGTGCTGTTTCCCCACTTAGGGACGTCTACACTGGAAGTTCGTGTGGATATGGGACTGATGGCGGTGGCGAATCTACAAGCTTTTTTTGCGGGCGATACGCCACCAAATGCGATTTGAAGTCTTATCCACAGCGACGCTGTGGGTAAGTCGGATAAACTCAATGTGAGAACGCGTTAGTCTGGTGCACTGTCTCCGACAGCTTCCCGCCAGTGACGGCGGCACAAGGACACGTATGTCTCATTCCCGCCGATCTGGATTTGTGCCCCGTCTTTCAAGGCCTTGCCGTCCGCTCCTTGTCTGACCACCATGGTGGCTTTCTTCCCGCAATGGCAGATCGTGCGGATTTCACGCATTTCGTCCGCCAGTGCCAGCAAAGTCGCCGAACCGGGGAAAAGCTCGCCCCGAAAGTCGACTCGCAGTCCAAAACACATAACCGGCACGCCCAGATCGTCCACAGCGCGGGCCAGTTGCCAAACCTGATCTGCTTCCAGGAACTGTGCTTCGTCTACGAAGACACAGGCGCAAGGGCCTTCTTTCAAACGTTTTTTCAGCTTGGCGAAAAGGTCTTCGCCTGTGCCGAAGGTGTCGGCTTCCTTGCCGATGCCAATGCGGGATCCGATGCGACCTTCGCCAGCGCGGTTGTCGAATTGCGCAGTCAGCAAATAGGGCACCATGCCCCGTTCGACATAGTTGTGGGCCGCCTGCAGCAAAACGGTCGATTTGCCAGCATTCATGGTGGAGTAATGGAAGTAGAGCTTTGCCATGGCCGGGGTCTACCGTCCCGGGATGGGGATCATCAAGAGCTAAGGGCTCGCGCGATCTGCTGCCGGTCTCCCGGCCTGTAGCTCCCCTTCATACAGAGATGCACGAACCCACCCAAACCGCCATGGGGACAGCGGCCACTCGTCCCTCTTGCCGTAGGGGCAAGAGTGATTAATCAATGACATTTCCCCATTCACCAATTAATGGGAAAACTGACGGGCCTTTCCCCCAAGCCCATTTTGAGGGAGAGTGTAGTGATCGATTGGGGAACGAGACATGGCCGCCATTGGCAGTTATCTGAAGAAGCACACCGAAAATCTGGTGAAGGACGTTGGCATTGAACCTGCCTGCGAGTTGACCGGAAAATCCAAAGCCACCTTGGGTCGCTACTATTCTGACAACGCTGAACACGCGGACAGGTTCATGCCCATTGACGCCGTTGCACAGCTGGAAGAGGCCGCAAGTTACCCACATGTGACTGCTGCCTTGGCCGAGTTGAAGGGCATTGGGCTGGAGTTTGATGACGCGCGCCGCAATTCTGATCGCGCAGGTGGCGTGAGCTCGGATGTGATTGCGCTGAGCCAGCGGTTCGCCATGCTTATGACGGAGTATCAGATCTCCATCGAAGACGGGAAAATCACCGTCAATGAGGCCAAAAGGTTGCTCAAGGAAACGACCATGCTGCAGCAGGTCCTGATCGATATGAAGCTGCATCTGGAAGAAGAGAGTGTCTGAAACCCTGCCCGCGCTGCGGCGCGATCAGCTGCCTCAAATTGAAATCGACAGTCTGAAAGCCGCAGATGATCCGGGCCATCCGCCGCGGATTCTGCTGCTTTATGGATCGTTGAGAGAGGCGAGCTATTCAAAGAAGGCTGCGTTGGAAGCTGCGCGTGTTCTGGAATACTTGGGTTGCGAAACCCGTCTCTATGACCCTGCGGGCCTGCCCTTGGTGGACGACATATCCGCCGATCATCCCAAGGTTACGGAATTGCGGGATCTCAGTGTCTGGGCCGAAGGCATGGTGTGGTCCAGTCCCGAACGCCACGGGGCGATGACCGGTTTGATGAAGACCCAGATCGACTGGCTGCCGCTGTCCTTGCAGGGCGGCATCCGCCCGACGCAGGGTAAGACTTTGGCCGTCATGCAGGTCTCCGGCGGGTCGCAGTCGTTCAATGCGGTCAACCAGATGCGTATCCTGGGGCGCTGGATGCGCATGGTCACTATCCCGAACCAATCCAGCATCCCAAAGGCTTGGCTGGAGTTCGGCAGCGAGGGACGTTTGCCCGACGGCCCGTTCTACGCCCGCATCGTCGATGTGATGGAGGAACTGGTGAAGTTCACGATCATGGTGCGCGGCCGCAAGGACTATCTGGTGGACCGTTATTCAGAGCGGGTGGAAAGCGCCGAAGAGGTCCACAAACGGGTCAGCGAGAAATAGGTTTTATCCGTGCCGCTGCACGATCACGGAGCCAACCGAATAGCCCGCGCCAAACGAACAGATCAGCCCATGATCGCCATCATTCAGGTCGTCCGAATACTTCGCAAAAGCGATGATCGACCCGGCTGAGGAGGTATTGGCATAGTCCTGCAGGATGTTGGGTTGCTCGCCCGCTTCCGGGGTCCGACCCAGTACCTTGCGACCGATGAAGTCGTTCATCGACTTGTTCGCCTGATGCAGCCACAGCCGTTTGAGGTCATCGGCGGCGACCCCTTCGTCCGCCATGTGACCCGCAATGTGTTCGCTGACCAGTGGCAGCACCTCTTTGAACACTTTACGCCCGTTCTGCATGAACTGCATGTCGCGGCGGTCTTTGAGGCCATCGGGCCGCGACCGGCGCAGGAACCCGTTATTGTTACGGATGTTGTTGGAAAACTCCGTGGCGCAGCGGGTTGATTTGATCTCGAAATGTGGGCCTTTTGCGTCTTCCTTGCGCTCAATCAGCGTTGCGGTTGCCACATCTCCAAAGATGAAATGACAGTCCCGGTCGCGCCATTCCAGATGGGCGGAGCATATCTCCGGGTTCACCACTAGCGCAGATCGGATGGAGCCTGAGCGGACCATATCCGCAGCCGCTTGGATGCCGAAAGTAGCCGAAGAACACGCGACGTTCATGTCAAAGGCGAAACCGCCACAGCCCAGTTGCTGCTGAATTTCGATAGCAACCGCGGGATAGGCGCGCTCAAGGTTCGAGGCTGCACAGATCACCGCGCCCACGTCTTCCGGTTCACGCCCTGCCTGAGAAAGCGCCCGCCGCGCAGCGTCCACGCCCATTTCGGTCATGACAGAGGGTTCATCATCCCCACGCTGCCGGAGCAACGGGTGCATCACGGATGGGTCGAGTACGCCTTTTTTATCAAGCACATAGCGCTGTTCAATGCCTGACGCTTTGACGATGAACTCTTCTGAAGAATGCTCCTTGGCGGTCAGCTCCCCCGCTTCGATTTCGGCGGCGTGTTCTTCGTTGTAAAGGTCGACGTATTTGTTGAACGCCTCCACCAGTTCCGCATTGGTGATGACCTCATCGGGCGTGAAGACCCCGGTCCCCGTTATGGCAGGTGTATGCATGTCCGACCTCTTTTCAAGCGTCTCGTGATCTGGCCGAAAAGCACCGGTAAGGTCAAGCGGATGCCTTTACCAACCCTTTACGCGTTGCTGTTAGATGCCACCTGGAAATGTTGAGATTTTTGCTCATTCTGGCAGTGTCGGTTTCCTTTGCGGGTGGCGCACTGCCTGCCCTCGCCCGCGACGCATCCGTTGTTCGAGCAGAGCTGCTGATGGGCCAAAAGGCGCGTCTGCACAAGATGAGCAAGTCGGTGTGCTATCTTATCGCAGGGGCTGATCGGGCCTTGCTCAGCAAGGCCGCCAATACTGCCGCTGAGGGTTTCGATGAGGCGCTGATGACGCTTCAGGAAGGCGGCGGAGCAGCGGATTTACCGCCTGAAGCTGATCCCGACATGCAGGCAGCGCTGCGCGACCTTTATCGGCAGTCTCGTGGCGTTATCCTGTCTGCCCGGCAGATCGTTGCGGGCGACTTGCACCATGTCCCAATGACCTTGTTTCTCGAGGGTGGCCCAGATACGGAAGCCCGGCTAACAGCTTTGGAAAACAATGCTCTGCCAGCTCTGGTTTCAGGCGCGGAGCAAGGCATATCATTCGCCGCTTTCCGCGCCTTGCAGGACCAATCCGCACGCCTGCAGGCGCTGTTACGCGACACCTGTCTGTTGCAGGTCGGGCTGCTGAGCGCGGCGGGCAAGGCACAGTTTCTGGCGTCATTTGAGCTCTTTGAGACGGAACTGACAGCGCTGCGTGACGGCGCCGCAAGAAGGGGCATTCCTGCCCCGCCCAATGTCTCAGCCCGGGTGCTGCTCGACAAAATTGCAACCTTTTGGGCGAAGGCCAGACCGACGCTGGTGGCGGCCACACAAGGTCAACCGATTGAGATGCGTGCGCTGCAAAAGGCATCCATCTTCGCGGACCTAATGGACAAGAGCTTTGCCAAGGCCAAAGGGCACTATTGGGGAGGGTAGAGCAAGGGGCATGGTGCCGGGGGCATTACGCCTGCAGCGACTTCACCCCGATCTCGTCTTCAGCCTGCGCCTTGATGGCGAGAGCCGCCGCGTAGGAACCGGCTGCGGTCGTGTAGTAGGGGATCTTGTCGTACAGCGCGATGGAGCGGATGGATTTGCTGTCCTCCACCGCCTGCGCGCCTTCGGTCGTGTTCATGACCAGATGCACCTTGCCATCTTTCATCATATCCGTGACGTCCGGGCGACCCTCGTAGACCTTGTTCACCGTCTCGCAGGGGTGGCCGTGCTCGGTTAACCAGGACGCCGTGCCGCGTGTGGCGACAAGAGTAAATCCCTGTTCTATGAGTATTTTCGCGGTTTCCACCATGTCTGCCGTCTTGTCGTCATCCTTGATCGACAAGAATACGCAACCTTCAGAAGGCAGCATCGTGCCCGCGCCCATTTGCGCCTTGAGGAAGGCCCGGGGGAAGTCGCGGTCCCAGCCCATAACCTCTCCGGTGGAGCGCATTTCGGGCCCGAGGATCGTGTCCACCCCGGGGAACCGGGCGAATGGCATCACGGCTTCCTTGACCGAGAACCAGGGCATGTTCGGATCGGCCAGCGTCATCGGGTCGCCCAGCGGCAGGACGTCCGAGTAGGAGGACTGCGACGGGTAAGGCGCGCGCTTGGGGAAAGCCGATAGTTTCTCGCCCGCCATGAGCCGCGCCGCGATAGAAGCGATGGCTGAATCGGTGGCTTTGGCCACAAACGGCACAGTCCGTGAAGCGCGGGGGTTAACCTCAATCAGGTAGATCTCACCGTCTTTCACCGCGAATTGCACGTTCATCAGGCCGACCACATTCAGGCCGCGCGCCAGCAGTTCGGTCTGGCGGGTGATTTCTGCAATGATGTCATCGGACAGTGAATAGGGGGGCAAAGAACAGGCGCTGTCGCCGGAATGCACGCCCGCCTCTTCGATGTGCTGCATGATGCCGGAGACATGAACGTCTTGCCCGTCACAAAGCGCATCAACATCCAGCTCGACTGCGCCTGACAGATAGCTGTCGAGCAGCACCGGGCTGTCGCCGGAAACCACAACAGCCTCCAAGATATAGCGTTCCAGGCTGACCTGATCGCGCACGATCTCCATCGCGCGGCCGCCCAGCACGTAAGAGGGGCGGATCACCAGCGGGAAGCCGATATCGCCCGCGATATCGATTGCTTCTGCGTCCGAGTGGGCGATGCCGTTCTTGGGCTGCTTCAGCTTCAGGTCCTCGACCAACTGCTGGAAGCGTTCGCGATCTTCGGCAAGGTCAATCATGTCCGGTGTGGTGCCAAGGATCGGGATGCCTTCCTCGTGCAAGGCGCCCGCGATCTTCAAAGGTGTCTGACCGCCGAACTGCACGATCACGCCGTGCAGCGTGCCCGCTTCCTGTTCGACCCGGAGGATTTCCATGACATGCTCGAACGTGAGCGGTTCAAAATAGAGCCTGTCGGAGGTGTCATAGTCGGTCGAAACCGTCTCCGGGTTGCAGTTGACCATGATGGTTTCATAACCCGCGTCGGTTAGCGCGTAGCAGGCGTGACAGCAGCAATAGTCGAACTCGATGCCCTGACCGATCCGGTTCGGGCCACCGCCAACGATCACGACCTTCTTGCGGTCAGAGGGCCGCGCTTCGCATTCCACGTCGCCCATCATTGGCGCTTCGTATGTGGAGTACATGTAAGGCGTCTGGGCCTCGAATTCGGCGGCGCAGGTGTCGATGCGCTTGAAGACAGCCTTCACCCCAAGGTTCAGGCGCGCGCGGCGCACGTTGTCTTCGTCGCGCCCGGTCAGATGGCCCAGTCGCGCGTCGGTGAAGCCCAGCATCTTGAGGTGGCGCAGGCCTTCTTCGGTGACAGGCAGTCCGTTCTGACGGACCTCTTCCTCGGCGTCGATGATTTCCCGAATGCGGTCGAGGAACCAGGGGTCAAACATCGTGACGCCGTGGATTTCATCGTTGCTCATGCCGTGGCGCATGGCCTGCGCGATGGTGCGCAACCTATCCGGCGTTTGCTGGCTGATCGCTTTGACGATGGCCGCTTTGTCCGGTGCGCCGGGGATGTCGATCTCGTCAAATCCGGTCAGGCCCGATTCCATCGACGCCAATGCCTTTTGCATCGACTCGTGAATTGTACGGCCAATCGACATGGCCTCACCCACAGACTTCATCGCGGTGGTCAGGTCAGGGGTGGAGCCGGGGAATTTCTCAAACGCGAACTTCGGAATTTTAGTGACGACGTAGTCAATGGTCGGCTCAAAGGACGCAGGGGTCACGCCCGTGATGTCATTGTCGAGCTCGTCCAGAGTGAATCCCACGGCCAGTTTCGCGGCGATCTTGGCAATCGGGAAGCCTGTAGCCTTAGACGCCAAAGCGGAGGAACGCGACACCCGCGGGTTCATCTCAATCACAACCATTCGCCCGTCGGCGGGGTTCACGGCCCACTGCACGTTGGAGCCGCCCGTTTCCACGCCAATCTCGCGCAGCACGGCGATCGAGTGGTTCCGCATGATCTGGTATTCTTTGTCCGTGAGCGTCAGGGCAGGGGCCACGGTGATGGAATCGCCCGTGTGCACGCCCATCGGGTCCACGTTTTCGATGGAGCAGACGATGATGGCGTTATCGGCTGTGTCCCGCACGACTTCCATTTCGTATTCTTTCCAGCCCAGCAGCGACTCGTCGATCAGGATCTGACCAACTGGGGAGGCATCCATGCCTGACCGGCAGATATGCTCATAGTCTTCGCGGTTGTACGCCACGCCACCGCCTGTCCCGCCCATAGTAAAGGCAGGGCGGATGATCGCGGGCAGGCCGATGTCCTCAAGCGCGTCCAAGGCCAGCGCGACACCTGCGGCAAGGTCTTTCTTGCCGTCCTCAATAGGCGCGGTGACGATTGTAGCGCGCGGGTTTTCGATGTTCAGGCGGTCCATCGCTTCGCGGAAAAGCTTGCGGTCTTCTGCCATTTCAATGGCTTCGCGCTTGGCCCCGATCATCTCGACGTTGAAATTGTCGAGCACGCCCATTTCTTCCAAAGCCAGCGAGGTATTCAGCCCGGTCTGCCCGCCCATGGTGGGCAAGAGCGCGTCGGGACGTTCCTTTTCGATGATTTTGGCGACGATTTCAGGCGTGATGGGCTCAATGTAGGTGGCATCCGCCAACCCGGGATCGGTCATGATGGTGGCGGGGTTGGAGTTGACGAGGATGACGCGGTAGCCTTCCTCTTTCAGCGCCTTGCAGGCCTGCGCGCCGGAGTAGTCGAATTCGCAGGCTTGACCGATGACAATAGGACCCGCGCCAATGATCATGATCGATTTGATATCGGTCCGTTTTGGCATGAGCGCGCCCCCCTATGTGCAAATTGTCGTGGGTTATAGGGATGGCGCGGGAAGGTGCAAGGGGGGAATCGGGCTGATATCACCCGCGCGGGTGCAAATAGTCTCGTGTCAGCGGCACAGCATCGCGCCGATGCGCCAGCTGTATCTGATAGACGCCCTGCATCTGATACTCAAACGCCGCGATGCAGACGGCAAAGTAGTAGCGGAACATGGCGATGAACCGCGCGTCATACATGGCCGCAATCTTGTCCAGGTTCGCCTCAAACCGATCACGCCAGTGGCGCAGGGTGTAGGCGTAGTGCAGGCGCCAGACCTCCAGGTCAGTTTGCCAGAGGCCGGAGCGCTCCATGGCGGGTGCAAGTTCAGAGAGCGAAGGCACATAGCCACCGGGGAAGATGTATTTGTTGATCCAGGCCGAATGCGACATCGGTGGCGCACTGCGACCAATGGTGTGGATCAGGGCCACGCCGTCCGGTTTGAGCAGCCTTGCGACGGTGGAAAAATAGGTGTAGAAGTTCGGCACGCCGACATGTTCCAACATGCCAACACTCACGATGCGGTCAAACTGGTCATCGACGTTCCGGTAGTCTTGCAACCGGAAGGTCACGCGGTCTGCAAGCCCCTCGGCCTCCGCCCGTTTTTTCGCTGTGGCCAGCTGGTTTTCCGACAGCGTAATGCCCGTAACCTCAACTTCAAAGTCCCGGGCCAGTGTCAGCGCCATGCCGCCCCAGCCGCAGCCAATGTCGAGCACACGCTGACCCGGCTCCAGGCACAGTTTGGCAGCGATATGCGCTTTCTTTGCCTTCTGAGCCTCTTCCAGCGGCATATCAGGCTTGGTGAAATACGCGCAGGAATACTGCATGTCTTCGTCTAGAAAGAGCCGGTAGAGATCGTCAGAGATGTCATAGTGATGCGCCACGTTCGCCTTGGAACGGGCTGGGGCGTTGCGCTGGATAAACCGCCGCATGTGATAGCTGAACCGATTGGAGGCCAGCAGCCAGATCGGAAGACTCCCAGCTTCGCGGTTCAGAATGAGGATGCGCAGCAGGTCATCCAGGGTGGTGTTATTGAGCGTGATCTTTCCGTCCATGAACCCTTCGCCGAGGCCCAGCTCAGGATTGCGGCAAAGCGCGCGCAGGGTCGCGTCATCCTCAATGGTCAAATGCGCGCGGTCGCCGCCTTCTGGTCCAAAGGTCTCCGACGTGCCGTCCGGAAATGTGACCTTCAATTGGTCGCGGACCATCATGGCGCGCAAAACGCGGCCCAACAAGTTCTTCCACATGCCCCCTCTCCACCGTTGTCACATGCGTCAAAGGTTAATTTTTCCGATCCGGGGTGTGGCCGTCAATAGCAGGGGGTCAGGCGTCCAGAAATGCGCGCACCGCCGCTTCGAATTCGCGTGGTTTTTCAGCGTGCAGCCAGTGGCCCGCGCCGGGCAGTTTGGCAAAGCGCGCGGCGGGAAAATGCGACTTGATGGTGTCGCGGTGGTCAGGCAGGACGTAGTCGGACGCCCCTCCGGACAAGAACAGCGTTGGCCCGTCGAAGTGGCCGGATACATCCTCGGGCCAGCCGATGATCTTTGGCATTTCCGCTTCCAGCGTATCAAGGTTCAGCCGCCAGCGTTTTTCAGGTACATCAAGCGATTGGGTAAAAAAGCTCTGTAAGGCGCGCTCAACCCCGGCCTCTGCCAGTTGGGCCTCGGCATCTGAGCGGCGGGTGATCCGGCTCAAGTCGACCTGCCGCATGGCGTCGATGAACATCTGTTGAGTGTGGGCATAGGCGACGGGGGCGATGTCCGCGACGATCAGGCGACGGATCAGTTCGGGACGCTGCACCGCCAATACCATTGCCGCTTTGCCGCCCATGGAATGGCCGCACAGATCCACAGGCGCGCCGATGTGACCCACCAGTTCCGCCAGATCATCGGCCAGATCAAAGTAGCTATGCGTCTGAGTGCGGGGGCTCAGCCCGTGGTTGCGCATGTCGGGTGTGATCACGCGCCTGCCATCCGACAATCGCTTGGCAATCACGCCCCAGTTGCGCCCCGACCCGTAGAGCCCGTGCACAATCACAAGCGGTGCCGCACCGCCACCGCTGTTGTCGATGTCGCCATAGTTCAACATGCGCCCAGAGGTAGTGCCATTGCGACGCGAACGCCAGTGCGGTAGTGCTGCGCCATGATGGATGCGGCGGATATCTCGGGCAAGACGCTCGCTTTGCGCAAACTGTTGGAAGCCAAGCTGGGCGTGCGCAGTAAATCCTTGCGGCAGGCGCTGAAGCGTGCGGGCCGCCGTCTGCCACGCGGGATGCGGCGGCAAGGGGAGGTGCTGTTGCGGGCCGAACAGCTGGCTGCCAACCCGAAACTCGCGCGCCAGCTGCGTCCGGCAGAGGTGGATCAGGCCTTTGCTGCGCTCAACAGCCATCTGGAGGCGATCGACGTCGCCGACCGCCGCAAAGGTTGGTGGCTGTCGCTTGCCGGGTCGCTGGCAACCAACATCCTGCTGTTCATTGTCGGTGTCCTTTTGGTGTTGCGCTGGCGTGGTTATGTCTGATTGCGGGGGTGCACCATGACGGTGGTCAAGATTGTGGCCAACCTTGCGGCAACGGACGTTGCCGGGACGGCAGCGTTTTATGAGCGGCTTTTTGGCATGAATGTGCTGATGGAGATGGGGTGGATCACCACCTTGAGCACGGGTGAGCTGGCCCCGGTCCAACTGAGCATCGCCTCCGAAGGTGGGGGTGGCGCGCCTGTGCCGGATCTGTCCATTCAAGTCGATGATGTGGATGCGGTGCATGACCGCGCACAGGAGCTTGGCATCCCCATCACCTATCCGCTGACGGATGAACCCTGGGGCGTGCGGCGATTCTTTGTGAACGACGGTATGGGCCGCGTACTCAATATTCTGGGACAACACTGAGGACCGCATGGCAGGCAAGGTCGCTGCAAAACACGCAAGGCTGCGCGAGGCGCTGATCAACGCCGCCGAGGCACAGATCCAGGCAGGGGGGCTTTCCAGCCTCAAAGCGCGGGCGATGGCGCAGGAGGTCGGCTGCTCCGTCGGGGCGATCTACAACATCTTTGACGACATGGATGCACTGGCCATGGCCGTGAACGGGCGCACGTTCCGGCGGCTCGGAGCCTATGTCAGCGAAAAAGTGACGGCGGCCAAAGATGCCGCACCGAACGCGCAGCTCATTACCATGAGCCACGCTTACCTGCACTTTGCGTCTGACCATGCGAACCTGTGGCGGGCGCTTTTTGATCTGGAAATGTCCATCGAAGGGCCAGTGCCGCAGTGGTATCTGGAGGAGCTGGCCGCGGTCTTTGCCCTGATCGCGGCACCGCTTGCCGAACTCTTCCCGGAAAAATCCAAGCCGGAACTCGACCTGATGGTGCGGGGGCTCTTTTCCTCCGTCCACGGGATCGTCCTTCTGGGATTGGAGCGGCGCATCTCTGCCGTGCCTTTAGATCAGCTGGAAGAGATGATGAGCCAGATCATCGGACAAATCGGAAACAGTTAGTTTTTGAACGGTGTTCATTTTTTTTCTTGAACGCCGTTCGGGAATCGCTTATTCGATTTCGTGAACGTTGTTCATATTCAAAGGAGGGAACGATGTTGACGACGATGAAAACGCTTTTCTTGGGCGCATCCGCCCGCGCAGAAGAGCAGGTGCGTGATCATTTCTCGATTGAGCTGATCGATCAGAAACTGCGGGAGGCACAGGCCCAGCTGAAGGCTGCAAAGGTTGGGCTGGCTAGCCTGATCCAGCGTGAACGCAGTGAAGCGCGCCAGATCGATGCCATCGAAAAGCGCGTGGCCGAGATGATGGAGCGTGCGCAGGCCGCATTGGACGCGGGCCGCATGGATATGGCCGAACAGGCCGCAGGTGCCATTGCAGAGATGGAGAATAATCTGGTGATGCGCCGCGAAACGGTACAGCGGTTGGAACTGCGCATCGCACAGCTGCGCACCTCGATTGAGGCGGCGAACCGTCGGATTATTGACCTCAAACAGGGCGCAGTCGCAGCCGCAGCCGTCAAGCGAGAGCAAGGCATCCAGCGCCGTCTTGGCCGTCATCTGGGTGGCAGTACCGCGATGGACGAAGCCGAAGAATTGATTGGCCGCGTGCTGGGCAAGGATGACCCCTTTGAGCAAAGCCAGATCCTGGCTGAGATCGACCGGGGGCTGGACCACACAGGCCTTGATAACCGGATGTCAGACGCAGGCTTTGGCCCCAAGACCCGCGTGACGGCCAGCGATGTGCTGAGCCGTTTTGAAACGAAGCCCAAGAAGTAACCCCCACTGGGTGGGGACCCCTGAACTTACTCAAAACTGGAGATAACCAATGACCTACGAACGTAACGACAACGCCCTGATCATGTTCCTGAACGCCGCTGGTGTGGCGGCGGCCTATGCCCTGCTTGCCATCTCGCTTTGGCTCTCGACCGAGGTGCCACTGGCCACCAAAGGCTACTGGGGCATGGGCATTGTGCTGCTGACGCTGAGCCTGATTAACCTGGTGAAATACCGCTTTGACTGGCGTTCGAACGAGGACCGCATTCGCAAGATCGAAGAGGCCAAGAACGAGAAGATCCTCGAAGAGTTCGTGAGCGACGAAAAGCGCTGAGGCTCAAAAAGAACAGGAAAGGGCGGCCCGGAATGGCCGCCCTTTTTTGCGGTCAACGAAACCGCGTGATGTCCGTCCCGTAAAGGCACCGTGGGAAGAACGGATAAGTGTCTGTTGCGAAGTATACGTAGTGCCCGTCCACCATGCCGCCGTTACATTGATCCAGGTTCCCGGCCCCTTTCACGAAGGTCCAGTCTTCGTTGTAGGTGCCATCATGTGTGCCCCCCGGCGCGCTGTCTCGGGCCCCGGGCAGCAGCATATAGGATGACCGCGCGCCACTGCCGATGTAGTGGATTTCAAACCCATCCGCCGCCCAACCGACCAACGTGCCGCCGTTCACCGATTGCAACGCAGGCGGCATCCCGTGGTAGTGATAGTCGCCCTCCGGTCCAACATGCGCGTTCTGCGCATCCAGCCCCAGCAGGTCCCGCGCGCCCATTCCGTCGAGGTTCCAGCCAGACGACCGATCCCGCGAATGCCCACGCGGCGAGGAGGCGTCAAAATAGTCCGCCGTGCCGGGGCGGATCTTCACGCCATTTATGGCGATGCCGGTAACCGGAACCTCGCGCGCCCTGTTGCCTTTGGTTGGGCTGTCGGTGACGCAAAACGTGATGTTCTGAGCGCGGATCGCGTGCGGATTGTTGCGGTTCGGGAACGTGCCGGTCGCATGATCGGGCAGGCCGTTGGAACTGATGCAACGTTGCCCGTCAGGGGTGCTGACCTTGACGGCAGCCGTGGCGACAACACTAAGCGCCAGCACGGCTGCGGTTGCAAGAACGGGAAGGGTGAATGGGATGCGCATGAAAAACCTCTCAGAAATTGCGTTTCTGAAGGTGATACGCGGTTGCCGCATTTTTCCGTCGCGGGTCAGCCGCTGTAATCAGAGTCCGATACTTTCTCCAGCCAATCTGCGGCGGAGCCATCTACCATTTCCTGCAGGGCGATGTGGGTCAGGGCGCAGTCGGGCGCGGCCCCGTGCCAGTGCTTTTCGCCCGGTTCAAACCAGACCACATCGCCGGGGCGGATCTCTTGGATCGGTTCGCCTTCGCGCTGGGCGCGCCCAAGGCCCGAGGTCACAATCAGAGTTTGGCCCAGAGGATGGGTGTGCCAAGCGGTGCGTGCGCCGGGCTCAAAGGTCACGCTGATGGCATTGAGCCGCGCCGGGGCCGGGCTGTTGATAAGCGGGTCCATGCGGACGGTGCCGGTGAAGTAGTCGGGGTTGGGAGAGTTGGACGGGCGGCTGCCTGCGCGGTGGATGATCACTCTGGGGCTCCTTACTGTTTCCTTCAGGTTAGCGCGAAGGAGTGGTGATACGCGACATGTCTTTCGGGCATCGCTGATATCCCTTGCCTTCGTAGACGCTCTTTGCCCAACTGGAACAGTATCTTGAAGGAGCGCCCGATGCCGTCCCTTGAACTTCTGACCGCCTTTGCCGTTGCCACGTTGATCTTTGGCTACATGCCCGGGCCTGCGCTGCTTTATGCTGCGGCGCAGACCATCGCGCGAGGCCGAAAGGCCGGGTGGATGGCTGCCTTGGGTCTGCACATCGGGGGCTATGTTCATGTGATAGCTGCAGCTTTTGGCTTGGCACTGCTTTTTCAGGCTGTGCCGACGCTTTATCTGGTGCTCAAGCTGGTGGGGGCAGCGTATCTTGTTTGGCTGGGGGCACGGCTGATCCTGTCCGCCCGTACGTCCGTCGCACAGATGCCCACCGTTGCAGTCAAAAGCCCGCGCCGCGCGTTCTGGGAAAGCGTTACGGTGGAGGTGCTGAACCCCAAGACGGCGCTCTTCTACCTCGCCTTTTTGCCCCAGTTCACGGATGCCGCAGCGAGTTTTCCGATCTGGCTGCAACTGTTGGTGCTTGGAACGATCGTGAACGTGGTCTTTTCCAGCGCGGATGTGCTGTGCGTTCTGTTGGCCGACCGTGTGACAGCCGCCCTGCGGGGCGCGCCCAGCGGCGGGCTATGGCTCCGACGGCTGGGGGGCGGGCTGCTGATCGGTTTGGGCGGCAAGCTGGCGCTGGACGCGCGTTGAGCTGGGGTGGGCGACGCGCCCACCCACCGCTTCACAGATTGGGATACATCGGGAAGCGCGCACAAAGGGTGGCGACTTCGGCCTTCACCTTTTCCTCAACCGCTGCATTGCCGTCCGGGCCATTGGCGGCCAGCCCATCTACAACCTCGACGATCCAATCCGCGATCTGGCGGAATTCAGCCTCTCCAAAGCCCCGGGTCGTGCCGGCAGGGGAACCCGGCCGAATCCCAGATGTCACGGTCGGCTTTTCAGGGTCAAACGGCACACCATTCTTGTTGCAAGTGATATGCGCGCGACCCAGAGCCTTCTCGGTGTCATTGCCCTTCACGCCCTTTGGACGCAGGTCGACCAATACCACGTGTGTGTCGGTGCCGTGTGTGACTGTGTCCAGCCCACCTTTGATCAGCTGATCGGAGAGCGACTGAGCGTTCACAATCACCTGCTTGATGTAGTCCTTGAATTCAGGCTGCTGGGCTTCTCCAAACGCAACGGCCTTCGCCGCGATCACGTGCATCAGGGGGCCGCCCTGAATGCCGGGGAAAATGGCAGAGTTGAACTTCTTCGCCAGCGCCTCGTCATCAGTCAGGATCATGCCGCCGCGTGGGCCGCGCAACGTCTTATGCGTGGTGGTTGTGGCCACATGCGCGTGCGGGAAGGGGGAGGGGTGCTCACCCGCTGCCACAAGACCCGCAAAGTGTGCCATATCCACGTGAAGGTAGGCACCGACACTATCGGCAATCTCACGCATGCGGGCGAAATCGATCTGGCGCGGGATGGCGGAGCCGCCTGCGATGATCATCTTT
The DNA here is from genome assembly GCA_963422245.2 of uncultured Sulfitobacter sp. GTDB lineage: Bacteria > Pseudomonadota > Alphaproteobacteria > Rhodobacterales > Rhodobacteraceae > Sulfitobacter. The sequence continues at coordinate 129,079 of CAXMWW010000022.1, read as the reverse complement.
GGCTGATGCTCAGCCGCCAGTTCGGCAACCTGATCGTAGTCCAGCAGGTTGTCCTGCTTGCGCACGCCGTATTGCACGGCATTGAACCACTTGCCCGACTGGTTGGGCTTGGCCCCGTGCGTCAGGTGGCCACCTGCGTCAAGCGACATGCCCAGAATGGTATCGCCGGGCTGCAACAGCGCCTGAAACACACCCTGGTTCGCCTGAGAGCCGGAGTTCGGCTGCACATTTGCGAACCCGCAGTTGAAAAGAGCACAGGCCCGTTCAATCGCCAGGTTTTCAGCCACGTCCACATATTGGCACCCGCCATAGTACCGACGACCCGGATAGCCTTCCGCATATTTGTTGGTCATGATCGACCCCTGCGCTTCAAGCACGGCGGCAGAGACGATGTTTTCCGAAGCAATTAGCTCGATCTCGTCGCGCTGGCGCCCCAATTCGTCGCTGATGGCCTTGGCGAGGGCGGGGTCGGTGTCTGCAAGTGCTGCGGAGAAAAAGCCTGACATGGGCGGGTTCCTTCAAAAGGGCGATGTTTCGCGGGGCTTCTAGCCGAAACAGCCCAGAGCCGAAAGGCGTCATTACGACGCTTGGGTCAGTCAGAGCGGCAACGCTGGCGAAAGCCATCAAAATGTGTTTGTTTCGTCAACACTTGTCCCGATCGGAAACAGGACGCCTGATCATGAAGATCGCCTTTGTTGCGAGCACCGCCCCAAGTGCCCAAGCGGCGCTGAATGCGCTGACAGACCGCTATGGCAACGTCGATCCCAAAGAGGCGCAGGTGATCGTGGCGCTGGGCGGCGACGGGTTCATGTTGCAAACCCTGCATGACTCCCAACCCCTGACCGCACCGGTCTATGGGATGAACCGAGGCACCATCGGGTTCCTTATGAACTCCTACGGGGAGGCGGATCTTATCGACCGCCTGATTGCCGCTGAGCGGGCTGAGATCAATCCGCTGGCCATGCGCGCGACCCATGCAGACGGATCGGTGTCAGAGGCTTTGGCGATCAACGAGGTGTCCTTGCTGCGGCAGGGCCCGCAAGCGGCGAGGCTGCAGATCACGGTAGACGGGCGTCTTCGGATGCAGGAACTGGTGTGCGATGGCGCGCTTGTGTCAACACCCGCCGGATCCACGGCCTACAATTATTCTGCCCACGGGCCGATTTTGCCAATTGGCGCGGACGTGCTGGCACTGACGGCGGTGGCAGCGTTCCGACCCCGGCGCTGGCGAGGAGCGCTGCTGCCCAAAGCGGCTGTTGTGCAATTTGACGTGCTGGAGCCGGAGAAGCGCCCGGTCATGGCAGATGCGGATGGCAAGTCTCACCGCGATGTGGTGCGGGTCGAGATCCGCTCAATGCCTTCGGTGTCCCATGCGATCCTGTTCGATCCCGGCCACGGGCTGGAAGAGCGGTTGATCTCTGAGCAATTCAACTAGCGCAAAACCGGGATAACCTGAAACATCTCGTATCATTCAACCCGTTGAAGTCTTTGATTTCGGGCAGGGTATGCGTGTCTCAGATTTAAGGCCGGGCGGCGCGCTAGCTGCCTTGTCCCACGTACTTCAAAGCCACGTCAGCTGCGGTCCATTCGTCCATCACTGGTGGGATCAGCGTCAGCACCTTGCCTTCGGCGTCCAGCAGGTAAACCAGAGAGCCGTGAGTATAGACCGGCCCATACTCCGGGTCGTCATATGCCAGCTTGTGATCAACCGAGAACGCCTTGTAGGCCGCATCAAGTGCCTGTGGGTCGCCCGTAAGGCCAATGAAATCAGGATGGTAGCCCAGAAGCGCTTCCATATTGCCTACCTGATCCCGCGCGGGATCAACGGTGATCATGACAGGCGTGACCGTCACCCCTTTCTTGGCCAGCTGTTCGACAACCCCCACCATCATTGGCAGGGCCGCCGTGCAGATGCCGGGGCAATTTGCGTAGCCAAAGAAGAGCAACTGCGGCTGACCTCTGGGGTCCTCCTGCGTGCGCGGCGCGCCGGTGTGGTCGATCAGCGCAAAGGGCCCGCCCACATCGAAGGGCAGGGCCGTTTGGGCACCCAGTGGGGTGGCCAGCAGGACAAGAGCGGCAAGCAATCCCCTCATTCGAAAAGGTAGGCCTTGAATTCTTCGTCCACTTCAAGACCAAGACCCAGATAACCATCGGCCTCGATCTGCGCCAGCACGCCAGGGTGGCGGCGGAACCAGGGGCCTTTGCCTTTGGCTTCGGGGTTTTCTGCCGCCCAGACCTTGGTCCACTGGCTGGCCTTGACCCAATCTGCATCGCCCGCCTTGATGCGCTGCACCAGATAGACATTGTTGATCGGGAAATCCTCGTCGTTGATCATCAACCCGTCAACGGTGATGTCCTGCCCGCAATAGTGCAGCAGATCGACCACCGCCCCGGTAAACGCAGGCTGATTGTTTTTGAGCACCATGACCGTGACGTCATCAGCGGCGCGCTTGAGCGCCAACTGGCGGTCGCCACCGCCGCAGTTCTCTGGACAATCGCCCGTCAGATCACACATTACGTCGATCACGCGCGCTTCAAAAACTGCGGGTTCTTCGGCGTAGAGGTTCCACGAGCGGGCATTGGAGCCTTCGGAAAAGTCCTGCGCGGCCAAGGGGGCGGCGATAAGGGCAAGGGCGATTGAAAGGCTTGAACGCAACATCATCAGCCTCCTCATTTCTTGGGTTTTGGAATGGCGAAAGGTGGCACTACGTCAACGTCCTCGTGGGTGAGGTTCACGATGCCAAAGTCTTCGACCACTTTTTCGACGATGATGTACTTCACGCCATCCCGTTCATAGAACATGCCGTCCGCCGTTACAGTGTGCGAGGCCAGTCTCAGCGCCGTCTCACCGCCTGTGACGTTGTCTTGCGGGCCGAGCTTAAGGATGGTGTAGACGGTTCCGTCTTCTGTCAGCAGACCGATGGGGATACCAGAGGCGGAACACCATAGCGCGCAAGTGTGATGGGCCGAACCCACAACCGCATCCGGCCCCCCCATCACCCCGGAATAGTAGCACCAGGTGTCGATGATCTCTCCGGTGACGGTGACGCGTTCCCCTTCTGAGGCCCAGGCGGGCAGGCCAAGCAGCACGAGGGCAACTGACAAAAATCTGCGCATGTTCAATCCTTTGTCTGATCTAACTCCAGCCTAGACAGACAAAAGAGTTTTGCGCAAATCACAATTTTGGAATGCACAATTTGTGGGCAAAACCCGCGCGCTACTTGGGATAGCCAATCGTTTTCAGGGCGTCCCTGATCTCATCCAGAATGACGGGATCGTCGATGGTCGCGGGCATCTTGAAATCCTCACCATCGGCAATCTTGACTACCGTGCCGCGCAGGATCTTGCCCGAACGCGTCTTCGGCAGGCGGTCCACCACAAGCGTTTGTTTGTAAGCGGCCACTGGCCCGATCTGGTCGCGCACACGCTGGGCGCATTCCGATGCGATTTCGTCATGCGGGCGGTTCACACCGTTGGAGAGGCAAACAAGGCCCACAGGCGACTGGCCTTTGAGCGCGTCGGAAACGCCCACCACTGCGCATTCGGCCACATCAGGGTGGCCTGCGAGGACTTCTTCCATGGCCCCGGTAGACAGACGGTGGCCCGCCACGTTAATCACATCATCCGTGCGCGCCATGATGTAGAGGTACCCGTCCTCATCCATCATGCCCGCGTCACCGGTTTCATAGTAGCCTTCAAAGGTGTTCAGGTAGCTTTTCTTGAAGCGATCCTCTGCGTTCCAAAGAGTGGGCAAAGTGCCCGGCGGCAGCGGCAGCTTGATGGCGATGGCCCCGAGTTCTCCAGCGGCAACCGGGTGGCCTGCGTCATCCAGGATTTGCACGTCATATCCGGGCATTGCGACCGTCGGGGATCCGATCTTGACTGGCAGCGCCTCCAGCCCCGCGGGGTTGCCCGCGATGGTGTAGCCTGTTTCCGTCTGCCACCAGTGGTCATAGACCGGCTTGCCCAGCATGTCCTGTGCCCATTCGATGGTATCGGGGTCGGCGCGTTCGCCTGCAAGGTAGAGCGCGCGCAGGCAGCTCAGGTCGTATTTCTTCAGGTATTCGCCCTTGGGGTCTTCGCGTTTCACGGCCCGGATGGCGGTGGGGGCGGTGAAAAAGCTGCGCACGTTGTGCTCTTCGATGATGCGCCAGAAGGTGCCGGCGTCCGGCGTACCGATGGGTTTGCCTTCGAAGACGATCGTGGTGTTCCCCGCCACCAGCGGCGCATAGCAGATGTAGGAATGCCCGACGACCCAGCCCACGTCAGAGGCGGCCCAGAATACGTCGCCGGGATCACACTGGTAGATGTTCTTCATCGTCCAATGCAGAGCCACCAGATGGCCCGCGGTGGGGCGCACCACGCCTTTGGGCGCGCCCGTGGTGCCGGAGGTATAAAGGATGTAGGCCGGGTGATTGCCTTCTACCGGCAGGCAGGGCGCAGGCGCCACGCCCTCTTGCGCGGCATACCAATCGATGTCGCGGCCCGGGATCAGATCGCAGGGGTGCTGGTCCCGTTGCAGAATGATGCAGACGTCGGGTTTGTGGGTCGCAAGGTCAATGGCCCCGTCCAGAAGGGGTTTGTATTCGACCACGCGACCCGGCTCCAACCCACAGGAAGCAGCGATGATGGCTTTTGGGGTGCAATCATCAATGCGCACGGCCAGTTCATTGGCGGCGAACCCGCCAAAGACCACCGAGTGCACAGCACCGATGCGTGCGCAGGCCAGCATGGCCTCAAGTGCCTGCGGCACCATTGGCATGTAGATGATCACACGGTCGCCTTTGTCCACGCCTTGTGCGGCCAATGCACCTGCAAGGGAGGCCACGCGGGTTTGAAGCTCGGCGTAGGTGATCTTGGCCTGACTGTTCGTGATTGGGCTGTCGTGGATGATGGCAACCTGATCACCGCGCCCGTTTTCGACGTGCCGGTCAACGGCATTGTAGCAGCCGTTCACCTTGGCCTCGGCAAACCATTCGTACAGGTGATCCCCGCGGTCAAAGAGCGCTTGTTTCGGAGCCTCTTCCCAATCGATGGCCTGAGCGGCATTGAGCCAGTAGCCTTCCGGATCGCTCAGGCTGCTTGCGTAGGTGTCAGCATATCCCATGGTTCATCCCCTCTTTTTCACGTGGTTACGCGAGCGGAGGGCAAAGCGGCAAGGGAGTCGAGAGCGTATTGCAACGTTTTGGCAAATTTCTTTACAAGAGCGCTTGATCTGATTGCCGCCGCTGCGCGGCGATTATTTTTTGGGTGCCTGTGGCAGCCGTGAGCCCGTCCGACGGGTGGTGATTGTGCGCTGAAAAGGCGGTAATGCAAATTTGAATGTGATTTTCCCTCTTTGGGTGTTGGGGAACGTTGGTAAAGCATTAGATTAATGAGCACCTGAGGTCCGGAGGAACACAAATGCGTTTTTTGATATCTGCCATTGCAGGCTTGGCCCTTGTATTGGGGTCCCAAGCGGCAGCGCAGGACCGTCAGTTCAATTTCGCTCTGCGTGTCGGCGGGCCCGGCTTATCCGGGATCGGATGACTATCGTGGCTCGCCCGATCTGGGGATCTCTTTTGGCGGCTTGCGCTGGGGGGCGCTGGATATCGGCAACGGTGTGCGCGACGTGCCGCAAAACGGTATCGCGCTGGGGGGTGCCTTTCGCTTCCTGGGCGACCGGGATCCGGCGGATCATCCTGAGCTGGCCGGTCTGGGCAAGATTGACCGGGCCGTCGAACTGGGCTTACGCCTGACCTACCGCGAAACCAACTGGTTGGTTTTTGGTGAGCTGCGTCAGGGCTTTGGCGGGCATGATGGGGTGGCCGGGACGCTAGGCGGTGATCTGATATTTCGACCCAACAACCGGCTGACCATCACGGCGGGCCCTCGGGTGAGCCTGGGGGATAGTGAGTTTGCTCAGACCTATTTTGGCGTGACACCGACGCAGGCCGCGACGTCTTCCTTTGCGGCCTTTGATGCATCGGGCGGTGTCTTGGGAGCCGGGCTGAACGTGGCTGCGACCTATGAGCTGGATGAAAATTGGGCAGTTGAGGGCGCGTTGCGTTATGAGCGGTTGCAGAACGCGGCGGCTGACAGCCCGATTACGTTGGGCGGGTCTGAGGATCAGGTGACCTTGCGGATCGGGTTGAGCCGAGAATTCAGTCTGCGGTTTTGAGGCGTGATCTGAATGCCGCCGCTTTGCGGCGATTCCATTTATAGGGAAATGTGGCGGATGTGAGCCCAAACTTGCGGGTGTTGGGGTGGGTCGTGGGGGGCTGGTCTGCTGAGAAGCGCTTGGGGGCGCAGTGCGTCCTCAAAGCAGTTCATCTAGGGTTGATACGATTCCATCCAGCGTCAAGGACAAGCCCCGCTGCGCGGGGTCGCCTGGTGGCGATCCTTGACCCTTTATAGAATCACTGGGGTTGCCTAACCGTAATGGGCGACTGGTGTGCCCGCGATGGCGCTGACGTTAAGCAATCCGCGTGCGGTGATTGAGGGCGAAACGATATGCGCTTTGTTGCCCATGCCCATCAGGATCGGGCCGACTTCCAGCCCGCCGCCTTTCATTTTCAGGATGTTGCGGACCCCTGATGCCGCATCAGCGTGAGCAAAGATTAGCACGTTGGCCGCTCCTTCCATCCGGTTGCCGGGCAGGGCGCGAGCGCGTAGCTCGGGGTCCAGCGCTGTGTCGATGTTCATCTCGCCCTCATAGCAGAACCCGGCATCCTTGGCGTCGAGCATCAGGATGGCCTGTCGCAGGCGGCTGCCGGTGCCATCGCCCTGGTTGCCAAACTGGGACTGGCTGCAGAAGGCGATCTTGGGCTCGATCCCGAAACGGCGCACGTGGCGTGCGGCCCCTTCGGCAATTTCCACGATCTGTTCAGGCGTGGGATGCAGGTTCACGTGCGTGTCTGCAATGAAAAGCGGGCCGTCTTCGAGGATCATCATGCTGAGCGCACCATGCGGGCGCAGGCCGTTTCGGCCCAACACTTCGTTCACGTACCCCAGATGCCAGCGGAATTCACCGAAAGTGCCACAGATCAGCGCATCTGCCTCGCCCCGGTGCACCATGACGGCCCCGATCGCGGTGGTGTTGGTGCGCATGATGGCGCGGGCGATATCAGGCGTGGCGCCACGCCGGCCGAGAAGATCGTGGTAGGTGCCCCAGTAGTCGCGGTAGCGGGGGTCGTTTTCGGGGTTCACCAGATCGACGTTGTCGCCCAGCCGCAGGGTCAGGCCTGCGCGTTTGATCCGGGTTTCGATCACTTCGGGGCGGCCAATAAGGATGGGTGTTTCCACCGTTTCCTCCATGATCGCCTGTGCCGCGCGCAGCACACGTTCGTCTTCGCCTTCGGCAAAGACGATCCGGCGGGGGGAGGACCTTGCGGCCTCGAACACGGGCCGCATCACCAGCGCGGACTTGAAGACCGATCCGTCGAGCTTTTGCTTGTAGGCCTCCATGTCGTCGATCGGTCTGGTGGCCACGCCGGTTTCCATCGCGGCCTTGGCGACGGCAGAGGAGACAACCCCGATGAGCCGGGGATCGAAAGGTTTCGGGATCAGATACTCGGGTCCGAAGGTCAGTTGTTCGCCCTGATAGGCGGCGGCAGCCTCTGCCGAAGTCGTGGCGCGGGCCAAAGCGGCGATGCCTTCAATGCAGGCAAGCTGCATTTCGTCGTTGATCGTAGTCGCCCCCACATCTAGCGCGCCGCGGAAGATGAAGGGAAAGCACAGCACGTTGTTGACCTGATTGGGAAAATCGCTGCGGCCTGTGGCGATGATGGCATCGGGGGTGACCTCGCGCGCAAGGTCTGGCAGGATTTCCGGCGTCGGATTGGCCAAGGCAAAGATAATGGGTTGTGCGGCCATTTTCTTGACCATTTCCGGCGTCAACACGCCAGGGCCGGAAAGGCCGAGAAAGAGGTCAGCGTCCGGGATCACGTCATCGAGCGTGCGCAGCGCGCTTGCTTGCGCGTACTCCGCCTTGGCCGGGTTCATGTCCTCTGTCCGGCCCTCATAGACCAGCCCGTTAATGTCGCAGAGCCAGACGTTTTCACGTTTCACGCCGAGCTTCAGCAGCATGTTGAGGCAAGCAATGCCTGCAGCGCCTCCGCCGATGGAGACAACCTTGATGTCCTCAAACTTCTTGCCCGCGACCCGCAGCGCGTTGGTGGCGGCGGCACCGACGACGATGGCTGTGCCATGCTGGTCGTCGTGAAAAACGGGGATGTTCATGCGCTCCCGGCAGATGCGCTCAACTGCAAAACAATCAGGGGCCTTGATGTCTTCGAGATTGATCGCGCCAAATGAGGGCTCCAGCGCACAGACGATCTCTGCCAGTTTTTCGGGGTCGCTTTCATCTACCTCGATGTCAAAGCAATCGATGGAGGCGAATTGCTTGAAAAGGACCGCCTTGCCCTCCATCACCGGTTTGGAGGCCAGCGCGCCAATGTTGCCCAAACCGAGCACGGCTGTACCATTGGACACCACCGCCACCAGATTGCCGCGTGCGGTAAAGCGGGCAGCATGGGCGGGGTCTTCTTTGATTTCCAGACAGGCCTCCGCGACGCCGGGGCTGTAAGCGCGGGCCAGATCACGCCCGTTGGCCAACGGCTTGGTTGCCCGTATCTCCAGTTTTCCGGGCTGCGGGTATTCGTGGTAATCCAGTGCGGCCTGTCGGAGATTTGGGGTGTCGGACATAAGGTCTTCTTTCGTTCGATATGGGTTCGGGCGGCACAGAATGAAGGAGCGGCAATTCCCACATTCCCGCCGCCGAAGGACGGGGAAAAGCCTGTGCGTTTAGCCACTCGCAACTCCTGCCGGAGTTTCCTATAGATACGGTAAAGGGGGACCGATGGCGACCGATTTGAGGCAAGCAGCAAGTAACGTACGCGAAAACGCACATGCGCCCTATTCCAATTTCAAGGTTGGGGCGGCTGTCAGGACTGACTCTGGCGCCGTCTATGTGGGCTGCAACGTGGAGAACGCCGCCTATCCCGAGGGCACCTGTGCGGAGGCCGGCGCCATCGCGGCGATGGTTGCCGCAGGAGAGACCCGGCTGAGCGAAGTTTACGTGATCGCTGGCAGTGACCGGCCGGTGCCGCCTTGTGGCGGATGTCGGCAAAAGTTGGCGGAGTTTGGGGACGCGGATGTGCAGGTGACCATGGCCACCGTTACGGGGGCTGAGGATCGCACGACCATTGGGGCGCTGCTGCCCGGGGCCTTCAACGCGTCGGATATGGACTAACAGATGAACGCTCGTGACATTTTGGCGAAGCTGCGCCACAGGCAATCGCTGTCCCGTGAAGAACTGACCTGGATCGCGGGTGCGCTTGCGGATGGGCAGGTGTCTGATGCGCAGGCTGGCGCCTTTGCGATGGGCGTGTGCCTCAACGGTCTCAGTGATATCGGCCGTGTTGCCTTGACCCTCGCGATGCGTGATTCCGGGCGCGTCCTGAAATGGAACCTCGATGGTCCGGTTCTGGACAAGCACTCCACCGGCGGTGTGGGCGATTGTGTGAGCCTTGTATTGGCACCTGCGCTGGCGGCTTGCGGGGCGTACGTGCCGATGATTTCGGGCCGGGGTTTGGGCCACACTGGCGGCACGCTGGATAAGTTGGAGGCGATCCCGGGTCTATCCACAACGCAGGACACCGCGCGTTTCCACAAGATTGTGACCGAAGTCGGCTGCGCGATTGTGGGGGCGACAGCAGACATCGCGCCTGCGGACAAGCGGCTTTATGCGGTGCGCGATGTATCCTCCACTGTCGACTCGTTGGATTTGATCACGGCCTCGATCCTCAGCAAGAAACTGGCCGCAGGGCTCGATGGCCTTGTTCTAGACGTCAAAGTTGGCTCAGGCGCGTTTATGAAAACGTTGGAGGAGGGGCAGGCGCTTGCGGAGGCTTTGACGCGCACGGCGAATGCGGCCAAGTGCCGGACAACGGCGGTGATCAGCGACATGAGCCAGCCTCTGGTGCCCTCACTGGGCAATGCGCTGGAAGTGGCCGAGGTCATGCGCGTGCTCACGGGCAATGGGCGTGGCCCGATTGTGGATGTGGCCGCAGCCCTCGGTGGGGTTTTGCTGGCCAATGGCGGTCTGGCCGATGACGTGCAAGTGGGCGCAGAGGCCATCGTGGAATGCATCCGCAAGGGCTATGCGGCAGAGGTCTTTGGCCGGATGGTATCGGCCATGGGCGGACCCGTCGGCTTTGTCGAAAACTGGTCCCGTTTCCTGCCGGAAGCGAATGTAATTCGCGAGGTTGAGGCCTCTGCAGATGGGTTCGTCGCTGAGATTGATGGAGAAGCTCTGGGCATGGCTGTGGTGGGCCTTGGCGGGGGCCGGATTGTGGAAAGTGACCGGATCAACCCGGCGGTAGGGCTGTCTGATCTCGGACGCCTTGGCGGCCAGGTGCGGCGTGGGCAAAGCCTTGCCGTGGTCCATGCGACGCGTCCGGCAGATGCCGACCGCGCGGCGGCCGCGGTGCGGGCCGCGATCACCCTGTCCGACAGCAACCCAAAGGTGCCGGATCTGATCCTCGAAAGGGTCGGCTGATGCCGCGCGCTTTTCTGGTCGTCATGGACAGCGTCGGCATTGGCGGCGCGCCTGATGCTTACGCCTTTTTCAACGGCGATGTGCCGGACACCGGGGCCAACACGCTGGGTCATGTCGCAGCAGCCTGTGCGGACGGCAAAGCCGAAGAAGGGCGCAGCGGGCCACTGGAGATGCCGCATCTGAGCGCCCTGGGCCTTGGGGCGGCGCTGGAGCAAGCCTCTGGCATGTTCGCGCCCGCGCTAGGCGGAGCCGTTGATGGCAGCTGGGGCTCGGCCACTGAAGTTTCCAAAGGCAAGGACACGCCATCAGGCCATTGGGAGCTCGCCGGGTTGCCGGTGCCCTGGGACTGGCATTTCTTCCCCGATGCGGACCCCGCCTTTCCGACAGAGATATCAGACCACATCGCTGAGGCCGCAGGCACAGACGACATCCTTGGCAATTGTCACGCATCAGGGACAGAGATCATCGACCGTTTCGGCGCGCAGCATTGTGAAAGCGGTTGGCCCATCTGCTACACCTCTGCCGATTCCGTTCTGCAGATTGCGGCGCATGAAGAACATTTTGGCCTCGACCGGCTGCTGGCGCTCTGTGAAGCCGTGGCCCCCAAGCTGCACGAGATGAAGGTAGGCCGTGTCATTGCGCGGCCTTTCGTGGGCTCGGCTGAAACCGGGTTCGAACGCACGAAAAATCGTCGTGACTATGCCATCACACCCCCAAAACCGGTGCTGACGAACTGGGTGCAGGATGCTGGCGGTGCGGTCTTTGCGATTGGCAAAATTGGTGACATCTTCTCCATGCAAGGCATTGATGAGGTGCGCAAAGGCACGGATGCGGAATTGATGGCGCATCTGGGCGATCTGGTGGATGACGCTCCAGACGGCAGCCTGACCTTTGCCAACTTTGTAGAGTTTGACAGCATCTATGGCCACCGCCGTGATGTGTCTGGCTATGCGCGCCAGCTGGAGTGGTTCGATGCAGAGATCGGCAAGCTCATGCCGCGACTGCGGGAAGGCGACATGCTGGTGCTGACCGCAGACCACGGCAATGATCCCACCTGGGTGGGCACCGACCACACCCGCGAACGCGTGCCTGTTCTGATTGCAGGCAGTGGGCGCAGCCGGTTGGGCGAAATCGGCTTCAAAGACGTGGCGCAGTTGGTGGCGGATCACCTGGACGTGCCGGTGCCCCAGGACGCATGACCACAAGAAGGAGACAGACATGACCGACGGACATTTGACAGTGGTCGACCACCCGCTGGTGCAACACAAGCTGACCATCATGCGCGACAAGGAAACGCCGACAGCCGTGTTTCGGCAGCTTCTGCGAGAGATCAGCCAGTTGCTGGCCTATGAGGTCACGCGCGGCCTGCCGATGACCACCAAGCGGATTGAAACACCGATGCAGGCGATGGACGCGCCCACGCTGGATGGCAAGAAGCTGGCGCTGATTTCGATCTTGCGGGCGGGCAATGGGTTGCTCGATGGCGTGCTGGAGCTGATCCCTTCGGCCCGAGTGGGCTTTGTCGGGCTCTACCGGGATGAAGAAACTTTGAAACCGGTGCAGTACTACTTCAAAGCGCCCGAGGCATTGGAAGACCGGTTGGTCATAGCGGTCGATCCGATGCTGGCCACGGGCAATTCCTCTGCCGCAGCGATTGATCTTTTGAAGGAGTCGGGTGCCACGAATATCCGCTTTTTGTGCCTGCTGGCGGCACCTGAGGGAATCACCCGCATGAAGGAGGCCCATCCGGATGTGCCGATCGTCACGGCAGCGGTGGATGAGAAGCTGAACGACATCGGATACATCGTTCCGGGCCTCGGAGATGCCGGAGACCGCATGTTTGGGACGAAATAATCGCCTTTTCATGGTTTTATGAGCCGTTCTTCTAGACTCACGTGAAGGGCTGGGGCATCCTGCGGCCCGATATTCTAAGTGTTTGGGGACACGATATGAAGCTGACCAGATTGGTAACCGCTGCTCTGCTTGCCGCTGCTTTCGGGGTGACGGGCCTGCCAGCCCAGGCTCAGAACGTGCAGCCTGCTGAGTTTCCGCCTGCCTCTTTTAAGGGCAAACAGTACGTGGACAGCAAAGGATGTGTGTTCATCCGCGCAGGAATTGACGGCAACGTGTCGTGGATCCCGCGCATGACGCGGTCCCGTCAGGCGGTATGCGGATTTACCCCGTCGCTGGGGTCCCAGACGGCGTCGGCACCAGCAGCAAGACCTGCGCCTGCGGAAAAGCCGGTTGAGATCACTGTAAACACAGCTGCGGCCGCACCAGCCGCCGCGGCACCTGCGCCGGCACCCCAGCCTGCGCCACGTGTGGTCCGTCGGCAGACGGCACCGCAAGTTGTCCGCCAAACAGCACCGCGCAGTGCCGCCCCGGCCCCCAAGCCGGTTGTCGTGGCCGCGCCAAGACCTGCGCCCGCTCCGGCACCGGCGCCAGTCGCGGCTGCCCCCGCGCCGCGCGTCGCGGCGGCTGCATCGACCTGCCGTGGGGCCTCGGCCCTGTCTCAGCGCTATCTGCGCGGCGATGCCCGCGCGCCCGTGCGCTGCGGCCCACAAGCCCACCGGATCGTGCCGCCCACAAGCGTGGCCGCCCAACAGGCCGCACCGGTGCGCCGCGCACAAGGCCCTCGTGTCATCCGCCCGGGCACCGCAGCTGCGCCGGCGGCTTCCGTCAGCGGTGGTACCCGCGTGGTGCCACGTCATGTCGCGATCAACCGGATCAACACCACCAACGTTGCGGTCCCGCAGGGCTACAAGCGTGTTTGGGAAGATGGGCGCCTCAACCCCAAGCGGGCCGAGCAGACGCTTGCCGGTCGCGGGCAGATGTTGCTGATGTGGACCAATACTGTGCCGCGTCGGCTGATCAATCAGTCCAATGGACGGGACGTTACGGCCTCTGTGCCGCTGGTCTATCCTTACCTTGACGTGGCGACCCAAAGCCGGGAACTGGGCGAGGTGCGGATCGTTCAGCGCAATGGTCAGACCGTCAAGCGCGTGATCCGCAATCCGGGCGCTGCGCAAGTGACTTATTCCAGCCGGTCAGCGCCCAAGCCGCAGGCGGCCCCGGCCAAACCCGCCGCACGGGTCCAGCCAAAGGTATCAGCAAGTGGCCCTGCACGGTACGTTCAGATTGGGCTCTTCAGCACCAAGGCCAAGGCGCAGCGCGCAGCGCAGCACCTGTCCGGTATGGGAATGGCGGCGCGCATGGGCACAGTGCGCAAAGGTGGCAAGAGCTACACCGTTGTGCAGGCTGGGCCGTTCCGGGGGAATGCCGCAACCGATCGCGCGGTGCGCCGACTGCAGAGGGTTGGCTATACAGGCGCTGTTGCCCGTTAAGTCTGTCAGCAATTGAGTCATGAAAGGGCCGGTCTTGGATCGGCCCTTTTTTCATTAACCGCCGCAGATGCTTTGCAGGTGCAACCAGTCGGCATCCGACATGAGCGGTTCGGTCAATCGTCCGTTCATAGGATCACCTTCGATCAGGGCCAATGTCGTCTCTCCGGTGATGTCGCGGGCATAGGCGTAGGGCGTACTGCGCAACGCTGCGGCTTCGAACCGGGCAAGCTGGTCTGCAAGGGGGGGGGCCGCGCGGTTCCGCGTCATCAGATCCTCGGCATAGGCATCAAGGGCTGAGGAGGCGAGATCACCGGTGGTGAGCAGGCGAAAGTTCTCGCGCAGGCCTGTGACTTCCAACACATCGCGCAGAGGGTCCTTGGCGGCGCGCAGGGTGGCTTCGGTCACCACGTAACCTGCTGCCACATCGGGGTCTTCGTGATCTTCGATCACCGCGCGGCTCAGGACCATCAGGCCACCTGGCAAATGCAGGCTGTCGCGGGTCATGTTTGGCAGAACCGCAATCCTCCCTGCTTTCAGGCGCCGCCCCAGGCGGTCAAGAGCGGCAGCGCCTTCGGCCTTGGCGCAGGTCGCGCCGGAAACCCGTTCGATCCGCTTCAGAAGATCGGCACCGATTTGTGCGCGTTTCACCTGTGGGACGACGCCCAGCGTGTGATCCAGCAGCGCACCCGGCAACCAGAAAACGGCCGCCCAGGCCACCGCCGCAATGGACAAGGCCATCCCGATCCAACGCAGACGGCCCGGTTTGGGTCGGGTCTTTTCGATGGCGCGGCGCAGAGTTTCAATCGCCTCGATCATCTCGGTCTCTTCATCGTCGAGTTCGAGCGTCTCTCCGGGATCGCCGTCGGGATGATAGACAGCAGGGGTCGTGCCGGGGTTGGCGCGTTCAACGGCTGCGAGTGACCAATGCGTGAGGGCCTGATCCGTGAGGTCCTTGATCACCAGTGTCGCGTCCCCGATGGAGACCACAACCTCGCGCCGTTGGCCGTCCGGCGTGGGACGCCAGAGCGCTGTCGCCTCAAGGCGCGCGTATTTGCTGAGGGCTGTCACCTGTCTGTGCTCTGCTCTTTTTTGCCAAAGATAGCAGAGGCCATGGCGTTCGGCAAAGGGGGCGTGATCTGATTGCCGCGCTGACGCGCGATACCATTCTTGGTGTTTGGGGCTGATGTGAGCCCAAACTTGAAAGGTTCGCGTGCGTTGTTGGGTTTTGGGGATTTGCTGAGAAGGTGTTCAGGGCGCAGTGCGTCCTGAACGACCATTTGCGAGTGTGTCGCGAGTCGTGCCCGCGTCAAGGACAAGCAGCTGCGCTGTCGCCTGACGGCGATCCTTGACCCGGTCCCGACTCACAGGGTTGCGGCAGTTTTCCTGAGTTCGAACTTCTGGATTTTGCCGGTGGAGGTTTTGGGGAGCTCCTGGAAGACGACCCGTTTGGGTGCTTTGAATCCGGCCAGCGTTTCGCGGGTGAAGGCGATGAGCGCTGCCTCATCCTCTGCCGCACCGGGTTTGAGTTCGACAAAGGCGCAAGGCACTTCGCCCCATTTTTTGTCCGGCTTGGCGACAACTGCAGCAAGGTTCACATCCGGGTGGCCCATCAGCACGCCTTCGACTTCGACGCTTGAGATGTTTTCCCCGCCCGAGATGATGATGTCCTTGGCGCGGTCGGCGATCTGGATGTAGCCATCGGGGTGTTGAATCGCGATGTCGCCGGAGTGGAAGTAACCCCCTGCGAAACTCTCAGCGGTTGCCTCGGGATTCTTGAGATACCCTTTCATGACAGAATTACCGCGCATCATGATCTCACCCTGCGTTGTGCTATCGCGGGGCACGCGGGTCATGTCGGCGTCCATCACGGTGATGTCTTCCATCATGGGCATCGGTACGCCCTGGCGCGCTTTGATGGCAGCCCGGTCTGGGCCTGTGACCTCGGCCCACTCACCCTTCCAGTAGCATTCGGTGACGTGGCCGTAGGTCTCAGTCAGGCCGTAGACTTGCGTGACGTTGAACCCCAGTGCTTCGATCTTGGCCAGTGTCGCAGGGGCCGGGGGGGCACCTGCGGTGAAGACTTCGACCGTGTGCTCAAAGGGGCGGCGTTCCGCGTCGTCTGCGTTGACGATCATGTTCAGCACGATGGGCGCGCCGCCGAAGTGGGTCACGCCTTCGTCGGCGATTGCGTCATAGACAGCCGTGGCCGCGATGTCGCGGCAGCAGACGATGGTGCCGCCCAGCATGGGCATCAGCCAAGTGTGGTTCCAGCCGTTGCAGTGAAAGAGCGGCACGATGGTCAGATAGACGGGATGCATGGTCAGCCGCCAGGAAATGACGGTGCCCATGGTCATCAGATACGCTCCCCGGTGGTGATAGACCACGCCCTTGGGCCGGCCGGTCGTGCCGGAGGTGTAGTTCAGCGCAAGGCTTTCCCATTCGTCCTCTGGCATGATCCATCCGAAGTCCGGATCGGCTTTGGCCAGAATATCCTCATAAGTCGGGTGACGCCCGGTGGCAGGGAAACCAGCGCCCGCGTCGGGGACTTCGATGATCTGGGGCGGGGTGCCCGCCATCTGCGCGCAGGCGGCCTCTGCGACATCCATGAACTGGGTATCGACGAGGACCACCTTGGCCTCCCCATGGTCAAAGATGTAGGCGATGGTGCCGACGTCGAGGCGCGTGTTGATGGTGTTGAGCACCGCGCCGCAGGCGGGAATGCCAAAGTGCGCCTCTGCCTGCGCGGGAACATTGGGGATCAGCGTGGCCACCACATCGCCGGGGGCCACGCCCATTGCTGCCATGGCGGAGGCCAGCCGGGTGACGCGCTCATGATACTGCGCGTAGGTCACACGGTGGTCACCATAGACCATGGCCGGATGGTCGGCAAAGACATCTGCGGCGCGCTGTAAATGCGACAGCGGGGTCAGTGGCACGTGGTTGGCCGCGCATTTGCCCAGGCCTGTTTCGTCTTTCATCCAACCCATGTCGTCCTCCCTGACGCGCGATGTCGCTTTAGGGGTTGAGTATTAGGGCTGAGCCGTGGCCATTGGAAGAGGTGAAGTTGAGGGACTGCAGATGAGCGAGACCATAGTCAGGCCAGGGATGGCGGCCCTGTCCGTTCTGGCGGGGATGTTCACGCTGGGGCTGACGGACAACTTCGTGCCTTACATCTCTGAGCGGGGATCGCTGTGGCAGTTCCATATGGTGCGGTCGGTCATGGGGTTGGCAATCCTCGGGCTGATCGTGGCCATTGGCTTTGGCGCAATCTGGCCGCGCCGTTTCTGGGCGGTGGCAGGGCGCAGCCTGTTTCAGGCAGGCGCAATGCTGATCTATTTTGGCTGCCTGTCGGTCATGCCTATTGGCGTTGTGGTCGCGGGACTTTTCACCTCGCCGCTGTTTGTGGTGCTGATCAGCGTGTTCTTTCAGGGCAAGACGGTGGGCCGCTTCCGCTGGGCGGCGGTGGTCATGGGGTTTGCCGGGGCGTTGATGGTGATCCGTCCTGACCCTGCCGCCCTTGATCCGGTCGCCTTTCTGCCGGTGCTTGCCGGATTGCTTTATGCGATTGGGGCCGTGGCCACCCGCGCCTGGTGCGAAGGGGAAAGCACGATCACGTTGACCGCTGGGTTTTTTGCGATGCTGGGTGTCTTCGGCACAATTGGCGTTCTGCTGGTGGACGGAACGGGCGCGCCAACAGGGCATCCGGGGTTTGTGCTGCGGTCCTGGGGGCCGCTTGATGCGGCGATGTTGTTCTGGTTCGGGGTGCAGGCGGTCGGGTCGCTTCTTGGTATCGGGCTGATCTTTCGCGGCTACCAACTGGGCGAAGCAAGTCAGGTCGCGGTCTTCGAATACTCACTGCTGATCTTCGCCAGCTTCTGGGCGTGGATTCTGTGGGGCCAGTCGGTGCCGCTGTTGGGTCTGCTTGGGATGGTTCTGATCGCAGGGGCAGGAACGGTGATTGCCTTGCGGACCAGCGGGCCTGCTCCCGTCCGGGGGATGGAGGTTTCGGAATGATCATCAGCCGGGGACGTTCCTATGTCTTTGTGCATATCCCCAAGACCGGCGGGACCTCGATGGCGCTCGCGCTCGAAGCGCGGGCGATGAAAGACGATATCATGATGGGTGACACGCCCAAGGCGTTGAAACGGCGACGGCGGCTGAAGGATGTGCAAGCGCGGGGGCGGCTTTGGAAGCATTCCACGCTGGCAGACATCGACGGCTTGGTAAGCACGGATGAGATTGCGGCGATGTTCACCTTTACCATGGTGCGCAATCCCTGGGATCGGGCTGTGAGCTATTATCACTGGCTGCAAGGACAGGGGTTCGACCATCCGGCCGTCGCTCTGGCACAATCCGCGCCGTTTGAGACGTTTCTGGCAGACAAGACCACCCAAGCCTCTTTTTGCAGCTGGCCTGCGCGGCGCTACATGACCGATGCCAATGGCACTGAGCGTGCCTCTGCCTTTGTCCGACTTGAGCATTTTGAACAGGATGCCGCCCCTCTGATCACACATTTGGGGTTTGAGCTGCCACTGGATCACGTCAACCGTTCAGACCGTGGGCCCTACAAGGATCACTATTCTTCCAAGATGAAGGACATCATTACCGAGTGTTGCGCCGAAGATATCGCGCGATTCGGGTATTCCTTCTGAAAATTCCGGCCTGTTAGCGATCACATCCGAAGATTTAACTAAAATTAGAGGTAACTGCCCAGGTTGTCGGTGGCGTTTTTCGGCTGCGTCAAATCGACTCGGGGGAGCACATTCCGGTTTTCTGATTGAGGATTTCATGAGTCGATCAGGGCATGTCTGGCGAACCCACCCATACCAGCGGACTTGCTGAACTCTCGAAGTCCCAACTGATTGAATTGATCGAAACGCAGCGTGAGACGATTGCGTATCTTGTCGAGGAGAACCGGCGACAGGCAGAGATGATCGTTGTGCTTGAGCAGCGGATTGAGGGGCTTGAGCGTCGCCTTGCGTTGAACAGCCGGAACAGCAGCAAGCCTCCGTCGAGTGACAGCCCTGCGAAGCCGACGGCGAAGGGCAGGAAGGATCAGCGCGGGCAACTGGATCGCAAGCCCGGCGGTCAGCCGGGGCACAAGGGCACGACCCTGGAGCAGACGGACACCCCCGACGAGGTTGTCGACCATCATCCACAAGCCTGTCCCGACTGCGATCATGATCTGACGCAATGCCCCTCGCAGGGGTTTGCAGCCCGGCAGGTGTTCGACCTGCCGCCGCCGCCACCCCTCACGATCACTGAGCACCGGGCTCATAAGTGCACATGCCCGAACTGCGGAAAGCACGTGCGCGGCACGTTCCCGGAAGGGGTCAGGGCACCGGTTCAGTACGGCAATCATATTGCGGCCATGGCGAGCTATCTTCAGACGTACCATTGCATTCCCGATGACCGTCTGTCGCAGGTCTTTCGTGACCTGTTCGGCGTGCGCATTTCCGCCGCCACACTGGCGCGGCTGATTGCGAAGGTGGCGGAGGGCATGCTGTCTTTTGCAGACGCTGTACGTGACGCCTTGTGCGGTGTGCAGGTGGCGGTGAAACATCTGGATGAAACAGGTCTGCGGGTTGAAGGCCGAAACCGGTGGCAGCATGTCATCTGCTCATTGACCCTGAGCCATTTCCGGATGGGGGCGGGCAGAGGCGATCTGCTGTCCGGCGTATCGGGGATTGCGGTGCATGACAACTGGGCATCCTACGCCAGGATGGAGGAGGTCGTGCACGGCCTTTGCAATGCCCATCACATGCGCGAGTTGCAGGCGCTCGTCGATATCGAAAAGGAAGCATGGGCTGCGATGATGCAGACTATCCTGCTGGACGCGAAAAGGGCGGCCGCCAGCGCCCGGGCAAACGGTCGGGATCATGTCGCGGCGCATGTGGTCAAGGCCATCGATGAGCGCTACGACACCTGCATCGCGCAGGGGCTGTCGTTACATGAAAACCAGCCACCGCTGAAACCCGCACTGCCCGGCAAATCCCCCCGAGGACGACCAAAACGGCGAACCGGACACAATCTCGTGCTGCGATTGCGTGACCGCAAGGCCGATGTCCTGCGCTTCCTTACCGACTTGCAGGTTCCCTTCACAAATAACGAGGCCGAGAGGGATCTGAGAATGGGCAAGGTCCGTATCAAGGTCTCGGGATGCTTCCGCACACTGACCGGCGCGGAAAACTTCTGCACCCTCAGAACCGTGATCGAAACGGCACGCAAACAGGGCTGGTCAATAATCGAAACACTCCAGAAAACCGCCGATCAACTCATCCAGAAACTCGAACCGACCTGACAAAATCAAGCGTCTGAAACGCCCCAGAGACAACCTGAATAGTTACAATTAGAGGCCAATTTTCGGAAAATCCGAGGATTGTCCCGATCTTGGTTAACAATGCCCCAATCAAGCCGTTTTCCCGGCAATTCTGGGCCATGTGAATCACCCCAATTGGTTGCATCAACTGCAACGCGCCACTGCCACAGGCGCACCACCATGGGGATGGATGGAATGTTTGGATGGACCACAAAACAGAACGGCATGCCACGTCGTGGAGTCGAAATGACAGGGGCTTACGACGGCGGCCTGGCAACACAGACCATGGGTCTGATGGCCGGCACCCGCGTGGCCTCGAATCTGGGCTGGCGCGCTGTTGAAGCGCTCAGCGCAGGTGACAAGGTTCTGACCTTTGACAACGGGATGCAGGAAATTGTCGAAGTGCGCCGCAGCACGATGTGGCTGGATGCGCCTGACAGCGACCCTGCGGTCTGGCCAGTGATTGTGCCCGCAGGCGCATTGGGGAACCGCGAGGAACTCACCTTGCTTGCAGATCAGGGCGTGCTGGTTGAGAGCGATGCCGCTGCTGAGATGTATGGGGACCCATTTGCTGTGATGCCAGCGCATGCTTTGGAGGGCGTGCGCGGCATCCGTCGGGAGGCCCCGCAGCACCGGGTTGAGCTGATCACCATCCTCTTTGCGCAAGAGCAGGTGATTTATGTCGAAGGCGGCGCGCTGCTGCATTGCCCGCTGGCCACCACAGCGCTTGACGTGCTGTTGCAGGCAGAGACCCAAACCTACGACATGCTCGCCCCGCGCGAAGCATCCTTCCTGGCGGAATGCATGGGCTACGAAGATCAGATCCTGGCCACAGGTGGCTGGGTTGACGGCCAAATGGCGGTCCACTGCTGATCTGACACCCCCCCAGCGCGGCCCGTCTCAGGCTGCAGCCCCCAGCTTCCCCATGGATGAAAGGGTCGCCCCATCGGGCGGCCCTTTGCTTTGACAGATGCAGGCAGGGCGAACTCTCAGTCCGCCTCCGCCTGATGCGCGTCATAGCTCGCCTCAAGCTCTCCCCGCAGGAATTCCCCGAAGTTCATCGGCTCAAAGCGCGGCTCACCCGTGCCCGGCAGGGAGGCGATTGTGGTGGCGACGTTAGGGTCAAAGAAAAACGGCACGGAATAGCGTTCGCGGCCGCTGGCGTTGATCACCCGATGCGGGGTGGACAGCAGCCGTCCGTTCGACATCCGGTGCAACATATCGCCCACGTTGACCACAAACGCATCTTCCATAGGCGGCGCATCCACCCAATCGCCCTTTGGCGTCTGCACCTGCAGCCCACCGACGTCGTCTTGGGCCAAAAGGGTCAGACAACCAAAATCCTTGTGTGGCGCAGAGCCATAGAGGTCTTCCGGAGCCATTGGCGGTTGCGGCGGATAGTGCAGCAGCCGAAGCCAGATCGTGGGCGTGTCGAACGCCTTGAGGATCGCGTGATCGTTAATGCCGAGCGCTTGCATCGCCAGTTGCATGAGCTTGCGGCCCAAGTCCTGCATGGCACCGACATAGGCCTCACAGGTTTCGCGAAACCCTTCCAGCTCGGGCCATTGATTGGGGCCAGAGAGGTATATGGCAGGGTCCGCCTGCGCATCCTCGCGCATCATCATGAAGGACGCAGATTGGTTGGGTTTGGTCACCTCAGCCAGGTCAGTTGTCACATCGGTGGAGGTGTTGATTGCGATATAGCCCCGATGATTGCGATCCAGTGCGATGGCTTGCTTGGTCACCTCTGGCAGGGCGTGAAACCGGCGAGAAGCATCAAAGACGGCGGCACGCAAAGCAGGGTCAATCCCGTGGCCGATAATGTAGCCAAAGCCGGTCTCCCCGTAGGCTTTGGCAAAGTCCCGCGCGAGACCGGTTGTGTCCTCGCCCTCAATCAGCGGCGAGATATCGAGCACGGGGATTTCGGTAAATTCTGTCATTTTGCCTTTGATGTTCTGAGGGCGTTCCGGGGTATGTGCCTTAATCCCCTGGCCGCGTTTTTCGCATGCTCAAGCGGTCCGCGACAAGCGCGCCGCCAAACCTTTCATAGAAGGCTATGCCACGCGTGTTTGACTGCCTCACATGCCAGTCGATGCGGGAGACCCCCGCCGCCCAAGCCTCCGCCTCCAACCACTCCATCAAGGCCGCACCAACGCCAACGCTGCGATGCGTGGGCAGCACAAAAAGCTCTTTCAGCTCCATTTGCAGCTGGTTTTCCGGTTGGGGAAGGCTGACTGATACAATGAGGGCAGCAGCAGCAAGCCCGATGGCGTTGCCATTTTCATCCCAAGCGATGGCCAGCCGATGGGGCGTTTTTTGATCAAGCAGCCGTTCGGCATGGGTCTGCGCATCCACAGCGTTTGCCGGGCCAGTATCCGGGGCCTCGTGTTGATAAAGCGCGGTTAGAAGGGGAACGAGTTGGTCGATTTCTTCGTGTTTGGCCCAGTCTATTCGGGCAGGGGTTTCAGCGGACATGGTGATTTAATTGTTCCAGACGGCGGAGCTTTGGTTCAGTGGCAGGAAAGCACGGATTGTCGGTTTTGGAAAACCAGGTGAGGGCCATGCGTGAAGGCCAGTCTCAAAGTTAAGTACGAGGGCCGAACAGTTGCCTACGTATTTGGAAAGTCGGCTGCGCCTTGATTCCGGGCTGGGGTGGCTTTCCTCAATGACAGCGAAGTCCGACATCTCTGTGGACAAAAAGGGGCGCTAACCTAGCGCCCCTTGTGACTGACTGTCTCTACTTTAAGCAGCCTTTGCCGCCTCCGGACCAAATCGGCCATAGAAGGTCTGGCCTTTCTCAGCCATCTCGCGCAGCAGGTCGGGGCATTTGAAGCGTTCGCCGAATTTGGCTTCAAGCGCGTCACAGCGCTCTGCCGCATAGGGCGTCCCAATCATGTCGAGCCAGCTGAGCGGACCGCCGGACCAAGGGGCAAAGCCCCAGCCCAGGATCGCGCCAACGTCACCTTCGCGGATGTCCATCAGCACGCCTTCTTCCAACGCACGCACGGCCTCTAGCACCTGCACAAACATCATCCGGTCCTGGATTTCCTGCAGCTCGGGCTGTTCTTCGGCCAGCGGGTACTTCTCCTGCATGCCGTGCCAGTAACCCAGACGCTTGCCTTTTTCGTCGTAGTCAAAGAAGCCCGCCTTTGCCTTGCGGCCCAGACGCCCCTCTTCTTCCATCCAGAAGATCAGATCGTCCGCCCCGGATTCAGGATAGGCATTGCCCATTGCGGCCTTTGTGGCGCGGGCGATCTTGGCACCCAGATCGATGGAGGTTTCATCCGTCAACTGGATCGGCCCCACCGGGAAGCCCAGCATGGCGGCGGCGTTGTCGATGTACCACGGGGCCACGCCTTCGGTGATCATCCTCGCGCCTTCGTTGACGTAAGGGATGATGCAGCGGTTGGCGTAGAAGAACCGCGCGTCGTTCACAACGATCGGCGTCTTGCGGATCTGGCGCACGTAGTCGAGCGCCTTGGCCACGGCGCGGTCGCCGGTTTCGTTGCCACGGATGATCTCCACCAGCAGCATCCGCTCCACGGGGGAGAAGAAGTGGATGCCGATGAACTGCTCAGGCCGCGAGGAGGCCGTTGCGAGCGAGGTGATCGGCAGGGTCGAGGTGTTGGAGGCAAAGATGCAATCCTCGGGGATCACGGCTTCGACCTTTTTGGTCATCTCGGCCTTGACGGCGGGGTCTTCGAAGACCGCTTCGATGATAAGGTCGCAGCCTTTCAGCGCATCCAGATCGGGTGTCGCGGTGATCTTGCTGAGCAGCGCCTCTTTCTTTTCGGGCGTGGCCTTTTTGCGGGCGATGCCCTTGTCCATATAGGCCTCGGAATAGGCCTTGCCGCGATCCGCTGCTTCCTGATCGCGGTCGATCAGTACAACCTCGATGCCCGCTTGAGCTGAGACCAGCGCAATACCTGCGCCCATCATGCCCGCGCCCAGCACGCCCAACTTCTTGACGCGCTGGTCAGGGATGCCTTCGGGACGCACAGCGCCTTTTTCCAGCGCTTCCTTGTTCAGGAACAGCGAGCGGATCATGGCGGAAGACGATGGGTTCATTAGAACATGGGTGAACCAACGCGCTTCGATCTGCAGCGCGGTGTCGAAGGGCACGAGCGCGCCTTCATAGACGGCAGACAGCAGCGCCTTGGCCGCCGGATAGACGCCCTTGGTCTGGCCATTCACCATGGCGGAGGCACCCACGAAGGTCATGAAACCGGCAGGATGGTAGGGCGCGCCGCCGGGCATTTTGTAGCCCTTGGCGTCCCACGGCTTGACCAGATCGGCCTCTTTGGCGTTCAGCACCCAGTCGCGTGCGGCGGCCATCGGGTCGTCGGAAACCTCATCAATGATGCCCGCCTTCTGCGCCTTGTCCGGGGCGACCATCTTGCCTTCCAGCAGGAAGGGGGAGGCCGCCATCGCGCCCATCTTGCGGACGAAACGCGTGGTGCCGCCAGCGCCGGGGAAGATGCCGACCTTGATTTCGGGCAGGCCGATGCGGGCCTTCGGATTGTTGGCGGCAAAGATGCGGTGCGTGGCCAGCGGCAGTTCCAGGCCAATGCCCGCAGCAGTGCCGGGCAGGACAGACACGATGGGCTTGCCGCCTTTCTTGGTTTTGAAGTCCATGCCAGCCAGTTCGATTTTCCGCAGCAGGCCGTGCATCTGCATGGTACCTTCAAAGAGGCCCTTGGCGGGATCGTCGCCTGCATCTTCACGCATCTTGGCGAGCAGGTTGAGGTCCATACCAGCGGCAAAGGAGCCTTCCTTGCCGGAGGTGATCACGGCCCCCTTGATGTTGTCGTTGGCCAGAACCTCATCAATGCAGTCAGACAGCTCTTGCAGCCCCTCGAAGGACATCACATTCATGGACTTGCCTTCGGCGTCCCATGTGATGGTGGCGATGCCTTCGCCGTCGGTGGTCATAGTGAAATCGGTCATCATTTGGATCCTTCGGTGAATGTCGCGGGCTGTGCCCGTTTGTGTTTGGTTTAAGTTTTGGAAGCCGGGGGCTTGCGTGTGCTGGTGTATCGGTCGAGGACCTGGCCGAGCCCTTCGTCGGGCTCCAGCGCATTGTCGGATTCGCAGACCCACCAGGCCCCGTCGATGCGACGCAGCACAGATTTGACCGGGTAGGGCGACAGCATCACTTGATTGGTCATAATCATCCGCGTTTCATGCATGCCGAGGATTTCGTCCTTTGACAAAAACTGCGCGGCCAGACAGGTGCGGATGATGTTGGTGATGCCGTTCTGGGTATTGTGGTTGCAAATGTCGTCAAAGAGCCTGCGTAGATCGTCGCGGGTTTTCAGGACCACCGCCTTGGCAAAATACTCGATCCGGTGCGGCACGTGGATCATGCGGGCGAACCCGTCAAAATCCCCTGCGAAGTAGGTTTCGGCGATCTTGTCCAGCAGGTGTTGGTAGATCGCCTGAGCCTTTGCATCCGACGTTTCGGGCAGGTCTGCGTTTGGGTGTGTGTCCGTCACCGGTTTGGCCGTCCTGACCTGTTGTGATGTGCCGGGCCCGACAGCGCGCGCCCGACGGTTGTGGTTTTGTCGACCGCGTATTGGGTCGCCGTGGCCTGCCAGCGGCCGTCAATGAATTCGAGCACCGAGAAGTTGGGAAAAGGGTCGCCGACCCGCTGATCCTCTGCCATCATATGCGTGATGTGTGTTGCCTCGACCCGTGTTTCGCTCTTGAACGTGGCGACTTCGCAGATCCGCACCAGGCGCGTGATGCGCTTGCGGCGGTAGTCGTCTGTGACGCTGTCAAAAACGGCTCTCAGGTCGGTTCGCGTTTCCAGCACACGCTTGTGATCTGGTGTCTCGATGGTGTGGGGCAGGTGAAAACAGGCGGCGAAGGTCTCAAAGTTGCCGGAGAGCAGGGCACCGCCTGTCAGTTCCAACAGCATTTCTGAAATGTCTTTCGCTGTCCGTCCGTTCACCTGATCCATAAAGTCTACACCCTTTCGATGATTGTAGCGGCCCCCATCCCCGATGCGATGCACAGGGTCGCAAGACCGGTTTCCTTGTCCGCGCGCTCCATCTCATCCAGCAGCGTGCCGATGATCATCGCACCCGTGGCCCCCAAGGGGTGCCCCATGGCGATTGAACCACCATTCACGTTGACCTTGTCATGATCTACATCAAACGCCTGCATGAAACGCATGACGACGCTTGCGAAGGCTTCGTTGACTTCAAAAAGGTCAATGTCGCCAATATTCATGCCGTTATCTGCCAGGATCTTCTCGGTCACAGGGACCGGACCTGTCAGCATGATGGTCGGATCCGTGCCAATCTTGGCGGTCGCCTTGATCCGCGCACGCGGCTTCAGACCGTACTTTTCGCCAAATTCCTTGTTGCCGATCAGCACGGCGGCGGCGCCGTCGACGATGCCAGACGAATTACCCGCGTGGTGGATGTGGTCGATCTTTTCCAGATGCGGGTATTTCAGCAGGGCGATCTTGTCGAAGCCCGGCATAACCTCGCCCATCTGCTGGAACGCAGGGTTCAGGGCACCAAGGCTTTGCATGTCAGTCTGAGGTCGCAGGTATTCGTCATGGTCTAGAATAGTCAGACCGTTCTGGTCTGTGATCTTGATCACAGATTTGTCGAAACGGCCCTCTTTCCACGCTTTATCCGCGCGCTGCTGAGAAGCCACGGCCAGTTGATCCGCATCATCGCGGCTAAAGCCGTACTCAGTGGCAATGATGTCAGCAGAGATGCCCTGTGGGACAAAATACTGCTCCATCGCGATGGACGGATCGACTGCAATTGCGGCCCCATCGCTTCCCATGGCCACGCGGCCCATCATTTCGACACCACCTGCGATGTAGGCCTGACCGGCCCCGCCTTTGACCTGATTGGCGGCCAGGTTCACAGCTTCCATGCCGGAGGCGCAAAAACGGTTAATCGCAAGTCCCGGAATACGTTCATCCAGATCAGAGGCAAGTACAGCAGAACGCGCAAGGCAGCCGCCCTGTTCCATCACCTGCGTGACATTGCCCCAGATCACGTCCTCAACAGCGTGGCCTTCCAGATTGTTGCGCTCCTTGACGGCATTGAGCGTTTGCGAGGACAGCCGCAAAGCGGTCACTTCATGCAGAGAGCCATCCTTGCGGCCCTTCCCGCGCGGGGTGCGCAGGGCGTCATAGATGTAGGCTTCGGTCATTTGGATTTCCTTCCGGCGTGTTCAGTCTTGTTGCTTTACGTGCGCGTCAACTTGCTCGGTTTCAAGGTGTGTCGTTGCGTCAAAACGGGAGCCCGTCCCTGCGGTGGTGCCCATGATATGCGCGCCACGCGCTTTCGCATGTCAGGCGCGGTCGCTTGGGTTGCCGGGCATCAGGTCGTAAGGGTGCTTCCAGCCCGGTGTTTCAGATATACGGGTGAGCCAGGCGTCAATGTTGGGCCAGTCGGCGCGGTCAAAACCGTAGGGTTCGGGATAATAGAGATATCCGCAGCACGACAGATCCGCATTGGTGATCCCGTCACCCACAATCCAGTTGCGCCCACCAAGGTGATCGTTCAGCACAGCATAGGCGGCCTTCAGACGGCCTTGCATGAAGCCGATCACCTCTTGCGGGCGTTTATCTTCGGGCAGGAAGTTCATCAGGAAACGGGTCATCCCGGCCTGAGAGCTGAGCTTGTGATTGTCCCAAAGCACCCAGCGCAGCACCTCGCGGCGCTCTTCTGGAGTATTGCCCGCAAACTTGCCGCTCAGATGGCTGATGTAGTCCTGAATGGCACCCGATTGGGTCAATCGATAGTCATGCTCTGTGTCAACCAGGACAGGAACCTCGCCCATCTTATTCATTTCGCGAAATTCCGGCGTGCGTCCTTCACCGCCAAAGAAATCGACTTTCACGGGCTCCCATTCGAGCCCAGACAGTTCCAGCGCAAGCGCAGCCTTGTAGGCGTTGCCGGATTCTCCAAAGCAGTGCAGTTTCAGGGTCATAGGTGCCTCCCGTTTCATCCGTTGGTATTGACTTTAGGGGAAGGGTGAAGGGGAACGACGCATCGCCCATCTTCACCCTTCCCATAAACTCAAATACAGTTTTCTCCCCCCACGCTGCCATCAGAGGCTGCGCGAAATCAGTTCCTTCATAATCTCATTTGTCCCGCCGTAGATGCGCTGCACCCGGGCGTCCGACCACATCTGACCGATGTCGTATTCTGCCATGAAACCATAGCCGCCGTGCATTTGCAGGCAGGTGTCGAGCACTTCTCCTTGAGTGTCCGTAATCCAGTACTTTGCCATGGCCGCTTTTTCGACGGTCAATTCGCCGCGAATATGTTCGGCGATGCATTCAT
Organism: uncultured Sulfitobacter sp.; assembly: GCA_963422245.2. Taxonomy (GTDB): domain Bacteria; phylum Pseudomonadota; class Alphaproteobacteria; order Rhodobacterales; family Rhodobacteraceae; genus Sulfitobacter. The sequence continues at coordinate 100,558 of CAXMWW010000022.1, read as the reverse complement.
CCAGGAAAGCGCGGGCGACGGTGGTTTTGGTCTTCGCCTCCACCAGCTGAAACCGGGTGTTCTGAAATTGCGTGAGCGGCCCGCCAAAGGCTTCGCGTTCTTTGCAATAGCGAACCGTCCGTTCCACGGCCCCTTCCATGGCCCCCACAGCACCGCAGGCGATGATCAGGCGTTCCTGCGGCAGTTGTTCCATCATCTGATAGAACCCGCGCCCCTCGTCCTGACCGAGGATGTTTTCGGGCGGGATCTCGACATTGTCGAAGAAAAGCTCTGACGTATCAGCCGCATGCAGGCCGATCTTTTCAAGATTGCGGCCGCGCTGGAAGCCTTCGGCGCCTTCGGTTTCGACCACGACCATTGACACGCCCTTGGCCCCCAGCTTCGGGTCCGTCTTGGCCGCGACGATGATCAGGTTGGCGTGCTGACCGTTGGTGATGAAGGTCTTCTGGCCGGACAGGCGGTAGGCATTACCCTCGCGCACCGCCTTGGTCTTGATCGCCTGAACGTCAGAGCCGGTGGAGGGTTCGGTCATCGCCAAAGCACCGACCAACTCTCCGGAAATCATCTTGGGCAGCCAGCGTTTCTTCTGCTCTTCGGTCCCGTAGCTGAGGATGTAGTGCGCGACGATGCCTGAATGGATCGGATGCCCCCAACTGGCCAGATTGGCGCGGGACATCTCAATCAGGATCGCCGCCTCATGGCCGAAATCGCCGCCCGGTCCGCCGTATTCTTCTGGGATGGAGGGGCAGAGCAGACCCAACTCACCTGCCTGCTGCCAGGTGTCGCGGTCCATCTCGCCCTGTTCGCGCCAGCGGGCAAAATGCGGGGTCCATTCGGTGTTGATGAAGTCCGCCGACATCTCCGCAATCATGCGGTGTTCGTCGGTCATCCAGGTTGAGGGATTGGCGGGCAGGTCTTTCATCAGGGTCACTTTTTCCGTGCGTCGAGTTCCGAATTGAACAACCGCAGCCGCGCGATCAGGTTCTCTTCGTTCATCACTGAGTTGAAGTTCTCAAACAGGAACGACAGCGCCTCGCCCTCGTCCAGCCCGGCATCCTTGCTGAATTGCTTCAATCGCCTGTACCCGTCCTCCGTCATGGCGACGGGAAATCGGCGGGTCAGGCGGAAGCGTTTGGGCATCAGTCGTCTTTCTTCGTTTTCTTCCAGAACAGGGTGGTCACAACAAAGATCGCCACCCCGATCCCAAACACGACATAAGACGTAGACGGGGCCATTTCAGCAGCCCTTTCGCCGGAAATGGAAGGGTCGGTGGCGACGACATGCGTCATGATCCAGATGCCGGACCCCACCCACAGAAATGTGGACAGGATCAGGACCAGTTCACGAAGACTGTTCATCGCCCCCCCTTTCCGGGTCAGAAGTTCGCGGCCTCCAACGCCATGACCGTATCCGCGCCAGATTCGATGCGGGTCAGGTGAAGCGCCGTCGCAGGCAGCATCCGTGCCATGTAGAAGCGCCCGGTGTTCAGCTTGGTCTCATAGAATGCGGTGTCGCTGGTGCCGTTGGCAAGGGCTTCGTTGGACGCCTTGGCCATCTTGGCCCACATCAGACCCAGGCAGACGTGCCCGAACATGTGCATGAAGTCGTTGGACCCCGCCAGCGCGTGGTTGGGGTTCTTCATGCCGTTCTGCATGAAATACATGCCCGCTGCCTGCAGATCCTTGGATGCCGCCTTGAGCGGATCAAGGAAATCCTTGTCGAACGCTTCGTCCTGACCCGCGTTGTCCTTGATGAAGGATTTGACGATGTCGAAGAACGCCATCACGTGCTTGCCGCCGTCTTGGGCCAGTTTGCGACCCACAAGGTCGAGCGCCTGAACGCCGTTGGCCCCTTCGTAGATCATCGCAATCCGGGCGTCGCGGGTGAACTGGGACATGCCCCATTCCTCGATATACCCATGCCCGCCATAGACCTGCTGGGCCTTCACGGTCATGTCGTAGCCGATGTCGGTGAGGAAGCCCTTGATCACGGGGGTCAGCAGGGACACCAGACCATCCGCGTCATCGTCACCCTTGCGGTGGTGCGCGTCGATAAGGGTGGCCCCCCAAAGGATGAAGGCGCGGGCGGCCTCAACAAAGCTCTTCTGCTCCATCAGGGAGCGGCGAATGTCTGGGTGCACGATCAGCGGATCGGCAGGGCCGTCGGGGTTCTTGACGCCGGTCACGTCGCGGCCCTGCAGGCGGTCCTTGGAATATTCCAGCGCATTCTGGAACGCGACCTCGGCCTGAGCGAGGCCTTGCATGCCCACACCCAGACGCGCTTCGTTCATCATGGTGAACATCGCGCGCATGCCCTTGTGCTCTTCGCCCAGAAGGTAGCCTGTCGCCTCGTCATAGTTCATCACGCAGGTGGAGTTGCCGTGGATGCCCATCTTTTCCTCGATGGAGCCGACGGCCACGCCGTTGCGTTCACCCAAAGAACCGTCTTCGTTCACCATGAATTTCGGCACGATGAAAAGGCTCACGCCTTTGATGCCTTCCGGCCCGCCTTCGATCTTGGCCAGCACCAGATGGATGATGTTGCCCGCCATGTCGTGTTCGCCCGATGAGATAAAGATCTTCTGGCCGGAAATTTTGTAGCTGCCGTCCGCCTGCGGGGCCGCCTTGGTCCGCATCAGACCCAGATCGGTGCCGCAATGCGGTTCGGTCAGGTTCATGGTGCCGGTCCATTCGCAGCTGACCATGTTGGGCAGATAGGTGTCTTTCTGCTGCTCGGAACCGTGGGCAAGGATCGCCGCCGCGGCCCCGTGGGTCAGGCCCTGGTACATGGTGAAGGCCTGGTTGGCTGACGAAAACATCTCTGCCACGGCGGAGCCCATCACGGCGGGCATGTTCTGGCCGCCGTATTGTTCCGGCATGTCGAGGCCGGTCCAGCCGCCTTCCTTGACCTGCTCAAAGGCTTCCTTGAAGCCCGTGGGCGTGTAGACCACCCCGTTTTCCAACCGGCAGCCTTCGGTGTCGCCTACCACGTTCAGCGGGGCGAGGACTTCTGAGGTCAGCTTGCCTGCTTCTTCGAGAATGGCAGAGGTGAACTCCGGCTCCAGCTCATCATACCCCGGCACATCGGACGCGGTTACTTTCAGCACATCGTGCAGAACGAATTGCATGTCTTTGGTCGGGGCTGTGTAGCTGGGCATGTCTGTCTCCGTTGGTCGAGTATTTGTGGCGAACGCGGGCGCCTATTCGGCTGCGTTGCGGTTCTGGTTGATGGAGGAAATCATCTTTTCCCCCCACTTGAGCTGCTCGCGCAGGTCGTCGATGGCTTCGGTCAGCTCATCGCGCTGGGCTTCCATATCTTTCAGCCGCTCCTGCGCGATCTCATAGGTGCGGGCGATCTGTGTCTGCTGCTGGTCGCCCATGTGATAGAGGTCCAGAAGTTGGCGGATCTCTTCCAGGCTGAACCCAAAGCGCTTGCCGCGCAGGATCAGCTTTAGCCGCGCCCGGTCCCGCTTGGTGAACAGGCGCTTTTGGCCTTCGCGGATCGGAAACAGCAGTTCCTTGGCTTCGTAAAACCGCAGGGTGCGCGGCGTGACGTCATAGGCGTCACACATCTCGCGGATGGTCATCGTGTCGGTTGTCATGTTCACAACTTTCATCATCAGTTCGATTTCTGACCGCGATTTGTGTCCGTTTCAGATTTTTTACAACAACCGTTGACGTTGACGTAACTGGGACGCCACGTCACTTTCAAAGTTGACGTAGGTGGAATTTGCGTAAAGCCATGAATTAAGAGGGAAAGAACAGCGTCAGGGGGAGTAATCGCGAATTGTCACCAGATATGACGATTTCGGGAGGTCCCCCGATCCGGCGGATGATTTCACCCCGCTTGCCTGAAAATGCATTTGATTTTGAGGCACCGATTTGCACCTCGGAGCAGAAATGATTCCCCTCTGAGGCGAACTGTGGCAGTCTTTCGGGCATTATTTTCTTAGTTGATTGGAATATGTGATGGGCCACGTATTTGTTTCGATATCGCCGGATGACCCCTACGAGAAAGTGTACCTATACAATGCCCGGGGTCGGAAAGTGCGTCAGGTGCTCTGGGGCGACTGGCTGTCACTGGCCGAGGACGAAGACCTGACGGACGGGCAATCCGACTCCTCCACATGGCTGTGGGTCCGCTGGGGATGGAGCAGCCCGGACCCCGAAAAGCGGCAGCTGCTCAAGATCAAGCGGAAATACACCGCCAGCGCCCGCCCCTTGGAGATCATCTTTGTAGATGTAGGCATCGGCGATGGTGCTGTGCTGATCACGCCAGAGCGCGACATGGGCGAAGGCGCGGTGGCCGAAAACAGTGAAGAGCGGATCATCGTGATTGACGCGGGCAAGGAAAGCCACATGCGCGATTTCCTGGACAGCCGGTTCAAGGCCTACCGCAGGGGGTTCAACTTCCACGCAGCGGTCGTGACGCACCCGGATTCAGATCACTACTATGGGTTCAACAAGATCGTTTCGACCAGCAAGATCACCTTCGACACGCTTTATCATAATGGCATCGCAGAGCTGAACAGCGCGGACAATTTCGACCGATTGGGCGGGACGCGAGAGGCGGGCGGGACGACGTACCTCGACAGCATCATCACCGATGACGCGACCATGCGGCAAACGTTCGATCCCGCTCATGGTCGCACGAACTGGTACGCCAAGGTGATCGGCAAGGGGATTTCCAAGGAAAACGTGGGTTCGTTTGAGATGCTGGGCGTCAATGTGGGCCCGGCAGAGGATGGCCGTTTCTGGATGCCGGGCTTTGCGCCGTCAGACGGGCGTCCCTACACGATTGAGGTCTTGGGGCCCTGGGTCGAACGCCCCTTTGGCGACGACACGCCCACCTTGCGGACTTTTGACAATAGCGTCGGCAAGACCAAGAACGGCCATTCGGTCCTGTTGCGCCTGGAATACAAGAACTTCACTGTCCTGTTTGGCGGTGACCTCAACAAGCCGTCCGAGATGTTTCTGCTGCAAAAGCTGGCAGGTCTGGATGCCTGGCCCAGTACGGATGCCGGAAAGGATGCGATGGTGGCTGCGGCGTCAGCGCGGCTCAGCTCGCACGTGATGAAAAGCTGCCATCACGGGTCGTCGGATGTGACGGATGAATTCATCAAGGCCGTGCGCCCGGCGGCTTATGTGATCTCTTCCGGGGATCAGGATGCCAACTATGTCCACCCGCGCCCCGACCTGCTTGGCCGCTTGGGTCGGCTGGGGTGGGGCAATGCGCCTGTGCTCTTGTCGACGGAACTGCAACGCTCCACCCGCGACATCGACAACAGCGATCTGGTGCGCAAGCTGTCAAAAAAGATCCGGGAGCTGGTCAGCGACACTGCGCAGGGGACCATCGACGCAGAGGAACGCACCGAGAAATTGGACGATCTGTTGGAGGATTTTGGCGGACTGGCGCTGCCCAGCGTGGCCGTGGACGGCGCGATTTACGTCAAGACGGATGGTGAAACGCTGATCACCGCCTTCAAGAAAGAGACCCAGGACGCGAAGTCCAAGTGGTTCTACTATGCTTACCGCATTGCTGGGGATGGAGAGTTGGAATTGGTGCCGATGGAGGGCGGGCACTGAGCGGCCTCTGGGTCTTTCCAGAGAGTTAACGCAGACACGTCGTTATCGACACGTCTGCATCAAGAGCTTGTTAAGGGACAACCGGATCAGCTTCAGCCGATGCCTAACTCTCGGGCGACATCATCGCGCTGCTTTTGCAGCTCATCAACGGCTTCGGCCAGCTGCGCCTGTTGCTCGGCAAGATCTTTCAATTGCCCGTCGGCCATCTCAACCCAGGCCCGCATCTGCGCTTCATTGCCTTCGTTTTCGTAAATCAGCAGCCACTGGCGGATGTCTTCCAGCGCAAATCCCCATTTGCGGCCCCGCAAGATCAGCGTCATGCGGGCGCGTTCACGGGCCCCATAAAACCGCGCGCGGCCCTCACGATCTGGCTGCAGTAGCTCGATGTACTCGTAATACCGCAACGTGCGCGGGGTCACGTCGAATTCGGCGCACATTTCCTTGAATGTCAGGCGGTCGTCGGCCATCGGGTCCTCTCTTTGTTAACAGGCTATTGCGCGCGCGCCACAAGCGCAACGGGTGCTCTTGCCCTTTGGCGGGCCCGCACGGATAAAGGTGGAAATTTGCCGATGGGACCTATGCGCATGCCGGACAAGAACACGATTGCCAGCCAGTTCATTCAGGCCCTGCCGCATTCGGTAGCACTGGGGATGGAGCTGGATCAGCTTGAGGACGGTATGGCTGTGATCTCCATGCCCTATTCGGAAAAGCTGGTGGGGGATCCCAAGACCGGCGTGGTGCATGGCGGGGCCGTTTCCGCCCTAATGGACACGACCTGCGGGGCGGCGGTGATGAGCCATCCGTCAAACCCGGCGGGCACTGCCACGATGGATCTGCGCATCGAATACCTGCGTGCGGCCAAGCCCGGCGACCGGATCACCACGCAAGCCACCTGCTATCACGTGACTCGTTCTGTCGCCTTTGTGCGCGCCACTGCGCATGACGCGGACGCAGAGAACCCGGTGGCCACCGCCACAGGCACTTTCACGGTGGAGGGCCACCGATGAGCCGCCCGCGCCCCGAACCCGTTCAAGTCGTCAAGGAACGCCGCGATACCGTGCTGCGCGCCATGGTCGAAGGGGTGCCTTACATCCAGTTTCTGGGCATCCAGTTCGAGCGGCGTGGCGACGAATTGACGGGCGTTCTGCCTTACAAAGATGACCTCATTGGCAACCCGATGTTGCCGGCTCTGCATGGCGGGGCAACGGCTGCGTTCCTTGAGGTCACGGCGATCATCACGCTTAGTTGGTCGATGTTGTGGGAGGACATGGAAAGCGGTGCGCTGGATGTGACGACGCTGGATCACGACCATTTGCCGCGCTTGCCCAAAACGATTGACTTTACGGTGGACTACCTGCGCTCTGGCTTGCCGCGCGACGCTTACGCGCGGGCGCGGATCAATCGGTCCGGGCGGCGTTATGCTTCGGTGCATGTAGAGGCCTGGCAGGACAACCGCGCGCGGCTTTTTGCGCAGGCCACGGGCCATTTCGTGATGCCGCAGCGCGGGACCTGAATGACCGCCCAAACCCCTGAGGCGCGTGAGGCTGCGGCGGTCGAGGCCATCACGCACCGACGTGTCTTGCACATTGCGGTGCCGATTGTCCTGTCGAACGCCACGGTCCCCATTCTGGGGGCGGTGGATACAGGTGTCGTGGGCCAGATGGGGCTTGCGGCCCCCATCGGGGCTGTGGGGCTGGGCGCGGTCTTGCTGTCGGCGTTTTACTGGGTGTTCGGGTTCCTGCGCATGGGGACGGTAGGCCTGACCGCGCAGGCGGCAGGCAAAGGTGATGATGCGGAAGTTGCGGCCCTTCTGACGCGTGGGCTGGTCATTGGGGCGGGCGCAGGGGTGCTGGTTCTTGCGCTACAGGTACCGCTCTTTTGGGTGGCTTTTCAGGCCTCCCCCGCCAGTGCCGAGGTCGAAGCGCTGGCGCGGGCCTATATGGGTATCCGCGTCTGGTCGGCTCCGGCGGCCATTGCGCTTTATGCGATCACCGGCTGGTTGATCGCGCAGGAACGCACGCGGGCAGTGCTGGTCATTCAAGTCTGGATGAACGGGCTCAATATCCTGCTCGATCTGTGGTTCGTGTTGGGGCTGGGCTGGTGCGTCGAAGGCGTGGCGATTGCCACGTTTATCGCAGAATGGTCCGGTGCCCTGTTGGGATTGTGGTTCTGTCGCGCGGTCTTTGCCGGGGTGTTGTGGCGGGCGTGGAGCCGGGTCTTTGACGCCGCTGCATGGCTGCACATGTTTCGGGTCAACCGCGATATCCTCCTGCGGTCGCTGCTGCTTGAGGGGATTTTTATCTCTTTCCTCTTTGTCGGTTCCTCGATGGGGGATGTGACGCTGGCGGCCAATCAGGTTTTGATCCAGTTCCTGATGATCACGGCTTATGGCTTGGACGGTTTTGCCTTCGCCGCCGAGGCGTTGGTGGGCAAAGCCATGGGCGCAGGCCAGCGCAAGGTGCTGCGGCGCGGGGCGGTGTTGACGTCATTCTGGGCCGGTGTCGTCGCCTTGGGCTTGACGCTGGTCTTTGCGCTCATCGGCCCCTGGCTGATCGATACGATGACCAAGGCGGAGGATGTACAGACGCAGGCGCGGGTCTTCCTGCCCTATCTGCTGGCCGTGCCGATACTGAGTTTCGGAGCGTTCATGCTGGATGGTATTTTCATCGGGGCCACCCGCACGCAAGATATGCGCAACATGATGGCCCTGTCTTTTCTGATCTATGGGGCTGCGGCTGTTCTGATGGTGCCAATGATTGGCAATCACGGGCTGTGGCTGGCGCTGCTGATTTCCTTTGTGGCGCGTACCGCGACCCTTGGCTGGAAGTATCCTGCGCTTGAGGCGGCAGCGGGGCGTTTTCCTTAAAGGAAAACGGCGGAAACCTTGGAGGTTTCCGGTTGCGCTTCAAAGCAGCTGTTGCACGTTCTCAGGCGGACGGCCGATGACCCCTTTACCGTCCCGAAACACCATGGGGCGTTCGATCAGGATCGGGTGACTGGCCATGGCCTGCAACAGCGTGTCGTCGCTATCTGTTTTGCTCAGGCCTGCCTCTATGAACGCCTTCTCTCCTGTGCGGATCATGTCAACAACGGGTGGGGTGCCAAGCGCTATGCGCGCGGTTTGCAGCTCTGCAAGTGAGGGTGCGTCTTCGAGGTATCTGCGTACGGTGACGTCGGCACCCGCGTCTTCCAGCAGGGTCAGTGTTTGCCGGGATTTTGAGCAGCGCGGGTTGTGCCAGATGGTGATCATTGCCAATCCTCTTTTGCGGTGCCAACAGCTTCCCTGACTGTTGAGAACCCGTCGCGTTTCAAAAGCGTATCAAGATCGCGGGCAATGCGCGCGGCAAGCGATACACCGCCATAGACCATAGCCGTATAGAACTGCACCGCTGATGCGCCCGCGCGGATCTTCTCATAGGCCTGCGCGCCTGTATTGATGCCGCCCACACCAACGAGCGGGATATCCGTAAGCCGGGCCAAACGGGCCAGCACACGGGTGGATTTCTCAAAAAGCGGCGCGCCGGACAGACCGCCTGCTTCGTCGCGATGTGCGCTGGCAAGGCCCGCGCGGTCGAGCGTGGTATTGGTGGCGATGATTGCGGCCACGCCTGCACTTTGGGCGACGTCTGCGACATCTGCGATTTCCGCCTCTGTCAGGTCTGGAGCGATCTTGAGAAAGACGGGTGTTTCCCCGCGTTGCGCCATGACCCCTTCCAGCAGACCGGCAAGGGCCGCCTTGCCTTGCAGGTCGCGTAGCTTTTCGGTGTTGGGGGAGGAGACGTTGACGGTAGCGAAATCCACGTGGTCGCGGGCGGCCTCCATGACGTTCGCGAAGTCAGCCGCGCGGTCGTTGGAGGTTTTGTTGGCCCCAAGGTTCAGGCCCACGGGGACCGCAGCATTCTTGGCCGCAAGGCGCGCGGTGATGGCCTCGGCCCCGTCATTGTTGAACCCGAAACGGTTGATGGCTGCGGCGTCCTCGGTCAGACGAAAGAGGCGTGGTTTGGGGTTGCCGGGTTGGGGCAGGGGGGTGGCCGCCCCCACTTCGATGAACCCAAAACCGGTACGCGTGAGCGGCGCGATGGCGGTGCCGTTCTTGTCGAACCCTGCAGCAAGGCCCACGGGATTGGGCAGTGAAATCCCGGCGAGTGTGGTGGTTAGCCGCGACGTCGTCACCGGGCCGGGCGCAGGCGACAGCCCCATTTGCAAGGCGCGCAAGGCCAGCCTATGGGCGGCTTCCGGGTCCAGCCGGTGCAGAGCGGCAAGGCCAAGGCGCTCCAGAAGGGCGTTCATCCAAAGGCCTCGGTCACGTCTTGGCCCAAGCTACGGATCAGGCGGGAGGTTTTGACGGCGGCCTGGCGGTGCACGACCGCACGTTGGTATTCGGGGTCAGCGACCATGGCGAGGAACGGATGGGCCGTGGGGTAGTGCGCGATGAACATGATGTCCCAGGCCTCGTCGCCTGGACCGATGAGCGTTGTGTCAAACCGCCCGCGCCATTTGATGTGGCCGCCCACCCGTGCCAGCACAGGTGCACTGTCGCGGCCGTAGTTTGCGTAGGCCTCCGCCCCGGTCAGGCCGTTCCCTGCCAGCGGATGGTCCGCAGGATATCCCGCTTGCGCGTTCAGCGCCACAAGGTTGAGCATGTCGAGCGGCTGGTCCCGGTCGAGCGCTTTGAAAGCGTCGAACTGTGCGCGGGTGGGGTCGACGTGGCCTTTCACGCGCCGGCCTCTTCAAAGCCCGGCGGGAATTGGTGCACGCCATCTGCGAGCGGCAGGGGCTGCGCCCAGACGACGTCTGAGAGGTTCAGTTTGCGGTAAAGGTGCGGGAAGAGCGCGTCGTTGCGCGAGACCTCCCATTTGAGGTCATCGCCCAGGGCGTCCGCTTGGACCGCCAGCAGGAACAGCCCGTCCTGGCCTGCGAAGTGTTTGGCTGCGGTCTCTGCGGCCTGTTGAGCTGTGGAGAAATGCACGTAGCCGTCAGCGATGTCGATGGGGGCACCCTCTGTCGTGCCGTTTTGGCGCAGGGCGGTCCATTCGTCGGAGCGGAAGATTTTGTAGATCAGCATGGGCGCGTGATGCCGCTGTGCGTGCGCGGCGTCAAGCGGTGGTGTGATCTGATTGCGCGGCTGCGCCGCAAGACATGTTTTTGGGATCGCGTGATGAGGTGTGTTTTCCAAGGAATTGAGGATGGCATGAGGCGCGGCGTTGGAGGGGCGCTTTGGGCTCACCCTGCCAAATGGTCACACAGGACGGCTGACGCTACGGGAGGCATATCTGCTTTGACACGCCTGACGACCCGCGCCACCATGGGGCATCTCAATTTCAACCGGGGGAAAACCGATGAAACGATTCCTTGCAAGCGTTGCGGCGCTGGGCCTGACTGCTGGTATGGCAGCGGCCGATTTCGAGCTGACCATCCTGCACACCAATGATTTCCATGATCGCTTTGATCCGATCAGCAAGTATGACGGCCCATGCGGTGCCGAGGACAACGCTGAAGGCAAGTGCTTTGGCGGGATTGCGCGGATGGTCACGGCGATTGCCGAGGCCCGTGCGCGGGGCGGCGAAAACCAGTTGCTGCTGGACGCCGGCGACTGGTTCCAGGGCTCGCTCTATTACACGCAATACAAGGGTGCGCTTGCTGCGGAATTCATGACGCAGTTGAACTATGATGCGATGGCCGTGGGCAACCACGAGTTTGACGATGGCCCCGATGGGCTTGCGGATTTCCTCGACAAGGTGAGCTTCCCGGTTCTGTCCGCGAACATCGACGTTAGCCAGAACAACCGTTTGGCGGGCAATGTACAGAAATCGACCGTGCTTGAAGTGGGCGGCGAGAAGATCGGCATCGTCTCCGTTCTGGCCGAAGACACGACAGAGACATCTTCGCCCGGCAGCACAGTTGTCTTTTCTGCTGCAGCAGATGCGGCACAGGCCGAGATTGATGCGCTGACGGCGGATGGGGTGAACAAGATCATTCTGCTGACCCACGTGGGTCTGGCCGCAGACATGCGTCTGGCTGAGGCGCTGAATGGCGTGGACCTGATCATTGGCGGGCATTCGCATACCCTTTTGAGCAACACCAATGACCGCGCGGCGGGTGCCTATCCGATGGACGTAAACGGCGTGCCAATTGTGCAGGCCTATGCGTATGGCAAGTACCTGGGCGAGTTGAACGTCACTTTCGATGATGCGGGTGCGGTCACGGCCATCTCCGGTGAGCCTGTGGTAATCGATGCCTCCATCACCGAGGACGCCGCTGCGCTCGAGCGGATGGCGGAACTCGCCAAGCCGCTGGAGGCCTTGCGCAACAAGGTTGTGGCTGAGGTGCCGGAACTGCTGGAAGGCGACCGGGCGGTGTGCCGCGCGATGGAATGCTCAATGGGTACGATGATCGCCGACGCGATGCTCGACCGCGTGAAGGATCAGGGCATTGAGGTCGCGATCCAGAACGGGGGTGGCATCCGGGCCTCCATCGATGCAGGCGAAGTCACCATGGGCGAAGTGATGACGGTGCTGCCGTTCCAGAACACCCTGTCCACCTTTGAAGTCACCGGCGCCGCGCTGAAAGACGCGCTGGAGAACGGTGTCAGCCAGATGGAAGAAGGCGCTGGTCGTTTCCCGCAGGTGGCAGGCATGGCCTATACGGTTGATCCTGCCGCAGAGGCGGGCAGCCGCATCAGCGATGTGACCGTCGGCGGCGCGCCGCTCGATATGGATAAGGTTTATGGCGTTGTATCCAACAACTACGTCCGCAACGGCGGCGATGGCTATGCCATGTTTAAGGATGCCGCGAATGCCTATGACTTTGGCCCCGATCTGGCCGATGTGACGGCAGAGTATCTGGCGGCGAACGCGCCTTACAAGCCCTTCACAGATGGCCGCATCACGGTGAAGTAACAGCTGGTTTCTGCCAGTTTCTCGGGGCGCGTTCCTTCAGGGGACGCGCCCTTTTCATATCTCCCTCGTGGCTCTGGTTATCGGTCGCATATTCGCAACAGTTTGCTTTGGTCCGCAGGGAACACGTTGTCTGACGCCGGTGCACGGACTAATTGGTCAGTGCGCCCCGCATCAGTGACGGGGCGACGGAGTTTTCATGTCAGAGCTTGTGCTCGCCCTCTAAGACCCCTCAACGGGTCACTTCATAGCCGAACCCCTCCGCGCGCGATGCCGGAGGCAAGTTTGGCGCGACATGATGACATGAGACAATCCAATGAACATCTCGAAACGGGAACAGCGTGTGCTGCACGTGCTGGCCCAAGGGGGTGCCATCCACTTTGAGCGTCTGCAAAACGGGAAAGTCAGCACTGTGCGCTGCTTTACCCGGGAAGGCAGCGTGCTGGGTGATTGCAGCCTCACCATCTTCGAACGCCTGCGCAAGCGGCGGTTTATCAAATCACAGGGCGGCAAGCCCTACCGGGTCACGAAACTGGGGATCACCTCCGTGCGCGCCCAACTCGACCAAAGATAGGAAACGACATGAACAAAATAGACATTCGACCAAGCGAGGCCGCCGATATCCCAGGATTGGGGCTGGTGTTGGAAGACACCCAGCTTTTTCCGGCGGAAATGCTGCCAGAGATGCTGGACAATCCCGAAGAGGGCATCTGGCTGACCGCATTTCGGGACGCAGAGGTGCTGGGCCTGTGCTATGCCCGGCCCGAGATGCTGGCCGACGGGGTCTGGAACATGCTGGCTCTTGGCGTGCGCACCGAGGCCCATGGTCAGACCGTCGGCACAGCACTTGTGGCCGACCTGGAAACCCGGCTGCGGGCAGACGGCGTGCGCATGGTGATCGTGGAAACCTCCGGCACGGCAGACTTTGCGCAGGCGCGCGGTTTCTATGTGGCCAGGGGCTACGCCCAGGAGGCGGTGATCCGCGACTATTGGGAAGCGGGGGATGACAAGGTTATCTTCCGCAAACTGCTCTAACCACTTGGTTTGTCGGGGTCCGGGGATGCTGCGGGCTCCGACACATTTTCGGGTTGGCTCAATTCAGCGGTCTGAAGGTTCGACGTGCGGCCCGCGTTTATGGGCTGGAAGCTGGATTTCTCCGGCTCGGCGACAGCCTCGCGGCGGCTGATCCGCCAGAGGGTATAAAGCACCGTCATCAGATGCGCGCCGCCTGTGACAAGATAGAGCATGCGGCTTCCTGACGTGCTCATCACCCAGCCTGCGATCAGCGGCCCGATGATCGAGCCGATGCCAAAGATCAACAGCAACCCGCCCGAGATCTGGATCGCTGTGCCGGGTGCAGCGTGGTCGTTAGCATGGGCCACAATGACCGGATACATGGCAAAAATCGATCCACCCAAAAGGGCGGCGAGCAGGAAGTTAAGCGCCTGTCCTTCCGGCGCAAGTACAAGAAAGCCGATGTCCGCCAGCACCGCCAGCAGGCTGACGCCCACCAGCACGCGCCGCCGGTCCATCCGGTCCGACAGCAGGCCCACGGGGATCTGCATGCAGGCCCCGGCCAGAATTGGGATCGAGGTGAATAGCGCCACCGCCGTCAGCACCAACCCTACGTTTTGCGCATAAACGGCGGCCATGGTCCCAAACGCCGCATTGGAAACGCCGACCCAAAAGACGGCAAAGACCGCGACCGGGGAGTTGCGCCAGAGCGCATGCAGGTCCAGCTTGACTGACACCAGCGGGGCGGGGGTTCGCGATGAGCTGAGCGCTGTCGGCACCAACGACAGGCAATAGAAAATAGCGGCCAGGGCGAACAGGACAAACCCCGTGGGATCGCCCAGTGTCAGCATCATCTGCCCTGCCGTGCTCGCCCCGAGGTTGACCATCGTATAGATGCCAAAGACGCGGCCCCGGTTGGCGGGATCGGTCTGTTCGCTGAGCCAGCTTTCGACGATCATTGCGGCGGCGGCAAAGCAGAACCCGGTGATCCCGCGCAGGATGATCCATGCCCAGGCGTCGACTATGATGGCATTCATCAGCACCGAAACGGATGCAATTGCCGCCATCGCGCTGAAAGCGCGGATGTGTTCCACGCGGGCCACAATGCCGGAGGTCATCACACAGCCGGCGACATACCCCAGCGCCCAACCAGTGCCCAAGAGGCCAAGAGGCCAAGAGAGACGCTTGAAAACCCTTCGATATTCCCGCGCACGGGCAGGATCAGCCCGTGGATGCCCCCTGCAAAGAGCAAGAAGGCGGACCCAAGCAAAAGAGCACTAACGGGCAGGATTTGTCTGAGCATGCAGACTCCGCTGTGATTTACCTCCGACAAGACTGCCGCAAATTTGCATAAGGCAGCAAGGGGTTGGTCTTGGCGTGCGGCGCTGCCCGGCTTAAGCTGACGAAACCCAAGGAAAGAGGCTCAATCCCATGTGCGGACGTATGGCAGTGACGCTTCCCCATGATGCGATGGTGCAGGTCTTTGGAGCGGCACCCGCAAATGACCTGCCGGATGTGCCGAACTTCAACGTCTGTCCCACGACAGATGTGCCGATCGTCACCAGTGATCCGGACGGAAACCGACGCCTGCAGGCCATGCGCTGGGGGCTGATCCCGGTGTGGTACAAAAAGCCAAACGGCGGGCCGCTGCTGATCAACGCGCGGGCGGAGACGATTGCGGAGAAGCCGGCATTCCGCTCAGCCGTGCGCGAACGGCGCGGGTTGATCGTGGCTACAGGGTTTTATGAATGGACCAAAGACGCTGATGGCGGTCGCGACCCCTGGTACATCACCCGCAGCGATGGCTCTCCGCTGGCCTTTGCTGCCGTTTGGCAGGACTGGAAGCAAGACGATGACAGCCGCCTGTACACCTGTGCCATCGTGACAACCGCAGCGAACGAAACCATGAGCGCAATCCACCACCGGATGCCTGTCATCCTCGAACCGGACGATTGGCCGCTGTGGCTGGGAGAGGCGGGCAAGGGGGCGGCTCCGCTGATGAAGGCCGCGGCGGATGACGCATTGCAGTGGCACCGGGTGGACCGGGCGGTGAACTCAAATCGCGCATCCGGGCCGGATTTGATCGAGCCCTTTGATGACTAAGTACCTGTTCCCTCAGGGATGGTCTGGCTGACAAAATCGCTCAATGTGTCGCTTGAATGACGCGCACGCACAGAAGGTCCCAAATACAACAAAGGCGCGCCAATCGAGGCGCGCCTGCAATCTGTTTGAAACGTTCGTAAAGGACTAGCCTTCTTCGCTGTCTTCTTCGAACTCGTAGTTATCATACCCCTCCAACGGTGCGTCATTGAAGGACAGCGCGCCCTCCATGATCACGTCGTCCAGGTTGATGTACTCGGCGTCTGACTCACCTTCGTCACCGGTAACGGCGGCATCATTGTCCAGCGCCACGAAGTCCAGCGAGGTGCTGCCGGTCACGTTCAGCGTGTAGGTGCTGTCAACAGAGATTGATTCGCTGACCCAACTGGAGTCCGCACCTGCAAGTTTCAGTGCCGATGCACTGTTGTTGGTGAAGATCACGTTGTCACCGGGCTTGGTGTAGGTCACGGCCGGGAAGAAACCGCCATCCATGATTAGAACGGTGTGGTTGTCGGCCTGTGCAGCAGAGGCCGTGAAGATGGTCGCAAGTGCAGCGGCGCTAAGGCCCTTGCTGAAAGACTTAAGCATGAGAATGCTCCTCGTAACGGCCCCACCCGGTTAGAGACAAAGAATGATTAACTTCAAATTTGGGCGAAAATTTGACCGGATGTGGCCATTTTGGGGCCTAGGAGGCTCCGGCCTCCTCAGCCAGCCAGTCCCTGAAGGCGCGCAGAGCCGGCGTTTGTTCGCGGTCTTCCGGCCAGACGAGGTAATAGCTACCGATGCTTTGTGTCATCTCTTGGGCGGCCAGGTGCAATTCGCCGCGCGCAAGGTAGGGTTCTGCCGTGAAGGTGGGCAGCAGCCAGGGCTATCGCTTTTGAGATTTGGTCGCGGTTCTGATGAGTTCGAGCATGAATGTATCCTGCCATCCGGCGCGTTTCAGCTTTCCTCGCATTGATCCTTTTGACGGTTCGGAGCGGGCGAGGTTGAGAGCGATGCGCCGTAGGATAGAGAGATTTTCGGGTCCGTTGTCTTTTCTGTTGCGCGCGGCGTCCTCGTTCATGGAGACGTCGAGCACCCAGTGAAGGCTGTTCTCGATACTCCAATGGGCGCGGGTGATGGACAGGAAACGCTCGGGAGAGAGCGGCGCGCTGATGAGGAAGTAGCGAGTTTGGCATGAGGTTTTATCGCCGACTTCGCGGGTGGCGACGACCTTTCCGATGGCCCTGAGCCCGGGCCAGTGATGCCGCTCGTCGAGCCAGGCAACGTCATGCGAGATCAACGCCTTGCGCGTCTCCAGTCGACCGTGTCCTGCGTCAACATTCTGATAAGTTTCACAGTTTTCGACATTTCCAGGATCATCCAGCCAGAGTGCCACATCCTCGTGCAGCGTCTCCTGATTGCGTTTCAGCGCCAGAACATAATCACCGCCAGCCTGCGTTACCGTCTCGGCTGTAGTGCGCTGCGTGTGCATAGCGTCCGCCGTCACAATCCGCCCCTTCAACGACAGCATGTTCAACAGCGCGGGCAGCGCCGTAATCTCGTTGGATTTTTCGTCAACAGCGACCTGCCCGAGTACGAGCCTGGCCTCAGCCGCAAAAGCCTGCACGAGGTGTAACGCCGACTGCTTCTTCGCCCTGTCGAAGGAGCGCCGCAACGACTTGCCATCAACCGCAATCACCTCGCCCAACTGGTCAGCGAACCCCTCTGTCAGGCGAAGCATCACTGACTGAAACGTGCCAGGATCGAGGGCGTTGAACAGGTCAGAGAACGCATCGTGGCTCGGTATTCCGTGCTTCAGTGTCATGAATGTGCGCAAAAACGGCTCTTTCGTCGTGCCAAATAGCGCCATGTCGCAGCAACCCTCGCCGCCACACATGGTCGACAACAGGCCGATCATAAGCATCTCATGAAGATCATGCCGTGTAGCGTTGCTCGTACGAGGGTCTTCAACGCCCTCAAAAATATGAGAAAAATCTTCCATCGCGGTCGCATCCTTTGCTAATGACGCAATCCGTATGAATCCAATCAGACGTGATGCATAGTCAATATTTCAAAAGCGATTCCCCTGGGGCAGCAGCGCCACGCCCAGCCCGTGAATGGCCGCCTGCGCCATGGTGGAGAACTGGTCGAAGACCATGCCGGAAGGGGGTTCTGCATCAATCCCCAAGGCAGCGAACCACCGCGCCCAGCCGCGCGGGCGGGTCTCCAGATGCAAGAGCGGCAGGCCCAGCATGTCTTCGGGGTCATCAAGTGGGTCTTTCAGAAGGGAAGGCGCGCAGACAGGGACCACCGTTTCAGGCATCAAAGACAAATAGCGCACCCCGCCCCAGTCTTCGTGCCCGAAATGGATCGCTGCATCCAAGGCGCTGCCCTGAAAGGAGAACGGCTGGAGGCGTGTCGAAAGGTTCACGGTAATTTCGGGGTGCTGCCGCCCAAAGGTACTCAGGCGCGGTGCCAGCCAGTGCATGCCAAAGGCCGGCAAAATGGCAAGGTTCAACGCACCGCCCGCCGGGTTGGTCCGTGCGCTGACAGAGGCTTGAGCCAGACGGTTCAGCACCTCCCGCACCTCCCGCACATATGCCTGCCCTGCATGGGTCAGCCCCAATTGCCGCCCCGTACGGGTCAGCAAGGCAACGCCCAGCTGATCCTCCAACGTCTTGAGTTGCCGGCTGACGGCGCTTTGCGTCAAAGACAGCTCATGCGCGGCCTGCGTGGCACTGCCCAGCCGCGCAACAGCCTCAAAAGCCAGCAAGGCTGAGATCGAAGGCAGGAAGCGGCGCGGGGCGATCATATGAGTTTTTCTCATGGATGCAGGAAAAAGCAGCGATAGAAGTTCGGGGCCGCATTTGCAATACTGCGCGCAACTCTCACCCCTGATGGAGACACCCCCATGAACGCCGAAGCCCCTGTGTTGCGCGCCAAAGATGCCCCTGATCTTGGCAACTTTGATTGGTCCGACCCTTTCCGGCTCGAAGGCCAGCTGAGCGAAGATGAACGTATGATGCGCGATGCGGCGCGGTCCTATGCGCAAGAAAAGCTGCAGCCACGTGTGACCCAGGCCTTCGCCGAAGAGACAACAGAGCCTGAGATTTTCCGCGAAATGGGTGAGATGGGCCTGCTGGGCGTGACCATCCCCGAAGAATACGGCGGGCTGGGTGGCTCTTACGTGCAATACGGTCTGGTCGCGCGGGAGGTCGAGCGGGTGGACAGCGGCTACCGCTCCATGATGTCGGTGCAGGCCAGCCTCGTGATGTACCCAATCTATGCCTACGGGTCCGAAGCGCAGCGCAAGAAGTATCTGCCGAAATTGGCCAGCGGCGAATGGATCGGGTGCTTTGGACTGACGGAGCCTGACGCGGGGTCGGACCCCGCTGGCATGAAAACACGCGCCGAAAAGTCGGCCAATGGCTACAAGCTGACCGGCTCCAAGATGTGGATCTCGAATTCCCCCATCGCGGATGTTTTTGTGGTCTGGGCCAAATCCGAAGAACACGGCGGCAAAATCCGTGGCTTTGTGCTGGAAAAAGGCATGGCAGGGCTGTCGGCCCCCAAGGTCGGCAACAAACTCTCTTTGCGCGCCTCCATCACCGGCGAAATCGTCATGGATGGCGTTGAAGTGGGCGAAGACGCGCTACTGCCCAATGTGCAAGGTCTGAAAGGTCCGTTTGGATGCCTCAACCGCGCGCGGTTTGGCATCAGCTGGGGTGCGATGGGGGCCGCTGAGTTCTGCTGGCACGCCGCACGCCAGTATGGCCTCGATCGCAAACAGTTCGGCAAACCCGTCGCGGGGACCCAGCTTTTCCAACGCAAACTGGCGGATATGATGACCGAAATCAGCCTCGGCTTGCAGGGATCGCTGCAAGTGGGCCGCCTGATGGATCAAGCCAATGCCGCGCCCGAGATGATCTCCATCGTCAAGCGCAATAACTGCGGTAAGGCGCTCGATATCGCGCGGATGGCGCGGGATATGCACGGGGGCAACGGCATTTCCGGCGAATTCCAGGTGATCCGGCACATGCTGAACCTTGAGACGGTGAATACCTATGAGGGCACGCATGACGTGCACGCGCTGATTCTGGGGCGTGCACAAACTGGCCTTCAGGCATTCTTCTGAGGTCGGTTTTGGATATTTGAAGCCAGAAAGAGGAGAGGGTCTGCTTCTCTTTCTGGCCATAAATATTCCCCGCCGGAGGCCTGAAATCTCTTTGGGAGACCCCGTTTCGAAATGGACCGCGTTTCAATTGTGCATGACAACTTCCTGCGCCGGGTTGCCGCGCAGGATTTTCCTGTTGGGGCCTCGCCCCTAGAGGCTCTTGCGGCGGATGACGCGCTATCGCTTTTCCGCTCACAGGTCCTCAGCCGCGCGCTCGATCTGGAAAGCCGCCAGATGCAAAAGCGCGGCGAGGGTTTTTATACGATCGGCTCTTCCGGTCACGAAGGGATGGCGGCACTTGGCCATGTGCTGCGTGTCGATGACATTGCCTTCCTGCATTACCGCGACGCTGCCTTTCAAATTGCCCGCGCTGACAAGGCAGGCCAAGCCGGCATGATGCGTGACATGCTGCTCAGCTTCGCCTGCGCGAGCGAAGAACCCACCAGTGGCGGGCGCCACAAGGTGCTGGGGTCTAGGCCGCTGATGATCCCGCCGCAGACCTCAACCATCGCCAGCCATCTGCCCAAGGCGGTGGGGGCGGCGCACGGTATTGGGCTGGCCCGACGCAACAGGCCGGAACATGCCATCCTGCCGCGGGATTCCATTGCGATGTGTTCCTTCGGCGATGCCTCGCTTAATCATTCCACCGCCCAGGGGGCGCTCAACGCCGCGGGGTGGACGGCGGTTCAGGGCGTTCCCCTGCCGCTCCTGTTTGTCTGCGAAGACAACGGGATCGGCATTTCGACCAAGACGCCAACCGGGTGGGTCAAAGCCTCTATGTCCGCGCGCCCCGGGTTGAAGTATTTCGAAGGCGACGGGCTGGACTTGTTTGCCGCCACACAAGCCGCGACGGAAGCAGCCAACTGGGTCCGCACCCACCGCAAGCCCGCCTTCCTACACCTGCGGACCGTGCGGCTTTATGGGCACGCGGGACCGGACGTTGTGACCTCCTATCTGCCCAAGGCGGAGGTTGAGGCGGACGAGGCACATGATCCGCTGCTTTATTCTGCGCGTGGCTTGATCGCGGCGGGGGCGGCCACGCCGCAAGAGGTTCTGGACGTCTACCAGACCACTCTGGCCGAAGTTGCAGAGGCCGCCCAAGAAATGGCCGACATCCCGCGCCTGAGGACGGCGGCTGAGGTTATGGCCCCACTGGTGCCGCCCGCGCGCACCTGCGCCCCGACCAATGGCCCTAGCCCCGAACAGCGGGGGCAAGTCTTTGGCGGTGACATCGCACAGATGGACCAGCCACAGCCCATGTCCCGCCTGATCAACTGGGCCATGCATGATCTGATGCTTGAGCATGACGAAGTGCTTTTGATGGGCGAGGACGTGGGCCGCAAAGGTGGCAACTACGGCGTTACCCAGAAGCTGCACGCGCGGTTTGGCCCTGCGCGGGTGATCGATACGCTGCTGGATGAAACCTCCATCCTTGGCCTCGCCATTGGCCTTGCACACAATGGTTTTGTCCCAATGCCGGAGATCCAGTTCTTGGCCTACCTGCACAACGCCGAAGACCAACTGCGGGGGGAGGCGGCAACACTGCCGTTTTTCTCCAACGGACAATGGGCCAACCCGATGGTGATCCGCATTTCTGCGTTGGGCTACCAGAAGGGCTTTGGCGGACATTTCCACAACGATAATTCGATCGCCGTGTTACGCGACATTCCCGGTGTCATCATTGCATGCCCATCAGACGGGGCAGAGGCCGCGCAGATGCTGCGTGAATGCGTCCGACTGGCGCGAGAAGAGCAGCGCGTCGTGGTGTTCCTTGAACCCATCGCGCTTTATCCGATGCGCGACTTGCTGGAAGCCGGGGATGGCGGCTGGATGCGGCACTACCCGGCTCCGGATCAACGTATCGAATTGGGTCACGTTGGCGTGCATGGGGACGGGGCCGACCTGGCCATCGCAACCTACGGCAATGGCCACTTCCTGAGCCGTCAGGCGCAGCATGATCTGGCTGCCGACGGCCTCGACGCCCGTGTCATCGACCTGCGTTGGATCGCCCCGTTGCCCGAAGAGGCCCTGATGGCCGCCATTGGCGACCGCCCTGTCTTGATTGTGGATGAGTGCCGCAAGACCGGCGGTCAGGCCGAGGCGTTGATGGCCCTGATGGCTGAGCGTGGCGTGGTCCGTGCAGCGCGACTGACAGCAGAGGACAGCTTTATCGCGACCGGGCGGGCCTACGGTGCCACGCTGCCATCGCGCGAAAGCATCGTGGAGGCAGCAAGGCGACTTGTTTCGGCGCGCGATTCGACATGACATCAATTTCCAGGGATGTGGCTGCCTGCTCAATGAGTGCTCACTGCTGCGGCAACCGACTGAATTTTATGCAAATTCGATGGGTAATCTCTGATTTTGCACACGTGTGCAAAATTCTCTTGCCAAATGCGACCGATTGACCCACCGTAAGCGTGGCTCGGACTGTGCGAGCTGAACCGGGGGAATGACATGGCCGAAATCCAGCTGCGCAATGTGAACAAACGGTGGGGCTCTTTTGTTGGGGTTGCGGACTTTGATCTGACCATCGCTGACAAGGAATTCCTTGTGCTTCTCGGGCCCTCGGGCTGTGGCAAGACAACCACGATGCGCATGATCGCTGGTCTGGAAGAGATCACCGAGGGCGAGATCCTTGTAGACGGTCAGGTGATCAACGATCTGGACCCCAAGGACCGCGACGTGGCGATGGTGTTCCAATCCTATGGCCTTTACCCGCACCTCAACGTTTACGAGAACATCCGCTTCCCGCTGAAAGTACGCAAGGTGGACCCGGCGACCCATGATGAACGGGTGCGCAAGGCCTCTGCCATGGTGGAGCTGGATGATTTCCTGCACCGCAAGCCCGCGGAGCTGTCGGGCGGTCAGCGCCAGCGTGTGGCTTTGGCCCGCGCGATTGTGCGCCAGCCCAACGTCTTTTTGATGGATGAGCCGCTGTCGAACCTGGATGCCAAACTGCGGGTCTCCACCCGTGCGCAGATCAAGAACCTCAGCCATGAGCTGCAGGTCACAACCGTCTATGTGACCCACGACCAGATTGAGGCGATGACGCTGGCGGATCGTGTTGTGGTCATGGAAAAAGGCGTGATGCAGCAGGTTGGCACGCCCACGGACATCTACGAACGCCCTGCCAACACCTTTGTCGCCAGCTTTATCGGCAACCCTGCGATGAACCTGATCGAAGGACAGATGAAGGGCGGCACGTTCAGCGCGGAGCATACCGAAATTAGCGGTCTTGAGGCACCGGACGGCAACATCACGCTGGGCTTCCGGGCTGAGGATGCAAGCGTCGTGGACAGCGGCGGCCAGATCAACGCGCCGATATACACCATGGAACTGCTGGGCGAGGCCACTATGGTCACCGTCCGCATTGGCGGCGCGCTGGTCAGCGTGCGCGCCGACAAGAGCTTCAGGGCTGAGATCGGTGATACCGTGTCGATCTCAATTCCAAATGAAATTTGCCATCTGTTTGACGGAACAAGCGGAGCGCGAATAGGGGCCTGAGGCCCCGCTAAGCCCCGGGCAGATCACCCGGGCATCACCAATGGTGTGAGCTTGCAAGACACACCAGTCAAAACCAAAAGGGAGAACCTAATGTTTCTGAAAAAGATTGCAGCTGCAGGCGCGATGTCCGTGCTGATGGGATCGGCGGCTTATGCCGGTTGCGGTTTGTCTGCGGGCAACGTGAACATCCTGGGCAATGAATTTGGCGCCATCCAGGCAGTTGTTGATGCGGCCAAGGAATGCGCAGGCGACGGCGTGACTGTCGAAGCAAACCTGACCAAAGAGCACCGCGACCTGCAGGTTGCCGCGCTGACTGCGAACCCGGCACAGTACACCTCTGCCATTGTCGCCAACAGCTCCATCGTGCCGCTCTTGAATGACGGTCTGATCCGTCCGCTGGACGACCTGATTGCCAAGCACGGTCAGAGCCTGCAGCCCAACCAGCTGATCACCATCGACGGCAAGGTCATGGCGGTTGCCTTCATGGCAAACGCGCAGCACCTTTTCTATCGCTCTGACATCCTCGAAGCGGCAGGCGTTGACGTGCCCACCACCTATGCTGACGTGGTCGCGGCGGGTAAGGCGATCGAAGAAAAGGGCCTGATGGATAACCCTGTCGCGCTGAATACCAAGACCGGGTGGAACCTGGGCGAGGAATTCGTGAACATGTACATGGGTACAGGCGCGCCGTTCTTCAAAGACGGCACTGCCGAAGTCGCGATCAACAACGAAAACGGTGTTGCCGCGCTCAACATGCTCAAGGAACTGGCCGATCTGTCGAACCCCGACTTCCTGACGTTCGATTCCAACGCAACGCAAGCGCTTTGGGAAGGCGGCCAGCTCGCACTTGCCACCATGTGGGGCTCGCGCGGTGGCGGCATCCTCGATGACGAGGGTTCCAGCGCCGAGGTTGTGGGTTCTACCGTTCTGGCCGGTGCGCCGACCCTGAATGGGGACAACGTGGCCTCCACCTTGTGGTGGGATGGATTCACCATCGCCGCCAACATCTCTGACGAAGATGCGGAAGCAACCTTTGTCGCGATGGTGAATGGTCTGCGCGATGACGTGATCACGGCCAACAACAACGAAGCCGTCTGGCTGAGCGCGGCCTACCAGCCTGGTCCTGCCTCCGCCGGTATCGCGGCCACAGCGGGTTCGGGTGCAAGCCCCTATCCGATGCTGCCGTTCATGGGCCTGCTGCACTCTGCACTGGGTGATGAACTGTCGGACTTCCTGCAGGGCAACGAAAGCGCTGAACAAGCGCTGGCGGATGTCGAAGCGGCCTACACCTCAGCTGCCAAGGAACAGGGTTTCCTTCAGTAAGCTGACCTGACCTCGGGCGAGGCCTGCAAAAAGGCCTCGCCCAACCCTCCCTCGTACCGACCGGGAAGCAGAGATCATGCCACATAAGACATTCCTTTGGTTCATTCTGCCGTCGCTGGTCGCGATGTTCCTTTTCATCGCGCTGCCGCTGGTGTCGGTTACGATTCAATCGCTGTTTATCGAACACGAACAGGTTCTCAAGACGGTCAAAAACTGCGGCCCCTTCGGCTGTAAAGATGAAGTCACCGTCGATTTTGAGACCACCGACAAGCTGCGCCAGGAACGCCCCTTGGGTCAGTTCAACGGCATCGGCACCTATTTTGACCGCGGGCATCTGGCCACTGCCGAAGTGGCAGAAGCCTGGGCGACCCGCGCCTCGCTGGGGGATTTCTTCTCCAAACTCTATAACCTGCCGTTCTACCGCGCGCTGGCCTTTACGCTGACCTATACCTTTGTGGTCACACCAATGGTGATTGTACTGGGCTTGCTGATTGCTCTGGGCGTGAACCGTCTGCCCAAGTTGCTCAAAGGGCCGACGATCTTCCTGTCGCTTTTGCCGATGATCGTGACACCGCTGATCGGCTCGCTGATCCTCTTCTGGATGATCGACGCCAACGGCATCTTCGGCAAGACGTTGCAATGGATGTTTGACAACCCGGAACTATCGCTCAAGGCATCGCCGGGGCTGACGTGGCTCATGGTGATCGTCTACGGGATCTGGAGCTCGGCCCCCTTTGCCTTTGTGGTTTTCTATGCCGGGCTGCAAACAGTGAACACCGACACGCTTGAGGCAGCCATGATCGATGGTGCCACACGTGTGCAGCAGATCTGGTACGTGGTGATCCCGCACCTGATGCCGCTGGTGGTCTTCATCACGCTCATACAGTTGATGGACAACTTCCGCGTCTTTGAACCCATCGTGGGCTTTTCAGCACAGGCCAATGCGACGTCGCTGTCTTACGCGATCTTCTCTGAGCTGCGCAGCGACACGGTGCGCTTCAACTCGGCTGCCGCGACATCCGTGCTGACGATCCTTGGTGTGGCGATCCTGCTGACACCGGTGCTGATCCGCACATGGCGCGACTTCAAAGGAAAGAATGTCTGATGGCTTTGAGTTCACAAAAACCGTCCCGCGCCGTTGTCCTCATCTCGTCGGCCTTTGTGCTGGTGTGGATCATCCTGGCGTCCTTCCCGTTCCTCTGGACGCTCTGGGGTTCCTTCAAGGTGCAGGGGGATTTCTTCTCCAAGGCGGACTGGCGCTACGCCATCTGGGGCACGCGCACCGTGATCGAAACCGGGGGCAGTTTCACCGGGGCTGGATATGAAGGCGCGTGGATCGAACAGGAGTTCTGGCGTGCCGCGATCAACACCATGATCGTTGTGTTCTTTACCGTGACCATTTCGCTGACGCTGGGCACGCTTGGCGGCTACGCGCTGGCGCGCTCAGGGTATTCTTATGCCTTCTGGCTGCTGATGATCGCACTGGTGTTCCGCGCCATGCCGCATATCACGTTGGTCTCAGGCTATCTGCTGCCGTTCTTTGAATGGAACCTTTGGGGGCATTTGCCGACGACGATCATCGTGCTGGTGGCGATCAACCAGCCCTTCACGCTGTGGATGCTGCACTCGTTCTTTCTGAACATCCCAAAGGATCTGGACGAAAGCGCAATGGTCGACGGCTGCACGCGTTTTCAGGCATTCCGGCAGGTGATCATTCCGGTGATGTGGCCGGGGGTGGTTACCACCGGGCTCTTCAGCTTCCTGCTGGCCTATAACGACTTTGCGGTGACATCGATGCTGCTGAGCCAGGAAAACCAGACCATGGTGCCGCGTATTGAGGCCTTCCTCGGGTCCACCTTTGAAGAGGGCAATGTGATGTTCGCTGTGGCTGCGGTTGTGTCCTCCACCGCGCCGCTCTTTGTGCTGGTGATGTTCTTCCAGCGTCAGATCGTGTCAGGCCTCACCGCAGGTGCGGTGAAGGGATGACCTTTTTCCACTGCGAAGCCATGCGGCGCAATTGCCAAGAATAATGAGGGCCATTAAATGAGAGGATCTCGTCCGGAACAAGCGGTGCTCAGCCGCGATACGGATATGTCCAAAACGGACGAAACCCGCCGTGTGATCGAAGGCATGGTGGATGGTCTGAATGACCACACCATCGATGGCATTGGCGCGTTCTTTCACGACAGTTTCCGCTGGATCGGCAATCAGGGCTGCGGCAACAAGACCGGCCTGAAAGAGTTCCAGGACAACTGGCAGCGCCCCTTCCAGGCGGCTTTCAGCGACAAGGTCTGCATTGACGAGGCCCGGCTCTACATGGGTGAATGGGCGGCTGCGTTCGGCCGGCAGGAGGCCACACACTCTGGCACCTTCATGGGCATCGCGCCCACCGGCAAACGGGTAGAGATCCGCTACATGGATTTCTGGAAGGTCACAGATGGCAAGATCGAAGACAATTGGGTCATGGTCGATTTCCCGCATGTGATGGCGCAGCTGGGTGTTGATGCATTCAACGGACAAGGCTGGGAAAAATACGACCGTGGGGAAGAACAAGCCCCGCGGCCCGCATAGCGCAACACGTCCCGGAACTGGTTCGGGGCCAAGTAAAAGGAGGTCCCGGGAACGCTCGGGGCGGCAAAACGGATGACAATCGAATATCTCAAGCGCGGCAAATCCGAAGAAGCCCGTGGTGAAGAAGATGCCAAGACCCGCGCGGTGGTGGAAGCGACGCTGAAAGACATCGAAGCACGCGGTGACACCGCAGTGCGCGAGCTGTCAGAGAAATTCGACAAGTATTCGCCCCCCTCCTTCAAGCTGAGCCAAAGCGAGATCGAGGCGTTGATGAACAAGGTCTCTGACCGGGACATGGCGGACCTCAAGTACGCGCAAGAGAACGTCCGGCGTTTCGCGCAGGCGCAGCGCGACAGCATGACCGACATCGAAATCGAGATGCAGCCGGGCGTTATTCTGGGCCACAAGAACATCCCTGTGCAGTCCGTGGGCTGCTACGTGCCGGGCGGCAAGTTCCCAATGGTGGCAAGCGCCCATATGTCCGTGGCAACAGCCGCTGTTGCCGGTGTCCCCCGCATTATCGCCGCCACACCGCCTTTTGGCGGAGAACCGAACCCAGCGGTGATTGCCGCGATGCATCTGGGCGGAGCGCATGATATCTACGTTCTGGGCGGCATTCAGGCCGTGGGTGCGATGGCCATCGGGACTGAGTCCATTGACCCCGTGCACCTGCTGGTCGGTCCCGGCAACGCCTTTGTGGCCGAAGCCAAGCGCCAGCTCTTTGGCCGCGTGGGCATCGACCTCTTTGCAGGCCCGACAGAGACCATGGTAATCGCCGATGAAACCGTGGACGCAGAGATGTGCGCGACCGACCTGCTGGGGCAGGCGGAGCACGGCTACAACAGCCCCTGCGTGCTGCTGACGAACTCGCACAAGTTGGCCAAGGAAACGATGGCCGAGATCGAGCGCATCCTGACCATCCTGCCGACAGCCGACACTGCACGCACCTCGTGGGAGGACTATGGCGAGGTGATCGTCTGCGACACCTACGACGAGATGCTGCAAGTGGCCGATGACATCGCTTCTGAACACGTGCAGGTCATGACCGACCGCGACGACTGGTTCCTTGAGAACATGACCTGCTACGGCGCGCTGTTCCTCGGGCCCCGTACCAATGTTGCCAACGGTGACAAGGTCATCGGCACGAACCACACGCTGCCGACCAAAAAGGCGGGGCGCTATACCGGCGGGCTCTGGGTCGGCAAGTACCTCAAGACGCATTCCTATCAGAAGATCACTTCTGACGAGGCCGCGGCAGAGATGGGCGCCTATGGCTCGCGTCTGTGCATGCTGGAAGGTTTTGTGGGCCACGCCGAACAGTGCAACGTACGTGTGCGCCGTTATGGCGGCGTGAACGTGCCCTACGGTGAAGGTGCGCCGCACCGCGAAGCTGCCGAGTAGCGCCATGGATCCCAACCAGCGCAACAAGCAGAAAACGCTGGCGCTGTGGTCGGCGCTGGATCGGGACCCAGAGGCGGCGCTGCCGATGCTTGCTCATGTCAGCCATTGGCAGGGGCCGGAGCCAATAGGTGTGCAGGCCACGGGGCAAGACATTGTCGATACGATGTTTGCTCCCCTGAAGCGCGCTATCCCGGATTTGCAGCGCCAGACCCATATCTTCATGGGTGGGCAGTCTTCTGCGGATGAAAGTGATGAAGGTGACGGGGCGTGGTGGACCGCTGGCACGGGCTACTACACCGGGCGTGCGGTGGCAGAGGTCTTTGGCATCCCCGCAACCGACACCGATTTGCGCATCCGCTGGGGCGAGTTCCTGAAATTTGATGCAGACGGCAACATCATCCACGCCCAGACCATATGGGACTTTGTGGATTGGTTCGACCAGATTGGCATGCCGGTCCTGCCCAAACCCAAAGGCGCGTTGCACGTCTATCCAGCCCCAACCGCCTATGACGGTGTGCTGCAAGAGCCGCAGCCGCAGGCGGAAACGCAGGCCTCCATGGCGCTGGGGCGTGGGTTGATCTTTGGCGGGCTCAACAGCTTTGACGAAAACGATCTGACCAGCATGGGCATGGCGCGGTACTTCCATCCAAACGTGAAATGGTACGGGCCGGGGGGTATCGGAGCCTGCCTGTCCCTCTCAGAGTTCGAAAATCGCCATCAGGCCCCCTGGCTGGTGGCCTTCCCGGACCGCAAGGTCAAACACCTCGAAAGCCTCTTTGCCGAGGACCGCATGGTTGCCGCCTCCGGTCCCATGGGCGTCGTGGCGACACATACCGGCCCTTATCTGGGCCACCCGCCCAGCGGTGCGCCGATTGAGATCTCTGGCCTCGATTTCTGGCTGCGCACAGGTGACAGGTTTACCGAAAACTGGGTGTTCGTCGACATGATCCATCTGTTCAAACAGATGGGCGTCGACCTCTTCGACCGGCTTGGGCAAGCGGCGTGATGGACAGGCATTCGCAGAACAAGGACCTGATCGCGCGTCTATGGGCGGCGATGTACGACTTTGAGCCCAACAGGGTGCTCGCCACATTGCATGACCTTTGCGCTGCTGATGCTGTGTTCCGTCTGGCCTATCCTTTTGAGAGCACAGAAGGCGTCGATCCCTATTTCGAAAAGGCCTATGCGCCGCTGATCCAAGCCATCCCAGACCTCGAACGCCGGGACCACATCGTGATGGCAGGCCCAACTGAGCACGGCGATGATTGGGTCGGTTGCGGTGGGTTCTATTGCGGCACCTTCCGCGCGCCCTGGCTCGACATCCCGGCCACGGGACATCTGGTGCACATGCGGTTCCACGAATTCTACCGCATCGCGGACGGCAAGATTGTCGAGATGCAGGCGCTGTGGGACATCCCCGAAGTGATGATGCAGGCGGGGGCCTGGCCCTTGGTGCCGCCCTTGGGCCGGGAATGGCACATCCCGGGGCCCGCCACAAATGACGGCATTGTGCCGGGACCTTATGATGCCGAGGCAGGCCACAAGACCTGTCAGCACATCAAGGACATGCTGACATTCATGAAAAAGCACCCCAGCCAGGGTGGTCCGGAAGTGATGGAGATGGACCGCTTCTGGCACCCTCGCATGAATTGGTACGGACCTTCCGGCATCGGCACAGGCCGGGGCATCGAAGGGTTTCGCAAATGGCACCAGATTCCCTTTCTCAACGGGATGCCGGATCGCGGGCAATATGTGGATGAAATCACCTACCACTTCTTTGGCGACCATCAGTATGCGGGCGTGACCGGCTGGCCGGACATGTACCAGAGCATCACCCACGACGGTTGGCTGGGCATTGCACCCACAGCCAAGAAGATCGAGATGCGCAGCCTTGATTTCTGGCGGCTCGAAGACGGGCTGATCCGCGAGAACTGGGTGCTCGTGGATCTGTTGCAGATGTATGCTCAGATCGGCGTCGACGTGCTTGGCCGCATGCGCGACTTCAACAAGGCCCGCGCCGGGTTTGATCCAGAAACGGGAGCAGCGTTATGACAATGATCGTCCATGGCCGCGCGTCATCTTCCAACGTGCAGACCGTGATGTGGGCCACGGCAGAGCTTGGCCTGATCGTGGACCGCCGCGATGTAGGCGGCAAATTTGGCGGCAACGATGACCCGGCGTATCGGGCGATCAACCCAATGGGCGTGGTGCCCTCGCTGGAGGACGGCGAGACGGTGATGTTCGAGAGTGCCGCAATCCTGCGCTATCTCGCGGGGACTTACGGCGCGGGTACAGTCGCCACCTCCCCGCAAATCGACATGTGGGCGGAGTGGTCCAAACACACGCTTTGCCGCGAATTCCTGCTGCCCGTATTCTGGGGCTATTATCGCACGCCGGAACCTGAGCGGGACATGGATACCGTCATGGTTGCCCTGCGCCGCTACGAAAGCTATCTCGCGCTGGCGCTCGAACGGCGGGTGGATGACACCTGGATCTTCGCGGACCGCATTAACCTCGCGGATATCTGGCTGGGCCATCTTCTTTATCGGTATTTCACCATCGGTCTGCCGCTAGAAGCACCTGACGGGCTGCAGGCCTACTATGATATGCTCTGTGCACGTGAGGCGTATCAGACCCACGTGATGATCGACTATTCCGAACTCAAAGCGAGGCTTGCGTTTTGACCGACCTTCCCCGGACCCCGACCTTTGATCTGACCGGCAAGCGCGCGCTTGTGGCGGGCGCTTCCTCTGGCATCGGGCTGGGCTGTGCCGTGGCATTGGCCGAAGCGGGTGCACATGTCGTTTGCGCGGCCCGCCGCGTCGATGCTTTGCAAGACGCCGTGGAGGCCATGACCGCTCAAGGCTGGTCGGCAGAAGCCATGGCACTCGACATCACGGACCTTGAGGCGGTCAGAACCGCGATGGTAGCGGAGGCCCCGTTCGATGTCGTGCTCAATGCCGCAGGGCTCGCGCGCCATTCACCGGCGTTGGAGACCACGTCCGAGGACTACGACGCGGTCATGGATGTGAATGTGAAGGCGGCCTATTTCCTCTCCGTTGCAGGGGCGCATTCGATGCGGGCAGGGGGCAAGGGCGGCTCGATCATTCATATCTCCAGCCAGATGGGTCATGTGGGGGGCATCGACCGGGCGGTCTATTGCGCGTCCAAACACGCGGTGGAGGGTATGGTGAAATCCATGGCCATCGAATGGGGCAAGGACCGCATTCGGATCAACACCATCTGCCCCACCTTCGTGCGCACGCCGCTCACTGAGCCCACGTTCAACAACCCCGAACGGCTGGCGTGGATCATGGACAAGATCAAGCTGCCCCGCGTGGCCGAGGTTGAAGACATCATGGGCGCGGCCCTGTTTCTTGCCTCCGACGCATCCGCGATGGTCACTGGCACCTCCATGCTGATCGACGGAGGCTGGACGGCAGACTGATGGCAGACGCGGCCCCCCTCACTTTGCCCGAACGACAGCTGGCCAATGAAATGGCCGTGCTGCTGGCCGCTTTCATGTGGGACCGTCTGGGTGGCGAGCTGATGGATGGCCAGATCTACAACATCGGGCAGTCGAATTTCGAATGGGGCTGTGACGCGCTGAACCGCGTCGGGGTCTACAAGCAGGGCAAGCACTATACGCTGCATCATCCCATCGTGGCCGTCAGCGACGTTCGAGCGCATATGGAGGCCCTTGAAGAAGTGGACCGTGCCGCCTTTGAATCGCTCCTGACTGCCCTGCTGGACAACTTCATCGACTATGGCAGTGGCCTCTCAGCCAGCCGCCAGCCGTTTGATATCCCTGTAGACCTGCACCGTCTGGCAAAGCTGCTGGATCAATGCGGCTACGCCACCTGGGATGGCAAAGAACTGCAATGGACGGACAAGCCCGCCCCACAAATGCAGTTACGTTATCTTTGGGAAGAGGACGGCACCTGCAGCGCTGACCTTGAGGCGCAGGCGATTGAGGCCGAAGCACAGGCCTTGATCGACCGCATGCCAGATGTCCTACGACGTAAGCTACGCAAGGCTCATGCTGTGGGCGGTGATTTCCGGGCCATAGAGGTCATGCAGCGGCACTGGACCGGCACGGGATGGAGCCATATCGGACGCCGCGAACCCACGGGTATTCCCCTCAGCAGCCAGCCTCAGCATGGGGTGCGCACCTATAAGGCTGCGTTTCGACTACTCAGCGAGGAGGCGGGATGAGCAAAGTCACCTCTCTTGAAGTGGCCGAAAAGGCCGGGGTCAGCCGATCAGCGGTCTCTCGCGTGTTCACGCCCGGGGCCTCGGTCAGCAAATCGACCGCGGACAAGGTGCGCGTGGCGGCGCGCGAGCTGGGCTACCGCCCCAACGTTCTGGCGCGCAGCCTGATTACCGGACGCAGCCGCATCATCGGGCTTGTGGTGGCCTATCTGCAGAACCAGTTCTATCCCGAAGCGGTCGAACGCCTGTCCCACGCGTTGCAGGCCGAAGGCTATCACGTGCTGGTCTTCATGGCGGGCAATGACGAGGCGACAACGCAAAAGGTGATCGACGAGTTGCTCGACTATCAGGTCGACGGGATCATCGCCGCCTCGGTCGGTCTCAGCAATGACCTGACCCGCCGCTGCGAAGACGCAGGCATCCCCATCGTCCTGTTCAACCGCGACCAGTTTGACGAACGCCTGTCCTCTGTCACCTCAGATAACATGGCAGGCGGGCGCAAGCTGGCGGAGTTTCTGGTGGCAGGCGGCCACGCCCGCATCGGGCATATCGCAGGCTGGGAAGGGGCCTCCACCCAGATCGACCGCGAGGCAGGGTTCAAGGGCGGGCTGATGGACGCTGGCGTCAAGGTTGTGTCCCGTGAGGTCGGGAATTTTGATTTCGAGCAGGCCAAACTGGCCGCCCGCGCCATGTTTGACCGGGACAACCCGCCAGAAGCCGTGTTCGTCGCCAATGACCACATGGCCTTTGCCGTGATGGACGTGCTGCGGTTTGACCTGGGCATTTCCGTCCCGGGCGATGTCTCCGTTGTGGGCTATGACGACGTGCCGCTCGCCGCCTGGCCCAGCTATGACCTGACCACTGTTCGCCAGCGCGCGAATGTGATGGTGACCAAAACCGTCGAGATGCTGATGAGCCGTCTTGATGACCCCGAAACTCCGGCCCGTCGGATCTCCATCGACGGTCCCCTGACTATCCGCGGCTCTGCCCGCAAACCATAAAGGACACCCCCCGTGAAAGGCTTTTCAAACCGCTTCAAGGATTTCCCCGATTACATCATCGGCATCACAAAGGAGATCTGGGAAGACCGCGGCATCGCCACCCTGCACGAGTACTACAGCGAGGACATCGTGGTGCGCAGCCCCGGGTCCGTGGTGATCGGCAATCAGAACGTGATCGGGGCGACCATGGCCACGCTGGCCGAATTCCCAGACCGCACTCTGCTGGGCGAGGACGTGATCTGGTCCGGCACGCCGGAAGAGGGGATGCTCAGCTCTCACCGCCTGCTGTCTACCGCCACGCATATGCATGACGGTATGTATGGCGCGGCGACGGGCAAGAAACTGGTCTACCGGATTATGGCCGACTGCCATGCGATCAACAATCAGATCAACGATGAATGGCTCATTCGCGATCAGGGGGCCATCGTGCGTCAGATGGGTTGGGACCCCAAGCAATACGCCGCTGACCTGATTGAGCGCGAAGGCGGGCCAGAGAACTGCGTGAAACCCCTGACCCCTGCCATCGACCAGCCCGGGCCCTACAAAGGGCGTGGCAACGACAATGAATGGGGGGCGAAGTACGCAGACATCCTGACCCGCATCATGGGGGCCGATATGGCCGTGATCCCTGCCGAATACGACCGCGCAGTGGCCACGGAATATCCCGGCGGGCTTACCGGCCACAGCCATGGATCGGCTGACCAGTTCTGGATGGGCCTGCGCGCGGCTTTCCCGTCCGCCGAGTTCAAAATCGACCACGTGATCGGCCGCGATGACCCGATGATGCCACCGCGCGCTGCTGTGCGCTGGTCGCTGCACGGCAAGCACGACGGCTGGGGTGCCTTTGGTACACCCACAGGCAAGGAGGTCTATCTGCTGGGCATTTGTCACGCAGAGTTCGGCCCCTGGGGCCTGCGCCGCGAATACTGCATTTATGATGAAACGATGATCTGGAAACAGATCCTTTTGCAGACGGGGTAAGTGATGCGCCTTGGTCTTTCAGTCGTGCTTTGCCTTGCGCCGCTTGCTGCGGCGGCGGAGGGCTTTGCGCTGAAAGACCTGCGCAACGTGGCTGTCGACGCGGGCGCTTTTGCAGGGGGCAGTTATGAATATGAGCAGGAACGCAAACGCCTGATCATCGCTTGCGACACCTGTGACGATCTAACGGTGGTCAGTGCACAGCTCAGCCGCTCAACGGATGGCACCGAAGGGCGGTTCCGCTCGGGCGAGACCACGATTGAAAAGATGGAAGGTATCTGCAAAGAACGCGCTCCTGAATGCCGCCTGACCCGGCTGGACATCGGCGGAGCCGTGGGCTGGGTCAGCCAGTACAAGCTGGGGCCAAACGAGGGGTCCACCGCCGTTCTTTTTCAAGACGGTGACCTGCTGACAATCCGCTCGCTGTCGGAGTCCCGAAACCGCAGCGGCACAAACATGGCGGCGGCGCTGCGCACCATCGCGCCGCAGATCGTGGGGGAATAATGCCAAGCTACGCTGATTTGATGTTCACAAAGGCGGTTGAGGCCGAACAAGAAGCCATCGGCTCCAAGGGGGTCTATGACCGCCGGTACGAGGCCAAGCAGGACGAACCGCTGAGCGAACATGAGGTCGCATTCCTCACGTCCCGGAATTCGATCTACATTGCCTCCGTCAATTCTGACGGCTGGCCCTACGTGCAGCATCGCGGCGGGCCGCGCGGGTTTATCAAGGTGCTGGACGACCAGACCATCGCCTTTGCCGACTATCGCGGTAACCGTCAGCTGATCACCAAGGGCAATCTGGGCGGCGACGACCGCGTGTCGATCTTTGCTATGGACTACCCCCGCAAGGCGCGGTTGAAGCTGCAAGGCCATGCGCGGCTGATCAATGCCGCTGAGGCGCAAGACATGATGGCGGACCTGCAAACCGAAGGCCAGGGCCGCGTGGAACGCGCCATGGTGATCCGCATCGCGGCCTTCGACTGGAACTGTCCGCAGTTCATCACGCCCCGCTTTGACACCGAAGAATTGACCGCGCTGGTCGGGCCCGAGATCAGCCGTCTGGAAACCGAAAACGCAGAACTGAAGGCCGAACTGGCCGCTTTGAGGAAAAACAAATGACCCAGCAGAAATGGAAGCCCGCATCGTCCGATACGGCGATTTGCAACCCTGCAAGACCGCCTTTATCGACGCCCACACGCCGGGCAGTGACCAGAAAGAGAACTTCACGATCATCGGCGGGGGTGTCTCGGAAAGTCCTGACCAGCACGTCCATATCTCCATCCCGCATGGGTTCAACATCGGGGCCGCAGGCCAGCCGCCCAAGTGCCGCAACTCCATGCACAACCACCGCACAGCGGAGGTGTTCTTTGTCCTCAAAGGCCGCTGGCGGTTCTTCTGGGGCGAAAAGGGCGACGCAGGCGAGGTGATTTTGGAAGAAGGCGACATCTTCAACATCCCAACCAACATCTTCCGCGGTTTTGAAAACATCGGCACGGATTACGGGATGATCATGGCGATCCTTGGCGGCGATGATGCGGGCGGTGGCGTGATCTGGGCCCCGCATGTCATTCAGGACGCGCAGGACCACGGGCTGGTGCTGGGCGAGAATGGCAAGCTCTATGACACCAAGAAGGGCGAAAGCCTGCCGGACGGCGTAAATCCCATGCCGCAGCTCACGCGCGAGGAAGTGGCAGAGGTTGATTGCCCTACGGCGATGCAGGTCGTAGGCGGTTACGTGCGGCGCTACCTCGATATGATGGCGCTGGCGAACGAAGGTCCGGTGAAGGTGATCGGAGAGAAAGGCATCATCCGCGACAAGCCTGGCTTTGAGGTGGATTTCATCACCCGCGCCTCAGCCACGAGCGAGAAGCACAGCCATGACAAACCGTCGGTGCTGATGCCTGTCACCGGGCACTGGCTAGTGGAATACGATGGCGGCAGCGCCACGCTGGCCCCGGGCGATACCAT
Source organism: uncultured Sulfitobacter sp. (assembly GCA_963422245.2). GTDB lineage: Bacteria > Pseudomonadota > Alphaproteobacteria > Rhodobacterales > Rhodobacteraceae > Sulfitobacter. The sequence continues at coordinate 63,847 of CAXMWW010000022.1, read as the reverse complement.
GTCGATCCCGGAAAAACTGCCCCATTCCGCTGTGCCCGCCATGACCGGTGAGGCCGCGCTTTATCACATCGTCGCCACCGAAGATCCGGCGGGCGCAACCTGGAAGGGATGACTGCCGACCCTGCAGAAGTGCAAAGCGTCTATGACCGTCACGCGCAGGCCTATGACAAGGCGCGCGGTCGGTCGCTGTTTGAAGCCCGGTGGCTGGCCCGTTTTGCGGCGTGCCTGCCGCAGGGCGGGCGTGTGCTGGACCTGGGTTGCGGGGCAGGCGAGCCCATTGCGCGCTGGTTTATGGCCGAAGGGTTTGCCGTCACAGGCGTGGATTTCTCAGCCCCCATGCTGGACATCGCGCGTGCCCGTTGGCCTAACGGCGACTGGCGGCAGGCCGATATGCGCAGCCTTGATTTACCTCTTCGATAGCGATAAGCCTTACGTCTTGAGCACGCATAATTGAAAATGTGCGAACAAAATGCATCATATTTTGCGAAGCAGTCAGATTAGGGTCAAACAATTTGAACAAAATTTGCCTGAAAATTATTCAAAACGCACTAAAATAACCATTAGAGCATGTAAATTTTCAAAAATTTTCCGAGGGAACATGCTCCCGGACCCTCCTTGAGACTTTCTTGCTTCTCAATCAGCTTCAAATTTGTTTTGCCGAAAAAAATACTCTTGCAAAAAGTGTGGAAATTATGGCGATCCCCTTTTAAAGTTTCTCACTACGCCACTGAACTCTACCATTGGCCTTTAAGTTTAAACCAATCTGAAAAGTCTCACGGCGCTAAAGAGAATAGATTACATTCGAAACACCTAACTATATACAGGTAATAGAACAGCAATCGCAAAATATATCTTCTTTTGCCAGCTTGAAAGCCATACTTTTGTGTGACAAATCATAGGCAATTCAAGATAAAATTGGACTACATTTGTTCATTTGCAGACAGTATTTTATTTTAATTTAAGAAAATATTTATTTGCGAAGAGCCTGTACACTGATCACTGCTTGCAGCGAAAATAAAATCAAATTCTAAAAAATATTGGGTATGGAGTATGACGTATTTTCTATATGGAGTATGACCAATATGACGTATTTTCAAAAATGCCACTAGTGAAATATTATTATGATTCTTTGTTTTATACACAAATCGAAACATGTACAGTAGTAGTACATCAAAATCGCTTCGTGTGAGATCCTCCGTATGAAATGCAATGGTAAGTATAGGCGTTAACTAGACCCTGTAGAATAACATACTAACTTATCCAGTACTATGCAAACGAACGATGATGGCAGCAAGAACAAATTTTGGGTTTTCATTGCCTAAAAACATTCGGGTAGAGAAAACCCAATAATATAAATTGAGCTCTTGACTTGGGCTAAAATAGCCCAACGCATAATGGTTGGTAGTCAGTCAGTATACTCCATTTGGGTAATCTGCACCCAACTTAAAAAATTGGGTTTCTCAACGTTAATACCCAAAACGTTTACCCAAAAGAATACCAAATTTTATTTGCAGTGTTGAATGCCTTCAAAAGTACACTGCAAATAAAATTTGGTATTTTTTTGGGTAAACATTTTGGGTATTAACGTTGAGAAACCCAATTTTTTAAGTTGGGAGCAAATTACCCAAATGGGGTGTACTGACTGACTACTAACCATTATGCGTTGGGCTATTTTAGCCCAAGTCAAGAGCCCAATTAATTTTATTGTGTTTTCTCTACCCAAATGTTTTTAGGCAACGAAAACCCAAAAATTGTTCTTGCTGCCATCATCGCTCATTTGCAGAGTTCTGGATAAGTTAGTGTGTTATGCTGCAGGGTCTAGTTAACGCCTATACTTACCATTGCATTTCGTACGGAGGATCTCACACGAAGCGATTTTGATGTTCTACCACAGTACATGTTCCGATTTGTATATAAAACAAAGAATCATAATAATATTTCACTAGTAGCATTTTTGAAAATACGTCATATTGGGTACTCTATACCCAATATTTTTTAAAATTTGATTTTATTTTCGCTGCAAGCAGTGATCAGTGTACAGGTTCTTCGCAAATAAATATTTTCTTAAATTAAAATAAAATACTGTCTGCAAATGAACAAATGTAGTCCAATTTTATCTTGAATTGCCTATGATTTGTCACACAAAAGTATGGCTTTCAAGCTGGCAAAAGAAGATATATTTTGCGATTGCTGTTCTACTACCTGTATATAGTTAGGTATTTCAAATGTAATCTATTCTCTTTAGCGCCGTGAGACTTTTCAGATTGGTTTAAACTTGAACGCCAATGGTAGAGTTCAGTGGCGTAGCGAGAAATTTTAAAAGGGGGACCGAGCCATAATTTCCACACTTTTTGCAAGAGTATTTTTTTCGGCAAAACAAATTTGAAGCTGATTGAGAAGCAAGAAAGTCTTAAGGGGGGTTCGGGAGCATGTTCCCTCGGAAAATTTTTGAAAATTTACATGCTTTAATAGTTATTTTAATGCGTTTTGAATAATTTTCAGGCAAATTTTGTTCAAATTGTTTGACCCTAATCTGACTGCTTCGCAAAATATGATGCATTTTGTTCGCACATTTTCAATTATGCGTGCTCAAGGCGTAAGGCTTATCGCTATCGAAGAGGTTCGAAATTATGGAAAAATTGTATACATTCAAAACAACTTTGAAAATGGCTGGTAGAGGATGCATACCCCTCATCCTATACCCCCTAGATCCGTCCCTAGCCATAAGCTACAGAAACCATCAAAAGAGTATGGCATATTTCAGTTACTTGGCACAATTAATTTTGTTCTTGTTTACTAAAAGGCAGAGTCAAAAGGGGGGGGGGGGGGGCATGGCCCAATGCCACCCTAAATACGCTACCAGTACTGGTAGTGTTGCGAATGTTAAAGGGGATGTTGCACAAGTGAGCTTTTCGATAATCTGGTTACCCATTTCCATACTTCGTTTTACTAAAACGTTTTCTGGGGCCTAAACGTTAATGCCTACCTCACTTTTGTTTGTGCAACAGCCAAGAAATTCTATAAACAAAGATGAAATCTTTGGAACTGTTGTGAACTGTATTACATTATGGCTGTTAAGATTTTTTTCCATAACGTTCAAGTTCTTCAGTTTCAACCATCCCTCTTGCAAATTTTTTACTGCGTTGCGTAAATTTCTAACAGTCAATGTTTTAGCCTATAATCTTTAGTGTACGCGCATTTGCTCAGCTACCGACCTATCTGAAAACAGCGTATCTAATAATATTTAGGTCAATCTATGCAACAAAAAGAAAAAGTAGTTCCACCAAGCACCAAGTGCCTTTTCCTGACGACAGTAAAAGCGAGCTTGTCGGTTTGTTCTCCACACTGTTCGTTTATACTGAGCCTATACAAGGATAGATTAATTCCCATTTTTTAATCCGGGGCTGTTGTCCAGAGAAAAAATTAGTGCACACAACCCACTAAAACTGTTTTTACTTGCACAGCATAGGTGAGCCTATCACTTTAAATTGATTGGCCAATTAAATGCACGTACAGTATATCAGATAATAGCTTTTAACAGCCAAAATAGCTTAGTAAGACTCGAGATCTGTAATTCAACTTCTTTGTTTGACGTCGAGCATTAAAACAACCGTGCAAAAAACAAGTCAGTTAGTTTACTTGTTCAGTTGGGAAAAGCACCTAACAGGATTCGCGCACCTTCAGGAAATATACAGGTCGTAGTGGCGTCGCCAAAAATATTTGAAGGGGTTCATGACTGTATAGCTGTATAGCTGTATATATGTATAGCTGTATAGCTGTATAGCTGTATAGCTGTACTGTATAGCTGTATAGCTTAATGTAAGCAAAGTGAGTGCTAGTTTTTACATCGTTTTTTTTTGTTTTCGTAAAATTTCAGGGGGCATGGCCCCGGTACCTCTCCCCCTTGACTACGCCACTCAAATATGGCAGGTGGCCAAGTGATAGCAGGTTTTCTAAACACGCCTGTTCGGTCCAAGCCAATCTTTCAGGGCAAAGAAAGTTATAAGATTCCCCCTTTATAGCACCTCGAAACTGCAACGCTCAATTATTTATCAAAATGTCAACATCTGAAACGACATTTTAAAGACAGACAGTCCTTCTTTATGCATAGTTTTTAGATGAAACTTCACTGCATTTTATTCCAAAATGTATTAATTTTGACCTCACAGGAGTCCAAGCAGCAGCAGCACGGTATATCGACAATTCATATGAATGCTGTTTGTTTTCGTAAATCTGAGTAACAATAAAAGTCCACTGTTTAGATTTTGATTTATCCGTCGGTATAAGGGTGGCTGCTTGACTCTTGTGACCCTGAGAAAAAGTTGCATCGCGCTGCTGCTGCCTTCATCACCTGCATAACGCTATATGGTATAGGTTTCAGCTGCATACAGCAAAGGAAAAACCAGTGAAAGTTACGTATTCACTAAATATTCTTCAGAATTTCGAACTTGGATGTTTGAGTAAATTATTTTAAGTTCAATATTAAGTTGGGTAAAATTTTTTAATAATGCAACGAAAGTTTTCACGTTTGGGTAATTTTCAAAAATAATTTTCAAAAAAATAATTTTCAAATAAACATCCAAAAATTCGCAATTGGGTAGAAGGTGTGTTTCCCCCCAAAAAAATTGGGTAAAAATTGTATTTGCCCACAAAATTTCATGTTTACCCAAAATTTTTTTTACCCAAAAAAATTATTTAAGTTATGTTTTGGGCATATCGATTTATGCCCAAAATATTTTGGGTAAAACGTGTTTTACCCAAATTTGAATTGGGTTGAGTGGAGTTTTACCAAGAGCTCTACCCAATTTTATTTGCAGTGTAATATAGATCGATTTTACCAAAGCAAAGAAAGCAGAAAAGTGGGTAAAAAATCATATTCAACTTGTTATATAGGTTATATGCTGGAGCATCAGACATGTATTTGGCACAGCCTATACCTAGTATTTAGTATATACAAAGTTTTTCTTGTATTAAGTTATAATTTTCTCGTGTTATGGGAACACGTTCATTAGGTGGCGTAGCCAAGGATAGGGGAACGGGTTCCATGCCCCACCCCTTCAGGGCTGTTGAGAGGGGGGCAGGCGGGTATAAAGTACCGGGACCCGTCATGTTTTGAGGGGCCCGGCCGCATTAATGCTAACTTTCTTACGTTGCAATGCACAGTATTTTCCCGCTGGCAAGAAACAAAAAGTTGACCTGCCGTTTGGCCAGACAAAGCACCATCGCAAGACGAAGACCTTTTTTTTTTTGCTCTCCACTAGATTTTGAGTGGAAAATTGGACATTTGCGGACGTGATAACTTTTTTTTTGCTCTCCACTAGATTTTGAGTGGAAAATAGGATACCTTTGGACGTGAAGATCTTTTTTTTTTTGGAGACGCATGAAAAAATGGGCCCCAATTTTAATACCGGGGACCGGCTTGGCTCTCAACGGCCCTGGACAAGGGGCCCGCAATGGTGTTCTATCCTGGGGTCTTCAGTTGCTCTCGGCGGCCCTGCCCCCCTAACTTTTCCACATACCGCTTTGTTTAAATAACTTTGTTTCAATAACATTAGTTAGTAGGCCGTAATTCCCTGTCCACAACCATGGCGAATTTTAGTGGATAGTTCTGCATCACAATCAAATTTTTGATGTCATAATCACTTTTTTCAATTATGACATCAAAAATTTTATGATGATGCAGAAAGCTCTGGACATTTGGCTCTGTAAAATTGCACATGTGGACAGGGTGCAGATCTTCTGTATTTTAGAAACTCATACTCCCGCTTTCCATAATCAAGCACATTTTATTCTCCCTTCCTTCCAATAAATCTGAGCGAGAGAGAGCCAACAGGACTATCGCATAGAATACGATCGGTTGAGTAAATATTTGGAATGCCTTCGATGATTGCGACTTCAGCGCACATAAAAAGCAAAAATTTGTCTTCCTGGTAGGTATAGCCAAGGGTGCCGGAACGTCGTAAAGGCAAGGATGGCAGCTTTTTCAAAGGGCACTTTTAATACAAACGTACAGTCAATTATTTTATCATCAACATTGTTTTTTAATACCGTCAAACAAAAACTAATTTTCAACAGAGCCAGAGTAGTAAGTATGTCGCATACATAGGCCTACTACAAAAACTGGCTAACCGGATAATTTGTAACTGCTGAAGAGCATAATCTCCAACTGCAGAAGCAGTGCTGGCAGTGGCGTAACAAAATATTTAAAAAGGAGGGCCATAATTTTAGCATTTTTCTCCAGCGCATTTTTGGACAGAACTAATTGAAGCTAATTGCGAAACAAAAAAAGCTGCAGAGGGGTCTGGGGACATGTTCCCTCGAAAAATTTTTGAAAATTTGCATGCTGTAATGGCTATTTTAGTGCTTTTTGAACAACTTTCACGCAAAATTTGTTTAAAATTTTTGACCTTAATTCTGAGTGCTTTGCCAAATATGATGCATTTTGTTCGCACATTTTCAATTATGCGTGCTTAAGTCGTAAAGCTTATCGCTATCGATGAGGTTCGAAATTATGGAAAAATTGCATACATTAAAAACAACTTTGAAAATGGCTGGTAGGAGGATAGTAGTGTATATAGAGCCAAATGTAGCGGATTGCCTCCACCGCCTCCTCATCCGGTGGCAGCTCATGAGCGCCGTTGGCGGTGACTCATTTTGAAGCTGTGGGTTGAGGCGGCGGCAGCTTGTTTGAGGCGGCGGTTCATTTTGAGGTGGATTGCTTGAGTCTGGAAATCAAATGTGGCCCACCCCTCCTCCTCCACATCCGGTGGGTTGAGGCGGTGGCAGCTTGTTTGAGGCGGCGGTTCATTTTTTGGTGGATTGCTTGAGTCTGGAAATCAAAAATAATAGTCCAGAAATATTGGTTCAATAATTATTTTTGATAAAACGTTTACTCTTTTGTTTTAGCTATTTCGTAATATGCAGTATGAATCTAACCTCTGGTTATCAAAGCATAACCATTGTTTTTAAAAGCGTGTACTACAAACTGAAATATGATACGTCAGTATACTTTCTTGTAATTTGGGAATAGTGAAGCTGTTATTTTCGTATGAGTCAGGTAAAAGAAAAATAACCTCTGGTTTATTTTTAACGACTTTAACCAAATTTTTAGAGGTGTCGTGTATTACGAATTGAAACATGACACGTCACGTGGATTAATCTTCTGTAAGCTACGATACCTATCCAAGTACTTATCTTTTTGCACTCGCATGAACCGTCTAAAACAGATGCTGTTTTTTCCTGTAATTTGGGAACAGACTGCAAAAACAACTATTCCTCTTTTCGCTCTGTACCACCTGTAAAAGACATAGATCACACAGTTTAATTTCCTGTAATTTGGGGGTAGATTCCTACACAAGTACTCTCATCTGTTCACTTTATACCTGCTGTAAAGCAGATGCTGTTTTTTCCTGTAATTCGAAAATAGATTGCTGCACAAGTACTCTTATCTTTTGCTCTGCATCTCCTGTAAAACAGACAGCTAACATGGTTTAATTTCCTGTAATACAGGAATAGACTGCCAAAACAACTATCCATCTCTTCGCTCTGTACCTGCGCTAAAAGAAAAATAACCTTCGGTTAGCAATGCATATTTTTCTAGCGACTTTAACCAACGCTTTTCAAAGTGTTTACTACGAACTGAAATATGATACGTCACACAGTTTACTTTCCTGCGGTTTGGGAATAGACTCCTAGTGAAACTATTATTTTTGTATGAATTAGGTAAAAGAAATATAACCTGTGGTGAACAAAGCATATTTTTCTAACGACTTTAACCAAGTTTTTAGAGGTTTCATGTATTACGAACTGAAATATGATACGTCGCACGGTTTAATTTCCTGTAATTTGGGAATAGACTCCTGCAAAAACAAGTGCTATAAAATATCAGCTGTTTACTATTTTGAGTGTTTACGTTTTTAAATTTGCTGTAATATTTGAACTTCTCCAAAACTTTTCACGGTTTTTAAGTTTTCGCAGTTAATACAAACTTATCAACAGATTCATTCTAAATTTGTTTGAATTAGCAATGATAAGTTGTCCAAGCGCATAGGGGGTGATGGGAAGTGCGAGATAAAACAAATAAAACAGGTGCATAAGTGCGTTTAATGATGTTTATGATTTTTACATTTAATCAATCCCCAATCATTACAACTTTCAAAATATCAGTTGTTTATTATTTTGTGCGTTTACGTTTTTTCGTTGTTGCTTCAAATATCGAAATGACGTTCAAGATATTTTAAACTTGTGGCTTACTTGTTCTTTGGTTTTGCGTCTAACGATTACGACCCAGTTTCAGTGGATCAGAGCAACTTCACAGTTCGAAAAAGCTTTAATAGTGATTAATTGTTTCCGAACTTGTCCAGACACGTAGCAACTGGAAGTAAACATTTTCTTACACAAGGGAACAAGCAGTATAGGTCATCACTATTTTACAGACTTTAGTATAAACATTATTCTAACAGAAGATTGCAGGTTCTCGTTTTATTCAATACTGCAAGATTTTATCATACATTTTATCAATACTGAATTTTCTCTGACACTGTTTCGGATTATTCGCTCTCAGATACTCTCAACCTTTATCTAACCTTACCAGGAAGGCCATTACCGAATTTTTGCAGCTTGTAACAAATAAGAATAGGAAAAACTTTGAATTCTTTGCAACTGTGGTTTTCTATCATAGTACAAACGACTTGTTTAACGCAATTTAGCGATAGTCACTGTGCCGATTAAAATTACAAGAGTCTGCGAATAGGTGTTTCTGTCCCAGACTGTCAAATCATCACGCAATTGATTATCCAAGTTGGTAATAATGTTATACTTGTGGTACCTGCAACTCGGAACAAGCCCACAGGTTATTGAGGGATATCTTTCTCAAGACATTTTGATAATTCTACCTAAGCTCGCGGAAACTGTAAAAACTCAGCCTGCGTAGAATAATTCACAACTAACCGATAATACAATATCAGACTGTGACGCAACAAATGAAAGTCAAACAAGATCAGTGATACCACAAAACTGTATACAGTAGAATTGTTACCGCAAACGAAACAAACAACCCGAGAACAACAAAAAGAATCAAAACATGCGCTTTCAATTTTTACAGATTTTTGCGGTAAAACTAAACAGCAAAACTTTTAAAATCAGCAGAAATGGCATATTGGTAAGTGCTCGCAGTGAAAAGGTACATCGAGCAAGGTTTTAACGTTTTTATTCTAAACTATTTTGAGTGTTTACGTTTTACTTGTTTCAGTTCTGGATTTTTCATTAGTTATGTAGTCGACTAACGCTACTAATTCTCGCTTCTATTGATCCTGAGCGACCTCTTGCAGTAGATTAAACCGAACAGCGCTTGCGCAAAATTATTCGGCACAAAGTCCAGGAAAAACAGCAAGAAACCGTAAATTCACTCGCAGACATGCATATCGTCTAACGTGTTATACAGATCTGATGAGAAACTTGCAAAACACAAATAGAAAATTTAAGACGGTACTCTAAACTGAGCTGAAACCTTCAGGGTAAAAACCTTTAGATTAACTACGCAAAAATCTTAAAAAATACAGTAAATGTAAGTAAAATGAAAACTTTTTCTGATCCGAGTTGACTATTTTAAACAAACCATAAGCATACTCGTTCTATTCACGTTTTGTAAGATAGAATTAAAACGTTTGTGGTTTACGACAGATGGTTTACGACAAGTGGTTTACAACAAGTGGTTTACGACAAGTGGCATCTAAAAGCACCAAAACAATCAAACAGTGAAGGGGACGTTGGAAACTGTAAAACCGAGATCTACTGTAAAATTACCAAAACGATCAAACAGTAAAGGAGACGTTAAAAAATGTAAAACCAAGACCTAAAAGCACCAAAACAATCAAACAGTGAAGGGGACGTTGGAAACTGTAAAACCGAGATCTACTGTAAAATTACCAAAACGATCAAACAGTAAAGGAGACGTTAAAAAATGTAAAACCAAGACCTAAAAGCACCAAAACAATCAAACAGTGAAGGGGACGTTGGAAACTGTAAAACCGAGATCTACTGTAAAATTACCAAAACGATCAAACAGTAAAGGAGACGTTAAAAAAAATGTAAAACCGAGATCTAAAAGCACCAAAACAATCAAACAGTGAAGGGGGACGATAAAAAACTATGAAACTGACCGTATTGAACAAAGCACGCTAATTCGCAAACATTGAAAATGCGTAACGTGAAGTAAACCGGTCTGATGACCAACTTGAAACAACAATGAAAAAGAAGGTGGTACTCTGACACCATAGAAAAGTTACTGCTGAAACTACGTAAAAATCTTACGCAAGAAATACAGTAGGTGTAAATAAAATGAAAACTTTTTCTGTTCCGGATTGATTGCACAAACCATATTAAAAGAATGTTAACTAATATTCATGTTTAGTATAAATAAATTCGTTTATTAAAAAAAAACGGTTCTGATTCTATTTCTGTGCAAGCAATATTTTTAAAAGAAGTTCTGAGAGTAATTTTTATGTAAATATTCAAAGAGTACGTTTGTGATATAAAACATTCAAAACACGTACAATTTTTTAAAACTGCAAAAACTTACGGGCAACTGTATTTGTTTACTACAAGTTCTACACAAAATTTTGACTAGTCGAAATTTTATTTTTTGTGCCTTCTGATAGGATTTAAAACAGGTGATATAGTGACAAAATGTAATTTTCGAGAATGATTCATACGTGTGTTAGGCGTAATATTCAGTCTATTTGAGGTTTTGGAGACAATTCACCTACAGGTAGTTATACTTTTCAACAGATAAAGGAAATGTCATGGGTTTTAATGCGCTTGCAGATGGTTTGAATACGTGTACCACAAGTTCTAAAAAAAAAACAAAGTTGGAAATTATGGCCAAATTTACGTAATTAGAACGAGTATGTCTTCGTAAAGAACCGGCCGTTAGCTCAGTTGCAAAGCGCACGCTTTCGGAGCGGGAGGTCTGGGGTGCAATTCCCGGGCCGGTCAAATCGGCACAGTGTCGCCAACGACTCGCCACCGTTGCGACGTTTCTTCGGAGCTGTGTAGCCCAGGCGCTAAGCCGCGGAGATGGGCCCCGCAACTCGTTACACGCTTCGGCGTAATGCGGCTAGTATAATGAAGGTTTGATTTGATTTTGATGTCTTCGTAAAATTTGAAGTTTACATATAACACTGCAAATAAAATTGGGTATTTTTTGGGGTAAACATTTTGGGTATTAACGTTGAGAAACCCAATTTTTTAAGTTGGGTGCAGATTACCCAAATGAAGTATACTGACTGACTACTAACCATTATGCGTTGGGCTATTTTAGCCCAAGTCAAGAGCCCAATTAATTCTATTGGGTTTTCGCTACCCAAATGTTTTTAAGCAACAAAAACCCAAAAATTGTATTAGCTGCCATCATCGCTCATTTGCAAAGCATTGGATGAGTTAGCATGTTACTCTACAGGTTCCAGTTAATGTCTATATTCACCACTGCATGTGAAACGGATGTTATCACAAGAAGCCTCTTTGATATTTTACTGCAGATCATGTTCCGATTTGTATATAAAACAAAGAATCATAATAATATTTCACTAGTGGCATTTTTGAAAATATGTCATATTGGTCATACTCCATACCCAATATTATTTAGAATTTGATTTTATTTTCGCTGCATGCAGTGATCAGTGCACAGGCTCTTCGCAAATAAATATTTTCTTAAATTAAAATAAAATACTGTCTGCAAATGAACAAATGTAGTCCAATCTTATCTTCAATTGCCTATGATTTGTCACACAAAAGTATGGCTTTCAAGCTGGCAAAAGAAGATATATTTTGCGATTGCTATTCTATTACCTGTATATAGTTAGGTGTTTCGAATGTAATCTATTCTCTTTAGCGCCGTAAGACTTTTCAGATTGGTTTAAACTTGAACGCCAATGGTATGAGTTCAGTGGCGTAGCGAGAAATTTTAAAAGGGGGACCGAGCCATAATTTCCACACTTTTTGCAAGAGTATTTTTTTCGGCAAAACAAATTTGAAGCTGATTGAGAAGCAAGAAAGTCTCAAGGAGGGTTCGGGAGCATGTTCCCTCGGAAAATTTTTGAAAATTTACATGCTCTAATGGTTATTTTAGTGCGTTTTGAATAATTTTCAGGCAAATTTTGTTCAAATCGTTGACCCTATTCTGAGTGCTTCGCAAAATATGATGCATTTTGTTCGCACATTTTCAATTATGCGTGCTCAAGGCGTAAGGCTTATCGCTATCGAAGAGGTTCGAAATTATGGAAAAATTGTATACATTCAAAACAACTTTGAAAATGGCTGGTAGAGGATGCATACCCCTCATCCTATACCCCCTAGATCCGTCCCTAGCCATAAGCTACAGAAACCATCAAAAGAGTATGGCATATTTCAGTTACTTGGCACAATTAATTTTGTTCTTGTTTACTAAAAGGCAGAGTCAAAAGGGGGGCACGGCCCAATGCCACCCTAAATACGTTACTGGTAGTGTTGCGAATGTTAAAGGGGATGTTGCACGAGAGAGCTTTTCGATAATCTGGTTACCCATTTCCATACTTCGTTTTACTAAAACGTTTTCTGGGGCCTAAACGTTAATGCCTACCTCACTTTTGTTTGTGCAACAGCCAAGAAATTCTATAAACAAAGATGAAATCTTTGGAACTGTTGTGAACTGTATTACATTATGGCTGCTAAGATTTTTTTCCATAACGTTCAAGTTCTTCAGTTTCAACCATCCCTCTTGCAAATTTTTTACTGCGTTGCTTAAATTTCTAACAGTCAATGTTTTAGCCTATAATCTTTAGTGTACGCGTGTTTGCTCAGCTACCGACCTATCTGAATACAGCGTATCTAATAATATTTAGGTCAATCTATGCAACGAAAAGAAAAAGCAGTTCCACCAAGCACCAAGTGCCTTTTCCTGACGACAGTAAAAGCGAGCTTGTCGGTTTGTTCTCCACACTGACCGTTTATACTGAGCCTATATAAGGTTAGATTAATTCCCATTTTTTAATCCGGGGCTGTTGTCCAGAGAAAAAATTAGTGCACACAACCCATTAAAACTGTTTTTACTTGCACAGCATAGGTGAGCCTATCACTTTAAATTGATTGGCTAATAGATGCACGTACAGTATATCAGATAATAGCTTTTAACAGTCAAAATAGCTTAGTAAGACTCGAGATCTGTAATTCAACTTCTTTGTTTGACGTCGAGCATTGAAACAACCGTGCAAAAAACAAGTCAGTTAGTTTACTTGTTCAGTTGGGAAAAGCACCTAACAGGATTCGCGCACCTTCAGGAAATAGACAGGTCGTAGTGGCGTCGCCAAAAAATATTTAAAGGGGTTCATGACTAATGCTGTATAGCTTAATGTAAGCAAAGTGAGTGCTAGTTTTTACATCGTTTTTTTTTGTTTTCGTAAAATTTCAGGGGGCATGGCCCCGGTACCTCTCCCCCTTGACTACGCCACTCAAATATGGCAGGTGGCCAAGTGATAGCAGGTTTTCTAAACACGCCTGTTCGGTCCAAGCCAATCTTTCAGGGCAAAGAAAGTTATAAGATTCCCCCTTTATAGCACCTCGAAACTGCAACGCTCAATTATTTAGCAAGATGTCAACATCTAAAACGATATTTTAAAGACAAAAAGTCTATTCTTATGCGTAGTTTTTAGAAGAAACTTCACAGCATTTTATTCCAAAATGTATTAATTTTGACCTCACAGGAGTTCAAGCAGCAGCAGCACGGTATATCGACAATTCATATGAATGCTGTTTGTTTTCGCAAATCTGAGTAACAATAAAAGTCCACTGTTTAGATTTTGATTTATCCGTCGATATAAGGGTGGCTGCTTGACTATTATGACCCTGAGAAAAAGTTGCATCACGCTGCTGCTGCCTTCATCATCTGCATAACGCTATAGGGTATAGGTTTCAGCTGCATACAGCAAAGGAAAAACCAGTGAAAGTTACGTATTCACTAAATATTCTTCAGAATTTCGAACTTGGATGTTTGAGTAAATTATTTTAAGTTCAATATAAAATTGGGTAAAATTTTTTAATAATATACAACGAAATTTTTTACGTTTGAATAATTTTTAAAAATACCCAAAATTATTTTGTTAAGTATAAAAAATTACCCAAAAGCGAAAAAGTCGCAATTGGGTAGAAGGTGTGTTTACCCCCAAAAAAATTGGATAAAAATTGTATTTGCCCACAAAATTTCATGTTTACCCAAAATCTTTTTTACCCAAAAAAATTATTTAAGTTATGTTTTGGGCATATCGATTTATGCCCAAAATATTTTGGGTAAAACGTGTTTTACCCAAGTATGAATTGGGTTGAGTGGAGTTTTACCAAGAGCTCTACCCAATTTTATTTGCAGTGAAGGCCTGAACATTTTCGGTACGACTTTTTGTTTGAGCGAGTAGTTCAGTATGTTTATAGCATTTTCACCAAAAGAATATTTTCATAAGATTCGTTTAAAACTATGGTTACGTTATTTTTGCTTACATTTTCAAATAAAATTGTTAAAAATACCTATGTTGTAATAAAATTTGTGTAAAATTATTCCATTTTTGAGTATTTTTGATTGAAATTGCTACAAATACATATATTGTAGTAAAACTTGATTAAAATTACGGTTACAAGTAATGTTTTCACTTACACTTTGAATCAAATTGCTACAAATATCTATATTTTCGTAAAACTTGTTTGAAATTAGTACAATTTTGAAAACTTTTGAATGAAATTGTTACAAATACCTGTATTGTAATAAAATTTGTTTAAAATTATGGTTACAAGTAGTGATTTTACTACCATTTTTGAATCAAATTGTTACAAATACCTATATTGTAATAAAACTTGTTTAAAATTGGTACATTTTTGGATAAATTGTTACAAATACCTATATTTTCGTAAAATCTGTGTAAAATTACGGTCGCGTGTAGGGTTTTCACGTACATTTACGAATAAAACTGATAAAAATATCTGTATTTTAATAAAATTTGTACATTTTTGAATACTTTTGAATAAAACTGTTAAAGAACTTACTCGCAATATATTCGCAAAAATATTAAAGGGTGTGTACCACAAACTACCTTATGTACACGTACTACCGGAGTTTTCCACTTAATGTATCCCCCCAGTTAATGTACCATGGGTACATTAACTGGAAACAGGCGCCTATTAATGTACTATGGTACATTAATAGGCGCCAAAGTTTTGTTCAGTTTGAATGTCAATTAATAGGTTTTTGTTACAAAAGCCATTGTGACAAAACAATTTCGGTCCCTGCATGATTAGCGCATGTAAAGTTTGTGATAAAAACATGCGTATGAGGTGTTTAAAGGGGCCATTATTACAACATTGTGACGTGATAAAATTTGGAGCAACTTTTATTCCGCAAAATTTTTACCTTAATTTCAAGCTTTTTGAATTATGTTGTCAATGAAAGTGTTTAAAAAAATTGTCGGAATAAGCACATATTGTGTGTTTCCACTTAATGTACCATGGTACATTAACCTGAACTAAACTTATTTTGAAATTTTGTTATTTTCCAGTTAATGTACCCGATATATTAAGTGGAAAACTCAGGGTAAAAGCACGGATTCAAAGTTATTGATGGTTTATTTAAAGGTATTAAAATTGGAAACGATCTTATTTCAAGAAATTTCATATATTGCGAAGTTTTAAGAGCATTTTGTACGGTTTTTGAAGATAAAGTTAAAAATCTTTAACAAATCAATTTTTGAAAACATCAATTGCAAAACAATCGTGACGGCTTCAAAGGTTAGCTGTGTCAGGCATATATTCAAGAGTGGTAACAATGCATATTAGTCAAAACTTGTTAAAATTGTTTGAAATTTCTTTTAGCGTAAAATCTTCTTGGGAAAGCGAGATAGTGTTCACAAAATATGTTTATAATGCTCAATACCTTTTGTAGCTCCATGTCATAAAACTTGTTGCCGTAGGATCACACATCTTAAAAACCATTAGAGTTGCACTGTTGCGACTCAAGCCGTAATTTAAACTTTGCTAAAAGTAAACTTTGTCAGATATTACCAAATGATTAGTTACACACTATTTTTACTTACAAAAACAGACAGTTTTGAAAAATTGTACGTGTTTTGAATGTTTTATATCACAAACGTACTCTTTGAATATTTACATAAAAATTACTCTCAGAACTTCTTTTAAAAATATTGCTTGCACAGAAATAGAATCAGAACCGTTTTTTTTTAACAAACGAATTTACCTATACTAAACATGAATATTAGTTAACATTCTTTTAATATGGTTTGTGCAATCAATCCGGAACAGAAAAAGTTTTCATTTTATTTACACCTACTGTATTTCTTGCGTAAGATTTTTACGTAGTTTCAGCAGTAACTTTTCTATGGTGTCAGAGTACCACCTTCTTTTTCATTGTTGTTTCAAGTTGGTCATCAGACCGGTTTACTTCACGTTACGCATTTTCAATGTTTGCGAATTAGCGTGCTTTGTTCAATACGGTCAGTTTCATAGTTTTTTATCGTCCCCCTTCACTGTTTGATTGTTTTGGTGCTTTTAGATCTCGGTTTTACATTTTTTTTAACGTCTCCTTTACTGTTTGATCGTTTTGGTAATTTTACAGTAGATCTCGGTTTTACAGTTTCCAACGTCCCCTTCACTGTTTGATTGTTTTGGTGCTTTTAGATGCCACTTGTCGTAAACCACTTGTTGTAAACCACTTGTCGTAAACCATCTGTCGTAAACCACAAACGTTTTAATTCTATCTTACAAAACGTGAATAGAACGAGTATGCTTATGGTTTGTTTAAAATAGTCAACTCGGATCAGAAAAAGTTTTCATTTTACTTACATTTACTGTATTTTTTAAGATTTTTGCGTAGTTAATCTAAAGGTTTTTACCCTGAAGGTTTCAGCTCAGTTTAGAGTACCGTCTTAAATTTTCTATTTGTGTTTTGCAAGTTTCTCATCAGATCTGTATAACACGTTAGACGATATGCATGTCTGCGAGTGAATTTACGGTTTCTTGTTGTTTTTCCTTGACGTGGTGGTAATATCAATTCGCTTTGTGCTGAATAATTTTGCGCAAGCGCTGTTCGGTTTAATCTACTGCAAGAGGTCGCTCAGGATCAATAGAAGCGAGAATTAGTAGCGTTAGTCGACTACATAACCAATGAAAAACCCAGAACTGAAACAAGTAAAACGTAAACACTCAAAATAGTTTAGAATAAAAACGTTAAAACCTTGCTCGATGTACCTTTTCACTGCGAGCACTTACCAATATGCCATTTCTGCTGATTTTAAAAGTTTTGCTGTTTAGTTTTACCGCAAAAATCTGTAAAAATTGAAAGCGCATGTTTTGATTCTTTTTGTTGTTCTCGGGTTGTTTGTTTCGTTTGCGGTAACAATTCTACTGTGTACAGTTTTGTGGTATCACTGATCTTGTTTGACTTTCATTTGTTGCGTCACAGTCTGATATTGTATTATCGGTTAGTTGTGAATTATTCTACGCAGGCTGAGTTTTTACAGTTTCCGCGAGCTTAGGTAGAATTATCAAAATGTCTTGAGAAAGATATTCCTCAATAACCTGTGAGCTTGTTCCGAGTTGCAGGTACCACAAGTATAACATTATTACCAACTTGGATAATCAATTGCGTGATGATTTGACAGTCTGGGACAGAAACACCTATTCGCAGACTCTTGTAATTTTAATCGGCACAGTGACTATCGCTAAATTGCGTTAAACAAGTCGTTTGTACTATGATAGAAAACCACAGTTGCAAAGAATTCGAAGTTTTTCCTATTCTTATTTGTTACAAGCTGCAAAAATTCGGTAATGACCTTCCTGGTAAGGTTAGATAAAGGTTGAGAGTATCTGAGAGCGAATAATCCGAAACAGTATTGTCAGAGAAAATTCAGTATTGATAAAATGTATGATAAAATCTTGCAGTATTGAATATAACGAGAACCTGCAATCTTCTGTTAGAATAATGTTTATACTAAAGTCTGTAAAATAGTGATGACCAATACTGCTTGTTTCCTTGTGTAAGAAAATGTTTACTTCCAGTTGCTACGTGTCTGGACAAGTTTGGAAACAATTAATCACTATTAAAGCTTTTTCGAACTGTGAAGTTGCTCTGATCCACTGAAACTGGGTCGTAATCGTTAGACGCGAAACCACAGAACAATTAAGCCACAAGTTTAAAATATCTTGAACGTCATTTCGATATTTGAAGCAACAACGAAAAAACGTAAACGCACAAAATAATAAACAACTGATATTTTGAAAGTTGTAATGATTGGGGATTGATTAAATGTAAAAATCATAAACATCATTAAACGCACTTATGCACCTGTTTTATTTGTTTTATCTCGCACTTCCCATCACCCCCTATGCGCTTGGACAACTTATCATTGCTAATTCAAACAAATTTAGAATGAATCTGTTGATAAGTTTGTATTAACTGCGAAAACTTAAAAACCGTGAAAAGTTTTGGAGAAGTTCAAATATTACAGCAAATTTAAAAACGTAAACACTCAAAATAGTAAACAGCTGATATTTTATAGCACTTGTTTTTGCAGGAGTCTATTCCCAAATTACAGGAAATTAAACCGTGCGACGTATCATATTTCAGTTCGTAATACATGAAACCTCTAAAAACTTGGTTAAAGTCGTTAGAAAAATATGCTTTGTTCACCACAGGTTATATTTCTTTTACCTTATTCATACAAAAATAATAGTTTCACTAGGAGTCTATTCCCAAACCGCAGGAAAGTAAACTGTGTGACGTATCATATTTCAGTTCGTAGTAAACACTTTGAAAAGCGTTGGTTAAAGTCGCTAGAAAAATATGCATTGCTAACCGAAGGTTATTTTTCTTTTAGCGCAGGTACAGAGCGAAGAGATGGATAGTTGTTTTGGCAGTCTATTCCTGTATTACAGGAAATTAAACCATGTTAGCTGTCTGTTTTACAGGAGATGCAGAGCAAAAGATAAGAGTACTTGTGCAGCAATCTATTTTCGAATTACAGGAAAAAACAGCATCTGCTTTACAGCAGGTATAAAGTGAAAAGATGAGAGTACTTGTGTAGGAATCTACCCCCAAATTACAGGAAATTAAACTGTGTGATCTATGTCTTTTACAGGTGGTACAGAGCGAAAAGAGGAATAGTTGTTTTTGCAGTCTGTTCCCAAATTACAGGAAAAAACAGCATCTGTTTTAGACGGTTCATGCGAGTGCAAAAAGATGAGTACTTGGATAGGTATCGTAGCTTACAGAAGATTAATCCATGTGACGTGTCATGTTTCAATTCGTAATACACGACACCTCTAAAAATTTGGTTAAAGTCGTTAAAAATAAACCAGAGGTTATTTTTCTTTTACCTGACTCATACGAAAATAACAGCTTCACTATTCCCAAATTACAAGAAAGTATACTGACGTATCATATTTCAGTTTGTAGTAAACGCTTTTAAAAACAATGATTATGCTTTGGTAACCAGAGGTTAGATTCATACTGCATATTACGAAATAGCTAAAACAAAAGAGTAAACGTTTTATCAATATTTCTGTTTTTTCAATATAAACGTTTTATCAAAAATAATTATTGAACCAATATTTCTGGACTATTATTTTTGATTTCCAGACTCAAGCAATCCACCAAAAAATGAACCGCCGCCTCAAACAAGCTGCCGCCGCCTCAACCCACAGCCTCAAAATGAGTCACCGCCAACGGCGCACATGAGCTGCCACCGGATGAGGAGGCGGTGGAGGCAATCCGCTACATTTGGCTCTATATACACTACTGAGGATGCATACCCCTCATCGTATCCCCTGGATCCGTCCCTGGCCATAAGCAACAGAAACCATCAAAAGAGTCTGTCATATTTCAGTCACTTGGCATCATTAATTTTTTTCTGTTTTATTAAAAAGCAGAATCAAAATGGGGGGGCACGGCACAATGCCCCCCCTAAATACGCTCAAGAGTGTTCGTAAATGCAGCGAACTAGAGCTTGCTTGGGGCGCTCGACACTGTTGGACTCGGTTTTTGTCGAGCACGAGTCCACTGTCCAAGTCCAAGCGGCTCAAGCCCCCCCCCGTATAAAAAAATTCAAGACTGCAACTTTGTGTCAAAAAAGAAACCAGAATATGCGCTCTTAATTTTCTTCGCCTGTATTTGTTGCTACCTGCTGGGATTGACTACCAAATTGTTGAAAATGACATAATAAAAACGCAAATTGTAGCCTAGAAAATATAGAAATGCTAAATGTAATGCAGGAACTTTTACTCGCATGCTTACACAAAATAACCAAAACATTAAGAATAGGCCTGCTGCTGTAACCCTGATCATTGAAATTTGATATTGCTACCTCTATGCCTCCTCCAGTGACTGTAGCCTCATCTGAAAGCTCAAATATTTGCTCAACACTTGAGTGGTGGTACAGAATTTTAAGATAGCCAAAATATGAAACCTCTGCATTTGCTCTACAACAGGGACGTACCTAGGAATTTATATGGGGGTGGGCAATTTAAAGCCATGCCAGCGGGGCCGGATATATTTTCACGGCGCAAAAGGAGGACAGGTTAATTCTTTGAAGGTCATCACGTTCGTTTTCCGCCCAAAGTCAAGTGAAGAGAAAAAAAGATCTTCACGCCCTCAGATTGTACTTTATACGTATATCACTTTCACACCATAAAAGTTTTGTGCATTTGTGTGCGGGAAGGGGGGCAGCAGACCCTGAGCATTTGCCCCCCAGAAAAGACCTAGTTTACGCCACTGCTCTACAATGAAATTGTGTCGTGCCTTTTTTCTGATGTACACGATTAACGGACGTGTCCTCAATAAATGAAATCGAATCCTGCTGAAACTGGAATAACTACTGCAGACAATGAAAGCGAAACTGAAACTACTAATACCTTCGCTATACCACAGAGCAAACGTTTTACTTCGTTACTATCACAATGGAATGCTAAGGGCAGTACTGCCCGCTTTGTCCCCCTAGTCAAAAAGGTAGGGGGAGCAGCTGCCCCCCTGCCCTTACCCCCGTTACGGCACCACTGGGTGTAGCGGTCACAATTAATATTAAAACGTGCATACTAAGATTACTTTGAAAGTTGTTTGAAAGGCACTAAAATCCAGAATGCAGGCTAAAATTTCTCAGAAAGTTTCCAGGGGCATGGCCCCAGGGCTTCCAGAATGGTTGTGCCCCCGACACTCAGGATTGTATGAGTACTATCACATTTTTTGTCCTTTCTTTCCTTTAAAAGAACTGTACGCAAGCTCCTGAAGAGTTTAACCTTGTGGAAGACTAAATAATTTCTCCATCAACTTTGTAGGTCTGCCTCAAAATTCAAATAAAAATCGCAATTTGTTTAACTCACATTGTAGGCAGCGTACTTTTACGAAAATTCGTATAAGCTATAAGGAAGTTACATGCTATTACGTCACCGTTTAATTTTTGGCACCCCCTAAGATTTTTCTCTGACTACGCCACAAGTTTATCGAATATTCTGCAGCCTAATTCAGGAGATTGCTTCAAGTATTCACTTAAGCTGGAAAAATCGAAACATTTTTGAACATTTTTTGAAATTATGCGACCAAAAAAAAAATATCAAAATTCTTGATGGCGAATTGCTTATGCGAACAAAGATTCATGGCGTCATCATAGATGACGTTGTTAAGGTCATTGTTAAAAGCACCTTCCCTCGTTCTTTCTCATGCGATGCCAAAGGCAAAAGTCTCAAAAGTTGGCCTATACACAATCTCGCTATTAGAAAATGAAACTTTTAAATTGGAGTAAAGAGGACTAAAATGAGATAAGACTCTGCTCTCAAATTACAGCTATAAATCGTGAATTTACGCCGCCTGTCCGACTTCTTGACACGTTGGCGGGAAAAATTTTCCCACAATCCGCATAACTTTTTCATACGCCTTATTTTGAGCTCAAAAAAGTTCCAATGCGGATTAGACCGGCGTTTTTTGCAAAGAAAAGTGATCGTGAATTTTCTCAGTGAGCAGTACCGCAACCTAGCCAACTCAGTGCGATAACTCGATATTGGTTCTATCACGTTATTCTTTGAAAAACTCATTTCTATAAGAACATACTGCTACTACGTGCAAAATGTAACTTTGATTGCTATCTTTTTTTATGGATTCGTAAAAGGGACTGTCACCCTTTCCTCCGAATACTAACCTTTTCCCTTTTGACTTAATAAGTATCAGATGGCGGCACAAAATAACTGAAACTTCGATAAAAAATTGTGCCTCTTGATTGCTACAAAAACTCCTGCCACTGACTGATTTCGTAAAATCTATATATGTTAAACCAGTGGTCGGCAAACACCGGGCCACGGCCCGGTGCCGGTCCGCGAGGGGTTCGGTACCGGGCCGCATACTTTTTCAGGTTAAATGCATTAAAACAGTGGACGGCAAATACCGGTGAAGTTGTAATTGGTCCGTCTACGTTTTCACATTAGATGCTTTAAATTGGAATCATTTGGCAGAGTTAGCTCCATCTCCATCGCAGGGTAAAAACCTTTTTTTTTCAGAGACACCGGAAAAAAATTGGCAGATATGCAAGCTAGACAAATCCGAGCTGTTTTATTGCTAAAACATTTGTAATTTTTTAAACGCGCGGTCCACAAAAAATATTCAGTTCCAAACCAGTACGCTGTGCGAAAAAGATTGCCGACCTCTGTGTTAGACAATCCTACTAACTGCTTTGCATTACTGCAAGCTTTTCTTTCACGAGGTGCAGAATAATCGTGGATCAAAACCCTTGCAACGTTGAAAAAAATGCGCTGCTCCTCTGATGTTTACTGTACGGTTTCCGCTGGCAAAGAAAGTAAACCATATGTTAAGTCACGCAAGCTTCACCACGTTTCAAAAACGTTATTTTGCGTTTACGAATCAATCGTGGGAATACAAGCGAAAATAAAACCGAAGCGAAAATAAAACGAAAATAAATAAAATAAAAGCGAAAATAAAATAAATAAACGAAAATAAAGAAAAATAAAAGCGAAAATAAAACCACAACAGTGACAAGGACGACCGTTTCTGTCAGTGGCGGTGCCAAGGAGGGGAACGGGGGGGACTAGTTCCCCCCACTTCTGCTCAGACCCATTTTTGTAAACCGTGCAAATCCGTTAAATTTTTTCTGGGGTAGGGGAGGGGGCAAACGTGGACCCCTCCTGGCCTCTTTCTTTTCCTGTCTTCAAGACACGACAAAATTTTTATGAAGTCACCAGATAAAGTTCCCAGGGAACCCAGATGTACATAATTTGACCAAAAGATTTTACCTTTTGACCGTTACGTACGCTACAGCAGTTACTAGTTATTAGTTGCTATCGGTATTGGTGCATGCAGTGCAGAAAGTTGCGAGTTAATTTTTGCAAGATATACCGGCATTCGTTTATTATGCTAACATGTTTGACATCAGGGATCCGTCTTCTGAAGCACATATACATATGTTCTGAAGAACATAGCCGGCACTATAGAGCTCGAAACATTGCTTGATGTTTTTAAATTGAAGAGCCGAAGTAGAATCAAGTTGTAAGTCATATATTGCCATTGCTTTATGCATTTTCGTTTTCATTTTCATATTCTACCACTGCCATTGTTTTTTAACATTTTTAGGATTTTTCAATTTTCGTTTTCATTCTTTACCATGATAAGTTTACTGTAATAATACACCATATGTTCTTGGTCGTGGTTTTTCCAGCCCTTAAAAATTTTTCTCAAGAAAATGATTGTGTAAGTTGTTGTTTCTGCTTCAAACATTAATGTCTGTGTCCGAATTATTTACCATGTAAAGTGCCTAAAACACAACCAATTTTCTTGAAATTTGTTTTAAGCGATAGCTGAAATCAAGAGCTTCACGATCCAGTTGAAATTTTTAAAATCCATGCAACAACCATAACTAAAGTTATAATCTTTTTTGTAACTCTTTCAAGAGTTTTTGCGTTATAAAAGATAGGCGACGTTTGCCTTCTTGAAACCAGTTTGCTCCCCATTGTCGCTTACCGCCCAAATTATACAATGGAGATATCTCACGAAAGTCACGTGACATTTTGTTCTAGATTTCCAACTTGGTTCACGATGAACCATGTCGAAAATTTCCGACTTATTTCGCGCGTTTCGTTTTGCATTATTTGTCGAACATAATAAGTCGGAAATTTCCGATATATTTTGCAGGTGTTTTTTGGTCCAAATTGAACATATCTTGGACTAAATAAGCTGAAAAAAGATGTGTTGCAAATTAAACATTTTTTTTTCCAACGGCGCCCCGTACCTCTCAGTTTTACACCTCATACATCTTGAATCAGAATAGACGTGCAAAAACTGTGAAAAAAAGAGACTAATTTTGTTAATACTATACCGCAGCAATAAAATTCGCAACGACATTTAAAATTGCATGGTAGCATGCTTATGAAATATGGCAAGAGCTCGCGTGCCACTTTCACTATTCACTTTACACTAAATGCTCTATAGTCCTAACGATTGCAAAGCAACAATATTGGGAGTGATAAATACAGTAGCGACCCCCTACCCTTGATAAATATTGGGGGAATGCATACCCCCATCCCTCGGGATGTACGCCCTTGACTATCGGTAAAGGGCGTACATCCCATATATTCACTCAGTTAGGGACTACACCACGCTTTGCATTTACCGAGTAGTCTATAATTTCACATGCGATATTGCGAAGCGTTGTATCATGAAATGACAGTTGATTTTATAACAATGCTGCAGAATTGCAATGAACAATAATGCGCATGCATTAGTTTTCATCCTGTTGGTAAATATTTCCGTTTGCGGTAACTGTTTGCGAAATATTTTTCATAAACGCAAAAGTTATATCGAATACTTAGCCGCCAATGCGATTTGACAACAAGCTTTTACACGCCGATGTAAATGGGTAAGGCCAATTTTTTACAGAGGGATGATTTTCGCTGAAATGTTTATGGGGGGATGGTGATGTTTTGCAGGGGATAGGATCCCCCTTAACTCGAGTGGTGGGAATAACAGACTATTTTTTGTGAACTTTAAAATTTGTTTCGCAATGAAAACCGAAGTGGTTTACTTTTAAAATCGCTGAAACAGCAGTTTTAAAGACTACATAAAAATGCGGTAGAAGCAACTAAAGTTGGGAACGTGATTGTAAATACTTGTGCGTGAATTAGTGTTTCCTACTGGGAAGGTGGGACGGGAAGTTTCCCGGGAAATTTGGGGTTTTGAAATTTCCCGTTTCCCGGTAAATTTACGTCGGGATCCGGGGAATTTTTTTTCCCATGTTATGGGTTTCAGGGGTACTGATATCTATCATATCGATGTAAAAATGCGTTCATGTAAAGTTTAAAAATTTTTTTACTCGTTAAAAATGATTTTTCAAAATTTCCAAAATTTTTGACGACTAAATGCTTGGGAGATATGGGGCGCCGTTTGGAAAAAAACGATTTTGTCCGACTTATTTTGCGCGTGTATTTTGGTCCGACTTAGAGTACATTTTGTCCGATATATAAGTAGGACATTTCCAATATACATATCGGACAAACTATGGTCTAAATAAGCTCAAAAAACATGGTTCACAAAACGAATAGTTTTTTTCCAAATGGCGCCCCATAGGGAGATCAAAAAATTTTTCCTTAATTTGTTGAAAAATGTGAAAAACTCGAACTCACAGCTCGTCAAAACAACATTAAA
The DNA here is from genome assembly GCA_963422245.2 of uncultured Sulfitobacter sp. GTDB lineage: Bacteria > Pseudomonadota > Alphaproteobacteria > Rhodobacterales > Rhodobacteraceae > Sulfitobacter. The sequence goes on along the minus strand of CAXMWW010000022.1, from coordinate 38,124 downwards.
AAATGCTTAAACTTGGATTAGAAATGCTGAAATTTAGAAAAAAATGTTTTTGTCTCTCCTCTTACGGCCAAATAACCAAGCTCGGGAAATTTTTCCCGGGAATAGAAACCATTGAATGTAGCCAAAAATGAGTGTGAATAAATGCATGCAAAATCGATGCTTGTTTACGTACATAAGCAGCGTAATCTGATGTTTAATTGTATCTTTCGCAGTGGCTGCTCCTTCGCAAAAATTAAAATGTGAGCTTGTTTTTTGCCGCATTTTAGCATGAAGACTCAAGCTTCAGTTATTTGTTGCTGCGATTACAACACAATACAGTAACAGCTCGCTTTGCAATCTCGTTATGACAACAACAGCTCACAAACAAGTCCTGCCCGGTTTATTTTAAATAATTTCGGTATACAACTTTCACACTATTTCTAACGCTAAGATTTGTGTTGGGGTAGCCACAGTTAAGCTCAAGCAACCTTTCCGCGTGGGTTTTTAGCTCCAGCCATGTAGAGAGACCATTAGCTTCCTGAAACAGTTGTGGTCTCAGATTCGCAAACAACTTGATCTTGTCAGTAATTAGATATCTTAAGCAAACCTTGTGTACTCTTGCGTGGTTCATTATCAAAATCTTTACCCAAAACCATTTCATTTTAGAGGTAAAAACATTTTTTTTTTATAGTTGAAGTAAATCTGCGGTCATGCTGGACAGGATTTCTTTTGGTAGGTAGGTTTCTTTGCGTGTCTGGCGTTTTGGGGTTACTCTCTGGTCTTAACGGCGCTTGCTTTGCGTATTAGATTGAGTCTCTCATCTTTTATTTTTAGTCTAGTTGCGCTGTGATGACAGTGAGTAAACTCGAAAGGCCGCACACTGTTATGGTTTCTACCATTGCACTATATCATAGCGGTGTCGAAGCTATATATGGTCTCTTCCTTGTCTTTTTTATCTTACCGTCATACCAAAATATTTAAAACCACAGCTTATTCAGTCCCGGTCTAACTAGATTCCTGAAATTAATAAACTTCAGCACAATTAATAGAATGTACAGTACGCTGTGATCGCGAAAATTGGGCTCTTTTTTGGTTATGCCCGCGCTAAATCGTGATCGTCCCCTTACTCCACCTGGAAACTTCTCTGGCAGCGCCGTTGTTTACAGATGGAGTGAAGAGTGAAACCATAAGTTGGAAAATCACGTAAGTTTACTTACAATTATTTGGTACAACCGCAACAGGGTCTACAATAGTTGTGCCGATGCTTGTAACCTAGAGTAAGCTAGACCATTGTACCGGTACCCAAGAGTTTTGACAAATGCATTTGCGTTTCGTATCTTGAGAAAGTGATACTGCTTTTATGCAGGCTATGTCACACTTGCTTAATTACACCATTACAACTCAATTACACGCTAATAACCATCGTATTCTTAATCAAAAACGGCCAATAGCCTATGCTTCAAATTGAGCAGAAAATTTACCATGAATTGAGGAGACTGCAAAGTGAGCTAGAGGTCTTCGAGTCGCAGCAGGCAACAGGTATATAAAGTGCGATCGAATGTAGCCATGAATTGAACCTGTCAATAAAGATTTGCAAATGCCGCACGCTTACGCTATATGAGAGTCGCAAAATCAGATACAGTAGTACAATCTGTGTATTCGCACCGCTATTCACGGTTCAGGTAAAAAACTACAAACACTGCATTGATTATAACGCAATGCGTATTCCATTTTAACAAAAATAACGGCTTCTGGAAGGCATTGTAGTTCATTTATAACGGCTCAACGTAAATACGGTATATTGCAGAAAATTACAACAATCTCCAGTACAGTCTACCATATACTTTCCAACATTTAAAACATACAATAATGTTAATGCATGATGCATTGATGACGCATCTATGAAAATGAAAAATGTCAAAAATACACCACGGTGTTAGATGAGAACTGCACATTATGAGTTGATTATGTCAATTCAATTTTTAAATGTTTTTCCAAAGTAGTATTCGACTTCAGGGTTAGATCAATCTTTTCCACACTGCTGCGACCATATCCAGGACAATAATCTGGCACACCGAATCGAAAAAACTGGCGAACTTTATTCGGAAGATATTTGTTGTCCACGAGAGGAGCAAATAACCTGGGGTCCATGTCTTTTGGGTCATTTTTTCCTGCAAAATTACCCTGAACTTAAAAATCTAAGCTCAGAGAAAAAAAGCACCAAAAAAAAAAAAAACAGTAAGATTACATTTTTCTAAACAGTTGTGCAGCTGTGGAGTGGTGATAATTTTTCAATTTTTTCCTAGCCCTATACGTCATGGAAAATAAGTTGTTTTTTTTCTGCGCTATATTTATGACAAAATGTTGCCAGGTTATTTCTAAACCGTGCCTATGTTTAAGTGTTTTTACAAAAGGCGTTTGAAGCACCAAACCCAATCAAATCTTCATTATACTCGCGGTATTACTACAAAGCGTGTAAACGAGTGGCAGGACCCATCTCCGCGGCTTAGCGTCTGGACAACACAGAAACGTTGCAGTGGTTGTTTTGTCAGCATTTCATCAACAGCGTCCAATCTGACCGGCTAGGGAATCGAACCAAGACCTTCCGCGCCGATAGCGATGTCTGTAACCACTACGCCAACCAGGTATAAGGTGCTTGAAGCATGAGTATGAAATTTCGGAGCATAGAAAGACTAGTTGCGAGTAAGTTTTCACCTCTTGCCATTTAACATTGACATCAGGTTGGATGGGTGGACCAAAACATACTCTGCGTTTACGACTCAAAATTAAAATATTTGACTAACCTGTTAAAAGCGACACAAAAATCCCCACAACAATGGTTATTACCATTCCGATTACAGGATAATACAAATACGATACGGAGTAAACGGATTTATAATAAGGCGGTGATCTAAACAAATAGGAATCATAAAATAATTATCAACAACGTAACGACTGATTTTTTCAAAAAGTGCTCAACAATCTTCAACCAATATTGTTTTATTCAATTTTTTTGTTTTCAATCCTTCCATCTAAAATTTTCACGTTCCCTTAATACCAGCTGTGCTACAACAGTTTAAAATTCAGGGGAAAAAATATAGTTACAGCAATTCTTAAAACGGAGGTTTTGTTTCTCCTCGTTATGCTATTTTCGTCCCCTATTTGTTGTATTCCGAAGTTTAAAACTCGGTTGTTACTCAAAGAGCAAAATGGCATCCTATAAGCAAGCACAGAGGAGTGTACCTGTTACCTACAAACACACCTCCCATACCTACCGTATTTACTCGATTGTAAGCCGCGGCTTGCAAATATTTTTTCATCATTATTTGTGCGGCTTACATTCGAGGGTGGCTTACTTACGGGGCGGCTTACATTTTTTTAATAAACGATTTAAAAAAATATTTTTATCAAAACATCCGATGTGGCGATGTACAAATTCAGTTCGCTCCAAAAACGTGAGAAAGTGCTAACTGCGAAGATAATCCCGAACACTTAAATACCGCTACCAATTTAGACGACATTATTGATGACTGTGACAGTAGTGACGATGATTGCGTGCTTGCTGAATACGCCAGCAAAACTTCATGAAACGCTTGGTAATTGTGTCTTCGCTATTTGTTGTTATTTTGCTTGCTGTGAACGATTAAAAACAACCACAAAATACCTATTTGATGTTGTCTGCTATTGTTGTCAAGATTAGGAAGTTTATCAACTACCGGTACGCAAAACAATTTATTAGATCGGTTTATGAACCTATTTTTTTAGATTTAACACCAGTACAGGTGCGGCTTACAATCGAGGACGGCTTACATTAGTTTTTAGCGCTTAAAACGTGCGGCTTACAATCGAGGCGGTTTACAATCGAGTAAATACGGTATTTCAGCAAACAAACAGCCACGCGCGGATCCAGAATGTTTGTGTAGGAAAGGCGATGTGGTTTTTTCATTTTATGGTACAAAGTAGTCATAATACTGCATGGACATGGACACTGGACATCAAATATTACAGCGTTGCGCAAGCATTACTTTCTATCGTTTGCTGCTACTGACGCTCTGGGGGTCAATCGCCCCTCTGGATCCGTCCCTTGCTTACAGCTGCTTCTTACTCTGCTGCACCAGCGAATGCGATGTTGCTAATTTCTGTTGTATTCCAGCTTTGAAAATCGTTAAGCATGGTAGACAAAGTGCTGTTAGTCACGACAGCTGAATTGTTGCACTCTGCCACTGTTAACGGAAGATTTAAATTTTCAGGCGCTGATCCATGGATAATACTACCCAAAGAAATCCAAAGGGTAACAGCCATACCGGACAAAGCACCAGAGAAAGCTCCCTGAAATTTAAAGTATAACGTAAGTGTGTACCGGTATAGAAAACTGAAAATAAAGCTAAGCTGTTACTTTCATCTGAAAACTGCAATTTAGACGAAGCAATTTGAAAATTGCAATTAGATCATTATTTGCTGATCTGTTTTGCCATTAACGGCTATTCTCATATCTCCGGATTATGTTCCAAAATTTTTTAAATACATAGGACTATAACCGGTTAAAATGCTTACCACAAATAAGTCATACAATATATTATAACTTGAATCAAAATCCTAATGAGATCAAAGCAAATAAAAACTGTTATGACTTTTAATGGGCGTAGTTAGAGCGATTCAAAAACACATCGTAAATGGTCCCTCCTGTGCTTTGGCCTACTTCAACATTTATGAAAGATTTATGAAAAAAACATTGAAGTGTTGCTGTTCAAACCATCTCAAAGCCTTTAAACTTACCACTGAATTTGTCCAGGGTACATGCAGTCCCAAAGCGTAAATACCCAACACTGCGCCATCAAATGTTCCCATCATAGCAGCTTGAAATTGCACGACCGTGTTAGCAGCAGCTTTTGTAAAAAACGCCATGCCAAGCACAATCATACCCATGCAAAAACCTAAAAAGTCGTAATCGTCATTGAAGTTTATAAAGCATCCAAAACTATACTAGTGTTGGTACAATTTTTTATTCAATTTAGGAATAAAAGTTCCTAACAGTAAAAAGGTCAAATACTGATATTGCCGATTGGTGGTAGTGAGACACTGTGGGTGTGCGTAGAATTTAGCGATTTTTCGAAGCCAGAAGTTTATCTGAAAACAAGTGGAAATCTTTTGTCGAAAATTCAATGCACCAAGTTGTTTTATGTTCTCTTCCTTTTGATAAAGGTCTAGGCTACGTGATGTAAAATTTTAGGGATACTCTAGCAGCTGACGTATTTTTAGAAAAAGAGAGTTGTCGGACAAAATCCAAATCTAAATACTCCCCCGGGTGTATATGTGGTATATGGTGCTAAGCAACAACCTTCACTTAAAACTAATGTCACTCAGCAAGAGTTCGCAACTTAATAAATGATTTGCCACCTTGACATCCGATCTTAACCAAATGACAATGACAAACCATTATATATACTGGACTGATATGAAAATTTGTCGTTGCTAAAACATCTTGCATTGTGCATGATGTCACTCACCTAGAAAAAGTGGCTTTCCACTTAATTTTATGAACTTTTGAAACAAGCTTTTGAAAAGGACCAGCAACGAAATTATCACTTGATGTTTACGACAGAGTAAGACTAATATTTCTTCCTTCTTTCCAAACTATTACAAATTCTACGTAGGCCTAGTTTTCTTTGCTATCAAAAAATTTTTGGTCCACACTATCTTACTTGTGATCTTGCTGATTGTCAAGCGAACTTTTTCGTTTAGCTTTGGTTTCCACAAAAGAATGTAATCATTGAGAACAAGGATGGACATAGCATTGATCCCAGAAGACAATGTACTAAAAATGTTACTTTTCATTTTTCGAAGCTTGATTTTTCCACAGAGAAGCGACATTTACCTCAACATTCCACTGTAAGCAGCCGACACAAACCATCCAGCCATTCCAGGAGCACCATTGAAAATATCCAGAACAAGATATGATATTGTTTGGTCAACTTTTTCAATTTTTCCTTCCAACATGGGATCACAGCCTTCATAATAAGCGTACATGGCGCATCCATTTAAAACAGATACTACTACTAAGGTCATAATGACAAGTGTAGCTATGATTGATGCCCTGCAAAATAATTATTCTTATCTGATAACTTACTTACTCAAAGAACAAATATAATAGTGTACCAGCATTAAAGCTAAATTAAGATGAGTTGATCAAGAAGGCAGTGCAAAAAAGCTTTTGGTGGGGGTGTAGATTGGTGTTAACACTTGAGGACTGAAAAATTTCACTTCGCCGCACTCACTTTCGCGCACTCTTCACGTCTTTACACGACACATATCGCTGAGTCATTGCTTGGTTATTGCACATGCAGTTGACCCACGACAAACCAACTCCCACGAAAATCGTCCATGCAGTATGGGGCAAAGTAGGGTCCATATCGAACCTGTTAGCAAACATTTATTGATTTGTAACCAAAATTTTGCTAAAAGGAAAATAATAATGCGTATGACATCTTCTCGAAGCGATGACATCATTATCTAAAGATTGGCACTATCATGAATCCAGAACTAACTCACGTAAAAAAGGTATTCCTCCCTCCTCTATATACAGCTTCCAACACATTTCCGAATCCTCCAACCAAAGTTATCGTTCTTATTAGGACGGCAATAACTCCTGACAACATCACAGATGATTGGACTGCATCGGTCCACACTACAGCTTTCATTCCACCCTTGTGTAACAAATGTAGGATTGATTAAGGAAGTGTTCTATAAAACCTGTTATACTTTCATATTCTATTGCATCTTCAACATCCAAATATTTGAACTTCCATTAACTTAGTTTCAAAATATAAACGGTAGCCAAAACAACAGCATTTTAGCTTACTTTACTTTTACCCTGCTGGTTGGCGGAGTGATACCAACATCACTATCGGTGCCCCAGAGACCGGGGGCTCTATTTTCGGGCGTGTCAAATTTGACTCAGTGTCACCAACTGCTCGACACCGCTGCGACGTTTCTTCGTATAGCTGTGGTGCTCAGGCGCTAATAAGCGGCCAAGATTCGAAACCGCAACCTGTTACATGCTTCGGCATAATACCGCTAGTATTCCGGTAACGAAGATTTGATTTTTTTTACTTTTACACTTTCTTTAAAATTTACTTTACTTACCAAAGTTGTGTATATAGTGCAAACAACAGCAGTAATTACAACGCCAACATCAATTCCAATCGAGGTCACCGCATCAAGAGCGAGAGCGGACAGATATAATGCTGTTCCCATGTAAATCAACTTCAACATAAAAACACATACGTTGAGTAAAAAAATATCTAAAGTAATATTTGTAGAATATGCATAAACTTAATGAAGAAGCGAATCTGCAAGTCCACAAGCTTCTCAAAATTATGAAAAATGCTCATATTATGACAGTGTTGAAGATAAGCAGTAAATAGCATTTGAAGCTGCGCTCTACCCGCACTTTTCAGCCTTCCTACAACTTCACGAATTATCGAAATACAGAGCTAGCAAACAAAAACACTGCATATTGTGCTTTTAGTTGAACACAAACAACAAGTAAAAAAGTCAAATAAACAAGCGTTTAAAATGAATCAACCATTTTCAATCCAAAATATCATTGCTTGAGTAAAACCTAGGAAACCTGCATCAACACAACTATGGATTAGTATTGTGTAGGTTTCCAGTCCATACTTGAAAAAAGAGTACATTGTGAAATTAGCTCCTTGAATATATCAGTTTTTACTACCGTTGAAACGATGATCATTGATGAAGCAGCCAATCTCGCCGATCGATGAAATCTCTTCTCTAAAAACTAAAAAATAGTATCCAATTTGTGACGTTGTGATGGTGATATTAACGATATTTACCCTGCTGTCTAGTGTCCACATATCCAATTTTTGCGTGGACTTTAGGCCCGCGGTCTTAATTTTAGTTTCTGCATTACAATCAATTTGGTGATGTCATAAACCTCTCTTTTTGACTATGATATCCAAAAATTGATTATGATGCAGAAACTGGGATCAAAAACAGCGGGCCTAAAGCCCACTTAAATTGGAATTGTGGACAGGGTAATTGTATTTTTTTACGTTCTGCAACATATTTATTGAGCATTACAAGTTATGGGCGGGTAACTCGACATTTGACGATATGCAAAACTGCGTACAGGTGGGCTAGCTTATTGCCATTTTTTTGAGCAGAGTTCTTCGCTTCGGCCATGATTTAAACTGCCTTTCTAAACTAGTTTTACCTAAATGTGTAAATTGATATTGAAACACGTGCCCAGTAAAAGCCGCAGCATCTGCCCATGCCACTGCCGCAAAAAATGCGACTCCTGGAAATCATTGACCTTAAATGTTGGGCCTATACTGTAACTGATGGTTAGAATCAAAAATTAAATGAACAGTGGATAAAGGTGTCTAGGCAGTAAGTTTGTCATCTACAACAGAGGTCGGCAAACACCGGGCCGCGGCCCGATGCCAGTCCGCGAGGGGTTCGGTACCGGGCCGCGTACTTTTCCAGATTAAATTTATTAAAACAGTGGTCGGCAAACTTCGGCGAAGTTTGCAACCGGTCCGTTTGCGTTTTTACATTAAATGCTTTAAATTTGAAACATTTGGCAGAGTTGGCTACGTCACAAGGTAAAGACGTTTTTTTTGAGTCACTCAAAAAATCAGATTTGCAAACTGAATAAATCCGAGTTGTTTTATTGCTAAAACATTTGTGATTTCTGAAACATTGCTAAAACATTTGTGATTTTCAGAGGCCGGTCCACAAAAAATATTCAGTTTCAAACCGGTCCGCTGGGCGAAAACGATTGCCCACCACTGCTCTACAAGGAGAATGTACCAATGCATAGGTTTATGTGAAATAGGTCGAACGTGTTCGGCTTCCATTGGATTCACCCTGCAAAAACTTTAGTTCACGAGTGACTAGCTTGACCCCTTTAAACCCGGCAACACAGAGTGTGTCCAATAAATAACGTTCTCAGTCTATCATTTAAAAGTGCATTCAGACAAGTGATGACAAGACAACATTTTCGGATAATTTCCAAAATTGAAAAACGAATTGAGCAACTGACAAAAAACAAGCCATTTAAACAAGATGTGTTTCGCACTGAACTCTCTCGGTCACTGCAGAAGGTAAATACGAAAAGTACACAGGCTTGTACAGTAGATAGAACCACTAATATTCTTAGAATTTATTAACTTTGCTTGATTCTATTAAAAACACCAAATTAAACTTTTATTGATTGTGATGTTGAAATGTGTTATGATCATGACCGAACTTAAAAGGGAACCACTGTGCCATGCTCCCGCCCCTTTAAATTTTGCTTTAAAGTAAAAAAAGATCAAAATAATGTTGCTAAAGTGACTGAAATATGCCAGACACTTTATTGATGGCTTTACGGCCCTCCCTTTTTAAAATGTCTTGCTACGTCACTGGTTGCGATCAAAAATTTTGGTTCCAAACAAAAATTATGCTCAAGAAAACTAAACTCTTGTCAGCCATGGTTTCGACCTTATTGGGTTTCGTCTGAGTATGCAATTGATTTTTTGTAAACTAGGCCTACATAAGTTATAACAGTCCCAAAATTACCTCGTAAACAGAACTCAATCGCAGTCTGTGTATCATCGGTATGTAATACATCCACGAAATTATTAATTGCAAAATTGTAGCGATAGCGAACCAAAACGTTATGGTCCCGTGCACATACGCATGATTTGGGTAGCCGAGAATAGTAATTGCTGAAATAAACGTCACTCCCATGGATAAGCCGACTGGAATCTAAAAACATTATGCGATTGGCAAACAATTTTGTCTCGGCAATTGGGAAAATTTCAAAAAAAAACAACAAATCTTCATCATATTCGCGTTATTACGCCGAGGGGCAGGGCTCATTTCCGCGACTCAGCGCTTCGGCAACATAGCACCGAAACAACAACTCAGCGGTGGTAAGCCGCTGGCGACACTGTGTTTGATTTGACCGGTCCGAGAATTAAACCCCAGAACTCCCGCACCGATACCGACGCTTAACAACTGAGCTAAGGAAAATGTAACGAACATACATAAAGCGCAAGCACAGATAGGAAAAAACAGACAGGGCCGTCGGTTTTCAAAAAATCACTATTGGATTCTTACTTAAATTGCGAAGTTGGCATTTTTACGGAAGTAATTTTGCGCCGAGGATGGCAGCAACAAAAATAAATCAAACTAAGTGATCGTACTAACAATCAAATGAAAACAATTTTCATCCTTCTTAGTTGTAGCTTCAATTAATCAATCAATCAATCAAGTTTTTATTTGCCAGGTATACAAATGCAACACGTACATTAAATGATACACCATGACAGGGAGACAACGAAATGACGATACGGTCTTCTAGTCAATTGCCACCGTAGGATGCAAGCATGCAATTTGTTTTGGCCATAGCATGAAAAATGAATTAAATAAAAAAGAAAACCAAAAACAAACAAATAAGACAATAATAATAAACACGAAAATGCACACTCAAAATACGCCAAATTGTCAATTATGATTAGAATTTAAACGGTAATTTAGAATTGCCGTTTCATTTCTTTTTGTTTTGTAAATCACTCATCATGTGTCATATTTAAGAATTAAATGCTTCTTGAAATTTTTTTTAAATTTGGGAAAATTAAGGTTTTTTAGTTCATGTGGAACTTCAGACCATATAAGAGGACCACAAACTGACAGTGACCTTCGAGCAAATTTAGTATTAGTTCTTATTATATAATAATTATCTTGCACTCTTTTTCTGGTTTCATAACAATGAATTTTGGAGATCGGACAATAATTAATCAACTCAAGACCTGAGCGGTGATTCGTGCTGAATTTGTACATATGTTTCGCAACTTCAATAGTATATATGTCTTCCAACTGTAAAATTTGTAGTTGACTAAACAAGGGACTCGAGCGTGCACGATATTCACTCTTGGCAATCAATCGAATAATGTGTTTTTGTAAAATTTTAAGAGGTTTTAAACTTGATCCACTTCCCCACGTATTTATGCAATACGAAAGATGCGAATGTATCAGGGAATAATAAACTGACTTAAGCGTACAAGTATTGACATAGTTCCTTAACCTAACAATTGCCCATGCTCCAGAACTAATTTTTTTGCAAACCTGTTTAATGTGATGCTTCCAGTCCAGGTTATTATCTATTAATACATTTAGATATTTAATGCATTCTTTTTTTGGATATAACATGATTATCTATCTTGATTTCAAATTTGAGGTGTTTATCTAATTTCTTTTTGGTAACAATCATATACTCAGTCTTTGCAAAATTGATAGATAATCTATTATTTCTCATCCAATTTATCACGTTTGTTAACTCTAAGTTCACATTGTTTTGTAGCTCATCTAAGCTGTTACCGCACATGGTCAAGTTTGTATCATCTGCAAACAGTTTTACATTAAATTTAGTTGCTAAAGGGAGATCGTTTATATATAACAAAAATAAAAGTGGCCCTAAAGTGGACCCTTGAGGAATCCCGCAGGTAACATAACAAAATAAAGAACGAACATTATTTACCACTGTAAACTGCTTACGATTACTCAGATAACTTTTCAACAGTTCAAGCGGAGATCCGCGAATTCCATATTGTCTTAATTTATTGATAAGAATGAAATGATCTACCGTATCGAAGGCTTTTGCTAAATCCAGGAATATTGTGCATGTTATTTTCTTATCATCAATGTTACTGATTATTTCATTGTCTATAGCTTAATAGTCAATTACTGTAATAGATAAATGTTATTAGTTGATGAGGATATTGCGTCGAAAAGCCATGCTTTTAACAAGTACACTATGCTATGATCTGTGTCTGTAAAAATGTCACCACTTCTATGTTTTATAATTAAGTTCGTAATGAATCGCTCAGCAAGAAGGATTCAAACTTTAATTTAACTTGACAGTGATGACACCCATACGATTTGCTTTAGTTAAAAGACTCAACTTTATTCACTAGTAACCTACTCCTACTCTAAAAAGAGGTGATTTCGTCAAAAGGAATATTAATGTCATTTTTTTTTTATACTATGCATACATGTATGTAGTTTACGTCTTTTTACGTGTTATATTCTAGAAAACAACTATTTTCTTACGTACCGTTGCCATTCTTCTCCCTCCAAAGTAATAATTTTCCACATTATTTTTCTTGCGATCAACAAATGCATGATAAAGCCCGACAATAAGTGAAAGTGCTAAAAGACCTAAAAATAACGCTTTGTCAGCGATATGGTCCAGCGGTACCGCGCGCAGGTGACAGAACAGATCCTACGTGACTAGTTCGATAAATAGAGACTGGAGCCGATCGCATTTGAGTTACTGGGTGCCTGCTGACTCGAACAGTGCAAGCTCACTTCGCAATCTCCCTTCATTACTGATGAATTTTCAGGTCAATATAATTTGAAATAGTCTCAGTCAGTTATTTATTTCTTACCCTGCACTCGTATAAGACCAATTTTTTTAAAAAAGGACGACAAATTTCTAAGGTAAAATCGCAAACGTTTTGATCAATTATTTATTTGGTTATTAATTGGTAATTAATAAACTTACCAAAAAACACTCCAAAATCCACAATTCCAAACTGTCGCGCTATTTCCATATCCAATAAAAGATCACAAAGCGTTTAAAACAATAACAGTTGCTTGTGAATCTGTTTGAATCTATCCGAGTGCAACCTGCGTTTTGAAGCGATGAATCGAAAATGACTAAAAACATTTCGTATCAATGAAAGTATACATCTACAATTACCATTCCCAATGTAGAGCGAGAAAAAAGTAAAAAGATACCTCAAGCGCCCAGTACTGTAAGACTTAAGATGCAAACCAGGGCCGAAACTAGGTAATGCGGCCCCCCCCAAAAAAATCATTTTTCGGGTCCATCTAAAAATTTTTTCTGGAATGGTGATACAAAAGAGCGAGTCCCGAAGGAGCGATGCCAAACTAGGGGGGTCTGGGGGCATGCACCCCCAGAAAATTTTGTAGAATTTGACCTTATTTTGGAGGCTTTTGTGCGTTTTGAGCCTTTAAAATTCCTCAGTTTTAACAAGGTTTAATAGTCTGTTTTACTAGGTTCCTTTTAAACCCACTAAAATGATGCTGCAAGCAAACCCTACTCTAACATTTCGCTACCTATGCGAAGAAAAAACGTTTTTAAGGCCTATTTTTGCACCTTTCACTTGAGGATGAGAGGCCCTTGGTATGCTACTACACGTTTGTTTGCTAGTTTTGCGACTGCTATTTTTCGAAAAATTTGCAGGGGCTTCCCGTGACCAAAAGCATAAATATGGTATAGGGACTCACATCGCGCGAGTTAAGAGAAAAAATATATTGAATCTCAGAATAGGCTTAGTTAAGGCACCTTTATCATACGTTGAGTAAATAGTACTACTTACTGACTATTCACGGGGCCTCTTTTTTGTGCGGCCCCCCTCCGGTTGGAGGGTTCGGGGAACGCTAGTTTCGGCACTGGTGCAAACCATAGTCATTTAATCTCATTGGTTCAGCTCTTTTGTTCGCATAGGCTATTACTTATGCTTGAATACATTCAAAAGTAACATAGATCGATTAGAGCAAACCAAAGAAACCAGAAAAGTAGGTCAAAATCGCATTTAACTTGTTATATAGGTTATATGCCGGAGCATTACTCATTCATTTAGTACAGCCTAATTAGTAGTTAGCTTATACAAAGTTTTCTCGTATCAAATCATGATTTTTTCGTGTTATTGGAATGCGTTCATCGAATATTCCGCAGGCTGCAGCCTAATTAAGTGCGATTGCTTCAAGTATTCACTTTAGCTGGAAAATCAAAAAATTGTTCCCATTCTTTCAAATTTTTTTTTGAAAATTACGCGACTAAAAAAGTGTCAAACTTCTTGATGGGGAATTGCTCATGCGAACGAAGGTTAATGACGTCATTACAGATGACGTTGTTAAAGGTCATTATTAAAAGCACCCCTCGTTCTTTCTCCGACAATGCCAAAGGCAAAAGCCTCAAAAGTTGGCCTATACACTAGGGATGTGCCGAGTCGAGTTCGAGTACTAGGCCGAGTATTAAACCATTATCATTTTGACCTTTTTTTGCTTTTAAACCGAATTTGAGTCGAAATTGGGACTTCTACGGACGTGATGACCTTCTTTTTTTTTTGCTCTTTACCTTATTTTGCGTTCATATTTTGACGTCGTAGATACTCGGACTCGCCCGAGTAATGTCGTGAATACTCGTTACTCGGCGAGTTCGAGTAATTTTCCTTGAGGCACATCCCTACTATACACAATCTCGCCATTTAAAAATGAAACTCTTAAATTGGAGTGGAGACTGGAAAAAACTAAAATGAGACAAGACTCTGCTCTCAAATTACAGCTATAAAATCGTGAATTTACGCCATCTTGTGGTCTAACTTTTTGGCACATAACTTTTTCATACACTTTATTTTGAGCTCAAAAGTTCCAATGCAGATTGGACCGACGTTTTTGCAAAGAAAAGTGATCGTAAATATTCTCAGTGAGCAGTAGCGCATCCTACTGTAGCTACCCCAGTGTGATAACTCCACAGGCCTATTGGTTCTATAAGGTCATTCTTTGAAATTTAATAGTTGTACATTAGGGCATACTGCGATTCCGTACAAAATGTCTATGTTTGCCACATTTTTTATGGATTCGTAAAAGGGACTATACGGCCCCTCCTTTCCTCCGAATACTAAACTTAAATTTTGCCTATTAGCATAATATCAGATGGCGGCACGAAACCACTCGAAATTCAAACTTCGATTAAAAATTGTACCTCTTGACTACTGCAAAAAACCCTACCTCAAGACTGATTTCGTAAAATCTATACGGTACGTAATCTTACTAACTGCTCTGTGTTACTGCAAACTTTTTTTTTCACGAGGTACAGAATAATCGTGAATCAAAACCCTTGCAACCTTGCAAAAAAACGCGTTGCTCCTCTGATGTTTACTATACGGTTTCCGCCGGCAATTTAAGGAAAGTAAGCCATATGCTAAGTTGCGCAAGCTCTTAACACGTTTCAAAAAACGTCATTTTACGTTTGCGAATCAATCGTGGAATACGAAAAGCGAAAATGAAACCATAACTGCGATAAGCACGACCATTCCAGTTTTATTTTGCAATCTTTGAATAGCGAAATGGGTCATTTGTTGTGTAGCCTTCAATTAAGCTAATTCGTTCGGTTATAGTTCAAATGGTGTTTTACATTCACCGTTACTCTTTACCGCAAACCAAATCTGTTGACAAGTTTTATTCAACTAAATTTATGAGGCTTTTTCACTGACCATTGGTTTTGAAGTAAATAGCATGCGTTCACCGTACCGGTAGATAGATTGCCTCCTGCCTTTGTTTTTGATTTTCGTTAGAATTGCAACAATATTGCATTCATGCAGAGAAGTGTGGCAACCAACCTCTATACCAGACATGGGCAAACTACGGCCCGCGGGCCAAATCCGGTCCGCCGGTCCTTTTATTCTGGCCCGCCGGCACTTACACAAACTTAAACTCCCACCGTGAATTGCGCGGAAAACCTTTTTCTCCTTCAGAGATCATGGATGGCAGTGATTTTCAAAAAAAAAACAAGCCTCAACGGTACAAAATTGGAATAAAAAACGAAAAAAACGAGGTGAGAACCTTTCATTTTGGAGATCACATTCGTACGTGGACCGTGATCTCCAAAAAAAAGGTCTTCACCTTGTTTTTCAATCAGCGTGCAGCCCGCTGCTTCAACAGTTTTTCCAAATCTGGCCCTTTGTGTGAAAAGCTTGCCCACCCCTGCTCCATACTGTAAAACTATACACTGTTGATGATTATATTGCAAGCTTTGTCACTGCAAAATGCAAATTTTGAGGTGATGGTGCCTGGCTGGCTGCCCATTAAATTTACTATTTCATCATCAATGACCATTCATTTATATTGGTATAGGACATTGGAGACAGCATAGCCTACTTCTATAGAGGGATATATATCAATACTTTTTTGAAAGTTTTAAGAGTTAGGATAAAGGTTACCGTAATCATGTCACCCAAAACGCCTACTTCCCCATAGTGATAAAACAAATTGAAGTTAATTTGAACATTGTTTAAAGCCTCTGACACTGTACTAGTAGACTCGAAGTACTGGAACTCAAATACAGTAATTGAAGGATTTAGAATTATTTGATGATGTACAGTATTATTTGATACCATGGACCTTCGCCGCATGATCCATTTCCCGAAATATCGAGGGCGTAGGCGAATCTAAGAAGCTATTTGAGGCTTAGCTTCTTAAACTGAACTTTAACTTCACATATTTTAATATTTTCGTACTTCTCCACTTCTAGGTAATCTAAGACCAGGGGTTATCAATCGGAAGCCATTGGATCGTTAGGGCGCCACAAGACATTACCCAGGGGACCTTAAACACGAGATTTATTAACTTCTTAATGGTAATTATTCACTTATGACCAACGGACAGCTGTACAGTATATAGCTACAACGAGCGCAATGCTGACATTTTATCGCTGAACCGGGAGCCACTGGTGTTGAGAATCTCTGGAAAGTGGCCACAATTCAATCAATCCCAGATGGTTGCCGAATCAAAAATGATCAATCTGTTTTCCCTACACAATCTTCATGGCTTTTCTTTGTTTTTTTGTTTTTTTTTGGCGAACAATTAAAACCCTACTCTTGAAAGACAATACAAGGAGCCTGTTTACACAACGCTCTATCTTTTGTAGCCTATACGTAAACTTTGTTTCAATTTTATACTCATCCATTTATGTAGTAACACGAAGTAAACGATCTAGAAAAGTTGATTGAGGTAATTTACAGTTACTTACACCAGTGGTTCTCAAATTGCGCATCGTGACGCCCTGGTGCGTCGTTTTGTTTTTCCAATGAGAAATTTTATTTGTAGGAATACTTAATTACTGTAAATAAAAGTTATTATATTTCTGTGTCGTATTATCACTTATCTGTCTGTCTACTATGAGTAAACAATAAATTTTTGAAGAAGTTTTTTTGTATTTCAATGTATTGTTAAGTAACAGTAGTAATTGATTGCTAAAAAAAGCATTGCACAATGTTCATTTTGCGCGTGTAGATAAAGTAGTACTAGTAGTAGTTTATTTTATTTAACGACCAGGCAAACACCTAACAAAAACAAGGAACAAAAACAATGGCCGAAAAATAGGCGCAGCAGCCAGTTCAGCAACTTTGGCTCAGCAAGTAAAGTGGATGCAAACAAGAAGCGTAAAATCACGTGACAGACACGTGACAAATGAAGATGACAGTGACAGTAAATTCGTTTATAAAGCGTCGTTCATAAGTTTAAATTTTCTTGTTTAAAATTTTGTTATCAGTGGTGCGTCGCATGCCTAGCAAACTTTTCCAAAGGCCCGGCAAAAAAGTTTGAGAACCACTGACTTACACAGTAATTCAGAGTTCAGACATTGACTGCAAATGAAGATCTGCCATTGAGCGTGTAGAGAGCTAGAACGTATGTCCGCAACATATTACTGTTAGTCCAGGATAAACTCAGCAGTCGGGTAGCGAGGAATTTTAAAAAGTGGGCCATAAACTGCAAAGTTCGTCAAAAGCCTGGTATAGTTCGGTCACTTCCCAACATTTGTGATTTTTTACTAAAATGCAAAGTCAAAAGAAGGGGCTGTGGCACAATGTCCCCCCCTCTCTAAACACGCCCCTGGAAAGTAGTAAATGTAAAATTTTGGGGAGAATATAAAAATCAAATCTCAATTATCAAGAAAATGTAGTGTGGTCTTATGCTGCTACATTTTCTTGATAATTCTTAATTAAGATTTGTGGTCTTAGTCAAATAGACACTATAGCTGCTGCACAACCAAATAACAAGTTTTTTCACATCTTTCAGTTAAATCGCGTAGCTAACGGCGGCGAAGATTTAGAGATAACCGATGGAATATTAACAGAAGTTGCACCGATGTGCAACATGCCATCTATCGTACAAAATTCATGCTCAGCCTTGAAGGGTGATAAGGAAAAAGGGGAACTCGTTCAAATCTGTGTTTTTGTTGCATTCGTTTTCTCGTTACAAGCACATTCGTTGTTTTCCACGTTTCACCGATCAAGGCGATGCAAAAGCTTTAAATACAAAATCTATCCTTTTACCACCGGATGTTCGTGTTGCTGCGCGGTCAACTAAAAGGCATGCAGTGATGCTGTTGACTCAATTTTCAAAATCATCATCCAAAAGTGCTTGGCATCTGAAAATAATGTTTTCGTCAGCTGTTTGTTCGTGTGTGCTCTTCCGGAAATCAAGCGAAGCGCGGACCCATTGGTGAGAGTTTGTACTTGAAAGAAACATCTGCATACACACTGGTAATATTCATCTAGTATAGTATATACATCTGTGTTTATACAATACATGTGCGTGTTTATACAGGGATTGTGTTTATGCATACGCGTGTGTGTTTATACTGTACATATGTAAACATAACGTTTAGGTGTTCATGCTCACTCACAATCAGGAGTTCACCAACAATTTGCATGTCTAAGTTGGAGTGAAAATGTCCCAGTTGAAAATGAAGTTCTTGTCAAATTTGAACTTCATTTTCAACTTTTCGAGTTTCTAGTTCAAGTTCAGTAAATTTTACTGAGCTCATGCTTAGTTCAAGTAGTTTTTATGGAGTTTAGGTCAAGCTTAAGTCCCCCCTTTTTTTAAAATCAAGTTCAACTTCGAGTTCAAGAATTATTATTTTTCGATTCGAGTTCGGAAAAAAATCAGAGTCGTAGCGAGTTTGAGTCCACAGCCCCGACACTCGTTTTCATTAAGTTTATTATTGCATGATAATGAGCGCTTAAAAGCTTGTTGGCTTCTGCCATGTAATTTAGAATAACTTGACCGAGTATCTGAGGGGTATTTTTCAAATTATATTGAACAGAAAATTCAACAGCAATTGAGGGAGACTGCGAAGTGAGCTTGCACTCTTCGAGTCAGCAGCCACCCGTTATATATGTCATATGCGATCGGCTCCAGCCGCGAATCGAACCCGTCACGTAGGATCTGTCACCTGCGCGCGGTACCGCTAGGCCATGTAGCCGAAGTATCGAACTCGGTTACCCAGCTGCAATTAAAGTGAACGCCATGATTACTTTTCAAACTCTGTAGCAGGTTAGAAACTATTGCTAAAGGAAAATCCATAAAAATCTCAAAATCACAACGTGTTATGTAGAACGCACATCAACTGCGCAGCCACGAAACTTTGTAATTCGAGCAACTCTACAACGTTATATCACAGATAGAGACTTTGCACAGATTGTTGCAAACGTCAGCATCACAGTGGTTAAAAGGCAGTATTTTTTGCACAACAGTTTTTTAAAAAGGCTAACTCATGAAAAAGACCGGCTAATTATTTAATCTCTCAGCATTATTTTTTGATGCATCCTTTACAAACAAACCCTTCTTGACCTGTACTGAAGCCGCCACAGTAATTGGTATGTAATATTATGCTCGTATGTTCGTCATTTCTGCAAGTCTTAGCTTAGAGCGCGATGAGCATTCATATTTACTGTTACTTTAATTAATTTTTAGAACAGTGAATATTGCGGTTTTATCTTCTGAAAGATGCACTTAAGCCAGCGGTTAATCATAAGCTTATTGTTGACAAATACTGCAGATTGTAGTGGTTATGCAACGCATTTGTATGCTTGTTCGCGAAGCTGAGCATGAAATAGTTATTGCAAGCAAAGCATAGAAAGCGATGAAGGAAAACGATCGACAGTATCAGCTTATTCAGAATATCAATCATCAGTAAAATATTACAGTCATTCAAGCGCAGCACAGGCTTTCGACATATGTGAAGAAAGTAAGTACTGCTTTGAATATTAAACTTACGGTCACTTAGTCGGTGTTTGATTTCTAAAAAATGCTTTTCGTAAGAAGTTGTGACCATAATTAAGTCGGGTGGGCTTTTTGGGTTTGGTTCTGGCCTAATTTTGAGAAAATAATTCGAGCTTAAACCGGGTCCGATTTGAGTCTCACAGATGTATGCCAACTCATTTTTGCGTCTTACGAGTGGAAAACTGCATTTTGCTACCGCTTATCCGCACGGTACGCTTGGTTGCCCATTTGCCCAAGCATTAAAACTTATTTGAAGAAACAAAAATTTTGGGTGTAAGTGCTTTTGTGGGCTTTTTCGCCCCTGTTTAGGGTTTTACATCAAATTGGGGTCCAGCCCTGGACTCGAATCGGACCCGGTTACAACCTTGGTTCCGTAAAAATCTTTCGCAATTGAATCACAAAATGAAAGTAGTTTGTTTTGAATTACTTCCATTCTGAACGTATTAGTTTACTAATGTAGACTGCAACCGGCCGGCTAGCGTAGTTAAAGACACCGCTATCGGCGAGGTAGGTCTGGGGTTTGATTCCAGGGCCGGTCAAATCAGACGCAGTCGACCACGGCTCGCCATCTCTGCGACGTTTCTTTAAAACTGTGTTGCCCAGGTGCTAAGTTGCGAAGATAGGTGCCGCCACTCGTTACACGGTTGCGCGTGACCACGCGAGTATTATCAAGATTGAATTTGTTGTAGCCTGCTCTAAAGTACTGTATCGTCTGTATGTATCCTTTATCGTACATATTATGACTACTTCAACTTAATTTGCGAACAAATTGATGAAACAACTATTGTTTGCTTCAATAGTTTGTTTGCTTCAATAGTTTGTTTCTTGAGTAACGGATAGCGAAGCGACTATTCATCCTCCGAGATGATTAATTGTCGACAAGAAAACAGCGTGCAAAATGTTTGAAGAGCGAAATTGACTAGCTGAACCTTTAGCAACAGCCACAGATTTATTACATGGCTGAATGGGAAGACCGTTTGCCTATGGAGCAGTAGACTCTATATTCCAGGTACGGTGAAAACAAATAGCCTAATTTGCTTGAGATATAGAGCTTTCCTGCTTGACGCTCAGAAATAAATTGATAAACTGATTTGGTGAATTAAGAGTTCTTAACAGAACTCGGGCGTTTCTGATAGACAGGTGGACGACAACTACTAAGAGAAGAGCGCTTGAAAGGCGTACGTTTTTCTTTGTTTTCTGATGGAAGAAAAGCAAAAATGCATCGAAAGATGTAATCGTGTAAAACTGATGAATAGTTTTTTTGGGGGCATTTGTGTGCTTTACATGAGTAAATGGAGCAATTTTTTCTTGCAATTAAGACTGACAAACCAGTGCAGAATGCCTTTGTAGTTTTATCGCAATGAAAAAAAAAAACAACTTGTGAGCGCTCTATAGTACCTGCTTTCTGACTAAATCAGATATGGTAGTGATTTATGAAAAAGAAAAAGTTCGGTGCAATGATTCACATCTAATTTCTTGAAAAAGTCTCAAGTTGTTAATAGTTTATTTGAACCCCTCCACCCCCCACGGAGCCTTTATGGCTTTGACTTTGTTTGAAAAACACGTTTGGTCAATATAATATTCACGTTGTTAATTTAACTGCTAACCCTACGTGTTGCAATATAATAAATAGGCTTACGACTTTTATTCATTTTTTTTTCTTTTAGTTACTTTTAGTTTTCTTTTATTTATTTACCGTAAAACCTCTATTTGAGCGCCATTTCTATTTGAACGCCACCTCTAATAGACCGCCTCTTTTAAGAAAGGGTTGAAAAATAGAGCGCCTCCCTCTGCAATTGAACGCCACCTCTAATAGAACGCCACTTTTAGCGGTGGAACCGTATTAGCAGGTCCCCACTGTTAATGTTGCCGACGAGACGGCCGTCTACTTGGATTACTCGAGCAGTCTAACACTTGAAAATAAGGGAGCCCGAGAGGTACCCGTGAAGACTACCGGTCCCGACAAGTTACACGTTACTGTCATGCTGACAGCTCGATCTGACGGATTCGAATGCCGACCGTACATCCTACTCAAGAACAAGCGACCAATTAAGGAGATCGTCACCAAGTTCAAGAATACGCTCCATCTTTGCTGGGCCGGGCGTACCTTTTTCAACGATGATCTAACTTCTGAGTATCTGCAGATGATCGTCGGCTCTTCTATGTTTGGAAAGCGCCTTCTTGCCTTGGACTCATACCGATGTCACATCAGTGATGCCACAAAGAAACAATTGAAGAAGCTCCAGATTGATACGGCGGTGATTCCAGGAGGCTGCACCAAGTTCATACAGGCTCCCGACGTCTACTGGAACGCCCCATTTAAGGCTAAAGTCCGACATTTCTATGAGAATTGGATGTTGCACGGCGAGAAAAGCTACACCAAATCCGGAAACATGCGAGCACCATCAATGGAAGTTTATTTGAAGTGGATAGTCGATGCTTGGGATCAGCTATCGAAGGATCTGATCATCAAATTGTTCAAGGGATGCGGATTGACTAACAATCTAGACGGCTCTGAGGATTGCAAGATCCACTGTTTCAGGTCAGACGGCCCGATTCAGACTGGACAGGAGCTTCTCAAGCAAGCGCGGACCAATGCCGACATTAGCGGTACACGTGAACTTACCGGTATTCAGCAACTTGACATTAATGCGGAACGTAATGAAAAAGACGAGGACATCGACGCGTCACTTGATTTTTATCAGTGAATTTGTAGCCTATATTTCGCTAATTACAGTACCTTATATACCGGTAAATGTGTTCGATGTTTTTTCTTTTCATTAATAAATTTCATTTCAAAATTCTGACCAGCTAGTCGAAAAATAGAGCGCCTCCCTCTAATTGAACGCCACCTCTAATAGAAGGCCACTTCTAATAGAAGAGTTGAAAAATAGAGCGCCATGGCGGTGAAATAGAGGTTTTACAGTATATATAATAAATAGGCTTACGACTTTTCTTTTTTTTTTCAGATTTGAAAGAATGAAATACAAATATGCTAAGCCAAAGCAACTTTTACCTACGCAATCCCCAAACGGTGGGTGGGGATGGATTATAGTAGGAGCAGTTTTTGTGATCGGCTACTTCACTTGGGGGGTGTACATAGCATATCCAGTTTTTTACCAACCTTTGATGAATGAATTTGATAGTAGTTTGAGCAAGGTCACCTGGGTCAATGGAGCGCACGAGATTGGAAGAGCTTTCGGACGTAAGTTGTCGGCTATTTAATGCATGTTGGTGTGTTGTATAGAGCTGAATATTGAATAGTTATTGACGTAGTGAAAAGCCTGGCTTTAATGCCCCTGCCCTCTTTAAAATTTCTCGCTACGCCTCTGACTCAAACTGATATCAGTGCATAACTTGGAGGGGTCATAAAGTCTCTTTAAGTCAGTGGCGTTGCGAGAAGTTTTGCACTAAATAAAAATGGTACATAAATTACAAAAGCCGTAGTAAGAGTCTGGCATACTTGTTCTTTCTCTGCTGAAAGACAAAGTCAAAAGGGTTGAGGGGGCATGGCACAATGCCCTCTCCCCTCCTCGTAAAGGCGCTACTGATATGGGTCTTCACTCTAGGTCTTGTTTCTTCAAACTCTCAAAAAAGAAACTTCAACTGAGTTTTGCATTAAAAAAGTAAAAATTATTTATTTTTTTAATTCCGGTAACTGAAGTAAGAATAGGCTTTCACCTAATTAATTAATTATTTACGGCACACATAGCGAAAAAGATTTAAGTTAAGCCTAATGCCAAGTTCACTCTACAATATTAAGCTAGTCTCTGAAACCAGCTGTATTTTCTTGACCTACGTCACCTGTTCAGTTTAAAAACTTCGATAGTTGTTTTTCTTGATTAACTTTAACGTCATATGATAAGCTCTATATTTCCTTTTGCAGATCTGTCGATGCCACTACTGAGTCAAAATAATCAATTTCGTCTTCCTTCAATAGTTTTTTCTCTAATCTCTGCTGTTTCTATATCTTTGACAGCTTTTGTACATACGGAATGGTGGCTGTACGTTCTCTTAGGATTCATTCCAGGTTAGCTGCTTTAAATGGTAGTTAAGAGTCATAATTTTAGTTATTAACTGATGGTAAGATAATTTTGCATTGATAAGGTGATGTACTTGGGGACCTACCAACCTTTTCTGCCGCCCAGAAATAGTCCTGATAATGATTTCCCAAGGTGCCTTCAACAATGAAGATCATGAAGTGTGAAATTCTTCTGCCTCCTACAACGTGCTGTCCGGGGTCTGTACTCCTATGCCCGCCTCTGGATGCATTTGTTTAGCATGAATATGTTAAGCATGAACTATGCTAAAAACACGCAACAGTAAGAATGCACGTTCAAAAGCACAAAATCAATGACAAGAGATAGGCTTATTACCATGGACGCCCGCAGGGGGGGAGGCACTTGTCCCCCCCCTGGATTTTGAGCGAAAAATGCGCAACCGCACAGTAGTTGTAATACATTTTGTTTTAGTTATAATATGCACAACAAAGTTTGATGCAAAGCTAAAAGTGCTAAATTATTATGTACGCACAAGTAGGCGTCTGTAGGGGGGGACAATTCGGCACTTGCCACTCTGATTTTGAATAAGAAGTGCACAATCAGCCTGTTTCCATGTCCGAAAACCGTGGGCTTCTGGCCCGCGGGCTCTGTTCTAGTCAGGTGTAGTGAAGCTTTACAGGGGTTAATGTCAGCAAAATCGTTGGCTTTCTGGGACACACATAAAGAGCTGCTGGTCTTAATAAACAAGGGCTTTTGGAAAAATTTGCCCAGAAAAGAACACTTTGAACCCACGTTTAGATAGCCCACGTTTCGAGTGAACATGGAAACAGGCTAATTATATGGCCTTATAGCTTCAACGGGTTTTATCTTGGCAGCAAAAATGCGCTACAAAATCTGACGTCAAAGCTGAAGGAGCTAAACTAGAATAAGCTTTCAGTACGTAAATCAAAATAATTGCAAAAACTTTCGAGTGAAATCAAGTGATCTTTAAAATTCCAAAATAGCCGATACGCGTATGGTAAAAGAGTTTGGGCTTGGTAAATTTTACTGTAAACGTTTTAAAAGCTTTAAAATATGTTAAAGGGTGAATTTTTCAAGGACTAAACCCAAAGCCTCCTTCTCTTCGCTTCATTTAATTTACTAGCTTACTTTGAATTCTTTTTGATTTTTTTATTGTTTTTTTTGACGCAATATATCAACTGAGAGATTGATTAAGAGGGCTGCAGTATGGCCTGCAACCGCATTGCCTGCGACTTTAGAAAGCTTGTAGCAAATTATAAGAAGCCAAGAGAAGGAGGCGTTGGTCTTACCCCTGAAAAAACAATTACGCAAAGTATTTTCAGAAAATTTTTAGGCGGTTTACACAAAAGCTGATGAAAAGTACCGTCACTACTCATCACCATAAACATTATGATAATCACGCACCAAAATTTGACTGTATCGTGTGTGAATTTTTAAATATCTTTATCAGTAGAATAGAAGTAGTAGTTTAGTTTCATGCTCACAAGTAATTTTTATAATAAATCATGCTGATATCAGCGCTATACACGCAGTAAAACTGGATATGATTTATTACACGATATTATTATTATCAAGGAACGACCAGTTCAACTCCTTCTGTTACGTCTCTTACTTTTTGATTGATTGATTTCTTCATTTTTATCCTCCTGTCACGAGAAAGCGATGGAGACGCTATGCGTAGGACGAATCCAGACTCGCTTAGGAGCTCCATTTTGTTTCCGAGTTTCCGCTTGAACTTTGCTTCCGACTTCTTTGATTTGTACTTGTTAGATTCCACGTTGTAAAGATTCCTCGTGAAGATTCCTTGTTAGATTCCACGTGAAGCATCTTATCCAACGACGCAATTACGAGACTTGGGTGGGAGTTGAACCATCAACCTTGCGATCACAGCTGTCGTAAAAACGATGCTCCGAACCACTCGGCCACGCTGCAGGGCTGGCCATGGCCCTCTTTTGACTCTGCCTTTTAGTAAAAAAGAGCAAAACTAATGGTGCCAAGTGACTGAATTAAGCCAGACTCTTTCAATGGTTTCTGTAGCTTATGGCCAGGGCGAATCCAGGGGGTAGGATGAGGGGTATGCATCTTCCCACCAGCCATTTTCAAAAATGCTTTTGATGTAGCCTAGGCGTATATAATTTTTCCGTTATTTCGAATCTTTTCGATAGCAATAAGCCTTACGCCTTAAGCACGCATAATCGAAAATGTACGAACAAAATGCATCATATTTGAAGAAACACTCAGAATTAGGGTCAAAAAATTTAAACAAAATTTGCCTGAAAATTATTCAAAAAGCTCTGAAGTAGCCATTGCAGCATGTAAATTTTCAAAAATTTTCCGGGGTAGCATGCCCCCGGACCCCCCTAGAGCCATTCTTGTAACTCAATCAGCCTCAAATTAGTTCTGCCGAAAAAAAATGCTTAAAATGAATGAAAGTTATGGTCCTTCCCCTTTTAAAATTTTTCGCTAAGCCACTGGGCTTATGGTACTGCCTTTTCATCTAATGGAGTTGATTAAAATTAGATTAAGCAGATTGACTGATACCGTAAAATGTTAACTTGACCAACCAAAAATTTGCCCCCCCCCCCCTACAAAAAATTCTGCGGGCGCCCATGCTTATTACGAACCTATTCCGCAAATGAAGTTGGTAATATCCATTTGACTAATCGTAATCTACAGTGCTATTTTCATCTCAGCTTGTTATATTGTTTTCGTTTTTGTTTCAGGTTTCGTATTGGGTAACTTGACAGTATCATGTTTTGTGATGATATCGCGATATTTTGACAAGAAAAAGTACCTGGCTCTTGGCTTATCACAATGTGGAGGAGCAATTGGAACATTGAGTTTGGCGCCATTATTTCAGTTAATTTCCGAAAGCTACGGCATAAAGGGAGCTCTATTGCTTACAGGAGCAATGTCGCTTCATTGCGTTGTTGCATCAGCTTTATTTCGTCCAATATATTTGTTCAACGACGAAACTGCGGCACAGCGAAGTCCTTTCGCTGCTAATCTAGCTACAGCAATGAGACTTCTCGCTATGCCTAAGTTATGGATAGCAGTGTTGATTCTGCTTTGCGTTTACGGAGGTTTGCGCACATATACAGCTTTCGTTGTTCCACTAGCTAATACATTTCAGGACGCAGATGAACTTAAATCATCGTTTTTGCTCTCAATCTTGTGCGGTATCAGTCTCGTTTCAAGGGTGCTAGTCGGAGTTGCTGGAGACATTAAATCGGTGAATGTAATGTTTCTGTTATTTGTTTTTTCGCTGCTTTCTTCAATAACATTTTCCACAGTTTGGTTTATATCCACCTATACTTGGCTAGCAATCAACGCTAGTATTGTTTCAATAGTAACTAGTACTTGCCACATTATGGTCGTACCAATCGTGAGTGCTGCTGTAGGAGAATCAAATTTGCAATGGGGCGTAAGTTTAACAGGATTCTTATACATTATTCTCGGAGCAGCCATTGTGCCACTTGCAGGTGAGTTTTAGTAAATTTAGTAATTGTGGCCTAACGCAAGGCGTAGATCGCCTTGGCCTAGCTTGATAATATACGAGTATAGCGCAGCGGGCGATTTCAGATAAGTTTATAAGCACATAGAAATTGAAAATTAGGCCATATGAAAAAAAATTAGACTTGCTATCGCTGCGTCCCTGTTATCTATTTTTCGACCGTTACTTTTGTTTCTGGTTTTTGTTTTATAAGTTTGGTCGCTGGATGAAATAAACCACCGCTACTTACCAAAAAAACTCAGTAGCCTAGTTTTTCAATTATGCTTTGTGAACGCAACATTATGTGATGCGTAGTTTTTGTGAAATTGCAAAATCGCTTGTCATTTAATTTTAAGATATGCAGTATTTTTGCATTTGAAGTTGTAAGATTCCTACTGAAACTTACGCTGTTCAAACACTCAAACAGATTTTGGGAAAAACTAACAGCTTTACCAATACTTGCAAATTATATCTGTTAACCTTACGTACTCGTGCATAAGTGATAATATGTGTCCATAATTGTGTAAGATGAATAATTAACTCTTCTATACTTCAATAAATCTTTGCTAAATTTTACGTATGTATAGCTTTTAACCTCTCTCCTTGAAGAGCCCCACCACGGTGGAACAAGCTGTTCGGCTTTTATGTCAACATTAATCGGTGATTGACGGTTTTGTGTTTACACAGCATCTTTTTACAGGGCTTTTGATCGATTATTACGAAAACATTAAACTCAGTTACTTTGTTGCTGGACTATTGATGTTCATTGGTTCACTGTTGCATATTCCTTTAATCAAAAGGAGGCAAAAGAAGAGTCAATCAGTAGTGGAAATGTCAAACAACAATGTTTAGAAACCAAGCAGGTTAATATATCGGCATCTTTGTAGCCTACTACGCTTTCATATTTGTGCATTTTATATTATTTTCAGCATTAAAAGGAATTTAAGACAATGAATGATCTGATGAACGTGTCGTTTATTTAAACTGAATTCAAAGTTAATGTTGGATCAGCTAGTCATTTCTTGGTGTTACGCTGGGGGAGAAGAGATAATAGCCAACACTCTACGGTAGTAAAGCGAGTCTTCTTGCTAAAATTGCCCGACATTTACCGATTAGCCAAGGACTTTCCAAACTTTTTCGCTCGCGACCCCTTTTAATCTCCTAAAATTGTTCGCGACCCTTCACGGTTAAAATGACAAACAGTGTGAAATATGCATTTGTGATAATTATTAAAAGGTGAAAACTAAAAACAAGTTACCGTTACTTAATTATTTTTCATTTTTGTGGCATATTTATCTTCCTATCACAAGAAAGCGATTAATGCGCTATACGAGCTCGCTTAGGAGTTGCCTACCACACCAAGATGGGGAAATCCCGCTAAGTGTCTTCCCAACGGCGCAACAAGTCAACTTGCCGGCTTGCTCTCCACACTGTCCTTTTAATACTGAGCGTCAAGCAAGGAAGCTGTGAATAGCAATTTTAAAAGTCATTGGTTTGACCCGACTCGAAATCAAATCCAAGTCTACAGCTCCCGAGGCTGACGCTCTTACCACTCGGCCATCTGAGCTGTTGATGCCTGCAATGCCTACTAGTTTACACTTAAGTAGCTTATTTCAAACAAAAACAAAAAAGCAAACACATTTGTGTAATGTGATGGGTGCGATTGCTTTCTCCTACAAACCAAATCCAGCCGCGACGCAATATTTGTTAACGCCGATCTCAAGACGGTTTCAATGTTGCTTAAGCCGGAACGATGTTTTGCCGTCAACGTTGCACATGCAGACTCGAACAGACACGTCGAGACAAACGGTCGGAGTGCGGTTACTGCCGAGTCCGATAATGATGGATATTCGGCTGTAATGCTAGCCATTGATTAACCAGCCATCCATTGCTTAAAATAGTTTTCAGTTACCTGCTCTAGCCTCTTGCCAGCAGGGCTCCACATGGCGTCGCAAACGGAAGCGATGAAACAAAAAGATGCATCCAGCTGTGTCACGTGATACCGAAGTGACGAAACAAAACAGTTTATACATAGAACTGCAGCATTCATCCACTGCCTCACTATATTTCGTACTAGCCTAGAAATAGGCCAGAAGCTACCGCTAGGTTAAGAATGATGTTTGCGCAATTGCACCAGTTTTAAAAGTCTAAAAAGCACAGCAGCATATTATGCAATTGTATAATACCCAATACTTTGAGTAAAATTTGTGTACTCCCTGCCAGGGCATGTAATGGAATGGAATGGAAGACGATTTTTCCATATTCCATACCGACAATTTTTTTCCATTCCATCTTCCATTCCATACCTAAATATTTCTTCCATATTCCATTCCATACAAAAAATTTCTTCCATATTCCATTCCATACTAACAAAACATTAATGCTATTCTTAGAGTTTCGGAAGTAGGCTTATATGGGCTGACTTTGCTTGCGATGTAGTTTTTCTGATCATAATTTATGATATTTAATTACAGATTGCCTGTTTGGTAATGAATCATTGCTTGGTTGCGGCGCAAAAGCAATTAGCCTATTGCGGTATGAGAAGGTTTTATAGTCAGAATTGCGTATTCAGGGGGCATTCGTTCATGCACTCATTTCGACTTCCACATTTTAAACTAATGATGACTTCCACATTTTAAAACTGAAGCAAACTTGCAACTGCAATAGAATGTTTACTAAAAATCGAGATTAGGCCACAATTATTTGCTACACTGGTCGTACTTTAAGCTATTCCAATCTTCACTGGCCCTATAATTATTACTCTTAAACGTTTTATAAGAAAGTTATGATTTTCAAGGAAAGCATATGTTGAAGTTTATCATTCTGAATCTACAGTCTTTACTGGTACTTGAAACAATCACCCTGAGCCTGGCCAGAATAACTTCTCAATGTTCTCATGATAAAAAACTTCGTACTGCCATGCTGTACCTCAAGCTCAGTCCACATGCAAGTGAATTTATTTATTTAATTAATTTAATTTAATTAATTTGAATTGGATTTATTTAATTTTGCTTTTAGTAAGACCTAAGTACTGAAAATCTGTATCATTGAAAAAATCAAAAAACTGTGATTATTATCTCTGCCGACATTTTGTTTACCACTACCTGTTCGCTTCGCGCTGGGTGAGTTCGCATATTGCATCTCAAACTTCAAAATAAACAATTAAAATCAATGCAATATCTAAGGTGTAAACTGAAAATTATCGTCGAAATGAAACAAAGTTTGCTTTTGCGAAAATTGTTTTGCGAGAAGCTGCAGCTGCAGGACCCCGCCAGATTTTACAAGTTGTTTGATTGACAGCTTGTTTTTGTACTTGCGTTGCTCTAATAACATCAAAAGAGAAAAGCTTTTTTGGTAAAAGTCGCAGACTTGCGCCAGCACAACGCCAGGTGAAAGCATTCGTCCAATTGAGTGACATCTTGTTTTTAATAATTTTGAATAAATTTGAAGTTGTGATTGTGAACACTTTGAAGTTTTCCGCGAAGCAATAGAATGTAGTGCGAACTCTGTCACCGTTTGTGCACACGGCACTTACCGGCTTACCGCGTAGTTTCCAGGCTGCGTCACCTTCTACCATTTAGCAATACTGTGACGCAGTGCCACTGCAACTCTGCAAGTAACGCTATTGTTGTTGCTTAATTGTTTTTTTTCCTTTTTTTACTTATAGATCAAAATTTATTATTCTGTTAAACTAATCCAGGTATGGAAAGTATGGAAGATGGCATTCCATTCCATTCTTTAAATCTTCCATTCCTTTCCATACCTGAAGTCTTCCATATTCCATACCAAAATTCCTCTTCCATTCCATCTTCCATTCCATTCCATTCCATTACATGCCCTGCTCCCTGCTACCCCTGAAGTTTGTTGGTGTTACGCGACCCTCGCGGGGTCGCGACCCCCAGTTTGGGAAGCCCTGGATTAGTCTATTTATTGTCAACGTAAGAACCACAGAGGTAAACTGTATCGGGGCTACTAAAATTAAATGGTGGATTCACCACGAATCATGAAGTGGAATAAAACCACTGCTGATTACGAAAACTCGAGCAAGCGTGAATGCGTTTTCAGCCCGTGAAACTACGGCAGTAGTGCAGTTAAGTTTTGTATCGCGTTCGGCCTGAACAGCTAGTGTCGAGCCTGGTGAGTGGTGTTGGTTTGACGATGATTTTTAAAGTGAGAAACTGGAAATTCGACTAGCTCATTGGCGTAGCAAGAAAGGGGGACGGCATTTTGGATAAACTTTATGTAGCCTAATTTTTTTTCTTAATCATTTTGAACAACCATTACTTTGCTATATCGCTTGTTTGTTAATCGTAAATCATCTTACATTGCTTCCCAATGCCCAGGCGCAAAGTTGCGGAAATGGGCCTCGCCATCTAGTTTACGCTTTGGTGTATTTCCGCGAGTATAATAAAGATTTGATTTTAATGTTTATTATGTCACAATTGCGTACTGTTTTCTTCTTCGTCTTCGCATTATTTGAATCGCTTACACTCAGCGTGCGAATGCAGTGTAGGCACTAGGCAGTGTCAGGGGTGGATTCAGAAAATTTTGGAGGGGGAGGGGCAGTTTTTAATCAAATTGAATGTTAACTGAATGCAAAGATGTTAAACCCGAAAAAGAGCGTAAATTAGCTCTTTTTGGAAAATGTGTCCACGTGAGGGGAGTATATTCAGCACTTTTTAGCACCAAATTTTGGCATTTTTTACACCTGTGTTTTCTGACAAAGTTAAATTTGAAGCAAATAGGGTAACAATAATGATTCTAGAGGGGTCGGGGGGCATGCTCCCCCGGAAAATTTTTGAACATTTACATATTGCAATGGGCATTTTAGCGCTTTTAGAACAATTTTTAACGCAAATTTTGTTCTTTTGCCCCTATATTAGTCCTTCATTAAATGCATTGCATTTTGTTCGCATATTTTCGGTTTATGCGTGGCTAAAGATCTGTTTGCACTAAATGCGATTTTAATCCGATTTGTTGTCGCACGAAATTTTATCCATTTCTTGACGTAAAAAGTTGGTGAAAATATCTCCACACATCTCGAACCCCAACAGTTTTGCTTTTTATCGGTTATTTTGTAAAGCAACTTGCGATTGTTTTCTAAAATGCGTGCAAAGTGACGTAGTTTTACGTCAAAACTTCTAACTGTTTCGAGGCCTACGTCACTTTACGTACGAAAAGTCGCATCGTATTCTGTGAAAACACACCTTAAGGCGTAAGAATTATTATAGTTGAATCGAAGAGGTTCGAAATTATGGAAACATTTTATTCATCAAAAACATTGTTGAAATTGGCTGGTGGGGAGGATGCATCTCCCACATCCGATATCCCTTCCTGGATCCGCCACTGGGCAGTGCTACGCAAGTGATAGTCACAATTAAGGTGAGTCAGACAGTCCGTATAATTAGTTTTCCGCTAGAGTTTTGCTTTTGACTTCTTTAATTTGCTGCTTGTTAGATTCCACCAAACAGAGATAATTGTTGTGAAGCATCTTATCCAAGTACGCAACAACGAAGCTTGGTTGGGAGTTGAACCATTAACCTCGCGATCATGGCCGTCGTAAAAACGACGCTCCGAACCACTCGGCCACGCTCAGTGGTGGCCTTAAGGTTTTGCGGGCCCCAGGCAAGAAACAATATGCGGGCCCCTTTCAGCAGTGTTGGAAAGAAGACCAAATTCTATTGTACGGTAGCATTGTTTAGGTTAAACAATATACACTTTCATTGACGGAGTGTGGTGTACTCGACTCGCACCTCAAACAATATCAAGTTACCTGAAACCACATTAGTTGTGATAAGCAATAAATAACACGAGACACGAGCAATGGCTACGATAAGCATCAAGCAACAGTGGCGATGATAAGCCATGTCATGAAAAGCGTGGCTATGAAAAGCATCAAGCAACAATAGCAACGGTATAGTGCAGAAGCGATGATAAGCGAGCGTACTACACTGTGCAACACACAACAACCGTTCGGCGCTTTTATGCAAAATGCACCTTTCTTACCTTCACAGTGGCAAATTTGGTGACAAGTAGTAAATTTTGCATTCGGTATCCAGCTTTATTGCTATGGCTACCTGATTGGTTGGTTTTCATTTTGCTGATTGCTGTGGCTATATTTACTACAAGTCGAAACTTTTCGTAGCTTTTCTATATGTACGACTAGTCGTAACTTACAAGTTACAACAGCAATCTGTGTAATTTTTTTCGTTGATGTAAATTCTATTTAATTATAACTCATATTGCGCGTATTTTGCTAATGTGCGGGCCCCTAAATTTGCGGCCCTAGGCGGTCGCCTGTTTCGCCTGCCCCAAAGGTCACTCGTGGCCACGCTCCTAAGCGAGTCTGGATTCGTCCTATTGCGTTGCGCCTCCGTCGCTTTCTCATGACAGGAGAATAAAAAAAAGAAGTATAAGTCTGTTCTTAATTATCGTTTTGCAAGCTCAAATCAGTTGTGCAATTGTACAAGTCCGTTTGTTTGATTTAAACAGCTAAAAGAAGGCTACCATACGTCCTGTTTAAAAAAAAACGAATGGTCCACCGAGGACACTCACTCATAAGCAGCCAATTGTCCTCTTTTTGTACCTTAAACTACTCACGAAAAATGGGCAGAACTTTAAAGTTATTGTAAACTGTGTTCAAAATTTCTTATTCTTATTCTGTATTGTGGCTCGTAATGCAAATGTAGAACGCTTATTTTCTATGATGCAGCCACAATAATGGAACTTGGAAGGAATGGGAGTAAGGGACAGCCTCTTAATTGAGTCCGTTTCTAACGTCTTAAAGGTTGTGTTTAATTCCAATCATATTTCGTGTAGGCCTAATCAATTTTATGATCATTTTAAAGCTGAAAGTTAAGGAAACCGCGAAATGAGTGGCGTAAGCACGGAGATCAAACTTTCTTTAGTTCATAGCAGAGATGGCACTCTTGTAAGTTTTTAGCCACGTTACATGTTGAAGTCTTTAGAAAATGGCACCTCTTTAGCGACAGGAAAATCTTCAACTGTAATACGATTATAAGACTGCGAGTCTACCAATGAAAATGTTTTTAAAGGCCTTATGGGAATGATAGTGACTTCAAGTTTGTGCAGAAAGGATTTTCAAGGAGCATAGGAATTGAGACATAATTGCGTTGTACTAGTACTTAATAAAATTTTTGTTTAGCGTCATTTTTAACATGGTTTTGCGAGTTGAGGAAAATGAAGAGGGTGAAAGAAAGTGGAGCTGCTTTTTGCAAAAAAGCCAAAAATGAGAATTGAACAAAAAAAGCGACACAAAGATGCAAGTGTACTCGGCACCTGGCATGTGTACTCGCGGCTTCGGCTCCGGTTCATTCCGTAACATTTTTCGCAACATTGTAGCGTCTGTTCACCTTTTTCCTGGCTCTACACATCGTTAAATATCTTAATAGAAATGACTGGAGCAAGTGTCAAACGTATTGTGGACACTTGGTGAAGCAGCCGATACGCTGCAGACTGCAGTAGATATTGTACAGGTAGATAAAAAGTTTTTGGAAATTGTGACCGCATTAGAACGGCTAATGGTAGTCGAAGAAAATTCCGTAACCAGATCAGGTGCTGGAGTGGTTCTTCAGGTCATTTTATCTTTCTCATTTTTAACCTTTCGTGGCTTGTGGAATGCAATGCTTTGATCCAGAAATTAACGACGCCCAAAAATATTTGCAAACAAAGGGTTGTGCTTGAATCTATGTGCACTCAAACTTTCGGCTTTAAAGAAAATGCTTAGCGAAGAGCGAAATAATTTAGTTGACGAAGCTGTAAAAGATTCAAGAGCATGCTTGGAACTTGGAATTAACACGGAGCGGAAGATTCGCAAGAAGAGGCAATTGCCAGGAGAAGAAAGCAGTGGTACTAAGCTGAGTCTTGATGCTGAGCTCAAACAAGAAATACTATGTGCTGTTGATCGCATAATTGAAGAACTTTCAAGCAGTCATGATCAACTGCTTGCCTTGGCAAATAGATTCGACTTTTTGATGCCATCCAATTCACTGAATGAAAGTTATCTCTGTCAGTTAGATCAAATCGACGAGAATGTACTGTTGGAAGAATTTTTGAGTGAGAGAAAACGTTTGCAGCATTTTGTTATGGCTGCTGGTGGAATCTGGAATGTAAAATTGGAAGATCTTCTAAAACTTTTACAGTTCGTTCAAAAATTCAAGCTTGCCGATTCTATTCTGAATGTTGTCATTCTTTTGCGTATCCTGCTCACAACAGCAGTTAGTGTAGCCAGCTGCGAACGATCTTTTTCTAAGCTGAAGTTGATCAAAAGTAATCTAAGAAGTATGCCTAGAATGGGACGGATGGGATAGTTTAGAACTTTAGATTGTCCGGATTATCACTGCTCTCAATTGAGCGTGAATTTGCAGGTGCAATTGATTTTGATTGCGTGATTTATGAATTTTCTCAATGAAAAAGGAGGAAAGTACAATTTTAAGGTGAATGACTTATGAGCAGTCATCATTGCTTATTTTAACTTCATTTCTACAATCGCGACTCTCTGTAGCATGCTTGTTGAACTCACTGTACAACTGAAAGCTTAGCTACTACCATCTGATTATTTATCAGCTTCGTAAAAAACTCACTTTAACCGCTACCTGATAATCTGTTTGTCATTGGATACTTTATTAGTATCGGTACGCTCATCAAGATTTTTTTTGTTGGTAGCTACACGGCTTATGTTGTAGGCCTATAGTTACAGTAAGCTGGTGCTTCTTTTCACTCTTCAGTAATTTTGCATTCAGGTGAACATTGCAGGAAAAATTGACCATTTTTCGATATTGGGGGGATGATTTAGCAATATTGATCATTTTTCGATATTTGGAAGGATGTAATTTGCAATTCAATTGCTAGCCTTACCCGTTATCGGTTGAGTCCATTCCTTCTGCTCAGTGGCACACCCAGGATTTGGCAAAGGGGGGCCCACAACCGGGGGTCTGGGAGTGAAACCCCCAGCCGCCAACAAATATTTACGATTTTCACATAAAACACTCATTTTAGCACTTTTTCATCGGAAAAGGGCATGCAGTGAGTGTAGTCACTATGGACAACGCCGAAACACTTTCGCAGCTTGGCATAGCCCTCCCCCCATATCATGGAAAATCCGGTCCTAAGTTCAAGTTTAATGTAAGCACTGGTTTTGTGTTGCCTACATCTCTAAAAATTTATCCAAAAATTTGGGGGCCCCCAAGTGTGCGGCGCCCCCGCGGCTGCGGGTATTGCAGGGGAGTTCCTACGCCACTGTCAATAATAATCAACACTCCAACCACATGCAAAATTAGCACTGAAAACTAGGCTTAGGGGCACTCTTCGCTTGCGATAACTCCAGCACAGATGTTTTTAACCTTTTTTCTCCCATTCCACTTTCTGATGAGCCAACTTCAGTTCCCAGCATTCAAGTATTTATTGTTTCAGCAGACACAAAAAGGGGCGCATAATACATACAATGTACAATACGAAACCACAATTTGATGTATGACTTACCGTGAATGAAGCGAAAGAACAGAGCTCGCCAGGTCAGCTTTTCTCGCAATCCTACTTCCCACCTAGCACATACAAGAAAGAAACGAACAAAGCAGCGACATACAAAGCACAAATTATCAAGAAGAAAAGTATTTTAGCAAGCTGCATGAGCAGCAAAAATTATGTGTTGTTTCAGTCCAGTAGGCATAATTGGTTGCAGTTTAGCCTAGTAGCAAAGGTAGATGAGTGAGTAGTACTCTAGCAGTTGTACTTACAGTATCGAGTACATCATAACAGATCAAATTAATAGTGCAAATAATTTAGTTGACAAGTAACAAGTTCTCGACGAAGATTAACAGTGTGTTAAGTTACTATTAGTGTGCGAGGTAATAATTACACGGAAATTAAAAGCAAAAAAAATACTGAATGCTATATTTCAAGGTAAATGCTGACAATAAATCTATATCAAGTAAAACTAAATTTTATCTGAGGTATACCAAATTTTAAAATTTTATCTGAGGCTGGTTTTTCAGTTTTTATCTGTACTTATACCAAATTTTATCTAATACCAAATATTTATCTGTGTACCAAATTTTATCTGAGGCTGGTTTTTCAGTTTTACTTGATATAGATTTATTCATGATACGAATGCTGAGAAACCGCTTCTATTTTATCATCACTTTTTTACTGTGGAGTTCTAAGTTGAGGGTGATTCAGGAAACCAATCACAGTATTGTAAATGCTGACAATATACTTTCCTGCCGAAAGTCATCAATTGCATGAAAAAATAAACTAGAAGTTGGAACAAAACAAACTAGAAGTTAGCAAGTTAGTTCCATGTGTAAGGAAATTTCCAAATCCAAGTAGGCTATGAATGAATCTCACCGTCCGTGTGTCAGATCTACAAATACTGCCTAGGTTCACTTTGCTATCAAAAAGCTGCACTGAATATGGTTTTGATTTGTAATGTAAATCAACATAATGCAATAAATGTAAGCAAAGCGCTAAATTTTGAAGCAGTGGTTCTGCTCGACTGGTGGCTTCTACTGGGCAGCTTCGCCATTTTCCCATAGCTTAAAAACCAGTGCTCAGGTGGGATAAGCCTAATAATAATATCTCTGAAATAAAGGATTACTATTGTTGAAGCATAAAATCACACACTTTACATAAGCTCTGAATAAAAGTGTATTGCATTCGCGGTAATAAAATCAACACTTTAACACGAAAGAAATCTTTTGTCTGGAAGATCATCACAGTGATGGG
>CAXMWW010000021.1:0-2975 GCA_963422245.2 uncultured Sulfitobacter sp. | reverse complement strand
GCTGACCTTTGCCGAAGAGGCGCTTGGGATCATCGAATGCGCCGCAGAGACGGGCACACCTCTGAAACTGGTGTCCGCCGGTCAGGCCGGAGCGACCAGCCCAGCCCCGCTCGCAGGAGCCGTGGCGCAACAAACGGCCGAGGTGCTTGCGGGGCTGGTCTATGTCAATCTGTTGAATCCCGGGCATCCCGCATTGTTTGGCGCGTTGCCTTTCGTCAGTGACCTTCGCACCGGCGCGATGTCGGGTGGCAGCGCCGAACAGGGGGTTCTGATGGCGGCCTGCGCGCAGATGGCCCAGCATTATGGAATTCCGTGTGCGGTGAGCGCGGGTATGACCGACTCCAAACTGCCGGATTTCCAGGCTGGGTATGAAAAAGGCATCACGGAACTTCTAAGCGCGTTGGCCGGGGCCAATCTGATCTACGAAGCAGCAGGCATGTACGGGTCTTTGCTGGCAGCGAGCAAGGAGAGCTTTGTGCTGGACAATGACCTCATTGGATCGGTTATGCGCGCAACCCGTGGTTTTGAGATCAACGACGACGCCTTGGCCTTTGATGTCATCCGCGATGTCTG
This sequence comes from uncultured Sulfitobacter sp., assembly GCA_963422245.2. Classification (GTDB taxonomy): domain Bacteria; phylum Pseudomonadota; class Alphaproteobacteria; order Rhodobacterales; family Rhodobacteraceae; genus Sulfitobacter. The sequence goes on along the minus strand of CAXMWW010000021.1, from coordinate 2,402 downwards.
CCTCGCTGGTCCCGGCCATTTTTTGGGGAGCGATCAAACATTGGGCCGGATGCAGTCGGACTACTATTATCCCGCGATGGCCGACCGCGCGACGCCCCAAGCCTGGGCCGATGCCGATACGCCCACACTTCTCGAAACAGCCCGTGCAAAGACGCGCGAAATCTTGGCGCAACCGGCGGAAGCGGTTTTTGGACCGGAAATAAATGCAGAGATAGTGAGAAGGTTTCCAGAAATTCGGGAGGCTTGGTCAGATAGGTCAAATTGCGCTGCTGTGCCCACCTGAAAGGACCGTTCGCCCGCTTCGGACGTCCCGGGACATGCGCGATCCTGAACATGTCGCGGCAAACAAAGCGCCCCAATTTGGTCTGGCGGTTTGTTACTCCGTCAATCGCCCGCAAGAGTCATTGTGCTACGGCCAGTTCGCACAGGGTGTCGACATGTTCTGCCAGCCAGGTTTCATCAATCGGTTGCCCGGCGAATAGTTTTCTAAAGTAAAGAACAGAGACCGCCAAATCGGCCAGTTGATCGATGTCGACGGTGTCCCGCAGCTCTCCGCGATCGGCGGCGGCCTCGAAGACAGCCTTCACGCTTGTGATGCGTTCTTGCATGAAGAGGTTGATGACGGCACGCGCTTGGTCATCTTGCGCGGCGGCTGCAACGATCTGAGGTGCGATTTTTCCCCAAGGCGTGTCGTTCAGTGCGGTCAGCAAGAACCGCAAAAGCCACATCAGGTCGGCTTTGAGTGGACCGTTGGTGCGCGGTTCTGGCGACTTGTTCTCCGGGCGCGCCGCGCGTTTGAAAGTGTCGTTGCGCAGGTCGTTGATTTCGGGCCAGTGCCTATACAGCGTGCTGCGCGAGATGCCGGTCGCTTTGCTGACCGAGGCATATGTGACGGCAAGAACCCCCTCGCTTTTCAGAATAACCAGAGCTGCTTCGATTGCTGCCTTGCGGGTTGCCGCCAGCCGGGGATCTTCAAACTGTTTCATCAAACCTCTATAGTACAACTTGTTGCATAGCGATACATGGTGTTGTATATCCCATTTGTGCCGCGACTTGGCTCCATCTTCAATGCGGTTTTAGCAACCAACTTTCAACAGACAGGAACATCACGATGCGTATCAAATCTTTAGCCACCTCGCTTGCTATTCTCCTCGGTTCTGCAGGCGGAACTCTTGCTGCAGAAACGTTTGTTTTGGACTCCAGCCACAGTCAAATTGTTTTCAGCTACAATCACCTGGGGTATTCAACCAGCTATGGCATGTTCTCGGGCTTTGAAGGCGAGATCATTTTTGACGAGGACGACCCGGCGGCGTCCTCGGTTTCGATTTCCATCCCGGTTATGAGCATGTTCACAGGCTGGGAAGGACGTTTTGCCCATTTCATGTCCGACGATTTCTTCGGGGCCGAGGAAGGAGACATGATCACCTTCACCTCAACCGCCATAGAAGTGACCGGAGAGAACACCGCAAACATCACAGGGGACCTGTCCATGAACGACACCACTGTGCCAGTCACACTTGAGACAACGCTGAATCAGGCATCGCCCTATCCGTTTGGTCCGAAACAGGGAACACCCACGATGGGGTTTCAAGCGACCGCAAGCTTGCTGCGTTCGGACTTTGGGCTGGGGGCATTTGCGCCGGCGGTGGGCGACGAAGTGAATGTCGTCATCTCAATCGAGTCCGCATTGGCCGAGTGATCTGAGAACTCAATTGATCGAAGCCGTCAGTTGCGGCTTCGATCATTCCGGGCCGTGCAACAGCGTTCAAGTGCCATGACACACTCAAATTCAGCTCATGGATTTGCGCTCTTCAAGTGCCCTGCTCAGGTTCTCAAGCAAATCCGCCAGTTTTTCCCGCTCCTCTTCCGACAGGACACCAGCAAACAGTTCGGTGTTCGTTTCCACCAAACTGATCGATGATATCTTCCACTAGATCCGCCCCTTTCGGGAGGAGGCGGACAAGGGTGCTGCGTGCGTCCTGCGGGTTCGGCAGGCGTTCCACGAGGCCCTGATCGGTCAAGCCTTTCAGCATCTTTGCCATGCCGCTGGAGCTCGCTTGGGTGGCCTCATAGAGCTGGGTCGGGCTCATCGTGAAATCCGCGTTGGTGAAACGCAGCGCCCTGAGGACCAGAAACTGCGTCCATGACACGCCGAAGCGGGCCGCGACGCGGCTGTCGCTGTTCCAAATAAAATTCCGGCTGCGAAACAAACCGGCGACGATACGTGTCGTCGTGTTCGGCGTGACGGTCCAGGGTCTTTGGGGTGCATTTGGCACGGGCGGCTTCCTCGGGCTGGGTGAGAACAAAATGTACGTACCCTCTTGCGGTCAACAAGGGTAACTTTTATCTCTCTAGAGAGATAAAAGAAGGGAACGACCTTGGTACAAAAGAAACATGGATTT
>CAXMWW010000020.1:0-7120 GCA_963422245.2 uncultured Sulfitobacter sp. | reverse complement strand
CCGGCATCTGAGCGCTCCCGGACGTCCATGTGGAGGGGAACTTCGCCCAGGAATGTTGCCCCGATCTTCTCTGCTTCGGCCCGGGCGCCGCCATTGCCGAAGATTGCGGAGCGCTCGCCGCAGTTGGGGCAAACGAAATAGCTCATATTCTCCACGATCCCGAGCACCAGGTACGTCCACCTTGCGGAACATGTTCAAGCCTTTGCGTGCATCAATCAGCGCCAGATCTTGGGGAGTGGAGACAATCACCGCGCCGGCCAGCGGCACCTGCTGGGCCATGGTGAGCTGAGCATCGCCGGTGCCCGGCGGCATATCCACCACCATCACATCAAGCTCGCCCCAATTGACGTCACGCATCATCTGGGTGAGCGCCGACGATGACCATGGGTCCGCGCCAGATCATGGGTGTGTCTTCTTCCACCAGGAAGCCCATGGACATGACCTTAAGGCCATAGCCTTCCATGGCCTCCAAGGCACCGCCTTCGCCAGGTTGAGGCTGGCCGGTGATGCCCAGCAGCCGCGGCATGGAGGGGCCGTAAATGTCCGCATCCAGAATGCCCCACTTTCGCGCCTTGTGCGATGAGCCCTAAGGCCAGGTTGCAGGCGGTGGTGGATTTGCCCACACCGCCCTTGCCGGAGGCAACCCGCAATAATGTGCTTAACACCGGGAATGCCTGCCATCTGTTTCGGTGCGGCCTGCCCGCCGGGGCCACCTCCCGCCATGGGAGGGGGCGGCGCGCCTGGTCCTTTGCGCGGACCGCTGCTTTTGTGAACCTGCGGCATGTCGGGAGCGGACGCTCCGTTGCTGGCGCCGTTCTGACGCTCTGCTGTCAAGGTCACAAGCACCTTCCCGATGCCGCCCAATTGCTCAACGGGACTGGGCCGCGGCTTTGCGCATGGGTTCAAGGCGTTCTGCGGTCGGCAGGATTGACCGTGAGGGAGAAGAACACATCGTTCCCGGTTATCGTGATTTCGGAGACCAGTCCGGCTTCCACCAGGTTTTGCTTCAGATCCGGTCCACGGACCTTGGTGAGCTGCTCGAGGACGCGCTCGCGGGTGATTTCGCTCATTGTAGACGGTCTTTCTCGTATGATCTTTTGAGGTCTTAAAGGCCCAAAGCCCCCGCGTGCTCGCGCAGGCTCTGTTCAAGCGGTTATATGGTATTATCCGCGCGCACGGGCAAGCGGCTGTCCGCCGATTTGCTGCCGTTATCTCCTGGGCCACCTGGGAGACCGCAGCGCCCAGCGCTGGGATGCGGGCATCGGTCACCCCGTGCCGCCGGCCCGGACAAAGAGAGCCCGGCCATGGGGCTTGCCATATTCATCGAAAATGACCCCCGCCACGCAGCGCAGGCCCACGGCGTTTTCTTCATCGTCCACCGCATAGCCCCGGGTCTTGATGACATCCAGATCCCGCTGCAGATCTTCTGCGCTGGCCAATGTGTTTTCGGTTTCAGGATAAAACGTGATGTGCTGCAGAAGCTGAGCGGCGTCGGCTTCAGGCATGAACGCCAGAAGGGCCTTGCCCACGCCGGATGAAAAGATCTCTGCCCGCCCGCCGGGTTTGGCGATGGCCCGCATCATTTTGTGGGTTTCCGTCTGGGCGAGGTAGATCACTTCACCGCGGTCCAGAACGGCCAGGTTCACCGTCTCGCCGCACTGTTCCATGAGCCGGCGCATGTAGGGCCGGGCCCGTGCTCACCAGATCTCTGGAGCGCGCAAGAAGGCCGAGCCGGCGCGGAAGGCCTGAACGCCGACCAGCCAGGCTGAGTGGTTGGGGTCGAAGCGCACGTAGCGCTCGTTCTGCAAGGTGGTCAGCAGACGGTGGGCCGTTGAGGTTGGCAATCCTACTTCGTGCGCAACGGCGGACAAAGAAAGGCCCTGATCATGTTCCGACAATGCATTTAACAAGCTCAACGCGCGCGACAAGGATTGCACGTGTCCTGAAGCGCGGCTGCTGGAAGCCTGCTTGGTGTCCTGAGCTGATATTGACATTGTATTACCTCCCTAACCCAATGCCCGGCAACGTATCCCACTATATGGGGAGCCGTTCCATTATTCTAAAGATGGGCAGGATGTCACATTTGTGCGAGGACCGCCCGTCGCCCCTTTACTCGGGGCCGGGCGAGGCTTTCGTCGGCCAGATGCTGGCGCAGAAAGTCCTGGAATTCCCCGGTCATCCGCTTCACGTACTCCTCGTGATCCTCCACATCCAATACGGTTTTGCCCACATAGGCACTGTAGCGCGCAGAGGCGAACATCATGGCCATGTGTAACTGTGTGGCATTCACTGTACGGTTATGTCGGTTCGCCAGATCAATAAAGCTGTCAGCAAGGCGCAGAAAGCCGCTGGTATCCAGTTTGCCTTCTGCTCGGGCAGCCCGGCGCTGTTTGCGGTTGGGTTTGTTTTCTTCAGTCATCGCGTTTGGTCCGGCTGTTGTTGCGCGCCGTTCATAGCGCCAGTGGCGCGAAGGTTCAAACCCAAGCGGGCCGCTGATCTCAACACGGCCCTGCCTCAGTGGTTAGAGTTTTCATAAAGGTTGCCTAAAATTGTTCTGAACCGCTTATCCAATTATTTCCAACAGCATGTGATTATGGCCCTCGAAATCGCCCCAAAAGGGTGAAGTTAAGACCCTGTTAAGACAACTCGCGCCTAGTGATAGGCCAGATAAACGGGCGAATAGTCCGGATTAATCCGTCTTGCCGGGGGACGGATGCCAGACGAACCGTTCGAGACCAATAACAATCCCGAACGGGGTGTCTGAATAGAGTTTGTAAGCGTCAGAGGTGACTAAGGTCATGTTGAAGAGTTTTAAAAGTTTCCGGAAAGACGAGGACGGCAACGTCGCCATTATGTTCGGTCTAGCCATCGTTCCCTTTATGATGGCAGCTGGGATGGCCGTTGATTATGGCCGCGGCGTTGTGGCCAAGCACGAACTGCAAGTGGCATTGGATAGCGCGGTGCTGGCCCGCCGGCTCGCTGCGCGTGGCCGAGGATGCAGACCGTAAGGCTCTGGGGCAAGGCGTTCTTCGAAGCCAATTTCGATGCGGCTGAGTACAACCTGAATGTGCCCAACGACCTCATCAACATCAACAACAACATCATCAGCGCTGATCAGTCGGTGCAGGTCAACACGGCCTTCATGCAGATTGCCAACGTTCTGGCCGGCAATGGCGGCCAGCCGCGCAAGATGAACCTGTCGACCGATGCCACGGCTTTGGTGCCGCAGGTTGGTAAGGCTGAGATTTCGCTGGTGCTCGATTACTCGGGGCTCAATGGACAATCACTTGAGCGGTGCGCAGAAGTACATCACCATGCGCAATGCTGCGAAAGACCTGATCAACGCCCTGCACGGCGGTGCAGCGAATGTGGGCGACATCGAGTTTGCGTTGGTGCCGTTCTCTTACGGTGTGAAAGCCTCTCTGATGGGCAAGCACCAGACGGATGAGGATTACGACAAGCTGAGCGGTGAAACCCGCGTTGAAAGCTGCTTCTCAGGCCGCAAAGTAAACAACCACCACTGACACTGAGCCGAACAATGGCAAACGCCATCGCTGGCAGCAGTTGGATCTGTGGTATGATGAGGGCGATGAAAACGGTGATCGCTCGAGTTACTGCAACACCATGCTCCCGATGCGTCAGCTGACAAGCACCACCGGTGTTTCTGCTCACTGATCTGAACGACTGGGAGCCCCTCGGCGGCACGCACATCTCCTCAGGCTTCCAGTTTGGCTGGCATGCCATTTCGCCGAACAGTGTTTTCCCGGGCGGGGCGACTTATGACAAGATCACCCATGAGGATCCTGAAGAGCGCGTCTTGAAAGCCATCGTGCTTCTGACCGACGGTGCGCAAACCGTGCCGGCCTATCGCAAGAACGGCAATGGTCAAGACAAACACGGAAACCAGTGATCCGACCTGGCCGATGGATAAGTCGAACGGGCGAATACAATCTGGAACAGCAGTGCATCAACGCGAAAGACGAAGGCATTGTTGTGGTCACCGTGGCCTTCGACTTGAACGATCAGGACACGATCGATCGCCTGGAAGGTTTGCGCCACCTATAAGGATGCGTCCGATCCATCCAAAGGCAAGTATGCCTTCTCGGCAAACTCGGCCGGTCAGCTTGAGGACCGCCTTTAAAGAGATCGGCGACATCTTGGCGGAGATGGTTTTACCTCTCCAACTAAGACCAAGCCAAACTGACGACGCTTAAGCCGGGCTTCCCTCAACCGAGGGGAGCCCGGTTTGCTTTTAGACGACGGCCAGCTCCTTGGGGTAGGGGGTGAAGAACTCAAACCCGTCTTCGGTTACGGCGATGCTGTCGCCCACCCTTGCTCCATATTTGCCGGGAACGGTGATGCCGCCATCCACGGCGAAGGTCATGCCCGCCTGCAGCACCGTGCGGTCGCCCGTTTTGAGTTCCGGGCTCTCCAGATTTGAGATGCCGATGGCCCGGCCGGTGCGGTAGCCGGGGGAAAAGCCGGCGCTGCGATAGACCTCATTGGCCGCCTCGTGCACGTCTTCGGCAATTGCGCCCGGGCGCACAGCGGCAAGAGCAGCCTTCTGGGCATTGATGCACACCTCATAGGTGCGCGCCTCTTCATCCGAGCACGTGCCGATGAAGTACTCGCGGTCGAACCCCAGCTTGTACTGCCGGAAGTTCACCATTCCGCAAAAGCACATATAGACCGGGTCGCCCCGTTGCAGCGTTTTGACCGAGGAGCGCCGGTGCACCATGGCCGTGTGGGCGCCAGATTGCAGAACCTGCAGATTGTGCACCGTGGGGGAGATAAACGCATCCAGCCCGGCATCGGTCAGAAAGCCGGCGGCCTTGCGCGTGCCGGCGGTGATGATCGCAAGCGCGATCTCATATTCCGGCACCCCTTCACCCAGGGCAGACCGGCCGCCTTCCAGCATGGCAATAGCGATCTGCCCGGCCTGACGCATGATGTCCAGTTCTTCAGCGCTTTTGATCATGCGCATATCGGCCAAGATGGGGCTGACATCCGCATAGGTCGAAGCAGTGTGGGCGCCATCCAGATGGGCCGAGATGAGGGCGGGTGTCTTGAGTTTTTCAAGCCCGATGGTTTTGCCCGAATTGCCGCCGAGAGCCGCGCTCAAGATCTCGTCCCAGTGGCTTGCGCCGCGCGGATCTTCCCAACTGCGCACGTCCTCCACCCAGGTCATGGCCTTGACCATGTCGGTCTCCATGAGCGGTGTGATGACAATCGGATCATCGTCTTTGGGCACCAGCATTAGCGAAGGGCGCCCGAACTCAATGCCGAGATAGCCCCAAAAGCCGGCAAGCCAGGAGATGCTGTCTTCATCGGTGAGAATGGCGATGTCGATACCGGCCTCCGCCAGAAGGGATTGAAACTTCTCGGTTCGAGCTTTCAGGGTGTCTTTCATGAGCTGCGCCATCTCGCTGTGCTGGTCATCCTGACAACCTCCTTAGCGCGAAGTGTGTCGGCGGGCGACATCTGATTGTCGCCTGTGACCAATCCGGCCTTTTCAACCCTGGGAGATACTTCCAACTGCGACGGGGGGCCGCGCCGGAAGAGGGTTTGCACTGAGGGCGGACTTTCGACTAAGGTATGAGAGGGAAGAACAAGGCTGGCGGGAGAAGCCGGCCTGTTAAGTGAGGTTAGGGGGCGTCTGCATGGCGAATAAAGCTGCCAATGGTAAACACATGGTCCGGTTTACCGGCGTTCAGAAAAGCTATGACGGGGAGACACTCGTCGTTAAGGACCTGAACCTGGACATTGCTGAGGGTGAGTTTTTGACAATGCTGGGGCCATCCGGGTCCGGCAAGACCACCTGCTTGATGATGCTGGCAGGTTTTGAGCCGGCAACCCATGGCGAGATCTTCTTGAACGATCAGCCAATCAACAATGTGGCTCCGCACAAGCGGGGCATCGGCATGGTGTTCCAGAACTACGCGCTGTTCCCCCACATTGACGGTGGCGGAGAACCTGGCGTTCCCTCTCCAGGTCCGCAAGATGGGCAAGGCAGAAGTGGAAGAGCGGGTCCAGAACGTCTTGAACCTGGTGGAGCTCGGCTCGTTCGGTAACCGGCGCCCGGCGCAATTGTCAGGTGGCCAGCAGCAACGCATCGCTGTGGCCCGCGCGCCTGGTGTTTGAACCGGATCTGGTGTTGATGGACGAGCCGTTGGGCGCGCTCGACAAGCAGCTGCGCGAGCAGATGCAATATGAGATCAAGCACATTCACGAGAACCTGGGCGTCACAGTGGTTTACGTGACCCACGACCAATCTGAAGCGCTCACCATGTCGGACCGCATCGCAGTGTTCAATGATGGGTGTGATCCAGCAGCTGTCCTCGCCGGACGATCTTTACGAGCGCCCGACGAACAGTTTTGTGGCCCAGTTTATCGGTGAGAACAACAAGCTGGCCGGCACCGTGAAGAGCGTGGGCAAGGACGGCAATTGCAAGGTCGAGCTGGACAGTGGTGAGACGGTCAACGCGCTCAACGTGGCAACCGACGGCAAGGGCACGAAGACCATGCTGTCGCTCCGGCCTGAGCGTGTGATGGTGAACCCCAAGCGCGGCGAAGTGCCGAACACCCTGAAGGGTGAGATCAAGGAACTGATCTACCTGGGCGATCATATCCGCACGCGCATGGAAGTGGCCGGTCATGACGACTTCATCGTGAAGGTTCCGAACACCTACGGTCACGCGGCTCTGGCCGAGGGCACGAAAGCGACCATCGGTTGGCACACGGAAGACTGCCGGGCTCTTGATCCTATGCATTTGGCGTGATGGGACGAGACGCGTAGAGCTTGAGGGCAGCTCTCCGGTCAGAGATTTGGCGGTCTGATGCCGCCAAGGGAGGTGGCGAAAGCCACAAGCACTAAGGGAGTACAACTTGATGACTTTGAAAACACTGGCGCTGGCCACTGCGAGCGTATTCGCACTTGGCGTTGGTGCTGCTTCTGCGTCTGATCTGACGATCACGTCGTGGGGCGGTGCTTACACAGCGTCTCAGCAAAAGGCCTACGGTGCGCCGTGGGAAGCCAAGACCGGCAAGAAGATCCATTGGGAGAACTACAATGGCGGTCTGGGTGAAATCAAAACCCAGGTGGAATCCGGCAAGGTAACCT
>CAXMWW010000019.1:0-20616 GCA_963422245.2 uncultured Sulfitobacter sp. | reverse complement strand
TCGTAGCACACATTACTGTCTTCCCATCCGTTCGAACGTTGACCAGCCCATAGTGTGTTTTCTGCATAAGCCTCGAACGCCAAAGACGTTTTTTGTCGTTCTTCTTGTCGACCGGGCCGAGCGGCACATCCAAGTTTACATCAACACGAATGTTTCCGCGGGCCGTCTGCGACTCGACTGGTCCAAACTCGTTCTTTGCCGCCCTTTCGGCATCCCGAATGATCTTGTCGATATCTTTTTTATCAGTCTTCCCATTCAGCTTCTTTCGATCATCCGGCGAGAGAAATCCCTTGCCCCTGATCTCGTCCACGGGGCGCCCAAGGACAGCACCGCTTGCAGCTCCCGCCGACAAAGGCATGTTTTTCACATCAATGCGATTAATCGCACCAAGAGTCACCGATCTCTCGATTTCCGTCATATACACCAAAGGCGTCACCAGTCGGTCCTTGGACCGATCTATATACTTGAATCCACTACAGGCGCTCGCGCCCACAATTTCCGGTCGGGGATGGGCGTGCCCTTCAGCGTCGCCCGACGAAATTACTGTAGCCGCTGCATTGATAGCTTCCAGGAACCGATAGGAAATATCACTGCTTCCGTGATGACAGGCCTTAGCGACATCACATTTAAACGCCGAAATTTTGTCGTCGTAACAGTCCTCGAGCCAGTTCATGCTAGCCGTGTTCAAATCGCCGGTAAGAAGAATGCGCGCTTTTCCATAATCCAATCGCAGGCAGATGCTGTGGCCGTTTGTGTTTATAGATTTCTTTCCGAGATCTGGTAGGGCAAGCTTTCCGCCGATCCTCTCGAAAACAGGTCCAAGGATTTTGATCTCTAGGCCAGCCGATCTCTTCCACAAATCGGGAAGCGCGCCACCAGTAACATCGTCCTTCGCGACCATAACGGGCTCGAATTTGGTGCGTTTCGAGTTCTCCAGAACCGCTTCCAAAAACCAACGCCACGGGCCGGACAACGTCTCCTTGGCTCCTGATTTGAAGGTGTCCTCAGCATCTGCTCTATCACCAAGCAACCGGATGAATCGTCCATCCTTTTTCGGGCCCAATCCATCCGCGTGCGGCGGATTTGCTCCGCTTACCTTTCGCCAACGCGATAGTCCCGGGTGATGGAAGGTCTTGATGTCAACCCCAAGGCAATCAAGCTCTCGCTCTGCAGACTTCGTTTCTCGGATCAGATCATGCAGCCCACCATAGTGGTCGGAGTCTGAATGAGATGCCATCATGCTATCAAGTTCGATACGATAGCCCCCGTAGTCAAAGAAGAACTTCCAATCCACAAGATCGGCCGCATTCTTACCTGTTTGCTGCTCGCGGCGCGCAAGCCCACCATCAATCAGCATATGTTTGAAATCCGGCGTCCGCACGAGCACACCGTCACCTTGCCCGACATCAATGAAGTATACTTCTAGCAATGCCTCATCTGTGAGGTCATCGGTGTCCATCCAGGGGAATCGCTTTTGAAATATTGACTATGCATCACGTCTGATTGGATTCATACGGATTGCGTCATTAGTAAAGGATGCGACCGCGATGGAAGATTTTTCTCATATTTTTGAGGGCGTTGAAGACCCTCGTACGAGCAACGCTACACGGCATGATCTTCATGAGATGCTTATGATCGGCCTGTTGTCGACCATGTGTGGCGGCGAGGGTTGCTGCGACATGGCGCTATTTGGCACGACGAAAGAGCCGTTTTTGCGCACATTCATGACACTGAAGCACGGAATACCGAGCCACGATGCGTTCTCTGACCTGTTCAACGCCCTCGATCCTGGCACGTTTCAGTCAGTGATGCTTCGCCTGACAGAGGGGTTCGCTGACCAGTTGGGCGAGGTGATTGCGGTTGATGGCAAGTCGTTGCGGCGCTCCTTCGACAGGGCGAAGAAGCAGTCGGCGTTACACCTCGTGCAGGCTTTTGCGGCTGAGGCCAGGCTCGTACTCGGGCAGGTCGCTGTTGACGAAAAATCCAACGAGATTACGGCGCTGCCCGCGCTGTTGAACATGCTGTCGTTGAAGGGGCGGATTGTGACGGCGGACGCTATGCACACGCAGCGCACTACAGCCGAGACGGTAACGCAGGCTGGCGGTGATTATGTTCTGGCGCTGAAACGCAATCAGGAGACGCTGCACGAGGATGTGGCACTCTGGCTGGATGATCCTGGAAATGTCGAAAACTGTGAAACTTATCAGAATGTTGACGCAGGACACGGTCGACTGGAGACGCGCAAGGCGTTGATCTCGCATGACGTTGCCTGGCTCGACGAGCGGCATCACTGGCCCGGGCTCAGGGCCATCGGAAAGGTCGTCGCCACCCGCGAAGTCGGCGATAAAACCTCATGCCAAACTCGCTACTTCCTCATCAGCGCGCCGCTCTCTCCCGAGCGTTTCCTGTCCATCACCCGCGCCCATTGGAGTATCGAGAACAGCCTTCACTGGGTGCTCGACGTCTCCATGAACGAGGACGCCGCGCGCAACAGAAAAGACAACGGACCCGAAAATCTCTCTATCCTACGGCGCATCGCTCTCAACCTCGCCCGCTCCGAACCGTCAAAAGGATCAATGCGAGGAAAGCTGAAACGCGCCGGATGGCAGGATACATTCATGCTCGAACTCATCAGAACCGCGACCAAATCTCAAAAGCGATAGCCCTGTCTACGAGGGTCACACCTGCCCCACAGTTTGGGAAATACCAGAAGGTGCACCTTGGGCGGCAGAAAATGAGTTGTTCGAAGCAGACTACGACTCCATCAGCGATTTCCTGACAGTCGCATTCGGCAAAATGCCGATCCTCGAAAATCTTGGCATCAAGCGCATTGTGCGCGGCGCAATCACCCACACGCCGGACGGCGGTATGCTTGTTGGCCCGTCCGGCGCGCCCAATGTCTGGTTGGCCTGGGGTCCTGCATCGGGCTTGCCTGGGGCGGCGGCGCGGGCAAGGTCCTCGCAGATTGGATGGTGCATGGAGAGGCGGCCATCAACACCCGGAGCTTCGACCCACGTCGCTACGGCAACTTCGCGACGGACCACTTCGTCGTGGAGCGCACGAAGGACGAATTCATGCGCCGCCACGACACACCGTGTCCCGGAAAACAGTTCGACAGCCTGCGCCCCGTGCAGCGCCACCCGCTTTATGACCGGCTCGCTGCAAAAGGTGCGGTCTTTGGGGAAATCGCCGGATGGGAACGCCCACGCTATTTCGGCGAAGTTGGAGACATCGAAAAAATCGGCTGGGGGCATCAGCCCTGGCATCACAACGCTCTGCGAGAGGCCAAGGCCACTCGGACTGCAACGGGTGTCATCGACCTTTGCGCCTTCGCGCAGTTTGAGATTATCGGCAAAAATGCTGGGAAGCTTCTGGATCGCCTGTCCGCCAACCGCATCCTGCATAAGGACGGGAGGATGAGCCTCAACCACCTGCTCACTCAGAAAGGCAAGTTCGAGACAGAGACTACCAACTGCCGCATCGCCGAGGATCGCTTCTTCACAGGGTCGCCCATCGCCCGCGCGAAGCCGGATTTCGACTGGATCAAAAGCCACAATCGCAAAGGCGAAGACGCACACATGATCAACCGCAGTGCCGATTGGGGCATGCTGGCCCTGTCCGGTCCCGCATCGCGGCGCATCCTGTCCGAATTGATCGACGCGGTGCTCACCAATGCCGCGTTTCCTTAGCTTTCGGGTCAGGAAATCTCGGTGGGTGGGGTCCCTTGCTACGCCTTGCGGGTGTCCTTTGTGGGTGAATTGGGATGGGAGGTACACGCCCCGCTCAACCGCATTGCCGAGATCTATGGCGCGCTCTTTGAAGTGGGAGCAGCCTACGGCCTGACTGACTTGGGCTCCTACGCCTTCAACGGGATGCGCATGGAAAAGGCCTATCGCGCCAGCGGCGAATTGACGACCGATGTCGGCCCCTATGATGTCGGGCTTGATCGTTTCGTCGCCACTGAAGGTCGCCATTTCATCGGCAAAGACACACTGCTGGCCTACGACCCGCAATGGGAGTTGTTTCACGCAGAGGTCCACGCCGAAGGCATCGACATTCATGGCGGCGAGCCCATCCTTTTGAACAGTAAACCTATCGGTCTGACAACTTCCGGCGGATACGGGTACACCATCGGAAAATCGCTCGGATGGCTCTTTGTCAAAAAGGGCACGCCGCACACGGGGTTAAGCGTTCAGCTTCTGAACCAAACCTATCCCGTAACCGCCCATGACGCACCGCTTTATGACCCCGACAACTTGCGTCCCAGATCTGAGGATTGAGACATGACCACAATCAACGGCGGTGAAGCCGTCTATCGCGTCCTGAAAGCCAACGGCATCGATACCGTGTTCGGCCTGTTGGGCGGCTTGATGCTGGAACTCTACGATGCCATGTATCAGGTCGGCGAGATCGCTTATGTGGGCGCACGCGATGAACGCGCCGCCGGGCATATGGCGGATGCCTGGGCGCGGATGACGGGCAAACCGGGTGTCGTTTTGGGCGCGCAGGCCGGCCCGGCATGATCAACATCGTCACCGCCGTCGCCGAGGCGCAGCTTGCCTATTCACCCCTCGTCGACCTTGCAGGGGCCATTACGCGGGCAGATCAGGCCAAGGACACCTTTCAAGACGTCGATCAGGTGGCCCTTTTTGCACCTATATCGAAACGCTCCGTGATGGTGACGGACCCTTCCCGGCTTGCGCCGATGGCCGAAGACGCCATTCGCGGCCGTCGGGGGCCAGTTGTCTTACATATTCCGCGTGATCTCTTCGCCGCAAACCTCCCCGCGATTGAGCCTCAACCCCTGCGGCCTGCCCGCCCCGGCTCCGTCGCACCGGCCGATGTCGCGAGCATCGCGGAGTTGCTTTCTTCAGCAGAACGCCCCGTGATCTTCGCCGGTGGCGGCCTTAAATGGGGGGCGGGTCATGACGCGCTCGTCGCGCTTGCCGAAAAGCTTCAGGTTCCGGTCGTGGCCTGGACCGGACATGCTGATGTCATGCCGCACCGCCACCCCTAGTTTGCGGGGCAAGCAGGACCGCGCGGCAATGCAGTGGCCAGTCGCCTGACCAAAGAGGCGGATGTCATGGTTGTCTTTGGCGTGCGGCTCGGCGCCAATTCGACCTTCCACAGCAATGAATATGTCGGGGCGGAAACACGCATCGCACATGTGGACATCGAAGGCTCCGCCGTTGGCCGCTATTTCCCAACTGAAACCGCTGCACAAGGGGATGCCCGGCTGATGGCGAAGGCGATTTGTGAGGTTGCGACACAGCCTGCGTGCGATCCCTGGCGCAAGAGCTTTCAGTCGGACTTGGCCGCCCTCTGGGCCGAACGCGCCGAAGAAGCAAATCTTGCAACGCTTCCGATGCATCCCCGCCGCGTCCTGGCGGAAATACGCGATGCGCTTCCGAAGGACGCGATTGTCACGCTCGACACCGGCAACACCTGCCTGCAAGCAGCCGGCAGGCTGGGCCATTTCGCGCCGATGTCTCTGATCACGCCGCTGGTTTTCGGGCTGGTTGGTTTCGGCCTTGCAGCCGCCATCGGTGCCAATGCGGCCGCTCCTGATCGCCCGGTTGTTGCCGTGATGGGCGACGGGGCAATCGGTTACACGATGATCGAAATTCAGACGGCAATTGCGCACGATCTCCCGATTACAATTGTCGTTGTCGACTACGAGTCTTGGGGTCCCGAAAAGGACTATCAGCAGGAATTCTATGGCCGTCGCTTGCTGGGTGCCGAAATAAAATCCCCGCGCTTTGATAAATTTGCCGTACTTTGCAGCGGCCAAGGCATTTGGGTCGACGGTCCTGACGAAATGGGGCCCGCTTTGCTTCAGGCAATCAGTTCGAAGAAAACCACCGTTATTCAGGCGAAAATCGATCCCGGCGCACTGATGACTTTGCGAAAAGACCTTTTCAAGGACCCGGACGAAGCGACGGAAGTCTGACCGTTTCTGACCTTGGGCAAGAAGCTTGCCATGAAACCGTGCCACATTTTCAGTAATAAACCTCTTGGTTAATTAACTAAATAGTGTAATATCGCCTTATGACCAATGACGACCAACTCGACGCGGCCTTCTCGGCCCTCGCGCATCCGGTACGCCGGACAATCCTGGCACGGCTGGCAAAGGGAACAGCGGGCGTGAACGCGCTGGCTGAGCCGTTTGACATGACCTTACCGGCTATCTCCAAACACATTCGTGTGCTGGAAAACGCCGGCCTGATCTCCCGGGAAAGGGATGCTCAGTTCCGCCTCTGCAAGCTGGAAACAGCACCCATCCAGGACATCGCAGGCTGGGCTGAGCGGTATCGACACATTTGGGAAGCGCGCTTTGACACGATGGACACTCTTTTGGCGGACATGAAGGAAGACGATACATGAGCGAAGATACGGAATGGGTTCGGATCGAACGGGAGTTTGACGCGCCGATTGAACTGGTCTGGAGGATGTGGACCGATCCCGCGCTGTTCAAACAATGGTACGGGCCAAACGGCATGTCGGTGCCAACCGCCGAAATGGACGTGCGGGTCGGAGGAACCCGCAAAGTCAGCATGGCAATGCAATCGCCTGAGCGGTCGATGGAGATGTGGTTCACCGGCATCTACAAAGAGGTCAGCGCGCCAGACCGCCTCGTTTACACGGAAAGCATGTGCGACGCGGAGGGCACCATCATCTCGCCCCAGTCGATGGGCATGCCGGATACCTTTCCCGACATTACCGAAGTGATCGTTGAATTGAGCGAGGCCGACGGCAAAACCCGGATGGTCATGGTCCATGTGGGGGTTGGCGAGGGTACGGCTGGGGCTGGTGGCTGGAACCAGGCCTTCGACAAGCTGGCGGCGTTTGTGCAGTCCTTCAACGATGATCGGCCATGACATGCGTGAACTCGCGGTATTGTCCTTTGTAACGCTCGACGGGGTCATGCAATCCCCCAGCATGCCCGAAGAAGACCGCTCTGGCGGGTTCACCCAAGGTGGCTGGGCAGCGCCCTATTGGGAAGCTGTGATGGCGCATGTTGAACGTGTGGCGATGTCAAAACCCTATCACATCCTTTTTGGACGCAAGACCTATGACATCTTTGCCAGACACTGGCCCAACGCCCCGCGTTCAGATCTGGGCGACAGGCTGAATGCGGCGCGGAAGTACGTGGCGACATCGCGACCGGCCCAGCTAAGCTGGGAAAACGCCCACGCGCTGAAGGGCGACACGGTTGAGGCTGTCAAGGAACTGAAGGCACGGGATGGGCCGTTGTTACAGGTCCATGGGAGCGCGGCCTTGATCCAGACCCTGCAGGCTCAGAATCTGATAGATGAATTTCGGATCTGGACTTTCCCGGTTGTTGTCGGCGCGGGGAAGCGATTGTTCGAGGGCACCGCTTCACCGCAGTCCTATGCTCTGGCTGGTGCCGAAGCGCTCGATAACGGCGTGACCCATCAGCGGCTCAGGCGGGCGTGACCGATGCCCGCGCTGCTCCGCGAAAAATGAACCCCAGGGCCAAGGCGAACAAGCCGAACTGTAGGCATAGATAGATCGTCTCCATCAAGATAAAGGTCCCCGCCTGCGGCACGTTCTGCTTGGCCACCAACGCCAGCACATGGCTTGTCCAAAAGAACAGCCCCAGCAGCGCCGCAAACTTGAATGCCCGCGCAAGGCCTTCTCTTCCCAATTGGAACAGGGGATAAATTGCCGCCAGCACCACGCCCTGCACAACCATCGACGCCAAACCAACAGCGATGTTGGGCTCACCGTCGAAGTATCCAAACTCCATGTAGTGGCCTTCGAAGAGTCCCAAGTGCCAGACAATCGCAAGCGGGAAAACGATCAGCGGATAGGCCACAGCGGCCATCATTTGCTTCTTTAGCATGTCGAACCTCCTCACCCCTGCCCGCGTTTCCACAGCGCCATCGGGCTGCCGCCGGGGTCACGAATGAAACTCGCATCCCCCGCGGGGCCTGCCACATTTTCCGCAATGACGCTTGCGCCGTTTTCGCGGGCCCGCTTTGTTGCGGTGTCCAGATCGTCAACCTCGAAATAGGGGACCCAACCGGTGATCCCGTCCATCTCGTCACATGTCGCGGCGAAGGGCATCTCGCCGCCTGACTCGGTCAGGAAGGTCATCGAACCGATGTCATTTGGCTGCCATCCGAACATCGATTGCAGGAACTGGGTCGCCTCTTTCGGCCTTGCTGTCATGTTGTCGTACCAAACGAAGGGTGCTGGCATGTCGAATCTCCACTTGCATTTTGCAAGTGCTTTGGTAGATCGATTGCTTGCATATTGCAAGTGCCCTGCAACCCTCTATATCTGCAACATGAGTTCAAAGGCTAAACCTGACTGGAACGGATGCCCGACCCGCTATGCCGCCGGCATTGTGGGTGACAAATGGTGCTTTTTATTGCTCAGGGATGTCCTGCTGCACGGCAAGCGCACCTATCGCGAATTCCATGCATCGCCCGAGGGCATCTCAACCAACATCCTTGCGAACCGTCTTACCAAGCTTGAAGCACTTGGCATGTTGACACGCGAGCCTGACCCCCGCAAAGCCAGCAGCGTTTGCTACTATCCCACACAGAAATCCAAGGATTTTCTGCCAGCCCTGCTCTCCATCATGGTTTGGGCAACGCGGTATGATGAAGTCACCGAAGCGCCCGCATCCTTTGCCGCCAGCTTTGCCAACGACCCGACTGGGACCATAGCGTGGTATGATGCCGAGATGGACCGGGTCGATCAGGCATTAAGATCCAGCTGACCGGTTGATCCACCAGTCGTGCATAGACGTGAACACCGGTGCAAGCGCGAGACCATCCGTGCTGGCCGAGTACTCAACCTTCGGCGGCACCTCGGCATAGACCTTTCGGATCACCAACCCATCAGCTTCCAACGCGCGAAGCTGGTTGGTCAGCATCGTCTGCGTAATCCCGTCGATGGACTTGCGCAGTTCACCAAACCGCTTGGTCCCCTGAAAGATCAGAATCTGCAGGATGAGCAGCTTCCATTTGCCGCCGATCATCCCAATCACGCGCGGCGCGGGGCACGTACTTTCCACTGGAACGATCGCTTGGGCAAGGTCTTCGGAGGCCTCAGGCATCTGATTTTCCTCAATAGTATGGTTTTTGATAGTATAGCAAAAAATTCTGCCTACTTTTCTGATCATACCGTCGTGGATATGTTTCTGCAAATACCCACAGACGGAGAAACGCAATCATGTCCCCGAAAATCTGGACCGTCAGCGGCGCACCCAGCCCTTGGCGTCTGACACTCGGAATGGCCTTCAAAGGGCTCGATTATGACGTCACCCTACTGTCCGCAGCGCAGAGAGAACACAAATCTGAGGCCTACTTCGCCCTCAACCCGCGCGGTACCCTCCCGACAGTGAAGGACGGCGACACCACCCTCACTCAATCCGTCGCGATCCTTGCCTGGCTGGACCGTGAATATCCGGCCACGCCCCTTTTTGGCGAAACACCGCAGGAAGCTGGGCTCATCTGGCAACGCACGATGGAAATCTTTGACTATCTGCCGGATGCGACAAGCGGCGTCCTTTCACCGATCTTCTTTGAAGGTGCAGATGAAGCAACAGACGATCTGAAGAACGCCAGTGAATTGCTACGGAGCGAGCTTTCAAACCTTGCAGGCGTTTTGGTCGACAGCCCATTCCTGTCCGGCACCCGCCCAGGGGCCGCAGACGCCGTTGCCTTCCCGCATGTGCGCTTGATCCAAAGGGCTATGGAGACGAAGCCGAAGATCATGCAAGCGCTTGATTTGCCTGACCTGGCAACACTGTCGACCAACCTTGCGGATTGGATCCAACGGATTGAAGTCCTTCCAAACGTCGCCGCAACATTTCCGCCCCACTGGGCCGATGCCGCCTGAGGACAACAAAGATGACCACACAGAGCTATTCAAAATCCATTGACGTCCAAGCAAGCCCATCCGCCGCTTTTGCAGCCGTGACCCAAGGGGTCGAACACTGGTGGACGCGCCCGGACCATCCGCTGATGCACATCGGCGACCGGGCGAAGTTCACCTTTCCGCCGGGTGTATCCTATTGGACCTTTGAGCTGACCGGCATGGAACATCCGAGCCACGTTGAATGGACCTGCATTGACGCCTTGCACATTCATGAGGGCCAGCCGAAAGAGATTGAAACCGAATGGCTGAATACAACGGTGCGGTGGCAGATCACCGAACGTGGGACGGGCTCCCGGATCGAGATGCGCCACAATGGGCTCACGCCAGAATTGCTCTGTTA
Organism: uncultured Sulfitobacter sp.; assembly: GCA_963422245.2. GTDB lineage: Bacteria > Pseudomonadota > Alphaproteobacteria > Rhodobacterales > Rhodobacteraceae > Sulfitobacter. Next base: position 10,361 of record CAXMWW010000019.1, on the reverse strand, counting down.
TGATGTTTGCGAGGCGGGCTGGGATATGTTCTTTGTGGGCAGTCTCAAACAATATCTCGACACTGGCCAAGGCGCGCCTCACCGAGGCTAGGTCAGCACTAAGCGGAAGAATAATGGCCCTCATGGATCGCCTCAGGCGCGTAGGAGCGCGGATCAAAGCCTTCGGGCTGAGCAGCCTTCGCGGCCCCGTGGTGTTCGCCTTTGCGCTGACGTCACAGGCAATGGCCGAAACGATTGAGATTGAAGCAATGGTAGCCGCAGCAGGCGGCGACATTGAGAACACGACAGTCGTGATCCAGCGCCTCTCAGATGGTCAGCAATGGATCGCAAATCCCGACCGAGCGCATCAGCGCTATTCCCCCGCCTCTACCTCCAAGATCGCCCACAGTCTGATCGCATTGGAAAATGGAGTGGCGACACCTACAACAGTTTTCGAATGGGATGGCGTTCCCCGAAGCAATCGGGCGTGGAACAAGGATCATACACTTGAGACCGCGTTCCAAAACTCAGCAGTCTGGGTGTATCAGCGGATTGCTCAAACAGCCGGGCAAAAGGTGATGTCAGATGGCTTGACGCGCTTCGAATATGGCAACGCGGATGTCGGCAGTATTGATCAACTCACGTCCTATTGGTTGGACGACACGCTGAAAATCTCGGCTCTGGAGCAAGTTGAGTTTCTATCAAGACTCGCGCGGGAGCATTTGCCCCTATCTGCCGCCACATATGCCACTGCGAAGGACATCATGGTAAGCGAGCAGCGCGACAATTGGACAATGCGCTCCAAAACCGGTTGGCGCTACAGCAAAACGGACATGGATATTGGCTGGTTCGTCGGTTGGCTGGACTGCGCAGACGAGACTTATGTTCTTGCGCTGAACATGGACATGCCCGACACGCGATATCTTTCAAAACGAAAGATCGTCACGTATAGCGTGCTGACCGACATCGGGGCATTCGACTGTCGATGAATGGACCCTTTGTCGGTCAGGTCAGATCAGGCAAAAGCCGTTCGTTACACCAGCTTGCAGCTTTCGGCCCCCCGATCAGTAAATCGGGAAGTTTTCGCACATGGACACGACCTCTGCTTTGACCCGCGCTTCGACTTCAGGGTTGGTCTGACCATCTGCACTTCTTAGACCGTCAACGACCTGAACAATCCATTCCCCGATTTGTGCAAACTCAAGCTCGGTAAATCCGCGTGTCGTCCCCGCAGGCGAGCCGAGTCGAAGACCGGAGGTAATTGTCGGCTTTTCGGTATCAAACGGGATGCCGTTCTTGTTGCACGTGATATGCGCGCGCCCCAATGCAGCCTCGGCGGTGTTGCCTTTGACCCCCTTGGGCCGAAGGTCAACGAGCATGACATGGGTGTCTGTGCCCCCGGTCACAACCGATAGCCCGCCGCTTTGCAATCGCTCTGCCAGAGTTTGTGCGTTTCGGATGACCTGCTTTTGATAATCCGCAAAAGAGGGTTGCAGCGCTTCACCAAAGGCCACCGCCTTCGCCGCGATCACGTGCATCAAAGGTCCGCCCTGAATGCCGGGGAAGATGGCTGAGTTGAATTTCTTCGCCAGCGCCTCGTCGTTCGTCAGGATCATACCGCCACGCGGGCCGCGCAGGGTTTTGTGGGTTGTCGTGGTGGCAACGTGGACATGCGGGAAAGGTGATGGGTAAAGGCCCGCAGCGATCAATCCGGCGAAATGTGCCACGTCAGCCAACAGATAGGCACCAACCTTGTCTGCAATGGCACGGAACTTCGCAAAGTCGAGCTGACGCGGAATGGCGGAACCACCGGCGATGATCATCTTCGGCTGATGCTGGATCGCCAAGGCCTCAACCTCGTCGTAGTCCACATCCAGCGTCTCAGCATGCACGCCGTAGTGAACGGCGTTGAACCATTTGCCAGACTGGTTGGGCCGCGCGCCATGAGTCAAATGGCCGCCTGCATCCAGCGACATGCCAAGGATCGTGTCGCCCGGCTGAAGAAGCGCCTGAAAGACACCCTGATTGGCCTGACTGCCTGAGTTCGGCTGCACGTTGGCAAAGCCGCACTCAAAAAGCTGGCACGCCCGCTCAATGGCCAGTTCTTCGGCCACGTCCACATGTTGGCATCCACCGTAGTAGCGACGGCCCGGATAACCTTCGGCATATTTATTGGTCATCACAGACCCTTGGGCCTGCATTACGGCTTTGGAGACGATATTCTCGCTGGCGATCAGCTCAATCTCGTCACGCTGGCGGCCAAGCTCTTGCGAGATCGCGCCAAAGATGGCCGGATCGGTGTGTTCCAACTCGGCTGTGAAGAAACCAGTGTTGCGGTGGGGTGCATTCATGTCTTTGGCTCCGTTCAGGCGACGCGATCGCGCGGCGCTTTGCCTTCGAAAAAGTCGTTGAGGTTATCGAGCACGCGAAACCCCATTGCCTGACGTGCTTCCTTGGTTGCGCTGCCCAAGTGAGGCAGCATGACCAGGTTGTCGCATTGGGCAAGCATGGGGTTTACTGCGGGCTCACGTTCGAAAACATCAAGCGCAGCGCCGCCAATGGTCTCAAACATCAAGGCCTGCGCCAGTGCGGCTTCATCCACGACTTCGCCGCGGGCTGTATTGATCAGGTAGGCGTCCGGCTTCATCAGGTCCAACCGACGGCCATTGATCATGCCTGCGTTTTCTTTGCCGCCCGGACAGTGAAGCGACACGAAATCGCAGATCGGCAGCAAAGCGTCGATGCTGTCGACCTGCGTTGCGTTGAATTCTGCCAAAATGTCGGGGCGGACCTGCGAGCGATTGTAAACGACGATATCCATGCCAAAGCCATGATGCGCGCGGCGCGCCATTTCCTGACAGATGCGGCCAAAGCCGATAATGCCGAGCGTTTTGCCCGACACCTTCGTGCCAATCAGATGCGTGGGCCGCCATCCGTCCCATTCACCCGCGCGCAATTGGCGCTCACCATCGCCTGCACGACGCGCCACCATCAGCATCAACGTCATCGCCAGATCCGCCGTGCATTCGGACAGCACGTCAGGCGTATTTGTGATCGCGATGCCATGCGTTTTGGCCCGCTCGACGTCGATGTGAGTGTAGCCGACACCGTAGTTGGCAAAGATCTTGGTCCGCGCCTTCGGCACGTCCAGCGCCTGGGCACCGATCTTATCCGTGACCGTCGGCAGTACCGCGTCATACTTCTGGATGGCCTCGCGAAATTCATCCGCGGTCAGCGGACGGTCGCTGTGGTTCAGTTCAACGTCGTAGTTGGCCGCCAGTTTTGCCTCAACAGCAACGGGCCATCGGCGGGTTACAAGAATGCTGGGTTTCGCCATCACGCAGCCTCCATCACGTTTGCAATTGTTTGACCGATCGCAGAGGGGTGCTCCGCTACGGTCACACCGGCCGCCGACAGAATTTCCACCTTCTCAGAGGCGCTTTCGCCAAAGGCCGAAATGATCGCACCCGCGTGCCCCATGGTCCGGCCTTTCGGGGCGGTAAGTCCCGCAACATAAGCCACAACGGGTTTGGTCACATGATCGCGAATGTACTCCGCTGCCTCTGCTTCCTGTGGGCCGCCAATTTCGCCAATCATTGCAATGACATGCGTGTCGTCATCCTGCTCGAAGCGTTCCAAGATGTCTTTGAAGGATGATCCGTTGATCGGGTCACCGCCAATGCCAACCGACGTGGAGACACCGATCCCCAGCTCCTTCAATTGGCTGGCCGCCTCGTATCCAAGTGTGCCTGACCGTCCGACAATGCCGACGTGACCCTTGAGGTAGATGTGGCCGGGCATGATCCCCAACAGCGACTTGCCGGGGCTGATCGTACCGGCACAATTTGGACCGGTCAGCACCATGCGGCGTTCTTTGGGATAGCGATACATGTACCGTTTCACGCGGATCATGTCCTGCGCCGGGATCCCATCCGTGATGCAAACGCAATAGCGGATGCCCGCATCGGCGGCCTCCATGATGCCATCAGCGGCAAAGGGTGGCGGCACAAAGACGAGGGATGCCTCGGCACCAGTCCGTGACACGGCCTCTTCGACGGTGTCAAAAACGGGCAGACCTTCGACGGTTTCGCCGCCTTTACCCGGAACCACGCCACCCACAACATTGGTGCCATAGTCCAGCATGTCCTTGGTGTGAAACCGGGCCATCTTACCGGTGATCCCCTGAACGATGACAGGGGTTTCCTTGTTGATCAAAATGCTCATGACACAGCCCTCATCATGACCCCTTGAGAGAGGTCGTTTCTCCAAGCCCCCACTGCTCTTTCGGCGGCTTCGCTCAGTGTTTTTGCGCGGATGATGGGCAGGCCGGACTTCGCCAGGATCTTCTGGCCCTCTTCCACATTGGTCCCGGCCAGGCGCACAACGACAGGCACCTCGACGCCCACCTCTTGCATCGCCTGAACAACACCTTCGGCCACCCAGTCACAACGGTTTATACCGGCAAAGATGTTCACAAGGATCGCCTGCACATTCTTGTCCGACAGAACCAGACGGAACGCCTTTGCGACGCGCTCTGGCGTAGCCCCGCCGCCGATGTCCAGGAAGTTGGCAGGCTCGCCACCCGCCAGTTTGATCGTATCCATCGTCGCCATCGCCAGCCCGGCACCGTTGACGATGCAGCCGATGTTGCCGTCCAGGCCGATGTAGTTCAGGCCCCGGTCCGCCGCGCGCGCCTCGCGCGGGTCTTCCTGGCTTTTGTCGCGCAGCTCAGCCACCTGCGGATGCCGGAACAGCGCGTTGTCATCGAAGGTCATTTTGGCATCGAGCGCGATGACGCGGCTGTCTTCCGTGATCACCAGCGGGTTGATCTCCACCATGGTCGCATCGAGCTCAGTGAAGGCGCGGTAGCAACCCTGCAAGGTACGCACGACCTGCTGCACCAGCGTCGCTTCGACGCCCAGTTTGAAAGCGATCTGCCGGCACTGGAATTCACGCAGCCCTACAGCAGGTTCCACAACAGCACGCACGATGCTGTCTGGTTTGTCGGCCGAGATGTCCTCGATCTCCATCCCGCCCTCGGCAGATGCCACGATCATCACGCGCTGGGTGGTGCGATCCAGGACGAAGCCGAGATAGATCTCGCGGGCGATGGGAACGGCGGCTTCAACGTAAACACGGTAGACACCTTTGCCCTCCGGCCCCGTCTGATGGGTTACAAGCTTCATGCCGAACATGTCTTCGCAGGCGTCGTTGATCTCATGATCGCTTGCGCAAACCTTGACGCCGCCGGCTTTCCCGCGGCCACCGGCGTGAACCTGCGCCTTTACAACCCAGCGGTCGCCCCCAAGCTCACGTGCCCTGTAGGCGGCCTGCTCCGGGCTGTAAGCCAGCGCGCCGTCCGGAACAGCGACCCCGAAACCGGCCAGAATTTCCTTTGCCTGGTATTCGTGAATATCCATGTTTGGCTCCTCCCAATTCTGGTTGTGTCTTACTCAGCCGCGATGGCCGTGCCGTAATGTTGGTTCAGGACGGCATCGACCCGGGCCTGATCAACCTCAGCCCCCAGATCGCGCATCGCCTGACCAAAACGGTTCACGATGTCGGTGATGGCCCCCTCGGACAGCAGGTTGAGGATGCCAATGCGCACCTGAACGGGCTCCGACAGGGTTGGCCAGATCCCGAAGTTCCGGGCGCGGCAGTGCTGAACCAGCTCCATCTCCCGCCCTGCAAGCGCTTCGGGCAGGTTAAGGACCACAAGCGACGGCATGTTCGATGTCACATCGCAGCCCATGGCCTGCACGGCCTGCCGCAACGCGTTTTCATGGAAGGTGTAGTCTGCCGCACGCTGCGCGATGGTCTGCTGCAGGCAGATGCGCAAGGCTTCGTGGAACGCCGACACGGCATAGGCCGAATGCGTCCGGTGATAAGTGCCTTTGTCAACGTCTGCCCCATCGATCACGCCCCAATGACGCGCTTCAAGGATGGGGTGATGGCAGAATGTGCGAGTCCCGGTGGCGCGCAATGTCTCAATGTATGTGTCGCTGAAGGACACAGGCGCGTAGGTCAGCGGCAGACAGCAAATTCCCTTCTGCGGGCAAGAGGCCCAGCCGTGCACGCCGGAGTAATCATCAACCCTGAAGTTGCCGACACCCAGGCTAGAAACCGCATCAACAAGTCCCATCGCGCCATGCTTTTCACACGCATCGCTGAAGCCCTGAATGTCGTTAACCCGGCCTGATCCGGTTTCCCAATGGGCCATTGCCGCCCACTTGGGTTTGTGTTCGGCCAATGCGGCCTCAACGATATCGCCCGTGACGCTTTCGCCATGTGGCACATCGACGATCACCACGTTTTCGGTCTGCGGATCCAACGGGTTTGCGGCCAGTTCCTCGGCGGTTGCCGCTTTCATCCGGACGGTCAGGCCATCGATACCCGAGAACGTGCCGTTCACGAACATGACCACCTTGTCCCCTGGCATGACGGCCGAGAACATCATGTCCAGACCGCTCCACCCCGTGCCGGCAACGCCAAAGGTGTGAACGTTGTCTGTGCCCATCACTTCGCGCAGCATCAGCTTGCATTCAGCCATCCCGCGCAGCACGTCAGCATGCATGTGATCTGCCAGACCCGCGCCTGCATAGCGCGCCAGGACACGGGCATCTGTGTTGCCGGGCCCGGGGCCAGCAGCGATGGTGTTGGGGATATCAAGCTGAGGAAACGCGGTCGTGTCGGTCATAAAACTCTCCAGGTTCTCACACCGCAACACGCAATGTCGTTGCGGAAAAAAGTCTGGAATTGATAGATAAATACGTTGCAGGGAATGAAAACGCCCCTTAGTCCTACTTATGGGTATCTAAAAGGGTAGTAAATTTACTACCCATAGGGATAAATATACGAGTGTATACCGAAATACGACCCATACTAATAGGTAGTTTATTAGGATTAACCAATATGAATCAAATACCTAGAAGAATTGGCGCGCCAATCGATGTCATGCTCGCGGATGGCAATCCGCTGGTCTTGTCGGCCCTTTCCGAAATCATTGACCGTGATCCGCGATTCTCGTTGGTTGCCACGGCTGCGACCGCCGAAGGGTTTTTGGGCACCGTCATGCGTGTCCCCGTCCAGGTCGGTATCATCGATTGGAATTTGCCCGCACTTGGGGGGGCCAAACTGATCGAAGTGCTCCGCGATCAGGAAAATGCACCGCGTATCGTCGTCTATGCCGAGGACAGCGGCGACCTGCCCCGTTTGGCGATGACAGCCGGCGCCGCCGCCTATGCCCCACGTTCCAGCGATGCAGAAACGCTGATGGAAACCTGCATCGACGTCGCGGCTGGAAAAATGGTTTTCCCGTTCCTCGACGTCCGTGACTTGCAAAGCGACCCGATCCAGCAATTGTCGCGAAAGGAACGCGCGATGCTGGAAGCCCTTTCAAAGGGTCTGACGAACCGCGAGCTGTCGTCAGAGCTTGGCATCACCGTCAATACCGTCAAATTTCACCTCTCCAATCTTTACGACAAACTGAGCGTAAAGAACCGGGCACAGGCGATTGCGTTCTATTATTCCTCCCGCCTCTCGTTGGAGCGGGATGGGGATGATGGTATACCGAAATAGACTGAAACTCTGCTTGACAGAATCCTGCTTGGCTGACCTTTCTCGCGCAATTTTGTGACTCTAGGAAAGGCTACACAGATGTCATTTCACGCCGTAAATCAGGCCCCCGGCCGGCTCAATCGTTCCGAACTCGCAGTCCCCGGCAGCCAGCCTCAAATGTTTGAGAAAGCTGCAGAATCTGACGTCGACGTGATCTTCCTAGACCTGGAAGACGCTGTTGCTCCAGACGAAAAAGAGCAGGCGCGCAAGAACATCATCAAGGGCCTGAATGAAATCGATTGGGGCACCAAATCCATGTCCGTCCGGATCAACGGTTTGGACACACACTACATGTATCGCGATGTTGTAGACGTTGTTGAACAGGCCGGCGAACGGCTGGATTTGATCATGATCCCAAAGGTCGGAACGGCTGCGGACGTCTATGCTGTCGACATGATGGTCACCCAGATCGAAGATGCAAAGGGCTACACCAAACGGATCGGGTTCGAGCACATCATCGAAACCGCGCTTGGCATGCAAAACATCACCGAAATCGCCCAGGCCTCTCAACGCAACGAGAGCCTGCATTTCGGTGTGGCTGACTACGCGGCCTCGACACGCGCAAGGACGACGATTATCGGCGGCGTGAACAAAGACTATTCGGTTCTGACGGACCCGGATGGCGACGGCAACCGCGACACCCATTGGGGCGACATGTGGCACTATGCGCTGGCCCGCATGGTCGTGGCCGCCCGCGCCAATGGGCTGCGCCCCATCGACGGCCCGTTTGGTGATTTCCAAGACGCAGAAGGGTATCGCGCTGCGGCCTACCGCGCTGCGGTATTGGGTTGTGAAGGCAAATGGGCGATACACCCCAGCCAAATTGCGCTGGCCAACGAAGTAATGAGTCCCTCAGACGCCGAAATCGAAAAAGCCCAGCGCATCCTGGCCGCTATGGCCGAAGCCGAAGCCGCCGGCAAAGGTGCCGTCAGCCTTGACGGAAGGCTCATCGACTATGCCTCAATACGCCAGGCTGAGGTGCTGGTCGAAAAAGCGAAACAGATTTCCGGGGCATAGCGCGTTACAGAAAACGGCCAGCCCGGTCTTGGGCTGGTCATTGCTGCAAGGCAGCTAAGCCTCGCTTTCAGTTTTCCAATTCTGAGTACCAGAAGTGATGTTGGGAGCCGTGCTGACCTACTCAGCTTTCTAGCGTCAAGCTGCCTGACATGGCGCACGCAACACAAATTGCACCAGACAACAGTCAGCTTTGGGCACTCGACGCAAACCGGAGCTCACAAAAAGAGCAACTTTCTTGAGCCGATGAAAAAGTGGCGGTGACGGCAGTGACACGCTGGGAAGTCTCTGGCTTTTCTGGGGCGGGAAACCGGACTAGCCCGGATGAACCCGGACTATTCCGGACGGGCGTTGGGAATTGGTGCGCCATGCGCCAGCCAATAACCTCCACTTGAAGTGGAGGTTTGAAACGCTTCGCTTGAACCGCTCGAAGCGGTTGGGGTTACAGATTACCTGTTAAACAGGTCGTCGAGGCGTTTGTCCTGTTGCTCTTGCGTTTGGATATAAGCTCGCACCGTGCGCTCATCTGCGCCGACCGTCGAGACGAAATAACCACGTGCCCAGAATTTATGCCCCGCAAAATTGCGGCGGCGGTTCTTGATGTTCTGCGCGATCCAGATCGAGCTTTTTCCCTTCATGAACCCGATCACATGCGCGACCGAGTGCTTGGGTGGGATGCTCAACAACATATGCACGTGGTCTGGCATCAGGTGCCCCTCTTCAATTGAGCACTCCTTCTGGCGCGATAGTCGGTGGAATACTTCACGCAATTCTCGGCGCAGGTAGCCGTAAAGTTCCTTCTTTCTGTATTTGGGCGTGAAAACCACGTGATATTTGCACTCCCAAGTACTGTGGTTAAGGTGATTTGTCGTTTCTGATGACATTGGAAGATTTCCCTTGCAGGGCTTCGAGCGGTCGAAACCCTCTAGGAAATCTTCCTCATATGTAGAACATCAGGGGTCCCCCAGCAAAGCTGGGGGCTTGTCAATGGGGACAGTCAAGGGGACTATTCTGCGCCAGAGGGTCGCAGGTTTCTGGACAGCAGAGTCGGTCCTTAATCGACCCTGCACGGGCGCATGACGCGGCATTAATGGCCTGTTGAACGGCGCGCGGTACTCAGCCAGACCCCGTGGCAGCCGGGACTGCCAAGGCATCAAGTACACCTTGCGCACCAGAAGGGCGTATCCGGAAATCGGAAAAACCGTAGAGATCATGGCCATTCCGACCCACCTCTAAACGCACAAAATGTTGTGCCATAACGGTTTCCCGCAAGTAAAGTCACTCTCTATCAGTGCCTTACAGGAGTGTGTATGTCAAAATTGCGGAACTTTCGAGTCTACGGTGTGGATATGACAGGGCAATCGACTGAATGAATTTCGCTCTATTCGCATATCGTATTGATGCTTATGCCACCCATGGCGCTGGCGAGGCATTGCCTTGGCGTAGGCTCCCGCTGCAGCACAATGAGATGGAACCATCTCAAATAGCTGGCAAGGTATTTTGTGGCGATCCCCCGGCGGCTTGCAATGAAGCCTTTCAGGCGTGAGTGACGGTTGTTGACGTTTTGGATATGCAGTTCGCCATCTACGCGTTCACCTGCCGACAGACTTAACGCCTTGTGGCTCACGCCCAAGGCCACCGCGCAGGTCGGATAACTTGTCCCACCGTCTGTCACCAAAAGAGCGTCCTTATCCATGACGGGTTCGAGGGCCTCCGACAGAGCCTCGGCGTTGAGCGCAGGCAGGACTGTA
>CAXMWW010000018.1:0-1459 GCA_963422245.2 uncultured Sulfitobacter sp. | reverse complement strand
GACCCCAACAGGCAAAGACCCAAAAGAACGTAGAAAAAAACCTCGTAATTCAGCGTCCATCCCAGCGACAACACAGGTGCGACCCGTCCATCCGCGCGCTCATAAGGCCAAAATCCATAGGAACTGAGGATGTGAGGCAGATCGAACTGCGTCTCTTTCACCCCGCCGGGCGCCAGAACAAGTGCGATAACCATCAGGCTGGTAAACAGCCAGTAAAGCGGCACGACACGCAGAAGACGACGCGCCAGAAAGGCCAAGGGCGCATGCCGAAACCGATCAGCCGACAGCGCCACAACAAAGCCCGAGATGACAAAGAAGATGTCGACTCCCCGGGTCCAGGGTACCATGTCGCCGGGCAGGGAGACATTCAGGAAATGTTCGGCCTCAGCCAGCACATGACCGATCAGAACCATGACCGCCGCCACACCGCGCAGCGCCTGTAGGCCTTGCAGCTTAGGCGGCTTCACGATCAGGTCCTTCGTTCTGACGGCTCCGGCGAGACCGAAAGACGATCACGTCCGCCGTCGTGCCGAACAACGGCGCTGCGATCCGGCGCGCAACGGGCATCACCGGCTTGCGTTGAGGCGATCTTCGGCAGACCCACAGGATGAGTGCGATCAGGATCACCGAAAACAGGAAATTCTGATGGGTGACATAGACACTATGGCTGGAAAACAGCAGGGCCGCCCCGACTTGGGCATAGATTGCGGCCCAGACCAGGCTTCTCCGTGCATTGTGAAAGATCAGGCGACAGGCAAAGCCCATCACGGCAAGTAACAGCGCCCCGCCCACAGGACCGAAATCGACATAGGCGCTGGTGAAAATTGGAAACTCTCCACCGCCAATGACCCCGTCCAAAGCCTGCATTTTGAGTGCCAGATCCGGCAGGAAGAGGGCATCGGTGAATGTCAGAAACATAACACCTTCAAGGGTCAGCGCACCAAACTTGTGGGGGATCGGTTGACCCAAGGGGGCAAAACTGTTCCAGAGATCATTGACGACGTAAAAGGCGAGCTTCTGCGACGCCAGTGCTGATGCGGACCCAGAATGCAGCGGGTTTGTGATCACTTCGCGCGCAAACCACAGCCCAAGAAACAACAGAACGCCCGTTACCAGCCATCCCAGGCCAAACAGACGCCCGCGCGCCAGGCACGCCGCCAGATATGCAGACAACAGAAACTGCAGCAAAAGCAGGCGCTGGCTCATCACGATGGGTAGCAGGAACAGGGCAATGCCATTCAGGGCCAGCGTGGCCCGACACATCCATCGTTCCACGCGCGGCAACGGTCCCGCACACAGCAAAGCCGCGGCCAGACAGCCAGTGGCAGGCAACGCCGCATAAAAGAGCCGCATTCCGGTGAACAGCTTCTTCTCGAGCAGTAGGTCGCGGGTGGTGAGGCTGTCGACGTAAACCGCACCGGCCAGACCGACCAAGCCGCCTTTTTGGGCTGCAGCCGTC